>NZ_FWFO01000001.1:0-1405974 GCF_900172225.1 Falsiruegeria litorea R37
GAAACACCCGGTCCCATCCCGAACCCGGAAGTTAAGCACTGCTGCGGCAATGGTACTGCGTCTCAAGGCGTGGGAGAGTAGCTCACCGCCAAACCTAGTAAAATCCAAAAACTCTCAATTCGATGAAATATCCAGACCAAGCACAACAAGCTCGGTCAACTGTCGCGGGATGGAGCAGCCCGGTAGCTCGTCAGGCTCATAACCTGAAGGTCGTAGGTTCAAATCCTACTCCCGCAACCAATATTGCAAAACTATGCGCAGACTATGGTGTTCCAAGCCGATCTCGGCTTAATGGATGTATGCCATTTCCTAGTCACGTCTTCGAACATACACCGGCCTTGCGCGGTAAAATAACTCCGCCAGATCAATCTGAAATGCGGTTTGGATTAGACCGCTTTCACGAGCTTGATTTGCAAGCCATCGAAGAGGGGTGGCCACCGGGTTGGCGCATGGATCACCGAGAACGGGAACAGAACCGTCAAACCGTTCTGTCCGAACGCCTTAATCGAGACCTTTGGGTGTTCGCGTACGGTTCCTTGATCTGGGATCCTGCCGTTCATTTGACTGAGTATCGTTACGGGTCACTCAAGGGGTGGCATCGAAGCTTTTGCATGCGTCTTGATGGGGGCAGAGGGACCCATGAACGCCCGGGGTTAATGGCTGCTTTGGACGCTGGGGGTCACTGCGATGGAGTGGTCTTTCGCATCCCTGCAGATCTTGTCGATCAGGAAACCCAATTCATGTGGCGGCGCGAGATGTTTTCGGGATCGTACGTTCCTTCGTTCTTGGAAATAGAGACTCCTCAGGGTCCAGTTGAGGCTTTGACGTTTCTGATGGATAGGACGAATTCACGTTATATGCCTAATGTTCCACTGGACACCGCCGCAGGTATGATCGCGTTGGCTGAAGGGAGTTTGGGGCCGAACTTCGCTTATCTTGATTCCCTGGTTCGTCACTTGGATGACCTGGGCCTGGAAGATGAAGGCATGCGGATTTTGCATAATCAGGCTGGGCTGATACGTGCGTCAGCTCAAAATTCCCGATCGCTGAAAGAAACGCCAGATACAGGGCCTTAATCGCCCGGTTCAAATCAGACATCGCATGCAGATTGCATAGCTCTTTTTTGATCGGGTTCGGAATGAGGCGAATGATGTATAGTTTTGGAAACCCGGACGGAACAAAGGTCAATCAATGCATGTCGTGGCAGATACAACGACTCTTGTCGAAGATGGAACGCTAAGCCCTGATCAGGCTCGTGTGATTGAAGAGCGCTCGCGAGAGGTCATGATCCGCTTGGCGGTAAACGCGATCTTGTGTTTTGGGATCATTGCGGCGACGGCAGGTTTTATCTTTTGGCTCGCAAACGCTGTGGCAGTGGCTGTAACCGGTACATTGATGCTGGTGGCAGGTCTGCTGGTCCTCGCCAAAGGGACGGACACTTACCGTATGTTTGGCAACTCTGCGACATTGATCGGCGCCGGAATGTTAATGGGTGGGGCCGGCATTGAACTGGTCGAAAAGCATGAGGACATTGCAGGGTGGATCATGACACCGGCTGGTGCGCTTGTGACCGGCCTTGGGGTTTGGCGATGGCGCAACGGGGCATTGTCTGCTGGTTTTGTGCTGGGGGCGGTCATATTGATGGGGCTTTCCATGCATTTGGTCGGCATTGAGTTGTTGGTCATGCAGAACCAGGTCGGTTCCCCACTGAGAAACCTGATCCTGCTCTACTATGCAGTGACAATCGGTTTGGTCGGCTGGATGATTGATGTTCGGGTTGTGACAGCTCTGGCTATTGTTCCATTTGCCCAAGTTCTTGAGACTGGCACAGCCTATTTTCACGCAGCCTATGTGTTCTATTCACCCGAACCTACACTGACCATCGTGCAGATGGCTTTTCTCATCACAGCTTGCATCTGGGGCGCCCGGCACCTGCACGAGCGGGATTGTCGCCACCTGCGGATATTGGCTGTACTTGGCTTTGTGGTGGCTAATCTATGTGCTTTGGTTGCGTCCCTTTGGGGCGATGTTGTTGGAGAGACTATTTGGGGGCCAGGCCGATACAGCGATTACCCCGATTGGGACAGTTACCATGCAGCGCGGGGTGCTTTTCGTGAAAATGCTCTGGTAATTCCGGATGGCGCCTATGCAATCTTATGGGCCGTGGCATTGGTTGCCATTATTGTTTGGGCTTCGCGACACAACCAGCGTGCGCTGTTCAATGCGGGGCTGACCTTTGCCGCGATCCACGGGTATACGCAAATGTTCGAAAGCTTTGTGGACGAACCGCTTGCCTATCTTATTGGTGGTTTAGCAGCAATTCCGCTGTCTTGGGGGGTGTGGCGCCTGAATCAGCGGATGGAAGCCCGTTCAGATTAACTGCGCAAAGCGCGGGGCGACTTGCCAAACTCTTTTCGGAATGCGCGTGTCATTGCGCTAGGGTCGTCATACCCTGACCGCAATGCGATTTCAGCTATTGGCAAATCCGATTCCATGACCAGCTTTCGCGCTAGGTTAAGGCGAAGGCGTCGGTAGACCTGAGCCGGGGACGCCCCAAGATCTTCTTTCATTCTTGTTTCTAGTACCTTTTGCGTTCGACCAACGCGCCGGGCCACTTCGGGGATTGGAATGGGGTGTTCCAGGTTCTCTTGCATGATTGCCAAGGCTCTGTTCACAAACATGCTTGCCGGTCCTGCGCCCCCTGAATGCGACCGTGCGGAATCCCGGGTCATGAACAATTGTGCCACTTCCAACGCCAAGGCTTGCCCCTGATCGCGCCCGATCAGGTGCATCACCAAATCGAAAGCAGCCATAGCCCCCGAACAGGTGATGCGATCCCGGTCAATGACAAAGCGCTCGCGGACGGCCTCGACCTCGGGGAATCGTTCTGCGAAACCGATCAATTCTTCCCAGTGGATGGTGGCGCGATGACGATCTAGCAGGCCGGCTTCGGCCAACAACCAACTGCCTGTGTCCATTCCAACCAGCGTGTCAAACCGCCCAATAGCCGAGCGTAGGGCCGCTTGGGTTCTCCAGCCGCTGTGCGATAGAAAGCCGTACGACGGCATAACCACCAACAGATCGCCTGTTGCTTGGCTCAACGATTGGTGCGGGGCCACCTGCAGGCCAGATGAAGATGTGACGGCACCGGTGTCCAAAGACAGAAACTGCCAATCATAAAGAGCCCGGCCTGACAGCATATTCGCGGCGCGCAAGGGTTCGACAGTGTTGGCAAGGCAATGGTTGGAAAAACCATCAAACAATAGAACACCGATGTGCTGCGTCGCGGCGGAAGTTTTTGACCAATCCTGCATGATCAAACTCTATTTTCGCATAGTGTTGACTTCAAGCTCAATCAGGATACGCGGCAAATCCCATGCCCGGAGCGTATAAGATGCAGTTTGGCCTGACCGAAGAACAGTCGATGATCATCGACACCACCCGCGCCTTTGTTGAAAATGAGCTTTACCCGCACGAGGCCGAAGTCGAACGCACCGGCCACCTGCCGATGGAGATCATCAAGGATGTGCAGGTCAAAGCGATAGAGGCAGGCCTGTATGCTGCCAACATGCCTGAAGAGGTGGGCGGCGCGGGCCTCGATACACTGACCTGGCTGATGTATGAAAAAGAGCTGGGGCGCGCTAACTATGCGCTGCACTGGACTTGTGTTGCGCGTCCGTCAAACATTCTGATGGCGGGCACTGATGAGCAAAAGGAAAAGTACCTCTACCCTTGCATGAAAGGGGAGAAGTGGGACTGTTTGGCCATGACCGAGCCGGGCGCGGGTTCCGATCTGCGCGGCATGACAGCGACCGCGCGCGCGGATGGCGATGATTTCATCCTGAACGGCACCAAGCATTTCATCAGTCATGCGGACATCGCCGATTTTTCGATCGTGTTCATGGCGACCGGTGAAGAGGACACGCCGCGCGGACCGAAGAAGCTGATCACGGCCTTTTTCGTGGACAAGGACACCCCCGGTTTCACCGTCCGTGACGGGTACCGAAACGTCAGCCATCGGGGCTATACCAACGCGGTGCTGGAATTCGACGATTGCCGTATCCCGAAATCGGCCATGCTGGGCGAGTTGCACAAAGGGTTCGACTTGGCCAACACCTGGCTGGGGGCCACCCGTTTGCAGGTTGCGGCCACCTGTCTGGGTCGCGCCGAACGGGCTATGCAGCACGCAGTTGAATATTCAGCCGAGCGCAAGCAGTTCGGCCAGCAGATCGGCAAATTCCAGGGCATTTCTTTCAAGCTGGCCGATATGGCGACCGAACTGAAAGCCGCAGACCTGCTGACCTGGGAAGCAGGGTGGAAATTCGACCAAGGCACCGTCACCGAGTCCGATATGTCGATGGCCAAGCTGAAAGCGACCGAGATGCTGGCCATGGTCGCGGACGAAGCGATCCAAATTCACGGCGGCATGGGCCTGATGGACGAGCTGCCACTGGAACGCATCTGGCGTGACGCACGGGTTGAGCGCATCTGGGAGGGGACAAGCGAAATCCAGCGGCATATCATCAGCCGAGAACTGCTGAGACCGCTAGGAGGCTGACCCCATGACAAAACCCGCCATCTCGATCACATACTGTATTGGCTGCAACTGGATGCTCCGCGCTGCCTGGATGGCGCAAGAGCTGCTCTCGACCTTTCAAGAGGATTTGGGGTCGGTGACGCTGGTGCCGGGTGAGACGGGTGGCGTGTTTGAGATCACTTTGAACAAAGAGGTGATCTGGGAACGCAAGCGGGATGGCGGCTTTCCGGATGTGAAAGAGCTGAAATCGCGCGTGCGGGACCGGATCGACCCGGAACGCGACCTGGGCCATCTGGACAGGGCGGCAGACATTTCACAGGACTAGATGAATACAGATCAGATCAATGCGACGGCAGAGTGCTGCGCAGGCGCTGATGCATGGATTTTCATGCCTCCGGCGGGGATATTTGGAGCAAGAGGAAAAGGGGGACTCAGGCCAGAGCCCCCCAAGGAAAAGGTGAATCCTCTTCCCCTTGCACGGTCATCGGCATCCCTGCCTGTACCGTGCAATCAGGATGAAACATCAAGGTTAAGAAATCCTTGCTTCCTCTTGCTCCAAATATCCCCGCCCGAGGCTCCCGCGCTTTCGACGAGCGCAGAGGTGTGGACATGACGCGTGACCTAGCCCGAGTGTTGAACCCAACCTCTATCGCCGTGATTGGTGGTGGGGCATGGTGTGCCTCGATCATCGAGGCCGCACAGCGCATCGGTTATCAGGGGCGGATCTTTCCGGTGCACCCTTCAGGTAAAGAGATCGCCGGTATCAAGGCGATTGAGAAGCTCGAGGATTGGGACGGCCCAATCGACGCCGCCTTCATCGGGGTGAACCGTTTTGCCACGCTCGAGGTCGTATCGTCATTGCGAGAATTGGGCGCGGGCGGTGCGGTGTGCTTTGCTTCCGGCTTTACCGAGGCCTTGGCCGAGGACGCCAGCGGCGCTGATTTGCAAGCACAGCTGGTGGCTGCTGCGGGTGGGATGCCCATCCTTGGTCCGAACTGCTATGGGTTCGTCAATGCCTTGGATCGGGCCGCGATCTGGCCGGATCAGCATGGGATGCAGCCGGTCGAGCGGGGCGTTGCGATCCTGACCCAAAGCTCGAACATCGCCATCAACCTGACCATGCAACGCCGGGGCTTGCCGATTGCCTATATGGTGACCTGCGGGAACATGGCGCAGACATCGCAGGCGGCGATTGCCAGGCAGTTGCTCGACGATGACCGGGTTACCGCCATCGGCCTGCACATCGAAGGCTTTGGGAACCTGCGCGAATGGGAAGCTCTGGCCGCCAAAGCCCATGACCGGGGCGTGCCGCTGGTGGCGCTCAAGGTCGGTGCGTCCGAGCAAGCACAGGCGGCAGCGGTGTCACACACCGCCTCGCTTGCTGGCAGCGACGCGGGTGCGCAAGCCTTGTTGGATCGTTTGGGCATCGCCCGTTTGCACGGGCTCCCCGCGTTCCTTGAAACGTTGAAGCTGCTCCATGCCAATGGCCTGCTGACCTCGAACAAGATCGCGTCGATCAGCTGCTCGGGTGGCGAGGCGAGCTTGATTGCGGACTTGTCCACCGCCCGCGATCTGGTGTTTCCCCCTTTGTCAGAGTCGCAAAAACAGGAATTGAAAGCCGCGCTTGGCCCGATGGTCGCCTTGGCAAACCCGCTAGACTACCACACTTACATTTGGCGCGACACGCAGGCGATGACCCGCGCGTGGAAAGGGATGACGGGCGAGGGGATTGGTATGACCTTTTCCATCGTCGACTACCCGCATACCGATTACACAGACTGGACCTGTGCCACGCAAGCGGCCTTGGCTGTCCGAGCAGAAACAGGCGCGCCTTTTGCTGTTGTCGCAACACTGCCCGAGTTGATGCCTGAACACGTGGCTGACGAATTGATGGCCGGTGGCGTTGTTCCGATCATGGGGCTGGAAGAGGCGCTTGCGGCAGCTGAGGCCGCAAGCCATACAAAAGCCCCTGTATTAGAGCCTGTTTGCCTGCCAGGTACAGCCGAGCCAGATCAAGTTTTAACAGAGGCTGAAGCCAAAGAGGCCTTGGCTTCACACGGCCTGCCAATCCCGCGAAACATGGTGGTGTCTGCACTGGATGCGGCTCAGGCGTGTTCCGAGTTGACACCTCCCTTTGCGGTCAAGGGCATTGGCCTTGCGCATAAGTCCGAACATGGCGCCGTTCGCTTGGGTGTGCAGGCGTCCAACCTAGATGAAGCCTCCCGCGCTGTAGGCACGGACACTGTCCTCGTCGAGGAAATGGCTGATGGTGCCGTGGTCGAATTGCTGATTGGCGTGACGCGCGACCCGGCGCATGGTTTCGTCATGACCGTAGGGGCAGGTGGCGTGTTGACCGAGGTGCTGAGGGACACGGTATCCTTGCTGGTTCCATCCACCCAAAATCAGGTAAAACAGGCTCTAAATAGGCTCAAATGCGCCCCATTGCTGCACGGCTATCGTGGCAAACCGGCGGCTGATCTTGACGCCATCGTCGCGGCCGTGAACGCGGTGCAGGCCTATGTGCTTGCCAATGCCGATACCCTGGCCGAAGTTGAAATCAATCCCTTGATCTGCACCGCCGAGGGCGCGGTTGCGGTCGACGCTCTGATCCGAAAGGCAAGCTCATGAACCCGGTAAAGACAAAACGCGACGGTGCAATCCTTGAGGTGACGCTGGACCGACCCAAGGCCAATGCCATCGATCTGGCAACCAGCCGTGTGATGGGCGAGGTTTTTCGCGACTTTCGCGATGATCCCGAACTGCGCGTCGCGATCCTGACCGGCGGTGGCGAAAAGTTCTTTTGTCCCGGCTGGGATCTGAAGGCCGCCGCCGATGGCGACGCTGTGGATGGCGATTATGGTGTTGGCGGTTTTGGGGGGCTGCAAGAGCTGCGGGACATGAACAAGCCGGTGATTGCCGCTGTGAACGGCATCGCCTGTGGCGGTGGTCTGGAGCTCATGATCTCGGCCGATATCATCATTTCCGCCGACCACGCCAGCTTTGCCCTGCCTGAAATCCGTTCAGGAACAATCGCAGATGCGGCCAGTGTCAAACTGCCCAAGCGCATCCCCTATCACGTGGCGATGGAGTTGCTGCTGACTGGGCGTTGGTTCGATGCCGAAGAGGCCAAGCATTGGGGACTGGTGAACGAGATCGTGCCAGGTGATCAACTGATGGACCGCGCATGGGAAATGGCGCGTCTGCTGGCGAGCGGCCCGCCGCTGGTCTATGCCTCGATCAAAGAGGTTGTGCGCGAGTCTGAAGACGCCAAATTCCGCGATATCATGAACCAGATACAGCGCAGACAGTTGGCCACCATCGACACGCTTTACGGGTCCGAGGATAATCTGGAAGGCGCGCGCGCCTTTGCCGAAAAACGCGACCCGGTGTGGAAGGGTAAGTAAGCCAAAGCAGAAATCGGCAAATCTGAATCACTCAACGCTGCCTGAAATCAGAGATTTCAACGCGTTGGGTGATAGCTCAGGATGTTAGTTGAACCGATTTCGCTCTAGGTCTTTTCGAACAGGGCGACAAAGGCTGTGTCGTCCTTGTTCTCTCCTGCAGCCAAATCACCATAAATACGCACTTGCGGCAGGGACAGGTTGTGGATCTTGTCCCCATCAAGAGCCTTTAGCGCGTCAGAGAAGCCCTGCGTCTCGAAATGCTTGGCGTTGATTGACAACGCAAACTGGGCGCCGTGACGGGCCACGCGCAATAGGGCCGGTATCACTTCGGGGCCGACATGCCCGTGCGTGAACGTGCCCGACGAGACGATGCCGGAATAGCTTTCGCGCGGCACCGGGATGCCGTCGTTCAGATCTGCCTCGATCGCGTCGCGATAGATGTCTTTGCGCATCGCCTGATCCAACATTTCGGCGCTGATGTCAGTGGCATCAATCGGCCCGACGCCCAATCCCGCCAGGACACCACCGCACAGGCCGGTGCCTGCGCCCACGTCCAACACTGGCCCTTGACCGCCCGCGCCCACAAACGCCCGCGCGGTGTGGATATGCAGTTGATAGTCTTCGCGCGCTGCAAAGCTGTCATCATAATCACCCGCCCATTCGGCATAGAGCCGTTTGTGGTCGTCCGGTGTTTCAAGTGCGTATGCACTGTGCAGATCGGGTTCTTTTTTACTCATATCTCAATGAAACGCCGATGTAGGGATTCGAATCAAGTGACACGTCCGGAATGCTTGCATCCCGACCCCGCTCGGACCATCTAGGGGGCATGACTAAGACGCTCTTCTCCTTTGGCCTTGGATACACTGCTCGCGCCTTGGTGCGCAGCCTGGATGACGGTTGGCGCTTTATCGGTACCAGTCGTGGTGAGGACCGCGGCAAGGCCCTGCCCGGGGTCGAGATGCATCAATGGCCCGGCACACGCCCCAGTTTGGACGGCGTGACCCACCTGCTGATCTCGGCAGGTCCCAATGAGGCAGGTGATCCGGTTTTGGCCGAGTTTCGCGACGAGATTGCGGCGCGGGCGGATCAGTTCGATTGGGTCGGGTATCTGTCCACAACGGCGGTTTATGGGGATCGGAACGGTGGATGGGTGGATGAAACCACCGGGATCGCACCTTCGTCCGTGAGGGGGGATTTGCGGGTTGCAGCGGAACGCGATTGGCAGTCCATTCCTGGCCTGCCGCTGCACATCTTTCGACTTGCCGGGATCTATGGCCCAGGACGGGGCCCATTTTCCAAAGTGCGCGCGGGTACGGCGCGGCGCATCGTGAAGCCGGGGCAGGTGTTCTCGCGCATCCATGTCGACGATATTGCGCAAGTGTTGCGTGCCTCGATCGCGCAGCCAAGGCCGGGTGCAATCTACAACTTGTGTGATGATGATCCCGCGCCGCCACAGGACGTGATCGGGTTGGCGGCAGAGCTGCTGGGGTTGCCCCTGCCCGCCGAAGTGCCCTTTGACGAGGCGGGGATGAGTGCCATGGCGCGCAGTTTCTATGGCGAGAATAAGCGGGTGCGCAATGACCTGATCAAGTCGGAACTTGGGGTAGAGTTGCTCTACCGCTCATACCGCGAAGGGTTGCGTGCCTTGCTCAAGGTCGAAACCGAAGCCTTGGAGCGGAAGTCAGACGCCTGGTTCTAAAGCATGTTGCTCAAAAGTGGGAACCGGTTTTGAGCTTCTCGGACGTGCGACTCGCGTGCTAGGCGCGCTTTTCGCCGATTGAGGCAACACCCAACACATCCAGCACCTTGGCCTCGATCTGTTCGGCACTCATGCCGGCAACCTTGTACATCGCTTCAGGGCTGGCCTGGTCAATGAAGGTATCGGGCAGGACCATCGAGCGGAATTTCAGCCCGCCATCAAACACGCCGTCATCGGCCAACAGCTGCGCCACATGGCTGCCAAAGCCACCCACAGCGCCCTCTTCTATGGTGATCAGCGCCTCGTGGTCGGCGGCCAGTTGCAGGATCATGCCGCGGTCGAGCGGCTTGGCAAAGCGGGCGTCGGCGATTGTTGGGGTGATACCCTTGGCCGCCAGAGCTTCGGCTGCTTTTTGTACTTCGGCCAGGCGGGTGCCGAACGACAAGAGTGCCACGCGCGCTCCTGTCTGAATCATACGGCCCTTGCCGATCTCCAGCACTTCACCTTGCTCGGGCAGGTCGACGCCGACCCCTTCACCGCGCGGATAGCGGAAGGCGATGGGACCATCGTCATGTGCGACGGCCGTGGCCACCATGTGCACCAGCTCCGCCTCATCCGCGGCGGCCATCACGACCATTCCGGGCAGGTTGGCCATATAGGCAATGTCGAACGAGCCAGCATGAGTTGCACCGTCAGCCCCAACCAGGCCTGCACGGTCGATGGCAAAGCGCACGGGCAGGCGTTGGATGGCCACATCGTGCACAACTTGGTCATAACCGCGTTGGAGGAAGGTCGAATACATCGTGCAGAACGGCTTCATCCCGCCCGCAGCCAAAGCCGCCGCAAAGGTCACGCCGTGCTGTTCTGCAATACCGACGTCGAAACACCGCGAGGGGTAGCGTTCGGCAAACAGGTTCAACCCGGTGCCGTCCGGCATCGCTGCGGTTACGGCCACAACCTTGTCGTCCTTGGCTGCTTGGTGCACCAACGCATTGCCAAAGACCGAGGTGTAAGAGGGCGCGTTCGATGGCGCTTTTTTCTGTTTGCCGGTCAGGACGTCGAATTTTGCCGTTGCGTGGCCCTTGTCGCGGGCAGCCTCGGCGGGGGCATAACCTTTGCCCTTTTTGGTCAGCGCGTGGATCAGGATCGGACCGGTTGCGCGTGCCTTGACGGTGCGCAGAACCGGCAACAGTTGGTCCATGTCGTGCCCGTCAATGGGGCCGAGGTAAGAAAACCCAAGTTCTTCGAACAGGGTGCCGCCAACGGCCATGCCCTTGAGCATTTCCTTAGCGCGCTTGGCCCCTTCGCGGAAGGGTTCAGGCAGCAGTGAAACCGCACCTTTGGCAGCGGCCTTGAATTCCTGGAACGGCTCTTCGGCATAAAGACGTGACAGATAGGACGACAGCGCGCCAACGGGCGGGGCGATGCTCATTTCGTTGTCGTTCAGGATCACGATCAGGCGCTTTTTCAGGTGGCCTGCATTGTTCATCGCCTCAAACGCCATGCCAGCCGACATGGACCCGTCACCGATCACGGCGATCGCGTCACCAAGCCCTTCGGGTGTAACACCGCCCAGATCGCGGGCCACGGCAAAGCCAAGCGCGGCACTGATCGAGGTCGAGCTATGGGCCGCACCAAACGGGTCATAGGGCGACTCGGATCTTTTGGTAAACCCACTCAGGCCGCCCTCTTGCCGCAGAGTGCGGATGCGGTCGCGGCGTTCGGTGAGGATCTTGTGGGGATAGCACTGATGGCCCACGTCCCAGATCACCTTGTCGCGCGGCGTGTCGAACACCGCATGCAGCGCCACGGTCAGTTCCACCACGCCGAGGCCCGCGCCCAGATGGCCGCCAGTCTCGGATACAGCGGACACGGTTTCGGACCGCAGCTCACCTGCCAATTGGGTCAGCTGCGCATCAGAAAACTGCTTGAGGTCCGCAGGGCGGGTCACAAGGTCCAGAAGCGGGGTATTCGGGCGATCAGACATGGCGTCCTCTAACGGCTAGCTGTCGCGGGCAATAACGAAGCGGGCGGCTTCCTTCAAGGTGTCGGCCCGCGGCCCGTATGTCTCAAGCGCGGCGCAACCCTGTTCGATCAGTTCCGCAGCGCGTCGTTTTGCGGCGTCCAGTCCCAGCAAGGACACGAATGTCGCCTTTCCCGCATCCGCATCTTTCTGCAGCCGTTTCCCGGCCTTCTGGGCGTCACCTTCAACATCCAAGATGTCGTCTGCGATCTGGAAAGCAAGACCCAAGGCTTGGGCATATTGGCGCAAGGGGGTAGTGTCGGCCTGCGCCAGCCGTGCCCCTGCACAGGCGGACCACTCGATCAGGGCACCTGTTTTGCCTGCTTGCAAGCGAGTGATTTCGTCCAGGTTCAGCGGTTCGGCTGCGGATTCAGCGGCAATGTCCAGCGCCTGACCCAAAACCATGCCTTGCGCACCGCTTGCCTGGGCCAGCGTCAGGGCAAGCTCGGCGCGCACCTCTGCCGAACCCGCTTCGGGTCGGGTGCACAGTTCAAACGCCAATGTTTGCAGGGCATCGCCAGCCAGAACGGCTGTTCCTTCATCCCATTTCACGTGGATGGTGGGCTTGCCGCGCCGCAGGTCGTCGTCGTCCATGCAAGGCAAATCGTCGTGCACCAGCGAATAGGCGTGCAGCGCTTCGATTCCAGCCGCAGGCCAGATCGCCTGATCCTCGGCCACGTCATGCAGGCGCGCGCTTTCCAGCACCAGAAAACCACGCAACCGTTTGCCGCCTTGGGTGGTGTAGGCCATCGCCTGCGTCACATCGAGGTCATCGAGACCGCCCAGAACCAGATCAAACTGGCTCTGAATGCGCGCGGCATCCCGCGCCAACTGTTCGCGAAACATTTACAGACCTTCGACAGGTTTCGTCCCGGTCGGCTGACCGCTGGCGTCCAGAGTGATCGCGGCGACTTTTTCTTCGGCCCGCTTCAGCTCATCCTCGCATCGCTTTTTCAGCGCCGCGCCCCGTTCATAGAGCGAGATCGACTCGTCCAGGGCGACATCGCCGCGTTCCAGCTTGCCGACGACGGCCTCAAGCTCTTTCATCGCCTGTTCGAATGTCATCTGGTCGACGGGGGTGTCACTCATGTCGCTGCCTTCATCAATTCTTCAACATGCGCCTTGGTTGCGGCACTCAGCGCGTTCAGATCATACCCGCCTTCAAGAGTCGAGACGATACGGCCCTCACATAACTCACCTGCAAGTGAGCACAACTGTTCCGTGACCCAAGCGAAATCGCCTGTGGTCCAGTTCAAGTTGGCCAGCGGATCGTCCTGATGGGCGTCAAAGCCCGCCGAGATGATGATCAGTTCCGGTTTGAAAGCGCGTAAACGCGGAAAGGCTTGCCCCTCGTACGCGGCGCGCATCTCGGCGCTGCCGGAACCCGGCGCAAGCGGGATGTTCAGGATCTGACCGTGCACGCCATCTTCGTCAGGGCGACCGGAACCGGGCCAGAGTGGCATTTGCTGGCTGGTGATAACCAGCGCGCGCGCCTCGTCCCACAGCAGGTCCTGCGTGCCGTTCCCATGGTGCACGTCGAAATCAACGACGGCTACGCGGCTCAGCCCGTGGTGATCCAGCGCGTGTTTCGCGGCCAAAGCGGCATTGCCGAACAGACAGAACCCCATGGCAGTGCTGGTCTCGGCATGGTGCCCCGGTGGGCGGATCGCACAGAACGCATTCGGCGCCTCGCCGCCCATCACCATGTCGACCGCGCGCACAACAGCGCCAGCTGCGCGAAAGGCCGCATCGACCGATCCGGGGGATATGAAGGTGTCACCGTCGATCTGCCTGAACCCATCCGTAGGGCGGGTCGCGCGAATGTCGTGCACATAGTCGGCGGGGTGGATGCGCAAGATGTCATCTTCGGCCGCCATAGGGGCCGTCACCCGGTTCAGGTCCAAGGGTTCCAGCGCGTGCAGGATATGCTGCAGCCGGGCGACCCGTTCGGGGTGTCCTTCGGGGGTGACATGGCCAAGGCAATCGGCGTGTGTGATCAAAGCGGTTTTCATGGCGGCCACGCTATCAATAACAGAGGTGGGCTGGCAAATGGCTCAATCGGTTGCCAGCATGTAACCCGCGCCGCGCACTGTTTGCAGATAGCGGGGTTGTTTGGGGTTCGGCTCGATCTTGCGGCGCAAACGCGTGATTTGAACATCCACGGCGCGTTCCTGTGCCTGTCCGCGATCGCGACCCAGATCCTCGACCAGCTTTGTGCGGCTGACCGGCTCGCCGGGTTGTGCCGAAAAGATCTTCATCAACTGGCTCTCGGTAGCTGTTAGGCGAACCAATTCTTCGCCCTGCCACATCTCGCCGCGTTCGATGTCATAGCGGATCGGACCCAGGTGCAGCACTTTGGGCGCAGTGTCCTGTGCCGTGGTTTCCGGCATACGTCGCAGGATCGCGTTGATCCTGAGGAGCAGCTCCTTGGGCTCGAACGGCTTGGCCAGATAGTCGTCGGCTCCAGCCTCAAGCCCCGCAATCCGATGTTCTGTTTCACCGCGCGCGGTCAACAGCATGATGGGCGTGCTGTGGGTTTGACGCAGGGATTTGGTCAGACTCACCCCGTCCTCGCCCGGCATCATCACATCCAGCACGATCAGATCGAAATCCAGACCCGACAGCACCCGCCGCGCATGCGCCGCATCGCGGGCTGCGGTCACAAGGAACCCGTTGCGCATCAGGAACTTCTTGAGCAGATCGCGGATCCGCTCGTCGTCGTCCACGATCAAAAGGTGAGCATCAAGTTCACTCATGAGGTACCATCCCGCAACTTTGAATACGCCCGGCGCATATCTGCATCCATCATCGCCTCGAGCACCAGTTTGAACCCAGCCACGGCCTCGGGTCCTGCATCCTTATACGCGGCGCGCATGCGCTTGCGCTGTGCGTCTGACAGCGTTGCCTCCAACGCGCGGCCATCTTCGGTCAGATACAGGTGACGTTCGCGTTTGTCGATCTTGCCCACCCGGCTTTCCACCAGACCATCTGAGATCAATGTGCGCAGAACCCGGTTAAGAGACTGTTTCGTGACACCCAGTATGGCCAGCAGATTGTTCACTGTTGTGCCGGGCGCACGGTTGATAAAGTGGATCGCGCGGTGATGCGCGCGGCCATAGGCCATTTCGGCCAGAATGCGGTCGGGATCGGCGGTAAACCCGCGATAGGCAAAAAACATCGCCTCGATCCCTTGTCTGAGCTGTTCATCGGTCAGAAACAGCAGGCTTTCGCTGCCATAGACCGGGGTCGAGCGTCCGTCGGACATTCTGAGCCTCATTCTTGCTTTGGTTCACTTTAAGTCAGTCTTATTGACATTCCAATAGTGAACAGCTATCGAGTCGCAGTTTTGGCGCAATAATGTGACCGTTTCGGTCGTAAGTTGCGCAACAAGTGCAAAAACGGCTCGCTCAGGAGGATGCAGCATGTCGGGTTATGATGATCGCGATGGGGTGATCTGGATGGATGGGGAACTGGTGGATTGGCGCGAGGCCAAGGTCCATGTTCTGACCCACGCAATGCACTATGCCAGCTCGGTTTTTGAAGGCGAGCGTGCATACAACGGCAAGATTTTCAAAAGCCGTGAACATTCCGAGCGCCTGATCGCCTCGGCCGAGGCGCTGGACATGCCGATGCCTTATTCGGTCGATCAGATCGAAGCCGCCAAGGAAGAGACCCTGAAGGCCTCTGGCCTGACCGACGCTTATGTCCGGGCCGTTGTCTGGCGCGGGTCAGGCGAAGACATGGGTGTCGCGTCGGCCAAGAACCCGGTCCGCATGGCAATCGCCGTCTGGGGTTGGGGTGCCTATTACGGCGACGCCAAGATGCAGGGCGCCAAGCTGGACATCGCCGAGTGGAAACGCCCCTCGCCCGAGACCATCCCGGTTCACGCCAAGGCGGCGGGCCTTTACATGATCTGCACCATCTCCAAGCACAAGGCCGAGGCCAAGGGTTGTTCTGATGCGCTGTTCATGGACTGGCGCGGCTATGTGGCCGAAGCCACCGGTGCCAACGTCTTCTTCGTGAAAGATGGCGAGGTTCATACCCCGCTGGCCGACTGCTTCCTCAATGGCATCACCCGGCAAACCGTGATCGGGATGCTCAAGGACAAGGGCATCACCGTCCACGAACGTCGCATCAAGCCCGAAGAGATGGCAGATTTTGAACAGTGCTGGCTGACTGGCACTGCCGCCGAAGTCACCCCAGTGGGCCAGATTGGCGACTACACGTTTGAGGTCGGCGCGCTGACCCGCGAGATCGCGGAAGACTACGAGAAGCTGGTTCGCGCCTAAATCTGGTAAAGCAATCCGATTAAGCCCTCGCATTTGCGGGGGCTTTTTTCGTCGGCGTACTGATCAATACGGAGATCACCCGTACTTCTGGACGATCTGCAATAACTTGGGGACGATCTGGTTTCACGCGTTCGAGCGTTCTTTCCTAGCTTGAGGTCACACCAAGTTTGGAAAGGAATTCGAATGTCTCTTCGTTTTGTCACCCGCTCGAATCACGCCTACCTGGACTACCCGGTTGCGCTGGCGCTGATGGGTTTGCCGTTTTTACTGGGGTTGGGGCAGTCCAATCCGCTGGCTTTGTGGTTGTCGGTTGTCACCGGACTGGCCGCTTTGGTCCTGACGGTTTTGACGGATCATCATTTAGGTGTCTGGCGGTTGCTGCCTTACAAATTTCACCTGGCCGTAGACCTGCTTGTCGGTTTGACATTTCTGTTTGCACCCGGCCTGTTCGGCTTCACCGGGCTGGATGCCCTGTTCTATTGGGTGAATGGCGCGGCGGTGGTGGCCGTTATCTCGCTGAGCGCGCCCGAGCAGGGCGTTACCGCCTGAGGTGACCCCGATGGATGTCACAGTATCATCGTGATACTGTTAGGAAACTGAGCCGCGCCTTTTACAATGGCGCGGCCTTTATCAGCTCACCAATCCCGCGATCGCAGTATGATCGCAAGACAGGAGAGCATTATGACCAAGATCCTTCGGCCTCATCGCCGCGCCTTTCTGGCAGGCAGCACAGCCTTTGCCGCCTCGCTGGCCATGCCTGCGATCAGCCGGGCAGCCTCGCGCCCAGTTTTCACGCACGGTGTTCAATCCGGCGATGTCGACACATCCTCGGGCATGATCTGGACGCGCACGGACCGTCCGTCGCGCGTGATGATGGAAGTTTCGACTACCGAGAGTTTTGCAAACGCTCGTAAACTGGCCCCGATGGATGCCATCCCCACCAGCGACTTGGCCGTCAAGCGGCTGGTGGATGGCCTGCCGTCTGATCAGGATATCTTTTACCGCTTTGTCGCGGCTGATCTGAACGACATCAATGTCACGTCCGAGCCCATCGTGGGTCAGTTCCGTACCGCGCCCACCTCGCGTCGCAACGTTCGCTTTGCGTGGTCCGGCGACACCGCTGGTCAGGGCTGGGGCATCGATGATGACGGCATGCGCACCTATGCCACGATGGCGCAGCACAAGCCCGATTTCTTTATCCACTCGGGCGATACGGTCTATGCCGATGGTCCGATGCAGGACGAGGTCGAAAAAGACGGGCAGTTGATCTGGAAGAACACCACCCTGATCGACGAGAAACGCAAGGTGGCCGAAACGCTGGATGAGTTTCGCGCCCAGTGGAAATACAACCTGATGGACGAGCATGTGCGGGCGATGAACGCCGTCTGCCCGACTTTCTTCCAGTGGGACGACCATGAGGTGGTCAACAACTGGTCGGACGCCAAAGACCTGATATCGGACGACCGGTATACCGAGAAATCCGTTCACGTGCTGCAATCGCGCGCGGGCCGTGCGTTCCACGAGATGACCCCGCTGCGGATCACCCCTGCGGAGCCGGGTCGCGTCTATCGCAAGATCTCATATGGTCCGATGCTGGACGTTTTCTTCCTGGATCTGCGCAGCTACCGCGGGCCAAATGGTTCCTCGATGGAGGATGAGATCACCGATCAGTCCCGCGTCCTGGGGGCTGAGCAGCTGGCCTGGCTGAAGCGGGAGTTGGCAGCGTCGCAGGCGACTTGGAAAGTGATTGCATCCGACATGCCCATCGGCCTGATCGTCTGGGACAACTGGCGTGAACAGGCGGGTGCCGAGGCAATTGCGAACGGGGACGGTGGCCCGGCCAAGGGGCGTGAGCTGGAAATCGCGGATCTGCTGCGGTTCATCAAGACCGGTGGAATCACAAACACCGTCTGGTTCACGGCGGATGTGCATTACACCGCAGCGCACTATTACGACCCTAACAAGGCGCAATTCCAGGATTTCGAACCGTTCTGGGAGTTCGTCTCGGGCCCGCTGCACGCCGGTACGTTCGGCCCCAACAAGCTGGACGGCACCTTCGGTCCCGAGGTCAAATTCGTCAAGGCACCTGCCGAAGGTCAGGGTGTGAACCTTCCGCCCAGTGAGGGATTGCAGTTCTTTGGTCTGGTCGACATCGACGGTGCAACCGAGCAGATGACCGTGCGCCTGATGGACCGCGCCGACACTGAGCTGTGGTCGGTGACATTGGACCCGAAAACCGGCGCGATCTGATCGTCGCGGATCGGGTGCCCCAGTGCAACTGGGGCGCCCACTTCAAGTCAACGGTAAGCCCGTCTCTCTTCCTGAATCAGATCCGCTGCGCATTGAGAGTAAGCGGCGATCTTGCTCAACTCTGGAGGGTTGTTCGTCTCGGATCTCGCCAGTGCCGCGCGCCGCAAGGTCATCAGCTGTGCGCGCTGACTGTTCAGAAAGGCGTCTTGCGGGATCAATTTTTCCAACGGGCTGTCGATGCGGATCACTTCGTAATACCCACCTGCCAGCGCCATCATCGCCATCCCGCACGCCAGTGCTTGCGAGCCGCAATGCGCCGAGCACAGGTTGGCGATGGGGCGGGTTTCGGGTGCGGTCATGACCCAATCCTGCACCACCTTGTGCCAGCGGTTCGCCGGAGAGGCATCGCCGAACCCAAAACCCAAGGCCAGTTGTTCGGCCATACCAAGCGTTTCAGCATCGCTTGCGTCTATCCCGTCCGTATCGCCCGTGATGTGGCGCAGCGCTGCCAGCCCGTCGCCGCGCGGCTCGGGCATGTCCGACAGATAGGCAACATAAGGGGCAAGCTCGGACAGCAAGTACGGGCTTTGGGACAGCGCTTGGCGGTCCTCGGCTGTGCCATACAGCGATACGATGCGGCTGGGGTGGTCTGTTGCCTGTTGCTCTCCCAGTATCGCTAGTTGAGAGATAACGTTCAGATTCGGGGCTGCGCTGCGGGCCAACAAAAGTGCCTGGGCGAGTGGATCGCCATTCCGCGCCTCGACCGTCAGCCAACTTGCCGCAAACGGGGACGTTTCGTCTACCTGCCGAAACAGATCGCGCGATTGCTGTTTGTTCAGCGACAGTCGATACGGTGAGGGGCCTTTATCCGTGACCTCGATCTGCGCCAGCAACACCCGTGCATCCGAGTCCCCAGATTTGGCCAAGTTTGACAGAATTGGCAGGCTGTCCGTGTCATTCCCGCTCAGCCAAAGGTCAATCGCATCCTGCAGGTCCGATCCGGCGGCGGCAAAGCCCACACCAAACAGCAGGGCAAAAGAGGCGATGATCTGTTTCATGTCTTGCTCGAACAGATGGGGTGAGGCGATGCTAAACCGCCTTCACCTACAACCACAAGTGGTAACTCGGGTCGTCCTAGCGTGTTTCTGGACGCTGATCAGCAACAAATGACGCGGCTTAGACTAGAAATCGACGCCGCGCTGCGCCTTGATTCCGGCCTTGAACGGATGCTTGATCTCGGTCATTTCGGTGACCAGATCAGCATAGTCGCACAGGGCCTGCGGTGCATCGCGCCCCGTCAAAATCACGCCAGTTTTCTCGGTGCGCTTGTCCAGCGCCTCGATCACCTGTTCAACGCTCAGGTATTCGTACCGCAAGGCGATGTTGATCTCGTCCAGAACCACCAGGTCATAATCGCCACTGGCGATCAGGTTGGCGGCCTTGCCAAACGCGGCTTGAGCGGCGGCGATATCGCGGTCCTTGTCCTGGGTGTCCCAGGTGAACCCTTCGCCCATGGTGTGCCAGGTGACTTGACCGTGCTCTTCAAAGAACCGGCGCTCGCCCGTCTTCCACTTACCCTTGATGAACTGAACCACAGCCACCTTATGGCCCCAGCCCAAAGCACGTACAACGACGCCAAACGCGGACGAAGACTTGCCTTTGCCCTTGCCGGTGTGGATCAATACCAGGCCCTGTTCGGGGTCCTGCAACTGCGAGACCCGTTCACGGTGCTTGGCCTGCACCTCTTTCATCTTTTCTTTGTGGTTCTCTGCGTCGCTCATGGGAAACCCTTATGTATTGCGCCGCATACCCTAGGGGCTATGGCGCAAAGGTAAAGTCAACTTTTGGGGTCAGTGACAGCGCGAGCCTTGCCGCGTTCCAGACCCAGTTTGTGTTCTCGCCAGACGACCAGGGCGTTGGCGGCAATAACCAGGGTGGCACCGGCGATCATCATTCCGGTCGGCAATTCGCTGAACCAGAAATAGCCGATCAGCACCGCAAAGATCATCGAAGTGTAATCGTATGGTGCCAGCATGGAGGCCGGGCCAAAGCGATAGGACGACGTCACCAGTATTTGTGCGAACCCGCCAATAATCCCCGCCAGGATCAAGAGGGCCAGTTGTTCGGTCGATGGCATCACCCAACCAAAGGGCAATGTCATCAAGGACAGGATCGAAGCTGTGGCCGAGAAATAGAACACGATCGCGGCGGTATGTTCGGTTTGCACCATCTGACGAATGTGGATTTGCACAAAGGCCCGCGCAAATGTTGCAGCCAGTATGCAAAGCGCGCCAATCATCGCAAGGTCATCGGCTTCGGCGTCACCACCCAACCGTGGCCAGAGCATGATGACAACGCCCAACAGCCCCACCAGAACCGCGCCGATCCGAATCACGCGGATGCGTTCGCCCAGAAAGATGGCGGCCAGAACCAGGGTGAAAATCGGAGTGGCAAAGCCGATGGCTGTGACCTCGGGCAGGGGCAACAGGCCCAGACCGGTAAAGGTCAGCCCCATCGCAGAGGTCCCCAGAACCCCGCGCCAGAAATGATTCATGGGCTTCTTGGCAATCAGACCGTTGCGCAGCTCTCGGCGCGCGATCAGCCAGACAACGATGACGGGAATGGCAAAGAACGAGCGAAAGAACACCGCCTCGCCGGCCGGGATGTCTTCGGACAGGTATTTGACCAGCGCGGCCATTGCCGTGAATAGAAAGATCGCGGTGGTCTTGAGGCCGATGGCCAGCAAAGGCCGATGCGATGTTAAGTTTTTTGCCATGGCGCGAACCTGCGCCTTTGTTTGGGAAAGATCAATTGCTTGATTTTCGCCCGTCGGTTCACCCATTGTGCACCCGCAGAAAGAGGAATTGGCCATGTACGATCGGAACCACCTGATTTCACAACTCAAAGCGTCATCCATGGGTCGCGAGGATGATGTTTTTGCCCACTTGCAAGGCGGTGAAACGGTGAGTTTTGGGGCCTTGTTTTCTGGAGCCGAGCGGATGGCGGCCGCATTGGTGTCTTGTGGTGTGCTGCCCGGCGACCGCGTCGCTGTTCAGGTCGCCAAAACCATTCAAACGATCGAGCTTTACCTGGGCACGGTCATGGCAGGCGGCATCTTTTTGCCTCTCAACACAGCCTACACCGGCCCTGAGGTTGGGTATTTCGTGGGCGACGCAAGCCCGCGCGTCGTCGTCTGCGACCCTGATCGGCTGGGCGAGATTTCGGCCATTTCCGGTGGCGCAGAAGTTCTGACGCTGGATGCGGTTGGACAGGGGAGTCTGCGCGACCTCGCTGATGGGCAAGACGGGTTCGACGTGGTTGCGCGCGACCCCGGCGATCTGGCGGCGATCCTCTATACCTCGGGCACCACGGGCCGATCCAAGGGTGCCATGCTGAGCCATGACAATCTTGCCTCGAATTCTACTGAGCTGCGCGACTACTGGCGGTTCACGGCGGACGACGTGCTGATCCACGCGTTGCCGATCTTTCACACCCATGGGCTGTTTGTAGCGACGAACGTGGCACTGCTGTCAGGTGCAAAGGTGGTGTTCCTGCCCGGCTTTGATCCGGATGCAATTCTAAAGGCGATGCCGACGGCCACCGCGCTTATGGGGGTGCCGACCTTCTACACCCGTTTGCTGGCCGACGACCGCCTGACGCGCGCGCGGGCGGGCAACATGCGGCTCTTCATCTCGGGGTCTGCCCCGTTGCTGGTCGATACACATGAGCAGTGGGAGGAACGCACAGGTCATCGTATCCTGGAGCGCTATGGCATGACCGAAACCAACATGAGCACATCGAACCCCTATGACGGCGAGCGCCGCGCCGGGACCGTCGGCTTTCCGCTGCCGGGGGTCGAGGCGCGGGTGATGAATGAGGGGGCAGAAGTGCCCACAGGTGAGATTGGTGTTCTGGAAGTGCGCGGCGCCAACGTATTCCAAGGCTACTGGCAGATGCCGGAAAAAACGGCCGAGGAGTTGAAATCAGATGGCTGGTTCATCACAGGTGACATGGCCAAGATCGACGCCGACGGATACGTTACCATCGTTGGCCGTGAGAAGGATCTGATCATCACCGGCGGCTTCAACGTCTACCCCAAAGAGGTCGAAAGCCTGATCGACGACCTGCCCGGCGTGCTGGAAAGCGCCGTCATCGGCGCGCCGCATCCCGATTTTGGCGAAGGTGTTGTGGCCGTTGTCGTGCCCGAGGTTGACGGAACCTCGGCCCAAGCCGTCAGTGAAGCGTTGCAGGGACAGTTGGCCAAGTTCAAACAGCCCAAGCGCGTGATCTTGCTGGATGCATTGCCGCGCAACACGATGGGCAAAGTGCAAAAGAAGGCGTTGCGCGAAACTTATGCGGGGATTTTTGCAGATGGATGAGAGTGCCAAGGCCTTTGGAACGTCCCCCGCCCATGTAGTCGGAGAGGGCGCTTGGAAATCCCGTTTTGCCGTGACCGAGTTGGCGTGTCAGTCGATGGGTGCAGTTGGCAGTGCAGTCGCCGATTTGATTGCGGCACTGAACCTTGGCCCAAAACCCGACGTGCAGGTCGACCGTCGGTTGGCCTCGCTTTGGTTCACTTGGTCGATCCATCCGCAAGGGTGGGAGGTGCCGCCGTCCTGGGATGCGATCGCGGGCGATTACCAGACCCGTGATGGTTGGATCAAACTGCACACCAACGCCCCTCATCATCGCGCGGCCGCCTTGTCTGTGCTGGAATGTAGGGCGGACCGGGAAGTGGTTGCGCAAGCGGTTTCCGGGTGGGACGCAAACACGTTGGAGGACGCGATTGTCGAGGTTGGCGGTGCTGCCGCTGCCATGCGCAGCCGCGCGGGGTGGCAGGCGCACCCGCAAGGGGCGGCTGTGGCCGCGGAACCTTTTGTGCATTGGGAACAACATCCAGGGCAGGTTCGCGAGTGGCAGGCAAAGGCGGATCGACCCTTGGCGGGGTTGCGTGTCCTGGATCTGACGCGTGTTTTGGCAGGCCCGGTGGCCACGCGAACGCTGGCGGGGTTTGGGGCCGATGTCCTGCGCGTGGACCCGGCGAGTTGGGGTGAGCCGGGTGTTGTGCCGGATGTTACTCTAGGCAAGCGGTGCTGTCATCTGGATCTGAAAACAGGCTCTGATAAGGCAGTTTTGTACGAATTGTTAGCGCAGGCGGATGTGCTGGTGCATGGGTACAGACCTGGCGCGTTGGATGCGATGATCGGTGCGGATCGCCCCGATAACCTGATCGAGGTCTGCCTGGATGCTTATGGCTGGACGGGCCCTTGGACCGGGCGACGCGGGTTTGACTCGTTGGTGCAGATGAGCTGCGGCATTGCCGAGGCCGGCATGGGCTGGTCAGGGTCTGACAAACCTCATCCTCTACCGGTTCAAGCATTGGATCACGCGACAGGCTATTTTATGGCGGCCGCAGTTGTGTCGGCTTTGACACGCGCCGTTCGCGGCGATGGCATCCACCGCGCGCGGTTGTCTTTGGCACGCACAGCAGAGGTATTGGCCAAATTAGAGCCTGTTTCTGGGCCCGAAATCACAGGATCCACACCTGCAGATTTGGATGATTGGATCGAAAACTCACCTTGGGGACCAGCCAAGCGATTGAAGGCTGGGGTCGCGGTTGCAGGCGCGCCGATGTGGTGGGATCGCCCTTCGGCCGAGCTGGGATCGTCGCCCGCGTCTTGGGGTTAAGTCAGGGCACCCAGCAAAACCGACAAAGTGACAAACCCAAAGGCGGTTGCGATGAGCATGGCGATCGAGGCCATGCCCTCGTGCCCGCTTTCCTGTGCCAAGACCGAGTAGATGCCGAACATGGGCATGGCGGCGGACAAGATCACGGCAGCGGTCAGTTCGGTTGATAGTGACAGACCCATCGCAGTGACGGCGACAGCCGCCAGCGCCACCAAGCCGGGATGCAGGATCAGTTTGCCCAGTGCCACCTGGGCCGCTTTCCAGTGGTTGCCGCGCAAAGACAACCCGGCCAGAGATCCGCCGATGACCACCAGCGACAGCGCCGAGGCAGACGCCGCGAGCATTTGGAACAGCTGCGTGACCGGTCCGGGGATCGGGACGCGCACCACCGACACAGCGAGCCCAAGCAGAAGGCCAATCACCATCGGGCGCTTGAGGACACCCCAAAGGATGCCAATCACTCGTTTCGAGATGGATACCTGCTCGCCGCCTCGGGCCAGATCCATCAGGATCAGACAGATCGGGATCAGCAGGATGTTCTCGACCAGCATGTTGAGTGCCAGGATGACGCCTGCCAGATCGGGAAAGGTCAGCAGCATGACCGGGTAGCCGATGAAGCCCGAATTGGGACAGGTCGTGCCCATGACGGCCACGGCACGGCGCGAAGCTTCGGTCCGTGTGGCGGTGAACCACAGGTAACTGATCAGGATCGTTGCCAATCCGCCAAGGGCAAAAACCAGCATGTAGCCGGGGTGAAACACCTCGGCAAAGTCACGGCTGGCCATGGCGTTGAACAAAAGTGCGGGCAGGGCAATGTCCATGACATACTTGCCAAGGGTGCGCATGTCCGATTGTCCGAACCATCCCAGTTTCACGACCACATAGCCAATTGCGATGGCGGCATAGATCGGAAAGGTGATGGCAAGGATGTCGGTGCTCACGTTGTCCAGGCCTCGGGTACCGTGGCGCCAATTTCTTCGGCAAAGTCATCAAGGAAACGGATCATCAACGCCGCGCGGGATTGGGCCAGTTCGCGGCCGCTGTCAGTGATCATGCCTTTGGGCAGTGACAGCAGTTTGACGCGCCAGTGATCGACAGAAAACCGGATGTCATTCAGGTCGCGCGCTACGGCAAAAGGATCGGTGGGGTGATACAATTCCTGCCCCAACGCGCCCGCCACAGCAAAGGTTCGGGCCACGCCGATGGCGCCAAGCGCGTCCAGCCGGTCGGCATCGCGCAGCACCTGCGCCTCGATGGTTTCGGGCGGGATGCCCGCCGAGAAGCTATGTGCCTCGATAGCGTGTTTCGCAGCTTTGACTTCGCTCTCGGACAGCCCAAGGTCGCTTAGGATCGGTCCGGCTTCGGCAGCTGCCATGCGAGAGGCTTGGGAGCGGTCCGGGGAATCCTTGGGGAGGTTCACCAGATCGTGCAGATAAGCTGCGCTCAGAAGAACGGTCTGGTTTGCCTCGGCTGGTGCGATTTTTTGTACGTTCAGCCAGACCCGGTCGAGATGGGCCAGATCATGGGCGCTGTCACGGCTCATCCGCTCGGCGACGATGGCGCGCAGCCTTTCGCGCAGCTCAGCCGATTGCGCCACGGTTCTCTCCGATTTGGCCTCGGTGCAGAAGCAGGTGGTCCAATATCACGCAGGCCATCATCGCCTCGCCCACTGGAACAGCGCGAATGCCGACGCAGGGGTCATGGCGGCCCTTGGTGATGATCTCGGTCTCTTCACCGGATTTGGTGATCGTCTTGCGGGTGGTCAGGATCGACGAGGTCGGTTTGACCGCGAAACGGACCACAATGTCCTGCCCGGTCGAAATGCCACCCAGAATGCCGCCGGCGTGGTTCGAGCTGTATTGCGGGCCGTTCTGACCCATGAATATCTCGTCGGCGTTGGCCTCGCCGGTCAGTTCGGCAGCGGCCATGCCTTCGCCGATCTCGACGCCTTTGGCGGCGTTGATCGACATCATCGCGGCGGCCAGATCAGTGTCTAACTTGGCATAAATGGGCGCGCCTAGGCCGGCGGGGACGCCGCGGGCCACAACTTCGACCACAGCGCCGACCGAGCTTCCGGACTTGCGCAACCCGTCCAAGTATTCCGCCCAATCATCAGCCGCCTGCGCGTCGGGGGTCCAGAACGGGTTCTGTTCGATCTGCGACCAGTCAAAGTTGGCGCGGTCGATTTTGTTTGGGCCGATCTGGGTCATATAGCCGGTGATCTGCACATTGGGGGCGATCTGTTTGATCGCTTCGCGCGCCAGCCCGCCCGCAGCCACACGGGATGCGGTTTCACGCGCCGAGCTGCGCCCGCCGCCCCGATAGTCGCGAATGCCGTATTTCTGCCAATAGGTGATGTCGGCGTGACCAGGGCGGAACTTGTCCATGATGTCGCCATAGTCCTTGCTGCGCTGATCGGTGTTCTCGATCATCAGCTGGACCGGCGTGCCTGTGGTTTGCCCTTCGAAGACGCCGGACAGGATTTTCACCTGATCGGGTTCGCGTCGCTGTGTTGTGAACTTGTTCTGGCCCGGTTTACGTTTGTCGAGCCAGTGCTGGATCATCGCCGCGTCGATTTGTACGCCTGGCGGGCAGCCGTCAACCGTGGCGCCCAAGGCGGGTCCGTGGCTTTCACCCCAGGTGGTGACGCGGAAAAGGTGACCAAAGCTGTTCATCGACATGGGGCGTGCTCCTTTGCGACCCGTGCTTAGCGGGCTGGGCTTTGGGCCTCAAGGGGATTTGCTTTGTCGAAGTCGGGGGAGGGGGCTCTGCCCCCGTCGCCTTTTGGCGACTCCCCCGGGATATTTTTGGCAAGAGGAAGGGTCAGGCCGCGTTTGACAATTTCGCACGGGTCTGGCCGATCATCAGCGCGGCATTTGCGGCCTCGCGCCCCTTGTCCACGAAATGCGCGCGGTAGATCGCGTTGTGATGATCTGTTTCCTGATACTGGTGTGGGGTCAGCGAGACCGACAGGACCGGAACACCAGTGTCTAGACCTGCGCGCATCAGCCCATCGACCACGGCCTGAGCCACAAAATCATGTCGATAGATGCCGCCATCCACGACGAACGCGGCGCAAGCCACAGCGGCATATTGGCCTGTCTTGGCCAGTTCCTGAGCCAGAAGGGGCATTTCAAACGCGCCGGGGACGTCAAAGACGTCGATCTGGTCGGCTGGGATCAATTCCTGAAATCCGTCGAGCGCGCGGTCGACGATATCGGCGTGCCATTGTGCCTTGATAAAGGCATATCGGGTGTGTGTCATCGTAATCTCCTTTGGTTCTGACACGTCACCCAAGGCGATCACGAGCAGGGCCGGGCCTATCCCCGTCCTGCACGTTCTCTTTCATCCGGACTATGACCGTCGGCTCTGGCATCTCACCAGATCTGCTGACACCCTTGGAAAAGGGCCGCTCGCGGGCTTACGGGTCATGATGCCTGCATACCGCCGGTGGGGAGTTTCGCCCCGCCCTGAGAACGACGTGGACCTTGCCAATGGCGCGTGGGTTCTGCAAGACCGATTCTGCAAGCCGGAGGGAAATTGATGCATCCGAATCCTGTTTTTCGAACCGAGAGCCATGAAGCGAACCTAGAGTTCGCGCGCGATCGGGGTTTTGGGGTTCTTGCGGTCTCGGTAGAGGGGGCACCGTTACTGTCCCATGTGCCGTTTGTTCTGTCGGATGACGGGGCTTGGGCTGATCTGCATCTGGTTCGGTCGAATCCCATTGTCCGGGCACTAAAACAGCCACTTCAAACCCGCCTCGCGGTCAGCGGGCCGGATGCCTATGTCTCGCCAGATTGGTACGGGGTGCCGGATCAGGTGCCGACGTGGAACTATGCGGCGGTGCATCTGATCGGGCGGCTTGAGTTGCGACCTCAGGCAGAGCTGCGGGATGTGCTGGATCGCCAGTCGGCGGTGTTCGAGGGGCGTCTTGCCCCAAAACCGGCTTGGACCGCGGACAAGATGGACCCAGAAGCTTTGGGTCGCATGATGCGTCAGATCGTGCCGTGTCGTTTGATGATCGAGGATGTTCAAGGGACGTGGAAGCTGAATCAGAACAAGACTGCCGACGCACGGTTGGGTGCTGCCGACGGCATTGCGGCGTCTCGCGTGGGATCAGAGGTCGAGGTTCTGGCGCAGTGGATGCAGGACGTGGGTCAGGCAGGTTGAACCTGATCCAACAGAGCGGCGCGCGCGACATGGTCTGCCACAAAGGCAGGGTTTTGCATGGGCATGAAATGAGAGAGGTCCGGGCGGTGAACGTCTGTTCCGTTGGGCAAGGCGTCAGCCAGTCCCGGCCAAGTGGGCGAACGGGTGAAGTCGCCGAATGACTTCAGGTCCATGGTGTGGCCGCGCAGCACGGTCACCGGACAGGCGATCTGATCCAAGTGATCCAGAATGAACGCGCCGGTCATTGGCAGCATGTATGAACTGGCCTCAACCTCGGGAGGACAGGCGAGGGTTAGCCCGCCCTCTGTCGGCAGCAGCCCATGTTGGCAATAGTCCTGCAACGCCTGTGGCGTGAACAGCGAATACGGAGAGCGGTTGCGAAAGCGGTCGACCATCTCTTGGACCGAGGTAAAGTTGCGTTTGCGTTGTGCCGCGGGGTGCTGAGCGCCTTTGGGCGACAAAGTTTCAGCAAGGGCGTAGATCTCTGGGTTCATGATAACCGGATCTACAAGAAGCAATGACCCTACAGCTTGCGGGTTTTGAACAGTTGCCTGGGTCAGAACGTGGCCGCCTAAAGAATGGCCGATGCAAACCAGGTTGCTCAGACCCAGACTTTGGATGAACTCTGACACTTCGTCACCCAGTTCAGACCAATTGGAAAACGGACCGCCTGTGGATTGCCCGTGCCCGTGCAGATCGACGCAGACCGAATGTACTGCGGGCAGGTGGCTGATGACCTGATCCCAGATTCGCGCGTGAAACCCGGTGGCGTGGGCAAAAAGCAAGGTTGGCCCCTGGCCCCGTTCGTCGGCGTGACGTTCAACATAGCTGAGGGTGACATCGCCAATTTGGCAGGCGCCTCGATGCAAAGTTGATGTTTCGGGCACGCCGTCACCTCTCCAGGTCAAACAGGATCTAAGGTTGAGACTAGAAGCCAGTTCGCGGCCTGCACAAACGCGACGTTGGGGCACGAAGGAAAATTTCCCCTGAGGGTCAGCGTGTGCCGATCTGATCCATCGAGATCTTTCGACCGAAGACACGTTCGGCATTTCGAAAGGCGATCTGTTCGGCGATGTCGTGCGGCAGCAGAGCCAGCCAGGCGCGGTTTGATTGGATGATCTCGTCATAATCATCCCACTGACCATTCACCCAGGTATCACTGCCGACCATCAAACGATCCGGGAAGGCGAAGATGACCTTTTTCCAATCTGGGTCCAGTCCCCGACCCCAACCCAAAATCTCGTTTTCCCGCAGTGAGGTGTCGGCGAGCAGATCGGGATAGCTGCTCATCAACTCGTAAACCGCCTTTGCGCTGTCGCCTAGACCCGCGTGCGCCCAGATGATCTTGACCTGCGGGTCCAGCGCGTAAAGCCAGCGGATGGGTTCGGTGCTGGAATGCACATGCAGGTAAATGTCGCGCTTGCGGGCCATTTTGATGACCGACCGAAACAGCGGCTCGTCCGAGGTATCGAGGCGATGAATGTGAAACTCGCCAATCCCTTCGTGTGGATAGCGGTTCAGGCGGTCGGTCAGATAGCCCTCCATATCCGTGACCTTGGTCCAGTTCGAAGACCCCGCGCTGCCATGGTACGGACGCAATTCGGGAACGATGCGATTGGGAGCGTATTCCCAGAGCATGATGGTCCCTTCGTCCGGGGTGGACGACACAAGACCCATTGCCACACCGTTGCGGTCCATCATCTCGATCACGCTTTCCACTGGATAAGCGTCCCATGCAGGTTCCTTGTAATGAATGTGCGCGTCAAAGATTGGCAGATCATGCACGGCGTCGCCAATCGGGGTTCGATCATCTGCGAGCGCAGTCGTTGTCAGAATAGGTGCAAGCAACAGGGCGGTCATAAGTGTCGAAAACTTTGCCATTCAGGTGACCTCCAATCGGATGATGGGCTCATCATGACCGATCTGGATCGCTTTTTGTGAAAGAAAAGCGCCGACGTATAAGGGCCAGGGGTTAAAGGCGAAAGAAATTGAAACCCTGGCTGTGATGGTTACACATTTGCGCAAGACAATTGGATGAAACAGGGAGCAGCCGCCATGAAACTCTATTACAGCCCAACGTCGCCCTATGTGCGCAAGGTCATGGTGCTTTTGCATGAAACCGGTCAGTTGGATGATGTCGAACTGATTGGCGCCAGCGGCACGCCTCTGGATCCGGCGGATCCGCTATTGGGCAAGAATCCCCTGACCAAAGTGCCCGCTCTCGAGCGCCCGGATGGGCCGACCCTTTTCGACAGCCGGGTGATTTGCGCGTTTTTGGACGCGCGCGCCCAAGGTGGCCTCTATCCCGACGGTATTGCCCGGTGGGACACGTTGACGCTGGAGGCCTTGGCGGACGGGATATTGGACGCTGCCCTGCTAATTACCTATGAAGGTCGGCTGCGTCCCGAAGGAATGCAGTGGGACAGCTGGGCGGATGCGCAGTGGTCCAAGATCGAACGGGCCTGTGCAGCGTTGAACCAACGCTGGATGGCTCATTTGGCTGGGCCTTTGGATATGGGCCAAATCGCGGTGGCCTGTGCCCTTGGGTACGTGGATTTCCGCCACGACGCGCGCGGATGGCGCAAAGGTAACGATGCCCTGGCCGCCTGGTACGCAGATTTCGAATCGCGGCCCAGCTTGCAAGCGACTCGCCCGCCCGAAGGGTGAGAATCGGCTGGAAATTGGAGTTTCACGAGCGGTGCAGCTTGAAATTGTGTGTCCGCACCGCGACATGAAATGCGAATAACTCGGTCCTGCGCGCCTATGACCGCTGGACGAACCAATTTCCTGCCGCTAGACACCCGCGATAAGTCACCGCATTCGTGTGGTGCTGATGCATGTTTGCCCGTTCGCCGGGCGCTGGAATCGGAGAAAACCTCGTGTCCCACGCAGAAGACCACGAAGGCACCCGCAGAGATTTCCTCTACTACGCCACGGCTGGCGCAGGTGCCGTAACCGCAGGGGCTGCCGTTTGGCCTCTGGTGAACCAAATGAACCCGTCGGCGGACGTTCAGGCGCTGTCCTCGATTCGCGTGGACGTGAGCGGTGTCGAAGTCGGCACCCAGATCAGCGTCAAGTTCCTGGGCAAGCCGGTGTTCATTCGCCGCCGCACGCAGGAAGAGATCGACGAGGCACGCGCCGTTGAGCTGGCCGACCTGATCGACCAGGACGACCGCAACGCCAACAAGCCCGGTCTGGACGCATCGGACGAAAACCGCGCCATGGACGAAGCTGGCGAATGGCTGGTGATGATGGGTGTGTGTACCCACTTGGGCTGTGTGCCTCTGGGCGACGGCGCAGGCGAATTTAATGGCTGGTTCTGCCCGTGCCACGGTTCGCACTACGACACATCGGGTCGTATCCGCAAAGGTCCGGCGCCTGAAAACCTGCCCGTTCCCGTCGCCGAGTTCGTCGACGAAACAACGCTCAAACTGGGTTAAGGAGGCTCAAACATGTCCGGAATTCCGCACGATCACTACGAGCCGAAGAGCAATGGCGAAAAGTGGCTGCACAGCCGCCTGCCCATCGTCGGCCTGATTTACGACACCATCATGATCCCCACCCCCAAGAACCTGAACTGGTGGTGGATCTGGGGCATCGTCCTGGCGTTCTGCCTGGTGCTGCAGATTGTCACCGGCATTGTCCTGGTGATGCACTACACGCCGCACGTTGACCTGGCGTTTGCCAGCGTCGAGCACATCATGCGCAACGTGAATGGCGGTTACATGATCCGCTATATTCACATGAACGGCGCTTCGCTGTTCTTTGTTGCGGTCTACATCCACATGTTCCGCGGCCTGTTCTATGGCTCGTACAAGGCGCCGCGTGAAATCACGTGGATCATCGGCATGCTGATCTTTGTCCTGATGATGGGCACCGGTTTCATGGGCTACGTTCTGCCCTGGGGTCAGATGTCGTTCTGGGGCGCAACCGTGATCACGGGCCTCTTTGGCGCGATCCCGTTCATCGGCGAGCCGATCCAGACCCTGCTGCTGGGTGGTCCGGCCGTGGACAACGCGACCCTGAACCGCTTCTTCTCGCTGCACTATCTGCTGCCGTTCGTGATTGCGGCGCTGGTGATCGTGCACATCTGGGCGTTCCACACCACCGGCAACAACAACCCCACCGGTGTTGAAGTGCGCCGCACGTCGAAAGAGGACGTCAAGAAAGACACCCTGCCGTTCTGGCCGTACTTCGTGATCAAGGATTTCCTGGGTCTGGCCGTCGTTCTGGTGATCTTCTGGGCCATTGTAGGCTTTATGCCGAACTACCTGGGTCACCCCGACAACTACATCGAAGCCAACGCTCTGGTGACGCCTGCACACATCGTTCCTGAATGGTACTTCCTGCCGTTCTACGCGATCCTGCGCGCATTCACCGCTGACGTGTGGCTGGTGCAGCTGGTCAGCTTTGTGACCGGTGGCATCATCGACGCCAAGTTCTTTGGTGTGATCGCGATGTTTGGTGCGATTGCCGTGATGGCACTGGCACCTTGGCTGGACACTTCGAACGTACGTTCGGGTCAGTATCGCCCGATGTTCAAGTGGTGGTTCTACCTGCTGATCGTGGACTTCTTTGTCCTGATGTGGCTGGGTGCCATGCCCGCCGAAGAACCCTATGCGTCCTTCTCGCTGATCGGTTCGGCCTACTGGTTCGCCTACTTCCTGGTCATCCTGCCCCTGCTGGGCGTGATCGAGAAGCCGCTGCCGCAGCCGGAAACCATCGAAGAAGACTTCAACGCGCATTATGGCAAGGCTGACGCCGACGCCACGCCAGCTGAATAAGAGGGACCGAAACCCATGTTCAAGAAACTTGTACTAGGTGCCGCTCTGGCCTTTGCCCCTGTCGCAGCAATTGCGGCAGGTGGTGGCGAACAGCACATCGAGGACTTCGCGTTCTCGTTCGAAGGTCCCTTTGGCACATTCGACCAGAACCAGCTGCAGCGCGGTCTGCAGATCTATACCGAGGTTTGCGCAGCCTGCCACGGCCTGCAGTACGTCCCCCTGCGGACCCTGTCGGACGAAGACGGCCCCGGCATCCCCGAGGATCAGGTTCGTGCTTATGCGGCTGACAACTTCTCGGTCTACGATGAAGAGCTGGAAGATGATCGTCCCGCGATCCCGTCGGACCACTTCCCGGCAGTCACTGCTCTGGGTGCTCCTGACCTGAGCCTGATGGCCAAGGCACGTGCCGGTTTCCATGGCCCCTACGGCCTGGGTATCAACCAGCTGGTCAAAGGTATGGGCGGCGCGGAATACATCGCCTCGCTGCTGTCCGGGTACACTGGCAAAGAAAAAGAAGAAGCAGGCACCATCCTGTATGAGAACACCGCCTTCCCTGGTGGCTGGATCTCGATGGCGCCGCCGCTGTCGGACGAGCAGGTTGAATTCATCGACGGTCACGCCAACGACGTGGTTTCCATGTCCGAAGACGTGTCGGCCTTCCTGATGTGGACGGCTGAGCCCAAGATGATGGCCCGCAAGCAAGCCGGTTTTGTCGGCGTGCTGTTCCTGACCCTGCTGTCGGTTCTGCTGTACCTGACCAACAAGCGTCTTTGGGCTCCGGTAAAGGGCAAGAAGAAAGCCTGATCCGGATCAAAGCTCTGGTAATCGAAACCCCCGGCCCGCAAGGTGCCGGGGTTTTTTTGCATTGTAGGGTCGGTAATGCCTCTTGTGATCCGCGGATTGTTGAATGTTGTCTTGCAACTTGTGGTGCTCTCCGCCGCGCTTATCGGCCCGGTAAGACTGGTCAGCGGATCGTGGATGTGGGGACGAGGGGTCGAGCTGATCTTGACCTACGGCGCGCTTGTCAGCGCTGCGACGGTGATGTTGGCATGGTTGGCCCCCAAAAGCCTAGAGGCGCGCCTGACGCCCCCGTTCAGCGCCGCGCAACCGACCGAGGACTTCTGGGCGACGGTGGTTATCCTGATGACCTTGCTGGCGTCGGTTGTTTTTGTGCCTTTGGATGTTTTCGCCTGGCAGTTGCTGCCCCCGCCCCCACTATGGGTCGCGTCCATCGGCGGCTGGATCGCCTTGGCAGGCTTTGCCTTGATCGTTTGGGTGATCTTCGTGAATCAGTTCGCGATCCTGAATGTCGAAGACCAATCCAGCGCCGGGCAGCAAGTGGTTGTTTCGGGACCATACGCTCTCGTCAGACATCCAATGTACCTGTCAGCGTTGATCATGCAGGCGGGTGCTGCTCTCTGGCTGGGGTCACCGGCCAGCCTGGTGATGCTGGTGCCGGTGTTCCTGGCCCTGTCGGTCCGCGTCAACGTCGAAGAACGCATGCTGCTGGACACCTTGCCGGGGTATGAGAGCTATTGCCAGATCCGACGCTATCGCATCTTGCCGCTGATCTGGTAGCGGTCAGGCCACCAACTGAGTGCCGTCTATCCCAACAACATTTGCGCGTACGATCTGTCCTTCGATCTGGGGCGCATCAAAGCGCACTTCGGTGAATTGCTCGGTTCGCCCCATGTGAGGGTTTTCCATCAGGATTTGATGTGTCTTGCCCAATTGCGCCTTGAGATGCTGCGCGACTTGTCTGTCCCCTGCTTCGCGCAGGCGGGCCGCACGCGCCTTGATGACCTTGCCGTTGACCTGGTTGGGGATCTTGGCGGCCGGGGTGCCTTCGCGTTTGGAATAGGGAAACACGTGCAGCCAGGTCAGGTCGCAGTCGGTCACAAGTTTCAGAGAGTTTTCGAAATGCGCCTCGGTCTCGGTCGGGAATCCGGCGATGATGTCGGCGCCAAATGTCATCTCGGGGCGCAGTTTGCGCGCCTCTTCGGTGAAGCGGATGGCGTCGTCGCGCAAATGGCGGCGTTTCATCCGTTTCAGAATCAAGTCGTCGCCGTGCTGCAGAGACAGGTGCAGATGCGGCATCAGGCGCGGCTCGGTGGCGATGGCCTGCATCAGGTTCTCGTCCACCTCAATCGAATCGATCGAGCTGATCCGCAGGCGCGGCAGATCCGGCACCAGTTTCAGGATCCGCATGACCAGATCGCCCAGCTTGGGCTGTGCAGGCAGGTCCGCGCCCCACGACGTCAGATCAACGCCGGTCAGCACGACCTCATTGTACCCGCGATCCACCAGCCGCTTGATCTGATCCACCACAACGCCTGCAGGCACGCTGCGCGAGTTACCACGACCATAGGGGATGATGCAGAAGGTGCAGCGATGATCACAGCCGTTCTGAACCTGCACATATGCGCGCGAGCGGGTGCCAAAGCCATCAATCAGATGCCCGGCGGTTTCCGTGACCGACATGATGTCGTCAACCTGCACGGTCTCGGTCTCGCCAATGAAATCGGCGGCCATGCCCTTCCACGTGTCGGGCTGCATCTTTTCGGTGTTGCCGATGACGGCGTCGACCTCTTCCATCGCGGAAAAGGTCTGCGGTTCTGTCTGGGCCGCGCAGCCGGTGACGATAAGGCGCGCGTTGGGGTTCTCGCGCCGCAACTTGCGAATCTCTTGCCGCGCTTTGCGCACCGCCTCGGCGGTGACGGCGCAGGTATTCACAATCACCGCGTCCTTAAGCCCCGCCTGCTGTGACAGCTCTTTCATCGCCTCGGTCTCATAGGCGTTCAGGCGGCAGCCCAGGGTGGTGAATTTGGGGGCGCTCATGCAAGGCTCTCCAGAAATTCACGGGTGAAGGCACCTGTAAAGACATGCATCGTGGAACCCGTCATCCAGACGCCATCGTCGCGCCAGTCGATGTGCAGCGTACCGCCATCCAGATCAATGCGCACAGAGCGCCCTGTCAGGCCGCGCCGGGCGGCAGCAACAGCCGTTGCACAAGAGGACGAGCCCGAGGCCAACGTGATGCCCACACCCCGCTCCCACACGCGCATACGGATGTGATCGGGTCCGACGATCTGGGCAACCTGTACATTGGTGCGTTCGGGGTAGAGCGGGTGATGTTCGTGCGCAGTGCCAAATGCTGTCAAATCAATGGCTTCGGCGTCTTCGACAAAAAACGTGCAATGCGGATTGCCCATACCGGTCGCTGTTGGCTCTCCGTCGATGGGCAGGCGCAAGGTGTCCACCTCATGCGCCAGCGGCACCTCATGCCAATCCAACTGCGGATGCCCCATGTTCACGGACGTCAACCCATTGCCCGCCTCACGTGCCCACAGATCGCCGCGATCGGTGGTCAGATGCAGCTCTGTCTTGCCACTCTCTTCCATCAGATGCCGCGCGATACAGCGGGTGGCGTTGCCACATGCAGCCGAGGTCGAACCATCCGCGTTGTAGAACACCAGATGCGCATCCCCCGCACCTTTCTCGATCACGGCCAGTTGGTCAAAGCCCACGCCGAATTGACGATGTGCGATTCCCTGCGCCATGGCGGGTGTGATGGTGACACCTCCCGCGCGCGCATCCACAACGACAAAGTCGTTGCCCAGCCCGTGCATCTTCATAAAGGGCAAATTGGTATCGGCGTTCTGTTGCATGGCGGGCATATAACCGTGGTCTGCACATGAATCCAGAGTTGAGGCAAGATTCTGGAAAAAAGGGGTTGACCCCCCCGCGCCCTCTCCCTAATTAGGCCGCCTATCGGGTCGCCTGATACACCGGAAACAAAGCGACACGAAGCGTAAAATAAGGCCTTGAACCTTCCCGGTAAAATGTCTTAGAGAGCGCCACGGATCGAAGAGATCCAGCAGAAAAGAGTGGGCCGTTAGCTCAGTTGGTAGAGCAACTGACTTTTAATCAGTGGGTCGCAGGTTCGAATCCTGCACGGCTCACCACTTTTTCCTTATTGTCATTAACGCATAAGAGTGCGTTTTGAACGCATAAGCGTGCAAGTGTCGTGTTTAGCGGTAGATGTCAGCGCAAAGCACCGCGATCGTTTTGGACAAGTTTCACAGCAGGCGGGCTCAGTTTGACCTTTTGTCAGCCAGTTTGCCCGAATCCAAGATAACTTGCCGGTACCTTATCTGTGAGCCAAACACCATTATCCGCACAGAAGAACTCGAAGCCATTGCCGAACATTCGCTTCGCTTCGACACGCAAGACAACTGGCTTGCCGTGCCGTTGACCAACGCGCACGGCGGTCTCAGGGTCGGTTGACAGATGCACTTGGCGACGACGCCCAGGGTTTAACCCATCGGAGAAAATTGCATCTAAATTCGCGCTGGCCGTTCCGTGGTACAACTCGTCTGGTGGGCGCCGAGGTTCTAAGCCAAGGTCCACATCTACCGAATGACCTTGCGCTGCTCTAATCCGGGAACCATCCTCAGAAAAAGTGAACCGTTTTTTATCGCTGCTTTCCACAAGTTGAACGAGTTCGTCCCGGCTTAGTTTGCGGTTGGCTTTTTTCAGTTTCCGCAGCAGTTCATCAACACGACACCATCCATGCTTATCAAGCTGAAGACCGATCTCCTCAGGTTTGTGCCGAAGCACCAAGCTTAAAAATTTGCTTTCTCTACTCATACCCAATCCGCGAGAGTGCGTTAGTCTTGTTGGTGATTAACACGAACGAAGTCGCCTAGGAATTACATATAAAGCACTCGTTCGGTCCAATCGTAGAACTCATCGATTTTGGCTTGTTCCAGACCTCAATGTAGTAGAAGCATCAGGGCCCAAGACGGAGTTCGCCCGAATGAGGCGGCCCAAACCCGATATCCAACACGGTTTCGAAATGCGGCGGGCGCAGCCAGGCACATCAGACATTGATGCTCGGCCTGAGCCACCTTAAACTTTTAACAACTATAGCAAAGTTGGTATCGCCGCACTGCAGCGTCGCCAAAGCAGGCTGCAAACACAATTGCATCAGCAAAGTTGCGTAGGTTCAGCCTCGAAGATCAATCGAGCGATTTTGGTACGCACGCCATAGACCCAGGCGCTTAATCCGATACTCTGCCAGTTCCGGTGAGGTCCCAAATTGGTTGGCAATGTCTTTGACGATCTTCTCGCCAGGGCTCTTCGTTGTCTTCCTCATCTTCCACTCCTCAGTGGTTACGATGAGCCAACAATACTCTCTTATCAAATCACCCTATTTGGACCCATAGGCGCTGACGTCAAACAGTATTAAGTGTATTTGATGTCGCAAAGTGCAAGATTTAGTTGAGTTTGGGCCGCGGTTTGTACGTCTCACCTTCAACGTCCCCAACGGGAGGAATACGGGTTCAGCATTTGTCGATATAGTGTGGGCTGCTGCCAGTCGCTGCTTTCTCAAGCAACAGCAGCCATGCGCAGATAGCGACCATTGCAAAGTCTGGTTTTGCGAGGCGGATCAACGGATAATTGCGGGTATTTCCCGCCAAAAATCTTAAGTCGGCTTTGCTCAACATAGCTTCACTGATGCGGTAGATTGCGACCCGCTTGAATTTCCTGAACGCGCACGGACCAAGTGGAAACTATATAGGCCAAAATGTCCCAAATATCGTCATCGGTGAGAGCATCACCAAACCCCGGCATGCCGCTTTCAAAGCCTGTGACACCTCGCACAGCCAACGCCGCCTCGCCACCCAGCTGGGTGTATTCGAATAGAAGCTGGTTGTCGTGGTGCCATGTATGCCCGCTCTCGTCGTGAGGCGGCGCAGGTAGAATGCCGTTGTCATCGGGCGTCTGCCAATCCGGCTGCCCTTCGAGATTGGCACCATGGCAAGACGAACATTGTTCGGCGTATAGGTCCTGCCCATTAGCCAAATCTCGGTTGTCCATTTCGTGACCTGCAATTGCACCCGTTGCGAAGCTGAAAAACAGGATGATTAAAAAGTCCCGCCTGTTCATGGGATACCTCAATTCGGTAGGGTCAAAACGCTGGTGAGCGTCGCGGTTGCTGCAAGGACCACCAGAATGATCGCAGCTTCGATTTCAATGGAACGTGCCAAATGGCGGGCAGCCTTGTGGTCTCCTGCCTGCATGGCAGGAACGAATCGCAATTTGTTTGCTGCTGCCAACGCCAGGATCACGCCAACAAGTGCAAGCTTGATCAGCAAGATTTGCCCGTAGCTTGTTGTTGTCAGCGCCCACAGATCGCCCAGCAACATCCAAGCCATCAGTAGCCCCGCCAAGACCAGTGCGGGAACAATCACCGAAGCGGCTTGCCCAAAACGATGCCCCAACATGGCCGCTTTGCTCAGATATTCGGGCCGTTGCGACAGCGTCCGCAATGGACTAAGAATGCCAACCCAAAACGCAACTCCCAGAAGGTGCATGAGCAATAGCAGGCGAACGCCAGTTGTCTCCAGTTCAGGGACATGCCCGATCTGAGCAAAAGACCAAAGAGCGAGCAATCCACCCGCGAGTGCGATCCATTGCCCAACAAGGGGAATAAATACTCCGCCGATGATTAATGCGGCTCCGGTGATCCGATATACGAGAACGTCGCCAACCGGGGTGCGCCACAGCAGGCCGAGCATTTCCGGATCGGTCATGCCATCCGCTCCGCCCGTCAGGGCACCGCCACGCAGCATGAAACCAAGGACAGAGGCAGCAAATGAAAGCACGGCCAACAGCACAATCTGCACACGCATCCTATCGCTGAGTGGCGACAAAAGGTGGGTAAAAGCAGTCCGAATGATTAAAAGCCCAGTCGCACCACCAAAACCGACATAGAGCATTAGCTTGGACAAAATTGCGCCTATTCCCCAGATGTCAGGCATGGTCAATCCACTGTAAACGTGAACTCGCCCTGCATGGCGTGCCCGTCTGCCCCCAAGCCGCGCCATTCAATACGATAGATGCCTTCGCCCATGCTTTGAAGCGGGATCGCAAACGCGCGGCCAAAACTTGTCTGATCTCCAAGATCAAGCGTGACGGTATGAACATCCTGATGAGTCATGTTAACTTTTGTCAGGCGAATATCATCCGCGAAATCGAAGCTGATCTCAGAGGGCACTTCGGCAATTGTCGCGCCGTTTTCGGGTGTTGTGGTGTCCACGCTCGAATGGGCAAAAGCGTTTGTGGCAAGCAAGGAAGTCAGTGCAATTGTGGTGAGCTTCTTCATTGGGAGGTTCCTCAGTTTATTCCATTGGCGCGCTGGATTTCGCGGATGTAGTCTATAACCATGGCTACGTCGCCACGGGTCAGGCCTTCAACTGGTGGCATGTCGCCAAATTTCCAGTGGTGGCTTCTAACTCCCATTGCGACCGCGCGTTGAAAGGACTCGTCTGCATGATGGCTGGGTTCATAGATAACATGGATCAGCGGCGGCCCGGCGCCTTCAATGCCGACTGCATTGCTGCCGTGGCAAGCTGCGCACGCGTTTTCAAATATACGTTGTCCGATGGCAGCATTTCCCTCGATAGGTGGCATCTGAATTGCCACCATCGCATTGCCCTCGGCGGGTGCCGACTGCGCGACGTCGTCAACCGGAGCGGGGCGTAGAAAGATGTAGGCAGCGGCGGTCGCCACGGCGCAAGCGCCGATCAGGAGATATTTTCGGTTCATGTATTGGTCCTAACTTTATGTAACAGAGTGGTGCCGCAAATAATTCGCAGCACACTGGAACGTGTTCACTGCCGTGAACAGCGTCGGAAATCTGTTTCAAGTGTTAGGTGGCCTGTCCGGATTTTCCGGTTCATTGAGCGTCGAGAAGCTTGTGACCAGCCATGCCAACGCTGCTTCAGACTGGTCAAATGATACTTCGGAATCTGGAAACGTCAGCGCGAGAGCATTACACAGGAACGGATTGCATTCATCAGGCTCCATTCCGTTCGAGCCGTTCGAAGCGCTATCCGTTGGCTTCCCCGAAGCGTGACCAACATGGCTTTCTTGCATTTCCATGACCAGGTGGTCATCACAATGCCCACCAACACAATCTTTGGACAACGCGTGCGCAACGCCGCCCAGTCCCGACATGCAGAATAGAAGAAGGACAAGTAACGTTGTGGTTATGTTTCGAAGGTACTTCACACGGAGAAATTATATCAAGTTCAAACCCAATACAACGTTACCTGACGTTCATGGATTGCGCAGCATTGGTTAGAGTGGCTCCAGAGCGGGCCTTCGCTGCGTGCTAAGACGGCCGAACGTCCTACGTCGAAACCAAAGCTGAAAGATGGGTGAAAGAGGGTCTCCACAGGGAGTTCTTGCCCAAATTTTTCAAGGCGGTAGGTAGCCACTGGATCTTGGTTACCGACGAAACACTCACCTCAACCGTGGTCAGCAATGTTCGGACACTCAAGGCAGTGAGCGGTCGGCAACCAACTGCGGCTACCAGTTCAGCGCTTTCAAATCTGCCCAAGAATAGCGTGCTCCTCGGTCAACTAATGTCCGACTTTGGCTTGCCCAGCGACGAGCTCTTAGTCGCTATCCTTTGCGGTCTTCTGTCTGCTGACCTTCGCAACCGGCGGATCGGTCCAGCCACCCGCGTCTCAAAAGGTAATCCCACCCAAATGAGCCATATGGAGATTGTCCCACTGTGAAAGACACCGCCCAAAAATACATCGGCTGGCTGGTTCTACTCGACGATCAGGCTTTTTCAGTCATCGAAGTTGGTGTCACCCACGGCTCCTTGACGCTGGTCAACAAGGACGGTTCTAAGGTGGTCATCAGCAATGAACGCTTTCGTGACCTCATTCACGCAGAAATGGCGTTTGATCCTGATGAGGATACAAGTGCTCGGAACCGCATGCTGGACAAAAAGGATCAGCTGGAACTCGGCTTCAGAAAGCGAATTCTGACAGCAATCCGACTTCTTCGCGGAGGTGGCCTTACTTGGACAGCAGCTTACAATCAATTGTTCTTGGATTTTTCGTCGGACACATTTGCCTTTCATAGAGTGGGTGGGTTCCCATCTCTTAGAACCGTTAAGAAGTGGGACACCGACGACCGAAACAAAGGCGAAGCCGCCCTGCGTCCACAGCACAAGAACAAGGGAAACCGTACACCACGCTTTGACCTACTCTTTGAGAATATCACGCTCGATATTCTAGAAGAAAGATTCTTAACGTCAGATCGCATGTCCATCACTAAGCTCTGCAAACTGGCGAGAGCCGTGTACCGCGAGAAGTGTAAGGAGCTTGACATGAAGCCGGGGCCCTGTGGCCACAAATCAGTCAAGGCTATTGTACAACGCTTACCACATGCGGACATCGTGAAGCTCAGATTGGGCAGTTCCGAGGCGCGCAAGCAGTACCTGCTCGCTATGAAATTGCAAGAAATCACAGTTCCCCTTGAACGGGTTGAGGCCGACAGCACAACACTGGATGTGTGGTGTGTTGACGACGAAGGCGATCCTGTAGGCCGCCCAATGGTATGTGCAGCAATCGATTGTGCTACCGGTGTCATTCTGGGGTTACAAGTAGCTTGGGGCGCTCCATCTTCCAGCCTTGTGGCCAGGACGATCAAGGAAATCTTTACACCCAAATCGGACGCCTTTTTTGATCGAATTGGAATCCAAAACAGATTTCAAGCCATCGGTATACCGCAACAAATCGTATCCGATCAAGGGACTGAAAATTCCGGACCCCTCATTGCTTCATTTTTGTCGTCGGCCACTTTGGATTGGTCAAAGTGCGTTCCCGGTCAACCCGACAGGAAACCGTTCATCGAGCGCTTAATGCTTGAACTCAGCCGGTTCATTACTCAGTTTCAGGGAGCCTCTCAGACATCGGAAATTGGTGCTCAAAAACGCACTGAGATTGCCTAATCGGAAGCGGTATACACCATCCATGACGTCGAGGAGATGCTTCAACGCTGGAGATATGACACATATGCGATCAAACAAAGGCGCCGTGTTCAGAACATCCTGAAAACGAAAGAGTCGCCTTTAGCGGCCTGGGAGTCGCTTGCCAAGCGCTACATTATTCCACCAGCACCGCCGAAAGCGCAAATCAAAGAAATGTTCATGGTCGAAGACGCCGTCCGAGTCGCTGAACACGACGGTATCATGTACAAGAACATCCGATACGCATCGTTTGAACTTCAAACCTATCTCCAACGCGTTGGCATTCGCAACAAGGTCCAGATTCGTTACGATCCCAACGACATCCGGGAGATCGCCGTTTGGGATGAAATCGCCAGGGAACATTTCTTTGTCCCCACGAAGCGAGAAAATTGTCCGGCTTTGTCTTTTGCTCAGCTCGACAAAGCCCGCAAAGCCCTGCGTACACCCGAAATCGAAGAGCTCGAAACTCAGGCTATTCTTGCCGAGCAGCAGATCTACGAAGATTTCAAGGACAAGAACAGGAAAGGTCTGTCCAAGAAACGGCGCGAGGCAATGCAGATCGCGGCCACTCGAAATGTCGAGTTTATCGAACGTTCCAACCATGCGCCAGGCGTAGACCCAACCAATGCCGCCAAGCCCAAACGAGAAAAACCGTCATTGGTGATGCCAAACAACATGCCCAAAACAAACAAGAATCGGAAACCCCTTTGAGCCATCAAGCCTTGAAAGCAGTTCTCGAGCAGACGATCCACCACACCTTGTATCAAAAGGCGCGCAACGAATTGATTGAAACCATTGCACTGGCCCAGAAGCTTGGTGGTTCAATCGTGCCTTTTCTCGGCCCCACTCGGTGTGGGAAGTCGCGTATGCTGGAGGATATTCGGGGAGAACTTGGGCGCCCCACAAAAGAGCTTGAAGGTTGGGTGTATGACAGCGATTTCGCTATCGGCTCGATCCCCAACAAGCCCAATGACAAAATGCTTGTCCGTTCAATGCTTGCATCGCTAGGGTTGAACGGCAAGCGAGGGCTCTCCGCTTCAGAAATCGAAGCGCAACTTTACCGAGAAATCACGAGCAAAGGTATTCAGGTGATTGCGCTGGATGAGTGCAACCATTGTGCAGAACGAGGTCACCATCTGTCCAAGCGAGGCGTCACTGATCACTTCAAGCGCCTTGTAGATAATACTGGCGTAACTCTCGTTCTCTGCGGATTGCCCAAGTTCCAGAAAATTCTTGACGAGATTGAACAGTGCCGAGACCGCTCTATGAAGACCATTCAAATCCTACCCTATAGTTGGTCGCTGGAGGAGGAAAAAACCAACTTCGCTGGCGCCATTGCTACGGCATTTGGTCATTTGCAGGACCTTGGTGTCAGTTTCGATTTTGACTCTCAAGAGGTGGTCGTACGGCTCTATGGCGTTTCCGGTGGGCGAATTGGAGTCGTGATGCGTGTTTTGCATGGTGCAGTGGGCTTCATCAACAACAACGTTCTGACTTACGAGAGCATTGCAAGAAGCGCGAAAACGGTTCTTCAAGCGCAACACCGGCCTGATTTCTTCGCCGACCTCGGTTACCGTTACGGACGGCCGCTGATCGAAAACATTAGCGACTTGGAAAGGGCATGCCGTCTTACTCAAGGGGAATTGGCGGCCATTGCGCCCGAAGCCAAAACTGATGTTGCCTCTCTAGATTGGCAATATGATCGCCGTTGGTCGGACCCGGTTTGCCCAGAGTGTTTAGCCAACGGACATTTGTATCATCAAAGCTGGCGTCATGGTTTGGTGACAGCGTGCCACACCCTAATCGAACTTGTCTCGCGCATTCGAAGAAAGGCAACAGATGCAGGAGGCGACACTGTTGCTTTTTCGGACCTTACGCTGCGCCGTACGACTGACAAAATAGCCTTGAAGAAACTATTGGAACTGATCTGTGAGGGAACAGTCCAGGCTACTTTGGCTTCCCTCGATGCGAAACTTGCCGATTTCAGGTTCCTTAAATCCGACGTAGAATACGTTCTGAAATCAGAACGGCACTCTTTGGATTGGACGGCCAACGATGTTGCGAAGTTGACGGGGTGGAAAGCTCAATCAGTGACACATTGGTGTAAGGAAGGGCTGTTGGAATCTCGGACTGTGTCTCACGGGATTGGGGTCAGTTTCCTGGTGAGTCCAATGCAACTGGCAGCCTTTCAAAGTGAATTTGTTCCCTTGGGCACAATCGCCAAGTCAAGAAATACGACGTCACGGAAACTGCTTTCGGGCCTCGCCAAACGGGGCATCAAAACCCACGGCGCTGTGATTGAAGGCAAAACCAGCCGTGGACATCTGGTCAAATTGAGGGACCTGGCTACCCTAGCTGATTGATAATTTTCGGAAATGCACGATGCCGGTCGTACATCATGGTAAACTTCCCTGTCAGAGACACCGAAAGCAGGCGCAATGAACACAAACGGATCTTTTCTTTACCTTTCCGATAGTGACCTGGAGGCGCTCGGCATTCGGCCTTCCGAAGTCGCGGACGCCATCGAAGCTGCGTTGATTAACAAGGCGGAAGGGCGGCTTCACACAGCGCCCAAAACGGCCATCCTTCCCGGTGATGGACGCTATGCGATGTCTACCTTGGCGGCGGGCGATGATGGGTTCATCGTGGTCAAACAGGTGACTGTCTGCCCTGATAACCCGGCGAAAGGTCTGCCAGCGATCAATGGTGCTATCATGGTGCTGGACGCCCAGACCGGGCTTTTGCGCGCCGTCCTCGGAGCGAATTGGATCACAGCGGTAAGAACAGCGGCATTGTCCGTCGTGGCGGCTCGGCGTCTTGCTGACCCGGAAGCCGAAACGCTCACATTCGTCGGAGCGGGCGTGCAGGCCCATTCTCATTTGAATGCCTTCCACGACCTCTTCCCTCTAAAACGCATCCGAGTCTTTGGTCGCGGCAAGACCGGTATCGACAAGTTGTGCCGACATGCCCGCGATATCGGCCTGGAGGCAAAGGTTTCCGACGAACCAAAAGAAGCGCTGCACGACGCTGATATCGTGATCTCATCGATAACCCTTGATTACTCCGTTAAACCCTTCCTCGATGCTCGGTGGCTCAAGTCAGATGCATTTGCTGCCATTACCGATGCCTGTATTCCATGGAAGCCCGAGAGTTTGAGCGCTTTCAAGACCGTTATTGTCGATGACTGGAAGCAGGAGGCTGAAAGTGACAAACCAATGCTTGCCTATAAGAATATCACAGCCGATCTGACCGAATTGGTCTCGGGAGAGGGCGGGAAAAACATCGGCGCTCGACCGGCAGCTCTTGCATTTCGGGGAATTTCACTGGGCGATTATGCAGCGGCCGTTCTCGCGGTTCGGAGGGCCACTGAAGTCGGTATCTGAAACGGAACGCGTCAAACATCTTAGGTTCGATAGTTAAATTCAACGTCTCTCGAACCTAAGCCACTTCTTGATGCACCTCGGTAACATTGCCTTCGGGGTCGTGAAAAAACACCTGATGCCACTCTTTAACGAAAGCGGTCCCGTAGTCGGAATATGGGATTCCTTCTGCATCGAGAATTGCCCTGAAAGTCTGAATAAGGGGTCATCTGGGCTTTCACTCGTGCCTGCCTCTGTAACGTCAGAAAACAATAGTGTTTTGTCCTGAATCAGCCAATGGCAATCAAGGTTTCAAATCGGGCTTGTCGTTCAGGGTACCATTTTCGGCGTCTACGGACTGCCAAACCCAGCCTAGAGCTGACCTGACCCCTTTGAGAAGAGCACGACCGAAACCCGCGCTCCGATCTCGGGGACGTGGTTTCGAGACAACTGCTCGGCCGAGTTGATAACCTTGCTCATCTTTTCAAAGATCATGGTGGAACTGTTCTCGTCGTTTCCAAGCATTTCTAAAATGGCCTCCAGTGCGATGTAGCCCTTCGGAAGGCCTTCATAGGCAAAACTCGCTCGTACTTCGTGTTTTGCCTGTTCCCAGAATGGATCAAGAAGGCGGCTCCAGGCTTCGCAAACCATCTCGACCGCCTGAAGCGAGAGATGACCAAACATATCCTGGTCATCAAGGTCCTGTCGGCTGCTGCGGCTCATGAATTGAGCACAGGCCATCATCAGGCTTTCGACGCGAGCCGGACGAAGATCCCACTCCGTCAGGGCTCCAACCTGACCCGAAATAGCTTCGAGGGCTTCTGTAAGATCAGCCAGCGACATGTGTGATTTTTCCGCGCCCAGACGTCGGGTTCGCTCGAAAGCGGTTTCAATCGAAGTCGCACAAGACACCTGGTCCCGGTCCAAGGCCAATCCTGCGTCCGTGTCTCGAAGCAAAACAAGTCGCGGCGGGAAGAAGCTACCGGGCTTATCCACGCCTTTCAGATGGAGAGCTGTAAACCGTTCGCTGGATGAAAGAAGTGCAAGCTCAGCACCCCAGGTGCCGCGAATGTCGGCCTTTTCCAGAAGCCTGATACGGTCAAGGGCAACCGAGAGCTTTGTGCGACTTAGGACGTCATGAAGGTTTCCACTCCGCAGACTTCTTTGAGATCCCAGATATTCTATAGTGCTATCGAGGATCACTTCGGCATCCTCCGGTTCTTCCTCCAGCACAGCGTCGATAAGGTCTTCGCCGGCCAAAGTTCGGTAGTTCCCGATGCGTTGTGCGATCTTTTCATCCGAGGCGAACTGGCCCACCGGAATGTCGACGAGGTGATAATTCACGGTGCCAAATGCGCTGTCGATCCGATCAATCCGGCCGAGCCCTTGGATCAACTCCTTCAGGTTTGAAGTGGCGCCGAGCAGGACCAAAGTGTCAGCGGATTGAAGGTTGATGCCTTCGGCCATTTTGTACGTCAGGAAAACAGAAGAAGGACCGGAGGGGGAGTTGCTCCCGCCAGGGCGGAAGAAGGATTCGACTGACTTGCCATCCTTGATGCGGACGAAACTTGCAGGTCTCTCGTCAAAGACGGATTCTACAGCCCGCTCCTTGTCTCTTGCAGGTATGCCCACGACGAAGTTCATGTGGTGGCCTCTTTGAGACAGCGCCTCTGCATAAATCTCCAGCGTGTCGATCCTCTCGGCAAGAAAAACCACTCGATCCTTGCTCTCCTGGATTTTCAAACAGGCTTTGTAGCGTTTTTCGTCCAGTTCGCTCAAAGGGCGCAGACTGAGTTTCTTTTGAAGTGCGTCGCACTTTGGAGATGACGGCACTGCATCAATTCCAAGCATCGAAAACATGTCAGCCTGAAGGATGCCATCGTCTTGATTTCGTGCGCCGGTCTTGCGCTCGAAATCTCGAAGCCATTTTCCAATCGCCCCTTGGGCCATTTCCCAGTGGGCTTGAGCGGAACTGACACGGAGAATGTTCTGAAGGTTGCGGATGTAGAGTTGGTCTTGCGTGCTTTGCTGGGTGTTGGCCTGGCCAAAGCGGGATTTTTCCACCGCCGTAACCCTGGCACCGGGCGCGAGATCTTTGCAGAGCGAGACAATCTCATCCAATTGAGCCTGTTCGGTCTTCGTTGTTTTCAGCTTCCTGGCACGGCCATGATTGGCGAGCTTCGGATAGCTGTGCCTCGTTCGATCCTTGCTTTCGCCAATGCATCGCCGTTGCCTTCTTGTGAGGAAGGGCGACAGGAGTTTAGAAAGCTCTGCGCGAGCCTGCCTTGAGAGAGCTGATCCTGTTTCAGAAAACTCAGGCGTGCTTTCTCCCTGTCCATTCAGGCAAGACAGACCATTCATTTCTCTTTCGAACAGTTCTCCCATCTCCTGGATGAAAGCTGGCGTGGTGTAGATTGATGCCCGTTTCTCCTGCATATGAGCAAGCCAGTCTACATCCCGGTTGCCAAGGAGCGTCGCTGACAGGCAGACATTCCAGCTTGGTGGCGCAAGTTCGATGGCGGCAGCCATTTGGGACGCCTGTTCAAACCCCGGCGTAACGGTATGACTTTCGTCGATGATCAGGACACCGTACTGGTCGAGCCTGAGCCCTGATTTTCTATCATCACCCGCCCCGCGCAAATGCTGTTTTGCGAGCATGCTGTTGGCAACTGCGGCCAGGGAATTTGTCGAGTATTTCTTCCAGCTCGGAATAACCTTGGGAGGAGCGATCACCGCTGCATTCTTGCGCGCCACCCCATGAACCGGAGATTTGGGAATGACCCGGGAGAACGTCTCAGAAAGCGCCTCGGCGAGATGGCAGCCAATTTCAGTTTTCCCCGAGCCTGTCGGCGCTTCGACGAAGGCAAGGCCGTGGTCATAGACTATCGAACAAGCCTCGTAAGTCAGGTCTTGTTGATAGCCATAGAGTGTATGGGAGGTGATGTCCTTCCGATCCCCGGTGAGCCAGGGCTTGAACCCTTTTTGCTCGCAAATCATCCGCGCAACCGCGTCTTCGGCAGTAACCGGCTTTATCAGCTTGTCGAGGATTTCCAGGGCTGCTGCGTTCCAATCGACAGAACTCTCCCAAATCTGCTCGGCGGCCTTCTGTCTTTCAGGCTGAAGGGCGTGTGTTCCTGTTTCCAGTCCATCAGCATATTTAATGTTTTGGAACAGGCCAGATCTAGAGAAGTTCGCCGAGCCTGCGACGGCGCCGACTGGAGAGCAGACAATTTTCGAGTGCATTCTCCGATCACTGGAAATGCCCAGATTGGCTCTGCCAAGTTCAGGATCGAACACGCGGAGATCAATGTTACCTCGCTGGATTGCGCTCTTCGCAAGCACAGCCAACAGATCACGTTCTTCTTCCACCTGAAGACCGGACCTCTCGAGCCAATAGAGTTTCATTTCCTCGGATACAGGCTTTGCCCTGCCAAAGCGCTTTGCATTTTGCGTATCGATCCCGAAGGCGATCCGGATACAGTCGTTGCTCTTGTTCACTGGATTTTTCAGGTCTGGCAGCTCTTTCATCAAAATCGAAAGAGAGGACAGAAAATCCTGGTAACCAGTGACGATCAGGCAGTCGCCAGAGACGATATGCGGGCGATAGAGATCAATGACCGGCCGATCAATATTGGTCCCAATCTTAGCGACCGCGTCCCCAGCTTCGAGGGCCATCGGTGGCTCAGTAGTCTTCAGGATCTTGTTTGGCTTGGTTCGAAGCCAAGGCGGGAGGCGGAACATATGATTGGCCTAATCTGGCATGTGAAGCAATTGCCCAGGCAAGAAACTCGGTTGCGGCACTTCTGATGATCCAGAAAGTACACCCAAAAACAAGTGGATGTAGGTTCTATTGAGATTGATCATCTCTGTCCGTTCTTTCACGCCTTTGGATCTCGCCATGAGGGTCGACTTTCTAAGGTTGTTTCACCTGAGTCCTAGCGAAAGATCTTCGCTGAGAGCTTGCTCAGCAAATCGCCGAGGCCTATTTGCTCAGAGTGGTTTGCAACGCTCGTCTCGGTTCCAAATTTGTCAGGGCTGTGCCGGCATTCACGTTCCTCGTGTTCCCCTAATCGGTCAAGCAGGGCGGCCTGCTGCCGCTCCACATCCGCAAGAATGGCCTCCATTTTCGAAAGCTGCTCATTGAGAGGCCGGTTGGCGACATTCGAGTTCCCCGACGGATCGCCATCTGAGCCCGGATTGCATTCGTAGTGCGAAATCAATTCGCGAAAGAGTGCGGTTTTCGCGCCATGTCTGAAGCCCGCGAATTCGGCTGCCATCTTTGAGAAATAGTCAAACTCCTCCTCCGTTACTCGAAATTGAAGTGGTTTGAATGTTGCTTCTTGTCTGGGTCTAGTCATTGATGTGGTTCCTTTCGTTGATGTCGCTCAAGCAGGGAGTTGGGTTGATCCGTCAGGGCCAAACCGGAACTTTTGTGAAATCGGCGGCACGGTTGGTTTTTGATGAAACTGCTCTCATCACTCAGTCCCGACCCTTGACCCGCTATGTTCGCTTGTTGCCATCTCTGCGATTTTGCGAACCAGATGCCACACACTGGTTCGGCGTGGATGGTCTTTGATCCAGCCGGTGACATCGCTGGCCGGGATGTCCAGGTCAGGTGCTCCGTGCTCGACCACCCGGACTTTGTAGTCGCTGACATCAGCGAGATCGGACATATTGCCGACCAGCGCCCTGGCGACTGGCGTTTCGTTCACATAAACAACAACTGTCAGCATCCTCGTTCCTTTCATGTGATTGGCTGCACTGATCGCTAGGCAGGTTGTTCAGCCCGGGCGTGCCCCGGGCCGCCGGGCATACGCTCCTTCAGTTTCGTGCAAGGTTTCTCGACTTGTGGTGCAGGAGGCCACGGACCAGCCGGTTCAGGAACCGGACACAGTGGTGGACCTTGTAGGTCTCCGTGAGAGCCTCGACATCGCCGACATCCAGCCTGAAAAACTCCCGCCTTAGCCCGTGTTCTGAGGCGTACTCGTCCACAAGGCTTGTGATGATCTCTGGCAGCTGGTGCGGTGACGGCACCGGGATCTCGTAAATCGTACAGCGACTGCGTAGCGGAGCTGGAACGTTTTCCAGATCATTCGCTGTGAGGATCCAGCTCACATGGCTGGCGTCCACGTCAGCCGCCAGGTACTTCTCCCGGTAGCGCCTGGCTTCCAACGGCTCCAACATGCCCAGGAGTTCGCCAGCAATGTCCCCATTGCGCCCGGAATGTGTCTTGTCGATCTCGTCCAGGATGATCACTGGGTTCAGAACTCGGGCTGTAGCAACCGCGTCTGTTACGATTCCGGGATGCGCAGTGTGCCACCCAGCGGATAAGCCAAACAGATGATTTTCGGATTTCCCGCCGACATTTGCAATTTTAGCATGCAGATCGAGCGCCTTACAGATCTGTCTGGCCACCGCAGTTTTGCCAACGCCAGGTGACCCGACAAGGAGTGTGGGCGGGATTTGGATGATGTCCGACCCCATGCCCCAGCTAGTTTCAATGCCCTCAGCAATACCTTCAATGAGCCGCTCGCAATGAGGGAAGCGTCTGGACACGGCCCGGAGCGTGTCCAAATCATTCAGGGATGCCAACCTGGCAAACTGCTCACTCCACTCGACGAGTTCCCGGATATGGGCTGGCATATCCCTTTGAAGGTTCCGAGGCAGGTATTCGAAGTTCACATTGTCGACGAGGTAGCGAGCAACTCCTGGCTGTTTGCCACTTCCGGTATAGGCATCCTGAGAAGTTGCCTTTGCGTGGGCCTTCGCGATGAGTGCCATGACATTCAACCAGATATCCCTGGTGGCCATCTGATCCAACGCTTTGGCTCCGCTGATTGCGGCAAACGGATCAATCTCCGTCAACCGATCAAATTCAACTTCGCGCCAGTCTTCCGGGTCGTCGCTGTATTGTGCGGCCTCCTCGACCCGATTGCACAAGACTTCCCTGAGATCTTTGACTCTAGCCGTTTCGAGAACCATGCTTTTGATGGTGTCCCAACAGTCGCAATCCCTCACAGCAATCAGGGCCACCCTGACGATGTCCGCGTTGTCGTGATCGAACCCGGCCAGGGCAAAAACCTCGCCGTCGATCCATGTTGTGTCGGCCTCCATCTCACCACCCCTTTGAGACGCAGGCGGGACACCGGTGACCAGAGACACCCCAGGAGATTTGCCCGAAGTAGCCACAGCTGCGGCACTGGAGAGCTTCGCTCCGGACTTGGGTATTCAAGCTGACCGTCGGAAAGTCCGCCATTCGTTCGGCGGCCGCCTCATGGGCATGCCAGCAGCACAGATTAGCATACCGGTAACCGATGCACTGAATCGCCGAGGCGTTTCCGCAGCGCTCGCATGATCTGTCTGCTTTCTGAACCGCCTCCCTCAGAATCGACTGGATGAACGGGTCTTCTCGCACGCCATCCAAGTGGATGCGAAGGGAACCGTATTTCTGCTTGATCTGGCCGACGGGAGGAAAACTCTTTTCGACCTTGTCACAGTGCAGTTTGATGTTTTCGAAACACTCGGTGACGATCTGAACCCAGCCGACATTGTCCTCGCCGAGGTGTTTCTCGACCGATCCACGGATGTCGTCGTAATCGAAGCCTTCAGTCATCGGATTGCTCCGTCCCTTCTTTAGCTCCGGTCGGATTGTTCGGCTTAAGGTTCTCAAAATGGACGACCAACCGGCTAAGACCCTCTTGAATCTCAGCCTGCACAACCGACCTCAGTGCGCTGAAATCATTGTCAGGCAGATCGATCAGGAGATCAGCAACACGACAATGAGTTCGGCTGTCCGCGTCAAAGGCAATCATCGGAAAGACGATTTTCATCACAGCGTCTAAGCCTAGAAAGCGCCGACTCTCCAATTCGAGATCAGAGTAAATCCGGCCGGTGCTCATATCGAACAGAACCGCCTCTTTGAGCTCGCGATTCACAATGCGGGTTTTGATTTCCGCGACCAAATCGTCGTTTGCATGTAACTTGAGCGGGCGTGTGGGTTCGTCTTTGGATCCGGAGTTGTCGGACATGTTTTGCCTCCAATAAGTGGTAGGAGGCGTCGGAATCGAACCGACTCGTGCACTCTAATCTGGAGCAATTACAGGAACATAAACCCCGCCCGCATACCAATGCTGCCTCCCACAGGTTTCCGTGTGGGCTATCGACCTCAGGTCGATATTCGCTGGCAGTTGATGCGTGCGTTGGTCATGCTCCAAGGCTGGAGGAACTTGGGTCGCGACGTCAAGACCGAGAACGAAAAAACTGAAAATTCACCGCGTAGTTCCGGGAACCTTCCCGTTTTGAGTGTGCGGGGAAAGCTGATTCAGCCAACTGGGTTGGCAGATTTCATCGGTCTTGAGTTGCCAGCAGTAAGACGATTCGGGGTATATTGCAGCCCGGATCCAGAGCATTGCTACCGACTTCGGCCGCTCGCAATGACGGCAGGCAGTTCTTATCAGACGTTTCTGCACAGCGCATCGAACGGCTTTCCGATTTTCGTTGCGCACGCCGACTAAGTCGGCTTTTTACAGGTTGAACCTCAACCTAAGGCCGAGCACGAGCGGATCATCTGCGTTATATCCCGGATTCTTGAGATATTGCACGTCTGCCGTTAGTGCCAAATTGTCAGAGATGTCCAGGCGATAGAAGGCCTCGAATGTGGTTTGATTTTTCAACCCGGCGGTTACGGGTTCTGCCCAGGTTGCAGCGATGCCAATCAGGTCATCATAGAACCCCGGTCGCCAGATCAGCCCGCCTGTAGCCCCCCTTTGGGCAATCGGGTCATTGCCGTCGGACCATCCAAGCCGCCCGAATATCATCAGATCGTTTTCAAATGTGTAGTTGCCGGACAGAACGACACCCGAGCTGGATGGCAGGCCTTTGTCCGCGCGGGCGTCGATGTGATAGGCACCGAGGTGGATATTGGTCAGGTAGCGTTGGTTCCGGGCGGGCGTCCAGCCTATCTGAGCGTATTTGTAGAACTCGGCCCCTCCCGGAAACCAGTCAACATCCGTCAACGACCCATTTGCATCCGAAACGATCCCAAGCACATAGATCTGATCGGTCAGGTGGACGCCGCCACCGATTCCAAAGCCGGGATCAGGGATTGTCAGGACTGGGTTGTAATTGATCGCAAAATTCTGAAACCCGGTGCGGGGGTTCACGTAGCCCAGAATGTCGGTGTAATCGCCCGGATCAATTCGGCCCGCAACGAGGCCGCCGCGCCCTCCCATGATCGCCTGAGACCAATAGGCAACAGACAGGACGGAGCCATTGTCGCCAAAGGTCAGGCCAGTGAGCCCGGCATAGCCAATCTCGCCAGCGAGACCGGCGGGTGTCTGGTCCAGGCCCAGCTTGTGCCGGTTCTCGAGGATGAAGACAAAGCTGCCGGGGTTACTGCCGTCACGATCTGCAAGTGTCCATGTGCCCAGAATTCTGGCTTGTCCTGCCGCGCCTTGGTCAACACCGGAAACGGTGCTGTTGGAGGTCTGATAAAGCGCCTGATAGTCAAACGACAGGGCAAGGCCGGTGTCTTTTCGCAACCTCTCTTTCCAGGACTCAGCAGGATCGATGGTGCGGTCAAATCCGGGCCATCGTGAGGTTTGCAGCCTGCGCAGCCGATCTTGTTCCTGCTGTGCTTCGGCGCTCGCAGGGCCACCTATCGAAGTTGTCGCGGCGACCTCAAGCCGATCCCGAGGACCTAAGTCCTGAGCAACCGCAGCTGAAGCAAAACTTGCCACCAAGACAGCCAATGCAATCCGGCACCACATCAGAAGAAGTTCAACCATGTCGTCATCCGTAGGGTCAGTTGATTGATGAATTGGAACTTTGCCCCCTGATCTGTCAGCACCAGCCCCTGACCGGAAGAGCCGGGCGGCAGGGTTACCCCGTGTGTCTCAAGGTTCAACACTACGACATAGGTTGTATCGGTGATTGCCGGCACTTCGGGCGTAGCGCCATCCAGATCGTATTCTGCATCCGGAGATGTCAGATAGAGGCCCGATACGGTTCCCTGGAACGTCTGTCCAGGAAATGCTTTGAACACCGCCTCGGCCTTTTGGCCTGGTTTGACATTGCGGATTTGGTTTTGGCTCAGGACAAGATTGATGACAGGCTTGTCGATGTCGAGGAACGCCAGCACCGGCACATTGGGCGTCACCCGGTTGCCTGACAGCAGGGTCATGGCAGGAATAATACCGTCAAAAGGCGCCCGGACGGTGGCGTTTGCCAGATCAACCTCAGCAAGGGTGACGGCCGCCTCGGCCACCGCCACATTGGCGCGCAGGGCTTCGACCTCGGCTTCAGCGACCGTGTTACTTGCCAACAGTTTCGCTTTGCGTGTCAATTGGTCTTGGGCAAGAGACAGCTGAGCCTTAGCTTGCTGCACAGCCGCCGCGTAAGGTGTCTTGTCGATCTCAAACAGAACCTCGCCTTTGGCAATCGGCGTGTGCGAGACGGCGACAACTTCGGTCACAGGTCCAGCAACTGCTGGCTTGATCCCGACGGAGCCGACTGTGACCACAGTTCCGCCCATGGGCGCATTCCAGTTGAGCGGCAGGAAGATCACCATGAAAGCGACGACACCCACAACAATGGGTGAGATCTTCATCCAGCCATACCATTTCGGGAAGACGCCAACCTTTACCAGCACCCAAAGCAGGCCCGTATAGCCACCTACCAGAAGCATGATCATGCGGCACCGCCTTCCGCGACATCCGTCGCAGCTACTTCAGCATCCGTGGATCCGGCATAGGCCCAAATCAACACGAGGGGGAATAGAACACCACCAGCAATCAAGGTAATCCAGCCGCCGACGGAAACCGCTGATCGATAGGGGTGTCTGCGCTTTGCAGCCACCCGACCGGGCCAACCACCTAGAAATACGAAAACCCCTATCCCGAGACCCGCCATGAAAAGGATCATACCAATAGCGATGTAATCAAGTGCGGTCATGAGAACTCCCCTAATTCAAATTTCGTCAGCAGGCAGCGTGAGCCACCCGCTTTTATGGCATCAGTTCAGCGTATTCTTGTAGATCACGCCGTCTTTCATGATCACGACAAGGTTCTTGCCCGGGTCAGTCAAAAGCGCGAGGTCTTCCAAAACGTTGCCGTCGACCAGAAGCAGATCAGCGTATGCACCCTCCTCAACAACACCCAGAGCGCCTGCTGTGTATGGATTGTTTGGCCCCATAAGATCGATGATCTCTGCTGCCGTTGACGTTGCCGCCCGAAGCGCGCCAGCCGAGCCGAGGTATTTCTCCAGTTGCAGCAATTCGAGGGCCGCAGTCTTGTCGAATCCGAGGGTTTGATTCCACTCAGCCAGAAGGTCGGTGCCAAATACGATCTTCACCCCATGCTTGAGCGCCGCCTCCATGGCGACAGGGTATTCGTCGTAGATCGATTTCCACTTGGCAAAGCTTGCCGGTGACAGAAACGCTGCTGCATTCTCTTCTGAAAGCCCGAGAACCGCTTCCAGATTGGGCTGCATGTAGACGCCTTTTTCTCCCATCAACTTGGCCGTCTCTTCGGTGATCAATGGAGCGTGAAGAATATGCGGAACACCGGCCTCAACAGCCATACGAACGGATTCATCGGTGTATGCGTGCACGGTCACAAAGGTCTTCATGTTTCGCGCCACTTCCACAGCTGCCGCAATTTCCTCGGGTGAGCCCTGCAAACCATGCAGCGGATCAAACCTGCTGGAAACACCGCCACCGACCATCATCTTTAGATGAGTTGCACCTTTCCGAAAGTTCTCTCTGCCACAGCGCCGGATTTCGGTTACGCCGTCGGCAATGCAAGCCGTGTAGTATTCATACCAACTTCTAATCCCCCCGGAGTTGTTGGGGTTGTATTCCATCCGCGTGCGAAAATCCCCATGCCCGTTAGTTTGCGTAATGAAGGCCTCGGCGGAATAGATGCGCGGCCCAAAAAAGCCAGCGTCTCCGTCGATCAGGTCCTTTAGATAAGTCGCCGGCCCGCCGACATCCATGACAGTGGTAAACCCATTCATGAGCATGCCTTCAGCCCGCTTCATCGCAATTGCGCCATGTGCAAGAGGGCTAAGCTCGTGACGCGCCGTTGATAATTCCCGCACAATAGACAAATGCGTATGCATATCCATCAGGCCGGGCATCAGGGTGCGCCCGTCGCCGTTGATAACAGTCGCCCCGCCTGCGTTAATCGCAGCGGTCGAGACTGTCTTGATCAGGTTTCCCTCAACCAACACGTTTGCGTTTTCAAGCAACCCGTCATTGACACCATCGAACACATTGACGTTCGTAAACAATGTCTGTGCTGGCTCATCCTGGGCCGAGGCCATCGTCGCTGCGAGGGAAAACGCGATAACTGTTAGTGCCTTCATCATCATATCAATTCTCCAAGATGTTGTACTCAAAAGCTTTTTCCCTTCGCATAATATCCAGGCAAAAAGCATGTTCAGTTTCTTACCGCTTGCGTGCCTGGTGCGTTGATTACTCACTTGGCCCGCCATAGGAGCCGGATATCTTCTGAGCAGCCTTTGCCACGTCAACCATTTCCGATGTGGTCACAATGGGAGTCGCGGTGCCAGTATCGACTGTTCCAGCTCCAAACATGGTAATCTGAATCGGCCCGATATCGACGGATTTCGGACACTCAATGACGACGTAGCTTTTGTAGTTGTACATCCCAAAGTAGTAGTCGATCAGCTCGCATCCTGCGGCGTTCATGAGCGCCTCGGCGTTGGGGCCACGATCCTGAGGATTTGCAAGAATTGCACCCCAGGTCGATGGGTCTGCGATACCTTCCAGCATATAGCGGGTCGTTCCTTCGGCATGTGCCCTGGTCGCAAGGATTGAGAGCGCAGTCACCAGAGCCATCATTTTCATTGAGTTTCCCCTTAGCTAGTTGTGAATATCGTTGGAGTTTGACGACAAGGTTCCCAAGAACGCCTCAAGATCGACCAGATCCCGATCCGTCAGATCACCGTGGAATACCTCGTCCGCGAGCGTCGACCCGGACACGGCGCGATAGTTGTTCAGAACCTGTGCCAGAGAGTTGAAAGCGCCGTTGTGCATGTACGGAGGGCGATCAGACACGCCACGCAAGGTAGGTGTCTTGAACGTGCCAGCGTACTTGTGCGTATTCCGGTCTAAGAACCGGATATGATCACCGTCTGCCTGCGGATCTGCGTCGCTCCATTTACCAAAGAACCCGAATTCTGTGGCCTCAAGATCGTGAAAAGCTGCGCCCCGCCCCGCATCCGGTTCTCCGTTTTCCGGAGTTCCCGAATGGTGGAATTCTCCGTTGGTGAACATGGGGCCATTGTGGCAATTGACGCATTTGGCTTTGCTGACAAACAGCCTCAGACCACGTGTTTCCGCTGTCGTCAGGATGCTGATTTTGTTGCTGCCGCTGCGCAACGCGTCGGCATACAGATCAAACCGGGTTATTTCCGGCAGCACTGTGCGGACATGCGCTGCCAACGCCTTTCCGATGTTCGCAAACACCTGATTGACCGATTGGCTTTTGGCGTCGCCGTCAAACACCTGCTGATAGGGCTGCAAGTAATGCGTCATCACAAGCTGTCGCACTTGATACCGGTCAATCCCGTGCTCAACGGGGTTTTCCAGCGGGCCAAGTGTTTGTGACCAGAGCGAATCCGCCCGACCGTCCCAAAAGAACCATTTCTGATAGGCCATTCCGACAATTGGCATGGTGCGGCGGCTGGCGACATCAATGCCGATGCCTTGGGGAAGGTCATCGGTGAACCCATAGTCCTGCCGATGGCAGGTCCCACAGCTGACGTTACCGTTGGCGCTGAACCGGGTGTCGTGGAATATCGCACGCCCCAACGCTGCGGCGCTTGGATCATTGGCGTATTTGTTCGAAGGTGAAAGTGGTGGAGGCGGCAGTTGGGACAACGATAGGGATTTGATCAGCGCCAACTCGCGTTCAGTCCAATCAATGGGATCAATTTCTGCGGCCTTGCTCGGGTTGGATAGAACCACGCAAAAGCAGAATGCTGCCAGCAACAAGTCGACCCGTCCCCACGAACCAAGAGATTTAGCTTCCATCTGTACCTCCCTTGGCTGGGGCACTCTGGTTTTCACCGATAATCAGGTTGAAACGCAAAAGATGACGGCTTCCTGCTCCCGAGATGTCCAGAGTGGCCTCCCAGTACCCGGGCATGTGGAAGTTCATTCCACGAACAAGGTACAGACCCGGTGTATCAGACTCTTGAACGAGCGGAGTGGTGGTCATGCCGTGCAGATGCTCGGGCATGTCCGCAGTCAGAACTATGTCCGCGCCGACAACCGGCAGGCCGTTCTTGTCCTGCAAGGACAATCGCCAAGTGTGCACGCCATTCAGAGGAAGTTTAGGAAAATCAGTCTCATAGGACGCCTGCAACGTTCCGTACCGGGTGGCCACTGTTGTGGACGTGTCCAGATCCGCCGGGCGTTCCCGGCGCACCTTGCCAATGGCATCCATTGCGCCTGCCATATCCGGCAGGGCGAAGATTGAGAGCAAGAGCAGGAGCAACCAATGCATGATGTTGAGCCAGCCACAGACGTATGATGCCTCCGGCCTCCTTTTTCGCTGGTCTACCCAATGGTGTCTTTGATCACTCGCAGGAAGTTTCCACCCATGATCTTGGCGATGTCTTCGTCCGAATAGCCACGCTTGATCAGGCCACGGGTCATGTTCGGATAGGCCGAGTTGTTCTCCCAGCCCACATGCCCGTCGGACCAGGGCCAAACCTCGAACTCTCCGATGTTTGCGACGACTTCTTCGTCCCATTCCGGGGCAGACAGGATTTGTTCGAATGTCGCCGGGATAATGAAATCAGAGCCGAATCCGACACCATCAACACCTGCAATGTTAACCGCATGATCAACGTTATCGAGCATATCTTCGACGGTGCATTTGTCACTGCCAGCAATGGCCGTAGGCGTACTGATAACCCCCATCACGCCGCCTTTGTCAGCGACTGCCCTGATGGCCTCATCCGTTGTCGCCCGTGTCTGATTAATCTTTGACAACATCCCCGCATGCGAAATGACGATGGGCCTGGTCGAGACTTCCGCCGCACGCATCTGAGTTTCAGGCGAGCTGTGGCCAGTATCGACCAGCATCCCAATCTCGTTCATCCGCTCAACCACCATGTGACCCAAGCGACTGAGACCAAAGCGGTTTTCCAGCGCTTCAGCACTGCCAGCCCCGACTGCGTTTGTCGCATTGTAGGTGATCTGAACGATGCGGAGCCCTTTGCGGTGCATCTCGTCCAGGCGATTTACAGCGTCGTCCAGAAACTTGGTGTTCTGTGTGCCCGGCATGAAGCCGACTTTGTCGGTTTTCTTTGCCTCCAGAATATCCGCATGGTTCAACGTCATCATCGCGTCATCTCGGAATAGGTGCATCATGCGATAAAGTGCATCCAGATCCCTATTCAACGCCTCCCAACTCCACCATTCCTGCGGCTTGAAAACGGTGTCCGGGGTCCAGCGCAGCATGTCCGAAATCCCAATCGAGAAGTTGCCAGATGTGCCGCCCCCACGTTTCATGTTGGTGATGAACTCGGGGTAGAATGTGCACTCCGAAAGACCGTCAAAGATGATCAGGGACTCGTGCAATTCCTTGGCGTGATCTTCCTGTTCCGGTGTTAGGCCAAAATCATAGACCGTTGCCGGGGCGCTGATGTATTTGAAATTCTTGTTGCCACTAAACCCGCCATATTCATCCAGTTCGCGGGCCAGGGCCGGTGCACCAAGAAGGGGGAGGGCCGCAGCGGATTGCGCTGCCAGGGCCATCAGTTCACGGCGGGAAAACGTGTTCTTGTTTGACATGAATTGTCCTTTTCAATGGTGGTGCCCGGATTTCGTGGACAGTCTGTAACTGCGGCTGGCGAGAAAATTTTCAAATCCGCGAAGCCTTTGCGCGTGTTGGAAAAAATATGGTGGTGGCGACATATCTATGTTCGAAGTTAGTCTGGGAAAACGTGGCTGTCTTATCCCTTGGGTACAGTAACATCATATTGCCGTCCTTGAATGAATGACAACGCCAAGCTAATTGGTCTAGATTAGTCGGATGCCTGATAGCTCCCCCCCATTGGTTCGCGCCGCGCTCCTGATGCCGCTCATACTCCACTTCGAAGGTCGTGGAGGGGATGTGGATCTCTTGTTAGACGATATGCAAATCTCCCGTTCCGTCAGAACGGATTTTGATCGGCTCATCCCAGTAAAAGCCATCTATGAAACCATTGATGAAATCGCCACTCGGCTTGGGGATCCATTTTTGGGGGCCACAGTCGGGCGCGACATGGCACGAAATGCGATGGGACCGGTGACACAGCATCTGGCCAGCGAGCAAACGGTGGGTAATTTGCTGGATCGTTTTTTGATTTCTGTTGGATCCTATGGGAATTCCACCAACTATAGGCTAGAGAATGACGGGCAATACGCGACGCTGAAAATGGCTCGAAAAGTCGAACCGGACGCCAATCCGGCCCACCCGGATGCGCTTACCCTGGCACTTCTTATCGAGCAAATTCGACCACGTGTGGGCCAAGCCTGGAACTCAAAGGATGTACTGGCCGTAGTCGTAGACGAAACCGTCGTGCCCGAGTGGTTGCTCCCCCGTTCTTCCTTGATCACCGGTTCAAAGATGGGACTGACTTTGCGTTTTCCCTCTCGATGGATGGTTATGAACCGGGCGTACTCGCCCGTCGACAAATCTTTGGGAGAGGCGGACAAGGAGTATGACACCTTGGAGGAAGCGGTGCGGAGCTTCTGCAACGAACACATAAGTGATCCCAAGCTCGACATCACCAAAACCGCCCGCGCCTGCCGCCTTCACCCCAAGGCGCTGAGCCGAAAGCTGGCCAACGAAGGCACATCCTTCAAGGCAATTTTGGATAAACAAAGGCAGCAATACGCAACCACGGCAATTGGCGAAGGTAAGATGACGGTGACAGAAATCGCCCTTCACACTGGATTTACACAAGCATCCAATTTTGCACGGGCTTATCGACGCTGGACAGGTGAAACGCCCTCTAAGGCCCGGTCGAAACAAAGATGAATTGAATTCGCCTTGTCTAGTCGATCCTGCCCGTTCGCGCCCTTTGAAATTTGGTATGGCTTGATTCAGATCAGCATTTGGCCTTTTGCTTGCATGGAATTCTCAAAAAGCAACGAAAGTTTACTGCGAGCTGATCACGGCCTGCACGTAATGGATGGTCAGCACAAAGTAGACATTGCGGCGGGAGCAACTGAAGGTCAACGTATGCCCATTCGCTCGACTTTGCAAAGCCCGCAATCTGCGCATGACTGCTGTTGCGTGAGAAAGCAGCGACTGGCAACAGCCCACCCTATATCTACAAATGCTGAACCCGTATTCCTCCCGTTGGGGGCGTTGAAGGCGAGACGTACAAACCGCGGGCCAAGCTCAACTAAATCTTGCACTTTGCGACATCAAATGCACTTAATGCTAGAGAATCATAACCTCAAAGTTGATCCCGCTGATGTCGCTCGCCCGACGAGGTAGAGACTTAAGAAAAAAATGCAACCTTATGGGTAAATCGTGCAAAATTATGCGCAAACGCTGTGAAGTATTATGGGCGAAACTCCGTGAATTTCTTTAATGAATTCAATGAAGGTGATGCAGAGTTATGCGCGCACCTACAGGGGTTTGTAGGGACGCGTACAAAGCTGCACACACCCCATAAGATTGCACGAATTGCGCATAAGTCTGCATGATTTCCCCCATTTAGATTGTGAGGCAATTGCAATGCAATCAGAACGAGATGAGCAAGAATTGGGCGAAGAGCCTTGCTATGGCATTGTGGGGGCAAATTTACTTGGCCGCTTGAAATTCTTCTATCTCGCCAACTCCAATTTCGCCCTACGAAAGGATCCTGGCGACTGGATAGGTAAAGGCCCCCAAGGTTGCTAACACGCACTTCCCGCTGTCCGGTCGTCTTAGAACGGATCTTGGGAGTTTGTTCCACTCTGTTCTAATGGCCGCAAGGCGCAGGAAGTGGACTTTGCAAAGTCGCGATGAACGCAGCCAGGCACACGACACAAACGGCCCACTCCGGACCTTCGCCCTACCTTCACGTTTCTGCAGCCGCAGCCCGCTTACCGGTCATTCGCCGCGTGTGCGAAATCCGGATCTGTTCGAATTTACAGATCGCGGGACAAACCACCAATTCGATGCGGTTGCGCCAATGGCGGCTTTGAGAAAATCGGCGCATCGGCTACACTTTCCCTTCGAAGTTGACCGGAGAGCGTTGTGTTGGAAGTTGATGAACAGATTGAAAGTATTGAACGGCTTAGAGAACTGCTGCCGACCGAAGGGTTTACCAACACTTTTCTCAAGGTAAGTGATCGGCTGAATGATACTGCGCGGAAATTCATTGAGCTTGCACCATTTATTGTCGTTGCAACTAAAGCGTCTAACGGTCTGATTGATGTTTCGCCGAAAGGTGACCCAGTTGGTTTCGTAGAAGTTTACGATGACAAAACACTCATTATTCCAGACCGGCTCGGCAACCACCGTGTCGATGGCTTTCAAAATCTACTGGAAGACCCGAACATCGCTGTTCTCTTCGTCGTACCGGGTCACGGCGATACGCTGCGTGTTGCGGGCAAGGCTCGCATTGTTCGAGATGCTGCGATCAGCAAACGGCATGCGATCAACGGCAAGCAACCTTTGCTCGCGCTTGTTATAGAGGTCGAGGAAGCCTTCATGCACTGTTCTAAGTCATTCATTCGATCTCGATTGTGGCACGCTGACCATTGGCCCAAGCGAAAGTCGGCCCCCACACTCGCTGAATGGGTGATATCCACAGTTGACCGCGAACAAACGCTTCAAGAGGTCGAGGACGATCACACGGCAGATGAAGGTACTCGGCTCTACTGAAGTTCCGGACAACTGTCATCCGAGCACATGGCAGCATCCGCTTCGGGCTCCTTGCGGTCATCTGACGACTTTTGTCGGGCTTTTGGGAGCAACTCACCACCCGACGGCTACTAAGCGGAATTTCCCCGACCTTCGCCGTGATTACACCTACGACCGCTTTCGGTCGGCAGGGCAAAAACCGATCGTTGTCGCCGATAAAAAACAAATAAGTTTTGGCTGCTCGATCAGCCTATTCATCCAAGTTTGGCTTGTCCCAAGGTTGCGCTGCGTCCGCGTAGAGTATGCGGCTCGGTTTGTGCTTTTCAGGTTCATCGAGTGATGAAGCATGTACATACAAGCAATGCTCCATTCGCTCACTGCGCCGGGTCAGGGGAGAGCCGCAGGTTGAGCAAAAGCTGCTCCAAGTGGGTTGGCCCGATCCACCGGCCATTTGATATTCCCGAGAGGGGCCCTCAAGCTGAAAGGTCTCTGCGACCAATGGAAACATTTCCGAATGCCCGGTTCCGGTGAGCTGTTGGCAATCGCGGCAGTAGCATCGGAAAGATGAAATATCAGAAAGTTCTCCACGATACCGGACCGCGCCGCACTTACATCCGCCAGAAATCCCTTTACTCATCTTTGACCTCTTTGCGTAGTCAGCACAATGCCCCCGCACATCCTAGCCTCCATCTTGCTCTAGCCCCGCTTGCCCTTGGCTTTCGCGATGCTATGGTTTTTGGCTAAGAAAACCAAGCGTTGTTGGAGGGGCATGGGATGTCGGATCCGTTTCAAGATGTAGATGCAGCAGGTGCCGAGTTCATTTCAGCGTTTGCTGATTCTATGGACGAACGTCAGTCCGACCCCATAATGGAGAAGATCGTCTCAAGATATCTGGGGAAACTCGAGTTCGCTGAAGGTAGCTTGACGATTGAAGTCGGGTGCGGTGCGGGAGCAGTCACTCGCCGTGTTGCCGAGAAAGCCAATCCTGAGCGTGTTATTGGTTTCGAGCCATCTGTGGGCTTCGTCCAAGAAGCAAGAACGCGGGTCAGTGACCATGAAAATGTTGAGTTTGAGGTTGCGGCAGGGGCGTCTCTGCCGTTGGAAGATGGGTCGGTTGATAACTTGATCATGCACACTGTGCTGACCCATGTTGAAGATCCAGTTCCGCTTTTGACCGAAGCCGTGCGCGTCATAAAGTCTGGAGGGCGTCTTATCTTATGTGATGCTGACTTTTCAAAAGCGTCACTGGGAAACCTACCAAACGATCCTCTCGACGCATGCGCCAAGATATTTGTCAAAGAGTTCGTCACCGATCCGTATGCGGTCGCCAAGTTGAAAAAGCTCGCTTCTGACGCGGGGTTTAAAGTCGAAGACTTCAATTTCCAAAGCCGCAGCGTTCTGGATAACGACCAAATGCTTCCTTGGGTCGAAGAAACTGGCAAAGTGTTGATGAAACGTGGGGAAATTGGAGGAGAATTGCATAACGGCCTAGTTGCTGAGTATCGCCGTCGCGCAAAAGAAGGCACTCTCTATGGATATCAGGTATTCGCAACACTGATTGCCAGACGCCCATAGTCTATCGGGAAATGAGACCTTCATGCGCTGCGCAGCATCGGTCAAAGTGGGCTCTCTACCGCCATTAGATCGGCCGCAGAAAATCCAGCTACGAAGTCTCAGGCCCTTGTCGTGGACGGCCCAGAGACGCCGTCTGCTGCCCCGTGGATTGCTGCGTTGCGGCCCGTCGAACCAGCCATTCGCTGCGGGCGCGAAATCAAACCGTAGGCGAACTGGTGGTGTGCGGGACGATGCGGTAGATTGCGGCGAGCCAAGGGGATATTCCAGTTACTTGTTGGACGGGATGGCTGGATCTTGCAGTCGAAACCATCAAACTGGAAAGGTTTGTCGAATTCTGACATTCTCAAATAGATTGCAGGCGTGAACCCACTAATGCAGAACTTGGAAAACGGTCCCAGTATGAATCAAGTCCTCGTTTCTGATGCAGTTAAACGTCGTTTGGTCGAAAGAGAGATCCGCATCCAGCAATCGGTCGAGGTTCAGCGGTTCAACCCCAGTATTGTCCTCGGCAACATCACCCTGGCACTGATCTTTTTTGTTATCGACCCAAATTTGGTCATTTCTAGCGGTGCGGTATTCGTCTATGCGCTAACGGCGATATTGGTCGCCCAATCAATCCGCAGTTACTTACGGCTTCGTCATCGTGAGAGGCCTACTGACGTCGGCTCGCGCCGCATTCAAAAAATCAATTTTTACGCGGGCCTCATCGGTCTCAATTGGACGATCTTCTCCTTGCTGGCGTTAAGGCTTGCAGATCCGGTCACATCGATGGTGATCGTGCTTGGTACGTCTTCATTCGCTCTTGCGTCTTTGGTTTCAATGGCTTCATCGCCTATCGCAGGCTCGCTGGCCGCATTTCCGGTTATCTTTGCAAACGGCTTCGGGATGGCCTTTTTCGGACATCTTCCGGTTTCTACTGCACTTTTGGTTTCTGCATCACTGGCGACAATCACGTTCTTCGGCGTAGCCGCGAATTGGCAAAAAACCAAAATGAACGTTCTGACACAAGTCGACAGCATGTTGGCCAAGGCTGATCGCGCAGAAACAATGGAGAGACTGTCTCACCGCTTAGCCAAGTACCTTTCCCCACAACTATACTTGTCGATTCTGACAGGAGAGCAAACCGAAGAAATTGTTTCAAAACGCAAAAAGCTGACCGTTTTCTTTTCGGATATAGTCGGCTTTTCCGAGATCACGGACAGATTGGAAAGTGAAGAGCTGTCGACGTTGCTCAACCGATATTTGACTGAAATGTCTCTAATTGCCGAAAGCCATGGTGGCACAATCGACAAGTTCATCGGTGATGCAATTGTGGTCTATTTTGGGGATCCTGAAAGCAAGGGTGCGAAGAAGGATGCACTAGCATGCGTCCGCATGGCGATTGAAATGCAAGAGCGTGTCCGTGAGTTGAAACAAGAATGGTTAAACCTGGGGTTGGAAGAAACTTTCGATCTGCGCATCGGCATCAATACAGGTTATTGCACAGTGGGAAATTTCGGCTCAGATCAAAGAGTTGATTACACGATTATCGGTAGCGAAGTGAATCTGGCGGCGCGTCTGGAATCTGCGGCTGATAATGGCTGCATCCTTTTGGCTAACGAGACTTATGCCCTTGTAAAGGATTGGATTGCTGCAGATGAGCAGGAGCCGATGCGCGTAAAGGGGTTTGAGCGCCCTATCAGGACCTTTCAGGTGCGCAGAACTGCGGAGCTAGACACCGCAGAAGCACTAACTTTCCATCGCAGGGAAGCGAACCTTTCCCTGAAGATGAACCACGCCCTCATGAACGACACCGAGCGTGAGCTGTCAGCATCCATTTTGCGTGAGGCGCTTGAGAAACTCGATGGACGACCTGCGAGCTAGTACGTAATCCGAAAAAGTTGAACCGGTATTAGGGCTCAGTTGCAGCGAAAGCAAAAATCAGGGCGCTATTTAAGACACAGAACTCATGGATGACGGTGTCGGGTGCAGCTCTCTTCTTTTCGGTTTAACGCCCAGATTGGGATATTCCGCTTTGGGCTCCTTGCGGTCATCTGACGACTTTTGTCGGGCTTTTCAGGCTGAATGTCTGCTTTCTTCGACTGCGAGAGTTTGTTTTGCGACTGCAGAGAATGACCGGTTTCCGCCCAAGGTGTTTGATCGCCTGCTCTGATGACTAGTTAAGATGAAATACAGAGCAAGTTCCTAGATCAGGGCATCAACAGCTATTCCGAACTTCAGCAGAACTGTTCTTGAAGGCGGCAATCCCATGCTGATTGAGAGTGCCTTCGAGGAATTTCCAAGGCTGCATGCATATGTTCAATGCCGGTTCGCGATGATGTTTCTTTGAATTGCGAAAAACTATGGGCGAACTGCGCAATATTATGGGGTGTGCGAAGTGCTATGCGCACACCTACAACCCCTTAGAAATCTAGGTTTTCCACACTCAACGCATTCTGCTGGATGAATTCGCGACGCGGTTCCACGATGTCGCCCATCAGCTTGGTGAACAGATCGTCGGCTTCAACCATGTCATCCACTCGCACCTGCAACAGGGTGCGTGCATCCGGGTCCAGCGTGGTTTCCCATAGTTGGTCCGGGTTCATTTCGCCCAATCCCTTGTAGCGTTGCAGCGAGAGACCCTTTTCGCCCTCTTCGAGGATGGCACGCAGAAGGTCCAGCGGGCCATGGATGACTTGGGCACGGTCACGACGGATCAACTGGCAGGATGTCGAATATATCTCTTGCAGGCTTTGGGTGAAGCTGCCGGTCTTGCGTGCCTCGCCCGAGCGGAGCATTGGGCCGTCGAGTGTGCGCACCTCTTCGACGCCGCGCAGAATACGCGCCAAGCGAATACCGTGATCCTGGGTGATCCGGCCCTGCCAGCCACGTTCGTATTCCAGCGCGATTTGGTCCAGACGCGCAGCGACCTTGTCAGCCACGCCTTGCAGGTCTGCATCCACGGCGCCAGGTACAAAGGCACCGGCCACAGCGGCCTGTTCCAGGATGTGGCGGGGATAATGCGTCGGGAAGGCATCCAGCACGCGCTTGAGTTGCCGCGCTTCATCGACCACGCGGGTCAAGTCTTGGCCGATGATCTCTTCACCCGAGCCGAGTTTCAGAACCGCGCCATCAACGCCCTGATTGACCAGATAGTCATCCATTGCGGCCTGATCTTTCAGGTACACTTCGGATTTGCCACGCGACACTTTGTAAAGCGGTGGTTGCGCGATGTAGAGGTACCCGCCTTCGATCAACTCGGGCATCTGCCGATAGAAGAAGGTCAGCAGCAGCGTGCGAATGTGGGCGCCGTCGACGTCCGCATCGGTCATGATGACGATCTTGTGGTAGCGCAACTTTTCGATGTTGAACTCATCCCGGCCAATGCCAGTGCCAAGCGCCATCACGAGGTTGCCGATTTCCTGGCTCGACAGCATACGGTCAAATCGCGCGCGTTCGACGTTCAGGATCTTACCCTTGAGCGGCAGGATCGCCTGTGTTTGCCGGTCGCGACCCGTTTGGGCTGAACCGCCAGCCGAGTCACCCTCGACAAGGAAGACTTCGGTTTTCGACGGGTCTTTTTCCGAGCAATCCTTGAGTTTCCCAGCCAGATAGTTGACGTCCATCGCCGTCTTGCGGCGGGTCAATTCGCGGGCTTTGCGGGCGGCTTCGCGGGCCAGAGCGGCCTCGATGATCTTGCTGACCACCTGTTTGGCAATATTGGGGTTCTCTTCAAACCACTCCGCCAGCTTCTCGTTCATCAGCCCCTCGACCGCAGGGCGGACTTCGGAACTGACCAATTTGTCTTTGGTTTGCGAACTGAACTTGGGATCGGGCACCTTCACCGACAGCACGCAGGTCAGCCCCTCACGCGCGTCGTCACCGGTAAAGCTCACCTTTTCCTTTTTGGCGATACCGGACGACTGTGCATAGTTGTTGATCGTCCGTGTCAGCGCGCCACGAAAGCCGGCCATGTGGGTGCCGCCATCCCGCTGGGGGATGTTGTTGGTAAATGGCAGCACCGTCTCGTGATAGCTGTCATTCCACCACATGGCGATTTCAACGCCGATGTCATCGCGCTCGCCCTTGATATAGATCGGTGCGTCCATGACCGGGGATTTGGAGCGGTCGAGGTATTTGACGAACTCGTTCACGCCACCTTCGTAATAAAGCTCGGATTCCAGCCGCTCTGCAGGGCGTTCGTCGATCAGGATGATGCGTACACCCGAGTTCAGGAAGGCGAGCTCGCGCAGGCGTTTTTCCAGCGTTTCGAACGAGTATTCGAGGTTCGAGAATGTATCGGTCGAAGCAAGGAACCGCACTTCGGTTCCGGTTTGCTCGCCGCAGTCACCAACAACTTCTAGATGCTTGGCCGTATCGCCGCGCTCAAAGCGTGCGATATGTTCTTTGCCATCACGCCAGATGCGCAGCTCCAGCCAATCGGACAGGGCGTTCACAACCGACACACCCACGCCGTGCAGACCGCCCGAAACCTTGTACGAGTTGCTGTCGAACTTACCGCCCGCGTGCAGCTGGGTCATGATGACCTCGGCCGCGGATACGCCTTCTTCTTCGTGGATGCCCACCGGAATCCCGCGCCCGTTGTCGCTGACGGAAACGCTGTTGTCGGCGTGAATTTTGACGGTCACATGGTCGGCGTGACCGGCCAAGGCCTCGTCAATTCCGTTGTCCACGACCTCATACACCATGTGGTGCAAACCCGAGCCATCGTCGGTGTCGCCGATGTACATGCCGGGGCGTTTCCGAACGGCTTCCAAGCCCTTGAGAACTTTGATGGAATCGGCGCCATATTCTTCGGGTGCCTGATTGTCTTCGGACATGCGGTGAGTACCTTCATTATTTTGTCACCTTATACGTTTTCTGGGGGGGATTGTCACGCCATCCCACCAGATTTTGTGTCACGTAAAGGGAATGATCAGACCCACGCAAATCAACAGGCAACCAGCCATGATATTGGTCCGTCGCATGGCCTGTGGCGAGGTCAAAACACTGCGCAACCGGTCGATGAACAGGGCAAAGGCAAGGTTGCCCAGCAGGGGTACAGTGAAGGACAGCGCAAGGATCGGGAGGATGTCAGTGCGGGTGATCTGGCTGAGGTCAAAGAAGCCCGGCAACATGCCCATGTAGAACAGGATCGCCTTGGGGTTGGCCAAAATGACGATCAGCCCAGCCATGAATCCCGCCCATTTTCCGGGTTTGGTCAGCGCCTTGTTTTCGCGGATCGTGTCGCCTGCATGACGCAGCACGCCGATCCCCATCAACAGGAACACCCCGCTGGCCACATAGCGCAGGACGGTCATGAAACCTTCGACCTCATTGACCAGCCAGGACACGCCGATGATCGCCAATAGCGGCCAGAGGATGTCACCAATCGCGACGCCAAGGGCCAATGGCCAGGCCGCCTGGAACCCACCGCTCAGCGAGCGTGCGATGATTGCCAGCCAGACGGGGCCGGGCGTCAGGAACAAAACCAGCAGGGCGCCAGCGTATAGGGTCAACTCCCAGGCGGTGATGGTCATGGGGCGTGAACCTCGGACACGCCATCTTGTTCGGTGACGTCCAGGAACTGCGCGCGGGTCTCCAACTCGGCGAACAGCTCGGGCCCTGTGCCCGTCATCCAGGCTTGGGTGCCAAGCGCGCAGATCTCGTCATACAGCGCCGCGCGGCGGTTTGCATCCAGATGGGCGGCAACCTCATCCAGCAGAACGATGGGCGGTGCCCCTGTCTGGTCGGCCAATGCGCGGGCGTTGGAAAGGATCAGTGACACCAGCAGCGCCTTTTGCTCACCCGTCGAGCAATCCTTGGCGGGCACACCTTTTGCAGCAAACACGCCGTACAGGTCACTGCGATGCGGTCCGACCAACGTGCGTCCTGCCGCCAGATCGCGGAACCGGCTCTCGATCAGCGCCTCGCGCAGGTCGGCCTCGGTTTCAGGCATGGCACCCTCGGTTTGCACCAACTCCAAATCGGCGGACGGAAAGGCCGTCTGCGCCCGCTCCTGCGCCTGACGGACCAGTTCCAGAGCCGACAGCCGTCCCTGATGGATACGGGCCCCTGCCTCGGCCATCTGCCGTTCCAGCGCCACGTACCAGTGATCGTCGCGGATCTGCTCCTTGAGCAGTTTGTTGCGCTCGCGCATGGCCTTTTCGTAAAGCAGTGACGCCTCGGCGTGGCCGGGATCAAAACTCAACGCCATGCGGTCCAGAAACCGTCGCCGCCCATCTGCCCCTTCGATCCACAGCCGATCCATTGAGGGCACAAGCCAAACGACCCGCGACAGCTGCCCCAAAGCCACCTGATTGGCCGCCTTGCCGTTGACCCGCACTTGTCTGGCGGCGCCCCCATCGGACCAGGTTTCGATCTCGTGGGATTGGCCCTGAACGTCCAGCACGCCCTGAAGTTTCCAGCCCAAAGCCTCGGGCCGCCGGGTCATCTCGGCCGCACTGGCACGTCGCATCCCGCGTCCGGGCGAGAACAGGGACACTGCTTCCAGGATATTGGTCTTGCCCGCCCCGTTGGCCCCGTGAATGGCAATAGGCCGGCCATCCAACGACAGCCGCGCCACCTTGTGGGACCGAAAGTGGGAGATGGTCAACTCGGTCAGAGCCAACACGTGACCGCCCCCTTCATCTTTTCAAAAATACTCGCGCCGCAGGCATTGCGCAGAATGCGCGATCAAACACGCATCGGCATGACGACATAAACCGCGCTCTGATCATTGCCTTCGCGCATCAAGGTCGGATCGCCGGCCGAGTTGAACATGAACACCGCATTCTCGCGATCCACTTGGGATGCGATTTCCAGAAGGTACTTGGCGTTGAACCCGATCTCGAGCCGCTCGTCACCATAGGCCACGGCCAGCTCTTCCTCGGCCGCACCGCTGTCGGGAGCATTGACCGACAAGATCAAGCGGTCTTCTTCCAGCTGCAATTTCACCGCGCGTGAGCGTTCGGACGAAACTGTCGCAACCCGGTCCACGGCTTGCGCGAATTCGGATGCATCCACCTCCAACCGGCGGGTGTTGCCCTGCGGGATCACGCGCGTGTAGTCAGGGAAGGTACCGTCGATCACCTTCGATGTCAGGGTGATGTCGGGCGTGGCAAAACGCACTTTGGTTTCGCTGACCGACACGGCGATATCCATCTCGTCATCGTCCAACAGCTTGCGCAGCTCACCCACGGTCTTGCGCGGTACGATCACGCCCGGCATGTCCGCCGACCCTGCGGGAAGCTCTGCATCGATACGGGCCAGGCGATGGCCATCGGTGGCCACGGCACGCAACACCTTGCCGCCGTCGGCGTCGGTGACGTGCAGGTAGACGCCGTTCAGGTAATAACGGGTCTCTTCGGTCGAGATCGCAAATTTCGACTTGTCGAACAGGCGGCGCAGCATTCCCGCGGGCGCGGTGAAGTTCGACTGATACTCGGACGAGGCCATAACCGGGAAATCTTCGCGCGGCAGTGTCGCCAATGAGAAGTTGGACCGACCGGCATCGACCGTCAGGCGACCGGTTGCGCTGTCAGCGGTCAGTGTCACAAGTGCCCCGTCAGGCAGCTTGCGCACGATCTCGTGCAGAGTGGTCGCGGCGACGGTGGTGGCGCCTGCGCGCTCGACCTGAGCGGGGGCCTTGTCGACAACTTCGATATCCAGGTCGGTGGCGCGGAATTGGACGCTGTCACCTTCGGCTTCGATCAGAACATTCGCCAGGATTGGGATGGTGTTGCGGCGTTCCACAACGGATTGGGCCTGAGACACGGCCTTGAGCAGCGTGCCGCGTTCGATGCTGATCTTCATAATCCCTACATCCTTTTCTTGGGCCAGTGAGATGGCCGGGACAGGCACCCTAACGGGTCAGGCCTGCGGTACAAGTTTTTTCATGGATTTGTCCGCTGGAATGCAGGGGGCGTCAAGGCCCGCGTGGCCGATCAGACACAGATCGCGCCAAAACGTTGGCCTCAGCCCACAGGCAGACCGCCAAGAGGTCACAAAAAAGGCCCCGACGCACTGTTCGGGGCCTTTGTGTAAGGGATGGTTGTCGGGCTTACGCCTCGAGTGCGCGGCGCAGCATCTCGACGTCTTCGGCGATCTGCCCATCGGTCAGTTTCAACTCCTCGATGCGCTTGACGCCGTGCATGACCGTGGTGTGGTCACGCCCGCCAAAGCGGCGGCCGATCTCGGGCAGAGAGCGGCTGGTGAGCTGCTTGCACAGATACATCGCCACCTGACGCGGGCGCGCGTATGAGCGCAAGCGCTTGGGGCCGATGATGTCGCTGAGACGGATGTTGTAGTAGTCCGAGACCTTGCGCTGGATCTCCTCAACCGTGATCTTGCGCTCGGACGCACGCAGCACATCGGCCAGGCAGTCCTGCGTCAGATCCATGTCGATCTCGCGCCCCACCAGCGAGGCAAAAGCAAAGAGACGGGTCAGGGCACCTTCGAGCACACGCACGTTGGTCGAGATCCGATGGGCCAGGAACTCCAATACACCATCGGCGATCTCGAGATCGGGGTAGGTGATCTTGTGCTGTTGAACCTTGTTCTGCAAAATGCCCAACCGCAGTTCATAGTCGGTGGGGTGCAGATCAACGACCAAGCCGCACTGCAGGCGTGATTTCACGCGATCTTCAAGATCCTTGATCTCACCAGGGGCGCGGTCGGCCGAGATGATGATCTGCTTGTTCTGATCCACCAGCGCATTGAAGGTGTGGAAAAACTCTTCCTGCGTGCTGTCCTTGCCGGCGATGAACTGCACGTCATCGACCATCAGAACGTCGACCGATCGAAACAGATGTTTGAAGTCCATCATACGGCGTTCGCGCAGGGCTTGCACAAAGCGGTACATGAACTGTTCTGCTGACAGGTACAGCACATTCAGGTCCGGGCGTTTCGATTTCAGTTCCCAGGCGATGGCGTGCATCAGGTGCGTTTTACCAAGGCCAACGCCGCCATACAGAACCAGCGGGTTGAAGGTCACTGGGCCGCCTTCGGACACGCGGCGCGCAGCGGCATGGGCCAGTTCGTTGGGCTTGCCGACAACAAAGCTGTCAAAGGTAAAGCGTGCATCCAGCGGGGCGGCCTGCAGAGAGTCCAGCGGTTCGAACGCGCTGCTTGTGGCACGAGTTTCGGTCTGCGCAGCAGCAGCAGGCTTGTCTTCGGTAGAACGCGGTGCGGCCTTCGTCGTTGACGCGGGGCGGGCCGGAGAATTCGCCGCAACACGAAATGCAATGCGCTGAACGGATTCGCCCGAGCTGTTCAACTCGTACAGGATAAGGTCAGCAAAGTTCTGGCTGACGTAATTCCCCATGAAGTTTGTCGGAACCGTAAAGACTGCAACCCCATCGTGCAGTTCCTGGAACTCAAGCGGTTCGATCCAGGTCGAGTAGTTGTTTTGTCCAACTGTCTTGAGCAGTTTTTGACGGAGTTGTCCCCATTTTTCTTGTGTCATCCAGCGCCTCACGCGTCCCATCATCAGCGGCCATTCAGCCTGTTATTACCCATCCAATTCACCGGACCAGTCCCGGCGGCGATTACACACAAAGGTATTGTGCACCGACGCGCTAGCATCGGCGTCGTACAGGCCAGAACCCGCACGAAAACAACCAACAAAGACAAACATCCGCCTTATGACGACGGATTGCGCATCCTCGTTACCCGTTACACTCATTTTCGACAGGGCTAGGGTGTTCCACGAAACCCATAGCAGACCGATCATGCCGAGATGTCCCGACGATCAGCAATCGCACTGCACTTTCTCTGATGCCTGTCAGATCTTGTGCCTTGCTGCCTGTCCCCCCAAGCGAGTGAATCGCTGAAACAGTGGTAGCAAGTCCGGGTGCGGAGCGGCAACGAAACTCTGATGTTGACTCTGCCTTTGGGGACAAAGAATCTCTCGCGCTCGCAGCAACGGGGCATCCTTGCAACAGGCGCAAAAAAAGGCGCTGCCAATGGCAACGCCTTTACACAAAACGCTTTTGTGCGAGTCGCGAATTAACCCAGGGCTTTGACCCGGGCTGCCAGGCGCGACACCTTCCGCGATGCGGTGTTTTTGTGGAAGACACCTTTGGACACACCACGCATCAGCTCGGGCTGAGCGGCCCGCAAAGCAGCGGTTGCGGCTTCTTTGTCGCCCGATGCAATTGCTTCTTCGACTTTACGCAGGAAGGTGCGGATGCGCGAACGACGGGCTTTGTTGACGGCAAAGCGGGTTTCGTTCTGACGGGCGCGCTTTTTTGCCTGGGGCGAATTTGCCATGGTTTTCTGACCTTTATCTCGGTTCGGTTTGTTCAAGTTAGCGCAATGCCAAGCCCAATCCGGGTATAAGGTCACCGGTGTGATTCTAGCCAGAGCGGGCCGCACGCGCATATATTGCGGCGCTATCTAGCCAAGTTTGCCCGGAATGCCAAGCCGATTCTGCGCCTGGGCCCCCGAAACGAAACGGGCAGGTCAATGACCTGCCCGCTCCCAAGAAGTGATTCCATTACGCGACGTCATTTGTCGCGGAACTGCGCCTCGCGTTTTTCCAGGAAGGCGGCCATGCCCTCTTTCTGGTCTTCGGTGGCAAACATCGAATGGAACACGCGGCGTTCGAACAGCAGACCCTCGTTCAGGGTCAGTTCGTAGCTGCGGTTCACTGCTTCTTTGGCCGCCATCGCTGACAGTTGCGATTTCTCGGCAATCTTCTGGGCCGCAGCGGTCGCTTCTTCGATCAGCTTTTTGGCGGGAACCACTCGGCTTACCAGGCCCGAGCGTTCGGCCTCTTCGGCGTTCATGAAGCGGCCAGTCAAGTTCATGTCCATCGACTTGGATTTGCCCACAAAGCGGGTCAGGCGCTGCGTGCCGCCAATGCCTGCGATGACGCCCAGATTGATCTCGGGTTGGCCAAACTTGGCGGTATCAGAGGCGATGATGAAATCGCACATCATGGCGAGTTCGCAGCCGCCGCCGAGTGCGTAGCCACCGACAGCTGCGATGATCGGCTTGCGCACAGCTGAAATGCGGTCGCCGATGGTGCCGAACAGGTCTTCGGTGTAAACTTCGACAAAGGATTTCTCCGACATTTCCTTGATGTCGGCACCTGCGGCGAACGCCTTTTCCGATCCCGTCAGAACGATGCAGCGCACCTTGTCGTTTGCGTCAGCCTCTTCCAGAGCTGTGCAGAGCTCTCCGATCAACTGGGCATTCAACGCGTTCAATGCATCGGGGCGGTTCAGTTTCACGAGGGCTACGTGGTCTTCAACGTCGACGATGATCGTCTCAAAGGCCATGGAGATGTGCTTTCGGTTGTTCCGTTCTGGACCGATTCCTTACCACGAGGGGAAGATGGTTCAAGTTATCTTTGGCATTGCGAACAGTAGAAAGATGAGCGTCCCGATTGGGTGATTCTGCTCACTGTTCCAGTGCAGTCGGGGGTGCGACAGGCCTCTCCCTCGCGGCCATAGACGTCAAAGCTGTGCTGAAAATATCCAAGCTCCCCATCAGCTTGGCGGAAATCCTTGAGCGACGATCCGCCCGCGTCGATCGCATCAGACAGCACCTGCCGGATGATTGGAACAAGGGCGGCAACGCGGGTAGCGGAAATTTTTCCGGCTTTGCGACGTGGCGAAATTCCGGCGCGAAACAATGCCTCGCAAACGTAAATATTGCCCAAACCTGCGACGATTCCCTGATCCAGCAGTGCGGATTTGACCGGCGTATTCTTGCTGCGGAACGATTCAACCAGATGTTGTTCATGGAAATCATTGCCCAACGGCTCTGGCCCCAGCACCGACAGCAGCTTGTGGTCAGCCGCCGTCGCGGTCGGCAGCAAGTCCATCGCACCAAATCGGCGGGGATCATTGAACGTGACCCGCGCACCGTTGGCCATGTGGAACACCACATGATCGTGCTTTTCCGGCATGGGGTGGTCATGCACGAACTGTCCCAGGGGATCACCCGACACCGTCATGCGCCCCGACATGCCCAGATGTATGAGTAGCGTCTCACCCGTGTCCAGATCCGCAAGGATATATTTGGACCGCCGCCCCAATCGCTGCACCCTCGCGCCGGTCAATCGCTCGGCCATCCGCTCCGGGAAAGGCCAGCGCAGATCCGGGCGGTTGACGTCAGCCCGCTCGATCACCTCGCCCTCCATCGCGGGGGCCAGGCCACGTCGGACGGTCTCGACCTCGGGCAGTTCAGGCATTATGGGACTCCCAATTCCAAAGGGCCGCATTGTGCCCGTGTTCCAACGCCCTATAACAGGGGCGAAATCAGAAAACGGCAAGGCCCATGTCCGAGAACAGTCAAAAGACCACTCACTTTGGTTTCTCCGAAGTTCCCGAAGGTGAAAAGGCCGGGCGCGTCCAGGGCGTGTTCAACTCGGTGGCCAGCAAATATGACATCATGAACGATGTCATGAGCATGGGCATCCACCGGGTGTGGAAAGATGCCATGATGGATTGGCTGGCGCCGCGCCCCGGACAAAAGCTGTTGGATGTTGCGGGCGGCACCGGCGACATCTCGTTCCGGTTTTTGGACCGTGCCGGCCACGGGCACGCCACGGTACTGGACCTGACCGAACCGATGTTGGTCGAGGGTCGCAAACGCGCCGAGGCATCGCATCTGGCCGACAGTCTGGATTGGGTGGTGGGCGACGCCATGTCCCTGCCGTTCGAGGACAACACATTCGACGTCTACACGATCTCGTTCGGCATTCGGAACGTGACCCGCCCGCAAGAGGCGCTGAACGAGGCGTACCGCGTTCTCCGCCCCGGTGGCCGCCTGATGGTGCTGGAGTTCAGCCAGTTGCCCAACGAAGGGCTGCAGAAACTCTATGACCTCTACAGCTTCAACGTCATCCCGCGTATGGGGCAGGCCATCGCCGGGGATTACGACAGCTATCAGTATCTGGTGGAATCGATCCGCAAGTTCCCGGACCAAGAGACATTCCTGAGCATGGTGCGCACAGCGGGCTTCGGCAATGCCAAATACCGCAACCTGTCGATGGGTATTGCGGCGCTGCATTCCGGCTGGAAGCTCTAAGACATGCGTGGACCTCACAACATCATTCGCCTGATCCGTACAGGCGCAACGCTCGAGCGGACGGGCGCCATGAATGTGGTACTCGACGCGTTCGAGGCCCCGCCGCTCTTGCGCTTTGTAGCGCATGCTTTGGGCAAGCCGTTTCAGTGGCTTGGCTACAAGGGCGACCCTGACATGCCCCCGGCGACCCGTGCGCTGACGGCGCTTGGTCCGGCTTACATCAAGTTTGGTCAGGTTCTGTCGACTAGGCCGGATGTGGTCGGCGATGAGTTGGCAGAGCAGCTGCGCGTGTTGCAGGACAAGCTGCCCCCGTTCCCAAGGGACGAGGCGATGGCCGAGGTTGAACGCGAGCTGGGTCAACCCATCCCCGAGATATTCAGCGAATTCAGCGAGCCGATCGCGGCTGCCTCAATCGCACAGGTGCACAAGGCGACGCTGGCGACCACGGGTGACGAGGTTGCGGTCAAAGTTTTGCGTCCGGGGATCGAAAAAGCGTTTCGCAAGGATGTGGATGCCTTCTATCTGGCTGCCCGCATCGTCGATCTGTTCGCCCCCGGCGCGCGCCGTTTGCGCCCGATGGAGGTGATCGAACATTTCGACGGTGTTGTGCGGGGTGAGCTCGACCTGCGGCTGGAAAGCTCGGCCGCGTCCGAGTTTACTGACAACACCAAGGATGATGGCGGGTTCCAACTGCCCCCTGTGCGTTGGTCCCTGTCCTCGCGCCGCGTGATGACGCTGGGGTGGGCCGATGGGGTGCCACTGGGTGACAATGACGCGATTGATGCCGCTGGTCACGACCGCGTTGATCTGGGTGAGCGGGTGCTGCGCCTGTTCTTGATGCACGCGCTGCGCGATGGGTATTTCCACGCCGACATGCATCAGGGCAACCTGAAGGTCGCGCCCAATGGTGACATCATCGCCTATGACTTTGGCATCATGGGCCACATCGACGAATACACCCGCCGGGTCTATGCCGAAATCCTGTTTGGCTTCATCCGCCGCGACTACAAACGCGTCGCCGAGGTTCATTTCGAAGCCGGATATGTTCCCGCCAACCAGGACGTAGATGAATTTGCCCGTGCCCTGCGTGCGGTGGGTGAGCCGATCTTTGGCATGGACGCCACCCAGATCTCGATGGGGCGGTTGTTGAACTACCTGTTCGAGGTGACAGAACGCTTTGGCATGGAAACCCGAACCGAGCTGATCCTGCTGCAACGCACCATGGTGGTGGTCGAAGGCGTGGCTCGGTCGCTGAGCCCCCACATCAACATCTGGGACGTCGCACGGCCCGTGGTCGAAGACTACATTAAACAATCCATCGGCCCCCGAGCCATCGTGTCCGATCTTTCCAAGACGGCTATGGTCTTGGCCCGCTTTGGTCCGCGTTTGCCTGCATTGGTTGAAAAGGCCCTGATCGCGCAATCAGTCGAAGATGAGCCGAAGCCAAGGTCCTTTCAAAGCCGCGTCTGGTTGGTTCTGGGCGGCGCTGTTGTTGGCGGTGTGTTGGTGATTTTGGCGGACGCACTGTTCTGAGCTGAAATCGTGCTAGGGTTCGGGTCATGCCGAAACCGAACCCATATCGCCCTTTTGAGCCAGACCCCGATCAGGTTGCACGACAGCCCGCAATCAGTGGAAACGAGATCAACGGATTGGGCGAGCCTGAGCCGCGTAACCCTGCGATGGTCTATTGGGCACCGGACCCGATGGACATTCCACACGGCCCTCTGCAGTTATATTTTTACACCCAATCGGCCAAGGAACCGGCGTTTGCCGAGCAACGTGCCGAACGGCAGAAAATCCTGGATGCGGTTTTGCCCGACTTGGCACCAGTTGCAGTCTCAAAGCCACCAGCAGAGTGGACAACGGGGCTAGACCAGTTTGTGGCGGATGGTGTCTGCGAGATGACCGGCGTGGCTGAAATGCAGCCCGATTGGGTTTTTGACGGCTATGACATCCCGCAGTCGCGGGTCATCATTCTGGGCGTGCAACACGACTATGGCGAAATTTCCGCAGCACCTGAACCGCGCGCGGGGCTGGAGGTCATGACCCAATACGCCCGCGCGGCTTTGGCGGCCAAGACTGTGGCAGGCTGGATCAGGGAACAGGGGTGGGCGGCTGAAGCCGTTACAGGCCCGATGACCGGGGCCTTGGCGATGATCCCACCTGCATTGGCCTGTGGGTTTGGCGAATTAGGCAAGCATGGCTCGATCATCAATCCGGAACTTGGTGCCTCATTCCGCCTATCTGCGGTTCTGACTGATGCACCGTTTGAGCCGACCCCAGCCCAAGATCATGAAATCGATGCCTTCTGTCAGAGCTGTCGGATTTGCGAGGATGCCTGCCCACCCGAAGCGTTGTCGCCTGACAAGAAAATGGTTCGAGGGACGCGCAAATGGTACGTGGACTTCGACAAATGCCTGCCGTTCTTCAACCAGACCCACGGCTGCGCGATCTGCATCGCGCAATGCCCCTGGTCGCGGCCCGGCGTGGGGTTGAACTTGGCCGTTAAGTTAGCCCGGAAGAAGGAAAGGGCCGCGGCTGAATGACCGCGACCCTAGCCAGAAAAGTTTAATTGAATCAGAGACGTTCCAGAGCGATGGCGATGCCCTGACCGCCACCGATGCACATGGTGACCAGCGCCTTGGAGCCACCTGTGCGCTCCAACTCATAGAGCGCCTTGAGCGTGATGATCGCGCCGGTTGCGCCGACCGGGTGTCCCAGGGCAATCGCGCCGCCGTTGGGGTTCACCTTGGCCGCGTCCAGACCCAGTTCCTTGTTCACCGCCAAGGCCTGCGAGGCGAAGGCCTCGTTGCTTTCGACGACGTCGAAATCATCTGCCGAGAGGCCCGTTTTAGCCATCAGGTTCTGCACTGCCGGAACCGGGCCGATGCCCATCACTTCGGGGCGGACACCGGCGTGGGCGTAGCCCAGAACGCGGGCCTTGGGTTTCAGTCCGGCCTTCTCTGCTGCGTCGGCTGTGGCGAAGACCATCGCCGCTGCACCATCGTTAATTCCGCTTGCATTTCCGGCAGTTACGCGACCGTCCTTCTTGAAGACAGGGCGCAAGCCAGCAAGAGCTTCGGTCGTTGTGGCCTTGGGGTGTTCATCCACCATGAAGTCGACCATGTCGCGTTTGACCTTGACCTGCACAGGTGTGATCTGGCTGTTGAAGTGGCCTGCCTCAATGGCTGCCGCTGCGCGGGTCTGGCTGGTCATTGCGAACTCGTCCATCTGTTCGCGGGTGATCTGGTGTTCGTCCGCGACGTTTTCCGCCGTGACGCCCATGTGGCCGGTGCCGAACGGGCAGTTCAACGCGCCCAGCATCATGTCGAGCGATTTGACGTCGCCCATTTTCGCACCCCAACGGGCCTGTTGCATGATGAAGGGGCTGCGCGACATGCTTTCGGCACCACCTGCCAGGGCGAAGTCGGCATCCCCCAGCATCAGGGATTGCACTGCAGACACAATGGCTTGCGCGCCCGATCCACACAGGCGGTTGACGTTCATCGCGGGCGTGCCATTGGGAATGCCCGCCTGCATGGCGGCCACGCGGCTGAGGTACATGTCGCGGGGTTCGGTGTTGATCACGTGGCCAAAAACCACATGGCCGATCTGCGCGCCCTCAACCCCGGAACGCTCTAGCGCGGCCTCGGTGGCGACGGTGGCCAGGTCGATGGGGGCGGTCGAGGCAAGCGCCCCGCCAAAGGTGCCGATGGCGGTGCGGGCACCGTCCAGAATCACGATGTCGGTCATAATGTCTCCTCTCGATTTGGCGGTATTATGCATGTGCAGCACGGGCCTGTCTGCGGGAACGTGCCGTCATCAAAATGGCGGAAAACCCGTGTGCACACCCCGTGCACAATGCGTGCACTACCCGTGCACCGGTTTTACGCGGCTCTTTGCAGTCCGCACGCGTCCACCAGCCCGGGGTGATCCGGCCCCCATATGCGTTCGATGTCGCGGTTCATATGGGCGCGTTCCAGTCGATCAAGCTCGATCAACGCGGCCTGTACGTTGCCGCGGTGTTGGCGCATGGCCTTGGCCCAGATCCGTTCGGCTGATTTCACCGACCAGCTGAGCATGGCGCGCTGAAGCCAACCGCGCAGCTCGGGCGGGAGACGATCAAAGCGGGTCATCGGGGCGGCCTTGCGGCGCCGGAGGGAGGAGGTGACGTTTCTGCGCATAAGAAGTGTGTAATGTTATTACGTAACGCGTATCTATCGACCGCGGCCAGAGTTGACAAGAGCGGCAAAAGACGGGCAGAGACTCCGTTATGACGGAGAATGCAGACGATATCCTGACACGCTTGCCCGCGCGCCTGAAAGAGGCACGCCGGGCGCAGGGTCTGTCGCTGGAAGCGGTGGCGAATCTGTCGGGCGTTTCCCGCTCGATGGTCAGTCAGATCGAGCGCGGCGAAAGCAGTCCCACGATTGCAACCCTGTGGAACCTGACGCGCGCGTTGCAGGTGGATTTTGCCGGGTTGCTCGAAGATGGCGAGGCCACGGACAAGATCGAGGTTCTGCGCGCGTCAGATGTGCCCAGTATCGACAATATGGGGCAGGGGTGTCGCATTCAGATCCTGTCGCCACCCGAAGAGGCCGGCGGGCACGAGGTGTATGACATTCGGTTCGAAGCGGGGGGCGCGCTGAACAGCCAGCCACACACGCGCGGCGCCAACGAGCAGCTGACGGTGCTGGAGGGGGCGGTGCGGGTCACATCCGGCAGCGCGAGCAACACGCTGAACGCCGGGGACACCGCGCGCTATGCGGCGGATATCGCCCATTCCATCGAAGCTGGGGATCAGCCGGCGCGCGTCTTTCTGATCGTCAAGAACGCTTAGGACCAGGTCCAGCTGTTAAGGTGGTCCCCGCCAAAGAGGAGGGGGTTCTCTTTGACGGGGGAGGCCAGGCTGGGTGTAGCGGCAAAGCCTGGCCATTGGTCAGATCGCCAGAAAACACGGCTTGCTGACCAGTCCATCGGCGCGCCTGCGTGAGCAGGGATACGTATTCAACGTGCTCGACCTACAAACTGGGGGGTGGTCGAAGACGTCAATGCACCGATGAAATTCTGTATGTAAAATTCACTATAAAGGTAGTGCGGATCGCCGATTGGTCGAAACATCCGGTCCTGGATTGTGATCCGCGTGTGTTCAGGGTCCCCAATGTATCATGTTTCCTGGTGCAGTTGGACGTTGAGTCCGGGTCAACGCAACCGGGAAAAGCAACCAGTGGGGTCAAAGGGCAAAAGTGAGCAATTTCACGCCTATGCAATCAGGAGTTGTTGGCGAAATCTGGCCCGTTTCGCATTCTCGGCGATGGCTATGGTTAGATCTTTTTCGCTAACCGGCGTCAATTTGATGGGTTTTTCCACAATAAGTATGCATCATACTGCGGTTGAGAGGAGAGTGACATGTCCGAACCTTTGGGGGAGTTGGAGGATTTACCGCAGGCGTATCGCGATGAGTTGAAGCAGGCGGGGGTGGCGCCGCTCTGGCCGATGATGCGTAATGTGCTGCCGCACGGCGCGCCGCAGCCGGTGACGCAGGCGGGGTATTGGAACTATGACGCGTTGCGGCCCTTGTTGCTGAAAGCCGGAGAACTGACGCCGGTGGAAAAGGCCGAACGCCGGGTGCTGGTGCTGTCTGATCCGGGGCGTGGGACGGGCGCGATGCAGGCGACGGCGTCGATCTATTTGGGGATGCAATTGTTGCTGCCGGGCGAAAGCGCGCCCGCGCATCGGCACACGCCCTCGGCCGTGCGGATCATTGTTGAGGGGACGGGCGGCTATTCGGTGGTCGACAGCGAGCGCCTGCCGATGGAAGAAGGCGATCTGGTTCTGACGCCCTCGGGCGAGTGGCACGATCACGGACACGATGGAAATGAGCCGGTGGTGTGGCTGGATGCCCTGGACCTGCCGGTGTTTGTGCAGCTTGAAGGGTCCTATGCGGTTGAGGGCGACTTGCAGCCCCAACGCAACAGGCCGGACGCCAGCGAGGTCGAGTACAAGGCGGCGGGTCTTGCCCCTACCCGGAGGCCAGGTCACCGCGCCCGCCGCTTTCCGATGTTGCGCTACCCCTGGACCGGGACCGAGGCGGCGTTGCGCCAGATGTCGGCCTATGGTGGGGATGAGATTGCGGAGCTGGACTATGTCAACCCCGAGACAGGAGAGGACATTCTGCCGACGTTGGGGTTCACGGCGATGATGTTTGGTGCGGGGCAGTCGCAGAAGCCGCCCTTGCGGTCCTCATCCTGTGCGTTCCATGTGATCAAGGGGCATGGCCGGACCGAGGTTGACGGGCAAGTGATCGACTGGGGGCCAAAGGACACGTTCACGGCGCCGGTCTTTGCCGCTATCTCTCATCAGGCGGAGAGCGAGGCCTTTGTGATCCGCATTCATGACCGTCCGCTACAGGACAAGCTTGGCTACTATGAGGAGCGCGCGCGATGAGCGACAGCCTGTTTTCCCTGCCCCAGACCCCCGGCATTCCAGTGAATGGCGAAAGTGCCACCTATCCAATCGGGCGGATCTTCTGCGTTGGTCGGAATTACGCTGCCCATGCAGCCGAGATGGGGAACGAGGTGGACCGCGAGGCGCCGTTTTATTTCACCAAATCCGCGCCGAATGCGATTTTGTCGGGCGCGACGGTGCCGTACCCTCCGGGCACCGAAAACTTTCATTACGAGATGGAATTGGCCTTTGCGATCGGCAAGCCGGTGTTTCGCGCCGATAGCGGGCAGGCGTGGGATGCCGTGTACGCCTATGGCTGTGCCTTGGACATGACGCGGCGGGATCTGCAGATCCGTGAGCGGAACAAACAGCGTCCCTGGGATCTGGGCAAGGATGTTGAAAACGCTGCCGTGTTTGCTCCGCTGACGAAGGTGGACGGGTGGTCTCCGGATGACGCCAAGCGCATCCATCTGTCGGTGAATGGTGAGGTCAAGCAGGACGCCACCCTGGAAGAGCTGATCTGGAAGATCGACGAGATCATCTGCCATCTGTCGGGGTTCTATCATCTGCGGCCGGGTGATCTGATCATGACCGGGACGCCTGCAGGTGTTGGGCCGGTTGTGGCGGGTGATGTGATCGAGGGCGGTATTGACGGGCTGGATCCGATTGCCCTGAAGTTGAGCGAGGCGGAGTAGGCCATGAGCCAAGACCGCATCCTGATCGCTGGCGGGGGGATTGGCGGTCTTGCTGTAGCGCTGGGCCTGGCGCAGCGTGGTCGGCGGGTTCTGGTTCTGGAGAAAGCCGCGCGGTTTGGAGAGATCGGGGCCGGAATTCAGCTGGGCCCCAATGCGTTTCATGCTTTTGACTATCTGGGTGTGGGTGACGCCGCACGGGCGATGGCAGTTTACATCGACAATCTGCGTTTGATGGATGCCCTGAGCGGGGAAGAGATCACGCGCATCCCGCTGGGCGATGAATTTCGCGCGCACATGGGCAACCCATATGCCGTTGTGCATCGGGGCGAAATGCACGGGGTTTTTCTGAGCGCCTGTGAGGCGAATCCGCTGATCGAATTGCGAACCGAAGCGGCGGTTCAGAGCTATGAACAGGAAGACGGCAGTGTTCATGCGGTGCTCGGCGACGGTACGCGCGTTGACGGCGCAGTGCTGATCGGGGCGGATGGGCTGTGGTCAAAAGTCCGCAAGCAGATGCTGGACGATGGGCCACCTCGGGTGTCGGGGCATACCACCTATCGTTCAGTCATTCCGGTGGAGCAGATGCCCGAGGCGCTGCGCTGGAATGCGGCGACGTTGTGGGCCGGGCCCAAGTGCCATGTGGTGCATTATCCGCTGTCGGGCGGGCAAAATTTCAACCTCGTGGTGACCTATCACAACCACGCGCCCGAGCCAGTGGCAGGCAAGCCCGTTCCGGTCGAAGAGGTGCGGCGCGGGTTCGAGCATGTGCATCCCTTGGCGCAACAGGTGATCGAACAGGGGCAGGATTGGAAACTGTGGGTTTTGTGTGACCGCGATCCGGTGATGAATTGGGTCGAGGGGCGCGTGGCATTGCTGGGCGATGCGGCCCATCCGATGCTGCAATATTTTGCCCAAGGCGCCTGTATGGCGATGGAAGATGCGGTTTGCTTGTCGGACATGGTGGCCAGCCATGATGATCTGGAACAGGCTTTGTGCGCCTATCAGCAGAAACGGCGCTTGCGTACTGCGCGCGTTCAGTTGCAGTCTCGAGAGATCGGAGAGCACATTTATCATCCCGCGGGGGCTCATGCGGAATTGAGAAACGCCATCATGCGGGCAAAGACGCCGCAAGATTGGTACGCGGAGATCGAATGGCTCTATGGCGGCACCGGGTTGGAGAGCGCGGCGTCGTGACCAAAGACTGTAGCAATATATTGCATTGATGATCCAGATTTGCATTATATTGCTCCAAAGAGGGATCAAAGGGAGGAAAACATGACTTATCGCAGAACCCTGATGGGTTTGATCGGCGGCGCGGCGGTGGCGGCCATGGCCACCGGATTCGGCGCAACTTCGGCGTTGGCACAAGAGGTTACGCTGAAACTGCACCAGTTCCTGCCAGCACAGGCCAACGTGCCAAAGCTGGTGCTGGACGTCTGGGCCGACAATGTCGAAAAGGATTCGGGTGGCCGGATCAAGGTCGAGCGTTATCCGTCGATGCAGCTGGGTGGCAAGCCGCCAGAGCTGATGGACCAGGCAATCGACGGTGTCGCCGACATCATTTGGACCGTTGTGGGGTACACTCCGGGCCGCTTCCCATCGACCGAAGTGTTCGAGCTGCCGTTCATGATGACCGATGCACGCGCGATGAGCCGGGCGTATTGGGAAATGTTCGAAAAGCACATGAAGGACACTGAGTTCAAGGATGTGCATATTCTGGGCACCTGGGTGCATGGTCCGGGCCTGATCCATACGGCTGATCCGGTGGAATCGCCTGACGATCTGCAAGGCATGAAGATCCGCGGCGGTTCGCGCTCGGTCAATTCGCTGCTGACCAAGCTGGGCGCGACCCCGGTTGGTATGCCGGTGCCTGCGGTACCCGAGGGGCTGAGCAAAGGTGTGATCGACGGAACAACCATTCCGTGGGAAGTGACTGCTGCGCTGAAGGTTCCGGAGCTGGTGGAAAACCACACCGAGTTCACTGGCAAGGCGCTGTATACGCTGACCTTCGTTTTGGCGATGAACAAGCCCAAGTATGAGAGCCTGCCTGATGACCTGAAGAAGGTGATCGACGATAACTCGGGCCTTGAGTTTTCGGTCTTTGCGGGTGGGACCATGGCGGATGCTGATGGTCCGTCGCGTGTGATCGCCGAGGATCTGGGCAACAACATCATCACGCTGGATGCCGACCAGACCGCCGAATGGCAGGCGCTGGCCATGCCGATCTATGACGAATGGATCGCGGACATGGAAAGCAAGGGCAAGGACGGCAAGGCGCTGATCGAAGAAGCGCAGATGCTGATCGAAAAGTACTCGCAGTAAGTACATCTGACCGTGGCGGTGCTGCCGCCACGGTCGCCATTTCAAGAAAGACGAACGACCGATGCACAAGCTGATGATGGGATTGGCCCGCACGCTGGCCATTGTCGGCGGGATTGTCCTGAGCGCGCTGATCCTGTTGACCTGTGCTTCTATCCTGGGCCGTTTGCTGAACGGCTTTTTCCACGGCGATTTCATGCAGGGACTGGCGCCCGGCTTTGCCGATTGGGCGATTGCGATTGGCATCGGCCCGGTGAACGGCGATTTCGAACTGGTCGAGGCAGGCGTTGCCTTTGCTATCTTCTGTTTTATGCCGCTGTGTCAGATCACGGCGGGCCATGCCTCGGTCGATATTCTGGCGAACAATTTTTCCAAGGCGGTGAACCGGTTCCTGCGGATGGTGATCGAGGTCGCCTTTGCGGGCGTGCTGGTGTTGATTGCGTGGAAGCTGGGCGATGGGATGCTGAGCAAGCGGCAATACGGCGAGACGACGTTCCTGCTGCAATTCCCGATCTGGTGGGCCTATGGCCTGAGCTTTGTGGCGTCGCTGGCGGCAGCGGTTGTTGGTATCTACATGGCGGGTGTTCGGATCTATGAATTCCTGACGGGTCGCATCGTGATCCACGATGGGATGGAGGCAAGCCATTGAGTTCGCTTGAGATTGGGATTGCATCCTTTCCTGCCCTGATGGTGCTGATTTTCCTGCGGGTGCCAATTGGGTTGGCGATGTTTCTGGTCGGGTTGGTGGGCCTGATCTGGGTCACCGACGGCACGCAGGTGGCGTTTGCGCGCCTGAAGAACGAGACCTACACGACCTTTTCCAGCTATTCGCTGACCATCGTGCCGATGTTCCTGCTGATGGGGCATTTCGCGACCCTGGGCGGCATGTCGAATGCGCTGTTCAAGGCCGCCGAGGGCTGGCTGGGTCACCGCAAGGGCGGTGTTGCGATGGCGTCTATCGGGGCCTGTGCAGGGTTCGGCGCGATTTGTGGCTCATCATTGGCGACGGCGGCAACGATGGGGCGCGTGGCCCTGCCCGAGCTGAAGCAATATGGCTATGCCGGTGGGTTCTCGACCGCGACCCTGGCGGCGGGGGGCACGCTTGGTATCCTGATCCCGCCATCGGTTGTTTTGGTGATCTATGCGATCCTGACCGAGCAGAACATTGCCAAACTGTTTCTTGCGGCATTCATCCCCGGCATCATGGCGGCGTTGGGTTATGTCATCGCGATCTCTGTCTATGTGCGGCTTTATCCCGAAAGTGCCGGCACCCGGCCTGCGGTGCCCTACTCCGAGCGGTTTGCGGCCCTTGTTCAAGTCTGGCCCGTGCTGCTGGTCTTTGGCCTTGTGGTGGGCGGTATCTATCTGGGGTGGTTCACCCCAACCGAGGGCGCGGCTGTGGGTGCGTTTGGCACGGCTGTGATTGCGTTCTTCAATGGTGGACTGACGCGCAGTTCGCTGGTCGAGAGTTTCACCGTCACCGCGCGCTCGACCGCGATGATCTTTTTCATCGTGCTGGGGGCCGGGTTCTACAATGGCTTTTTGGCGCTGACTCAGGTGCCACAAGAGCTGTCGAATTATGTGGTCAGCCAGGGCTTCAGCCCGTGGATGGTTCTGGCACTGATCCTGTGTTTCTATCTGGTCTTTGGCTGTCTGATGGACAGCCTTTCGATGATCCTGCTGACCATCCCGATCTTTTTCCCGGTGATCTCGGCGATGGACTTCGATCTGGTCAATCTCGCCGCTTTGCAGGCCGATGCCGCGCGCGAGGTGCTGGCGGCAGGTGTGCCCGAGGGGATGGGCGCGGAAACGCTCGCCTCGATCAAAGACGCGATTGCCAACGGCACCGAGCTGACCCGCGCCGAGATGAAGGAGCTGGGCATTCGGGTGACCAAGGGCATGGCCAACCGGATGGAGGCCGAGCATGTGGCGATCTGGTTCGGCATTCTGGTGCTGATTGTCGTCGAGGTCGGGTTGATCACGCCGCCGGTGGGGATGAACCTGTTCATCATCAACGCGATGGATCGCAAGACACCGATGGTCGAGACTTATAAGGCGGTGATGTTCTTTGTCGGCTCAGACATTATCCGGGTAATCATTCTGGTCGCGTTCCCGTCGATCACCCTGTTCTTGCTGGCGCTATGAGGCGCCGCCTTGGTTCGCAAGACAAGGTCAGTTGAAGGTCACGTGAACTGAGGGGTTGCCCGGCAATCCGTCATAGGTGGCGCGCGCACCGCCCTTGCCTTTTGCAGGGGGGAACAGGGGGCCGAACGACCCGACCGAGATCATGTCACCGGGTGCAAACGTGATCCCCTTGGACATGAGCCACAGGGCGGAATTGGCCGGGTGACCCAGAACGGCCTGACCGGGAACTTGGGACAGGATTTCCCCGTCCGCGGCAGCGAGAGTCACTTGCATCTGAGCCAGCCTGTCCGTCATCGCATCCGCGTCTTCTACCGGGATGGGGTTGCCCAAAACGCCCAGTTTGGGTGCGACACCAATGGCAGTCAGGGTTACGCCAGTGATTGGTTCGCCTTTTGCCAGGGTCAGGTCTGGCAGCTCGATAAAGGGGCGGATGGCTGAGACATGCGCCAAAACCTCGGCTGGTGTCGTTGCCTGGTTGATGGCGGCATCGGCGACCACCAGAATCAGATCCGCTTCGAACACTGGGCGCGCGCCCCAGGTTGCGGGCACTTCGGCCCCGTCCGGCAGCATCATGTTCTGGTAGAGCACGCCCTGAACCGGTTCACTTACCCCGAACCTGTCTTGCGCTGGCTTGCTGGTCAGACCGGCTTTGTAGCCGATGACCGGCCCCATATGAGCCGTCATCGCGTGAACGAGTTTGGCCTGGGTACACAGCGCATCCGCCATCGTGCCATCCTTGGACAAGGCTGCCGTCGGAGTGTTGGAGATGTAATCCGCGACAAAACCCGCGATCTGATCATCGCTGGCGCATTCGGCCCAAGCCGCGCCTGTGTTCAGGGACAGAGCAATCAAGAGGGGCAAGCCAGGTTTCACGTCACAGTCTCCTTCTGGGTCAATCTATTCGAATGTCCGCCCGGTCAGACAGGCCGGCGCTGTCAATCACCACCAGCTGCGAAAACCCTTGTCCCGGATTGGTGATTTCGAACTCGCGTCTCTGCATGCCATGGATCATGGGGACACCATTGGCCAACACGACAAAGGGGGCCTGACCGCCGCGCAGCTTGATGGTCAGCGCCTCGCCTTGCGTGTCCAGACGCGCACCGTGGGGCGGGAAGATCAGGCTTGGCCTGTTGCCGCTGGTGGTGTTGGAGCGCGCCTCGAACCTTTGTAGTGGTTGCGGCAGCTTGGCTGCGCCCAAAATCAGCGTGGCGGCGGGGGGCGGGGGCATTGGATCAAAAGCTGATTTCAAGCGACCGAATGCCTGAAACAGAACCGGTGCTGCCAGATCGCCGCCAAAGACGCCGGGAACAGGGGTGCCATCCGCGCGCCCCATCCAGACGCCAATCACATGGCGCCCATCATAACCGATCGCCCAGGCGTCTCGGTGGCCGTAGGATGTACCGGTTTTGTAGGCCAGCACGCCAGCCGGCGCCCCGCGCGGGGGCGCCAGGCCGGCCAGAATATCGCTGACGTGCCAGGCAGCAACGGGTGACAGAACCCGACCTGTTTCGGTCGGAGTAATCAGCAAATCGTCGCGCAGGTCGACGCCTTGTCCGCCGCGTGCCAGGCTGGCGTAAAGCTGCACCAGATCCTGCAGGCTCATCCCGATGCCGCCCAAAGAGATGGCCAGCCCCGGTTTGCCTGTTGGCAGTTTCGGACGGGTGCCCACCCGGTGCAACGCAGACATCAGGCGCGACGGACCAAGGGCGTTTGTCAGCTTGACCACAGGTATATTGAGCGACATCTGCAAAGCGTCCCGAACCCGCACATCACCGCGAAACTGTCCGTCAAAGTTGCGCGGCGCATAGCGACCGAACTGCACTGGCCCGTCGTGAATGAGGGTTTCGGGGTGGGCGAGCCCCTGATCAAAGGCCAGCCCATACACCAGCGGTTTGAGCGTGGATCCGGGCGAGCGGATCGCTTGAGTCATGTCAATGAACCCCTGCCGGTCGGCTGCGTATTCGGGGGAGCCGACCGAGGCGATGATCTCTCCGGTCTTGGCGTCCGCCACGACCAGTGCAGCCGACATGGCGCGCCCGGCCTCGCGCGCGGCTTGTGCGATCAAGAGTTCCAACCGGGCCTGAGCGTCGGCCTCGAGGGTCAGGTCATGTAGCAAACGGTCCGGGTATTGGGCGCGTTTGCGATCTGCCAGATGCGGCGCCAGCGCGGGAAACGGCCGCAGTGTGGCGGGCACCCGTTCCGTCAGCGCGGCTTGCGCCTCTGCTTGAGGCAGGATGCCTTGAGCCTCCATACGCGCCAAAACGCGGTTTCTGGCGGCCCGTGCGGCGTCTGCGCGGCGGTCCGGACGCCGGGTTTCGGGGGATTGCGGCAAGGCCACCAACAGCGCGGCCTGCGCGGCGGTCAGGCGGCGTGGCTCTTTTCCGAACCATGCAAGCGATGCCGCTCGGACGCCTTCGAGGTTGCCGCCAAAGGGCGCATGAGTCAGGTACAGCTCCAGGATCTGCTCTTTGCTCAGCCGCCGTTCCAGGGCCAGCGCCACACGCATCTGGCGCAGTTTGCCGGACCAGCGCCCCGTGGTCCCGTCTTCGAGCAGGCGTGCCACCTGCATTGTGAGCGTCGATCCCCCAGACACTGGGCGACCGTTCCAGATCGCTTGCCCGACTGCCCGCATGATGGCCAGAGCATCGACGCCCGCATGGGTGTCGAACCGTTTGTCTTCGTACCGTTTCAACAGGGTGAGGTAGGTGGCGTCCACAGGCCCCGGTGTCAGCCGCCAGATGCCATCACCGACCTGATAGGCGCGCAACAGACGCCCGTTCCGATCCCGCACTTCGACCGACGTGTCCGACAGGAAGGCTGGCAAGTCCGTGCGGTCGATCCAGGTATCAAAACCGTCCCGCGCCAAAGCGCTCAGAAACAGCCCAAACGCCAGAGTAAAGCAGATGATCGCACCCCTAAGCCTCATCAACCCACCCGTGCCAGCCGTCCGGATAGCCGGTGACAAAGCCACTCGCATCCACGTCCAGAAGGGCCGAAAAGCTTGGCGAGTTGTATTGCACTTGCCCGCCGGGTGCACGTTCATAGATCTGGTCCAGCCGCGCGACCTCATCCAGATCCGGCTTGAGCCAGGCGGCCTGCACCGTTACCTGTTCGCCCGGAACCCCGCCAAGGCGACGGATCGGCAACAGGTTGGTTGCGGGGGTGAAGCTCAGATCCAGATCGGTGCACTCACCGGTGCCCGGTTGCAGCACGTCGTTGAGCAGCCAGCCCTCGGCTGAGCGCACCAGACGCAGGTTGATCTGGCGTCCCTCAACCTCTCCGGCGACATCAGCAGACAGGCTCTGCCAGTCGGGACCGCAGCGCACATCATAGCTCAGGCGCGAGCCAACTCCGTCGACCCGCCACACCGCGTAGCCCATCAAAATCCACCCCTGATCCACGCCCGACAGGGTGCAACGGTCGGTGCCTTCGCCAACCGTGCGCTGCCAATGTGCCGTGGCCAGGGGTTGGGTCATGGCGTGACCTCAACCCGCCCCGTCTGTGTCCGGGCCCGGTAGCGGGGGCGGTACATGTCTTCGACCACCGCCGCTGGCTGATGGAACTCGCCGGGTGTCACGGCGCGCGCCACATAGGCCACCGTCACCTGCTCGCTGTTGTCCATGTCGACAGCCGCCAGGAACCGGTCCGAGCGGAATTCGGCATGTGTCGCTTCGGACAGGTCCAGCCAATCAAGCGAGCGTACATCGCCTGATTGCAGCAGGCTGGGATTGTCGATCTCGATCCCGGCGGGCAGGGGATCGTCAATCATCAGCCGCGCGCCCGAGGGTTCGAACGGATCAACTGTCAGAACCGTGACAAAACGTTCGCCCACGGCAAAACTGCGACGCTCCAGCGGTGCGCCCTCCATCGAGTAATACTGCCGCGTGATGCCATAGCCCGTGCCACCCGCAGGAGGTGCAATTTCAGGTACACCAAGGGTGGTTAGTGTCACCTCGGTCGTTTGGCCATCGGCGGCGGTGATGTTGTAGCTGTCACTGCCCGCGCCTTGCAGCACTTGCACAAACGGCCCCGATACCGGCGCGCCGTTGACCATCAGTCCGGCGTGTTCGGGCGATTTGATCAGCGCCTGCGCGGCCAGCAGGGTCCACGCGGCCTCTTGCGTGGACAGGCGGTCACTGGTCTGGCTGACCTGGCTGATCAAAGCGGCATTCTGTGCCGTCACGCTGCCTGCCTCGGCTGCAAGCGCCAGCAGGCCTGCCGCATCGCGTTGCGTGGTGCCGTAGTCCGCGCGCCAATAGGCGTTGTCCCCGAACCCGTGCTCTTCGAACAGGCCAGCAGAGCGCGCGAACAAGGCATCGGCCCGCGTCTGATCACCGTACATCGCCAAAGCCGCCCCAAGCTGCGCGACTGCCAACGGGGTGGCAAAAGCCTCGGCCTTTACATCCGCATAATAGCGCAGATCGCCCATCGACGCCGCCCCCTCGCGCGCCAACACCATCAGGGCATAGGCCACATCCTCGCCCCCGAAATCGAAATCGGGGGCATAGTTGATGCGGTTGCGCAGGTTGTCCATCGCTTGCGCAAAGGCGCGGTCGGGGATCACAAACCCCTCGGCCCGCGCGCGGCTCAGGAAATCCGAGACATAGGCGTCGAGCCAGAAATCTCCGCTTTCGGCACGCCACAGGCCAAAGGCCCCGTTCGACGCCTGCCGTGTCAGCACGCGCGAAATCGCCGCGTCGATCTGGGCCGAAATCTTCGCTCCACTGCCGAGGCCCGTGGCCTGTGCCACCGACGACATGTACAGCAAAGGCATGGTCTGCGACGTGATCTGTTCGGTACAGCCATAGGGGTAGCGGTCCAGCGTGCTCAACAGCCCCGGTGCATCGAAGTTGGCCAAGGGGCCAGCCGACAGGATGGCGCGCGCCGATCCTTGGCGCAGACCGGCAAAGACATCGTCAGAGAACAAGAAACTGTCGCCACCGGCCAGCGAAAACCGGCGGGTCTGTGCCACCACAGGATCATTGGCGCGCACCGGCATCCGCAGGGATTGCGTCAGCGTCACGCCATCGGGGGTGGTCAGGGCAAGTTCGATGGTTGGATCGCCCACGCCACCGGCACGGATCGGGATGGCAAAGGATGCCTTCTCGCCGCTTTCCAGTGCAAAAGCAGCGGGAACGTCACCCATCTGCACGCCGTTCGAAGCGGTGATACGCAGCTGCATCTCTCCGGTTGCGCCATCGGCATGCACGGCCTCGAGCAGCATGCGGCTGCTGTCCCCTGGCGCCAGGAAGCGCGGCAGACTGGCCGTCAGGACCACCGGGTCGCGCACCAGCATGTCATGCTCGGCCTGGCCCACCGCTCGATCAGACCAAGCCACAGCCATCAGGCGAACCGTGCCGTTGAAGGCAGGCAGCGGTACTTCGACCTCGGCTTTGCCATCAGACCCGAGTTTCACCGTACCGCTGAACACGGCCATCAGGTCCTGCGTGGGTGGCGGCGATTGCATCCGCATGCCGTTGTCCGCGTCCCCGCCCGAACGCACCTGGCCCATAGCCCCGTTCATGCCGTCGATCAGACGGCCGTAGACGTCACGCAATTCCACACCCAAACGCCGCTGGCCAAAGTAGTGGCCTTGGGGATCGGGGCTTTCAAACCCGGTCAGGTTCAGGATACCCACGTCAATCGCGGCGAGCGTCAGATAGACGTCGTCCCCTTCAGTCGCACCTGCGACCGTGACACCAACCTTTTGCGTCTGACGGGGCCGTACAACTTCGGGCGTGTCGATAGAGACCGCCAGCTTGCGGCCCTCAGGTTCGACCATTGCATGCACCAACCCAAGCGCACGGGCTGGGTTCTGGCCTGCGTTCACGTCCATCGGGCGGATTACGGTGGCAGTGACATAGGCGCCGCTGCCCCACTCCTCGGTCACGGTCAGGGGGATGCGCGTGTCGCCTGCGGAGACCTCGACCAACTCGCGGTGGATCACCTCGTTCGACATCACCTGGATCAAGGCAGTCCCGCCCATGCGGGGCACGATCCGCAGTTGCGCGGTGTCGCCGATGGCGTAGCTGTCCTTGTCCAGCGACAGTTCCAACCGGTCGGGTGTGACCGAGGAATCCCCACCCTGATACCATCCAGCATAGAAATCGAATGCAGCTGCGGTGTAGGTGCCATCAAGACGTTCAACGACCAGCTCGTACTCGCCCCAATCCACGGGCTGCGACACCGTCAGAGGGTCGCTGCCCAAATCAGCCTCACCCGTCGCAATGCGGGTGCGGCGGGTGGTCGGCTCCCAGTTCCAGTTGCCGTACAGCTGATACCACTGGTAGCGTGTCTCGACCCGGTTCAAGGTCCAGCGCACGCGCATCGGTTGTGGTGTCAGATCCGGTGTCAGACCGACGATCTGAAACGCGGCTTCGGACCCTTCGGCCACGACATCCTCGAACAACGGTTTGATGCCGATCACATCCGTGGGTGGGTTGACCTGCGCGCTCAGGCGACGTTCCACCGGGCGGGCCGAGCCATCGGCAAGCCGGGTGATCACGGTTGCCTCCAGCGGGCGACCGGCGGCGTCGATCTGGGGGATGTCCACAGACAGCTGCGCCTTGCCTTGGTCATCCGTGCGTTCGCCGCCGAAATAGCTGCTTTGCGCGGTGACCGAGCTGTCATAGCGGCCAAAGCGATAGCCGGGATAGGCCGCAAGCTCTTGCGTGGTGCGGATCACAACCTGCCCGTCGGTGGTCAGATCGGACCCCGGTGCGCCAAACAAATAGCGCGCGTCAATGCTGAGCGGCACGCTGTCACCGGGACGCAGGGGCGCGTTTGGCAGGCTTTGGTCAAAGTCGATGCGTTCGGGCAGGAAATCCTCGACCAGCACGGTCTGGCTGGCCAGAACTGCGCCTTTGGGGTCGCTCTTGATATCCAGTCGCCAGGACCCACGCGGCACGCTGGCGTCCACCGGCAGAGCAAAGACATGGCCGCCCGCAACGCCCCCGTTGGACACGCGGCGCAGGTATTCCACCCCGTCCGGTCGGCTGAGGATCGCGGTCATCGGCACACCGTCGATGGCCTGTGCGACGGTGTCGCGGGCCAAAACGGTGGCATTGATCACTTCGCCCGCGCGGTATGCACCGCGATCGGTGGTCAGGAAGACATCGACCGGGCCGGGCGCGGGCCGCCCCTCGACCCCGCGATCAGACAGATCAAACGCTGGATCGGTAAGCGACAGGAAGCCGATGTCGCTGTCGCCTTGGCGGGCAAAGACCATCGCGGGTGCAGCAGCCCCGCTCCCCCGTGTCAGGCCCGCGTCAAAGCGCACAGTGCCATTCGCGTCAGTTGCAGCCTTTGCCAGAACCGCATTGGCTTTCGAGATCATCGTGACCTCGACCCCCGCGCGCGGCTTGGCATCGCCCAGACCCAGGACCGAAACATGCAAACCGTCGGTGCCAGACACCGTGCGCAGGCCCAGATCAGACAGGACAAACCACTGGGTCGCGCCTGGATCGTCATAAGGATCGGCCCCCGGAACACGCGCTGTCAGCGCATAAATGCCAGCGGGTTGTCCGGCAATGGCCTCGGCCAAAGGCAGGCGGGCCGTCATGTCGCGATTCAGCTCGCTGGTCACATCCGCTGTGCCCGTCCAGACCTCTTGCGCGATCTCGGACGCGAATTGCTGGTCCTGCCATTGACTGAGCGGACGGCCAAAGAACCCGTCCTGCACCGCGCGCAGCAGGTTGCGGTCACTGACCCGGCGCAGGCGCAGGTCGATCTGGGTCAGGTTCACGGTTTCAATCGGCAGCGCGGCTTCGGCTGTTTTGGGCAGCACATAAGACCGCCCCGGGAACCGGACCGAGGGCGACCGATCGCGCACATAATGGGTCAGTGTCACGTCGCGATGCAGCGTTTCTCCGGATGCGGCGGGCAGCCCTTTGCGCAGGGTAAACCGGTACCGCTCGCCATGTTCGACACCGTCGACGCACAGCTGCTGATCATCGGCCTGTACTGACAGGGTCGTGGTCTGCAATTGCACAAAGGGGTCGTAGTCTACGCTGGCTTTTTCGAGCGGTTCGGAAAACTGAACGCAGATCCGCGGGGCGGCGGCGTCGCTTTCAACGGTGCTGTCGACCACGCGGAACCCATATTTCGCGATCGCACTTTCCAAGGCCGCCAGAATGTCCTCACGCGGTTGGATTTCAGAGGCGACCCGCAGGACGGACACCATGTCGCGCCCCCTACCGGAGCGCTCCAATGCCTGTGACAAAAGCTCAAGCGCTGTCACTTGAGCACCGGCGGTGTCAGAGCGCAAATAACCGTTCAGCGCGGCGGAAATCGCCATCGCGCGCACCTCGGATCGGCGTCGCGCGTCCGGTTCGATTTGCAACAGACGGCGGGCGTATTCGCCCCACAGATCGGAACGGTCGGTCAGTGACAGCGCCACCCCGGTCCAGCCCAAAGCCCGAACCGGATCCGAAGTCGAGGCACGCATGGCCCCCAAAACCGCCTCGATATCGCGGCCGCCGGCGCGATGCCGCAAGCCCAGATCACGCGCCAGGGTCGCAGCCCGCGAAAAATCGCGCTCTTGCAGAACATCAAGCGCCTGCATACGCGCCGCCCCACGCTGTGTGGCTTCTGCGGGCGTCGCGATCTTTTGCGCCGAAATCGCGCCTTCGTAAGGGGTCTGATCGCTGACGCCACTTTTGGGGAAGCAGGAATTTGACCGCGTGTTGAACGTGAACGCTGCACATTGGCGGTTGGCGGAGCAGGCCCGCACGCAGGAATTCAGGTCCGTATCAAACAGCGCATCCAGATCGGCGCCGTAAAAATCCATGTCCTGGGTCACCACGTAGCGAAAATCAGGCACCGAGTTTTGCGCAACCGCCGCCCCGGCAAAGAAAAAAATCGAAAGAAATTGAGCAATTAGACTGATGACAAAGCGTGGCATGCTGCCCTCCCTGTTTGCGGCAGGGTCGCACGGGGGGCGGCGCTTTGGCAACGATTCCCATATTGAGACTTGCTTAAATACTTGTTCACCGACTCGTCGGATGCTGCGGGCAAGAACCGCCTGGGGACTGTCTGGAATGAGCCTTGTCAACAAATTGGCCGAGGAACGGCGTGCGCGTCTGGCTGCCGAGCGCCTGCTTGAGCTGAAACAAGCCGAGCTGAGCGCGGCCAATCGCAAGCTGGGACGCCATGCCTTGGCCCTGACACGCAAGATTGGCGAAAAGCAGGCCGAGGTTGCGACTGTCCGGGACGAAAACGAAAAGGTCAAATCCGACCTGACGGTCGCCAACGCCAAAATCGAGATTGCCGAGCGTCGCCTGTGGCATTCGATTCAGACCATTCAGGATGGGTTTGCGTTTTTTGACGCCGACAGCAATCTGATCGGTGCCAACACCGCTTATCTGAACGCTTTTGACGGCCTCGAAGAGGTCGCTCCGGGCATCTCGTACATGCGGATTTTGCAACTGTTCACAGATGAGGGGTTGGTCAACACCGAAAGCCTGGCGCCAGACGAATGGCGCCACATGATGACTGAACGTTGGATGGCCCCCAACCCTGAACCTGTCGTCATGCGAATGTGGAACGATCAATATATCAAGTTGATCGATCAGCGTGGCCACGGCGGTGACGTGGTGAGTCTGGCGCTGAACATCACCTCGACCGTACATTACGAGTCCGAATTGCGGGCGGCGCGGGAACGCGCAGAAGCAGCAAACCGCGCCAAATCGGCCTTTTTGGCGAACATGAGTCATGAAATCCGCACCCCGATGAATGGGGTTGTCGGCATGGCGGAGCTGCTGACCGATACAGCGCTGGACGAGGAACAGAGGCTATACGCCAACACGATCAAGAACTCGGGTGAGGCGCTGCTGGTCATCATCAACGACGTTCTGGATTATTCAAAGATCGAAGCCGACAAGTTGATCCTGCACCCCGAGCCCTTTGATTTGGAGCGTTGCATTCACGAGATCGCAATGCTGTTGCAGCCGACAGTGCGGGACAAGGGGCTAACGCTGTTGGTTGATTATGACCTGTTTCTGCCAACCCTGTTCATTGGCGACCCGGGGCGCGTGCGCCAGGTACTGACCAATTTGGTGGGCAACGCGATCAAATTTACGTCCAAGGGGCATGTATTGATCCGTGTCACAGGTGTACCCGACCCCGTTTCGCAAAAATGCGCGATCCATGTCGCAATCGAAGACACCGGCATCGGGATCCCCGCTGACAAAATCGACCACATCTTTGGTGAATTCAATCAGGTTGAGGACGAGCGCAACCGCAAGTTCGAAGGCACCGGATTGGGCCTGGCAATCTCGCGCCGATTGGTTGAGCTGATGGAGGGATCGGTCTGGGTTGAGAGCGAAGAGGGTATTGGGTCTTGTTTCGGGTTCCGTGTAACGATGGATATGGCCGAAGGACCGCAACCGGCACCGCCAAATTTCCTGGGTGAAATCCATCATGTGATGATCGTCGACGATCTGTCCGTGAACCGTGCAATCCTGCAAAAACAACTTGCCCAACTGGGAGTCAGCGTCACCTCTTGTTCCTCGGGCAAAGAGGCTTTGGATTGCATCGACAAAAGCGTCGACCTGGTGCTCAGCGATCACAACATGCCCGATCTGGACGGGTTGGAGTTGGTCGACGCCCTGCATGAGCGCGGTTGGGGCGGCGTACCATTTGTACTGCTGTCGTCCAATCCCAGCGTTGCGCAAGCGGACCCGGCGAGCAAGCTGCTGCAAGGTATCTTGCAAAAACCCATTCCCCGGGCCGAGTTGTTCTCGCGCCTGTCAAACCTGGGGGCCAAGACACCCAAGCCGTCCGATGCTGCCGAAGCAGGCCCGTCTGCCCCTGAGGCGCAGGATGATGCACAAATTTCGCCGCAATCAGACAAGCGCCGGATGCGAATCCTGGCAGCCGAAGACAACCGGACCAACCAGCTGGTGTTCCGCAAGATGGTCAAAGAGTTGGACATCGAGCTGAAGTTTGCCAACAACGGTCTTGAAGCCGTCGAAGCCTTTGGCAGCTTCGAACCTGACCTGATCTTCATGGACATCTCGATGCCGAAAATGGATGGCAAGGAGGCGACGGGCGAAATTCGCAAGCTGGAAAACGGCGCTGCCCATCATGTGCCAATCGTAGCTTTGACCGCCCATGCTATGGACGGCGATTCCGAGGGGATCCTGGCCGCCGGTCTGGACTTTTACATGACCAAGCCACTGCGCAAGGGGCTTATTCACGAGCGCATTGCAGAGCATCAACCGGCAGATGCGCTGCCGGTCAACAAATCGGATGCGGATCAGGACTGATAGGGGCGGACAAATACTGGCTTTTCCGGCGTGGACAGGTCAGCGCGATAGGCATACCCGCCGGTATCGAATTCCAAGATACCTTCGGGATCGGTCAATCGGTGCTGGATGATGTAGCGCGCCATCGCTCCGCGCGCTTTCTTGGCAAAGAAGCTGACGATCTTGGGCGCGCCTGCCTTGTCTTCCATGAACACAGGCGTAACCACCCGCAGGTTCAGCGCCTTGGGGGCCACGGCACCAAAGTATTCCTGGCTGGCGCAGTTCACCAGAACATCTGATCCCACGGCTTCGCCCTGAACATTCAGCGCCTTGCTCAGCTGATCGCGCCAATAGTCATACAGCGATTTGCCCCGCCGGGTTTTCAACTTGCTGCCCATCTCAAGCCGATAGGCCTGGATGCGGTCCAGAGGGCGCAACACACCATAAAGCCCGGACAGAATGCGCAGATGATCCTGTGCCCAGGCCAGTTCCTCGGCATCGAGCGACGCGGCTTCGAGCCCCTGATACGTGTCACCGGCAAAAGCCAGCGCGGCAGGGCGGGTTACATCGCCATCGGGTTCTTCGACAAAAGACCTGAACCGATCCCGGTTCAGACGCGCCAGATCGGGGCTGATATCCATCAGTTTCTGCAGATCGCCCAAGGTCAGATTGCGCGCTGTCTTGGCCAACCGGATCGCGTCATCCTGAAACGCGGGCTCGGTCGCCGTCACATCACGTTCCGCCCAATCCAGCCGTTTGGCCGGGGAAATCACCACAAGCATGTTCTGCCCCCAATTTGTCGGTTCCCGCAGACTTAGCCCGCAGCGCGTAGTACGTCCAGAAAGGCATCGCCAAAACGTTCCGCGCGGCGTTCGCCCAGCACCCGTTCCAGCCCATGACGATCATCAGGTTTCAGCTGTGCCACCTTGGCCAATTGCGAGGCCGAGCAGCTGAGCGGCTTGTCGATCCCACCGGTGCCGCGCGCCAATTCCGTTTGCTTTTCAAGCAGTTGATCATAGATATCACCGCGATCCCGCACCGCCAGCTTGCGCCGGGCCGGATGCAGCTCTTCAATCGCGCCGGTGATCACTTCAAGAAAGAGTGAGCCATAGCGCTCCAGCTTCTTGGCTCCAACGCCGGCGACACGCGCCATCTGATCCAGCGAAGCAGGGCGACGCTCGGCCATTTCGATCAGGGTGCGATCCGGGAAAATCACATAAGCGGGCACTTTGGCGGCCTCGGCCAGTGCGCGACGCTTGGCCTTGAGCGCGGAAAGCAGCGGTGCATCCTCGTCCGAGACCATCGCCTTGACCGCTGGCCGCCGGGCCGCCTTGCGGATGGAATCGCGGCGCAGGCGAATGTCGGCCTCGCCCTTGAGGATCGGCTTGGCGATTTCGGTCATGCGAAGCGCACCGTGGCGTTCGGGGTCCGGGCGCACCAGATCATGCCCCATCATTTGCCGGAATATCGCCTGCCATTGTGGCTTGCTGTATTCTTTGCCCACGCCGTAGGTGGGCAGTTGATCGTGACGGCGGGCGCGGACCTTGTCTGTTTCATTGCCCAGCAGAATGTCGATCAGGTGACCCGAGCCGAACCATTCTTCGGTCCGCAGGATCGCCGAGAGCGCCATGCGCACGGGCGTGGTGCCATCAAATACATCGGCAGGCGTGTCACACAGATCGCATTTGCCGCAGGTCACATCCGCCTCGCCAAAATACCCCAGCAGGGTCTTGCGGCGGCATTCCAACGCCTCAGCCAAGCCAAGCAGCGAATTCAGCCGGGCGTGATCTGCCGCGCGGCGTTCGGGCGGGGCCAACCCCTCGTCAATCTGCGAGCGGCGCAGGCGGATGTCGTCGGGGCCAAAGAGCGTCAGCGTTTCCGCAGGTCCCCCATCGCGCCCGGCGCGGCCGATCTCCTGATAATAGGCCTCGATCGACTTTGGCAGGTCGGCGTGCGCAACCCAGCGGATGTCCGGTTTGTCGATGCCCATGCCAAAGGCCACGGTCGCCACCACGATCAACCCATCCTCGCGGGCAAATCGGGTTTCCACGATGCGGCGATCTTCGGCCTCCATCCCGCCGTGATAGTAGCAGGCGGAATGCCCGGCCTCGCGCAGGGCTTGCGACAGGGTCTCGGTCTTGTTGCGGGTGCCGCAATAGACGATGCCGGATTGCCCTTTGCGCGCGGCAGCAAATTCCATGATCTGGCGGCGGGGATTGTCCTTGGCGGAAAAGGCGAGGTGGATGTTAGGCCGGTCGAACCCGCGCAAAAAGGCGCGCGGCGGGACACCGTCGAACAGCTTTTCGACGATCTCGTCCTGCGTTTCCGCATCTGCCGTTGCGGTAAAGGCTGCCAGCGGCACGTCCAAGGCGCGGCGCAGCTCGCCGATGCGCAGGTAATCGGGGCGGAAATCATGCCCCCATTGGCTGACGCAGTGCGCCTCGTCCACGGCGATCAGGCTGACCCCGATCCGACGCAGCATGCCCATAGCCGCACCCGAGGCCAGACGTTCGGGCGCCATGTAGAGCAATTTCAACTCGCCCGCATCCAACGCGGCCCAAACCGCTTCGGTCTCTTCGGGTGTGTTGCCGGATGTCAGCGCCCCGGCCGCCACGCCCGCCTCTTGTAGCGCGCGCACCTGGTCGCGCATCAGGGCAATCAGCGGAGAGATCACCACCGTGACCCCCTCGCGTATCAGCGCAGGCAGCTGGAAACACAGGGATTTACCGCCGCCCGTGGGCATGATGGCCAGCACGTTTTCGCCTGCGGTCACGGCATCGACGATCTCTTCCTGCCCGGGGCGGAAGGCGTCGAATCCAAAGACATCTCGCAACAGCGGCGCGGCGTCGAACATGGGGCGGGTGCCTTATCAGTATCTTGTGTGTCTGCTCTTAGCAGACACAATCACATACTAAGATTCCGTGAACAAGAGCGACAAGCCGACCCAGAAGGAATCAGATGAAGCCAAAGATCGATGGCAGGATGTAGCTCTGCAATGAGATCACCACCAACAAGGCCACCAACGGCGCCAGATCGATGCCGCCCAAGTCCGGCAGGACGTTGCGGATCGGGCGATAGATCGGCTCCAGGATGCGGTTCAGGCCATACCAGATCTGTGCGACCATCTGCTGATGCAGGTTGAGGATCTGAAAGTTGATCAACCAGCTCATGATCACATGCGCAATGATAAAGAACCATACGACTTGTAGGATCAGTTGCAGCGGTCCGTAAATTGCCATCATGGGCGCGTTCTCCGGTTTAGTCTTACCGACACCTAGTCACCGCCACCAAAAAGGGCAAGAGCCGCACGCGGCGATGGTTGACGCGGCCCATGTGTGCCGCGCTGGCCACGGCGCGAATAGCATCATGTGATATTCCTTGCGTCACTTGCCAAATGCCCGTCATATCGAACCAATTGCATTGGGGATGAAGATGGCAGAGATTTCTGCGCGCAAGCGCGTTTGGGGGTGGTGGTTCTTTGACTGGGCCAGCCAGCCGTATCACACCCTGTTGGTGACCTTTATCTTTGGTCCATTCTTTGCGGGTGTCGCAGCCGAGTTTTTCATGACCCAAGGCCAAGATGCCAAAATGGCGGCAGCCAGTGCTCAAACGCTTTGGGCCTGGGGAATGGCCCTGGCCGGATTGGTGATCGCCTTTGGCGCACCGATCATGGGGGCCTTTGCAGATACGACCGGGCGCACACGGCCTTGGGTTGTGGTGTTTTCGATCATGTATGTGATCGGTGCGACCGGCCTGTGGTTCACTGCGCTGGATGGATCGAACCTGTATCTTATGCTGGGCCTGTTTGCCTTTGGCTTCATCGGTGCCGAATATGCGTTGATCTTTACCAATTCGCAGCTTCCCGACCTGGGGGGCGAAGACGAGGTGGGCAAGATCTCAGGCTCTGGCTTTGCTTTTGGATATGCTGGTGGTGTTCTGGCGCTGATGATCATTCTTGCTCTGTTCGCCGAGCAGGGGAATGGCCGCACAATTGCTGGGCTAGAGCCCGGGCTGGGCCTGTTGAATGCTGACATGCGTGAGGGCACCCGCTTTGTCGGTCCTTTTACCGCAGTCTGGTACGTGATCTTCATGATACCTTATTTTCGCTGGGTGCGCATGCCACGCCAGCGGCGCGGGTCAGGCAAGGTGTCCGAGGCCTTGGCGATGCTGCGCCATTCCATCGCCAATCTACGCCATCAACCCAGCTTGTCGGCCTATCTGGCGGCGTCGATGTTCTATCGGGATGCGTTGAACGGCCTGTACACATTTGGTGGGATCTATGCGGTGGGCGTGCTGGGATGGCCCGTCACGCAGATCGGCATCTTTGGTATTCTGGGCGCCATATCGGCCACGATTTGCAGCTGGATCGGAGGTAAGCTGGACACGCGATATGGTCCCAAACCGGTTATCGTCGGGTCCATCTGGGTGTTGATCGTGGTCTGCGCCATCGTGGTGGGCATGTCGCGCGAAGCAATCTTTGGCCTGCCGCTGGCCGCGGGATCCAGCCTGCCTGACACGATCTTCATGGTTTGCGGCGTCATGATCGGCGGTATGGGAGGTGTGCTTCAGGCCACATCCCGTTCCCTTATGGTGCGACACGCCGACCCCGATGCTCCGACAGAGAGCTTTGGTCTTTATGGCCTGTCCGGACGTGCCACGGCCTTTATCGCCCCGATCCTGATCGGCGTTGCCACCACGATGACCGGAAGCGCGCGTCTTGGGGTGTCACCTGTCATTCTACTCTTTATCCTTGGGCTCTTCCTGCTACGCTGGGTGAAACCGCAAGGAGTACGTACGAGTGAACCCTCTGGTTAAATCTCTGGTCTATGGGTTGGCCCTGATGGTGCTGGCCTTGCCGGGTTCGGCCGAACCTCTGGCGAAACAGCTGTTCGGGGCAATGGACACCGGCTCGCGCCAACGCGCCAGCGCATTTGGCAGCTATTCCAAGGGCTGTGCCTCAGGCTCGGTGCAACTGCCGGAAACCGGTCCGACCTGGCAGGCGATGCGCCTGTCGCGCAATCGCAACTGGGGTCATCCCGAAACAATCGATTTCATCGAAAAGCTCAGCCGCAAAGCCGCGAAACAGCGTGGGTGGAGCGGGCTTTATATCGGGGACATCAGCCAACCACGTGGCGGGCCGATGCTAACCGGACACCGTAGCCATCAGATCGGGTTGGACATCGATATCTGGATGCTGCCCGCCAACAACCTGCGCCTGTCGCGTCAGCAACGCGAAAGCATCTCGTCCATTTCGCTGCGCCGCAACAAGGGGGCCTTTGTGAACAGCAACTGGACCCGCCAGCATCACGAGATCATCAAGGCCGCCGCCAAGGACAAACGCACCGCGCGCATCTTTGTCTTCCCCGGCGCCAAGGTTGCGATGTGCAACGCCGAAAAAGGCAATCGCGCCTATCTGCGCAAGATCAGGCCCTGGTATGGGCACCACTATCATTTCCATGTGCGCCTGAAATGTCCGCGCAACGCAAAAGGGTGCGTCAATCAGGATCCCCCTCCCAAGGGGGATGGTTGCGCCGAAGCGCAAACCTGGGTCAATAACATCATCAGCCCACCCCCTCCGAAGCCGCGTGATCCTAACGCGCCTCCCCCCAAGAAACGGCGTGAATACGTCCTAGCGGATCTTCCCAAACAATGCGTCTCGGTCTTGCAGTCTCAGTAGTTTTCACATTTTTGCTGACAGGATCTGTTGTCGCGGTGGATACGGCCAAGGCCACTTTTCTGAGCAGCTACAGTTGGCACCACACGTCCCCATGGTTTGGCGGTCTGTCCGCATTGGAGATGTCCGAGAATGGGCGCGACATGACGCTGCTCAACGATCGGGGTATCATTCTGACCGCTCGTGTTTCGCGAAACGGCGCGACCGTCAGCAACATCGACATCACCTCGAGCGCGCGCGTGCTGTCGAGCAAGGGCGAGACCCTGAGGGGGGTGGCAGGCGATTCCGAAGGAATGGCAATCAGCAAGGATGGCTCTGTCTATATCTCGTTCGAGGGCATCCACAGGATTGCGCGCTACAACAGGGGCGACAACACGACAAATGTGTTGCTGCACCCTGATGCGTTCAAACAGATGGCCGGCAACGGCTCGTTCGAGTCCCTGGCGATCGACGACAGTGGTCGGCTTTACACGATGCCGGAGAAAGGGCTGACCGCTGATGGACGCATTCCCGTCTATCGCTGGAGCGGGCGCGCCTGGTCGCAGCCCTTTTCCCTGCCGAAATCAGGGAAATTCCTGCCCGTGGGCGCGGATTTTGGACCTGATGGGCGGTTCTATCTGCTGGAACGCGCTGCTGGGTTTCTGGGGTTTCGAACCCAATTGCGTCGCTGGGACTTGAGCAGCGGTATGCCAGAGGACGGCACGATCCTTTTGCGGACTCGGTCCGGTACCCATGACAATCTCGAAGGGGTCTCTATTTGGCGCGACGCCGCAGGGCAGTTGCGGGCCACGATGGTGGCGGATGACAACTTTCTGATCATCCAACAAACCGAGCTGGTGGAATACACGCTGCCCGACTGACTTGCTTTGGTCGGTGTTTTTGGCTAAACGCGCCGCTTACCCGTCAGTCTGGCGGGACAAGTCGCCGCTACCTTGTCAAAAAAACGGGCTCAGACATATGACACGCGCACATCTACCCGGCATTCTTGCCATGGCCGCCATTGTTGTGGCCTCGAACATCCTGGTTCAATTCCTGTTTGGCCAATGGCTGACATGGGGAGCCTTCACCTATCCACTCGCATTCCTGGTCACTGATGTGATGAGCCGCGTTTATGGCGCAGGTCCGGCACGTCGAGTTGTGTTTGTGGGCTTTGTCGTAGGCGTAGTCTGCTCGCTGATCGGCACACAGATCATGGGCGAATTCGGCCCGCTGGTCACGCTGCGCATCGCTATGGGGTCGGGCATCGCATTCTTGACCGCACAGATGCTGGACGTCAGCATCTTTGCCGCCCTGCGTGGCGGCAAATGGTGGCGCGCGCCGTTGGCCTCGACCCTGATCGGCTCTTGCGTGGACACGGCCTTTTTCTTTTCGATCGCATTTTCGGCGCAGCTGGCCTGGCTGGAACCCGGCAACGATGTGTCCTGGGCAAACGAAGCCATCCCGATGCTGGGTGTTGGTCCTGTTGCGCCGCTTTGGGTTTCGCTGGCCTTTGCCGACTGGCTGGTCAAACTTTCCCTGGCCCTGATTGCGCTGATCCCTTTCCGCCTGATTGTTCGGCGTCTGGACCCCAACGGCAGCGCAGCCTGACGATTTCATTTGGAGAATTCGGAAACCCGTGTCACGCTCGGTCTTGAGTTCAACAAAAGAAAAGGAGGTGATCCAGTGTCGAGAAAGAGATTGGAGAGAGGTGTCGGAACAATTCGGGAGCGCGCCTTTTAGGGCAACCCTTGGCGGCAACGCCACCCGAAACGATCTGAGTTCAGGTCCGTGAGCATGCTCTGACCGACCCGACCTCCTGAACCTTTCGAAGGGCCGTCCGATATTGGGCGGCCCTTTTCGATTTTACTCTGTTTGACGTGCGGGGGCCGCTGTAAGGTCGCGCCATGCTGCGGATCACAGATGACATATCCATTCAGGACTGGGAGTTGACGGAGAGTTTCATGCGAGCCTCTGGCCCCGGGGGGCAGAACGTCAACAAGGTGTCGACTGCGGTGGAACTGCGGTTCGAAGCTGAGCGGTCGCCGTCCTTGCCGGGGGCGGTAAAGACCCGCCTTAGACGGCTGGCGGGACGTCGATGGACCAAAGAGGGCGCGCTGATCTTGCAGTGCGACGAAACCCGTTCGCAGATCCGCAACCGCGAGATCGTGCGCGAACGACTGGTGGTCCTGATCCAAAAGGCGCTGGAAGCCCCAAAACGCCGGATCGCGACCAAACCCACCAAGGGATCGGTTCGGCGCAGGCTGCAAGCCAAAAAGGCGCGCAGCGAGGTCAAATCCCTGCGTGGCAGAATTACCGACGATTGAAACCTGTGCAGGCTCGGGGGTGCTCCCGCGCCCGAGCAGACCTGACTGCGTCAGCTCAGCTAACGGCCTTGGGCCGGGCGCCGAGCCCTCGGCTCGGCGCGGTTCCGCTTGGGGCACCTGTTCTGCATAGGCGAGACCCGCCGCGCGAAGCGCGGCCCGGCCCAACGGGAGGAGGTTTTTCTGCAAGAAAAATTGACGACGGGCGGGAGCACCCCCGTGTCCTGAAGAGCCGACTTCGCGATCGCTTTGGGCTGGCGTCCTTTGCGCGCGCTGTTAGTGTACCCCCAACATCGCGTTTTCAGGGGAGAGGAAACACATGAGACTGCAGGGCAAAACAGCCATTGTGACCGGAGGCGGGTCAGGCTTTGGTGCGGGCATCGTGGCCAAGTTCGTGTCCGAAGGTGCACGTGTGATGATTGCAGACATAAATTTGGATGCCGCCCAGGAGATCGCCAACCAGATGGATGGCGATGCAATCGCCCATCAGGTCGATGTTGGTAACGCGGTTTCCGTCGATGCCATGGCCGAAGCGGCTTTGGCCAAACTCGGCCACCTCGACATACTGGTCAACAACGCGGGCGTCACCCACCTGCCTACCCCGCTCGAGGATGTGAGCGAGGCGGATTTCGACCGCGTGTTCAATGTGAACATGAAATCCGTCTACCTGACTGCCCGTGCCCTTGTTCCCCACATGAAAGAACGCGGTTCCGGTTCCGTCCTCAATGTTGCCTCGACTGCTGGTGTCTCTCCCAGACCGAACCTGAATTGGTACAACGCCTCAAAGGGTTGGATGATCACCGCGACCAAGGCGATGGCGGTCGAACTGGCCCCCTCGGGTGTGCGGGTGAACGCGATCAACCCGGTGGCCGGAGAAACGCCGCTTTTGAAATCCTTCATGGGTGAGGACACGCCAGAGGTGCGCGCCAAATTCCTCTCGACCATCCCCCTGGGCCGCTTTTCCCAGCCCGAGGATATGGGCAACGCGGCCTGTTTCCTGTGCTCGGACGAGGCCAGCATGATCACCGGGGTTGCGATGGAAGTCGACGGGGGCCGGTGCATATGAGCCGTGTGAACCTGACCGAAAAACTGGCGCGGTTCACATCTCATTGGGATCCGCATGTGGTTGCCGATTACAACGACAACGACGTGATGGTGGTCAAGTTTCAGGGCGCGTTTCCCTTTCATCACCACGAGGATACCGATGACTTCTTCTTCGTCCTTGAGGGGGAAATGGTGATGGACATCGAAGGGCAAGCACCCGAGACCGTACGCGCAGGCGAGCTTTATGTCGTGCCCAGGGGCGTAACCCATCGACCCCGCGCCGATGCCGAATGCAAGGTGCTGTTGATCGAACCCAAAGGTGTGCCAAACACTGGCGATCCAGCAACTGCCGCGCCCAAACCCAGGATATGACGCCATGCAGCCCGGTCCCAAGAACCTGATCACCGATGTCGATGGCCTGTTGGTCGGCAATGCGCAGGACAACACCCTGAAATCCGGCACCACGGTTCTGACTGCAGCCAAGCCCTTTACCGCCTCGGTCCATGTCATGGGCGGCGCCCCCGGCACCCGCGAAACCGATCTGCTGGCCCCCGACAAATCCGTGGCCCGGGTCGAGGCACTGACCCTATCGGGCGGATCGGCTTACGGGCTGGATGCCTGTTCCGGTGTTGTCGATGGGCTGCGCGCGCAGGGGCGCGGGTTTCAGGTCGGGCAGGCGATCATTCCTCTGGTCCCTGGTGCAATCCTGTTCGACCTGCTCAATGGTGGGCAAAAGGACTGGTCCGAGAACCCTTATCGCGCCTTGGGGCGCGCCGCGTTCGAGGCCGCGAGTGATACATTCGATCTGGGCACCATCGGGGCGGGCACCGGGGCGCTGACCTCGATGCTCAAAGGGGGCTTGGGTTCGGCCTCGCTGGTGATGGGCGACGGCACAACGGTTGGGGCCCTGGTTGGCGTCAATCCGATGGGCAGTGTCACAACACCGGGGGATCGGCATTTCTGGGCGGCAAATTTCGAAATAGACGCCGAGTTCGGCGGCGTTGGTCCGGATCCAAACGGTGGCCTGGGGCGCAGCCAGGACAGCCGCAAGCTGATGGCGATGCGGCAGCAATCACAGGACCGCGCCAATACCACCATCGCCATTGTCGCCACCGATGCGAACCTGTCCAAGGCGCAATGCCAGCGGATGGCCATCGCCGCCCACGATGGCATCGCACGCGCCACGGTTCCGGCCCATTCACCGGGGGACGGAGACCTGGTGTTTTCGGTATCGACCGGGGCACGCCTGTTATCCAACCCGGAACGCGATCTGACAATGATCGGCCACGCCGCAGCCCTTTGTCTGTCGCGTGCCATCTGCCGCGCGGTCTATTTGGCTACACCCGCGCCCGGCGATCTTTTGCCGACATGGTCCCAGGCCAACAGAGGCTAACGCCAAAATTCCCGCGCATCCGGGGTGCGCGTCAAAGTGACGTTTTGACTCTCGCGCCGTGCGCCCCCTCTTTAGGGGCAGCCAATTTAATGGAGATAAGCCATGAAACGTCTTGTTGCGACGATGATTGTCGGCCTGCTGGCCGTGCCTGCCCTGGCCGAGGGCGACGCCGAGAAAGGCAAGAAAGCCTTCAACAAGTGCAAAGCCTGCCACACCATCGTGTCCGATGCGGGCGACACCATCCTGAAGGGCGGAAAAACCGGCCCGAACCTTTATGGCATCGCGGGCCGCACTGCAGGCACTGTTGATGGGTTCAAATACGGCGCCAGCCTGGTGGAAGCCGGTGAAAAGGGCCTGGTCTGGGATGCGGAAAACTTTGCCGAGTACACCAAGGACCCCAAGGGGTTCCTGAAGACCTATCTCGACAACACATCGGCCAAATCCAAGATGTCGTTCAAGCTCAAGAAGGGTTCGGAAGACATCTATGCCTATCTTGAAAGCGTCGTGGCCGAGTAATTCCGGGCCAATCTGCGCAAAAGGAACAAAAGGCCGCAGCCCCTGCGGCCTTTCGTGCGATTGATCGGCTTGACGTTCGACGCCACCTTTGATGTCACGGGGCTGCTTTGCGCCCTTTGCGTTCCATCAACTCGACCAGACACTTTGCACACCGACCCTTCATGACCCGCACACAGCATCACATTCCAGGAATATCGACATGGGCATCCTGATCCCCGCCTGGGTGGATGGAGAGCTGGCACCCGTAGACAAGCTTGAGGCGCACGAAAAGGGCCTCAAACACAAGGCCGTGTCGGTCTTTGTCGTGCGCGGTATGGATATCCTGATCCAGCGGCGCGCGATGAACAAATACCACACGCCGGGTCTGTGGGCGAACACCTGCTGCACCCATCCCGACTGGGACGAAACCTCGAGCACATGCGCCGTGCGCCGTCTGAACGAAGAACTTGGGATTACTGGTTTGTATCCCGAATACCGCCACCGGCTGGAATACCATGCCGATGTTGGTAACGGCATGGTCGAGAACGAGGTGGTCGATGTCTTCCTCGCTCATGCGCGCGGGGATCTGGCGATGGAGCCAAACCCGGATGAGGTGATGGAGACCCGCTGGATCGACTATCACGACCTGCTGGCCGAGGTGCAGCGCCACCCCGAACGGTTCACGCCCTGGCTCAAGATTTATCTGCAGCATCACGCCGACACCATCTTTGGTCCGGACCTGATTATCTCGGCCAAGGCCTGAGGCCACCCTTGTCAGTTACATTCGAACTTGGTTCTCTTGCCTGAGCTAGGGGAGAGAAACATTGACCATTCTGATTGCCGGGGGCGGCATCGCGGGGCTGAGCCTTGGGCTGACATTGCACCAGATCGGCGTGCCATTCCGTATTTTTGAAGCCACTCAAGAGATCCGCCCCATGGGCGTGGGCATCAACTTGCAGCCCAACGCCGTGCGCGAGCTGTTCGAGATGGGGTTGGAGCACGAGTTGGATGCCATCGGTGTGCGCACCAAGCAATACGGGTTCTATTCGAAACTGGGCAAAACCATCTGGGAAGAGCCGCGCGGCACCTGGGCTGGCTACTCTTGGCCGCAGTACTCGGTCCATCGGGGCGAATTGCAGATGATGCTCTATCGCGCCCTGGTCGACCGCGCCGGGCCCGATTGCATCGAAACCGGGGCGCGCGCGGTTGGGTTCGAGGGTGCATCGACCCTGTTGTTGGAGGGGGGGCGATCCGAGACCGGATCCTTGGTCGTGGCTGCAGATGGCATCCATTCTGCCCTGCGCGCGCAGATGTACCCGGACGAAGGCGAACCGATCTGGAACGGGCGCGTGCTGTGGCGCGCAACAACCCAAGCGCCCGAGTTCCGCGGCGGGGCCGCAATGGTGATGATCGGTCACGATGACCTGCGCATTGTGGCCTATCCGATCTCGGTGCCGGACGCGGGCAGCGGAATGACCACCATCAACTGGATCGCGGAAAAGCGCTTTGCCCTGGATGCAGCCTGGAAGAAAGAGGATTGGAACCGCCCCGCTGACATCGCGGATTTCCTGCCTGATTTTGCAGGCTGGCAGTTCGATTGGGTTGATGTTCCGGCACTGATCAAGGGCGCGCAGGCGGTTTATGAATATCCGATGGTTGACCGCGACCCGTTGCCGCGTTGGACGCATGGGGCCGTGAGCCTGATGGGCGACGCGGCGCATCCGACCTATCCGATCGGCTCAAATGGTGCGAGCCAGGCCATCGTCGACGCCCGCGTGGTTGGCGCTTGTCTGCTGGAGCATGGGGTGACATCTCGAGCGCTGAAGGCTTACGAGGACCAAGTTCGGCCAGTGACAACAGGCGTGGGCTTGGCCAATCGGGCGGGCGGCGGGCCTGACGCGGTGCTGCAACGGGTGGAGGATCTGTGTGGCGGTGATTTCGACGACATCAATGACGTCATTCCCCGTGCCGATTTGGCATCACACGCCGAGAAGTACAAAACCACCGCCGGCTTTTCGATCGAAGCCCTGAACGCCAAGTCCAAGATCATTCCCGAAGGTGCACGATTGTCCGAGTAAGAGGGCGGGGGAGCTCCCGCGCCCGCGCGATCCTGACTGCGTCAGCACCACGAACGGCCTTGGGCGTAGCGCCGCGCTTTGCGCGGCGCGGTCCCGTCGGGTCGCATAGATTTGCCGCAAGACAGCCCTCTCGCGACCAAGGTAGCGACGATCGCCTCGCGTTCGGCGCAACGCCAAATGCCGCGCGCAGCGCGGCACGGCCCAACGGGAGGAGGTTTTTCTGACAAGAAAAATTGACGACGGGCGGGAGCACCCCCGAACCTGAAGCAAACCTTGTTTTACCTCCCTTCAAGCTCGATGATATTGCCCTCGGGATCGCGCATATAGACGGCAAAATACGGCGTCTCGTCGGACCCCAGATTCGTAACCTCGCCCAAGGCGGACCCACCTGCTTGCAGGATGCCTTCATGAGCTGCCTGCAGATCTTCGACCTCAAAAGCAACATGCGCGTAGCCCGCCGAATTGGCGCTGCCTGCAGGGCGATCTTCGTAAGCCGCAAACTCAAAGAGTTCCAGGAACATATCAACTGCCCCGGGTAAGGACAGCCAGACCGAGCGGATCTTTGCCCCACGCAACCCGATGCCGCGGTCCACGGCCTTGCCTGACAACTCGCGCGGGGGTCGCAGATCCTGGCAACCAAAGACCCGCCGATAGAATTCGGCCAGCCGATCCACGTCTCTGGCCACGATATTGAGGTGGGAAACCCTCAAAACGCCATTGCTGCTGCCACGGCCGTTTTCCACCGCGCATAAGCCGCTTCGCGATCGGCCTCTGCCATCTTGGGGTCGAACCGCTGATCCAGAGCCCAGGTGTCGGCAAAGCCTGCCTGATCCGGATAGACCCCCGCCTGCATCCCCGCAAGCCACGCTGCGCCAAGCGCTGTTGTTTCCTGCATTACCGGACGGTCCACGGACGCGCCCAACAAGTTCGACAACCCCTGCATCGCCCAATTAGAAGCACTCATGCCGCCATCCACGCGCAAGGTCACGTCGGCGTCGCCGCCCCAGTCCCCTTGCATCGCCTCCCACAGATCGCGGGTCTGATAGGCGATGCTCTCCAGTGCGGCCTTAGAGAACTCGGCTGGGCCGGAATTGCGGGTCAGGCCAAAGACCGCACCGCGACAATCGGGTTTCCAATAAGGCGCACCGAGGCCCGTAAACGCAGGCACCAGCACCACGTTCTGCGCCGGATCGGCCTGCGCGGCCAGCTCACCACTTTGCGGAGCGCTTTCGATAATCCCCAGGCCATCGCGCAGCCATTGCACGGCGGCCCCTGCGATAAAGATCGACCCTTCGAGCGCATATGTCCTCTGCCCGCCCAGCTGATAGGCAATGGTGGTCAGCAGCCGGTTGTTCGACACCACCGGGTCCGACCCGGTGTTGAGCAGCGCGAAACAGCCAGTGCCATAGGTGGATTTCATCATGCCCGGCTGAAAACAAGCCTGCCCCATGGTTGCCGCCTGCTGATCGCCAGCCACGCCCAGTATGGGAATTGATCCGCCAAACAGCTCGGTTGAGCCGAAGTCCGCGGCGCAATCACGCACTTCGGGCAGCATGGCCACGGGCACATGCAACAGATCACAGATCTCGGGGCTCCACTCACCGGTGTGAATGTTGAACAGCAGGGTCCGCGCCGCGTTGGTGGCATCGGTGGCATGCACCTTGCCGCCCGTAAGACGCCAGATCAGAAAACTGTCGATGGTTCCGAACAGAACCTCACCCCGTTCCGCTCGTTCCCGCGCGCCGGGAATGGTGTCAAGCAACCATTTGACCTTAGTGCCCGAGAAATAGGGGTCCAGCAGCAAGCCGGTTTGGGCGACAATATCATCCTCGCACCCCTCGCTACGGAACGCATCGCAGATCGCAGCGGTGCGGCGATCCTGCCAGACGATGGCATTGTGCAGGGGCTTGCCGGTTTCACGGTCCCACAAAACGGTGGTTTCGCGCTGGTTGGTGATGCCGATCCCCGCGATCTGGTCCGAACCAATGCCGTGATTGGCCAAGACTTCTTGGCAGACCGCCAGAGTGGTCGACCAGATCTCTTCGGCATCGTGCTCAACCCATCCGGCTTGCGGGAAATGCTGTGTGAACTCCTGCTGCGCAGTGCCCACGCGCGCCATGTCACCATCAAACAGGATCGCCCGACTGGATGTGGTGCCCTGATCGATTGCCAGAATATAGGTCATTGCCGCGCGCTCCCCGCTGAATTTTCAGCGAGGTTAGCCCGAGCACGGGGACACGTTCCAGCCCAGATTTCAGACCTTTGGCACTTCGATGTTGTCGATCAGGCGCACGCCCTCCATCCAGGCCGCCACCAGCATCCGCGCGGGACGCGTAGGTGTGTCCAGAGCCTCCAACGAGGTTGCGCAGCGCAGATCGAAGTATTCGATGCCAGTGAACCCGGCCTGCTCCAACCGGTCTCGCGCCTGTTTCGCCAATGGCGCAAAGGACCCCCCTTGCGCCAGCGCCTGAACCACGTCTTGCATGATCGGGTTCAGTTGTGCGGCCTTGATCAGCCCCTCGTCCGACAGGCGAAGGTTGCGCGAGGACATGGCGAGACCCGAAGGCTCGCGCACGGTTGGGCAGCCAATGACTTCGGTCGGAATATCCAGATCGCGGGCCATTCGGGTGACCAGCATCAGTTGCTGATAATCCTTCTGCCCGAAATAGGCCCGGTCGGCAGAGGTCTGCAGGAACAGTTTTGCCACCACGGTCGCCACGCCGTCGAAGTGACCGGGGCGAAACTCGCCCTCCATCACATCTGTCAGGCCCGAGACGGAGACGTTTGTTGCAAAGCCGCTGGGATAAACCTCATTCGGTCCCGGCACATAGATCGCGTCGATGCCCAAGGGCGCCAATTTTTCCGCATCCTCATGCTCAGTCCGGGGATAGTTTTCCAGATCCTCGGGGTTGTTGAACTGCTTGGGGTTCACAAAAATCGTGACAATTACCCGGTCGCACCCTGTGCGCGCGGCCTGCGCCAGCGACAGATGGCCTGCATGCAATGCCCCCATGGTGGGCACCACACCAATGCATTCTCCCGCCCGTTTCCAGGTGGCAGTCAGATCACGCAACTCGGCCAGAGAGCGCAGAATTGGGGCAGTCATGTCTTGGACCCTTTTGCGGGAGCCTGATCGGCGAACACATGCTCCACAGCGGGGAAGCTGCGCGCGCGCACCTCGGCTGCATATTCGGCGATTGCGGCCTCGGCCTGATCGCCCAGATCGGCATAGCGTTTGACGAACTTCGGTTTGAAAGCAGTGAAAAAGCCCAGCATGTCGTCAACAACCAGAATCTGACCGTCACACCCTGCAGAGGCACCGATGCCAATGGTTGGAATGGCAATCTCAGCCGTGATCTGATCCGCCAGTTTTTGTGGCACCTTTTCCAGCACGACCGAAAACGCTCCCGCGTCCGCCACGGCATGGGCATCAGCCAAAACCGCCTCGGCTTGCGCATCGCGACCTTGGACCTTATAGCCGCCAAGGGTGTTGATCGACTGTGGCGTCAGGCCGATATGCGCCATCACCGGGATACCGCGCTTGACCAGAAAGCGGATGGTTTCGGCCATTTCGACCCCGCCTTCGAGCTTTACGGCCCCGGCACCCGTTTCCGCCATCAACCGCGCAGCGTTGCGAAACGCCTGTTGTGCCCCCTCTTCGTAGGACGCGAACGGCATGTCGATCACCATCATCGCGCTGGACAGCCCGCGTGCCACGGCCTGGCCATGCATGATCATCATGTCCATCGTCACACCCAGGGTCGAGGTCAGCCCATGCAGCACCATGCCGACGCTGTCGCCCACAAGAACAAAGTCGCAATGCGCGTCCATGAATTTGGCCATCGGCGTGGTATAGGCGGTCAAACTGACCAGCGGTTCGCCCCCTTTTCGGGCACGGATATCTTCAGCATTTGGCGCTTGCTTGCGGGCAGTGGCACTCATGGTTCCCTCCTGCGGGAGTATTATGTTGCGGCGCGGCATAGCATTTCTGCACCGCGCACATAAAGACCGGTTGCGCCAACATTTCCTTGATTGACCCGAGGTTTAAGGAAACAGTGTTGATTAGGCAGCCAGATTCCCGGATCGGGCACGCGACATATTGTTGGGGAGAACATAATGGGACATGCATTCAAACACACATTTCGAACGGCTTTGGCGCTAAGCGTCAGCCTGTTGGCCACACAGGCGTTTGCCAAGTCGGACATCACCGTCGCAATGCAATTGGAGCCGCCTCACCTCGACCCGACCAGCGCTGCAGCACAGGCCATCGACTCGGTTGTTTACACCAATGTGTTCGAGGGGCTGACCCGATTCATGGGCGATGGCGCCATCGTACCGGGCCTGGCTGAAAGCTGGGAAATCTCGGATGACGGCACGGTCTATACCTTCAAGTTGCACGACGGTGTGACCTTTCACGATGGCACCACAATGGATGCCGAAGACGTCAAGTTCAGCCTGGACCGGGCCCGGGCCGAAGACAGCGCCAACGCACAAAAGGCCCTGTTCGCCGGGATCACCGATGTTGCGGTAGTCGATCCGCTGACCGTCAAGGTCACGCTCAAAGAGCCCAACGGCAATTTCCTGTTCAACATGGCATGGGGCGATGCGGTGATCGTCGCGCCCGAAAGCATTGACGATATCAAGACCAACCCCATCGGCACTGGCGCCTTCAAATTCGCGGGCTGGGTGCAGGGCGACAAGATCGACCTGGAACGCAACGCCGATTACTGGGGCGATCAGCCGGCGCTGGAAAAGGCCACGTTCAAGTTCATTTCGGACCCCACCGCCGCCTTTGCCGCAGTGATGGCCGAAGATGTGGATGTCTTCAGCGGTTTCCCCGCCCCCGAAAACCTGCCACAGTTTGATGCGGATCCGCGGTTCCAGGTTCTTGTCGGATCGACCGAGGGTGAGACCATCTTGTCGACCAACAACAAGCAACCGCCTTTTGATGATGTGCGCGTCCGTCAGGCGCTGGCCCATGCCATTGATCGTCAGGCCATCGTCGATGGTGCGATGTTTGGATATGGCACGCCCATTGGCACACATTTCGCCCCGCACCACCCGGCCTATGTCGATCTGACCGGCAATTCCGCCTATGACCCGGAAAAGGCCAAGGCGCTGCTGGCCGAAGCGGGGTTTGCCGATGGCTTTGAGACAACCCTGCACCTGCCGCCGCCGTCTTATGCGCGCCGTGGGGGCGAAATCATCGCGGCACAACTGGCCGAGGTCGGCATCAAGGCCGAGATTACCAACGTCGAATGGGCGCAGTGGCTGGAAACGGTGTTCCGAGGCAAGAACTTTGGCCTGACCATCGTCAGCCATACCGAGCCGATGGACATCGGCATCTACGCCCGACCCGAATACTACTTCCAGTACGACAACCCGGCCTTTCAGGATCTGATGACAACGCTGAATTCGACAACCGACCCGGACGAGCGGACCAAGCTTTTGGGCCAGGCGCAGACCATGATATCGGAAGATTACGTGAACGGTTATCTGTTCCAGTTGGCCGCTTTGAGCGTCGCCAAGGCGGGCGTTCAGGGCTTGTGGGTCAACGCCCCAACCGCAGCCAACGATCTGACCGCCGTCAGCTGGGCCGAATAACCAATACACTGCCGGGCCCACAATCGGGCCCGGTGAAGGACTTCGATACTTTCTGCGTGATATGAATACCTTACGTTTTTCAAAGCCAATTCTGCTGCTGCTCTGCCTGTTGCTTGCGACGGTCCTGCTGATGCCCGTTCAGGCCTTGGCGCAGGGTCTGTTCCGATCTGACATGGACAGGGCCCTTGGCACGCCCGAAAACCCGCTTCAGGTTGGGGTTGGCATCCATATTGACCAGATCTCATTTGTCGACCAAAAATCTGAAAACTTTGGCGCCGTGGCGACAATCCGCGCGCGCTGGCACGACCCGGCGCTTGCCTTTGACCGCGACGAGATCGGCCGCGACGCGCGTATTGTAAAGCCCGAGGCTTTTGTCGAATACGCCTCCAGCCTGCCGACGATCGTGCCGGCCTTTGTCATCCAGAACCAGCAATCGAACCGCTGGATCCATCAATCCGTCGTCGCCATCGAGCACACCGGACAGGTGACCTATTTCGAAAAATCCTCGCTGACGTTGCAGGCGCCCTATTTCAACTTTAAGAAATACCCCTTTGATCAGCAGCAGTTCTTTTTCGAAATCGTCTCGGTCTTTCCAGCAGATGTCGTTCAATACACGGTGCTCGAAGAGTTTTCGGGCCTGGGTGAGCTGCTGGGCGAAGAAGAATGGATCCTTGAACGCCCCAACATGGTGCTGAGCACCACCACCGGCCTGTCCGGAGCCCCCAGTGCCAAAGTTGCGCTTGCGTTCGAAGGGCGGCGGCACGTCATGTATTATGCCATCCGTATCTTCATGCCGATGCTGGTTCTGATCGCCTGCAGTTGGGCGCTGTTCTTTCTGGACGAATACCGCAAACGGATCGAGATTGCGGGGGCTAACCTGCTGGTGTTTGTGGCTTTCAACTGGGTGATCTCGGATGACTTGCCGAAACTGGGATACCTGACTTTCCTGGATTTCATCCTGCAATGGATGTTTGTCGTCACCGGTGCGATCATCATATTCAGCGTCCTGCTCAGGCGGCTCAAAACCTCGGGTCGCGAAGATTTGGCGCGTAAGCTCGACAACTATGCGATCAAGTGGATTTATCCGTTGGGGTATGCCGCCATCGTGGGGTTTGCTGTCATGAACTATCTCGTTGTGTCCTGACCCTGCGCCGATGCTACGCTATGCCCTCAAACGCCTGTTGTCGCTGATCCTCAGCCTTGCGGTCGCCTCGCTGGTGATCTTTGCTGTGATCGAAGTGGCCCCAGGGGACCCGGCTTCCTTCATGCTTGGGGTGAACGCGCAGCCCGACACGTTGGCAGCCCTTCGGGCCGAGCTGGGTTTGGACGTACCCAAAACCGAGCGATACCTGGATTGGGTCGGCGGTATGCTAACCGGGGATTTCGGCACATCTTACACGTATCGAACGCCGGTGTCGCAGATGATCGCGGACCGGATGTGGGTGTCCTTGCCGCTGGCGCTTTATGCACTGACACTGTCGACACTCATCGCCTTTCCTGCGGGCATCTACGCCGCCTCGCGCCGGGGCAAGCCCGGGGACATCGCAGTGATGGGAGCCACACAGTTGGGTGTGGCAGTGCCCAACTTCTGGTTTGCAATGATGCTGGTGCTGGTGTTTGCCATTAACCTGCGCTGGTTTAGCGCGGGTGGTTTTGCGGGCTGGGACAAGGGGGGGTGGGCCGCGCTGCAGTCGCTGACCTTGCCCGCCATTGCGCTGGCGCTGCCACAGGCTGCCATCCTTGCCCGTGTCATGCGATCGGCGCTGCTGGATGTGCTGGGAGAGGACTTTATGCGCACGGCCCGCGCCAAAGGTCTCAGCCGCCGTCAAGCCCTGTGGCGCCACGGGCTGCGCAATGCACTGATCCCGGTGTTGACGATCATCGGGTTGCAGTTTTCCTTCCTGCTTGCCGGATCGATCATCATCGAACAGGTGTTCTACTTGCCAGGCTTGGGGCGGCTGGTATTTCAAGCGATTTCGTCCCGCGATCTGATTGTGGTGGAGTCGGTGGTAATGCTCCTGGTCTTCGCGGTGATCGTTGTGAATTTCGTCGTTGATCTGGCCTATGCTGCCGTCGACCCACGCCTGAGGAGCCGGACATGATCGGTCGAGTTGTGGTACTCCCTCTCGATTTTGCGGGACCGCGCCGTGGGCGAGGCCGTATGGACGCAGCGCGACCATACGGCCTCGCCCACGGTGCCCCCTCCCGGCTCGGACTGTCATCATGAGCCGCAATCTGATCTTTGGTACGGCCCTATCGTCACTCGTGGTGCTTGCCGCCGTACTTTCATTTGTGTGGACGCCCTACGATCACACCGCGCTCGACATCCCCAACAAGTTGAAGCCGCCAAACGCGACCCATTGGTTGGGCACGGATCACTTTGGCCGCGATATGCTGTCGATGATCATGGTCGGCGCCCGTACCTCAATCGCTGTTGCTTTGGTCGCTGTTGGCATCGGCATGGCCGCTGGTGTCCCACTTGGCCTGACCGCTGCCGCGCGCAAGGGATCGTGGCTGGATGAGGTGATCATGCGCGGCAATGATCTGGTCTTTGCCTTCCCCTCGCTTGTCATCGCCATACTGATCACCGCCATCTTCGGCGCAGGCGCGATCAACGCCATCATCGCCATCGGCATCTTCAATATCCCCGTTTTCGCCCGCATCACCCGCGGGGCTGCATTGTCGCTTTGGGAACGCGAGTTCATCATGGCCGCCCGCGTCGCTGGCAAAGGGGCCGCACGCATTTCAGCCGAACACATCCTGCCCAACGTTGCGAACCTGTTGATCGTGCAGGGCACCATCCAGTTCAGCCTGGGCATACTGGCCGAGGCAGGCCTCAGCTACGTCGGTCTGGGCGCACAGCCCCCCACACCCAGTTGGGGCCGCATGCTGGCGGATGCTCAAACGATGGTCAGCTTTGCGCCGCATCTGGCCTTGATCCCCGGCTGTGCCATCATCCTGACGGTGCTGGGTCTGAACCTCATGGGCGACGGGCTGCGCGATTGGCTCGACCCCCGCATCCGGGTGGCCCGTACATGAGCCTGCTTGAGATCCGGAACCTATCCCTGTCGATTGGGGCGCATGACATTCTCAAGGGTGTCGACCTGACACTTGGCCCGGGTGAGATCGTGGCCGTGACAGGCGAGAGCGGATCCGGCAAGTCGATGACGGCCCTTGCGGTGATGCAGTTGTTGCCCCAAGCAGCCCGGGCCCAGGGGTCGATCCAGCTGGACGGCCAAGAGCTGCTAGACCTGCCCGAAGAGCAGATGTGCGCCTTGCGCGGTCAATCCATCGGGATGGTGTTTCAGGAACCGATGACGGCACTCAACCCAGTCAAGACCATCGGCGACCAGGTGATGGAAACGATCCTGATCCACAAGGCCATGCCACCGGCCCAAGCCGAAGAGCGCGCGCGCGAGGTTCTGACTCGCGTCGGCCTGCCCCCTGACCGCTTCCCTCTTTCACGGTTTCCGCATGAGCTGTCGGGCGGACAACGCCAACGCGTCGTCATCGCCATGGCCATTGCCTTGCGTCCTCGCTTGTTGATCGCAGATGAGCCAACTACAGCACTTGATGTTACGACGCAGGCGCAGATCCTCGACCTGCTTCAGGGGCTGGTGACCGAATATGGCATGGGAATGTTGATGATCACCCATGACTTGGCCGTTGTCGCCGATCTTGCCGATCAGATCGTGGTCATGCGCAACGGTGAGGTGGTCGAAACCGGGCACACCCGGCATCTGCTGCGCCACATGCAGCACCCCTATACCCAGATGTTGTTCGAGGCCTCGGATCACCAGGTTACACTGCCCCCGGTGTCAGATTTGCAACCGCTGCTGGCCGTCGCCGATGTGGTGCGCGACTATCGCAAGCCCCGCACGCGGCTTTTTTCGAAACCAGAGTTTCACCGCGCGGTCGATGGCGTCAGTTTCACCCTCCACCGCGGCGAACGCTTGGGGTTGGTAGGGGAATCCGGTTGCGGTAAGTCGACCCTGACACGGGCCATTCTGGGCCTCGAAGAGGTTCAGCGCGGCCATATCCTGTTGGACGGCAACCCGGTGTTTTCCGGCCACACGCCCAACCGCGCGGTGCGACGCAAGATGCAGGTGGTTTTCCAAGACCCATTCGGCAGCTTCAACCCACGCCACAAAGTGGACCGGTTGATCACCGAGCCGTTCTACCTGCTCGATACCCCACCCCGAGGAGCGGAACGCAGCGATCGCATTGCCGAGATGCTGACAGCCGTCGGCCTGTCCCCAGATGATGCCGGGAAATACATCCACGAATTTTCTGGCGGCCAGCGGCAACGCATCGCCATCGCGCGCGCGCTGATCATCCGGCCCGAGTTGATCCTGTTTGACGAGGCGGTCTCGGCTTTGGATGTCTCGGTGCGTGCGCAAATCCTCGATCTGTTGGCTGAACTGTGTGAGGCCTATGAATTGACTTACTTGTTCATCAGCCACGATCTGAACGTGGTGCGCACGATCACGGACCGGGTGATGGTCATGCAAGCAGGCAAGATTGTCGAACAAGGCGACACCGAGCGGGTGTTTACCGACCCTCAGCACCCCTATACCGAGGCGCTTTTGGCTGCCGCCCCACGCTTGCCCAAGATCACACAAGGGGTTGCATGATTGCGCAACTCGCGCCCTACTCGCGCACGACATATTTCAAAACAATTGGAGCCCGCCATGACCACCGATCTCTGGTTTGATCCGACACTGTGCCTGATTGGTGGCGAATGGCGCCCGGCCACCTCGGGGCGGACGTTGCCATTGGTGAACCCCTCGGACGGGTCCGAGATCTGCCAGATCGCACGGGGCGAGACCGCAGATATCGATGCAGCCGTTGAGGCGGCTCAGGCCGCTTTGGACGGTGAATGGGGGCGGATGCCTGCATTCGAGCGCGGTCGTCTTCTGACCCGGCTGGGACAACTGGTTCTGGATAAGGTCGACGAATTGGCGGCCATCGAGGCCGCCGATGTAGGAAAACCGCTGACCCAAGCCCGTGCCGATGCCGTGGCGCTTGCACGGTATTGCGAGTTCTACGGCGGGGCGGCAGACAAGATCCATGGCGAAACGATCCCTTATCTGGATGGCTATACCGTCTATTCCTTGCGCGAACCGCATGGTGTGACCGGCCATATCGTGCCTTGGAACTATCCCATGCAGATCATCGGGCGTTCTGTCGGGGCGGCTTTGACAATGGGAAACGCCGCTGTTCTGAAACCGGCGGAAGAAGCCTGTCTGACCGCATTGGCCTTTGCCGATCTGGCGGTACAGGCCGGTTTCCCCGCTGGTTCCCTGAACGTCGTTCCGGGTATCGGGGCAGAGGCGGGCGCGGCACTGTCGGCGCATCCCGGCATCCACCACATCTCGTTCACCGGGTCGGTGGCGACCGGGGCCCTGGTGCAGCAGGCGGCGGGCAAGAACGTGGTGCCTGTGACGCTGGAGTTGGGCGGCAAATCCCCGCAACTGGTGTTTGACGACGCCGATTTGGACGCGGCCCTGCCATTTCTGGTCAACGCTGGTATTCAAAACGCTGGTCAGACCTGCTCTGCCTCATCTCGAATTCTCGTACAGCGCGGCGTGTATGAGACGGTCAAATCCCGCATGGCCGAGGCCTATGGAGCACTTACCGTCGGCCCAGCGTGCGATGACCTGCGGGTTGGTCCGCTGATCTCGAACCGGCAAAAAGAGATTGTGACCGGTTTCCTCGACAAAGGTGCGGATCTGACCATCGCGGGCCAGGGTGTCCTTGTCGATCATGCGCCCGACACTGGCGCCTATGTCCGTCCCACGCTCTTTGCTGATGTGCCCGCCGACCACACGCTGGCGCGGGACGAAATCTTTGGCCCTGTGCAGGTGCTGATCCCGTTCGACACCGAAGAAGAGGCCGTGCGCATCGCCAACTCCACCGACTATGGCCTGGTCGCCAGCATCTGGTCCCGCGACGGTGCCCGTCAGATGCGGTTGGCAAAACAGCTGCATGCGGGGCAAGTGTTCATCAACAACTACGGCGCGGGTGGCGGCGTCGAACTGCCCTTTGGCGGGGTAGGCAAATCCGGTCATGGGCGCGAAAAAGGGTTCGAGGCGCTTTATGGGTTTTCGCAACTGAAGACCGTCGCGGCCTATCATGGCTGAGCATGCGGCCACGCCGTCGGCTACATCAAAACATCAGGATAACCTGATCCTTGCGATTGCCTTGTCGCTGTTGGCGCTGACCCTGTTCGACATCATGGGATTGATCATCAAATATTTGTCGCCGCGCTATTCGGCGGCCGAGCTGTCCGCCTATCGCAACTTCTTTGGCATCTTTCCCAGCGTGATCGCCCTCTGGTCCTCGCCCAATTGGCGTAAATCCGGCCGACCCTGGCGCATGCGTCAATGGAAGCTGGGACTGATGCGCGGTGTGATCGTGACCTTTGCCCAGTTTTGTTTCTACTACTCTCTGGGTGTCATGGCCTTTGCCACGGCCACGACGATTTCGTACTCAAACGCCATTTTCATGACTGCGCTCGCCGTGCCAATGCTGGGCGAAAAAGTGGGCATGATCCGGTGGTTTGCCGTGCTCTTAGGGTTTGTCGGCGTGGTTTTGGTCATGAACCCCTTAGGCGAAGACTTTGGGCTGGATGCGATGGCCCCTCTGGCAGCCGCGTTTTTCTATGCCCTGACCGGAGTGACGGCTCGCCAGATGGACCCCGATGTGCCGTCACCCTTGATCAATCTATATTCAGTCGTGGCCGCCCTGTTCGGGGCCTTCGCATTGGCGCTGTTTGCTGGCGGGTTTTCCCCGATCGCCAGCACCCAGGATCTGCTTTGGATCGTGGCCATGGGGATGTTTGGCGGCACCGCGGTGCTGTGTCTGGTCATCTCTTACCGGATGACAGAACAAAGCAACCTGGCCCCGTTCAGCTATTTCGGCATCCCGATTGCCTTTGTTGCAGGCTGGTTGGTGTTCGACGAGGCACCATGGAGCGACCTGTTTCCGGGCGCACTCCTGATTGTCTCTGGTGGGCTTTTGGTAATTTGGCGCGAGCGGCGACTGAGGCGCTAAACCACCACCTCGATCGCCTCTTGTTCGCCAACGCCAAACACGCGTTTGTATCTTTCGATCTGGTCCTTTGGACCCATCGCCTTTTCGGGATTGTCCGACAGTTTGACCGTCGGATTACCGTTGGCTGAGACCGCCTTGCAGACCAGCGAGAACGGCGCCAAGCCGTCATCGGGCACGAACCCGCGAAAGTCATTGGTGAGCAATGTGCCCCACCCAAACGAGGCATTGACCCGTCCCGCAAACTGCTTGTGTAGCTCGGCGATCTTATCGACATCCAAGCCATCCGAGAAGATCACGCGTTTGGTTGTCGGATCTTCGCCGCGCGCCTTCCACCAGTCGATTGCAACCTCGGCACCCGAAGCCGGGTCACCGCTGTCGATACGAATACCGGTCCAACCTGCCAGCCAATCCGGTGCGCGATCCAGAAATCCCTTGGTGCCATAGGTGTCGGGCAGAATGATCCGCAGGTTGCCCTCGTGTTCGTCATGCCAGTCGCTGAGAACATCGTAAGGGGCCTGTGCCAGTTCCGCGTCGTCCCGGGCCAGCGCGGAATAGACCATCGGCAGCTCGTGCGCGTTTGTACCAATCGCCTCGACCTCGCGCCGCATGGCGATCAGGCAGTTCGAGGTGCCGGTAAAGCTGCTGCCCAGCCCCTCCATCATGGCCTGGACACACCAGTCCTGCCACAAGAAGCTGTGGCGGCGGCGGGTGCCGAAGTCGGCGATGCTCAAACCCTGAATGCCCCGCAAGCGCTCGATCTTTTCCCAGACGCGGGTCATCGCGCGGGCATAAAGCACTTGGAGTTCGAACCGGCGCATGTCGTTGATTACCGCGCGAGAACGCAGCTCCATCAACACCGCCAAGGCGGGGATTTCCCACAGCATGACTTCGTGCCACTTGCCCTCGAACGTCAGCTCATACTGATCGCCCTTTCGTTCCAGGTGGTAGGGCGGCAATTGCAGACCCTCGAACCATTCCATGAAATCGGGGCGGAACATCTGGCGCTTGCCATAGAAGGTGTTGCCGCGCAGCCAGGTGCTTTCGCCACGACTCAACCGCAATGACCGAATGTGATCCAACTGCTCGCGCAGCTCTCCCTCGTCGATCAGATCGGCCAGCGGGATATGGGTCGAGCGGTTGATCAGCGAAAAGGTCACATCCGTGTCCGGACGGTTGCGGAACACCGATTGGCACATCAGAAGTTTGTAGAAATCGGTATCAATCAACGAGCGGACGATCGGGTCGATCTTCCACTTGTGATTATAGACGCGTGTAGCAATGTCCACGGGCAGTCCTCGTCGTTTGACTTCAGCATGGATACGCCACGTTCACCGGCAACGCAATTTGATTACGTTGGCGCCTTGTCGTCATTCAATTGCGCCAACATGCAAGCCAGCAGATCGGCGCGGCGGACCGGCTTGCTGAGAAAGTCGTTCATCCCAGCCTGACGGCAGGCAGCTTTGTCGCTGTCAAATGCGTTTGCTGTCAGTGCGACGATGGCGGGTTGCTTGCCGGCCATTTTGCGTATGTGTCGAGTGGCTTCGATGCCCCCCATCACCGGCATCGACATATCCATGAAAATCAGGTCTGGCGGATTGTCAGAAACGCAATCAACGGCCTGTTGCCCATCGTGAGCAAAAGTCAGGTCAATGGGAGTATCGGCCAGAAATTTGCGCATCAGCAGGCGGTTGACCTTGTTGTCTTCGGCCACGAGCACGCGTTTTCCCGTCAGGCTATCAAAATCCCGTTCGCAAGCGGAGATTGCGCCAATCTCTTGCTGTTCTCTCTCTTTGACCGCTGCCACAGGTAATTCGACGCTAAACCGGGACCCGGCCCCCTCGCTGGATTCGGCGCGGATCTCTCCGCCCATGATTTGAACCAGCTCTTGTGAAATCGTCAGTCCAAGACCGGTCCCCCCATAAAGGCGGGTGGTCGCTGCGTCAGCTTGTGAAAACCGTTCGAAAATGCGCTGGATCTTGTCCGGCGGGATACCAATCCCTGTGTCAATCACATCGAACCTGAGCAAATGTCCGTCGCCCCAGCGGCTGGCTGACAGTTCCACTGTAACCCCACCTGTTTCAGTGAATTTGATCGCGTTTCCGATCAGGTTGATCAGAATTTGCCGTAGTCGTCCGTCATCTGCATGAACCTTGTTTGGCAAGGGACCCGACACATCAAGTGTGAGGGTCAGTCCCTTGTCCAATGCTTGTGGGCGCAGCAAGCGGAGTGTTTCTTGAAAACAGCGATCGAGATCGAAGTCAACAAGGCTCAGAACTACTTTTTTCGCATCAATTTTCGACAGATCGAGAATGTCATTGATGATGGTCAGCAGGGCACGCGCTGAGCTGCGGATGGTGTCGGTGTAGTCTTGTTGATCCTGGGTCAGAGGTGTGTCCAGCAAAAGCTCGGTCATGCCGATCACGCCATTCATGGGGGTGCGGATCTCGTGGCTCATGGTGGCGAGAAACTCGGCCTTGGCGCGCGCACCTTCGACTGCAGCCTCACGGGCAGCCGCCATCTCACGAGCATGTATCTTGGCCTGAGTGATATCGCGTTCGACGGCCACGGCCACCTCGACCTGGCCGTTGTCATCCAGGACTGGAACCAGGTTGGTTTCGACCCAGATTGCCCGGCCATCCTTTGTGGTGTTCAGGATTTCGCCGCGATAGGGTTGCCCGCTCAAAATGGCGTCTCGGATTTCCTTGATCGTTTTTGGGTCAGTGTCCGCAGAGTTGAGCAATTCACCTGGGCTGTGCCCGACGGCCTCTTCCGGGGCGTAGCCGGTTATTCGACTGAACGCGTCATTGACCCACAGGATTTCACCCTTGGGGCCGGACACGATCACACTGTCGTTTGCGTTGCGCGCTACCAAAGACAGCCTGTCTGCCTCTTTCCGGCTGTTGACCAACTCGCGTCCTTTTTCCGTAAGTTCGAACATCGACCGCTTGTGGCGATGAAACCCACTGACTACGAATTGCAAAAACAGCACGACCATGTAGGCGAGCATGAACGCGCCCGCCACATTCATCATCAAGTCTGAACCAAACACTTTGCTGGTGAGCATGTCATAGGCCAAAAGGCCAATAGCCGTTGCGCCATAAACACTGAGCCGAGCCACCGCTGCCGGACGGTGAAACGGCAGAACCAATCCTGCGTTGATCGCGGCGCCTGCCAAAAAAGCCGCTGAAAACAGGGGCGACAACCCGGTCACGGGTCCTGTCCACGCCAAGATTACACAGATGGATATGGTTGCGGCCTGAAACCCTGCTGTCAGTGTGCTGACAAGACGCAATTGGGGAAATGGCACACCTTGGGCAATCCACCGGTCCGCGTTCCGCAGGTAGAGACAGTCGACAGCTTCACCCAGCAGGGCAATGCACATGGTCAGCGCGCCCACCCATGGGCTGTTCATGGTGCCCAGGACCACGCCACCGATCAATGTCATGATTTGACGCGCAGAAAAATTCGCCACCCGCCCGCGCGCGTATCGAATTAGCAACCCCCTGCGGCTGTATTGTCGCTCGTACGCGGCCAAGCGACCCACGTCTGACGAGGCATTCTCAGGCATGACCGGCCCTTAGAACAATGATCACCATTGTCCGAAGCGTAACGGTCCGTCGGTTAAGAAATTACAACTTTTGCCTCAGGTCAGTCTCACGCCTGCATTCTGCATGGCAGTTTCGGCAGCCACCAGAGAGCCATCCATGTCGATGGCTCGGCAGTGGAGGCGATCAACAGTAACCTGAAACCCAAGACGAGCCGCATCGACGGCCGAGAAATGAACGCAGAAATCCAACGCCAATCCCACCATAACAAGGTCCGTTATCCCGCGTGTTTTCAGATACCCTTCGAGCCCCGTCGGCGTAACCTGATCATTTTCGAAGAACGCCGAATAGCTGTCGATACCTGCCCGAAACCCCTTGCGAATGATCATATCGCCAGACGTGTCCAGCCCGGGGTGAAACGCGGCCCCTTTTGTGCCCTGAATACAGTGATCCGGCCATAGAACCTGAGGGCCATAAGGCATTTCGGTCATTTCAAACGGGGACTTGCCTTGATGCGAGCTGGCAAAGGACGAGTGCCCCGATGGATGCCAGTCCTGCGTCAGGATCACCGCATCGAAATCCGCCATCATGGCGTTTATCCCAGACACGATCTGATCCCCCTGGGCCACGGCAAGCGCGCCGCCCGGGCAAAAATCGTTCTGCACATCAATGACGATCAGCGCGTTGCTCATTCCCGCTCTCCCTTGGTCTCTGATCACGGGTGTAACCCGCTGACAGTGCTTTGCAAACCACTCATGATCTGGTGAAAACCGAATAACATGTCTGTAATTTGCAAGTTTTGCTCATGGAAATAAGGTGTTTCGGCCCCTTGCACACAATGGAACATGGTTCTAAGGCCCGTCATATGTACACGATTGCAGCACTCTATCACTTCACCCGATTCCCTGATCCGGCAGCCATCAAGCCGACGCTTCTTGAGCTGTGCCAAGCCAAGGGTGTCAAAGGTACGTTGCTTTTGGCGCAAGAGGGGATCAACGGTACGATCGCGGGGCCTCGGGCAGGTATTGACGCGGTTTTGGCGCACGTGCGGGCTTTGCCTGGTTGCGCAGGTCTGGAATGGAAAGAGGCCACAAGCGACCACCCTCCCTTCGGAAAGATGAAGGTGCGGCTGAAGAAAGAAATCGTGACCATGGGCCAACCCGATGTCGATCCAGTGGCGCGCGTGGGTCATTATGTCGAGCCCGAAGACTGGAACAACCTGATCCGCTCGGACGACGTGGTGGTGATTGATACCCGCAACGACTACGAGGTCGAGATTGGCACGTTCGAGGGGGCTATCGACCCCAAGACGACCAGCTTCGGTGAATTCCCGGCCTGGTGGGAGGAGAACAAGGATCGCTTTCACAACAAACGTGTGGCCATGTTTTGCACGGGCGGCATTCGCTGTGAAAAATCGACGAATTTCCTGCTGGGGCAAGGGGTTCAGGATGTCTATCACCTAAAGGGTGGTATTCTGCGCTATCTTGAAGAGACGCCAGCAGAAGACAGCACCTGGGAGGGTGAGTGTTTTGTCTTCGACAACCGTGTGTCGGTGGGGCACGGGTTGGTTGAAGGGCCGCACGCCTTGTGCCACGGCTGCCGCCGACCGATCCTGCCCGAAGACATGAAACGCCCGGAATACGAACACGGCGTATCGTGCCACCGCTGCGTGGATGAAACCTCGGAAGCGGACAAAAATCGGTTTCGCGAACGACAAAAACAGATCGTGCTGTCGCGAGCCCGTGGCGAAGAGCATCTTGGCACCACACCGCAAACAAAGTGAGCGTCTGCCGAACGTAACTTAAGGTGAGGGGGAAGCTCCCGCGCCCGCGCGATCCTGACTTTGTCAGCACCGCTGGCGGCCTTGGGTGTCGCGCCGCGCAAAGCGCGGCGCCCGGCCCAACGGGAGGAGATGTCCCGCAAGGGGCATTGACGACGGGCGGGAGCGATCCCCCCCCGACGTGCAGAGGATCACCAATAATTCGACATTCTCTCACCTGAGCAAAAGCGTTATGTTTCAAGGCGAAAGCAGAGTGGGCCGATGGGATAGGGAAAATGACAGAGCCGGAAATGAACCTTGAATGGTGGCGCTCGACTTTGATTGGGTCGCTCGGGCTGATGGTTGTCAGTTCAGTGGCCTTCTACGCTCTGTCCCACCTGCATGAAGACACCGCAGGCAACACCATCGGCACCTGGGCTATTATCGGGCTCACGGTCTGGATGATCTCGCAGATTTGGGTCTACGCCACCCGCATCAAATCCCCACACCATCAGCTGTTGCTGATGGGAGTGTCCTTCATTCAGGTCGTGCCATTTCTGTTTGCTGCCGTCTATGGCTCGTTCGGGTACTACGACCTCTGCGTTGTGGGTGCAAAGAACGCGGCCGATGTGCTCTATTTCTCGTACGTCACCTTCACGACGGTCGGGTTCGGAGATCTGCACCCAAAGGGCGTTTGCCGTGGCGTCGCCGTGGCAGAGGCCGTAACTGGCTACATCCTGCTAGGCCTGTTCGTGTCCGCGGCTGTGGGGATTTATTCCCACCGCGCACAGCGCCGTTTCAACCGCGACTGACCCGTACCAAGTGGTTGTCCCACGCCACGGGTTGCTGGGTCAGGATCGTGGGCGTGGCCGTTGCCGCCCAGAACGCCCCTGTTCCAGTCGACGCCCGCAAAGCCCCATCAGACACACCCAAACCGCAAACGTCCGGCATGTTGAGCTGGCTATCGACAACGCGCGCCCCAACATCCCCCAATTGCACCAATCCGCCGCGCGGCGACGACACGGCGATGCGCGTTCCCCCTTCATAAAACGCAACGCTGCCGCCATATCCGTCCATTGCTCGCGCCTGAGTCAGCGTGGCGCTCAAAAGCTCGGGCGCTTCTCCACGACGGTGCAGGCCAACGACCGAGGGGCTGTCGGCCGTGCTGCCCTGCCATTGGGTGGCAAAGCCCACCAAGCCGTCTGCCCTCACATCCAGATGGCGGATTGAATTCATGTGCATCTCGGGCGCCAATTCCGCCTGTTCCAGCACCTCTCCCTCTGCCGACAGATAGGTCAGGTTGGGTTGCATCAGCGGCAGGTTCAACTTGGCACGTCCGCTGTCGGGATGCGTTTCAATACCTCCGTTGGCGACAACCAATGTCTCTCCGTCAGGCATGAGCCGTATGTCATGGGGACCAATGCCGCCCGAGGGGAACTCTCCTTGCCTACGGTATGTTCGCGTGTCCCAAATGCCCACGACACCGCGGGCGGCGTCATAGGCATTCTCGGTGGTAAAAAGCAGCAGGCCATCGGCGGAAAATGCACCATGGCCATAAAAATGCCGCCCCTTCGGAGCATCAAGCCTGGCCAGAACGGATCCTGTTGCACAATCCAGAACAATCGCAAAGCGACCGGGTCGGCGAGCAAACGCCACGGCCTCGGCGCGATTGGGGTGGGCCGCAGCTGCATGCCCTCGGGCGGGCAGGGGGATTTGAAACACAGGTTCGCCCCGATCTGTCAGCCCAACAAGGCAATAGGTGCCATCTGAACCGCCAGCAGCAGACAAGAATGCAGGAGCGCCAACGTCCGCCCATCCCGTTGTGGGGATCAGGCCACTGACTGCAAGCCCGGCCAGAAATCTGCGTCGCGTCGCCATCTCAATCACCATCCAGAGAATTAAAGCCCGCAGACACGCCCAAGGCTGGCCCAAGCGACTGCGTCACCTCGGTCCGAATGTCGTTAATTGCCTGCTGCAACGCTTCGACCCGGATCCGACCTGCCGGAGTCGCGACACTCGAGAAATCGGGATCTACCAGCGCCGAGATTCTGGTCAAGGCTGTCCCGAATTTGGTGTCCAACTCTTGTGCCAGTTCAGCATTCCCTGCAGTCAGAAGCCAGGCCAAAACGCGCAACTGTTCCAGAGACAATCGGACATGACGCAAAGACCGACCAGACCGCCAGGCCTCGGCCCGTTTGGGGCGGGGCTTGGCGAACGTGCCCAAAGGGCGCCCCAAACGCAGGTCGGCATTGATCTGCAACCCAGTGTCGAGCGCCTTGTAGAACTCTTGCAAGGCCTCTGCCCGCGTTTGATAAATGCCGCCTTGGGTCGGCGTTCGCATCAGGGCGTCATATCGGTCTTGCCAATCGCGGTTTACGGCTTGGCTGACCACGGCAATATCCTGCGTGATGGCCTGAACCAAAGAGCAACGATAAGTCTCATTGCCCAGCGTGCTCAACCGTTCGTCGAACAGCAGATATTCCAGTGCAAAGAAACCACGCCCCGCGATTGATACGGACTGAAACGCCTCTGGGTCACTGACGATCGGGTCTTGATCTTTGATTAAGGCGCCGAGGGTTTTGGGTGTACTGTTTCGGCTGTCGGGCCAAAACGCCAGGGCAAAGCCACGGTTCTCGATCTCGGTCGGACCAAAGCGAAGATGGCTGACGGCGATCCAGGCGTCGAAGGAGCTTGAATAGGCCGCTTGGAGCCGTTCGGATGACGGCGCGCAGTCGGATTGCGCGACTTGGGCCATGACAAGGCTTGATTCAGCCAGGTCGGTGAAGCCGGGTAAAACGTGCCGGTCCAAAATCGCATCCACCTGATCTGCCGTGGCTGAAATAGGTAAGATCATGGCAAAAGACAGGGCAAGTGCGCGGATCATCAAAGGCTCTCCAGAAATCGAACAAGGGCATCGCGGTCGGGCTTGGGCATGGCAACCACGGCTTCACGTTGGGCTTGGGCCTCACCGCCGTGCCACAAGACGGCCTCGAGCAGCGACCGCGCGCGCCCGTCGTGCAGGAATTGCGTGTGACCGCTGACTTGCCGTGTCAGGCCAATTCCCCACAGCGGTGGCGTGCGCCATTCAGATCCGGTTGCGCGTGCTTCGGGGCGATTGTCAGCCAAGCCAGGACCCATGTCGTGCAACAACATGTCCGAATAAGGCCAGATCAGCTGAAAACTCTGCTCGGGCTGACCCCGCAACCGGTGGGTCACAAACTTGGGTGTGTGGCAGGCGATGCAGCCGGTTTCGTAAAACACCTGCTTACCGCGCAGCACTTGCGAGTCGTTTTCGTCTCGACGGTTGGGCACGGCCAGATTGCGGCCGTAGAATGTGACGAGGTTCATCGCATCCATGTCGATCTCGTACCCGCGCACGTCGGTGTCCCCATGTGGCGCAGCGCGACAGGCGGTCTGAGTTTCTGTGCATTCGCCCCAGGGATCGGGGAACAGCGGGCTCGATATGCCAATGTCACCGGAAAAAGCGGCAGAGGACTGTTCATTGACCGTTGGTGAACCGGCTTTCAGGCCAAAGCGGCCCAACATTGGCTGATCGAATTCCGCCGACCACACAATGTTCGCGCGCCCGGAAACACCGTCGCCATCTGCGTCATTCTCGTCCACATGCGCAAGGATGTCACTGGCCGGAATGGCTTCGAGCAGGCCCAAACCGATCATCTGTGGGGCGACGCGGGGGCTGAGCATCGCATCGGGGTGCAGCGGTCCGTACCCCAGGTTCGCCGCCTCATACTTTGGCTCGCGCAAAGTGACGACTTCACCGCCCGATAGAACAACCGGATGCTCGGAGTAGGTGACCTGCAGCGTGTATTCCGCCGGATGACCCGGCAGCGCGAAATCCTGGAGTTGTTGCCCATAGGTGGGATCAGGCCGTGTCGCGATGTAATCCTCGATCCCTTCGGGTTCGGCTCCGCCTGGGATCGAAACACGCAGGAACATCGAGACCGCTTTGTCCTGCGATCCATTGGGCGGATGGCCGCGTCCGTCCTTGATGTGGCAACGCTGACAAGAACGCGCATTGTAGAGCGGCCCCAACCCATCCGAGGCCAGAGTTGAAGATGGCGACGATACCCAGAGCTTTTTGAACAGGCCATTGCCGAGTTGGAAGTCTAACTCGCGCTCGAACTCCATGTTGCCGGAAGGTTGCGAAAATGCGTCTGTATCATTCCTTGCAGGGACAGATGCGGCACCGCCGGGGCGGGTTTCAAATTTCTCGGCCCCAGAAAAATCGCGCGCGGGTGCTGTCACTGCTTGAATGCGGTGCAACTCGTCTTGTGTTCGGGGAATGGTGTTCAGATGTGGGTCGGACTGGACGTCCGACAAACCAGGGGTCGCCGCCAGAACGGCAACCCCAAAGAGCGATTTACTCGCCCTCGTCCATTTTTGCGGCATTGAGCATCGCATAATTTTCGGCGCCAATCCGATCATACAGGTCAAGTTGAGTTTCAAGGAAATCAATGTGGCTTTCTTCGTCTTTGAGCAGCCCTTCGAACAGCGACATCGAAACATAATCGCCGGCCTCGCGGCAGTAATCACGCGCCTCGGCATAAAGCGCCCGAGCGTCGATTTCAGCCGCCAGATCGCACTCCAGCGTTTCACGAGGGTTCTGCCCAATGCGCAGCGGGTCCAGTTTCTGCAGATTGGGGTGACCTTCAAGGAAAATGATCCGCTCGATCAGCTTGTCGGCATGCTCCATCTCTTCGATGGATTCCTCGCGGCTTTTCTTGGCCATATGGGCCAGGCCCCAGTCTTCCTGCAAACGGTAGTGCAACCAGTATTGGCTGACTGCCGTCAACTCATGCCGTAGGGAATTATTGAGATACTCGATAACCTTTGCGTCGCCCTTCATAACCACTCTCCCGTGTTGTTGCGACGCGCAACCGCCGCAATTGCATTGGTACTTCTAGGTTATCATTCGACCGCATCGTGTCGAGAAACAATGGCATGCATCCGCCACAATCCGCTGCCTTTCCAAGGGCGTGATAGATTTTCCCAGGGGTGATGATCGCTTTGGGATCGGACGCGCGCATCCAGTCGATTGCCGCGCGGATCTCGTGGTCTGAGATATTGGTACAGTGACATACGATCATGTTTTTCTGGCCGTAGCGAAAATCCATTTACCCAAGTTTAATAGTCGGGTATTGAGGTCTGTGCCAGCGGCAAAATCCAAGATTCAGACATTTTTTAAGTAAAACACTCAGGAATAAGAAAAGATTCCTGTCAAACCGCAGCAAAGGCAAAGTTCAGCAAGACCTGTCTCACGCCTGTAGATCCAATTGCCAACGCTCCAAAGCGCGCCGGGCATCGAATTTATCCCTACATCCAACTTTTGACAGTGTTCCTCAGGGTTTCGATCGCCAGGTCCTCGATCTGTTTGCGTTCGTGATCTTCGGCGATGCTTACCATCAACAACAGCGACACGGCCAAACGCATCGCAAATTTGATCTGCATGGGCGAAAACTGTTGGTTCGAATATGCCAGAACGTTATCGCGCACGGTGTTCACAATGTCGGCCTCATAACTTTTATCGGCCTCGCGAATGCGATCGTTCATCATCATTGCCTTGGTCAGCTCAACCGCAAGCGCGTGGTCAAAGGCCGTGTGTTCACTAATATGTCGTCGAAACAGAAAAGCTACCAAGTCCGCGGCATTCATTGGTTCAGTCAGGTCTTCTAATGCCTGCATGTTTACCCGCTTTTCTTCGGCGAGCCATTCGTCATACAGGCGTCGATAGATGTCGTCTTTATGGGCGAAGTATCGATAGACAGTGCCGATACGGCACCCGACGGCATCGGCCACGTGGTTCGTCGTGAAGTTTTCAAACCCACGCTCCACAAGGACTTGCCGCGATGCTGCAAGGATTTCTTCCACTTTGGCTCGGGCACGCGGTTGAAGTGGCGTTTTGCGCATCGCGCTCATTTCTTTCATGAATTTTCAGCATTGGCGTCTGAACGGTTTGGGTCCGCAAATTCAAAGTAGCAACTTCGATTGCGAGGAACCAGACGGTTCACCGGGTTGGAACTTTAAAACTGAGTATTTAATCATTTTATGAAATCACATAGCGTCCCTCCATCGTCGAAGCAAAATCATTGAGGTCAACGTGCCCTGGGATGAAGTAGATCAGGCTTTTTGCGTACAGATCTGAAAGGCACCCAATGCGAAAACACGTTTGCCGGCGCGCTAAGCTTTATGCGTCGCAAATACTCGCGCGATCTTGCCGGGGTGGACGTTGCCGTCACCGGAATTCCGTTCGATTGCGCGGTCTCTCATAGGCCTGGCGCTCGGTTCGGGCCGGCGGCCATTCGCAAGGCGTCGGCTCATTTTGCAACTGGTCCGATCTGGCCCTGGAAGTTCGACCCCTTTGATACACTGGCTGCGATAGATTATGGCGATTGTCCTGTTGATTACGCGGACGCGCCATCGATAGATGCAACGATCCAAGCACACGTCCGCCCAATTGTTGAAAGCGGGGCTTATCTGCTTTCACTGGGCGGTGATTACTATTGTTCCTACCCGCTGCTCAAGGCGGTCGCTGCGGTTCACGGGCCTTTGGCCTTTATTCATTTCGACGCGCATCGCGACGTCGAGCCGTCCGACGATCGTGTGCAGGATCATGGGGCAATTTTCGGATATGCCATCGAAGACGGTGTAATAGACCCGAAGAAGTCCGTTCAGATCGGTATCCGCACCACCTTTGAGGGCGAAGGTGACTTTGGAATGACCATCCTTGGCGCGGATAAGGTGCACGCCAGCAGCCCGGGTGAAATTGCTGAAATTGTTCGCAAGGTTGTAGGTGACAACAAAACCTATCTGACCTTTGATATCGATTGCCTGGATCCCGCTTTCGCGCCCGGCACAGGAACACCGGTTCCAGGCGGATTGAGCTCGTACCAAGCGTTGTCGATCAGGCGAGAACTTACCGACATCAATATTGTCGCGTCTGACCTGGTCGAAGTACTGCCCGCGCATGACGTAGTCGACATCACTGCCCTGGCGGCGGCAATGGTTTGTGCCGAAATGCTCTGCCTGCGCGCGGCCCGGGTAAGTCGAAAATCTTGACCGTATTCGCAGAAACGCCGAAAGGGGGCTTATTGCACTGCTTTCGCCGGAAAATCTTGGGCAGGAGACCCAGTGAAGTTTCAAATGGATAAGATCTTCTTGTGCTCAGCGTTTGCTGCCATGGGCATTATTGCCGCGAACAGCGTGGCAACGACTGAAGTGCGCGTCTCCAGAGCGAATGTCAAATGTATGCGTGGCATTGCAAAACGCATCACCAACCATGTCTCACCGTTGTGCGGGGACGGTCCAAAGGTTTGACAGTCGGTTCAATTGGATCACCTGGCATCCATGTGGCAGTTACAACGCGCTTTGAACCCAGACAAATGGGTGCACCACCCCCGTGATTGGCGCGGCGTTGAACCGACCCCGGTGCCCTTATTCGCATGCGCAGTTCGATGTCCGCCGATCATTTCGACCTGCGGTGATGCACACACAGATCGATCCCGGCCAGCGTACAGACGTGTCCTTGCATGTCACCCTTGGGGTTCGGACTGATCATTCCACGCTAATGGTGCTGTTGGGTTCCAACCTTTCCAGTGCTTTGGGCAAAGTGGGTGCAGATAGAAAAAGTGACGGTTCCTGGGAGAAACTCCCTGAAATCTCAAAATTACGTTGAAAAATTTGGTCGGAGTGAGAGGACCGGGTAGTCCCATTCATTCCAATGACTTGGAGTGTCGAACCGGCCAAAACATCCCCGTTGAAACGTCACAGAAATCTTCCCCTGTGTCGAACTTTGTCCCTGAGCTTTCAAGGGCAGTAAAATTCGTTTTGAAGTGCATCGCGGCACTGGATGTCTATGAGGTTGAGGAACTCGCACATGAAATTTCGCCCGATGATGCTGATCAACTGGCAATCCAGATTTTGGAGGAAGCCTGGGCAACGCGGGAAGCTTGGGGCGGCGGCTCGCTCTTTGCTGAGGTCGCGGAAGAATATCGCCGCAATCGCCCGGCTGATCCGCATCCTGAAATCGAGTGCGATCTTCCTGATTTTGATGATCCCGATTTCTTGACCAAGCTGCACACTGACAGCGCTCCCTTGCCGGACAGGAAGCGGTTGTTTGTCCGTTTGTGGAATGGCTTCGAGCTTGAGGACAAGAGGGCATTCCTGTCGCGTGTTGATCCGACTGGCGCGTTTCGGCAGGTGGCGTCATGAGCGATTTTGACAACGTGACGCCGATGCGGAGCGATCCAGCGCTGTTGAAGCCAAAAGCCAAGGAATTGCTGGCAGCGGCAACATGGGCCGGGAATTTTGAACCGTCCTTGGATCGGGATTATCTCGTGAAGGGATGGTTGGATAAGGGCACCCTGACGGTTGTCTTTGGTCAATCCAACGTGGGCAAATCGTTCTTTGCGCTGGATTTGGCACACCACATTTCAAAGGGCGAGCCTTGGGGCAATCACCGCGTCAACAAGGGCAACGTTCTCTACATCGCGGCAGAGGGCGGCTCATCCTTTCCGAACCGGGTTTCCGCTTTGGATGATCCTGAATTCTGGGTCATTGCCGCGCCGGTGACTTTCGCGGGCAAAGCATCCGATGCCGCCTCAATGGTCGAAATGGTGCAGTACTTGGCGTCACAGAGCGGCAAGTTTGATCTCATCGTTGTAGATACCCTGTCGCGTGTGATGGGGGAAGGCGATGAGAACACCGCACCGGATATTGCTGATCTGGTTAAGAACCTCGACGTGCTGCGGCGTGGCACCGGATCGAATATCATGCTGATCCACCATTCCGGCAAAGACATTGCGAGGGGCGCGCGAGGGCATTCTTCGCTCAGGGCGGCGGTTGATACTGAGATTGAACTGACCCGCGATGAGGTCGGGGTGATCACCGCTGAGGTGACAAAACAACGGGACGGGCCGACTGGGTACAAGTTCGTCTATTCGCTTCAACAGATCGAGCTGGGGCGCGATCAAGACGGCGACCCCGTCACGACTTGCCTTGTCGAACCAATCAATGGGGGTAACAACGAAAGGCCTCAAGTCAGCGGCCCAGCTCTGGCGGCACTGAATACTTTGGGTGAGCTGCTTGTAGAGCGCGGTGAAGTTTTGCGCGATCCACGCTATCCCGGCACCCCCTGCGTGCCGCACAAGGAATGGATGGAAGCGAGCATTGCGGGCGGTCAGCTATCCGCCTCGGACAAACGAGAAACCCACCGGCGGGTATTCAATCGCGAGGTTGAGGTTCTAAAGGGCAAAGGCTTGGTTTCGGTGCGCGACAATCTGGTTTGGGCACTGAAGGATTGAGCAAAGGTGCGAGAACGGTAAGAACGGTTACAAACCCAAAGGAGTGAGGTGCTCGGACCCACCATCACCTCACACGATTTGGTTGTATTGGTCTCAACCGGAGGTTAACCTGCTGCTGAAAAAGAAATTCATCAAAAGGCAGCGAAAAATTGAAGATCGAATCCCAAGACAAGAGAATTGATCAGCTTTTGAAGGGCAGCACATTTCTAATTCCAAGGTTCCAGAGGGCGTACTCTTGGGAGCCGGACCACGTCAACGAGTTTTGGTCAGACATCATCGAAAATCTGTCCGAGGCCTACTTTATCGGCTCTATGGTCGTGTATACGGTGGGTCGGTCTTCACTGGCTGTTGTGGATGGTCAGCAACGATTGACAACGCTGACAATTCTTCTTTGCGCGATCCGCGAGGGCTTCAAATCACTAGATCAAATTGATCTTGCGGACGGATTGCAGGCATTTGTTGAGCAAAAGGACCGCGAAAACCAAACCGTCTACGTGCTGCAAACTGAGACATCATTTCCTTATCTTCAGGAGGAAATTCTGAAGAACGGCCCTGCAGAGGCTCCGTATGAAATCGGGCGTGAAGAGGAGGCGATCCAAAAGGCGTTTGGAATATTTAATGAAAAAATCGGCCATGCGATCAGCGAATTTTTAGGCAACAAGGAACAGACAAAAGACGAAAATGTGCAGGATGCAACAGATTGGCTGTCAAGGGTCAGGGATACAGTTTTTGATTTGAACGTTATTCTGGTCACGCTGGACAACGAAGACGATGCGTACCTGATCTTTGAAACGTTGAATACGCGAGGAAAGGACCTCGCATTGTCAGATTTGCTTCGAAACCATTTTACAAAGTTTGTCAAACCCGAGGCTGGCGTTGATCAGTCGAAACTAAAGTGGGGTAAGGTTTTGGATACTATCTCGAGTGCTCCGATGCCTTTAGACCCAGACACCTTCATAGTTCACTCATGGCAATCTAGATACGATTTTGTCACAAAGGCAAAGACATTCCAAAAGTTCAAAGAGGCAGTTACGAAGAAGAATGCAAAGGCACACCTGAATCGACTGCTGTCTGATTCTGATCTTTGGCGTTCGATTTTCGACACTGACTATGGGTGGGATAAGCCCGAAAAGGACGTTTCCCGCTCGCTGGCGGCAATGCGAACATTCAAAGTCGTTCAGCCGACGCCAGGAATGCTGTCACTGATCAGGGCATACAAGGATGGCGTGATCAAATACAAAGTGTTGCGTAATGCGCTGGCAAATATCGAAAAATTTCACTTTTCTTTCAACGCGGTGACATCTTCAAGGTCGTCTGGCGGCATTTCGGGTATGTACTCGTCGTTTGGCCGTCAGGTTTTTGCAGCCAGTGATAGCAACGAAGTTGGAAAGGCTATAGCTGACTTGGTTGGGAAGCTGCGGGAACGGGAAGTGCCGACCTCAGAGTTCGACGCGGGCTTCGAGCAAATCATTTACACAAAGAGCCATTCCTCACAGAAGGCGCTTGTACAGTACGTTCTCAAAAAGGTCGCGCTGTTCGAAAGCCAGCCTTACATCGGCGAAACTGATGATTTGACAATAGAACATCTACTGCCTCAATCGAGTGCAAAAGATGGGGAATCCGATGACCTAATTGGCCAGCTTGGGAACTTAATGCTGGTGGATTCGAAAACCAACGAGATGCTTTCCACCAACAAATTTAAACAGAAAAAGGAAATACTAAAGGAGCGCGGTTATAAGCTTCCTGACATATTGGAGGAAGTTGATATGCTGGACTCGGATGTTATCCGCCTCAATACGATGCGGCTATCCGAGCTAGCCAGAACAAAAATCTGGAAGGTTTAGTGTTTGCGTAGTGCAATCCTCTGCGCCACTCGCCTTGAGAGCCTTGAGAGCCTTGAGAGCCTTGAGAGCCTTGAGAGCCTTGAGAGCCTTGAGAGCCTTGAGAGCCTTGAGAGCCTTGAGAGCCTTGAGAGCCTTGAGAGCCTTGAGCGCCGGGCTTCGGGTCTTAACTAGCTCACAGGGCGGTCAAACCGAATGGGAAATAGGCCATGGTGCCTACCGTTCGGAAGGGGGACCTCAGGGGCATTGCAATTGCCACGCAGCAAGGAAATTGCGCCGCACTCTAAATGCTGGAAGTCATTCCTGCCGCCACTACCGGCCCAAACTCAGCACTTCAATCAGGTGAGTCGTTGAGGGACTCTCTGAGGGCGGGAACAATGCGCGGCGTGGGGGGTGCTCTAAAGGGCCTTGCGGTGCTCTGAGGTGCTTCTCTGCGGCTCAGGTGGCAAATTTCGCTTTGTGGCCCGACTATCTTTTAGGGTCTGGCCAAGGTGAACGCTTGTTCGCCCAGATTGTTCGAGGCCAGTGTGGTGTTCCGGCGTCGCTGGATCAGGCGATATGGACCATTGGGTTGTTAGTAGCATTTGAAAATGAGACAGAGGCAAGTCCTTGGGGTGTAGAACGGGACAGGAGGGCACCCCCCTACGGGGGGTGTCCCTCTCCCGTGTCCCATCCCACTATCACCGAGACAGGTCGAGACAAGGTGGGACTGGCGACTTTGTCTCAATTGTGGAGCTAACAACGGTGTCCGCGCCTTTGATTTCACTTCTCCGGCTTCTGAGAGCAAAGCCAAGCACGAGAGGTAAATTTGCATCTGAGCAGACAGGCGATTTGTTCACGACGCATTTTGGGGGTGCCATCCGATGGGGGTGGAGGAGCTGGGGGGGTATTTTGCCGTTATCAAATTTTTGGGTCGCACTTTTAATCCGAGTGAGCATCTTGGGTCCTTCCGGTGACATTGCATCATGCGGGTAATTCGCGCCGCATGTAAGTTCTGTATTTGAGGTAAAATAATACCTGCAGGTTTGGGTTGTTGTTGTTTTTTAAAGGCTTGATTGTTTAGCCCGAAAAGCGATGCGCATCGCGAGTCCGGAAGGTGCTGGTTCAAGGAATAAACCATTTGGGATTAACAAGCCTGATCTGGGACTAGTTGGGATTAGTGGAATTTGCTAATCCCAACTTCAACTTGCTGTTTTTGCATCACTTTTCCTCGTATTTTCCCCATTTGGGACTAAGGGACTAGTAATCCCCTTAATGTGAAGAAAACCGAAAGTTATACATGATCTTTTCGCTTGTGTATTATTGGCGCTCGCCCATAGAGAGCCCCGGAATACTAGTCCCAATGATCCCTTAATCCCAGATTGCAACTTAAGTTATTGATATTACAAGTTTTCTCCAAGAAGCCCTTGATTTCGCTAGTCCCAGCCTAGTCCCAAATCGGCACCGCTAGTCCCAACTTGGGATCAACAGCCGCTAAAAATCCTGCATTCATGCCGTGGTCCGAGTGCGCCCGAAGCAATTCTTCCCCCTTCATCGAAAGAGTTTGCCGCCGCTAGGCGGCCAATGCACCGCGACTATGCGCCAGTGAGGCGAATGCCAGCACCTCCGCCGTTTGGATGAATGAATTCAATGCCCGCCGCCACAAGCGCCGCTTGAACCGCTGCCACGTTATTCGCCAGCCCTGTTGCTTCACCGGGGCTAGCTTCCATCCGGCGAAGTGTCGGCACCGAGATGTTTGCCGCATCCGCTAAATCCGGCTGCGACATGCCAATTAGAGTTCGTGCTGCAGCGATCTGCCTGCCTGTCGGATGATATTTTTCGCTCACTTTGATCTTTTCCTATTGATCTTAGATCATTTTGATCTAATCCTGTCAGTGTGACCCAAAGGTATCACCTTTTAAGGTTCGCGACAACAAACAACAAACCAAGGAACTTCGCTATGACCTATCATCCTGAGCTTGAATTTGCCTCTTCTGCGGAACGCCTCAAAACCCTCGCCAACCTTGTGGAGTTGGCCCTGTACGCCCCTGAGGGCGAGGTAACGTTTGAAGGGCGAGCGGCACTTCAACGGGCCGCAAGAGAGATTGTCATTTTGGCCGATGAAGTCACTGGTGTCGTGGGTATCGTCCCAAACTAATCTCTGAAAACGGAAAGGCGTCACTTGACACCTTTTTGATCAAGCCCTATCTAAAGAGTGTCAAGTGACACTTTTTGAGGAAAAACCCATGAGACTAAATGAACTTTTGAGCTGCGTGCGCTTGGATGCAGCACAGTTCAAAAACTACAAGCGGCGAGATCAACTTCCTTTTATGGATCGAGAACAGTTTTCCGTTCCGCCCGGTGAAAAGCTTCATTCGCGTTGGACGGACTACACGCTTGAAGACGCTCTGAGGCTTCAAGTGATGGTGAATTTGTCGGAGTACAAATCTCCCGACAAGGCCAAAGAGCCTGAAATCAGCAAACGGTATGATGGCTTGCCACCTATGGCCGCGTCAGCGATTGCTCAAAATAGCATCCTTAACGCGTGCGCGAAGTATGATGGTGGCTTGGCCGGAATTCTGGCTCAATCAAATGACACTTGGCACGTGACAACAGTTGATGCGACTATGCATCAAGGTGAGCTCTGGTATGGCTCGGAACACTTCGCTGGATCGCTTGTTGAATGTGCCGAGAGAATTGAAGATCGGAAAGAACACCAAGTTCGTGCGATCCTGTTCAATGTCACTAGCGTATTGCGTGGAGTGATTGAGGCGGGGAAACAATCGCAGGTTTCCGATGTTCTCGACTTTGCTGAGAAGCACGATGCATGAACTAGCCCTAAATGGCGTCGTCGGCATCGACTTTGACGCTGAAACTGTATCCGACGCTCTCGCATTGCTTTCAGGCCCTATCCGCATCCGTTTGAACTCTGGCGGCGGCATTGCCTTTGACGGAACTGCTATCCACTCGGTTCTTTCTGATTATCCCGGCCATAAGACGATCATCGTTCAGGGCATCGCCGCAAGTGCGGCTTCGGTGATCATGATGGCTGGCGACCGGATCGAAATGTCCGCCGGATCGGTTCTAATGATCCACGATCCCTCACAGGACATTACTAGCTATCGCGGCACCAGTGGGGAGCACCGGCGGGTTGCGGATAGTCTGGACAAGATTTCTGACGCGGTAGCGCAAATCTATGCACAACGGTCAGGCAAGCCGATCAGCGAAATCCGCCAAATCATGACTGCTGAGAGCTGGTTCACGCCGGAAGAGGCGGTCGCGGCAGGCTTCGCAAACGTTGCGTTGCCCGATGGCGAACAAACGAGCCCGGCGGAATTTGATTACCGGGCCTATGCACACTCCCCTTCAAACCTGATCCAAATGTCAGTTCAAAACCATTGGATCAACGACTTTTCAAAGGCAAAAATAATGGCAAACCAATCGACAGTTCAAACTGAAACCCCCGAAACCACGGCAACGCCCCCCAGCCTTTCGCCGGTAATGGGCGCAGCGGACCGTAGCGACCCCCGCAAAGAACTCAAACGTGTAACAGCGCTTACAAACTTGGCAATGCAGCCGCTTGCACAGCGTGTAGATGCGCAATCCCGGCTAGAGGGGTGGATCAATGAGGGCGTAACTTTCGAAGCCGCCCAAACATTTGTACTGAGCGAACTTGCAGCGCAGTCCGCCCCTGTCACGCGCCGCACGTCTGATGAATCTTATTATGGCCGAAATTCAGTCGGCCACTCTTGGGATAGCGGTGATGGCTTCGCCCGCAAGGTTGCCGATGGCATCTACTCGCGCGTGAACCGGGCGCATGAGCCGACAATGGGCCGTGAGTTTGCGGGCGCATCGCTGTCGGAGATCGCTGACATCTGTTTGCAGCAAAACGGCAAAAGCACCGCTATGGCCTCTGTCGCCTCACGGGTGGAGATGGCGCTGCATGGAACCAGCGACTTCCCCAACATCCTGCGGGATGTGGGCAACATGTCCTTGTCGAGCGCTTATGAGGCTTCGCAATCGGCCATCAAACAGACCAGCCGCGAAATCGCCGCGTCCAATTTTCGGGCGCTGCATTCCGTCAAAGTTTCCGCTGGCCCTGATCTTGAGGAAGTGAATGAGCAAGGCGAATTCAAGGCCGGGACGATTGAGGAAGGCGACGAAACCTTTGCGGTGAAAACCTATGGCAAAATTTTCGGGATCACGCGCCAAGCCATCGTGAATGATGATCTCGACGTGTTTTCGAACATGTTCCCGCTGCTGGGCCAAGGTGCGGCCAATACTGAGGCCAAACTGTTCGCCGGGCTGCTGGAAGAAAACGCGGGGCTCGGGCCTAAGCTTTCGGATGGCAAAACCCTGTTCCATGCGGATCACGGGAACCTTGCGCAAGCGTCGGCAACCCTGTCAGTCGCTAGCCTTGGCACCGCTCGGGTCGCAATGCGCCGCCAGACCGGCATTGCGGGTGAGGCAATCAATGTGGTCCCGACATTCCTTGTGGTGCCGCCTGAGCTGGAAACGCTCGCTGAGCAAGTCCTAACCGAAATCGCGGCAAGCGAGGTGGTAAATGCTAACCCGTTCGCTGGCAAGCTGAAACTGCTCGTAGAGCCCCGCCTGACCAGCGCAAGCGCATGGTATGTGTGCGCGGCCCCCGGTGCTCCCGATGGTTTGCAGCACGCCTACCTTGACGGTGTGGCTGGGCCTCAGCTTTTTACGCGCGAGGGCTTCGAGGTGGATGGCATCGAATACAAAGTCCGCATGGATTTCGGCGCGGGCTTCACCGATCATCGCGGCTGGTACATGAGCCCATCCGCATAAGCAAAGGGCGCTGTGAGCTGCGCCCTTATCAAACGTGTGGCGAGGTTTGGTTGTGCCTGATGCCACATGTAGCGGGATGTCTGGCTGTCGACATGCCAGCATCCTTGACGGCCCCGGTGAGGTTTTTTCCTTTTCCTCGCCGGGGCATATCCACCGGGGAATGAAGTTGTCCAGTAACCCAATTCAATCCAGTATTCCCGCGATTTGCGTCAGCAAGTCCAGCGCCGCCGCCATGCTCAACCTGTCGCCCGGCAAGTTTTCTGAGCTTGTCGAAACCGGTGCAATGCCGAAACCGCGTTGTGTGGGTTCTCGTCGCCTCTGGTTGGTGACTGAGCTTTACACCTGCGCGGCCGCACTGCCCTCACAGGATGAGGAAGACACTTGGGGCGATCTCTGATGTCTCGTCGGATCAAACGCGAGTTTCCGGGCATTACCGCATACTTTGATCGCCACCAAAAGCGCCGCTACCGGTTTCGCAAAAAGGGTTTCTCGACTGAAATTCACGGCGAGTATGGCTCGAATGAGTTCCGTCGAAATTATGAGAGGGCCCTGAGCGGCTACAAGTCGCAAGAGATTGGCGGACAGGGCACCAAACGAGGCACCGTCAATGCGCTTGCCGTTTCGTACTACAAAAGCCCTGAATTTGTGTCGCTGAAAGACAGCACCAAATCAACCTATCGGCGGGAAATCGAGCGATTGCGAGAGGATCATGGCCATAGGCTTGTGAAGCAAATGAAGCGGCAACATGTGATCAAGTTGCTGGAACCGCTGACAGATCGGCCATCCGCGCGCAACAATCGCCTGCGGATGCTCAAGATGCTCTTGAACCACGCTGTTGAGATCGGGTGGCGAACATCCAATCCAACGGCTGGGATCAAGAAAATGCGGACCAACAAGCAAGGGTTCCACACTTGGACAGAGGATGAGCTGCAAAAGTTCTTTGAGTATCACAAGGCGGGCTCTGTGGCGCATACAGCGGTCACGCTGATGCTGTACACCGCCTGCGCACGGTCTGATGTCGTCAAGCTCGGGTGGCAGAACCTCAAGGGTGATCGGCTGGCCGATCACGGCTTTGAAAAGCTAATCAAGAACGAACTACGTCATTGAATGGGCAGGCGGCCCGGTAAAGTCCATCAAGAAGGGCTTCAAGGCGGCCGCAGTCGATGCTGGATTGCTAGATGTCTCGCCTCACGTGCTACGGCACACGGCCGCTGTTCACATGGCCGAGGCAGGCATAGCCATAGAGGAGATCGCCCAGTTTCTCGGCCATTCGGATCCGCGGATCACGGCGTCCGTCTATGCGCGCTACAGTCCGGAACACCTCCGCAAGGTCGCTAGCGCGTTGGAGTTTGACTAGGCTCAGGTTCAATGAACCTCGGAGCACTGTCTTAAACACAAAAAGGCGCCCTTGGGCGCCTTAATTTATTGGTCGGAGTGAGAGGATTCGAACCTCCGACCCCTGCCTCCCGAAGACAGTGCTCTACCAGGCTGAGCTACACTCCGACCGTGGCGCGTGATCTATACTCGCAGTTTGGCTTGCGCAAGGGGATTCGTTAAGACGCTGGCGAAATTCGCGCCTCTTGTGCATGGGTGGCTTGATTGTAAACGTAAGGCAAAACGGGGAGCGGACATGAGCGGGAACCTCTATTTTCTGGTTGGTGGCATCGGCATGTTTCTGGTCGGCATGGAGATCATGACCGCCGCCTTGAAATCTGCCGCCGGAAGCAACCTGCGTGAGGTTCTGACGCGGTTCACGACGACTCCGTTTCGCGGGGTTTGCACAGGCGCGCTGATGACAGCCATCGTGCAGTCATCGAGCGCCACAACCGTCATGATCGTCGGGTTTGTTGGGGCTGGGCTGCTGAGTATGGCGCAGGCTTTGGGCGTGATCTATGGCGCCAATATCGGGACGACGGCAACGGGCTGGTTGGTGTCGTTGCTAGGGCTGAAGCTGCAATTGGGAACCATAGCAATGGCCGTTCTGTTTCCCGCCGCGCTGGTCGATCTGTTGGGGCGCGGTGCCTTGGCGCGGGTGGGGCGCGTTGCGTCGGGCTTGTGTTTGGTGCTGATCGGGATCGACCTGATGCAGACGGGTATGGGTGACCTGACCGAGCATTTGACCCCGGATATGCTGCCTGGCGCGAGCCTGGGCGGCTTGCTGGCCTTGGCCGGGATTGGCGCGGTGGTCACCATTCTGATGCAATCGTCGAGTGCGGCGATGGCCTTGGCGCTGGTGATGCTGTCGGCGCAGGCGATCACATTGGTGCAGGCGGCGACGATTGTCATTGGTATGAACATTGGCACGACCTTTACCGCTTTGCTGGCGGCCCTGGGTGGGTCGACGTCCATGCGGCAGACTGCACTGGCCAATCTTATCTTCAACATCGTGACTTCGGCCGTGGCCTTTCCGCTGTTGTTATTGGTGAAGGGCGGGTTAGAGGAATTGGCGATCCGCACCGATGAGATGACCGCGCTTTTGGTGTTTCACACCGGGTTCAATCTGGTCGGGGCGGGGCTGTTTCTGCCGATTACGCCACGGTTCGCAGCCTTCATCGCGCAGGTTTTGCCGGAAAGACACCCCGAGCGGCTGTTTGAACTGGACCGAGGGCTGCTTAGCGATGGGCGGTCTGCCTTGTTGGCCGCACGCAGTGCGATGGCTTTGATCGCTGAGCGTCAATTTCGCGCCTTGGGGGCTGCGATGGCACCTGAGCAGGATTATCGCCCGCTCGCCGCGTTGCAGTCGTGCCGGGACGGCTTGGCCGAGCTGCAAGAATTTCTGTCAGACGTCCGCTTGGCCGAGGACAACGCTGAGGACGAACTGGCCTATGCCGCGATGTTGCACCAGTTGGATCACCTGTCGCGGCTGTTAGAGCGCAGTGCGCAGACAGAACGCATTGCTGATTTGTTGGGCGATCCGATCTTGCGACGTCCGGCTTTGGCCGCGGGCGCGTTGCTGCGCCGGTCGGCGGACAATCTGGGCACCTCGCGCAACGTGTTACGGGTCGAGCGATTGGGGCATCTGGTCGAACAGCGTCGCAAGCGTCATCGCCGGGCGATGATGTTGAGCGAGCACGCGGGGCTGTATTCACTTGATCAGGTGTTTGCGCATACCGACGCCTTGCGTTGGTTGCAGCGGGCGCTCCATCATGTTGAACGCGTCTCGCATCACCACATGGTCGCGATCGAGGAGCTGCCCGCGCCAGAAGTATCCGACGCGGGCTAAACCTGGATTACAGGCTGTCGTTCAGAGCAGCGACGATGGTGTCGCCCATTTCCGAGGTCGAGAGCGGGGTCACGCCCTCTTCGCCCAGCAGGTCGCCGGTGCGGGCGCCATCGGCTAGAACTTTTTCGATGGCAGCTTCAAGGCGGTCCGCCTCGGCGCCATTATCAAACGAATAGCGCAACGCCATGGCAAAGCTGAGGATACAGGCGATCGGGTTCGCCTTGCCTTCGCCCGCGATGTCGGGTGCCGAGCCGTGTACGGGTTCGTACAGCGCCTTGGGGCGGCCATTGGCCATGGGTGCACCCAAGCTGGCGGACGGCAGCATGCCGAGCGAGCCGGTAAGCATGGCGGCGCAGTCGGACAGGATGTCGCCGAACAGGTTGTCGGTCAGGATGACGTCGAACTGTTTGGGCGCGCGGACCAGCTGCATGGCACCGTTGTCGGCGTACATGTGGCTGAGTTCCACTTCGGGATAATCGGCATGCACGCGGGTCACAACTTCGCGCCACAGGATGCCGGATTCCATTACATTGGCCTTCTCCATCGAGCAGACTTTTTTGCCCCGGCGCATCGCCAGTTCAAACGCCGAGCGGGCCGCACGTTCGATTTCGGACTCGGTGTAACGCTGGGTGTTGATGCCCACGCGCTCGTTGCCTTCTTCAAAGATGCCGCGCGGCTCGCCAAAGTAGACGCCCGAGGTCAGCTCGCGCACGATCATGATGTCCAGACCGGCGACGATGTCCTTTTTCAATGACGAGAAGTCGGCCAGCGCATCAAAGCACTGCGCCGGGCGCAGGTTCGAATAGAGGTCCATTTCCTTGCGCAGGCGCAGCAGGCCACGTTCGGGCTTCAGCGAAAAATCCAGATCGTCATATTTGGGGCCACCCACGGCACCCAGCAGGACGGCGTCGGCCTCTTGCGCCTTGGCCATCGTTTCGTCCGAGAGGGGGGCACCATGCGCGTCATAGGCTGCACCGCCGACCAGGTCCTCGCTCACGTCAAATTGAAGACCACGGTTGTCGCCGAACCAAGTGATGATTTTGCGCACTTCGGCCATGACTTCAGGGCCAATTCCATCACCGGGAAGGATGAGGAGCGAGGGGTTGGACATCGGGGCTCTCCTTGCGTTCTGTCGCAATGGGCCTAGCGTGTGCAGCCAGAGGGGTCAATGTGACGATCCCGGCAAAAACAAGGGAAATTGATGATGCTGACACCGGGAAAACAGGTTCCTGCGCTAACAATTGAAACTTTGGGTCAAGGGACCTTTGATCTGGATAAGAATCACGGGGAAAATGGGACCGTGGTGATCGTGTACCGGGGCCTGCATTGCCCGATCTGCATTCGCCAGATGGCCGAGGTCGAGGCGGCGCTGGATGACTTTGCGGCGCAGGGGATCGAGGTGGTGATGATCAGCACCGACACCAAGGATCGTGCCGAGCAGACGGTTGAAAAGGCGGGTACGTCGAAGCTGCGCGTGGGGTATGAGCTGTCGCTCAAAGCCGCGCATGAGGATTGGGGGCTGTGGATTTCGTCCAAGCGCCCGGATTCGGCCGAGGCAGACCTGTTTGCAGAGCCGGGGCATTTCTACATCGCACCAGACCGGACGCTGTATTTCGGCTGGCAGCAGACGACGCCGTTTGCGCGGCCTTCAACGGCGGACATGCTGGGTGGCATCAAATGGGCGTTGGAAAACAACTATCCGCCGCGTGGCGCTTACACCGGGGACTTGCCGTCCTGAACGGCCAATAGCTCTGTCACCAACAAATCCCAGACCCTGCGAATGCGCGGGGTCTGGTGCATCGCTTGGGGCGCGGCAAGCCAGACCTCGAGCGGGGGAATGTTCAGGTCCAGGTCAAGCTTTGCAACTGTCGTGTCTGCGTCGGCCACGGATGTCTGGCAGAACCCGATGCCACAGCCCGCGCGCACCAGCTGCCAATAGGCGCTTTGGTTGTCGCAGCGCACCGGGAATTGCGAGCGGCTCACCGAATAACCCATTTCTTGCATTGTCTGGATGATCAGATCGTTGGCGTCATAGCCAACAATGTCGTGGTCAAACAAATCCTCGATCTTTTCTGGGTGCCCTTTGCGGTCAAGATAGCTGTGCGCGGCATAGGCGCCGAGTTCGATGCTGCCTACGCGTTGCGCCATGATGTCGAGCTGCCTGGGGCGGTACATGCGGATGGCAATGTCGGCCTCGCGGTAGAGCAGGTTTTCGGTGGCATCTGTTGGGACCAGTTCCAGTTGGATCTGCGGTTCCGTTTGCCGGATCCTGGCCAGTATGTCAGGCAACACATGATGGGACATGAAGACAGAGGCGGTCAGGCGCACTGTGCCGCTCAAGTCCTTGGACTGTCCGGCTGCCGTCAGGGTCAACGCCTGCATGGCCTCGTGCATCTGTTGCGCCAGTGGGAGCAGGCGGCTGCCGGTGTCGCTCAAGCTCAGCCCGCGGGCGTGGCGGTCGAAGAGGGATACGCCAAGCGACGTCTCAAGCGCCTGAATTTGCCGCCCCAAAGTGGGTTGGCTGCGGCCCAATGCGCGGGCCGCACCAGAGAGAGAGCCGTGTTCGGCAACGGCGACGAAGCTTTGGATCAGGGTCCAGTCGGTTGAGGTGAGTGTATCGTCCATTCACGAGTGAATACACGATCTGCATTCTAGGGCAATTCATACTGCCCAAGTGAATGGATACCCTTGTGCCAAGCTAAGGAGGATTTCCATGACCAGAACCGCACTTATTCTGGGCGCTACAGGCCGATTTGGCCGCAATGCTGCCGAGCAATTTTGGACCGCCGGGTGGACCGTCAAAACCTTTGATCGCAAACGCGACAGTCTGAACCTGGCTGCTCAAGGTGTCGATGTGATCGTGAATGGCTGGAACCCGGCCTATCCCGATTGGGCCAAGCAGGTACCCCGGCTGCATGCGCAAGTGATCGAGGCGGCGCGACTGAGCAATGCCACCGTGTTTGTTCCGGGCAACATCTATGTCTTTGGCGCCGACACACCCGCGCCTTGGTCTGAGGCCACACCGCACCAGGCGCAGAACCCGCTGGGGCGCATTCGGGTTGAGATGGAGCGCGCCTATGCCGAGTCCGGCGTGCGGACGATCATCTTGCGGGCGGGGGACTTCATCGACACCCAAGCCTCGGGCAATTGGTTCGACATGATCATGGCCAAGAAGCTGTCTAGCGGGCGGTTCGTCTATCCGGGCGATCCCAATATTGATCACAGCTGGGTCTATCTGCCGGACCTGTGTCGCGCCGCGGTGCAACTTGCCGAGATGCGGCATGACCTGCCCCGGTTCTGCGATGTGCCGTTTCCGGGTTACACCGCAAGCGGCTTGGAACTGGCGCAGCATCTGGGCGTCCTCCTGGGTCGTGATGTGGCGATCAAGCGAATGAACTGGTTGCCGATCAAGATGTTGCAGCCGGTCTGGCCGATGGCGCGGTGCTTGGCCGAGATGAGCTATTTGTGGCGCACCGCTCACAGTCTGGATGGGACGCGGTTTCACGAGTTGTTGCCGGAGTTTCAAGAGACGCCGGTGGAGCAAGCATTGGCATCGGCCATTCCGGCTTCACTCCTTGGCGGTCAGGTCAACCCAAACCAAGCGATGGCGGCTGGCACCTAGAGCTGTCTCATGGTCTGGCTCGCCTTTGGCCGGCCAATAGACACCCGAGGCCTGAACGGTCCAATCGCGGGACGGCAGGACGTAATCGACCCGCAACCTGCCGACGCCCTCCCACTCAACCGTGTCAGTGGCATTGGGGCTGCGGTGCCCTTGGTCGGGTGCCTCTGCCGCCCCGTCGCTGGTGGGGGCGGGGTCTTGCAGGCGCGGGTCGTCAAGCAGGCCCTGCACCACCTCGCCATAGCCGTCACTGTCCCAAGGGTCCAGATTGGTGCCGCCCAGCAGAACGAAGCGGTTTTGCGGGGCAAGGCCAAGTGTGCCGTCCAGAAGCAGCGTCCAAAAGCGGTTTTCGTCCCGGTTGCGCAGCCCGTTGCGATCCTCAGGCCCGTCGAACACGGGCGGTCCGGCCTGGGATGTCAGCAGGTGAATGCGACCCACAGGGGTTTCAATCGGCACGACCCAATGCCCGGCAGAGGACAGGCGTTGTATGTCTTGCGCAGCTTGGGACGGGAAGGGGGCGCTATTGCGTTGGGGCAGACGCGCGCCAGGGAGGTCTTTCCACAGAAGTGTCGAGAAATCCTGCACTTCGGCGTGGTCAATGGGATAGCGCGACAGGATGACCATGCCGTTTTGACCTGTGAATTTGCCATACCCTTGGGCGTCCCCCGGTCCGCCCAGGCGACCGTCTCCGTCCAGATCCAGATCAGTCATCATCCCGCTGTTGGGTTTCAAGGCCAGCCGGTGGGGGTAGGGGGAGCTGGCGTCGGCCAAGGCACTGGCCAGAGCATCCAGCGTCAGCCCGTCATGATCCCAATCCACGCCCTGTAGGGCCAGAATATCGGGTGAGGTTTCGCCTATGACCGCTACAACATCGGCAATCTGTTTGTCCTTGCCCTTTTGCAGATCGCGTAGCAGCAGGCCGGGGCCATCGCGAGACAGTTCTGTGTTGAAACTTGCTATACGCAGGGGCTCGGCTGTGGCTATGCTCGGCAACAGGGCCAGCACAAGCAGCAGCCACCTCATGCGGTTTGCACGGCCTCGGCGTTGGCATAGGCGCGACGGCGCTTTTCTTCGATCAGGTCCGAAACGCGCAGCATCGCCATGCCACGCATGATCATCGAGGCGGGCAGGAAAGCCCATGCGCTCATTGTCCAAATCAGCGTTTGCGGGTTGTCGAGCATAATCGGGTTGACCAAATCGGACGTCGCCTTGACCAGCGCGGGGATGAAGAACGGTAGCAACACGCCCAGGACCACGTTGATCCGACCATCGCGTTGCAGGCGCGAGACCACGTCACCGCCAGTGGTTGGGTCAAACAGCGGCAGATTGATCCAAACATTGAACGCGCCGTTTCCAATCGGCCAGCCACGTACCCGGATGGCGATATAGAATGCAGCAACAGTGGCAAGCGCCACAACGTAAGACACGCCCGCCGCAATGCGTACTGAATTGACGGTGTTCAAAGTCGCATGGTCTGGCAGCATCAGAACAACCAGGCGAACAGGTGAGAACGGGAAATCAACCAGATGCGCGATCAAAACGCCCATCCCGGCAAACAGCGTGGTGACATTGGTGGGGGCGTATTTGTGTTTGCAGATCAGTGTCAGCAAGACCACCATCGACATCAGCGCGATGAACCGCAAGCGGTTCAGGGGCGGGGCATCGCGGAATTCGATAAAGCTGGGAAAGGTCGAGTTGTACTCGGCAAAAGTCAGCACGAATGCAAGGATCGCGAGCAGAACCACGATCTCAGGAGAATTCGTTGTATAGCCCGGCAAATACAACGCGGGCGTGACCACCATCAAGGCCACCAATATCCCGCGCAAAGCCGCGCCCGTGATGCGTGCAATCACTGTCCGATCCCTTCAAACTGGACAGGCCGATGCGTTGCCGAGCCTTTGTTCCAACTTGATCAAACCCCGAAGGGTCTGTGCCTCATTTTGGCCCCATTTGTGCCGCCATTTGGTCACCCGCTCAAGTCACCGACCCACGAAATACCTGATTTCAGGCGAAAAGATGGCAAGACTGGTGCGTCTTTGCATCATTGGTGGTGCAGAAATGGGGCAAAGCACCCGGCAGGCACTAAATGTTGTGGAATTTGTGGCGGGGACCGCAAAACGCAAATGGGCCGCATCGAAATGCGGCCCAAGTGATTGGAATCATTGATCTTGATTTGAGACCTGAATCAAACCCAGGGACGGGCTTGTGCGGCCTGTGCTTCGAAGGTGTCGATCGAGCTGGCTTTCTCCATGGTCAGGCCGATGTCATCGAGACCTTCGAGCAGGCAGTGCTTTTTGAACGCGTCCACGTCAAAGGAGAACACCTGACCATCCGAGGTGGTGATTTCCTGCGCTTCCAGATCGATGGTCATACGCGCGTTTTCACCCTTTTCGGCATCCGCCATCAGAACGTCGACCTGTTCCTGGGGCAGGACGATGGGCAGGATGCCGTTCTTGAAGCAGTTGTTGAAGAAGATGTCGGCAAAGCTGGTCGAGATCACACATTTGATGCCGAAATCGGCAATCGCCCAAGGCGCGTGTTCGCGCGACGAACCGCAGCCAAAATTGTCGCCCGCCACCAGAATCTCGGCGCTGCGGTATTGCGGCTTGTTCAGCACGAAATCGGCGATTTCGGTGCCGTCGCGGTTATAACGCATCTCGTCAAACAGGTTCACACCAAAGCCGGTGCGCTGGATCGACTTCAGAAACACCTTGGGGATGATCATGTCAGTGTCGATGTTGACGAGGGGCATGGGAGCCGCGATGCCGTGAAGTTTTTCAAACTTTTCCATTAGAGGTTTCCTTGCTTCTGGTGCTTCAGCCCGCTCAGATCAAAGCCGATCTGATGTGCCGTACGGGCGATGAAGCTGTGTTTTTGAGGTCTGTGTCGTTTGTGATAGAGGCGGACCATCGAGTCATAGAGATGCACCGCCAAAGTGTTTTCGGTCAGCCAGTTGTCCTGGTGACAGTGTCCGCTGAACAGAACGTCGGTCATGACGCCGCGCAACGGGTAGAAGACATCTGGCTTTTGAGCGTGTTTGAGCTCGCCGCATTTGCGAAGTGTGTAAGCAAGGGCCCGTGGGCCAACCGCAGGGCGTCTAAGTTCGAAGGCCCGCAGCAATCGCTTGCCTGGTGGAGCCTTTGCGATCTCAGCCTGGTCTTTTTCGCCGAGCCAAGGCGTAATCCACTCTGGGTCATCAAACCATTCGAGCAGCTTGTTCAGCGCTTTGGATGCCTTTGGAAGACGTAAAACAGCTCCGTTGATCGAACCTGTCGGTTCAAACCCGAAATGGTAGTCGGCAGTCGGCATGGGGCGCACGGCCAACATGTCAGTGTCGATCCAGACCATGTCCGTCTTTTTCAGCAAGTGAAGCCGAAACAGGTCCGACAGCATCGAAGCAGGCGCATCTGCGTGACCGGCCGGGGCCGGGTCCCAGATGTCGGTGATCGGTGCCGTGCGGACCCCGGGTGGAACGGATGGGGCCGTGTCTGCCATGAAAAACAGCACGACCTCATGCCCACGATAGGCATAGCTGGCCAGGCACAGTTTGTGCAGCCAGTTCAGCTCACCTCCAACCCACAGGCTGGCGACGGGCGGCAAGGGCGTACTGAATGACATTCACTACCTTTTTGCGTCTCGTCGGCCTCATGGGTCTGTCCGGTGAACCGGTGTCAGATCAGGCCGATCCGGTGTCCTTTTCGGCGCCGCGCATGAAGAGCGCGGCAAAGAGCAGGCCAAAGCCGTTGAACAGCATCTCGATCCCCAAAAGGATTCCGACCAGGTTCAGCAACCATGCAGGTTCAGCCGCCGCGTTGGTCCAGATGATACCAGCCAGCACGATGGACAGAATGCCTGAGATGAGTGTCGGCCAGAAATACGCGGTGCCGCGCATCTGGAACGACAGGATGACCCGGGCAATACCGCCTGCCATGAACAGGATCAGCACCAGCATCGCGAGCGAGATGGTGCCCTGCAGCGGATGAGCCAGGAATGACCAGCCAAGGAACAGCATAATCGCGCCCATCAGGATGGACAGGATCTTGTTTCCCATACCCTCGACCGTGAAGCCGCCAACCACCTGCAAACCGCCGCTGATCAGCAACAAAATGCCGGTGATCGCGGTTACCGCGATCGAGGCCACGACCGGCGCGCCCAAGATGAACACGCCAAATACGATGGATAGAAGCCCCAGTAGGAGCATTTTCAGCCAGTCACTCATGTCTCTATTCCTCTCAAATATTCATATTTGAGTGGAGCTTATACCAGTTCACGCACGTCTGTCAGCCGTCCTGTAAGTGCCGCAGCGGCAGCCATTGCGGGGCTGACCAGATGGGTGCGGCCCTTATAGCCCTGACGCCCTTCGAAGTTGCGGTTCGAGGTGGCGGCGCAGCGCTCACCTTCAGACAGCTGATCGGGGTTCATGGCCAGGCACATCGAGCAACCTGCCAGACGCCATTCGAAACCGGCCTCGCGGAAGATGTCGGCTAGGCCTTCTTCTTCGGCTTGGGCGCGGACAAGGCCAGACCCCGGAACGATCATGGCGCGCATGCCGTCCTTGATTTTCTTGCCTTTGACCACTTCGGCCACGGCGCGGAAATCTTCGATGCGGCCATTGGTGCACGAGCCGATGAACACGGTGTCGATTTCGATGTCGGTCAGTTTCTGACCCGGTGTCAGGCCCATGTATTCGATCGAGCGACGGGCCGCTTCGACCTTGCCGCCCTCGAAATCCTCGGGCGAGGGGACAACGCCGGTGATCGGCAGCACGTCTTCGGGCGAGGTGCCCCAGGTGACGACGGGCTGGATGTCTTCGCCTTTGAGCGTGACAACCTTGTCGAAATGCGCGCCCTCGTCGGTGAAGAGTGTCTTCCACCAGTCAAGCGCGGCTTCCCACTGAGCGCCTTTGGGAGCGTGCGGGCGACCCTGGACATAATCGTATGTGGTCTGGTCCGGCGCGATCAGGCCGGCGCGTGCGCCCCCTTCGATGGCCATGTTGCAGACGGTCATGCGGCCTTCCATCGACAGGTCGCGGATCGCTTCGCCGCAATATTCGATGACGTAACCGGTGCCGCCGCCAGTGCCGGTTTCGCCGATTACGGCCAGAGTGATGTCCTTGGCGGTCACGCCCGGCTTCAGTTTGCCAGTGATTTCCACCTTCATGTTCTTGGACTTTTTTTGGATCAGCGTCTGGGTGGCCAGAACGTGTTCAACCTCGGATGTGCCGATGCCATGCGCCAGCGCGCCAAAGGCACCATGGGTGGCGGTGTGGCTGTCGCCGCAGACCACGGTCATGCCGGGCAGGGTCCAGCCCTGTTCCGGGCCGACGATGTGCACGATGCCCTGACGGACGTCGTTCATCGGGTAATAGTGGATGCCGAATTCCTTGGCATTGGTGTCAAGCGCCTGGACCTGGATGCGGCTTTCCTCGGTCATCTGGCTCGGATCTTCGCGGCCTGCTGTGGTCGGCACGTTGTGGTCCGGAACGGCAATGGTCTTTTCCGGTGCGCGTACCTTGCGGCCGGTCATGCGCAGACCCTCGAACGCCTGCGGGCTGGTCACTTCGTGCACCAGGTGGCGGTCGATATACAGAAGGGTTGTGCCGTCTTCGGCCTCATGCGCGACATGCGCATCCCAGATTTTGTCATAGAGTGTCTTGGGGGACATCGGTCCTCTCCCGTGGTTTGGAAATAGCTGGCAATGTGGTGGCTGGTCGCCGCTTATAGGCGGGCCAGAACCGTGCGGGCAGCCCCAAAGAACCGCTCGCGCAGGCGGGCGCGGTCTTGCAGATAGATGCATGAGGCATAAACGGGTGTCATGTGCCCCAGATACAGGCGCAAAGTGAGTCTATCAAGGTCTGCTGTGGTTTCGCGGTGCCGTGAGGGCACAGCTGCGTGAGCTCACTATCTGCGTTCATTGAATTGTCATCTGGGCGTTGTTACCTTAAATGCACCCGGCGCCGGAATTCCCCGGCGGGAATCGGGTGAAAACCAAATGTGCGAAACAAAGGAGGACAATGTCCTGTCAACGCATGCAGAGGTGGTCAAAACCACCGATGGCCAGGCCGCAGTGATGGCCGGGTCCCAACTCACCAGCGAAAAGCTGCTTGAGCGTATCCTTTCTTCTCTTAACGATGACAAGGCCGAAGATGTTGTGCAGATCGACCTGCGCGGCAAGACCGAGATTGGTGATTACATGATCATCGCATCAGGTCGTTCGACGCGTCAGGTGTCGTCGATGGCTGAGAAGCTGACAGACCGCATCAAGCAGGAGTTCGGGTTCACCTCGAAGGTCGAAGGCAAGGATGCCGGCGACTGGGTTCTCATCGACACGGGCGATGTGGTTGTGCACATCTTCCGCCCAGAGGTGCGCGAATTCTACCAGCTGGAAAAGATGTGGCTGCCGCAAGGTAGCAGCGCCTCGGCGAACTGAGGCGCTTTCGCCCCTGAGTGTTTGGGGCGGGTGACACATCATGCGTATCAGCATTTGCGTGGTCGGCCGCTTGCGGGCCGGACCCGAGAAAACCCTCATTGACGATTATCTGACCCGGTTCGACCGGACAGGGCGGGCGCTTGGCCTTGGCCCTGCGCGGGTGATCGAGGTTGAGGATAAGAAAAACGCAGGTGTGGGGGCCGAGGCTGCGTTGCTGCGCAAGGCGCTGCCGAAGGGGGCGGTGATCTGCACACTCGATGAGCGCGGCAAAGTTCTGTCATCGCCCGATTTTGCCGGACAGCTTGGCAAGTGGCGCGATGCCGGGCGGCAGGATCTGGCTCTGGTCGTCGGGGGGGCGGACGGGATCGACCCGTCGCTGCGCGCCGAGGCGGATTTTTCGATCTCGTTCGGCAAGATGGTCTGGCCGCATATGTTGGTGCGGGTGATGCTGACCGAGCAGCTCTATCGTGCCGCGACAATTCTGGCGGGCGGGCCGTATCACCGAACCTAGGGCAGGTCGATGACGGTCGATTCCTCTGCCCATCCCCCAACCGAATCGCGGGCGCGGATTTGCACCTGTTTTGTGCCTGTGGGAATCTTCACCCCACTCAGCGACCGGGTGAACGGTTGCTCGTCCACATGTGGGTGATGCAACACCCGCATCCCCAGCTCCTTGCCGTCCATGTCCAAAACCTGCCATCCGTCGGCATAGTCGTCCCAGCCTGTATCTGGGTGGCGAATGGTGACGTCGAATCGCCAAGTGTCGCCGCTGGCGCGGGCCGTGACTTTTTCGACAACAGGCGCGTCGGCTAGAGCGGGTGCAGCCAGAAACAGGGCGGGGATCAGATATCTCATGCGCGAAGCTTATCGTGAATTCGATGAGGGTTCAGGTCACGTCTGTGTGTTTGGGGGCAGCTTGAGCAGAACCCCGCGCGAATGCGAGGCGAACTCGCGTCGATAGAGAATGGCAAGCGTCGCGGCAGTGGCCAAAAGCAGCGCCACAGGCCCCAGCATCCAGGCGGTAGAGGCCAGCGCGAAATAGATCGTGCGGAGCGCCTTGTTGAAGCTGCGCGCGGCCGTGATCGAAATATCGGCGGCTTGGGCTGCCCGGGGATGGGCGTGGACATCGTCGGGGTCGTTTGGAACGGCCGCCATCAACACCGCGCAATAGCCAAACAGACGGTGAGACCAGACAAATTTAAGGAAGGCGTTGGACAAAAGAAGCAGCGCAATCAGGATCTTGATCTCCCACACCATGGCGGGAGCACTGCCAATGGCCAGATCTTCGGCAACGCCTGCCAGGCTTTCGGTATTGCCAAACAGCGCGAGCGCACCACCGATCGCGATCATCGAGGTTGAGGCAAAGAAGGATGTGCTTTGACGCATGTTGCCCACCAGTTGCGCGTCGAAAACGCGCGGCTGCCGTGTCACCATTTGCGTCATCCAGTCGCGCCGAAACGCGTCCATCAACGCCGAGACCGAAGGTTTGCTCGGGGTTGGGTTTTCGATCCGCCACCCAATCCAAAGCCATCCGGCAATCAGGCAGGTCACGGCCACATAATCCAGCGGCGAAAACAACAGGGCGCGGTCAATCCAGGTCATGGCGCGACCCTACGACTTACCAGTTGGACTTGCCAGATCGCATAATTGGTAATATTATTTTACCAACTGGAGGATCCCTTATGGAAATGCCCACACCCAACGCGGCCGTTCTGGCGCGTAAGGCACGGCTGGTTGAGCGGTTGCAGCGTGTGTTGCCCGAAGATGCCGTCATTCATGACGAGGCAGAGACACGCGCCTATGAGTGCGACGCGTTGACAGCCTACAAGTGTCCGCCAATGTTGGCGGTGCTTCCAGCCTCGACCCAAGAGGTGTCGGGCGTCCTGCGCATCTGCCACGAAGAAGGCGTGCCGGTGGTGCCGCGTGGCTCGGGCACGTCGCTGGCCGGTGGGGCGCTGCCGACGGCGGATAGTGTGATCCTGGGCGTGGCGCGGATGAATGACGTTCTGGAAACCGACTATGCCAACCGGATCATCCGGGTGCAGTCAGGACGCACCAACCTGAGCGTCACCGGCGCAGTTGAGGAAGAGGATTTCTTTTACGCCCCCGACCCCTCGTCACAGCTGGCCTGCGCCATTGCCGGGAATGTGGCGATGAACTCGGGCGGGGCGCATTGTCTGAAGTATGGTGTGACCACCAACAATCTGTTGGGCGTGACTATGGTGATGATGGACGGAACCGTGGTCGAAATTGGTGGCGGGCATCTGGACGCTGGCGGTTTGGACCTGCTGGGCGTCATTTGTGGCTCCGAAGGGCAGCTGGGTGTCGTTACCGAGGCCACCTTGCGGATTCTGCGCAAACCCGAAGGCGCACGGCCTGTTCTGATCGCGTTTGACGACAATGAGGTTGCAGGTCATTGCGTCAGCGACATCATCAAGTCAGGCATCCTGCCTGTGGCGATCGAGTTTATGGATACGCTATGCATTCAAGCCTGCGAGAACTTTGCCAAAGCAGGCTATCCCGATTGTCACGCCTTGCTGATTGTCGAGGTCGAGGGCTCTGAGGCCGAGATCGACTATCAGCTGTCTAAGATCGTTGAGATCGCCAAGCGCCACAACCCGGTTGAATTGCGCGAAAGCCAGTCGGCGGAAGAAAGCGCCAAGATCTGGCTGGGGCGCAAATCGGCCTTTGGTGCCATGGGGCAGATGAACGATTACATGTGTCTGGACGGTACAATCCCGGTGTCGTCGCTGCCCATGGTCCTGCGCAGGATTGGTGAGCTGAGCGAACAGTACGGCCTGCCGGTGGGCAACGTGTTCCACGCGGGCGACGGCAACATGCACCCGCTGATCCTGTTTGATGCGAACAAGCCAGGTGATCTGGAACTCTGTGAAGAGTTCGGCGCCGAGATTCTGAAGCTCTGTGTCGATGCGGGTGGCTGTCTGACCGGCGAGCATGGGGTAGGCGTCGAAAAGCGCGATCTGATGCTGCATCAGTACACGGCCGAAGATCTGGAAGCGCAAATGGCGGTGAAGGACGTGTTTGATCCGGCCTGGCTGCTCAACCCGGCGAAGGTGTTCCCCCTGTCGGTGACGGAAACGCGGCGCGAGGCAAAGATCGCGGCCGAGTAATCAAGGCGTTGATGGGGGCTTTGCCCCAAAATCCCCAGAGTATTTTGGAAAAGATGAAATGAGACCAGAGACCGAGGGCCAGCTGGCCGAGATCGTGGCCGGATTGAATGAGCCTGTGCGGATTGTGGGCGGCGGCACGCGGGGTGTTACCGGGCCAGGAGCCGAGTTGAGTGTGGCTGGGCTTAGCGGCATCGAGCTGTATGAGCCGGGCGCTTTGACGCTGGTGGCCAAGGCCGGCACGCCGGTGGCCGAGATCGAGGCGGCACTGGCTGCCGAAGGTCAGCGGTTGGCGTTTGAGCCGATGGACCATCGCGGGGTGTTGGGCACAACAGGTGAGCCGACGATTGGCGGGGTTGTGGCCGCCAATGTATCGGGCCCGCGCCGGGTGCAGGCGGGGGCGTGCCGCGATTTCCTGTTGGGGGTTCGCTATGTCGACGGGTCGGGGCAGGTGATCAAGAATGGTGGCCGAGTGATGAAGAACGTCACCGGCTATGATCTGGTCAAGCTGATGGCCGGGTCTTGGGGCACTTTGGGTGTGTTGTCCGAAGTGTCGCTAAAAGTGCTGCCCAAGCCCGAAACAGTTGCGACGTTGGTTTGGCATGGATGTGGATGGACCGCTGCGAGTAAAATTTTCTCGGACGCGCTGACCTCACCTTATGAAGTTTCTGGGGCTGCGCGGTTGCCTGAACCCAAGACGGATCCGAACGGGGTCTCAAGAACTCTTGTTCGTGTGGAGGGTTTTGAAGATTCCGTGAAGTATCGGGTGAGTAAGTTGCTCGAATTGTTTTCGGATCTGAAGCCAGATCAGGTCGTTTCGGAGTCCGAAGAAAACCAGCTACTTTGGCGTTCTGTCCGGGATGTAACGCCTTTTTCCGGTCGATCCGGAAATATCTGGAAGACATCCATAAAGCCGACGGACCTGCTTCGGGTGGCTGGAACTTGGGATTTTGAACACATCTTGGATTGGGGTGGTGGTCTGATTTGGACACTTGCACCCGAGGGCGTCGACCTGCGGGCAAAGCTTGGCAAACTCGATGGGCACGTCAGCCTTGTGCGTGCAGGTATGAATGATTTCGAAGCATTTGGGCGGTTCCACCCTGAACCCGTACCGCTGGCAGCGATTAGCGCGCAGTTGCGGCAGCGGTTTGATCCGCGTGGGCTCTTTAATCCGGGACTGATGGGGTAAGACATGCAGACGACATTTACGCCAGAGCAGTTGCAGGACCCTGCGATCCAGCGCTCGAACGAGATTTTGAGGTCTTGCGTGCATTGCGGGTTCTGCACCGCGACATGCCCCACCTATCAGGTGCTGGGGGATGAATTGGACAGTCCGCGGGGGCGGATTTATCTGATCAAGGACATGCTGGAAAACAACCGCGTGCCGGATGAGAAGGTGGTCAAACATGTTGACCGTTGCCTGTCCTGTCTGGCCTGTATGAGCACCTGTCCGTCGGGTGTGCACTACATGCATCTGGTGGACCACGCGCGAGAGTACATCGAGGACAACTACAAACGGCCCCTGTCGGATCGGGCGTTGCGCTGGGTGCTTGCGCAGATCCTGCCCTATCCCACCCGGTTCCGGTTGGCGCTGTTGGGGGCGAAGATCGGGCGGCCGTTGCGGGGGCTGATGCCGGACGCGCGGCTGCGGGCGATGTTGGACATGGCGCCCAAGACGATCCCGCCGGTCAGTCGCAATGACGATCCACAGAGTTTTGCGCCTGTTGAGCCGCGCAAGAAGCGGGTGGCGCTGATGACAGGCTGTGCACAGAAGGCGCTGAACACCGACATCAACGACGCCACGATCCGGCTGCTGACGAGGTTGGGGTGTGAGGTTGTGGTGGCCGAGGGTGCGGGGTGTTGCGGTGCTCTGACCCATCACATGGGCAAGACGGCTGAGAGCCACAAAACCGCTGCCAAAAACATCCACGCCTGGGTGGCTGAGATGGATGGCAAAGGGCTGGATGCGATTGTAATCAATACCTCTGGTTGCGGCACCACGGTCAAGGACTATGGCCACATGTTCCGCAATGACCCACTGGCCGAAGATGCCGCACGGGTGTCGGGGATCGCTATGGATATCAGCGAGCTGTTGATGCAGCTGGACTTGCCGCAAGGCGAGGACAAGGGGCTGACCGTGGCCTATCATGCGGCTTGTTCATTGCAACACGGGCAGCAGATCAAGACGCATCCCAAGACCTTGCTGAAGCGGGCCGGGTTCAAAGTCGTGGAGCCTGCGGATTCGCATCTGTGTTGCGGCAGCGCGGGCACCTACAACTTGATGCAGCCCGAGATTTCCGGGCAGCTCAAGGCGCGCAAAGTGCGGACGCTGGAGGCCAAGAAGCCTGATCTGATCGCCGCGGGAAACATTGGGTGCATGATGCAGATTGGATCGGGGACCGAGGTGCCGATTGTGCACACGGTCGAGTTACTCGATTGGGCGACCGGCGGTCCGCAGCCGCCTGCGATGACCGCGCCGGGCAAACGCGCACCCGAGGTGCCGATCTTGCGTTGACTTGCCGCGCTCTTCTGGGCTGCTAGGGTGCCCGTCAACAGCTCGTAACAAAGTGAGGCGCAGATGGGGAACCCGGCGGGAATTGACCAAGACAGACTGCTGGAGCCGCATGATTGGACGTTTCCCGTTCCCATCGCCTATGGTCCTGGGCGTCTGTCCGAAATCGGCGCGCGTTGCGCCGCGCTGGGCGCAAGCAACCCGTTGATCGTGACGGACCGGGGCAGTCGTGACCTGCCGTTCATTGCAGAGCTGAGCGGGTATCTTTCAGCCGCCGGTCTGGAGAGTCAGGTCTTTTCCGAGATCTCTCCCAACCCCCGGGGTGACGAGATCGGCGCGGGGTGTAATGTCTTTCGCGCCGGGAAACATGACGCCATCATCGCCATTGGCGGTGGCAGCGCGATGGATGGGGGCAAGGCGATTTGCCTGACCGCCAACAATGACATCGACCTATGGGCGTTTGAATTTGAACAGCCCGTGCCGGACGTGCCTGCCGATCAACCCTTTCCCACGTTGATCACCATTCCGACAACCGCCGGAACCGGGGCCGAGACCGAGAGTACGGCGATGGTTACGCATGTCGAAAAGGGCATGAAGTTCTGCATCTGGCATCCCGATCTGAAACCGGCGCTGGCCCTGTTGGACCCGGTGCTGACGGTTGGTCTGCCGCCGCATCTGACCGCGTGGACCGGGGTCGATGCGATGACCCACGCGATCGAGGCCTATTGCGTGCCTGAATTTCATCCGCTGTGCGATGGCCTGGCGTTGGAAGCGTTGGCCCTGATTTCGCAATGGTTGCCGGTGGCCTACCGCGAGCCCGACAACATGGCGGCGCGGGGTGGGATGCTGGTTGGGTCCTGTCTGGCCGGGATCGCCTTTTTGAAAGGGCTGGGGATGGTGCATGCGATCTCGCACATGGTGGGGGCCGAGTATGACACTCAGCACGGGTTGACGAATGCGATCATCCTGCCGGTGGTGATGCGGTTCAATTTGCCCGATATGGAGGTCAAGACGCGGCGCATGGCTGAGGCGATGCAGGTTGCCGATGGCCGTCCGGTCGGGTTGGTCATGGCGGTCGAGCGCGTTTTGGACGATTTGGAGATCCCGAAATCCCTGGCCGAGATTGGCGTGCCTTTGGACTGCGTTGAAAGAATTGCAGAAAAATCGCTGCACGACAGTGCTGCGGGAACCAATCCCGTAGCCGTTGACCTGAACACCGCGCGCCAGTTGGTCGAACAGGCGATCCGAAAGGCCAGATAAGCGCGCAAAAGCGATCCCAAGTTGCCGCAGGTGTGCCCTAATTTCGCCCCACCGCGCTCCTACCAATCTGAGACAACTCAAGTCCCGGAGGTTTGCGTGCGCACCCTATTGAAAACCCTTGTTCTGGCCCTGATGCCATGTGCGGCAGCGGCCGAGGATGCGCACCTGCAGCGACTGGATACCACCCATTCGGGACGCGACTGGGAGGCGGTTGGCCGTCTGGACATCAACGGTACCGGTTTCTGCACGGGTGCGTTGATCGCACCTGATCTGGTGCTGACGGCGGCGCATTGTCTGTTCAACAAATCCACCAAGGGCCGCATCGACGCTGAGCAGATCGAGTTTCTGGCTGGCTGGCGCAATGGGCGCGCCTCGGCCTATCGTTACGTCCGCCGCGCGGTGATCCATCCAGATTACGTCTATGACGGCGCGGTCTCGACCGAACGTGTGCGCAATGATGTCGCCCTGCTGGAGCTGCAGCGCCCGATCCGAAACACGACCGTTGTGCCGTTCCAGACTGGAAAACGTCCGACGCGAGGCGAGGATGTGGGCGTCGTGTCCTACGCGCAAAGCCGGTCCGAGGCGCCATCGTTGCAAGAAGTGTGCTCGGTCATGGCGCAGCAACAGGGCATTCTGGTGATGTCGTGTGATGTGGACTTCGGATCATCCGGAGCGCCGATCTTTTCTTTCTCGGGGCAGGAGCCGCGCATTGTGTCGGTGGTCTCGGCCAAGGCCGAGGTGCAGGGCGACCGGGTCGCTTTGGGCACGGCGCTTGAGGAATCTCTGGTGCTGCTCAGGGCACAATTGGCATCCGGACAGGGATTCAACCAAGCCCCGCCACCCTCGACCAACCGCATTCAGGTTGGTCAAGGACGTCGCGAGATGGGCGCAAAGTTCGTGAAACCATGAAGGGTTTGATTGCACTGATCCTTGGGGTTGCGATGGGTGGAATGGCCCAGGCACAGAACACAGGTTTGGTGCGTTTGACGGATCGTGAGGATGTTCTTGGCTGGGAGGCCGTGGGGCGTCTGGATTTGGCAGGCAAGGGGTTTTGTACCGGAACCCTGATTGCGCCTGATCTGGTGCTGACGGCTGCGCATTGCGCCTTTGATAAATCGACAGGCGCGCATTACCCGGTAGACGAGATCGTGTTTCGCGCAGGTCTGCGTGATGGTCAGGCGATTGCGGAACGTCGCGTGCGCCAGATTGCGACCCATCCCGATTTTGTAGCCAACCAACCACCGTCGGCCGAGCGCGTGCGTGTCGACGTTGCATTGATGCGATTGGCCGAGCCGATCACGGTGGCGCAGGCCGATCCGTTCGTTTTGCATTCGGGGAACCTGGACGGGCTCGAAGTCAGTGTTTCGTCTTATGGTCGGGGACGCGCTGAGGCAATTTCGCGTCAGCGATCGTGTCAGGTGCTGCATCGGGCCGAGGGGCTTTTAGCCTTTGACTGCAACGTCACCTTTGGGTCGTCCGGGTCTGCGGTTTTTGCGCAAGTGGGCAACCGGGGACTTATTCTGTCTGTGGTGTCCGCCATGTCGCAGGCGCAGGGGCGCAAGGTGGCATGGGGTATGGAACTACCTGATATGGTTTCATATTTGAAACAGCGGTTGCGGGTTGAAGCCGCCGTGCCGAAGGCGAGTGTTCGTCGAGTGCAGGTCGGGTCGAGCCGCAATTCGACAGGCGCCAAATTCGTCCGACCTTAAGTTCGACGCCGGGTCTTGAAACCCGATTTCCAACATCCCATCTGAATTTTACCGGACCGCCTGAGACAGGGGTTCGGTGGAAAACAACCGCCCGTCCAGTTGGAGGGCAACAGAGTTAATTCGCTCAAGAGATGAGGATGACGACCTATGCGTAGTTTTGATTTTGCACCGCTGCACCGTGCCAGCATCGGCTTTGACCAGATTGCGGACCTGATGGACCGGGTTCTGACCAACGACGTGGCACAGCCCAGCTACCCCCCCTACAACATCGAGAAAACCGCCGTTGATGCCTATCGTATTTCGATTGCCGTGGCTGGGTTTTCGGATGCCGACCTGTCGGTCGAGATGAAAGAAAATTCGCTGGTTGTGTCGGCCAAGAAGGCCGCGGACGAAACCGAGCGCACCTATCTGCACCGTGGCATCGCCACCCGCGCGTTTGAGCGTCGGTTCACCCTGGCAGACCATGTGCGCGTGACCGGCGCCAGCCACACGGACGGGATGCTGCACATTGAGTTGCAGCGCGAAGTGCCCGAAGCCCTGAAACCGCGTCGGATCGAGATCGCATCCGGTACATCGGTTGAGCAGGAGCTGGTGGACGCCAAGCCCGTCAACTGAAGAAACCTCCCACCCCTCGCGTCCATTGCGGAATTCGGGCGCGAGGGGGCCAAGACTGCGCGTCGTGTTTCACACAAGATGCGCGTGATAACCGCTCCCTCCCTCGGTTATCCTGCCCCGTGCCACAGTGGTGCGGGGTTTGGCATTTTCGGGGGGCTCCCGCCCCCTTGGCGCCTTTCTGGCGAAAGACCCCTCGGGGTTGGGCCGGGCGCCGCGCTGACGCGCGGCGCGGTTGTGTTCCGTCGCAGGTGTCAGGGGCTTGTCTCAAGGACGGTTGGCCGCGATGGCAAGGCCGTCGGCGACGGCGGTGAAGACCTCGGTAAAGCTGTGTTCGGCTTCGGGTAAAAGAGCCTGCATCGCTTGAGGCACCAACGACATCAGGCTGGAGCCGCCAACATAGATCACGTGACCCACGTCGCCCGGCGCGCAGTCGGCCATGTGCAGCGTGTCGCGGGCACCGGCGTAGAGCGCGGTCGAGAAGGCGGCCAAACTGCGGGATATGTCGAGGGCATCCAATGGCGCAGCAAGGGCATGTTCGATCATGTCCAGAGAAATGTGCGCCTGTACAACTTCGGCCTTGTTGGCGTCGATCTTGCCGCGTTCGACGGCAAAGGCCAGATCGTGGCCCAACTCGTCCTTTAGCACGGTCACCAACCGTTGCAGCTTGGCGGGTTCTTCGGCGAGGTTTGCCATGTCGGACGCCATGCGGCGGGTTTGGGCGGTGTAGAGAAAGGGGATCTTTTCCCACGTTGCCAGATCGTTGAAGATCGCATTGGGGGCGGTCAGCAGACCCGCGCCAATGTCCTTGCGCAGCTGGGTGCCTTTGCCAAGCAGGGGCATCACCGTATCGACGTTGATGGCGCGGTCGAAATCGGTGCCGCCGATGCGGATGCCGTGGTTGGCGAGGATCGTAACCTTCCCGCTTGCACCCGTCTCAAACAGGGAAAAGTCGGACGTGCCGCCACCGATGTCGACGATCAGACCGCGACCCAGGGTGGCCCCGCTGGCAATCGCGGCGGCCTCGGGTTCGGCCATGAAGCTCACATTCTTGAACCCAGCTGTAAGGTAGCATTGGCGCAAGTCATCTTCGGCCTGCGCTTCGCGGGTGTCGCCCGGACCGTGGAAGTTGACGGGGCGACCTGAGAGGGCGATTTCAAATGTCAGCCCTGTTTGCGCCTCGGCCCGGGTTTTGATGCGGTTCAGGAAGCGGGCGATGATGTCGACGAAGGTCACGCGCTCGTTCAGGATCTGGCGTTTTTCGTGCATCAGGCCGGTGCCCAGCACACGTTTCAGGGCGCGCATGAACCGCCCCTCGAGCCCGTCGGTCAGGGCGGCGTTGGCGGACGAACCGATCAGGGTTTGGCGTGTGTCGAAGTCAAAGAAAAACGTCGTCGGAAGGGTCTGTTGCCCCGGTTCGATTTCGATCAGATGCGGTTTGCCATCCAGCAGGATGCCTGCCGCCGAGTTGGAGGTTCCGAAATCAATACCCAAAACAGGGCTGTTCTGTGCCATGCCCGACCCCTCTTGCCTGAAACTGGAAAGCGGCCTGTGTAGGCGTGGGCAAAAAGGGCGTCAAGCGGGGAAAGCCTGACGCCCTTTTTCACGCTTTGCGGGATCAGCTGCCGGTCGAGACGTTACCGATGGTGAAGAACATCGTCTCGCCCGAGGCGTCGTCGACCCCGTCGTTGTCGGTGATGATCCAGCCCTGACCTGAGGGCAGAATGGCCAGGCCTTCGACCTTGTCCAGGACATAGCCGCCGGTTGATGTCAGGTCGGGGATCAGGTCGCGGACAAGCTCTTTGCTGACCACAGGCAGCGTGCCGCCGAGGGGCGCGGGGACCATTTCGGTCAGTGGGATGCGATAGACTTTTTTGGTGACGGCGCGATGGTCATGCTGGTTGTCGCGCTCGATGACATAGACATGCTCGCCGTGTGTCACGATTTCCGACAGGCCGACCCAACCGGTGTCCGGCGCGGCCTTGGGGTAGTGCACAGCGCCCCATTCCTGGGTTTCCAGATTGTAGGCCACCAGTTTCACATGGTGGGCCGGGTCGTCTTTCCATTCCCGCTGCACGGCCATCCACAGGGTGTCGCCGACTTTGGTGATGCCTTCGAACCCAAAGCGTTTCTCTACCGCCATCAACTCGGGTGGAAGGCCGATCTCGCCCTTCTTGGCCTTGATCGAACCGTCTGCCTGCACGTGATAGATCGCATGAAGGATGACGCGGTCGGTGCGCCCCTCAGAAGCGACGTAGAAGCCGCCCTTGCCGTCCAGGGTGATCCCTTCGAGGTCGAGTTTCTGCGCAGGCATGCCGTTGCGGGTGATGCGGATCACGTCGACAATGCGGGCGGGGGACTGGCTGGGGTCGATCTTGAAAATCGAGGGCTGGAAGCCGTAGAAGCTGTCGTTGACCGCATAGATCATGCCGTCCTGATCCGCGACCAGACCAGACAGGGCACCCCAACCGATCAGCTCGTTTGCTCCGGCGGACGTCAGATGCGGATAGTTGGCCGGTGCGTTCTGGTACTCAAAGATCGAGACATGGGCGCGGGGGCCTTTGTCCTCGATCAGGTCCTTTTCGTTGGCTGAAACCAGCAGGCCGCGCTCGGGGATGGCGACGTAGCCCTCGGGGCCGACACCTGACGGCAGCAGCTGTTTCAGAACGGGATTGGTGGGGTCGGTGGCATCATAGACGCCCACGATGGAGGCGCGCTCGGCCCCCACAAAGATCATCGGTGTATCGCCGAAGGTTGCGGCGGTCACGCTTTCAGGCTCCACCCCTTTGCTGTCCGAGCGTTTGTCGGGGTAGTGGCCGATTTCAATGATCGCGTGTTCGAACGAAGTGCCGCTGTCGTAGACGACCGTGCCGTCCTTGGCAAAGATCGTCCAGCCGCGCGAGCCGCCCTGATAGTCGCCTTCGTTGGCGGTGGCGAAATGCTGATCGTCGATCCATTTCACCGCGTCGGGTTCGCGCAACCGGCCCTGTTGGCTCTCGGTGAAAATCAGCGCGCCGCGCTCATCCGTGGCGTCGATACCGGTCAGGTCAACAGCCCCGGCCGAGAAATGGCTGATCACTGTGCCATCTTTGCCTACCACGGCGATGTGGTTGTTTTCCTGCAGGGTGATGACGGTTTCGCCCAGGGCGTTGATGTCGACGAATTCGGGTTCCGGGTCGGTAGAGGCAACTTCGGCCAATCCAGTCAGGTCGACCAGCTTCATACCTGCGCAGTCCAAATCGCCATCTGTCAGCGGAACCATCGCTAGGTTGCCTGCGGGCAATTGCGGGATGATTCCGTCATTCAGGTCCTCGTCGCGTTCGTTTTCGATGGCGACCGAGATAAAGCTGCCATCTGGCGCGGCGGCGATGCTGTCGGGCTGGCCACCCAGATCACAGGCGGCGATCTGGCTTTTGCTGGTCAAGTCGATGGAGACCAGTTTACCCGAAGGCGCGGTGTAGCTTTCGGACGTGTTGACGCCGACAAAGGCGGTTTGGCCAATCACGGCCACGGATGTCGGCTCGCCGCCCAGGTCCAGGTTGCCCAGGGGCGCGGGGTTGGCGGGGTCGGTGATGTCGATCAGGCCGATGCCGCCCAAGGGGCTGTCGGTGTAGACCAGCGTCATGCCATCGGCCGTGGCGGCGATGATCTCGGGCGAGGTTTCGCGGCTGTTGTCCTGACCTTCGTCTATGTTCTGGACCACTGGGAAAGTCGCAATCCGGTTGAAATTCATCTCGGCCAGCGCCGAACCGGCGGTTAGGGCGAGGGCGGAGGTCAGACACATCAGACGTGCGGTCATGCCAGGAATCCTCAATTCATTTGTCAGATGAATGGGGGATGACCGTCAAAGTTGAAGGCTGTGCGACAGTTTTGAATCAGATTTGTGAGAATGAGTTCGTCTCACGGAAACCGATCGTTAATCGTTCGTCGGGATACTGCGGCTCCGCCCAGCAGAAGGCCCAGTTCAATGGACAGCTCTGATATCGCTTTGGTTCAAGCCAGTTTTGCCCGCATCTTCGCGCGGAAAGCCGAATTGACGGATCATTTCTATAAGCATCTGTTTGCCCGGATCCCTGAAGTCGAGTCGTTGTTTCAAGGTGATTTCATCAAGCAGAAAGAGATGTTCACGACCATGCTTGCGTCGACTGTGCGCAGCCTTTCGAATTACGAGTCATTTGAGCAACTGGCCAAGATTCTGGCCAGCAACCATGCGCGATTTCATCTAAGTGAGGCGCATATGCAAAACGCGGCCCAATCGCTTGTGGCCGCGTTGCATGAGGTGATGGAGGGGAAATTGACCCCCGAAGAAGAAGCGGCCTGGACCCGCGCCATCATCAAACTAACGTCGATGATGGTCACGCGCCCTGCCAAAAACGCCGATTAGACCGACATGCAGATGTATTTCATCTCCAGATAGTCCTCGATGCCGTGGTGGCTGCCTTCGCGGCCCAGGCCCGACTGCTTGATGCCGCCAAACGGTGCAACCTCGGTCGAGATGATGCCGGTGTTCACGCCAACGATGCCATATTCCAGCGCCTCAGCGACTTTGTACACGCGGCTCAGGTCCTTGGCATAGAAATACGACGCCAGACCAAAGATGGTGTCGTTGGCCATGGCGATGACGTCATCTTCGTTCTCGAACTTGAAGAGCGGGGCCAGCGGGCCAAAGGTTTCATCCTGGGCAACCATCATGTCCTGAGTCACGCCCGTGACGATGGTGGGCTGGAAGAAGGTGCCGCCCAGATCGTGTGGCAGGCCGCCGCTCAGGACTGCGCCGCCTTTGTCGGTGACGTCCTTGATATGCTCTTCGACCTTGGCGACGGCCTCGGCGTTGATCAGCGGGCCAGTGGTGGTGCCATTGGCCAGGCCATCACCGATTTGCAGCGCCTCGACAGCGGCCTTCAGTTTGGCGGCGAATTCGTCATAGACTCCCGCCTGCACATAGATGCGGTTGGCACAGACACAAGTCTGTCCGTTGTTGCGGAATTTGCACATCATCGCGCCTTCGACGGCGGCGTCCAGGTCGGCATCGTCGAATACGATGAACGGCGCATTGCCGCCCAGTTCCATCGAGCATTTCATGACCTGATCGGCGGCCTGCTTCATTAGGATGCGACCCACTTCGGTCGAACCGGTGAAGGTCAGCTTGCGGATGCCGGGGTTTTCGCAAAATTCCTTGCCGATCTCCGAGGACGACGACGACGGCACAACGTTGAAGACGCCTGCGGGGATGCCTGCACGCTCGGCCAGAACGCCCATGACGATGGCCGAAAGCGGGGTTTCCTTGGCGGGGCGTGCCACAAACGCGCAGCCAGCGGCCAGCGCAGGTGCGGCCTTGCGGGTGATCATCGCGTTGGGGAAGTTCCAAGGTGTGATCGAGGCGGCAACGCCGATGGGCTGTTTAAGTACGGTGATGCGCTTGTCACGCTGGTGGCCCGGGATCGTCTCGCCATAGATGCGCTTGGCTTCTTCGCCGAAGAATTCGATGAAAGACGCGCCATATCCGATTTCGCCCACGGCTTCGGCAAGGGGTTTGCCCTGTTCGGCGGTCAGGATGGTGCCCAGATCCTGCGCGTTCGCCATCATCAGGTCGAACCAGCGGCGCATGATCACGGCGCGTTCCTTGCCGGTCATTGCGGCCCATTCTTTCTGGGCGGCTTCGGCCTGTGCGATGGCACCGGCTACCTGTGCGCGGCTCAGGTCCGCGACCTCGGCGATCACGTCACCGCGGGCGGGATTGGTCACGGCAAAGGTGCCGTTATCGCCATCGACCCACTGACCGCCAATATAGGCTTTGGTCGCCAAGAGCTCGGGGTCCTTGAGCAGCGATTTCAGATCGGTTGTTGCGTCCAGCATGGGTTGGCCTCCGGCTCATAAAGTCGTTTGTGTGCACACAATGCATCTGCGGGTGGGTTTGTCTAGTGCCAAGCCATAAAGGATGAGCAGTCCAGAGTAAAGTGAACGTTCACTCAAGCACCTTTCAGATCGTGTCACGAAAGGGGTTGCACGACTCGTGGGTTCTCGTCAATGTGCGCGCGGGCTCTGGCGATGGCGTCGCCTCATGCAGCATGCATGCGCCCATGTTCTGTCCTGAACGCCAGGACCTTTCTGAAAAGGAGGGTCACACGAATGACCATCACCACACCGCGTCCGGATTTCTACCGTTATCACAACGGGGTAAAGGCACCGCTGCCGTTTGACGACAGCGAGTATGAGGCGCGTCTTGCCGAGCTGCGCGAACGGATGGAAGCCGCGGGAGCCTCGGCAGCCGTGTTCACCTCGATGCACAATATCGCGTATTATTCCGGCTTTCTGTACTGCGCCTTTGGCCGTCCTTACGCGTTGGTCGTGACCGAGACCGAATGCGTCACCATCAGTGCGGGCATTGATGCGGGCCAGCCCTGGCGCCGCTCATATGGTGACAACATCACTTACACCGACTGGCAGCGTGACAATTACTGGCGGGCGATTCTGTCGGTGACCGGCGAGGGGCAGGTGATCGGGTACGAGGGCGATCACCTGACGCTGATGCAGCGCGACAAGATGGAAGATTTTCTGAAACCGATCACCATGGTTGATCTGTTCGAGACGACCATGCGTCAGCGGATGCATAAATCGCCTGCCGAGATTGCTCTGATCCGGCATGGTGCCAATGTGGCTGACGTGGGCGGCTACGCTATCCGCGATGCGGTCAAGGCTGGCGTGCGCGAGATCGATGTGGCGATGGCTGGTCGTGATGCGATGGAGCAGGAGATCGCCAAGCGGTTTCCGGACGCGGAATACCGTGACACCTGGGTCTGGTTCCAATCCGGCATCAACACCGACGGCGCACACAACCCGGTGACGGGCCGCGTTCTGGAGCGTGGTGACATCCTGTCCCTCAACACCTTCCCGATGATCAGCGCCTATTACACCGCGCTGGAACGGACGATGTTTGTCCAAGAGGTTGATCCCGCCTCGCTCAAGATCTGGGAGGCGAACGTGGCCGCGCATGAATACGGTATGTCGCTGCTGAAACCGGGGGTCAGCTGTGCGGACGTCACGCATAAGATCAACGAATTCTTCCAAGAGCGCGATCTGCTGCAATACCGCACGTTTGGCTATGGCCATTCATTTGGCGTGTTGTCGCATTTCTATGGCCGCGAAGCCGGGCTGGAGTTGCGCGAAGACATCGACACGGTGCTGGAGCCGGGGATGGTCATCTCGATGGAACCGATGCTGACCATCGCGGATGGAGAGCCAGGTGCCGGTGGTTACCGCGAGCATGATATCCTGGTGATCACCGAAGACGGCAACGAGAACATCACTGGCTACCCCTATGGGCCTGAATTCAACGTGGTTGGGTAAGGCGGTCAATCAGGAGGGCCGCATCATTGGGTGCGGCCCGATCCATTTTTGGGGTTTGAGCAGATCTCACCCCGCTATGCCCTGTTTCCTAGGGCTTCCTGAAGAAGACGTTTGACCCGTTAGGGTTGTGCGGTTATCGCTGCGGCTATTCTTTTGGACCTTTAGGAACGTATTGATGAAAGTACTGGTTATTGGTGGTTCAGGGTTTGTTGGTCGGGCGCTTATTCCGGCGCTGCTGAATTCAGGCCATGACGTATCGGTTTTGAATCGGGGCAATCAGCGGATAGAGGTTGTCACCCAACTTGTTGCGGATCGCGATGACCCTGCAGCGGTTGGTCTGCATCAGGCTGCGTATGATGTGGTTGTCGACACCAGTGGATACACGAAGCAGCAGGTTGAGATCGCGTTTTCGGCGTTTGGCCCCTCTGCTGGGCGGTGGATTCACCTAAGCAGCGCTGCCGTCTATCGTGAGACGCCTCATCTGCCGACGGAAGATGACCAATTGGGCGGGGCCGAGGTTTGGGGCGAATATGGCGCTGATAAATCTGAGGTGGATGAGTTTCTGACCAAGCGCACAGAATGCCCTATTGCGATTTTGCGGCCACCGTATCTGTATGGCCCGAACAATGCGAATGATCGCGAAACCTTTGTCTGGTCGCGTGTGCTGAGTGGGCGACCTGTGATTGTGCCGGGCGATGGGTCCGCGCAGCTGCAATTTCTTCACGTGCAAGATTTGGCCCGCATCATTGTGCGTTTTGCCGAGACGAATTTTGGCCAGAAGGCAATCTACAACGTGGCCGAGCCGGAAACGATGAACGCTGAAACCTGGGTTCGTAAGGTCGCTGCTGCATCTGGCGAAGGCGTGAGCATCATTCATGCCAGGAACCATGCGGTGGGCATTGCGGCAAGACAGTTCTTTCCCTTCCGCGATTACCCTTGCGCCTTGGATGTAAGCAGGTTTGTCCGCGATTTCAGATGGGATTTCACATTCAGCTTTAATCAGGGGATCGAAAATACATTTCTGAGCTATGACCGGGATGCGTTGGTTGAGGCATCGGCCACTACAGATGGTGAGAAGCGTATTCTGAATACGTGAGCAACTGCGCCAATGAAAAAACCCCGCCAATTTGGCGGGGTTTTCATATTCTGGCATGGTTTCGTCCGGATCACTGGTTCGGGAAGTAGTCCTCGCACTCCCCATCGCGATAGACATCTGCGGTGCAGCAATGCAACCCGCCGCCAAATGCATAGGCGTCGCGCAGGTCGACCTCGACCACTTCCATGCCAAGCTTGTCCATTTGCTCGGCTTGATAGACCTCGGACTTTTCCACACAGACGGTTTTGGGGTCCAACACCAGTACATTCATCGACAGCCAGGTCGACGAATAGCAGAGCGGCGGCGGAGTGTTGTGCGCCGGCTGTGCAGCATCCACAATCTCCCAACCGTTCTTTTCGAACATGCCGCGCTGATCTTCGGGCAGGCGACGCTGTGGGTTGTTCAGGATCAGGCCCGGGCGCAGCGGCGTGAATGTTGCGTCGATGTGGATCGGGTAAGGGTCGCCGGGGAAGTTCACCGTGTGCACGCGGTGATCGGGGAAATGACGGCGCAGCCACTCGATGCCCTTGAGATTGGTGGTGAAGCCATGCTGCACCACCAGGTCCTTGCCGAACCGCAGCACGTCGGCGGCGTCGAACAAGGGCTCTTCTTCGGTGGTGACAAAGAACTTCTCAGCGGCCCACTCCAGACGTTTCGCGTCGCCGATCTTTTCGCTCAGATAGTCCGGGTGATAATCCGCATCAGTCAGACGCGGTTTTGGCGCGGCCTCGTGACGGAAGTTCGGGTCTTCCTCCCAGTATTGCTTCAGCAGCGGGCGATAGTTCAGGTATTCGAACCAGCGGCAGCGATAAGACATCGTCGCTTCAAGCATCTCGTGCCCCACAGTCAGCAGCACGTCGCGCGGCGGCATGCAGCCGAATTGACTGTCGGTGTGGAAATCCGGGGTTGTCACGGGCTGCGAATGGTCGATGGACACCGGGCGATCGACGCGGACACCACGCTTGCGCAGCTGATCGGCAAAATTGTCCAGCAGTTCGTTGGCGCGATCAATCGTTTCCTGCGGGCGGCGGCCCCATTGGCCGCGCATGTCGCTGTCTTCGGGCACTTTGGCGTCCAGCGCGGGCTCTTCGGGGGGGATGTGGCAGTCATCGGCACGGCCCACGATCACATGGCGCAACGTGTCCCATTCATTCCAGCTTTTGACTTCAGTTTTATCAGGCGACCAAGCCATGGGTGCCTCCATCTTTTTGGGGGAGGCATCAGGCGGGGCCCTCAATCTCCCGATTGAAAGTCCCGGCGTACAGGAGCGTGGGTGCAGGGCGAGAGAACCTCTCTGGCGACGCCATCGCCGATGAGCCCTGTGGCGATATAGCACTGCCGCTGCGCGCGGGGAAGACTGTTCAATACACACGCCCTGCCCGCGCGCAACCGTCGCATGCGCGCGTGGTTTGAATGTCAGACCAGCGCCAGAATGCGCGCAGGCCCTCCGGTGCCGCCCTTGTGTTTGGGTGCGCCAATAACCAAGGTCGCGCCGCTGGCGGGCACTTTGTCGAGGTTGGCAATGTTTTCGATGCCGAACCGACCTGTTGGCAACCAGGCATAATGCACCGCAAAATCGGCAGAGGGACCATGATCCAATGACAGGGTGTCCACGGCGATGGATGCGGCTGCCGTATCTTCCATCAACATTTGCGCAGCCTCGACATGGAAGCCCGGAAAATGCATCGCCTGCCCGTCAAATCCGCGATAGGCGTCGGTTGCGGTTTTGCCACCCCAGCCTGAATGCATCGCAACGCAGGCATTGGCGGGGATATCCCCGTGGGCAGCGATCCACGCCTTGATGTCGTCGGGTGTAACCTGCGCGTCCGCGTTTTCTGCTGCCTTTGCCGCGATGTCGATGACGCAGAGCGGCGCGACCAGTTGGCTGACCGGGATTTCGTCAACCGAGGCCCCATCGGCCGAAAAGTGCAGCGGCGCGTCGATATGGGTTCCTGTGTGTTCATTGATCTGCAGATTCAGCAGGTTGAAGCCGTTTTCGGCAAAGTTGAAGGGTTGCTCGGACGAGATTCCCGGCGCACCGAAATAGGTCGGAAATTCAGGGCTGACGGTGTGGGTCATGTCTTCGGCGCCACCGTGACCCTGTGCCAATGCAGGAGAGGTCGTGGCGCTGCCAAGTGTTGCCGCTGCGCCAGCCAGTGCTGCCCCTTTGAACAGCGAACGTCGGCTCAGCATTCGGTCTTTCACGGCATTCATTACACAGATGTCACACATTGCACTTTCTCCTGCTGTGGATGGGTCAATGCGGATTATCCTAGCATGGATATGGCAGGATCGATGTCCGTACACGCGTTTGTCAGGTTGATCCCCATCCTGATTGGGTGCGCATTCCCCTTTCAATTCCGATCCCGCTTTGCGAGACTTTCACCAAACTCAGACTCGCGGGGGATGTAAATCATTGTAACATCCCCTATATGCAATTGTATACAAACAAAAAGGGATAGAGCGGGATGTCGAATAGTGAATTTGAAACGATGATCCAGGAAACCCAGCGGCGCGTGCGCGAAAGCCAGTCGCAGATCGAAGGGCTGACCAGCCGGATCGAGGCCGCGCGCGACAAAATCGGCACGGCCGAGGCGGACATTGACATCGAAAATGCCACTCTGGAAGACGTCCACGCCCACACCGAGGTGATGAATTCCAACATCGCCGAGTTGATCATGGGGCTGGACGACGTGACATCGGCCTTTTCCAAGGATTTCGACGAAATGCGCTCGAAAACCGGTTGGGAAAGCTTTGTCGGCATCTTTGCCAAGGCCAAATCGGAATCGATGCGGCAAGAGCGGATGCGCACGGCCAATATCGACGACAAGCTGCAGGATCTGATCGCGAAATCCGATGTGATCGTGCAGCTGTTGCAGGGGCAGTTGGGCGTGCTCGAAGAACAGCGCGAGAAGGTGGAAACCAACCTGACCTCGACGCTGGATGACCGCGAATTCACGGTGCAGGAACTGGAAAGCGTGCGGGCCGAGATCCTGGGCATGGATCCCAAGATCATCGAGTTGGAAAACAAGATCAGCGTCGAACAGGACGCCGCCGCGCGGACCAAGCTGGAAACCGAGCTGGCCGATCTGAACAAGACCTATAACGCGTTGGTGCAGGACGAGCAGGTGAAGCTGGCCAAAAGCCAGACGTTGGAGCGTTACATCGAAAAGGGTAAATCCTGGGTCGATTCACTGCAGAACCAGGCGGCGACGCAGATGGTGCTGATCAACAAGCTGCAGACAGACACGCAGCAGCGTGTGGTTCTTTACGATGCGCTGACCAAATCGTTGAAGACGGCGCAGCAGCAGGACGTGGCACACCGGATCAACGAGATCGGTGTTCAGACCGACCAAGAGGCGCAGACCGCCATGGCCGCCATCGGCACCGCGACCAACCAGAAGATGGCCGACATGTTGGAAGCGCATGAGGACCATATGGTCTTTGCCCGCGACGTGCTGGAGAAAAAGGCCAAGGCGGACGAGCGTTTCGCCCGCCGCTTCGCCTCGATCGTCGAGAAGCACGACAAGAACTTGTATGGTGGGTGATGCGATTGTGGGGAGACAGGCCGCGCAGTTCCGTGCGCGTTGGCCGACCAACACACGTTAAGAGTATCAGAGAGCTGGACCCAAGTTTCAGGCCGCGTTGGCACAAATTGGAGGTCCGGTTGTTTCTAGCCATGATACTGCTCGTTTTGCTGTTGATTACCGGTATTTCCTTGGAGCGCGCCTGGCTTGCCAGCATTGGATTTTATGCCCTCGGGGGCAGCTTTGTCGTGATGTTCCTTCTTAAGTGGGGCACTAACGTTCTGGTCACGCTGGGGTATTGGTTCCCTGCGTTGGCACTGACTGCGGCTCGGTTGGATGCTTGGCTGGAACGGGATTTGGATTGGAGAAAGTGAAGTGACCGACCCAGCCCATGACCACGTCGGCCTGACCGACACCTTTGCTTCGCGCCGGTACTTCCGCAAGTTCGAGGTGATCACCGTGCACCTGCTGCGCGTGGCCGCGAATATGCAGGCCGAGGGGGCGATCTCGAAAGAAGAGGTCAAGATCGTCTCGCGCTATCTGTCAGGGTTGCTCTACACCTTTCGCGCGCTCAGCATGAAGTATCTGCTGGTTGGGCGCGATACGGGGCGGTTTTTCGGCTCTTTGGCAATGGACCGGCGCGACAGCGGTTTTCCGGTGGCGGCCGAGCTGATGACCATGGCTAACGACGCGCAACAGGCGCAGAGGCATCTGGAGAACATGCCGTCCGAGGCGCAGTTGAAGCATGACATGGTGCGCCAGATCATTGGCGAGCAACAGGTGCCCACGCGGCTGCAATTCGCGCTGTCTCAGCGGCTCTATTACGAAGAGCTGATGAAGGGAGAGCTGTTCTGGGCGCGCAATGACCCGGAAAGCATTTGGATTGGCAACACGGGGGACCGGCGCAAGTTTATGCTCCACTGGGCAGTCTATGACAGCCAGATCAACCTGCCGGTGATCTACCTGATGGAGGTTGAGGACAGCGGCAAGACCGCCCTGCCCAAAGACGAACGCCGCTGGCCTGAGGTGCAGGCTCATCTGATGGCGCAAAGTTTGGGCGGGCTGAAGCTGGTGACCATCGCCAAAGGCTTCGATCAGGATTTCGACGACCTGCACCCCAAGCGGCTGAAACGGTTCCACGTGGGGCCGATGTATTCCTCGGCCTATACCGAGCAATCGGGGCCCTTGCGCCAGGTGCTTGAGGATGCGGGCGCGCCCGAGGGGCAGGATTGGGCGTTGGCCTGGACCACCGAAGAGCTGGAAAGCGAGGATGTGGTCGAAGAGCGCGCCGGCTGGTTTTCCACCGTCGAACGCGAGGTCTTTGCGCTTGATCCATTTGGCGGGCGCGGGGCCGAAACCGGGGCGACGCATACACAACGCTCGATCATCCTGCCGCAGCGCCCGTTTCAGGTGCTGGCCGAGCAGGATCCGCCCGGCTTTGGCGATGTGCGCAAGTTTGTCGTGAGCAGGTCGGGGCAGGTGTTGCGTTACTGAATTTAATGCCTCCGGCGGCCGTATTTTGAACGAGAAGAAAAGTGGGTTGGTGAAATGAGTTTGACGTCTGACCAGATGGAATTGCGCGAAGAGGATATTCGCAAGCATTACACCGCAGCGACCGCGCTGCTTGAGGGGTTCGATCATGCGCCCCGGATCGCCAAACCCGTCGCGGAAAGCACCGCACCCGAACGCAGCCCCGGCGTTGGCGCGCGGCGGCGGTTTCGATCCACCACGCCGGGGTTGGTGACGCGCCGCACGGTGCAGGCCGATGGGGTGCATCTGATTGACCGGATCGAGGCGGCGGATGATGGGGACGCGTTGACCTCTCCGCTACAAGCGACGGTGCAGCACGGGTTGCGGCGGGCGGTGGCGATCTCGCTGGCGATGGGTGAGGTGTATTCCGATCAAACCGCGCTGGGCGATCTGAAACGGGCCAATCTGGCGGGGGATCTGCCGCCTGCGCGCAAGGCGGAGTTTTCGGAACTGCTGACGGCCGAGGCGCTGATTTCGGCCCATGTTCTGGGCAATGCGCTGGCCTATCTGATGTCGTCGCATCTGACCGAGACCACCGTGGACGTGGGTGAGGTGGAGGAGCTGTTGACCGACAATGGTCAGATTGCCTTGCACGGCGCGTTGTGGGAACTGGATCAGGTGCTTGCGACCAAAGCGCCCGATGACGCACACTTGGTGGCTGCGGTCAGCGCCTATGCCGAAGCGTTGATGGAGAAGGCCGCGCAGCGGGCGCAATCGGCGCAGCATCTGGCGGGGTTCGCGGGCAGCGCGTGGCATGTCGAGGCGGATGACCTGACCCTGCGGGGGTTTGAACCGGCCTCCAAGGCGAAATCCACCACGCTGACGATGACCTTCAAAAAGCCGACCGAGGTGGTGGGCAACCATATCGCCAAGTATCAGGCGCTGCGGCTGGCCAAGATGTTGATGGCCTATGACTTTGACCGCCGCCTCAACCCCTTTGCCGAGCTTGGTGGGTTCATCTTTACCTTTATGGGCGACGGCAAGCCGGGGACGGGCAAGACGACGCTGATCCAGATGATGGCGGGGCTGCTGAACGACTATTGTCAGGTCGCGGGCTATCCGTTCCGCTACCAGAACCTGTCGACCGACAACATCGACAGCTATCAGGGCAAATCTGGCCAGAACGCCAAGGCATTCATCAACACGATCATCGACCCGTCGGTGATTGGCTTTGGCACCATCGACGACATTGACCAACTGGCGGGCAAGCGGGGCGACCGGCAGTCCTCCGCCGGGCAGCTGGAAATCACCGCAGTGCTGATGGAAAGCTTTGCGGGCGCCAATACGGTTGTGCGGGGCAACTGCACATTCGGCATGTTTTCGAACTACCCCGAGAATGTCGACGACGCCCTGCGCCAGCGGGCGGGGGCGCGGTTCCTTGTGGATGGGCCGCAAAGCCGCGAGGATTACATCGACATCCTGTCGCTGCTGATGGGCAAGAACCACGACATCCCTCTGGGTGATCACGACCTGATGGCGGCGCAGGAAATAAAACGCGCAGTGGCGGCGAGTTTTGAGGGGCACAATCGGCCCCATGAAGCGGGGCTGTTGGATGTGTTCGACCGGGTGTCGAACCAGATCGGCACGCTGGATACGATTGCTAAGCTGGGCACCTACCTCAAGGGCATCCAACAGGCGGATGAGCGGTTCACGGGTCGTGCGATCAAGAACATCACCGATGCGGTCAAGGTCCGCGCGATGGATTTTGAGCTGCCGGATGAGTGGATGGAGAACCCCGAGCTGTTCCTGTTCAAGGATTACGACACCAAAAAGGCGATGATATCCGAGCTGCGCGTGCCGATCACGGTGGACATGGTCCTGCAAGAGATCAACCGCTACGCCGACAGCGAATTCCGCTACGCCGACAAGAGCGACGAGGTCGCGATTGACGCCATGGTCCGCGACTTTGGCCGTCAGGAAGAGGCGAAGAAGCGGTATTTGGAGGGGAAGGGGTGAACACACAACAAATGTGTCCGCAGACCAGCGCGGCTCTGCCGCGCAGCCCCCTCCCTCCCCCCCTTGGGGAGGGGGCTTGGGGAGTGATTGGAGTTCAAACGGATCGGGAAAGAAGAGAGAATGTGGACCATGTCTGAAGCTCCGAACGTTCTTATCGCAATCGGAACTCTCTTAGGTGGTTCAGCAGCGATGTGGGGTGCTTACTCAGCGTGCCGCGGCCTAGAGACATGGAGAAAAGAGCGCGAGTCGGATCTGGCCAAGCGTTTGGCAGCGGCAATCTATCAATACCGAAAGTCGCTTTTGGAAATAACTCATCCCGACGTTTCACCTGAAGAGCGCCAACTAGAGAATGGCCCACAGGAAAACTTGGGGCCAAACTATTTTGTTTATTGGTTTCGCTTTGGAAAAACCAAAGTTCCCCTGAAGGCCGTAGAAGAGATATTGGCTGAGGGAGAACTGAGGTGGGGTAGCGAAATCTATCGCATGTTTGAGCCAATAGAACAGACTGAGAGAAACTTGCTGCGCAAGATTTTAGCTACGGACGAGACTGCTTATGCTTCCAATCAGGAACGTATTTCTGGTGTTCATTCCGCTGATGAGTTCTTGAAAGATTTAGCTTACAAAAAAACCTGCGAAGCCGCTCGTGAGATTCAAACGGCATTTCGGCCAATCGTTGATTTTCTTAAAGGGAAGGTTTGAGCGATGCGTCGAATTACGGACTGCGCGGCGCAGCCGCGACGCGCCCGACCCGCCCCACAGGGCGGGCGCGTTCCGCACCAGCCCTCGGGCCGGGCGCGCCGCTACCGGTGGGGCAGACAGGAGGTTTCATGAAGAGATTGATTGAGAAGGGCCTAATGTTTGGAAATCTGGTCCATATCTCCAGCCCGGCCCTGATCGAACGTTATAACCGTGCGCTTGAGCATCTGAGCGGCAAGGCCACGCAGCTGAATGACTTTCACGTCGATATCTCTGGGTTTTCGCCGGAAGTGGGGGAGGAGCTGGGGGATCCGCTCTACCTTAACCCCAATGGGGTCAATCGGCAGTTCATTCTGCTCACGACCGAGCAGAAGCGGGCGCCGTTGTTGAATGTGAAATTCTCGACCTCGCGGGATATTCTGCGCCAGTTCATCGAGGATAACGAAAGCCAGCTGTTTGCCCTGACGGCCACGGATGCTGTGGCGGGGGAGCTGGTGAACTCGGTCTTCAAGATCCGATCGGCGCGGGATCTGTTTGACCTGAAAAGCGTTGAGGTTGAGGCCGACACCGTGGGTGGGACGCTCAAGACCGCGACGCAGTTGGCGAATATGGTCGAGCGGTTCAAAACCGAGGAAGACGCCTGGTTCGATGATGTGCTGATTGCCGACATGATCGGGGCGGCGAAACAGACCGGCGATGTGACGCGTAACCCGGTGCATCTGAGCCAGGGGACGTTTGAGCAGGGCGCGTTCTGGACGGCGCATTTTGGTGGCATGTATCTGTTCACCGACCTGGACCATCCGGCGGTGATCGTGAGCGGCGAAAAGCCCGACGACGCGCTGCCGATCAAATATGTCTTTGACCTGAGCGACCGGAACCGGATCGCCAAGTTTCTGGATTACAACGATCTGGCCGAACCCATCGTCAAGGCGCGCGGAGTGGATGCGGCGGCGATCCTGCAGCAAAAGATGGATTTCATCACCATCGACACGGCAGCGAACGCTGGTATCGACCTGAGCGAACTGGGGCGGAGCGACATGCGGCGGCTGGCGCGGCGGCATGTGGATGAATTACCGGAAGTGTATCACGGGCTGTCGCAGCTGATGTCCTGGGCCAAGTCCGGGGGCAGCTGGCCGCGCATCAGCTCGGACCATCCGGCGTATTTCTACACCCTGCGCGCGGCTGACACGCCGCACCGCGATCTGGTCAACATGCTGCTGGCGGAACTGTGCCCGTTGGACGTGCGCCAGCTGTTCATCTGCCACAAAGAGCTGTTCTACCGCACCTATGCGCACTGGCCCGAGGTCAAGAAGGCCTTTGTTGCTGATTTCCTGGCGCAGGAGTATCAGGTGGACAAGGCAGGCGCACGCGAGGCACTCTTTGGTCATGAGCCGGACATGAGCGGCGCAGAACCTGAGCGTCGCGACGATCTGATTGATCGGGTCGGTCCGTGGGGCGCAGTCAGGAGACGTTGAGATGATTGCCTTGTTCCGCTTGTTGGTTGTTCTGTTTGTGGTGCAAACGATTGCCTATGTCGGGTTGTCGTTTTATTCACGCGCGGTGCGCAAGCGGAAGCTGGCAGAGCATTGGGAACGCAAAGAGGCGATGAAGGGCGACAAGGATGCCTTTGTCGAACGTGGGCTGAAACGCTATGACCAGTCGTTTCGCCGCAAACTTATCCTTGGGGTCTATATCGTGCCATGGGTCGCGATTGTGGCCTTGATCTATATTCGGAACTTTATGTGAGGGCCTGACAGCATGGGCTATGTGAAATGGGCGATCATCCTGATCTTTTGGGGCTTTGTCGGGGCCACGCTGCATTATGCGCTGCCGCAGCACGACACGGTGCGCATCGTCAACACCTATGAAGAGCGTCAGGAGCTGAACGATTGGACCCGGATGTTCTGGGCCACGCCGGATGATCAATCTGCCACCCTGATCAATCGGGATGTGCAATTCATCCAGGCAGTGCGCGCCAATGGGCGGCCGATCGTCTATCGGAACGAGGATACGGGCTGGGGCTGGCCGTTCTATTTCAAGTTCGACACCGCGAACCTGTATACCGAAGCGGCGGACAAAGTGTCGTCCAAGGACAACCCGGAATGGGTGTCAGTGATGCACTATGGTTGGCGAAATGAGTTTCTGTCCATCTTTCCCAACGCGATTTCAGTCACCCCGGTGGATGGGCCGGATTACAGCCCGATCCCCTGGTTCAACATCATCTTCCTGACCGTTCTGGCGGCGATCCTTTGGGCGATCTACGTGCGCTGGCGCAGGTTCCGCGCTGCAAAGATCGATCCGATGGTCGAAAGCGTCGAGGACAGCCTTTATGCCGCTGGCGATGCCATCGACGAAAAGCGGGGCCGGTTCCGCAGATGGTTGGACAGCTGGAAGGCCTGATACACAAAGCCAAAAGCGCCGCTGAAACTGCGGCGCTTTTTTCTTGCGGGTTAAGTGGTTGAAACGCAGCAGCGCTCACTTATGTTCAAATTCCTGTCATATATGACAGTAATTAGGAGAACGATAATGACCGCTACCAATTTCACCAATTCGACACGTGCTATTTTTGCTGCTGCAGTGGCAGTGGTTGCGTCGGGGCAGGTTGCCCTGGCTGATAAGGTCGAGGACGCAAAGGCGCTGGTGGACAGCTTTTATTCGAACCTGATCGCAGAGAATTACCCTCCGATGATCAACATGTTCATGCCAAACGCCACAGCCCAGTACACGACCAAATATGGTTATGGGCTTCCCGATGACGTGTTCAACTTTACCCGCGAAGAGGTTCAGGCCTATGCGGATATCGAAATTCCCGAGGAGTACCTGGAGTACTTCAAGGACTACAAAGAATTGGATCGCAGCTACAAGATCCTGGGCGCCGAAGAGACCGGCGATACTGTCACGGTTACTGGTCAGGCGGTGCAGAACTATGAAATGAAGGCCTACAAAGGTCAGAACATCCAGACCGACACCTTTGTGATCAACTTCCCAGAAGGTGTCGAGACACCATTGATTGCGGACTACAAGGGTGTGCTGACGTTCAAGTAACGTTGGAAACTTTAGCCGCAGGACCCCTGAATTCTGCGTCTAGTCCGCAAACAAATACTCGGTCTGCGCCAGGCGCAGACCCTGTTCCCAGGAAATCGAAAGAAACTCGGACAGCTTTTCGGCGTTTTCTTCGGGCTGCGCAGACTCTCGTATGCGGCCATAGCGCGCAAAACCAGCGTCGCGGATGCGGTCCCCTTCATAAGCCAGATCGTTGCGGATCGTGGGTAGCAGACGTTCCAACGTAGCCTGCGGAGTCCGCTCGCCCGCAAGGCCGACACGGTGGGCGTGGCCGATCAGGTATTCGTCCGTGAATTTGCATTCGATCTCGAGCATTCGGGTCACTGAGCGGTCCGAGAAGAAGTCATGCATCAGGTCCAGGTTCGAGGGATCCATGCAGATGATCAGACGATCGGTGTCATAGTATTCGAACAGCATGCGCATCAGTGCGCGGCGGTGACGAGTGCGCTTTTCCAGTGTTGCCTGAATGCCGCCCAAGTCGGGCAGCGGCGCGCCCTCCTCGTTGAACAGGTATTCTATGGTGGGCACGTTCATGACATGACGGATCTGATCCAGAAGACGCTTGGCGACGTGCCATTTCTTGGAGACGACAATCATCAACTCACGCTCTCGCCCCAAAGAACTTTCGGTCTCCCAAAACCGCATGCCAAACCGCCGTCCGATGCGGCCACGGCCAGTCAAGAATTTGTAAAGACTGCGCCCTTCGTTCGAGATCTGGAATTCAACGTCATGCGCCGCATACAGCCGCCCTAGTCGGGATTTGAGCTCTTTGGCCTCGGGGCTGATCTTGCGGGCAAACAGGAAATCCTGACTGAGTAGAAGATCATAGTGATCGTTGTAAAAGGTGACGGGCATCCCGTAGTCGGAGAACATCAAGAAGGTCAGCGTGCGGCTGTCGATCTCATCCTCGGGGATCAGGTGACGCACCAGGGTCTGGAAAAACGTCTCGTCCGGGATCCAGGTGGTCGAAAAAAACCGCATCACGTCGCGGCGGGTGCGGGTGAAATCCAGGATCCATTCAACGGTTCGGCGGCGCAGGCACCACCATTGGCTGCCGATCATGATTTGGATGTCGGCGGGGATTTCGCGTGTCCACCCCAACCGCTGTTGCAGGTTGAACATGGCGTAAAAGCGTTTCTTCTGGGTGCGCTCGTTGAACCAGTGGCGGTAGATCAGCCGCTCTTCTTTCCAGCCGGTCTTGATCCAATCGCTTTCGAAATAATCAAAACTTTCGACAAAGTCCTTGTCGTTGTCGTCAAGGAACTGATGCGCGTATTCCGCCGTCTTAATTGCCATGCAGTCGCCCGACAGCATGTAGAAATGCGTGGCGCGCGGAAACTCGTCTACTGCAGCTTCGATCGCATAAAGCGTTGCCTGAACCAGCGACCATTCCCCCCAGCCGCATTTGATGCGCTTGCGGGCAAATGTGACGTTGGGGTTGTCGGCGAGGGCGGTTCTGATCTTGCGAAAATGTTCGGATTTCGCGCTAGCATCAAAGTGGATCGACATATAGTCGCCGGCCGCAGTCAACCGCTCGGCCTGCATGATGATGGCATCCGGATCCTTGTGGCACAGCAAGATGTAGGCAATTTTTGCCATATTGGAAACGATGAACCCTTGTTTCTGCCCTTTGTTTACCCTGTTAAAGATGAAGACCGATTGAATAAACAGGGTTTATTTGGTTTTTTGAGGCAAAGACGCCTGACGCTTAAGCTAGGGCTAAATGGGGTACGGAGGCAAGACAGATGGGTTTTCCAGGCACCTGGATGACGGAAAGTGAAAGTGTTGTGTATCGAGTGGTGCCAAAATGTGCCTGCTCGACCATTGGGCAGATCATGTATTACTCGGATCATGGCGAGTTCTTTGATGGGGACATTCACGACGCCAAAGGCGGCTTGCACAAGTGGGCGCTAGACGAAAGCCAGGGGCCCATCACGCGCAATGTGCAGGCGCACAAGTCTTACGCCTTCACCTGTGTCCGCAACCCCTACACGCGCATCCTGTCGTCTTTCTTTGACAAGATCTGTGGCATTCAGCGCAACGGCAAGCGGTATCGTGGCAATCTGGTGCCGACTCTGATCTACAAATACGGGATCGAGGTCGGAGGTGATGACGGCAAGCAAGAGTTTGACCAGATCAAGAGCTTTCGCCGGTTCCTGCTGTTTGCACGTGACACCATCCGCTGGCGCCGCCCTATGGATCCGGACATTCATTGGTCGGCTATGTCTGGTCATGTCTCAACCTTCATCGCCAATGGCGGGCGCTATGATAACATCGTCTGGACGGAGCAGTTCAACGATGGCATGCAGGACGTTCTGAACCACATCGAAACTCCGGTGAAAATCGACCTGAGCCAGATCCCGCGTTTCAACGAATCCGAAGGTCACGGTCCCAAGCGTGCGCATCCGGTCGAAGATTACTTCGACGATCTGTCGATGCATCTGGTGTACGAGATCTACAAGCGCGATTTCGATCTTTTCAAATACGACTTTGAAAACCCGGCCAACAAGATGCCGATTGATCAGATCGACCTGGACGAAGTGCACGCCAAACTGTCCTGAGGCGGCCTTGCGCCGGGATCAGACCCGGCGCGCCACGAGGTATCGGCTTGGTGGAACTGCCGGGTAGCTGCCGGTTTCGATGATGTCGAATCCGGCTTCTGTCACTTCGCGTTCCAACTCTTCGATCGTCAGGGAACGGACAAAGGGGGCCTTGCCCAGAATCTGCATCAGCGGAATGGCGAGCTTCATGAACCGCAGGCGCAGGGGCAGGCCCTTTGCGTTCAGGCACACGGATTTTGAGATGAACAACCCGCCCGGTTTGACCATCTGATGAATGTGCTTCAGATCCTGGGTCAGGTTGGGCAGCAGGTGTAGTAGGTTCAAGGCCAGCACTGTGTCAAAAGGCGCGCCCGCAAACTGCGGATCCGATACATCCGCTGCAATGAACTCCACATTGGTCACTCCTTGATCGGTGGCCTTGGTTTGGCCGATTTCGGTCATTTTGGGGGATAGATCGCTGGCCACATAGCGGGCCACATTGGGGGCCAGCAGAAGCGCGGTTGAACCGGTACCTGCACCCAGTTCCAGCACCTGGTCATTGGCGCTGAGGTAGGAACGGGTCCGCTCTAGCGTGTATTCATAAGCTTCGACGTCTTTGATGGGGGATTTCGCATAGCGTTCGGCGATGCCATCCCAGAATGCAGTTGCTTGCGCCATGGTGTAATCTCCTTTGAATACTGTTTAACCCATGCGGAAATCATTGGTGAATTGTCCAAATCTGTTCAGCTGTTATACAGAAATGCATGAATTGGCAGGGTGTCTCATTTGATTGGTCCCATGTGCGGGCTTTTCTGGCGACGGCAGAGGAGGGGTCCCTGTCGGCGGCGGCGCGCGTGTTGCGACAAACCCAGCCCACCATCGGGCGTCAGATCGCGGCGTTAGAGCAAGACCTAGGCGTGACCCTTTTCGAGCGTTCCGGTCGATCCGTTGCTCTGACGGACGCCGGGCGCGAGATGCTGGGCCATGCGAAATCGATGCGCGCGGCCGCGATGCACCTGTCGCTGGTGGCCAGTGGGCAGTCCCAGTCCATCGACGGCACCGTACGCATCACCGCGTCCGAAGTGTTCTGCACCCATGTCATGCCAACGGCTCTGCTGCGCCTGCGTGAAGTTGCCCCCAAGCTTGAGGTCGATGTGGTATCGGCCGATGACCTGCGCGATCTGCAAATGCGCGAGGCGGACATCGCGATCCGGCATGTGCGACCCGAACAACCCGAGCTGTTTGCCCGTTTGGTCGCCGAAACGACCGCGCATCTTTACGCAGCGCCCAGTTATCTCGCGGAACGCGGGCGGCCTGTTTCTTTGGCGGACCTGAAGGCGCATGATTTCATTTCGTTCGGAGACATCTCGCGGATGATCGCCTTTTTCGGTGAGCAAGGGGTGGAACTTTCGCAGGACAACTTCCGCATGGGCTCGACCTCGGGCAGTGCGGCCTGGGCGATGGTGGAACAGGGGCTGGGGCTGTCGCTGATGGCCGATCAGGTTGCCCGCCGCTGTCCATCGGTCGAACGTGTGGTGAGCGCGTTGGAGCCGGTACGTTTTCCAATTTGGCTGACAACACATCGAGAGCTTCACACATCGCGCCGCATTCGATTGGTGTTTGATCTGCTGGGGGACTTCCTGTCCAAGGACGCGGCGTAAGTTGGTGATCCCTTGCCTGCCTGCCTTGGGCCGGGTAGGTCGCAGGTCAAACGTTTCTGAGCAGGTTCTATGTCCGATTTCCTTTCCACACTCAGTTGGCCCGATGCTGTTGGCACCCTTGGCACGTTGATCATCGCGTTGGCCTATTTCGCGACCCAGATGAGATATCTGAACTCGGACGATCTGCTGTTCCCCTTGGTGAACCTGCTGGGGGCGCTGTTGCTGATCTATTCGCTCAGCCACAACTTCAACCTGGCCTCGGTTCTGATGGAAGGGTTCTGGATCATCATCAGCATCGTGGGCATTGTTCAGAACCTGCGTGCGCGCCGCTCAGGCTGATTTTCGGTGCAAGACCCGCTTGCACCGGGACGCTTGCGCGCCTAAATCTGGCCCCCATGGCCAAGCAAAAGACAGATCCGAACTATAAAGTGGTTGCCGAGAACCGGCGGGCCCGTTTCGACTATGCCATCGAGAGCGATCTCGAATGCGGCATCATGCTCGAAGGGTCCGAGGTTAAGTCGATGCGCGTCGGCGGAACCAATATTGCCGAAAGCTATGCCACTGTGGATGACGGTGAACTGTGGCTCGTGAACTCCTACGTCGCACCGTATGAGCAGGCCAAGATGTTCAAGCACGAGGAACGCCGCCGTCGCAAACTGCTGGTCTCGCGCAAGGAACTGTCTGACCTGTGGAACGCAACACAGCGCAAGGGGATGACCCTGGTGCCGCTGGTTTTGTATTTCAATCACCGTGGCAAGGCCAAGATCAAGATCGGCATCGCCAAGGGCAAGAAGAACCATGACAAGCGCGAAACCCAGGCCAAGCGAGATTGGTCGCGCCAAAAACAGCGCCTGCTCAAGGATCACGGCTGACATTGATGGGCTGGGGTTTTGCGGGGCGACCGTTCGGCCGCCCCACTTTGGTCAGTAGGTGCGCTTGACGTCCGAATAAGCCCCACGCAGCTGCAGGGTAATCGTGAGCGGCGCGCTTGTCCGGTTGCGGAAGAACCAGCCGTGGTTGCCTGTGAACGCTGCGGTGATTGTACCGGTCTCGCTCGAAAGGCCGCGACCTTTCTTGTACGAGATCGACTGACCGCTGCCGTCGCCGTGCAGATCATAGTTCACGACAGCGTCCGAGGTGTACCAGCGGAACTCGGCCTCTGCCTCCTTGTCCATAACCAGCTTCCATTCCGCACCTTGTCCGGGCGTCAGTTCAAAGCTGATTTCGTCTTTCCAGGTCTCGGCCTGCTGTGCATAGGCGGCCGAAAAGAACAGGTCCAGAATGCTGGATTGCTCTTCCCCGGCGGCTTGACGGTCTTGCTCCGCCTCTTCTGCCAATTGCGTCTTGATCTCGCCCATTTCGGTCAGGCCCAGAACACGGCCAATGCGGGTGGGGTCGATGCCGTATTCAGAAGGCAGGACGATGGTGATCAGGATCGCCACAGCGGCAACAGCCGCGATGATGGTCGACTTGAGCAATTGTGCGCTGCTGGGCAGCTCTTCGAGGTTCGGTTTTTCTGCGTTGTACATTGGATATCTCGATGTTCGAATTATGAGGACAGGACAAGACCGGTGAGCTGATAGCCCATCAGGACAAAACCAGCGGTCATCATCACAACATTTGCGGTATAGGCATGGCGCCAGAAGCTGGTGCTGCGACGCCAGTAGCCCATGACGATCAGGATCAAGGACAGGGCCAGAATCTGACCGATCTCGACGCCGACGTTAAAGGCAAGAAGGTTTGGCAACAGGCCGTCCTGCGCAATTTCGTAGTCCAGGATCTTGGTCGCCAGTCCCAAGCCGTGGAAAAAGCCAAAGATCAGCGTCGCCACCTTGGTGTTGGGCTGGAACCCGAACCAGCGCTGATAGGCACCCAGGTTGTCGAGCGCCTTGTAGACAACCGACAGGCCGATGATGGCGTCAATCAGATAGGCGTTGACGTTCCAGCCAAACCAGACGCCCAACAGCATGGTTGTGGAATGGCCGACAGCGAACAAGCTGACATAGATGGCGACGTGCTGCATCCGGTAAAGGAAGAACACGACACCGAACAGAAACAGGATGTGGTCGTATCCCGTCACCATGTGTTTGGCGCCCAGATAGGCAAAGGGGATCAGCTTGACGCCCCAGATTTCCTGAATGTAACCGGCATCGCCGGGGGTCACGTTATGTGCAGCGGCCACACTGGCACTGAACCACAGTGCGAGAAGGCCCAACAGGGTTGCGAAAACGGGCGTGCGCCGTCCAACCCCGCTGCGGGGTACAGAAGTCATGAGTATATGCTCCGATAGAGTTTGTTTGCGTGTGTTTCGTTTAAGGAAACGTCAAACTCTCGGAGGTCGCTCCAGCCCGTGCTGCATATCCCAGACCATCAGCGAAACTATTGTCCAAGCGTCTTTGGTGAGGGGTGGAAGGGGAGACGGATCCTCGCTCGGAACCGTGAGGCCGGGGTTGTGGTCGTGATCGGTTACGTCGTGGCTGTGTCCGTGGTCGGACCAGGCGACATCCACCACCGGATCATGGCTGTGGCCGTGATCGTTGATCTGGGCAGCGCCCTCAAGGTCGATCTGCGGCAGGTGGTTCGTTACCCCGGTCAGACCCTGCAGCAGAATGCCCGCCGTCAGAACGACAGCAAACAGCATTTGCAACATGTAGGTGAGTCTGCTCATGACCGGGTGCTCGATTGATTTAGGTGTGCATATCCCCCCTTGGGGGATGGGGTCAAGTCTGCCGACTCGGCGGTATCGGCGGTTTTCGGGCCCTGGATGCGGTTCTTGTGCCGCATGGCCCTGTGCTGGACTTGCACCAGATTTCCAGTGGGTATACGGACAATCTAGCGCATAGGGGAGGCATGTATGACCGACGATCCGAAAACACTCGTATCCACCAGTTGGCTGGCCGATCACCTTAAGGATCCGGACCTGCGGGTTCTGGATGCGTCCTGGTATCTCCCGACCGAGAATCGCGACCCTGAGGCCGAATATCAGGCGGCCCATATTCCCGGCGCGCGATTCTTTGATATCGACGACATCTCTGATCGTCGCTCGGATTTGCCGCATATGGTGCCGCCGGTTGAAAAGTTCATGTCGCGGATGCGGGCCATGGGCGTAGGTGATGGGCATCAGGTTGTCGTCTATGACGGCGCTGGTTTGATGTCAGCGGCGCGTGTTTGGTGGCTGTTCAAGCTGATGGGGCAGGACAATGTCGCCGTGCTGGACGGAGGTCTGCCCAAATGGCAAGCCGAAGGGCACGAGATCGAAGATCTGCCGCCGGTGATCCGGGACCGTCACATGACGGTCCGCGTACAGAACCATCTGGTGCGAGATGTGACCCAGGTGTCCGCGGCCGCCAAGCTGGAAGATCACGAAATCATCGATGCCCGCTCTGCTGCGCGCTTCCGGGGCGAAGCTGCCGAGCCGCGCGAAGGGCTGCGGTCGGGTCACATTCCCGGCTCAAAGAATGTGCCGTTCAATACACTTTTGAACAAAGACGGGACGATGAAATCCCCCGAAGCCTGCCGCGAGATTTTCGAGGCCGCCGGGGTCGATCTGTCGAAACCCGCCATCACCACCTGCGGATCAGGCGTGACCGCTGCCGTTCTGGCGCTGGCCCTGCACCGCTTGAGCAAATCCGACTACTCGCTTTATGACGGCTCCTGGGCCGAATGGGGTGCCTTCCCAACCCTGCCCGTCGCAACCGGAGAGAACTGATGTTCGAAAACCTCAAAGCGCAGCCAGCAGACAAGATCCTGGCGCTGATGCAAGCCTATCGCGAAGACCCGCGCGACACCAAGATCGACTTGGGTGTCGGGGTTTACAAGAACGCCGAGGGCGTCACCCCGGTGATGCGTGCGGTCAAGGCGGCCGAGCAGCAGATTTGGGAAGAGCAAGAGTCCAAGTCCTATGTGGGTTTGGTGGGCGATCCGGCCTATTCGGATGCCATGATCAAGCTGATCCTGGGCGATTCTGTTGCACGCGAAAACGTGGGGGCAGCAGCGACCCCCGGCGGCACCGGCGCGTGCCGTCAGGCGTTTGAGCTGATCCAGATGGCCTCACCCGACGCACGCGTGTTCGTGTCGAACCCGACCTGGCCGAACCACATTTCGATCCTGAACTATCTGGGTATGGAAACCGTGCCTTACCGCTATTTTGACAGCGAAACGCGCGGCGTCGATTTCGACGGGATGATCGAGGACCTGAAAACCGCCAAAGCGGGCGACGTGGTGCTGCTGCACGGTTGCTGCCACAACCCGACCGGTGCCAACCTGAACCTGGTGCAGTGGCAAGAGGTCGTGGACCTGATCAATGCCCAGAACCTGGTTGCGATGGTCGACATTGCCTATCAGGGCTTTGGTGACGGTCTGGAAGAAGACGCGCAGGCCGTGCGCCTGGTGGCCTCGTCGGTCAAGGAATGCCTGATCGCGGCGTCCTGTTCTAAGAACTTTGGTGTCTATCGTGAGCGCACCGGCCTCTTGATGGCTGTGTCGAACGACAGCAGCCAGACAGCGCTGAACCAGGCGACGCTGGCGTTCCTGAACCGTCAAAACTACTCCTTCCCGCCTGATCACGGCGCACGTATCGTGACCACCATCCTGAACGACGACGCCTTGCGCGCGGACTGGATGGCCGAGCTGGAAGACGTGCGCATCTCGATGCTGGGTCTGCGTCAGCAGTTGGCGGACGAGCTACAGCGCCTGACCGGCTCGGATCGCTTTGGGTTCATCGCACAGCACCGCGGCATGTTCTCGCGCCTGGGCACCACGCCCGAGCTGGTCGAGAAATTGCGCGCTGAGCACGCGATCTACATGGTGGGCGACAGCCGCATGAACATTGCAGGCCTGAACGCGCAGACGGTGCCGATTCTGGCCAAGGCGATTGTGGACGCCGGGGTCTGATTTTCGCACCAAAGTGCTGTTAATCTGCCAAAAATGACGAAAAAGCCGCCTGTTTACGCAACAGGCGGCTTTTTTTGTTGAGCGTTCTGTGGCACCCGCAGGTCAACGTTCCTCGAACAGACTTGCTGTCCCATGCCCAGTTTCCGATTTGCCCTCTTTCTTTTGCTGAGTCTCGTTCTGGTGGCCTGTGCGGGCAGCTATGACCGCACCAACGTCACGCCGACCGCCGAGACCTATGAACGTTTCTACCCTTCTGCAGCTACGGCTGATGTGCGTCTGTTCGAAGACGGAGGGCGCGAAGAATTGGTATCGCTTCAATCGAACTTGCAACCGACCCTGGCGCAGGTGCCGGGCGGGCGTGGATTGAACATTCTGGCGTTGTCAGGAGGCGGGCAGCACGGTGCTTATGGGGCCGGCGTCCTGAACGGGTGGACGGCATCCGGTCAACGGCCGGATTTCGATATTGTCACCGGCATTTCGACCGGGTCCCTGATTGCGCCCTTCGCCTTTCTAGGTTCGGAATATGACGCGCGGCTACGACGGTTCTATACCCAGACAACCACGCGGGACGTGGCGCGGCTGGATGTGGCAGGCGCGATTTTTGGGCGGGGTTTCCTGGGCAAGACGACACCGCTGCGCGCCGCGATCGAGCGTGAACTTTCGGATGATCTGATCACTGCTATCGCCGTCGAACACCGCAAAGGGCGCCGCCTGCTGGTAGGTACCACCAACATCGATGCCGAGCGACCCGTTCTTTGGGACATCGGGCAGATGGCGCAGATCGAAACGCCGCAGGCCCGTACCCTGATCCGCGATGTGATCTTGGCCTCGGCCGCCATCCCGGTTGTGTTCCCGCCCATCACCATCGAGGTGACAGATGGCGATATCCGCCGAGAAGAGCTGCATGTCGACGGCGGGCTAACCCGCGAGGTGTTTGTCTATCCGGCTGGCTTGCCTATGGGCCAGATGCTGCGACGGGCGGGGTTGAGCGGGCGAAGCAACACCATCTGGCTGATCCACAACAAGACGTTAGAGCCTACTTTTGATCCGCTTCCTGGCAATGCCACAGCAGTGGCGGACCGCGCGTTCGAGATGCTGATCCGCTCGCAAAGCATCGGCAACATCGAAAGCATTCTGTCGCTGGCCAAGCGGGACGGGCTGGGTGCCAACATCACCTACATTCCGCGTGACTTCACGCAAAAGCCGGATGAACCCTTTGATCGCGACTACATGAACGCACTGTTCACGGTGGGTCATGCTGCGGGCAGCGCGCGCGAAGGGTGGCTCTATGACATTCAAGATTGGACAGTCGAGGACTTTGAGTAGGGCGCATGAAAAAGGCCCGAGCCAGTAGGCTCGGGCCATTGGTTTCAATCTATGACGGATCAGCCGCGCGAGAATTCGGGATAAGCTTCCATCCCCAGTTCGGCCATATCCAGGCCGTTGACCTCATCCTCTTCGCTGACGCGGATGCCCAGGGTCGATTTCAGGATGAACCACAGCACCAGGCTGACGGCGAAGGTGAAGACGCCATAGGCCACGATACCGGTCAGCTGAGTCATCAGGGTTGCGTCCGAGTTGTAGAAGATCACGGCGATGGTGCCCCAGATACCGGCGCACAGGTGAACCGGGATCGCACCAACGACGTCGTCGATCTTGAGCTTGTCCAGGAAGGGCACGGCGAAGACCACGATCACGCCACCCACAGCACCGATCCACAGCGCGCCGAACAGGGTCGGTGCCAGCGGTTCAGCGGTGATCGATACCAGGCCAGCCAGAGCACCGTTCAGCACCATGGTCAGGTCGGGCTTTTTGAACATCACCTGGGTCAGGATCAGCGCGGTTACTGCGCCAGCTGCCGCAGCCATGTTGGTGTTGGCAAAGATGCGCGACACGTCCGATACGTCACCCACGGTGCCCATGGCCAACTGCGAGCCGCCATTGAAGCCGAACCAACCCAGCCACAGGATGAAGGTACCCAGGGTGGCCAGCGCCAGATTCGAACCCGGGATCGGGATGACCTTACCGTCTTTGCCGTATTTACCGATACGCGGACCCAGCACGATGGCACCTGCCAGAGCGGCCCAGCCACCGACCGAGTGTACGACGGTCGAACCGGCGAAATCCTGGAAACCCATGGCATCCAACCAGCCACCGCCCCATTTCCACGAACCGGAAATCGGATACATCAGACCGGTAAGAACTACGACAAAGATCAGGAAGGGCCACAGCTTGATCCGCTCGGCCAATGCACCCGACACGATCGACGCGGTCGCGGCCACAAACACCAGTTGGAAGAAGAAGTCCGAACCCACCGAGGCGTAATCCAGAGCTGCGTCTGCCGCCGACACGCCAACCGCGTCCAGCACGGTCGGGCCGCCAATGGCGAAGAAGCCGTTGAAATCACCGGGGTACATCGTGTTGAAGCCCACGAACCAGTACATGATGGCGGCAATCGAATAGAGCGCGATGTTCTTGGTCATCTGCATGGTGACGTTCTTGGACCGCACCAGGCCGCCTTCGAGCATGGCAAAGCCTGCAGCCATGAAGAAGACCAGAAAGCCCGCCATACAGAACAGCAGCGTGGTCATGATATAGGGGCCGATTTCGTCAAAGCCCGGCGCGGCAGCGTCCTGCGCCAGGGCCAGCGACGGCAGGGCAATGAGCGCGGCCGCAGCAGGAAGTGTCTTGAGAAGGTTCATTTCGATTTTCCCTTGGATAAGAGTGTGCGGACGCTTAGAGCGCGTCGTCATTGGTTTCCCCGGTGCGCACGCGCACGGCCTGTTCGACGTCCAGGACAAAGATCTTGCCGTCACCGATCTTGCCGGTGCGGGCGGTGCTGGAAATGGTTTCGACGATCTGATCGACCATCGAGGCGGCAACTACGATTTCCAGTTTGATCTTGGGGACAAAATTCACGGCGTATTCCGCGCCGCGATAGATTTCTGTATGGCCCGACTGTGAACCAAAGCCCTTGATCTCGGTGACCATCATGCCGCGGATGCCGGCCTCGGTCAGAGCTTCGCGGACCTCCTCCAGCTTGAACGGTTTGATCGTTGCGATGATGAGTTTCACTGTGTTCCCCTCGATTGAGCAGGTGTGGGCCTGCGTGTCTTGATGAGGTGATCAAGACTGTTGCTGCGATGCAGAGAAACCGTGGCGCAGCGGAAATCATGCGAAAATCTGGAAGATTTGCACATTTTTTGCACAAAATAGCGCCTAGGATTAAAATTTAGGCGGACGCAAAAGGGGAATTGAATGTGAATAACACCTCAACACCCGAGGCGCATCGGGGTATTGTGCGGCAAAAGCCAGAACCGGGCAGGGTAGAGCATGAGTGATTCAAAGCGGCGGAAACCGCCATTGGTTGCGGACCGACGGTATCCGTCGGCAACCCGCAAGACGGCGGCCAAGCCCAAATCCAAAGCCGCGCCCAAGAAGAAGGCCACCACCAGGAAAACAGCCAGTCGCAAGACCCGCAAGCCAGCCCGCAAGTCGGGGGGCGGTGGGATCTTTGGATGGGTTCGGCGTGCCATTGGCTGGGTCTTTGGCCTGATCTGGGGGTTCACCTGGCGCATCGGCATGATTGTTGCTCTGTTGCTGGCTCTGGCGATTGGCCTGGTCTATACCACCTTGCCGGATGTAACGGCCCTGCTTGACGGGCGCGCGCGTGGATCCGTGACGATGCTGGACAAGGACGGCAATGTGTTTGCCTGGCGCGGTGACCAGTTTGGAGGCGTGGTCACAACGGACACGGTTTCGCCCCACCTCAAGAACGCGGTCATCGCGACCGAGGACAAGCGGTTCTATCGTCACTTCGGGATCAGCCCACGAGGCGTTGCCAGCGCGGTGCGCATCAACCTGAGCGAGGGGCGCGGGCCATTGTCTGGCCATGGTGGGTCGACCATCACACAACAGACCGCCAAGCTACTATGTCTTGGCGTGCCCTATGACGAGACGCAGTGGGACTCCGAGAAAGCCTATGAAGACGACTGCCGCCAGGGATCGCTGTGGCGCAAGATCAAGGAAGCCGTCTATGCGATGGCGATGGAGGTCAAATACTCGAAGGACGAGGTCCTGACTATCTACCTGAACCGCGCGTTCCTGGGGGCAGGTGCCCGTGGGTTCGAGGCCGCAAGCCAGCGGTACTTCGGCAAGTCGGCGGCCGAAGTGAACCCGTCAGAGGCAGCGATGCTGGCAGGCTTGCTGGTGGCGCCCACGCGATATGCGCCTACGAACAACCTCAAACGTTCGCAAGACCGTGCGCGTGTGATTGTCGGGCTGATGGAGGACCAAGGGTATCTGACCTCTGCGCAAGCAGATGGCGCGAGAGCGAACCCAGCCGAGCTGTCAGCAGCGGCCGCGGCTCGGGCAGGTGGCTATTTTGCAGATTGGGTGATGTCGAGCGGGCCGGAGTATTTCACCCGCAACACCACCGAAGATGTGATCATTCGCACGACGCTGGATCAGCGCATTCAGACCTCGGCTGAAGAGGCGATGAATTTCGTGTTCCAGGAAAAGGTACGCGAAGGGTCAAAGGCGCAGGCCGCGATTGTGGTGATGTCGGCAGATGGCGCCGTGCGCGGTATGGTGGGCGGTCGCAAGACCCGTGTGACTGGTGCGTTCAATCGGGCGACGCAAGCGATGCGCCAGACCGGTTCAGCCTTCAAACCCTTTGTTTATGCCACGGCGTTGGAGCTTGGGTACTCACCGCTCGATACCGTTGTGGACGCGCCCTATTGCCTGAACATTCCAGGTTCGGGCGAGTGGTGTCCCAAGAACTATACCAACAAGTACTATGGTCAGGTCACGCTAACGCAGGCGCTCAAGGATTCTCTGAACATTCCGGCGGTTAAAGTGTCCGAAGCCGTTGGGCGCGATCTGGTGCGCAAGGTGGCGTCGGATTTTGGTATCGACAGCGACCTGGCCGCAGGTCCCGCACTCGCCTTGGGGGCATCGGAAAGTACGCTGCTGGAGATGACCGGGGCTTATGCCGGAATTCTGAACGGCGGTTCGTCTGTGACACCCTATGGTCTGGTCGAGCTGCAGTTGCTGGGGGACGAAACGCCGTTGATGGGCTCTGGTGGCGGCATCGGTGAGCGGGTGATCCAAACCGGCGCGGCAGAGCAGCTGATCTGGATGATGGAAAAAGTTGTTGCCGAAGGATCTGGTCGCCGTGCCGCACTTCCGGGTTGGCAAGCGGCTGGCAAGACCGGGACGACACAGGCCGCACGGGATGCTTGGTTCATCGGGTTTACGGCGGACTATGTGGCCGGCGTGTGGATGGGGTATGACGACAATACGCCGCTGTCCGGTGTGACGGGGGGCGGCCTTCCAGCCGAGATTTGGCATGAAACGATGGTGCGGGTTCAGGACGGTCTGACACCCAAAGCGCTGCCTATGCGTGCGCCGGTGCGACCGACGCGCATTCCGGAACCAAAACGTAATCGTGAAGGCGGCGGATTTGGCGATGCGGTGGATCAGCTGCTCAAGGATATCTTTGGCGGGCGGAACTGAGCGCAGTCAGGTGTGGCAAAACGGGAGTGCTCCCGCGCCCGCGCTGTCCCCTGCTGCGCAGGCGACGCTGGCGGCCTTGGGCCGGGCGCCTCGCCTAACGGCTCGGCGCGGTTGCGACCAGACGTGAGTTCTCCATTCCATTCCTCAAGATTGCGAACGGTCACCCGCCGCCGCGCGCAGCGCGGCGGCCCGGCCCAACGGGAGGCGTGCATCTTCGATGCACGACCGACGGGCGGGAGTGCCCTGGTCCAGCCAGATAAGTACTCATAAAGAGAGAGCCGCCCCTTGTAGTGGCGGGCGGCTACTTTGATCACATCATCCGGGTGCTGGCGCTTCAGCCCGCCTTGGACAGGTCCGCAATCAGCTTGTTCAGATCGCCTTTGCGTCGATCCAGCATCGCGCCAATTTCCGTGCGTTCGGTCAGCAGTAGGTTCACGCCCTCGATGAACATGTTGTAGAACTTGTCCTTGCCGGACTTGTCTGACACCAGGAAGGTCACATCGAACGGGGCCGAGCCCTGCAGTTTGACCAGGCTCTTGATCTCATAACCAGCCTTGATCTTGCGGGCCGATTTCACGGTCACCTCACCGCCAATGAACTCGCGGAACCGACGGCCGTATTTACGCGATATGTAACCCTGAAACGCCTTCGTAAAGTTTCGCATCTGTGCCTTTGACGCTGACCGGGCGTCTGCGCCCAAGGCGTAGCGCGCCATGATCGGCACGTCCGCATAGCGAACGAACAATTTTTCAAAGTCGCGCAACATCGCTGCTTCGGATTTGCCAGAGGCGATGACCCGGTTGATTTCGGAAACAACATTGTTCACCAGGTTGCGCGCGCCGGCTTCGGTCAGGGCGACGGCAGGCAACGGCAGCATTGCCAGGGAAAGCCCTGCAGCGGCAGAAGCTACAAAAGTGCGGCGGTTCAAAAGATCACTCGGCATAGGGGTCCTCGTAGGGGTCTGACGCATCGGAATAGGGATCGGCGTACAGACCAAGATAGGCGTCCTCGTCATCGCCTGCCAGTTCGAAGCGGCGGTTTTGCAGGTAAATCAGGCGGGCCTGGGCGTAACTGTCTGCGCTTTCATACAAAATCGAATCGACAGTGTCCGAGAACCGGCCCCGATCGCCCATGCGGCGTACGATTTCCGTATAAAGCCCAAGGTTGTCGACCGGGCGTGTTGGGGCGAAATCCAACGGGTTGGTGAACAGGTTGACGATGACGCCGACCGCGTCTCGAGTGGTCGATGGGCCGTACAGTGGCAACTCCAAATAGGGGCCTTCGCCCACGCCCCAAACATGGAGCGTCTCACCAAAGTCCGTGTCGACCTGTGGGACCTTGAAGTCAGTGGCGGGGTCGGCAAGACCAGCAAAGCCAACGGTGGAATTGATTAGGAACCGATAAAGAGCAATGCCGCTTTCCTTGGGTTTGCCCTGCAGCAGATAGTCGACCGCCTGGCCCGGCAAAGAGATATTCTCGGCAAAAGAGTTGAAGCTGGTGACCATCGGATCGGGAAAGATTTTCACGTATCCTTTCGACGCAGGCCGGAACAGATATCTGTCGACGCCTCGATTGAACGAGTGAACCGAGCGGTTGGCGTTCTCGTAAGGGTCATGGAATGCGCCGTTGGCTTGTTCGACAGTAGTCGTCTGAGCGCAGGCCGCAACAAACAGGGCCAGAGCCATGGTGCACAAGCGCAGAGCGGTTCCGGCGAAATTGGTCATTCTGTTCGTAATCCGTTCAACAAGTTCCAGCTAGATTGCCAAGCCTTGGATATAATCGCAACCAATGTCCCTGACAGCAGCATCGCAGTATACAGGCCGATGTGTGACACAAAAGGAACAAACCCGCATTTAACTTGCTAAGTGCAGCGCGTAAAGCAGTCTGCGGTTCTTTCCGCTGAATATGGGCGATTGTTTTCTGGTTTGGCACAAACATGGTTTTTGCTGATGTGACCAATTCAGCTTGCGTTTCGGGCTTTTCGAAACTCGCGATCCCGGCTAGCGTCCCCGCGATTGCGAAATTCGAAAGGACGCGCCATGAGCATCGAAGCCAAACTTGAAAGCCTGGGTGTGACGCTGCCGGATGCTCCGGCTCCGGCGGCCAACTACGTGCCTTATGTTCAGGTGGGGGACATGGTCTATGTTTCTGGACAGATCTCGAACGATGAAAACGGTTTGATTCTGGGTAAACTGGGTGACGATATGGAGGTCGAGGCCGGCGCCGCTGCCGCCCGTCGTTGTGCCATTAACCTACTGGCGCAGGTCAAGGCCGCCTGTGGTGGTGATCTGGATCGTCTGGTGCGCGTCGTCAAGCTGACCGGTTTTGTGAATTCGACCGCAGATTTTACCGCGCAGCCGCAGGTCATCAACGGCGCGTCCGATTTCATGGTCGAAGCGTTGGGGGACGCGGGCCGTCATTCCCGATCTGCTGTCAGCGCGGCGGCTCTGCCGCTAGGCGTTGCAGTAGAAATCGAAGGTTTCTTCCAGATCAAATGATCCCTCGACTGCCACAGAGCTTTTTGGGCGCGCCTATCGCGCATCGTGGTCTGCATGATGTGAAGGACGGGCGCCCGGAAAACAGCCGCGCGGCCATCCGCGCGGCAATGGATGCGGGATACGGGATCGAGATCGATCTGCAGATGACCTCGGACGCGCAGGCCATGGTGTTTCATGACTATGACATGAGGCGCCTGACCGGCTCGCCTGGCGCGATCCGTTTGATCTCATCCCAGCAGGCGCAGGCCACGACGCTTTTGGGCAACGCGGAAGAACACATTCCCAGCCTGACCCAGGTGCTGGAGCTGGTGGCTGGTCGCGTGCCTCTGCTTATCGAGCTCAAGGATCAGGATGGGGCTATGGGCACCGCAATCGGTCCACTAGAGCGTGCCACAGTGACAGCGCTGCGAGGCTATGAGGGGCCGGTCGCGCTGATGTCGTTCAACCCCAACAGCGTGGCCCTGCTGGCCGATCTGATGCCGGACGTGCCACGTGGGATCGTGACCAGCGCCTATGATCCGGCGGAATGGCCGCTGTCACAGGTTGTGTGTGACCATCTGCGGGACATTCCCGACTTTGACCGGACCCAGTCATGCTTTATCAGCCACGAGGTTGAGGATCTGGACCGTCCGCGCGTGGCCGAACTGAAGGCAGGCGGGGCGGATATCCTGTGTTGGACCTCCAAGTCGGCAGCGCAAGATCACCTGGCACGCAGGATCGCCCAAAACGTGACCTTTGAGGGTTATCTTGCTCAAGCGCCCGCTTGATCGCCGAAGCCGGAACCACAGATAGAGGATCACAGCCCAAAGGAATTTCGAGGGGATGATGGATCAGGCGCAGATCGAAATACAGGTTCTGGGATCACTGTCGCAGGTTTCAGCGCAGGATTGGGATGCCTGCGCCTGTCCCGAGGCTGCAGATGGCGGCCGTCCGTTAGACCCGTTTACCACACACCGATTTCTGAGCGCGCTGGAAGAGAGCGGCTCTCTTGGACCTGGAACCGGTTGGCAGCCGCAATATCTGACCGCCTATCTGGACGGCATGATGATCGCCGCCGCGCCGCTGTATGCCAAGTCACACAGTCAGGGTGAATACATCTTCGACCACAATTGGGCCCATGCGTATGAGCGTGCTGGCGGGCGCTATTACCCCAAGCTGCAGGTCGCTGTGCCCTTTACCCCGGCCACGGGTCGACGGTTTCTGGTCAAGCCAGGTTATGAGGGGATCGGGCAATCGGCGCTGGTGCAGGGGATGGTGCAACTGGCGGCAGACAACACTGTCTCATCCCTACATGTCACCTTTTGCACCGAAGCCGAAGCCGAGATCGGTCGCGAGATGGGCCTGATGCACCGCACCACGCAGCAGTTTCACTGGCTCAACGATGGCTACGCAGATTTCGACGGCTTTCTGAAGGCGCTGTCCTCACGCAAGCGCAAGACGCTGCGCAAAGAGCGGCGGCAGGCCAATGACTTTGGCGGCACGATCCAAACGTTTTCTGGCGACGAATTGCGCCCGGAACATTGGGATGCCTTTTGGATGTTCTATCAGGACACCGGCGCGCGCAAATGGGGATCGCCCTACCTGACACGACAGTTCTTTGAGATCGCCCATGACACGATGGGTGATGACATGGCGCTGGTACTGGCGGAACGGAACGGAGCCTATGTGGCCGGGGCGTTGAATTTCATCGGCCGCGAGACTCTCTTTGGCCGGTATTGGGGCTGCATCGAACATCATCCCTGCCTGCATTTCGAACTGTGCTACTATCGCGCCATCGACTTGGCGATTGCCGAAGGGCTGCACCGGGTTGAGGCAGGCGCACAGGGCGAACACAAGCTGGCACGCGGGTACATGCCGACACAGACCCACAGTCTGCATTGGGTGGGTGATCCCGGCTTTGCTGATGCCATCGCCAAGTACCTTGAGGCCGAGCGCGAGGCGATTGACCAGGAGATTGAGCTGTTGACGGACTATGGCCCCTTCAAGAAGGTGGATGTGGAGGAACAGCAATGACCGAGAAACTCTCTGACGCCACCCGCGGCCCGCTGCTGGATCCGCTGTTCGACAACGGCTGGACCATGGTCGAGGGACGCGATGCGATCACCAAGACCTTCATCTTCGACAATTTTGTCGAGGCCTTTGGCTGGATGACACGGGCCGCCATCTGGGCCGAAAAATGGAACCACCACCCAGAGTGGAGCAACGTTTATCGTACGGTCGAGGTGGTGCTGACCACGCATGATGTGGGTGGGGTGTCGTCGTTGGATGCCAAACTGGCGCGTAAGATGGATTCGCTGGTCTGAGCCGAATCAAACGCGTCTGAATTTAGTCCAGTTGCTCAAGCTTTGATCAATTTGTCGGCCCATAGGCGGATTTTTGCTTGTCATATGTGACAATTATAGAGCGGGTAGAAAAACGCCCCGAAACCAGCAGCTTCGGGGCGTTCAAACTCAGATGACGTCCAACAAACCTTCACCAGCAGACAGCTCGCACATGCCGGGGTTTTCTTCGACATTCACGGCCACGACCTTGCCATCCTCGACCAGCATCGCGTAGCGGATCGAACGGGCAATCAGGCCCGCGGGCGGTGCATCAAAGCGGGCTCCGATGGCGTCGGTGAATGTGCATTCTGCGTCGGCAATCATGGTCAATCCGGCCTCGGATGCACCGGTTGCCTCGCCCCAGGCGGACATCACAAAGGGGTCGTTGACGGAGACACAGATGATCTCGTCCACGCCCTTTGCGTCGAACTGATCCTTGGTGCGGATGAAGCTGGGAACATGGGCGGAATGGCAGGTCGGAGTGAAAGCGCCGGGCACCGCGAAAATCACAACTTTGCGCCCTTTGGCCTTGTCCGCGATGTTGATCTGCTCCGGCCCTTCAGCGCCCATAAACGTCACTGTGGCGTCGGGAATTTGTTCGCCAACTGCAATCATACTTTGATACCTCGTTGTTGGATTTGCGGTTCTGTGCCCTTGGGCATATAGCTGTTGGCCGACAGGTGACCATCATTTTTTAGTGAGGCAGGAAGAAAATGAGCCATATCGTCGTGATCGGGGCCGGACAGGCGGGATCGTCCCTTGTAGCTAAGCTGCGCAAGGATGGGTTCGAGGGCGAGATCACCCTGATCGGGGCCGAGCCCGTTCTGCCATATCAGCGCCCGCCGCTGTCCAAGGCATACCTGCTGGGCGATATGGAGTTGGAACGCCTGTTCCTGCGGCCTGCGTCTTTCTACGAAGAGCAGAATATCACCGTGAAACTGGGCAGCCGTGTGACAGCAATCGATGCAGCTGCCAAGACCGTGACTGTGGGCGACGAGGTGATCAGCTACGACCAACTTGCGCTGACCACCGGCTCGGACCCGCGCCGCCTGCCCGCCAAGATCGGCGGCGATCTGGAAAACGTGTTCCTTGTTCGCGATCTGGCTGATGCCGATGCCATGGCGCCCGAGTTCAAGGATGGCGCGCGTGCCCTGATCATCGGTGGCGGTTACATCGGGCTCGAGGCGGCGGCTGTCTGCGCCAAGCGCGGTGTTCAGGTCACCCTGGTCGAAATGGCCGACCGCATCCTGCAACGTGTTGCTGCGCCTGAAACCAGTGACTATTTCCGCAACCTACACGGCAGCCATGGCGCCGACATCCGCGAAGGCGTGGGCTTGGATCACCTCGTCGGCACCAATGGTAAGGTGACCGGTGCTGTTTTGACCGATGGCACCGAGCTTGAGATCGATTTTGCCGTTGTGGGCGTGGGCATTACCCCCGCAACCCAACTCGCCGAGATGGCCGGTGTCGAGCTGGACAATGGCATCAAGACCGACGCGCACGGCCGCACCTCTGATCCGTCGATCTGGGCCGCTGGTGACTGCGCGTCGTTCCCCTACCAAGGCGAGCGTATCCGTCTGGAAAGCGTTCCCAACGCGATCGATCAGGCCGAGGTTGTGGCGCAGAACATGATGGGTGTGGACAAGGACTACATCGCCACCCCATGGTTCTGGTCGGATCAGTATGACGTCAAACTGCAAATCGCGGGTTTGAACACCGGCTATGACCGCGTCGTGACCCGCAAGGGCGAGGGGCTGACAACCTCGTTCTGGTACTACAAGGGCGATCAGCTGCTGGCCGTCGACGCCATGAACGACCCGCGCGCCTATATGGTCGGCAAGCGACTGATTGATGGTGGCAAGACAGCTGATCCCGCAGTTGTGGGTGATCCCGAGGCGGATCTGAAACCGCTTTTGAAAGCGTGAGGATCATTGCGGGCGATTTCCGAGGCCGCGCCTTGGCCTCGGTCGGTAAAGGGGATGCGGGCGCACACCTGCGTCCCACCACGGACCGCGTCCGCGAAAGCCTCTTCAATGTTCTGATGCACACGGGCGCTATTCCAGACGCCCGCGTGCTTGATTTGTTTGCGGGTACTGGCGCGCTCGGGCTTGAGGCGTTGTCGCGTGGTGCGGCCCACGTCAGCTTTGTCGATGACGGGCGCGTGGCGCAGGGGTTGATCCGCAAGAATATCGACCTGACCCGCAGCAGGGACCGCACGGCGATGATCCGGCGGGATGCCACGCGATTGGGACCCAACGCTGACGCGCCTTATGATCTGGTGTTCCTTGATCCGCCGTACGGCAAGGACCTGGGTCAAAAGGCGCTGAACCTGGCCGCGGCCGGTGGATGGATTGCAGATGACGCCCTGATCGTCTGGGAGGAAAGCGCCCCGATGGACGTGCCAGAGGGGTTCGATCTGCACGACCGGCGCAAATACGGCGACACGCATGTCACGCTGCTGTGGCGCTCTGTTTCAGAGTGAAATGATACGGGCGGGCCTTTGCCGAGCCTGCGTTTGCGACCAACAATCCCGACCGCTAGACCTGTCCCGAAAAGCGATTTGGAGCAGAGACATGGTTGATTTGGTGATTTTCGATTGCGATGGCGTGCTTGTGGACAGCGAAGTGGTATCGAACCAGGTGATGGTCGACAATCTGGCCCGCTACGGTGTGCAAATGACGCTGAAAGATTGCATGAGCCAGTTCGTCGGCACCACGATGATGGGCGGTATGCAGATGGCGCGCGACATGGGCGCGGACTTGCCGGACAACTGGATCGATGAAATCTATGCCGAGACCTATGCTGCGCTGAAGGGCGGCGTGCCTGTGGTGCGGGGTATTCCCGGAGTGCTCGCGCATCTGGATACGCGCGGCATCCCCTATTGCGTCGCTTCAAATGGCAGTCGCGAGAAGATGCGGATCACTCTGGGTCAGAATGGCCTGTGGGAGCGGTTCGAGACCGTCATGTTCTCGGCGCATGAGTTCGGTGTCGGCAAGCCTGAACCCGATCTGTTCCTGGCAGCCGCGCAGCATTTTGGGGCCAAGTCACCAGCTGTGATCGAAGACAGCCCAAGCGGCACTCTTGCGGCGCAACGGGCAAGCATGCGGTGCTTTGGGTATGCCGAGCATGATGACGGTGCCCGATTGGCGGCCCATGGCGCGCAGGTGTTCCACGACATGGCCGATTTGCCCGCGCTTTTGGAACTGTGAGGCAATTTGTGCTACCGTGCTTTGCATGGATCGCACGATGACACCGAGCCTATGGGGGCCGTTTGAGCGTACAAAAGAAGCTACGGGACCAGAGCGTAAGCCGCGCCGGTCATCCGTGTTCATCCATGATTCGGTGACGCCCGTGGGGGATACGACCTTGTTGCTGGCGCTTTGGCAGAACCAGCAAGCCAAAGAGGACGATCAGTAAGTTGGGTGGAACTTGCCGCCCGGTGACAGGGTAAAGATCTCGACCCCGTCCGCTGTCACACCCACGGAATGTTCGAACTGCGCCGACAGTGATTTGTCGCGGGTCACGGCGGTCCAATCGTCGGCCAGTGTCTTGGTCTCGGGACGGCCCAGGTTCACCATCGGTTCGATGGTAAAGAACATGCCCTCTTCCAGAACCGCACCGGTGCCGGGACGGCCATAGTGCAGAACGTTGGGCGGAGCGTGAAACACCTGACCCAGGCCATGACCACAGAAATCGCGGACAACGCTCATCCGATGCGCTTCGACGTAAGCTTGAATCGCGTGACCGATATCTCCGAACGTGTTGCCCGGCTTGACCATTTCGATGCCTTTGAACAGGGCGTCATGGGTCACCTGGATCAGGCGCTCGGCCTTGCGTGGCAATTTGCCCGCCACATACATCCGTGAGGTGTCACCGAACCAGCCGTCGACAATAACGGTCACGTCAATGTTCAGGATATCGCCATCCTTGAGCCGCTTGTCCCCCGGAATGCCGTGGCAGACCACATGGTTCACACTGATGCAACTGGCGTGCTGATAGCCCTTGTAACCGATGGTGGCCGAGGTCGCGCCCGCGTCTTCGACCATCTGGGTGATCATCCCGTCGATGGCACCTGTGGTCTGGCCCGGAAACACGTGCTGTGCGATGTCGTCCAGAATCTGCGCCGCAAGCGCCCCTGCGGCGTGCATGCCGGCAAAGTCGCCTTGTTCGTAAATGCGGATGCCGTCCTTTGTCAGGCGGCCACGATGTTCTTTCATCAACGCGGGGCTCCATTCGTTGCGCGCTTGGCCCTTATTTAGTCTGCTTGCGCGGAAAGGGCCAGAGGGCGTTCGATTGCTGGCCTTTGGCCCATACCCGAGTGAGACGCAAGGTCCTATGTTGTTTCGTCGGACATATCGGTTTCGTGATTTGATAATCCCATGGGCTTGGTCAAGCGTTTGGCGCAACTACGAACCCAAACAGAACAGGACAATCAGATGATCGGTTATGTCACCGTCGGCGTGTCAGATATGGAACGCGCCAAAAGCTTTTACACAGGACTGTTTGCCGACAAGGGCGCAAAGGTCGTGATCGACGCGGGCCGCATCGCTTTTATCGGCGCTGAACCGGGCGCGCCCATGGTGGCCGTTTGCACGCCTTACGATGGCGAGGCGTGTCACCACGGCAACGGCGGCATGATCGCTTTTCCTGCCGACAGTAAGGACGCAGCACAGGCCATGTACGACCGTGCCATCAGCCTGGGTGCCACAGACGAAGGCGAACCGGGACAGCGTGTGCCGGATCGATTCTACGGTGCCTATGTGCGCGACCCCGACGGCAACAAGCTGTGCTTCTACGTCTTTGGCTGAACCTTTACGGTCTCTGGCCGCTCAGGTCAGAGACTTCTCGAACCGCCAGATTTCCAATGGATAGGTTCCGACGCCTGCCTCGAAGCGCAAGATTTCAGTGCGTGCGTTGACCCAGCCACGCTTTTCATAAAATCGCGCGGCGCGGTCATTGCCGACGGCACAGGCCAACCAGGCGGTCGCGTGGCCGCTCGCTTGAATACGCCGCTCACCGTCTTGGATCAGGTCAGCCGCCAACCCCGTGCCGCGTGCCTGGGCAGAGACATACATCTGATTGATCTCATCCTTCAGAACCACACACAGACCAAAGACTTGCCCATCCTGAACCGCGATACGGGTTGTAGCTGCGTACTTCACCAGCCGCGAGGCGAAGCTGTCCAGGGTGCGCAGCTTGGTCAGATCACTTGGCACAATGTCAGCATGCGCTTCGTGCCAGCCTGCGTGCCACACCTCAGCCGCTTGCGGAATTAGGTCTGTTGTCAGTTCGGTTATCTCATAACTCATAATTGTTACTCGGTCCGCAGGGTGCGCGAGGTATCGACGGTGATCCCATCGGGAGAGATCCGCGTGGCATAGATCAGACGCTCGACACCGTTTTGATGCGCGGCATCAAAAGCCGCCGCATAGGCCGGGTCGATGTCTGCGGCCAGGGCAAAGCGATCACAATCGGTCCGTTGCACCAGATAGAGCATGATGGCGCGATGGCCGTGTTCAACCATTTTGGCCAATTCGTTCAGGTGCTTTGTGCCGCGTGCGGTGACGCTGTCGGGAAATTCGGCCAGGCCCGGCCGGCGTGACAGGGTCACGCTTTTGACCTCGACATAGGCATCGGGCAGGTCGGGGCCCGAGAGCAGAAAGTCGATCCGGCTTTTCTCGCCATACTTCACCTCAGCCCGGACGGTGTCATAGGCCGCTAACTCAGGGAGCTCCCGCGCTTCAAGAGTCGCGCGCAAGGCCCGGTTGGGGACCGAGGTGTCGACGCCGGTGAAATGCCCGTTCTCGTGATCGACCAGCCGCCAGCCGTATTTCAGCTTTTTCTTGGGATCGTCATTGGGCTCCAGCCAGATTTTCGATCCCGGTTCCGCCAACCCCATCATCGAGCCGGGGTTGGCGCAATGCGCCGTCACTTCGCGCCCGTCCTCTAGCGTGCAATCGGCCAGAAAGCGTTTGTAGCGGCGGATCAGGCGGGCGGGGATCAGGGGGGTGGGGAAGTTCATGCCCCAGGCCTATCGCACCCCCGCCCATGGGAAAAGAGGGATCAGGCCACGCCGGCCATTACACCCCCGTCCACGTCCCAAATCGCGCCAGTTACCCAAGTCGCGCGGTCCGACAGCAGATGCACGACCGTCTCGGCCACATCCTGTGCCTGACCCACGCGTCCAATGGGATGGAAGCTGTCGAACCCGTCAGTCAGTGTGGCCTCGATCTCATCGGGGTTGATAAAGGCGCCATAGATCGGGGTGACGACGACAGCGGGCGAAACGGCGTTGACCCGGATGTTGTGCGGGGCGAGTTCCATCGCAAGATGTTGGGTCAGGGAATGCAGCCCGGCCTTGGCCATGGAATAGGCTGAGGATGGCGTGGCTTTGATTGCCTGTTTTGCCCACATCGACCCGATATTCACGATCGCGCCGCTGCCATGTTTGACCATGTTGCGCGCCACGGCCTGGGTCGCAAAAAAGGTCGCGCGGTTCAGGTCCATGTAGCTGTCATAATCCTGCGCGTCATGATCCAGGAAGGGTTGGGGGGTAAAGGTTCCCGCGGCATTGATCAGGCCGGTGATGTGTCGGGGGGTGGCGTCGATGGCCTGGATCAGGCGGCTTACATGAGCTGTGTCGCGCAGATCGGCCTGCAGTGTTTCGACCGCCTCGCCCAAGTCGGCTTGCGCGGCTTGCAACTTGTCCTTGGACGAGCCGACAAGTGTCACGTGTTCTCCGCGTTCGACCAGAATGCGCGCTGAGGCAAGGCCCATACCGCTCGACCCGCCGATGATGAATGTGGTTGTCTGTGTCATGAAGTATTTCCCTATCTACTAGTAGGTAGATAGATTGGCGATTGCGTTTTTTATTTCAACCCCTATCTACTGATAGGTAGAAAATTTGGTGAAACCACATGGCCCAACCCGACACTGTGACCCGTATTCTGGACATTGCAGAGCGCATGGCGCGGCAGGGCGGATACAACTCGTTCAGCTTCCGCGACATCGCGGGTGAGATCGGGATCAAAGCTGCCAGCGTGCACTACCACTTTGCCAACAAAGAGGCGCTTGGGGCCGCGATAGCCGAGCGATACACAGAGAACTTCCTGACTGCTTTGGGCGAGCCGGGGGATGCTGCCCCTGATGATATGATCCAGCGCTACGTAGCGGCTTATCGCAGTGCGTTGTTGGACGATGGGTTGATGTGTCTGTGTGGGATGTTCGGCGCGGAGATCAGCGATCTGCCTGCTCCGGTTGCCGTAAAAACCCGTATGTTCTTCGAACGCAATATGGACTGGCTGAGCAATGTTTATGTCGCCAAGGACTTTGATGCGGGGAACGCGCGCGTCAAGGCAGGTGCTTTGATCGCGCAGCTAGAGGGTGCGATGATCTTGGCACGCAGCCTGGATGACATGGCGCTTTTTGACCGGATATCTGCGACACCTGCGCCTTAGACGCTTTCTGCCCTTGCGGGGCAGGGCAGGACAGATATCTTGCAATCGCGTTTCACAGGAGGCCGACCCATGTCGAACCCAAAGGCTGCCATGCTTGTCATCGGGGATGAGATCCTTTCGGGGCGGACCCGTGATGCCAACATGTTTCACCTGGCTGGGGAGCTGACGAAACACGGCATCGATCTGTGCGAGGTGCGGATTGTCAGCGACGATGCAACTGCCATCGAGCAGGCGGTCAAGGCGCTGTCGGCGGCCAATGACCATGTGTTCACCAGCGGCGGCATTGGCCCCACCCATGACGACATCACCGCCGATTGCATCGCGCGCGCCTTTGGTAAGCACATCGACGTGCGTGCGGACGCGCGGGCACTGCTCGAGGCGCATTACCAAGCGACTGGGCTGGAGCTGAACGAGGCCCGCCTGCGCATGGCCCGTATTCCGGACGACGCTGTTCTGATCGAAAACCCGGTCTCGACCGCGCCCGGTTTCACATTGGAGAATGTCCATGTGATGGCCGGCGTCCCCAGCGTGTTCCGCGCCATGGTCGCCAGCGTCCTGCCCACATTGACTGGCGGTGCTCCGCTTTTGTCACAAACCCTTCGCGTCAATCGCGGCGAGGGGGACATCGCCTCGACCCTTTCAACGTTGGCCGAGGATTTCGCTGATCTGTCGATCGGCTGCTACCCGTTTCAAAAAGACGGTGTGTTCGGTGCGAATGTGGTTGTGCGTGGCACCGATGGGGCACGCATTGACGCCGCAGTGACCCGGCTGGCGCGGGAGTTGGAGCTGTGAGCGTGAACTGGTTTGATGTCATCGACCAGACCTGGCCTGCCGCAGCACGACATGCTGTCGGTCCTTTTGTGCTGCGCGAGGGGAAAGGCGGCGGCAGCCGTGTGTCAGCCGCGACCGCAGATGGCCCCGTGACCGAGGCAGAGATTGAAACGGTTGAGGGCGCAATGCGCAACCTTGGACAGAAGCAGATCTTCATGATCCGTCCGGGGGACGAGGCGCTGGACGCGCAATTGGACGCGCGCGGCTATCAGGTTGTCGATGCTGTCACGATCTATTCCTGCCCGGTGGCACAGCTGACCGATCTGGTCATCCCGCGTGTCACCGTTTTTACCATTTGGGAACCGCTGGCGATCATGCGCGAGATCTGGGCAGCCGGTGGGATTGGTCCCGCGCGACTGGCCGTGATGGATCGTGCCAAAGGACCCAAGACCGGTATCCTGATGCGTTTCAATGACAAACCCGGTGGGGCTGCCTATGCCGCCATTCATGACGGGGTTGCCATGGTCCACGCTGTCGAAGTCGTCCCATTCCAACGCAAGCAGGGCCTGGGCAAATGGGCGATGCGCGGCGCGGCCTTTTGGGCGCAGGAAAACGGTGCCAACACCTTGAGCGTGATGTGCACCGATGCAAACGAAGGCGCCAATGCGCTCTACCGCTCGCTGGGAATGCTACCGGTCAGCAAGTATCACTACCGCCATCTTGTCTAGGGGAGAGAGACAGACGTGACCAAAGACAACCAACCCACCGCCTTGGATCTGCCCATGGTCGATCCGCTGCCGGAAGAGACGCAGCGCTATTTCGACATCTGCGTCGAAAAGCTGGGCATGGTGCCCAACGTGCTCAAGGCCAACGCCTTTGACATCGACAAGCTGAACGCCTTTACCAACATGTATAACGACCTGATGCTGGCCCCTAGCGGGTTGAGCAAGCTGGAGCGCGAGATGGTCGCTGTTGTGGTGTCGTCGATCAACAAATGCTTCTACTGCCTTGTGGCGCATGGCGCAGCCGTGCGGCAATTGTCAGGCGACCCCAAGCTGGGCGAGATGTTGGTGATGAACTATCGCGTCGCGCCCTTGGATGTGCGCCAGCGTTCGATGTTGGATTTTGCCGAAAAGGTCACCACTGCCAGCGCCAAGACCGAAGAAGCTGATCGCCAAGCGCTGCGCGACGTGGGGCTCTCTGATCGGGACATCTGGGATCTGGCCAACGTGATCGGGTTCTTCAACATGTCCAACCGCGTGGCCAGCGCCACTGCTATGGTGCCCAACGACGAGTATCACAGTCAGTTCAGATGATCCGGTCCCTTGCTCTCTGCGCCGTGTTTGCGGCCTTGCCTGCTGCGGCGCAGGAGCTGGCTTTGCCGCCTGAGGCGCGGCAGCTCACCAACAGGGACAATCCGCTGGACAGCTACGAATTGCCGATTGCCGTCTGGGACGGCACCGGTGTTCCCTCGCGAGAGGTGCAGGGGCGCGTGGTCAAGCGCACCTGGCGCATGTCCGTGGGCTCAAAGACGACATTGCAGGTCTTTGCCGCGCTGCGGAATCAGATCGAGGCCCAGGGGTATGACGTTTTGCTGGATTGCCCCGCAGAGGCTTGCGGGGGATTTGATTTCCGTTTCGGCACCGAGGTGGTTCCATCGCCGGATATGTATGTCTCGATTCGAGATTACCGGTTCATGTCCGCAATCCGAGAAGATGAGGTGTTGAGCCTGCTGGTCAGCCGCAATCCTCCTGACGCGTATGTTCAGGTCATCACGGTGACACCCGCCGAGGTCGTCCCATTGGAGGTTGCTCAAACGGATGAAGCTGAAGAGGTGCCCGAGCCAGGTATTGCAGCAAACCTAGAAGCCTCGGGGCATGTGATTCTGAATGATCTCGAATTCGAAACTGGGGCAGATGCCTTGGGCAACGGACCCTTTGCTGTTTTGTCTGAATTGGCCGACTGGTTGAAACAGGATGAAGCGCGCCGGGTTGTTCTTGTGGGGCACACGGACAACATCGGGCTGCTTGAACGCAACACCGCGCTAAGCCAACGCCGTGCCGAGGCCGTAAAGGCGCGCCTGATCGAGGCCTTTGAGGTGGCGGCGGAACAACTGGAAACGGCGGGAGCAGGATATCTTGCGCCGGTGGATTCGAATGCGACACCTGAGGGACGTGAAGCGAACCGACGTGTCGAAGCCGTTGTTTTGCCGGTTCGATAAGCCGTGATTGAAAGGGGGGATGCCGCTGGTTTTCAGCCCCCCCGACAGCATTTACAAAGGGAACAGTAGTTTGACTCCTGCACGACTCAGAGAACTTTATGGGGACGCGTCCCAACATGCGGCGGCCAAGGTCATTTCGCATTTTGATCATCATTGCCGCATTTTCATTGAACACGCCTCTTTCCTGATTTTTGCGACGTCAGATGGCACAAATCTGGACGTATCTCCCAAGGGGGACCCTGCGGGATTCGTCAAAGTCGAAACCGATAGAACACTGCTGATCCCCGATCGTCCCGGCAACAACCGGATTGATGGGCTAATGAATATTCTGGCTCATCCCAAAGTGGCGCTTCTGTTTCTGATCCCGTCGGTGTCCGAGACGTTGCGCGTGAACGGAACTGCCGAAGTCCTTGAGGAACGGGACTTGTGTGATCAGTTCCAAATCAATGGCCGCAGCCCCAAAACGGTCATTCGGGTTACGGCGGACGAGGTCTTTACCCATTGCGGCAAGGCGCCAATGCGCGCGAGGCTGTGGAAGCCAGAAAGTTGGCCCGCGGAACGGCCGGTTGCGACACTCTATGAAATGGTTCGGGATCATTCGGAACTGGACGTGGCTTCGACCGATCAGGCCTACACGGAACAGCGTTATCGCGAGACGCTGTACTAATCGGGAACTCAAGGCAGAAATGAAATTGACCCCGCATGCAGAAGCAAACGGGGTCCAGTTGGTCTGCCAAGGGAAGCAAAATTGGCGTTACCAGTCCATCGGGCCTTTTTCGGAAAAGGAATGGACAAGAAAGTCGATGAAAGCGCGGACTTTGGGTTGTGTGAAACGTCCGGGCGGGTAGACCGCATAGATGCCCTGAGTTTCATCCGGCAGCGACGGCATGGCGTCCTCGACCAATCCCTGTTCCAGTGCATCAGCATAGAGGTAGCTGGGCAAGTAGGCGATCCCCAGACCCGAGATGGCGGCGTTGAGCAGGGATTGTCCGTCATTGACGCTCAGCCAGCCAGCGGTGCGCACCTGACGCTTTTCACCCGAAGGGGCCGTCAGTTTCCAGACGTTGCCGCTGGACTGGTTGGAATAATGCAACAGCTTGTGTTCGTTCAGGTCGTCGATCTTTTGCGGGCGGCCGTATTTCTCGAAATACTCCGGGCTTGCGATCATGCGTTTGGTGGTTTCCGTCAACTTGCGGGCGCGCAGAGTGCTGTCTTCGAGCTCACCAATGCGCACGGCCATGTCGAAGCCTTCGGAAATCAGCTCAACATAACGGTTGTTGAGGACCATGTTGACCGTGATGTCCGGGAAATCAGATAGGAAATCCGACAGAACCGGCGACAGGTGATTGACGCCAAAATCGGTGGCCACGCTGATCCGCAGCAAGCCCGAGGGCGCAGATTGCATCGAGGTGACAAGCGCGTCCGCCTCGCCTGCATCGTTCAGAACACGGCGGGCACGGTCGTAATAGGCCAGGCCGATCTCGGTCGGGCTGACACGCCGCGTGGTGCGGTTCAAAAGGCGCGCACCCAAGCGGGCCTCCAGGCTTGAGACGTGCTTGGAGACAGCCGATTTTGAGATGCCCATTTTCTTGGCGGCATCTGTAAAACCCCCTTGGTCCACCACATTGGCAAAGGCTTCCATTTCGGTCAGTCGATCCATGCTCGGTTCCTCAGCTTATTCAGCGTTTCGAGGGTCGGTTATGCTGGTCAATCTGGGCGAGAACGGGGCAGAGGTGAGATAATATCAGGGTTTTGTCGCGGATCGTTTGCGTCATGGAAACGACGAAACAATCGTTTCCGGCCCTCTTTCATCGCCACCTGCGCGACCTTCGGTCTTGCGTCCTGCGGACGGCGGGGGCCCGGCAGCGCGCGGGCATTGCCCGCGCGCTGCCGGGCCCAACGGGAGGAGAGGTTCCGCTCAGGAACCTAGACGACGGGCGGGAGGGCTTGTTTTTTCGTACAGGTCACTTTCGATCAAACAGGAAACCATTGTTCGAACATTTTGCGGCCCGCCGCAGTAAACTGTACATGCCGCGATCCGGACGTGCGTTGGATCCAATCCCGCTCTTCCATATGCGCAAACATCGCGCGCCCCAATCGCCCGGCAAGGTGGGTTTCCCGCGCGCTCCAATCCAGGCAGCCAAGACATAAGGGTGCTTTGCTGCGGGTAGGAGCAGACAGATCAATCCCGAATTCGGTAACAAACGCGCGCCCTTGATCGGTCAGTTTCACCAGATCGTCCGCTTCTGTCAGAAACCGGCGCTGGATCATCGCGCGATACATCTGCACGCCCCGCGTTCCGGCCAGGTGATTGTAGCAGACCCGCGCTTCTCGCAACTTGGCATCCTTGGGCCCGGTCCGCGTTCGCAGGTGCCCGTGGCCTGCAGCCAAGCCCATCAGGCTTTCCAAAGTTGCCGCCACGTCCGGCCCCGAGAGCGAATAGTACCGATGGCGTCCTTGCCCGCGCAGGCGCAACAGCCCGCCATCCAAAAGCCGTTTGAGATGGGTGCTGGCGGTCTGCGCCGTAACACCGGCCTCGGACGCAAGCTCGGTCGCGGTGAGCGCCTTGCCAGCCATCAGGGCGGTCAGAATGTTGGCGCGCGCCGGATCGCCGATCAAGGCGGCCACGCGTGCGATGTCAGGTCCGTTTTTCATACTTCGATCATAGTCGAAGCATCAGCGGGGCGAAAGTGTTTAGACCATCGCTACTGACACAGGAGATCCACATGCTGACATGTTTCATTCGTTACCACATCGACCCGACCAAGACCGAGCAGTTCGCTGAATATGCGCGAAACTGGGGGCAAGCCATTCCAAGATGCGGCGCTGACCTGATGGGTTATTTTGCTCCGCACGAGGGGTCGTCCACTTTGGCATATGGGGTCTACAACATTCCCAACTTGGCTGAGTATGAGGCCTATCGCCTGCGATTGGCTGCAGATCCTTTAGGGCGGAAGAATTACGATTTTGCGCAACGGGAGAAGTTCCTACTGCGTGAGGATCGCACCTGGTTGAAATGTGTTTCCACCCCGCACAGCGCAAAACACCCTTCGGAATGAAACGGCGTGTTGGCGATTGACGCGGCCAAATTCGAAAACTGGGCGCGTTGTGCTATCGTCCATAGATGTCGAAAGACATTTTTTGAGGAGAGAGATAGATGAAACACCTTGCTGCCATTCTAGCACTGACCTTGCTCGCGGTCCCCGCCTGGGCTGGCGGGGAAACGCCGTCCAGTCCCGATGCGCGTGTCTACTTTGCGAACCTATCCGATGGGGACGCCGTTTCGTCTCCGGTTACAGTGGTCTTTGGCCTCAGCGGTATGGGCGTGGCGCCTTCGGGTACGGAAAAGGAAAACACAGGCCATCACCACCTGCTCATCGACCGCCCGCCATTGGGTGAGGGCGAGGATGGTGCGGATGAGTTGTCAAACGGCTTACCAGCAGACGACAACCATCTGCACTTTGGCGGAGGCCAGACCGAAGTGACCTTAGATCTGTCGCCCGGACAACATACGCTGCAATTGGTGCTGGGTGACTATGGACATGTGCCCCATTCCACACCGGTTGTGTCCGATGTGATCACCATCACGGTGGAATAACGCGGTTGCCACACTGCCTAGTGCCAAAGGTCCGGTAGGGTGGCTTTTTTACGGTCCATGAAGTCCCTCAGACTTTCGTCTATGGCCGCATCCAGCGAAGGGGCTTCGTACCGCTGCAGGTCTTCTTTCCACTTTCGATTGGCGCGCCGAATCGAATCTGGGCCGCCCTGTTCCGACCAGGTCTCAAACGGTTGCGTGTCGGACAGCTCGGCGTCGTAGAACGCGGTTTCATAGTTGCGCATGGTGTGGCCGCAGCCGAAGAAGTGACCGCCGGGGCCAACCTCGGCAAAGGCGTCCATTGCAAAGGCTTCGTCGTCCAGGGGCAGGCCACCTAAGAAGCGGTGCATGGCGCCGAGATAATCCGCGTCCATGACCAGTTTTTCGTAAGACATGGTCAGCGCGCCTTCCAACCAGCCCGCCGATTGCAGCACAAAGTTGGCGCCGCTCAGGACGGCGGCATGCAAGGCGGTGACGCTTTCCATCATGGCTTGTCCGTCCGGTACCTTGGAACTGGTGAAGGCGCCTGAGCAGCGGATCGGCAGCCCGACCCGGCGTGCCAGTTGCCCGGCGACGTAAGAGGCGAGTGCGGATTCAGGTGTGCCGAATGAGGGCGAGCCGGATTTCAGGTCCACGGTCGTCACGAAGTTGCCAAAGACCACCGGTGAACCGGGCCTGACCAATTGGGCCAATGCGCATCCCACCAGCACTTCGGAATAGGCTTGCGTTACAGCAGCGATCATCGACACCGGCGCCGTCGCGCCGCCCAGGACAAAGGGGACAATGACCGGGCATTGATTGGCGGCGGCATAGGTTCGGATGGCGCCGGACATGGCATAGTCAAAAACCAGCGGTGAGTTCATGTTGATGTTGGCCATGATCACGCAGTTTTGGTCGACAAACTCCGCCCGAAAGGCAAGACGCGCCATTTCGATACTGTCTTCGGCCCGTTCCGGGGCGGTGACCGAACCCATGAAGGGCTTGTCGCTCCACTTCAGATGGGCATAGACCATGTCCAGATGGCGCTTGTTCACCGGCAGGTCGGTGGGCTCGCAGGTGGTGCCGCCGGAATGGTGCAGCCAAGGCGACATGTAGACCAACTTAGTCAGGTTCTCGAAATCGCGGATCGTGCCATAGCGCCGCCCGCCATCCAGATCGCTTACAAAGGGCATGCCATAGCCTGGGCCAAAGACTACATTCTTGCCACCCAGATCAATCGTCCGCGCGGGATTGCGCGCGTGCTGGCGAAAGGTCTTGGGTGCGGTTTCCAGTGCCTTCTGCAGCAGCCCGGGCGGGAAACGGACCCGGTCGCCTTGGACCTCGGCGCCTGCGTCGTGAAACAGGCGGAGCGCCTCTGGGTCTTCGACGAAGCGGACGCCGATTTGTTGCAACAATTGCTCTGACCGGGCCTCGATCTGTTCCAGGCCTTCGGTGCTGATCAAGTCATAGGTTGGGATTTCTCGACGCGCGCCAGTGATGATCTGCGGGGCGATTTTGCCTGTGGGTCTTTGGGTGCGGCGGCGACGGGCTGGGCGTGTCATGATCCCTCTCTCGGCTGTTGGTCAGAAAACCGTGAGAGGGATATGGGGTGCCGTTCTGTCCCGGAAACGACAAAGCGTCGGTCCCGGGGCAGGTGTCACATGGATGTGTTGGCGCGTTAGAGAGATGCGGCCAGGCGCGTGCCCTGATTGATCGCGCGTTTGGCGTCCAGCTCAGCAGCTACATCAGCACCGCCGATCACGTGGCAGTTCACGCCTTTGGCCTCCAGCGCATCCGCAAGGCTACGCTCCGAGAGCTGACCGGCACAAAGCACGACGGTGTCGCATTCGATGACGGTTGGCTCTGCGCGTTCCTCGCCAAAGCTGATGTGCAGGCCCTGATCGTCGATACGTTCGTAGTTCACCCCGCCGACAAAGTTCACATCCTTCATCTTGAGTGTGGCGCGGTGAATCCAGCCGGTGGTCTTGCCCAGGCCCTTGCCGTGTGCCTGTTTCTTGCGCTGAAGCAGGGTTACCTGTCGGGCAGGCGCATGCGGCTGGGGACCTTCCGGAGCCAGACCCGAGCGGTGTTCGGCCGGGTCGGTCACGCCCCATTCCTTCATCCACAGCGGCAGGTTCTCGGTTGGGCTGTCGCCGTCGTGCAGCAGGAATTCCGAAACATCGAAGCCAATACCGCCTGCGCCGATCACTGCCACGCGGTCGCCCACGGGGGCCTTGTGGCGCAGCACGTCGATGTAGCTGAGGACATTGCCGCGGTCCTGACCGGGGATTCCGGGATCGCGTGGCGTGACGCCGGTTGCGATGATCACCTCGTCAAAGCCCGCCAGGTCATCCGCGCCGACCTCGCGGCCCAATTCGACGGAGATGCCCAGATCGGCCATCATGGTGCGGTACCAATCGACGAGGCCCCAGAACTCTTCCTTGCCGGGCACCTGCTTGGCCATGTTGAGTTGCCCGCCGATCTCATCAGCGCGGTCGAACACAGTTACGGTGTGCCCCCGTTCAGCAGCGGCCATTGCGGTGGACAGCCCCGCCGGACCAGCACCGACGATGGCGACGGATTTGGTGGTCTCGGCCTTGTTGATCACCAGTTCCGTTTCATGGCAAGCACGAGGGTTCACCAGGCAGGACGTCAATTTGCCGCCAAACGTGTGATCAAGGCAGGCTTGATTGCAGGCGATGCAGGGCGCGATCTTGGCCGCGTCCCCGGCGATGGCTTTGTTGACGAAATCCGCATCCGCCAGCATCGGGCGCGCGAGCGAGACCATATCGGCGCATCCGGTGGACAGAACCTCTTCGGCCACTTCGGGTGTGTTGATCCGGTTCGAGGTGATGACCGGGATCGACACCTTGCCCATCAGCTTTTTGGTGACCCAGGCAAAGGCTGCACGTGGGACTGAAGTGGCGATGGTGGGAATACGCGCCTCGTGCCAGCCGATGCCAGTGTTGAGGATCGTGGCGCCCGCCTTTTCGATCTCTTGTGCAAGTTGCACAACTTCGTCGTGGGTCGAACCGTTGGGGATGAGATCAATCATCGACAGACGGTAGATGATGATGAAATCTGTCCCGACGGCCTCACGCGTGCGGCGCACCACCTCGATGGCCAGGCGCATGCGGTTTTCATAAGACCCGCCCCAGCGGTCCTCGCGCTTGTTGGTGTGGGTGACCAGGAACTGGTTAATGAAATACCCCTCGGATCCCATGATCTCGACCCCGTCATAGCCCGCTTTCTGGGCCAAAACGGATGCGTTCACGATGTCTGCGATCTGCTTTTCGATCCCATCCTCGTCCAACTCATTCGGCGGGAAGGGAGAGATCGGAGACTTGACCGGGCTGGGGGCCACGCATTTGGGGCCATAGGCATAGCGACCCGCATGCAGGATCTGCATCGCAATCTTGCCGCCTGCCTGATGCACGCGATCAGTGACGATGGAGTGGTTGGCCACATCCTCGTCCGTGGTCATCATTGCTGCACCGGGCAGCACGGACCCTTCCAGATTCGGACCAATGCCGCCGGTCACCATCAAAGCCACGCCGCCCCGTGCGCGGTCAGCATAGAATTCGGCAACCCGGTTCCAGTCACGGGTTTCTTCCAAGCCGGTGTGCATCGAGCCCATGAGCACACGGTTTTTCAACGTGGTGAACCCCAGGTCCAATGGCGCCAGCATGTTTGGGTACGCAGTCATCGGCAAACTCTCCCTATGTTGACGCGCAGGATCGCTGCACCGCCGCAGGGAGTCACGCGAAACCCAACGTCACCTGACCGTGACGTAAACCGGGGGTGCTCCCGCCCTCGCTGCATGCCCTGACGGGCCCTTGCTCCGTTGGGCCGGGCGCCTCGCCTGGCGGCTCGGCGCGGCACCGCAGAATGCAGGTGTATTGCCTCTGGGCGTGGGGGTGGTCCTTTGCTAGGGAGGGGATATCCGAAATATGAGGCCGCCCATGACCCCCGAAGAGATCGCCAAACTTCCCTATCGTCCCTGCGTCGGGCTGATGTTGATGAACACTGAGGGTAAGATCTTTGTCGGGCAGCGCAATGATCGCCACAAAGATGCCTGGCAGATGCCCCAAGGCGGCGTCGATAAGGGGGAGGATCCACGAGACGCAGCCCTGCGAGAATTGTGGGAAGAGACCGGAGTGACAGCCGATCTGGTCGATGTTGTCGCCGAAACCGACGGCTGGCTGCCTTATGATCTGCCGCATGACATCGTGCCAAAGATCTGGAAGGGCAAGTACCGGGGGCAGGAGCAGAAGTGGTTCCTGTTGCGGTTCACCGGCACCGACGATCAGGTCAACATCCAGACCGAACACCCCGAGTTCACGGAATGGAAATGGCAAGCTCCCGACCGTCTGATCGACGAGATCGTACCCTTCAAACGCGAGGTTTATGCCCAGGTGATCACGGCGTTCGCTGATCATCTTGGGTGAGCGCCGCTAGCTTTCTGTCAGGTTTTCGATCGCCTCCACCAGCTTTGACAAATCCGCAGCGTAAAAACCGGCGGCGTTGAGGCAGTTGGTTTCCAGCATTCTCAGCCCATCTTCGGTGCGGCAGATGTCCATGACATAGGCCCTTGAGTAACCGGGATTGAGCGCCACCAAGCGCTGCGCAAAGGCCAGGGCGTCGTCGTCGATTTCGGGTCGGTAAACGACCCGCGTTCCCTCTTTGTAAAGCGAGTAGGTCACAATCTGCTCGTCGACCACCCAAAGGCGCCATTCCTTCTGGATGCGGACCGGGGTGCTGAGCATCAAAAGCGTGTCGTGCCGCAATGACCCGCGTGGGATATCCTCGGGGGGTAGCTTCAGCACTTGCTGGGCCAAGAGAAGGATTTCGGCGCTGGTTTTGACGGTGCCGGGCACCTCTTTGCTGTCGTCCACGGGTCGCAGGAACCAGGTGCGCCCGTCATTGGAAAGCTGGGTGGGCACGTCACACAAGCGAAGGAACCAGGCGTCCGCGCCGTTCAGAAGAAACGGATGCCACGGGACCTCATGTACAAAGGGGTGCAGTTTGAAGACGCCTGGGGTCAGGTCATTGTCTGCCGCATATCGCCACAGCGTATAGGAGCCAAACAGAACCACGGCGCTTGGGTTTGCGATGATTGGTTTGGGCATCAACGTGCCAACAAACGGCACCACCTTGTGCCAGGTCAGGGGAATGCCTTGCCGCTCCAGCGCCGCGGCCAATTTATGAGTATCTTCGAATTCTTGCAGCACCCATTGCATCGGAACGCCCTCTTGTCTTGAGCCAATACTGACCAGGTCTCTCTCAGATCGGCAAGCGGCTAGATCACCTGCCGACAACTTGCTGTGAAGGGGCGTAGGCTGCGCAGGGATGGCTCCTTAGGTTCGTGGATATGAAAGACATTGCTCAACCCCCATCCTTGCCCCAACCCGCCGGACGTATCTTTGCCGGCGCTGACCGTCGCGCGCCGCTGCGAGAGGGCCTGATCGCATGCGGCGAATATGGCCCAACCCAGACCGCAGGACGGTTCTACCCCGTGGCCTGTGTGGCCTTGGAAGTCACTCAACGCTGCAATCTGGATTGCACCTTGTGTTACCTGTCGGATCAGGCCGAGGTGACATTCGACCCGCCTCTGCGCGTGTTGTTTGCCCGCCTTGCCACGATCCACAGCCACTACGGCCCCGGTGTTTCGGTGCAACTGACGGGGGGCGACCCAACCCTGCGTCGCATGGAAGACCTCGAGGCGCTGTGTCGCGAAATCCGACGTCTGGGGATGCGGTCGTGTCTGATGACCAATGGCATTCGCGCGACGCGGGATGTGTTGCGACGGTTGGCACAAGCCGGGTTGAACGATGTGGCGTTTCACGTGGACATGACGCAAGAGCGCAGCGGGTATCCGGACGAAGCAGCGTTGAATGCCATCCGCCTTGATTACATCGCCCGGGCACAGGGGCTGGGTTTGCGGATTCTGTTCAACACCACGGTGTTTGGTGGGAATTTTACCGAATTGCCTATGCTCGCACGGTTCTTTCGCGATCAGGATCATGTGGCTTTTGTTTCGTTTCAGATGCAGGCCGACACCGGGCGCGGTGTCCTGCGTGCGCGCCCCGATGCGATCACCCAATCGAGCGTCATGCAGGCCATCGAGGCCGGATATGGCTGCGACATGGACTTTGATGCCGCACAAGTCGGGCATTCTCAGTGTAACCGATATGCCAGTGTGTTGCGGCGCCCGGGCTTTGCGATGTCCCTGCTGAGAGATCGCCCTCTGGTGCGATATATCATGGCCGTGCTGGAAGCACAGAACCGGTCATCTGACGGTCATCTGGACATCGCAGACAGTTTGCAACGTCTTGCATTGCGTCATCCGGTACTGGCCGTTCGTGCAGCGCTTGGTCTGACGCGCGCCTATTTGCGGGCTGCGTTTGCAAATGAGTGGCGGCGGCCAAGCCGTCAGACGGTGTTTGTCCATAATTTCATGGCTGCTGATGAGTTGGATGCCGACCGCTGCGCCTCATGCGTGTTCATGGTGGCAACGGCCCATGGCCCTTTGTCGATGTGTGTCCACAATGCACAGCGTGACGCACATCTGGCGTCAGTGGACCGGGTCGAAACGGACCAGGGGCCTCGATGGTGGAATGGCGCCGTACCCAGCCTGTCGAACACCGATGACTTGCCAAATGTTGTGGCTCATCCCGGCGCATTGGCGTTCAAACGTCTCAAGGGGCGATTGCGGGCTCAGGCGCAACAGGCACGACGGTCAGTGGAGCGACCATGAGAATGAAGTCCCTGCTCACCCTGTTTGGGCTGGTGGTGATGGCGGCCTGTACATCTGTCGAACGTGCAGCCTTGCCAAAGCCAGAGGTTCTGGCAGGCAACACGTGGTCCCAAAGCGCCAAGCCGCCTGGGCAAGTGGTGGACCATCGACCATGGACTGCCTTTCTGGCACGCCATGTGCGGCCGGATGCCGAAGGGGTGAACCGTGTGGCCTACGCCAAGGTGAGTTCCCGGGATCGCGAGGGGCTGGATCGCTATCTTGCGGCTCTGCAGCGGGTGCAGACCGATCGGCTGACGCGCGACCAACAGCTGGCGTACTGGATCAACCTCTACAATGCGTTGACGATCGACGTGGTACTGGACGCCTATCCCGTGGTCTCGATCCGTGACATCACCGACAGCCCTTTGCCGGTTGGTCCATGGAACCAACCCGTGGCGCGCGTATCAGGGCAAACCTTGACGCTCAATGACATCGAACATCGGATCATACGCCCGATCTTTGATGAACCCCGCATCCACTATGCGCTCAACTGCGCGGCAGCAGGATGCCCGAACCTGATGGCGCGCGCCTGGACTGCGCAAAAGCTCGAGGCGGATCTGGCAGCGGCGGAATACGCCTATGTCCACGATCCGCGCGGGCTTCGATTCGATGAGCAAGGGCGCTTGGTTGTGTCAAAAATCTACGCCTGGTTCCGCGAGGATTTTGCCGACACGCCCGAGGGGGTGTTGGACTATCTGCGTTCGGTGGCGGGGCCCGAGCTTGAAAAGCAGTTGGCGGCAACCCGCCGCATATCCGGATACGATTACGACTGGTCCCTCAACGATCAAGCACAGCGGGTGCAATAGGGCGCGACCGCGCTGCGGGGGGCTTTAGCCCCGCGCAGCGCCCGGCCCAACCAGAGGAGATGCCCCGCAAAGGGGCATCGAACGATGGGCGGGAGTGCTCCCGGATTTACAGCAGGCCTGCGTCGCGCAGCAACTCTTGCATGTTGGCCTCGGGACGCGGACCGATGTGGCTGATCACTTCGCGGGCGCAGACGCAGCCGATCTTGGCGCAGGTTTCCAGATCACGGCCTGTGGCCATGCCATACAGGAACCCGGCGGCAAACTGATCACCGGCGCCTGTTGCATCAACCGGCACGATCTTTTCAACGGGCACGTCGATCCGCTGACCGTTGCTCAGCACCGACACGCCATCGCCCGAGCGGGTGCAGACCACCAGCGGGCAAATCTCGGCGGTCTTGGCCAGCGCGGCCTCTAGATCGTCGGTTTCGAACAGCGACTTGATCTCGTCTTCGTTGCCGATCACGAAATCCAGCTCGTTTTCGATCAGCGACAGGAAATCGGCGCGGTGACGCTCAACGCAGAACGGGTCGGAAATGGCGATCCCGGTCTTGCCACCGCCGTCGCGGCAATCGCGTGCGGCTTCCAAAAAGGCGCTTTTGCCCTTGTCCTTGTCGAACAGATACCCTTCCAGGAACATGATCTGGCTGTTGCCCGCCACGTCCTTCGAGACGTCTTCCGAGCTCAGCTCGGACGAGATGCCCAGATAGGTGTTCATCGACCGCTCACCATCGGGTGAAACAAAGATCATCGACCGCGACGTGGGCAGCTCGCCACTTGGCACCGGAGGGTTGACGAAATCGACGCCACCTTCGTTCATCGCATCGGCATAGAACCGCCCCAGTGCATCGTCATGCACCCGGCCGATGAACGCCGCATCCAGCCCAAGCGTACCGGCACCCGCGATGGTGTTGGCGACCGAGCCGCCCGGTGTCTGCACCCGGCTCTCCATCGCAGCATAGAGCACCTCGCCCCGCTCGCGTTCGATCAGCTGCATGATGCCTTTCTCGATCCCCATGAGCTCGAGAAAGCTGTCGTCAGATTGGCTGATTACGTCCACTACGGCGTTGCCGATCCCGACGAGTTGGTAGGTCTTCATAGGTTCTTGTCCTCGAACTTGCACAAGTCCCGAATAAGGCAGGTGCCACACATCGGCTTGCGCGCTTTGCAATGATACCGGCCATGCAGGATCAGCCAGTGATGGGCATGAAGCTGAAAGTCGGCTGGAATATGGTCTTCGATGGCGCGTTCTACAGCGTCCACGTCTTTGCCCGGCGCGATACCAGATCGGTTGCCGACGCGAAAGATATGAGTATCTACGGCCTGTGCGGGCTGTTGCCACCACATGTTTAGAACCACATTTGCGGTCTTGCGCCCGACGCCCGGCAATGATTGCAGAGCGGCGCGGGAATTGGGCACTTCGCCGCCGTATTCGTCGACCAGGATGCGGCTGAGCTTGATGACGTTCTTGGCTTTTTGACGGAACAGACCAATGGTCTTGATATGTTCGGTCAGCCCCTCTTCACCCAGGTCGAGCATCTTTTGCGGCGTGTCCGCAATTTTGAACAGCTCCCGCGTGGCTTTGTTCACACCGGCATCGGTCGCCTGCGCACTAAGTGCGACGGCGACCACCAGGGTGTAGACGTTCACATGCTCCAGTTCCCCCTTGGGCTCTGGCTCTGCTGCCTGGAACCGGGAGAAGATTTCGCGGATCGTATGATAATCAAGTTGCTTTGCCATGATGGCCTTAATGCCGTGGGCTGCGCCTTGGGTAAAGCCACTCAGCGGCACCGGGCCTCAAAGAAATGTGCCTCCTGCGGCACGATGAACACGCCATCCGTGTCATACGGCGCCAAAAGTTTGGACGTGGTGTCAATCACCAGGCGGGTTTTTTCCTCTCCGGCATCGCGGAGGTCCTTTTCGATGGGCAAGGCCAGGATCTGTTCGCCCAGGTCTGCGAACCTGCGATGCAGGACAATGGCTGCGTGGCGTTTTACCGCAAATCCGTTCTCGCCAAGCAGCGCTTGGATCACATGACCGTCCCGGTATGAAAAGGGTGCGCGCGCTTTTTCGGCCGCTTGCGGATTGATGTGATGCTCAAGTGCCGTGGCCAAAGAGTCATTGAAGGGTGAGATCTCTTTCCAGCACGTCAGACACAGCCGCCCGTCGGACCTCAGAACGCGATGAATTTCATGCAAGGCAGCGGGTTTGTCGGGAAAGAACTGCAATCCCTGCTGGATACAGGCCAGATCAAAACCGGAATCCTTCAGGGGGAGGTCTGTCACATCGGCTGCCAGCCAATCGACGTTGTGCGGGCTATCCGGTGTCATTTCACGGGCGACGTCGATCATGGTCTGGTTCAGGTCCGTCCCCAAGATCCGACAACGGCCTTTCAACGCTTTGAGGATGGCACGGGTCAAAGCGCCGGTGCCACAGGCCACGTCAAGAACATGCATGTCAGGCTTCAGGCGCAAAAGGTCGACGGTTTTCTCGGCCAGAGGGCCAAACATCGCTGGCACAGAGTGGCGCTGGTATTTGCGGGCGGCTGCCTCGGTCAAACGAAAGGAATCGATCATGGCCAATTGTCCAAAGAGCGCAATATTAACATAATCCTGCAGTGACCCCAAATACAGGCGGTTGCGCAAGTTCCGGGTCGCGCTGTTTGGATCGACTTCGCTAAAGTGTAATCAGTATATGAAAGGGTTTCGTGATGAACATGCGCACCGGGGAAGAAGGCTATCACTACGGCGTCATGCGTCGGGCCATCGAACTGATTGATCAGGGCGAGGGGAACCTGTCGCTCGAACAGCTGGCGGGTCAGATGAACATGAGCCCCGCGCATTTCCAGCGCTTGTTTTCGCGGTGGGTGGGCGTGTCCCCCAAGAAGTACCAGCAATACCTGACCCTCGGCCACGCCAAGGCGCTATTGCAGGAACATTTCACCACGCTTGAGGCTGCGCACAGCGTGGGTCTCTCTGGCACCGGTCGACTGCATGACCTCTTTGTACGGTGGGAGGCGATGAGCCCCGGCGAATACGCCCGTCAGGGGCAGGGGTTGATTGTCTATTGGGGGTGGTTCGAAAGCCCCTTTGGCCCGGCGCTTGTCATGGGCACCGACAAGGGCGTGTGCGGTGTGGGATTTGCCGCAGAAACCACTGCCGAGGCCACGATGGAGGATCTGCTGTCACGTTGGCCAAAGGCCGAATACATCGAAGACCCCATGCGTCTGCGCCCCTGGGTTCTGAACATCTTCAACGCCGCCAGCGACCGGTTGGAGCCAACGCCGCTCTATTTGATCGGCGCACCCCTGCAGATCAAGGTGTGGGAGGCGCTGTTGCGCATCCCCTCAGGGCAGGTCACCACCTATTCCGAAATCGCCGAGGCCATCGGAAACCCACGCGCGGTTCGCGCTGTGGGCACGGCTGTGGGGCGGAACCCGATCAGCTGGATCATCCCGTGCCACCGTGCCCTGCGCAAATCCGGAGGACTGGGTGGTTATCATTGGGGTCTGCCCGTCAAACGAGCGATGCTGGCTTTTGAGGCTGCCAGAGCCGAAGCCTGAGCCGAGGCTTTGGTGCTGGAACGTCGGGATGCCGGGCGGTTCTGCGCCGGGCGATCTCATCGCGTTCGATTTGCCATGTCTTGGGCGCAGGCTCGCGCTGCCAGCGCTCCAGCCCCAACGTCATCAGGGTTTTATGGTCATAGGAATACATCGGCATTCTCCAGTTAACTGTGTACCAAGAACAAAGCAGAACCATCCTGACACCCTGTTGTCAGGGGGATGTGCTAGAGTGTCAGGACGACCCTTGGAGAGACTCAGATGCACCGATCCAATCGCCTGTTCGAAATCATCCAGATCCTGCGCGCGGCCCCTGGCCCGGTGACGGCTGATGTGCTGGCCGAACAGCTTGAGGTGTCGGTGCGCACGATCTATCGCGATATCTCGGCGTTGCAGGCCATGCGCACCCCGATCGAGGGCGAGGCGGGCCTGGGCTATCTGATGCGGCGTGGCTATGACCTGCCGCCGTTGAATTTCGATCTCGAAGAATTGGAGGCGCTTCGCGTGGGCCTTTCGATGTTGGAACGCACCGGCGACAGCGCGTTGCAGCAGGCGGCCAAGCGGATCTGCCAAAAGATCGAGGATCTGCATGATCCGGCTGAATGGCTGCAAGTGGCCCCCTGGGGTGCCCCCTTGGATGATGCCGAGCGCGGATGTGTGTCCAAATCGGGCCTGCGCGCTACCATCCGGCAAGAGCAGAAGCTGCGCCTGACTTACCGCGACGAGGCTGGGCGCGAAACGGAACGAGTCGTCCGCCCCGTAGCGCTGATCTATCACCTGGAATGCACGATGCTGGCCGCCTGGTGTGAATTGCGCGGTGGGTTTCGTCACTTTCGAACAGATCGGATCTGGACGTGTGATTGGCTGGAAGACCGGTTTGTCGGTCAAGGCGCGGCCTTGCGCGAGGTCTGGCATCAGCAAAATCGTTGGGAAGATCGCGACAGAACCTTCAATTCCGCCTCAAATGCGCAAGGAACCGCCGAAATCACTTGATTGTCGGTTGAGCGTTCCCTGCCAAAGCATGATATAGTGGGGGAAACGAAAAGCCCTGCAAAAAGGGCCGTTGAGCAGAAGGTGACCCTATGTCGATCTCAAAAACCTCGTTGGCCGTGCTGTTGGGCGCGGCAGTGACCCTGAGCGCCTGTACCGATCCCGCTCAGTTGGGCACGCAAACCGATCCCAAGCAGAACACCAAGCAAGGCGCAATCGTCGGCGGTATTCTGGGCGCAGGCATCGGTGCCATCACCGGATCGTCTGCCAAGTCGGCCGTCTTCGGGGCCGCCGCTGGTGCCTTTGCAGGTGGTGCGGTCGGTGCATATCTGGACAAACAGGCCGCTGACCTGCGGCAAGAGCTGTCCAATGATGGAATCACCATCACCAACACTGGCGACCGCCTGATCGTGTCTGTTCCCAACGACATTACATTTGATACCGACAGCTATTCGGTTCGCCCAGCATTGCAATCTGACTTGGACAAAGTTGCGCAAAACTTGCTGAAGTATCCGGAAAGCAGCGTTCAGATCATCGGCCACACCGACAGCGATGGGGCTGCGGAATACAACCAAGGCCTGTCAGAGCGCCGCGCCAACGCGGTTGCTGACGTCGTTCAGGCCGGTGGCGTGCCCTACAACCGCATTTCGACTATCGGTCGGGGTGAAGATGACCCGATTGCATCGAACCTGAATGATGCGGGTAAGGCCCAGAACCGCAGGGTCGAGATCGTGGTGATTCCCACCAACACCTGACTCAGAACGCGCGAGCGACCCCAAGGCCGTCCTTGGGGTCCGGCCCATGCCGCATATCTCGCAGCAGGGGCTTGAAGACGTCCGAGCACCCTATTGTTGCCATGCTGCGTTCGCAGCCCATTTTGCCGATATTCGCCGTAAGCGCATGTTCAAGGGCACGGCGGACGCGCGCATTTCTTGACAGAATAGTAACTTTCGACAATTGGCCACCTGACGCAAACAGCTCTTTGACACAATGGTGCAACGTCAGGTCTTGACCTACATACCCCTCAGTACATTCCTGATTTCATGTACATAATCGGCATCCAACCATTCTTCTCCATAGAGTTCACGGCTCCTTTTCGCCTGGATGCGAACCCAGTCCAAGTCATGCTCGCTCATTTCGGCGAATACGTTACCGTCTATGACCTCGTCGAGATGCGTTAGAAAAAGACCATCTGAACAGGATTTTGTCAGCGGATACAGGTACTCTTGCGGTGATCGGTGCCGGTTGAGATAGTCGTAGACAAACTCCCACATCCCAGGGCGGACCTTATGAAACAGATGGCAGAACTTGGGTGGCAGCGGCCGATATATTTCCGTGAGCAGAGCAGCCATTTCTGGTGATGTATCGGCCATTTTGTACATTCGGCTGTTATCGGCAAAGTCCATTCCACCAGCTTGAAACAAGCGCACCTCTTCGAAACCGTCACTTGTAACCGCGTCCCAGAACGCCTGTTCGTTCCACCCAAATCCTCGGTTCGACAGTTCCTTCTTTGGATTGTCGCTGGTTTCGCGTTTGGTTACCGCGACAATCTCTTCGTTGCTTTCCGCAATTCTCGTGGTTTGTTCGGCAGTTACGGCGGTGTTGCGCGCGATTTCTCGATTGGTTTCCACGATATCAAGCATTTGATCCTGCATTTGAGAAAATACAGGGATCTCGGATGCTAGTAGACCTTTGTCAGTTCCACCGGGCACTACACTTTGCAGCATCCATGTACCCAGCGACAGCAAGAACATCACAAAAAAGAAGATTGAAAGCGGCGAAGACACACCGCGCGTCGCCTTGAAAGCTGTGCCTGTCAGCGCCACCAACGTCAGGCAAAAGAAGGCGAACGTAGCTGTCAAAGCCATCGGCCAAAGCGGCTGAGCCAGATCCATGAGCAGGGTAAGCGCCCCGCCGATTGCAGAAACTTTTGTAAAGCTCGCTCCCATTTTCGCAGTCAGCATTCGCACTCCGTTTTCTCATAGTGAATGCTGGGTGGTTATTTTCTCGCGCAACTGAAGGGAAGCGGCAAAATCCTAGAAATTGAACCATTAAATCAGGGTATTGCAACTATGAAACACAGTGGCGCGGTTCGCTGGGATTGCCATGAACACTCTGGTAATGTTGCAAGGGGCGATCGAAGAATCCGGAATTGGACGTCCGCAGAAGGTTCCGTGCCGCGAGTGGAAGCAGAGAGAGAAAACGTTCGTCAGAAGCTTGCAAAAGTGCTGTGAGCCAGTGTCGTTTCACAATCCTCGGCTTGGGCCGGACCTTGGGGTGGCCTTGTTCTTGCCGACAAAACTGTCATGACGCTGCGTTCCCTGCCGCTTGCGGATTTTCGAACAGGGTCTGCGCGCGGGTTGGGGTTGGTCTGTTGCCCATGGTTGCTACATAGGGGCAAGTTTCCAATTCGGAGGTATTCAAGATGTCCGCACCCGTTCTTTTGGGCCTGTCCGGCTCGCTGCGTAAAGACGCAACCAACCGCAAACTTCTGCGCGAGGCAGCGCGTCTGTTTGGTGCCGAAACCTATGTGGAGGCGGATCTGAACCTGCCGCTCTATGATGGTGATCTCGAAGACGCCGAGGGCGTTCCGGCTGCGGTGCAGGCACTGGCTGATCAGATCGCGGCGGCGGATGCGGTGGTGATCTCGACGCCAGAATACAACAAGGGCCCCTCAGGAGTTCTCAAGAACGCGTTGGATTGGGTCAGCCGCACAGGCGCGAACCCCTGGGCTGACAAACCTGTTGCAGTAATGTCGGCGGCTGCTGGTCGCGCAGGCGGCGAGCGCGCGCAGATGGTGTTGCGCGGATTCATGGTGCCGTTCCAGCCCCGAATCCTGCAAGGTCCCGAGGTGCATTTGGCCAACAGCTCGAACGAGTTCGACGACGACGGTCAGCTGACCAGTGCGCATTACACCAAGACGCTGCAGGTCCTGATGGACAAGCTGCGGGCCGAGGCTGCACGTTAAACTCTTGTTCCGATCTCGATCAGGTTGTTGTCGGGATCGCGCACATAGATCGAAAGAATTGGGTCGGTTGCGCCTGTGCGGGTGACCGGCCCTTCCTCTATGGGGATGCTCAGCTGGGACAGGTGATCCAACCAGTCCTCGGCTGTATGATCGGTCAAAAAGCACAGATCGGCCGAACCCGGCAAAGGGTGCATGGCCTTGGGGTCAAATGGGCGTTCCGCGGGATGCAGGTTGATCTTTTGTCGCCCGAATTTCAGCGCTGTGCGGGGCGAGCCATCTGCCGGCTGAAACTCTTCGACGCGCATGCCCAGGACATCGACGTAAAAGGCAACGGTTGCGGGAATGTCGACAACGGTCAGAACCAGGTGATCGAGGGATGCAACAGAAGGCATGGATTGTCCTTTGCGGTGTTCTGCTTAAGGTGCCTGTTATGACATCTGCTGACCAGACCGAAAACAAGACCGAAATCCAGGGCGACGTGATGGACCCGGCGCGTGCTGCCGCGTTCCAAGTGGCTTTGGGGCAGGCGCCCACGATCGAGGCTGGGTTGCCCTTGCCGCCGTTTTTCCATCAGCTCTATTTCTGGACACCACGCCCGCCCGATGGGTTGGGCCGTGACGGCCATCCTCTGGTTGGGGGGGGACTGATCCCCGACATGGGGCTGCCACGACGGATGTGGGCCGGGGGAAGGTTGTCGTTCGCCGCTCCGCTGATGGCAGGGGTTGCAGCCGAGCGTCGGTCGGTGCTGGAAAGCGCTGCGTCAAAAAAAGGGCGCACAGGGCCATTGGCCTTTGTCACTCTGAGACATGAGATCTTTCAGGGCGATGTGTTGTGCCTGAGTGAGTGGCAGGACCTGGTCTATCGAGAAGACCCCAGCCCGGGTGCGCCAAGCCCCGTGCCGCCACTGGCCAGGACGGATGAAACGGACGTGCAGGTCGCCAGGTTTGATTCGACTTTTTTGTTTCGCTACTCGGCTTTGACGTTCAACGGACATCGTATCCATTATGACCTGGATTATGCGCGCGACGTAGAGGGGTACGCCGGATTGGTGGTGCATGGCCCTCTATTGGCGCAAAAGCTGATGTTGTTGGCGACCGAGGTTATGGGGCCGCTGGCCGAATTTTCGTTCCGCGCATCTTCGCCCTTGATGCACTTCGAACAGGCGGAGTTCTGTCGAAACGGCAATGACCTTTGGGTCCGGGGGCCAGACGGACGGCAGTGCATGCAAGCGGTCGCCGTGGTTGCGGCGTGATACTTTGACAGGGCCTGAAAAAAGCGCGGGGGTGCTCCCGCGCCCGAGCCATCTTGACTGCGTCAGCCCGGCTAGCGGCCTTGGGCCGGGCGCCTCGCCTACCGGCTCGGCGCATTGCCCGCCGCCGCGCACAGCGCGGCGGCCCGGCCCAACGGAAGGCGGGCATCTTTGATGCACGACCGACCGGCGGGAGCCTTTCCGAGTTACAAGCTCTTCTCTGGTCGAAAATCGTCCGGAATCTCGTCACGACCCTCGAGCACTAAATTGGCCATCACCTGTGCCACTTTGGGCGCCATGCCGAAGCCGATCTTGAAACCACCGTTGGCAATGAAATGACCTGGAAACAGAGGATGCGGACCCAGCATCGGTGCGCGGCTTTTGGCGCGGGGGCGGACGCCCGCCCAACGTTCGATGACCTCGGCCCCGTGCAGCAGAGGCAAGGCGCGCACGGCGCGGTCCAGCACGTCGTCTAGTTGTTCGTCCGTGGTATCGGGTGCATCATAGTCGCGTTCCGAGGTCGATCCGATCGCCAGTGTTCCGTTGGAGTGTGGGATGAAATGCAGCGCATCGGCAAAGAGCTGCGGTACCTCTCCAGCGTCGAACCGGAGCAGCGCGGCCTGTCCCTTGACGCCATTGCCGACTGTTTTGCCCTTACCCTCGGACAGCTCCAACAATCCAGCAACTCCAGTGGCATGGATGACCTGACCGCTGTCCCCACCCGATGCTGTCACGCTCACGCCCATCGTTTGCAGGGCCGCGACCAAAGCCGTGCAGGCCTGACGCGGGTGCATGCGAGCGCTTAGTGTGTCATGGATCACGTAGCCCGTGGGGCTGGGGGGGCACCAGCCACCCATCTCGGACACAGGCCGGACGCGCCACTCGGCCTTGCCTTGCCACAAGTCCTTGGCTGTCTCGGACCGCCGATGCGTCAATTCCAAGATCCGTTCGTCTGCAATCGGCTGCAGTCGCCCCAAGCGACCGTAACCGGGGGAGACACCGCCAACAGCCTCGACGTCTTTCCAAAATCCTTCAGCCATGATCAGGCTGTCGAACTGAAAGGCTTTCTTGGCGTTCCAGTTTTCAGGCACATGCGGCGCCAAGGCCCCGACCAGACCGCCGCTGGACCCAGAACCAGGGCCAAACGGGTCGAGCACCTGCACCTTTGCGCCGCGCCGGGCGCAGATCCACGCAATGGACAGGCCAAAGATACCGGCCCCGCGTATCGTCACATCTGCCATTGCCAATCTTTGCCGCCTTCGTCAGTGTCGCGCTGTTTCACCAGCCTTTAGGGGATAATGCCATGACTGACCAGCGCGCGGAACTGAGTTGGACGGACGACTCCATTCCCGTCTCGGACCGGTTCGATGACCCCTATTTCTCGCTTCAGAACGGGCTAGAGGAAACACGCCATGTTTTTCTGGCAGGCAGCGACCTGCCCGCGCGCTTTGCCCCTGGTTTTCATATTGCAGAGCTGGGATTTGGCACCGGACTGAACATGTTGACCGTCTGGGCCGAATGGGAACGGTCGGGGCAGACCACACCGTTACGCTTCACCAGCTTCGAGGCTTTCCCGATGGATCCAGCCGACATGGCGCGCGCGCTGCAGGCCTTTCCTAATCTGTCGGAATGGTCCGCGCGGTTTCTGGCTGTCTGGAACGGCGAGGCCTGTGATCTGGGGACGGTCCAAGTGGAAGTGATCCAGGGCGACGCCCGACAGACGCTTGCAACTTGGGACGGTGCCGCGGATGCTTGGTTTCTGGACGGCTTCTCGCCCGCCAAAAATCCCGAACTGTGGGAGTCGGATTTGATGGCCCATGTCGCAAACCACACAGCACCCGGCGGCACAGCTGCCACATATACCGCAGCGGGCTTTGTGCGCCGGGGGCTAGAGGCGGCGGGGTTCACCGTCACACGCACCCCCGGATACGGACGCAAACGGCATATGACACGGGCAGTTTTGGATTGACGCAAAAGAACAACATCCCTGCGGGCATTGCCCTGATGCTGGGCGCGACCGTGGTCTTTGCCTTGCAGGATGGCATCTCGCGCCATCTGGCGGGTACCTACAACACGTACATGGTGGTGATGATACGCTATTGGTTCTTTGCGGCTTTTGTTGTGGCTTTGGCGGCGCGTACGCAAGGTGGCGTGCGCGCGGCTGCGCGAACCGATCAACTGGTGTTGCAGATCTTTCGCGGAATTCTCTTGGCGGGTGAAATCTGCGTTGCTGTTTACGGCTTCACCATACTCGGCTTAATCGAAAGCCAGGCCGTTTTCATCTGCTACCCGCTTCTGGTTGCAGCGCTCAGCGGGCCTGTGCTGGGTGAAAAGGTTGGTTGGCGCCGGTGGGCCGCGATCGGGGTTGGCTGCGTGGGTGTGCTGATCATTCTGCAACCGGGCATGGGCGTGTTCAATCCGGCGGCAATCATCCCGCTGATCTCGGCCTTGATGTTTGCGCTTTATGGCCTGCTCACGCGCTATGCCGCGCGCAAAGACAGCACCGCGACGTCGTTTTTCTGGACCGGCATCGCAGGTGCCGTGGTCATGACTGCAATTGGTATGTGGTTCTGGGAACCCATGGAACCTGCCGATTGGGGTTGGATGGCATTGCTGTGCGTCTCAGGGGTGTCAGGGCATTGGTTGCTGATCAAATGCTATGAGATGGCCGAAGCGAGCGCGGTGCAGCCCTTTGCCTATTTCCACCTGTTGTGGGCGGCGATGCTGGGCATTGCGATCTTTGGCGAGACATTGCGCGATGCCGTTGTCATCGGCACCGCGTTGATCGTGGGCGCTGGCCTATTCACTCTCTGGCGCGAACGCGCGCAAAGTCGACCCTGACAACTCTTTCGAGAACGGGATCGGCAGGGGATCCTTGCCAAGGCGGGCGCGGTAGACCGGCAGGCTTTCGGTCACCCGCATGACATAGTTGCGGGTTTCGTTGAACGGGATGTGCTCGATCCAGTCGATCATGTCCGGGGTGCCGGTGCGCGGATCGCCAAAACGTTCCATCCAAGAAATAGGTCGGCGCGGACCCGCGTTGTAGCCGGCCGACATCATCACCACATTGCCGACGAAATCACCTGCAAGGCCGGCCAGATAGTTGGCCCCAAGCACGGCATTGTATTCCCAATCTCGCGTCAGCCGGTCGGTCTTGTGCCCACCGAGCAAGCCCAGGTCGGTTGCAACCAGCTTGGCCGTTGCAGGCATCACCTGCATCAGCCCGCGTGCGCCTGCGCCGCTGATGACCACCGGATCAAATTCGCTTTCACGACGTGCGATCGCCAGTGTCATCTCTTCGGCCATGGGCAGCTCTTTGCTGGCCACCGGGTGCAGCGGGTAGTAGGCCGCCGGTATCACGAGGCCCGTGCGCGCCGCGCGTTTGGCGATCATGACCGCCAAATGGGGCTGGCCCATGTCGATCACCATATCGCCCAGTTGGGCGGCCTGTTCGGGCGGCAGGTCTTCGACCAGATGAGTCAGGAACCGCTCTGCCAGGTTCTTCTCGCCTGCACTCAGCAGCAGAAGCGAGGCTTCGAGCACACTGGATTTCATGAACGGTGCTTCCCGCCAGGGTGGGTTCTTGGGTGGATTGGCCAGGTCTGTGTCAAACTCGCGCCCGATCTGTTCAGCCGCCAACAACCCATAGAATGACGTTTGATACTTTGCTCCATCTGCGAAGGCGGCTTGGGCCTTGTCGATGTCGCCCATCTCGGCATAGGCGCGACCCCTCCAATATCCGCCGCGTCCCTTTGAAATGGGCGAAGCGATGGCAGCATCGAAGTTTTCAAAGTGCTTGGCCGCCGTCGCGGGATCCCCCAACTTGCGCAAAGCAATGAAACCCGCCAGCCATTCAAGATCGGCATAAGCATAGCCCATTTCCGGTGTCATGTGGTGGCGCGCGGCCACGCGGTAAGCCCGCTGATGATTGCCTTGGCGCATTTCCAACCGGGCAAGCCTGCGCCGTCGCGGGGCCCATTTGTCGGGCTCACCCAAAGCTTTTGGGCTGGTGGAACGTTCCAGCATCAGGTCCACGGCGCTTGCGTCCAACTCTTTGCGATCGCGCCAGACAAAGCGTTGATAAGCCAGTCCCGGAGAATCCATCAACTCTTTTGGGATCGCGGTGATTTTGGCATCCACCCCTGGGGCCATTTCGAACAAGGCGATCCGCGCCTCGGCCAGCTTGCGCTGCCCTTCGCTGACCAGCGGCAACATGCGTTTCGAGCTGATCATGTGTTCGTCCCAGATCAGTCGATCCAGCCGTGCTGCGTGATGCGGTTTCAGCAGCTTGCCGAAGTTTTCCAGATAGTCCTTTTGCAACCCGCTGCCCATCGGCATGGTGCGCCAGGCCTTGACCAATTCCGCCTCGGCATCGCCGCGCTGTCCTTTGGCCATCAAGGCAGCGGCATAGTTCAACGCGCCTTCGGCCGTTTGCGGGGGCACTTCGGCATAGAATTTCAGGACCCGATCCGGGTCGGCATTGGTGAAAGAGGGCTCGCTCTTGCGGCGCAAAAAATCCAAGCCCGGCCAATCTGGTCGCCGTTCCAGAAACACCAGAACATCGCCCGAGGTTCCAAACCCCTTGCGCAGCCAATGCCAAACGATGATGTCGCGCGGGACAGACCCGCGCCCACCCGACACGCGCAGCGCTTCGTTCCAGTTCCCGGCCCGCATTTCCTTGAGGCCCAGCTTCAGATCATCGGCCGGACCTGCCAGTGCAGGGCCCAACACCGCAGTGCTAAACAGGATTAGGGCCATAACAGCGGCCAGAACGCGTGTCATCACTTGCATTTCCCGATCAACCAAGGCTAGAGCCTGTTACGTTAAGCCGTGTTCGGCCGGGATCAACACACAATCCCGAAAGAATGCAAGTTCGGCGGGCCATTGCCCGCATTGCCAACCAGGGAGCATCCCAATGTTCACAGGCTCTATGCCAGCCCTCGTCACCCCGTTCCTCAATGGTGAGTTGGACCTGGACAAGCTCAAACACCTGGTGGAATGGCAGATCAGCGAAGGTTCGACCGGCCTGGTTCCTGTTGGCACCACCGGCGAAAGCCCAACGCTGAGCCATGACGAACACGAAGCCGTTATTGCCGAGGTGGTCAAGGCCGCCGCGGGCCGCGTGCCGGTCATCGCCGGAGCCGGGTCGAACAATACGGTCGAGACGATTCGCTTTGTCGAGTTTGCAGCCCGTGTTGGTGCCGATGCGGCGCTGGTCGTCACGCCCTACTACAACAAGCCGACGCAGCGCGGCATGGCGGCGCATTTCACCGCAGCACATGACTGCGCCGAAATTCCGATCATCATCTACAACATCCCCGGTCGCTCGATCGTCGACATGACCCCGGATACCATGGGCGAACTGGCTAAACTGCCGCGCATCGTCGGCGTCAAGGACGCGACCGGCGACATTGCTCGCGTTAGCCAGCAACGCGCAAGCTGTGGTGCAGACTTCTGCCAGCTGTCGGGTGAAGACGCGACTGCGCTAGGCTTTAACGCGCATGGCGGCGTGGGCTGTATCTCGGTCACGGCCAACGTGGCGCCGAAACTCTGCGCCGAGTTCCAGCAGGCAACGCTGGTGGGCGACTATGCCAAGGCGCTGGAGTATCAGGACAAGCTGATGCCGCTGCACGAGGCGATCTTTATCGAGCCGGGTCTGGTGGGTGCAAAATACGGGCTGTCGAAACTGGGCCTGTGCAGCGAAGAGGTCCGCTCGCCGCTGACCGGTCTGGAAGACAGCACCAAAGTCGCCATCGACGCGGCCATGGCACACGCAGGTCTGCTCTAAACTCTAATACCCCCGCTGCGCGTCGCGGCGGGGGTTACTCTAAGACCCGCGCAAGATGACGGGTCTTGTCAGGATTGCGGGTCATGTAAATCTTGGCAATCCGCCCCTCTTCAATTTCAAAAGACGCCGCTTGCAGAATGCCGCCCGGCTCCCGGCTGACGATTGCGGGCTGGCCGTTCAGCTCACACAACGTCCAGCGCAAGCCCGGATAGCCTGCTGTTTTGCGTGCGAGGCCAGCAAAAAATCGGATCACCTTGTCCCGCCCCAAGATGGGGTTGAGGGTTGCCAGAACCTTGCCGCCCCCATCGGAATGCAGGCGTACATCCTTAGCCAGCAGTTGGGTCAGCGCGTTGGTGTCCCCGCTCTTGGCAGCCGAAAAGAAAGCGCTGATTAGATTGCGTCCTGTGGCGTCGTCGACTCTTGTACGGGGCTTGTTCTGCTGCACATGTTTGCGCGCACGGCTGACCAACTGTCGGCACGACGTGGTGCTGCGCTCCAAAGCCTGTGCCAGCTCATCATAGCTATGTTCGAAAACATCATGCAGCAGGAAGGCCGCGCGCTCTAGCGGGGTCAGACGCTCCAGTGACAAGAGCAGCGCGATCGACACATCCCGGTCCAGCCGCTCGGTGGCGTCATCAGTGACCAGCGGCTCGGGCAGCCATTCCCCGGTGTAGGCCTCGCGCCGGGTCTTGGCAGTGCGAAGGTGGTCCAGACACAGCCGTGTGGTTATGCGTATCAAGTAGCCGGTGCTGTCCTGCACATGGCGCTGATCAACGCGCTGCCAGCGCAGGTAGGCCTCTTGGACGACGTCTTCGGCATCGCTGACCGTGCCCAGCATGCGATACGCAACCGCGAACAAGCGCGGCTGCAGATCGACGAATGCCTGATCCGGAGTATCTGGCAAAGGTTGGGTCACGCGGCAGAGGCCTCCTGTCCGACAGGATGTGGGGTGGCAAAGCCGATGGCAATCCGGTTCCAGGCGTTGATGGTTGTGATCAGCAGGGTCAGAGCGACTTGCTCGATCTCGTCAAAATGCGCGGCCAAGGAGGCATAGGTCGCATCAGGTGCGCCGGTCCGGTCAATCCGCGTCAAATCCTCGGCCCAGGCCAGTGCAGCGCGTTCCTTGTCGGAATAGAGCGGAGATTCACGCCAGGCGTTCAGCAGATGCATCCGATCTTCGCTCTCGCCATGCGCGCGGGCATCATGGGTGTGCATGTGGATGCAATAGGCGCAGCCGTTGATTTGCGAGACGCGCAGTTTGACCAATTCGATCAGCAAGTGATCAAGGGGTGAGGTCTTGAGCGCTTCCTCCATATCCAGCATCGGCTGCATGAGGGTGGGCGCGGTAGCAAAAGGGTTCAAACGGGGGTGCATGTTTTGCTCCGTGGTTGGGGGTGAATACCAACAGGACGGGGCAGCGCGGGTGTTTGTGACATGGCCACAAAAAAAGAGCCTCGAAATCGAGGCTCTTTTCAGATCAATCAGCGTTTGCCGTAGTAGAGGCCAACCACATGTTCGGCCTGAGCAAAGAACAGCCAACGCGATGTGGCGATCCCGGCCAGATGCGACAGCACCGCGATCAGCGCGCCAAAGTGGTGGGGCGAGACCAACAGGATCAAGATCGGCAGAACGAAGGCCAACACAAACGAGATCATTCGCAGCTTGGCGGCGTGCTTGCGGCCCACCACGTGCACAAATTCGCGCAGCAGATAGTTGGTACCGGTGTGCGGTGGTTCAAAGGCGCGCACGGTGCCGCGCGAGCCCAGACCGGTGGCGGTGCCCATGTTGGTGCCCGAGTTGGCAAAGGCCACGTCGCCTTGTTTCCAATAGGCCAGTTGCACCAATGCCGCGATGGCAAGCAGAACCAAGGCCGCGTTGACCTGACCGGCCAGCAGCGCACCGCCTGCAAGGCTGAACGACAGGAACATCGCCGGGGTCAACTTCATGTTCCAGCGCGGGATGGTTTTCAGCTGAGTGTAGATCATCGAGGTAGTGAAGACCGTCAGCAGGCTGAACAGCGCGCCGATCAAACCCAAGGCAGTATATGTCTCGCCTAGAAACACCAGACCGGCCCCATAAGGCGCCATGACAAGCAGGGCGATGACCGCGCACCAGCCTTCGCGGCTGAGCCAGCTGGAGCGCCACTGTGTGAACGCCTTCATCGCGCGTTCCGGGTGGCCCAGGTGAAAGGTCGACGCCATCAGCCCGCCAACCGCCAGCGCATAGGCGATGGCGAAGAAGACAAAGGCGACCCAGCCAGTCACGTCAGGATAGCCGAGACCTAAAAACAGCAGCAGGCCAAAGCCCAGACCCGACAGGGTGGTGAATACGATAACTGAAGGTGCGGGATGCATCAGGCGTTACCTCCGGGGAGTTTGTCGAGGGCGTTGTCCAGCCACCCCATGAAGCCCTTGGGCTCTTCTGCGATGGGGGCCAGCAGCGGCGCGAGGATGTCGATTTGTTCTTCCACTGTGTCCTTGGGGCGGGGCGGCAGGTATTTGTTGACGGGCTTGGTGCCCATTTCGGGCATCAGGTCCATACCGCCACGCTCTTCGACCAGCTTGGATACGTCGCTGTTGGGATCACCCAGATCACCAAAGTGACGGGCACCGGCGGGGCAGGTCCGCACGCAGGACGGAACGCGATCAACCTCTTCGAGGTTTTCGTTGTAGATCCGGTCAACGCACAGGGTGCATTTCTTCATCACGCCCTCGGTCGCGTCCAACTCGCGCGCGCCGTAGGGGCACGACCAGGCACAGAGGCCACAGCCGATGCAATCGCTTTCGTTGACCAGCACGATGCCGTCCTCGACCCGCTTGTAGCTGGCCCCGGTGGGGCAAACGGTGACGCAAGGCGCGTCTTCGCAGTGCAGGCAGGACTTGGGAAAGTGGATCAGCTGCGCATGGCCCTGTTCGGGCTGCACCTCAAAGCTGTGCACGCGGTTCAGGAATGTGCCTGACGGGTTACCGCCATAAGCATCCTGATCCGACAGCGGTGCACCGTAGTTTTCGGTGTTCCAGCCTTTGCACGAGATCACGCAGGCGTGGCAACCGACACAGGTATCCAGGTCGATCACCAGACCCATTTTGCGGTCAGTGGATTGGGGGAGTTGGGTCATTATTTGCCTACCTTCCACGCCAGGTTCTTGGGACCGGTTCCCACCGGTGATTTGATCGGTTCAAAGACCGGCTGGCTTTCTGCCAGATCCTCGGGTGCGCCTGCTTTCTCGATTTTGACCTTCAGGTCGAACCAGGCGGCCTGACCGGTGATCGGATCCGAGTTGGCCCACCGCAGACCGTCACCCTTGGCGGGCAGCAGTTCGTGGATCAGGTGGTTGAGCAGGAAGCCTTTGGTCGCTTCGGGCGCGTCCTCTTCCAAAGCCCAGGCGCCTTTACGCTTGCCGATCGCGTTCCAGGTCCAGACGGTGTTGTCGTTCAGCGCCGCCATCTCCATCACCGGCACGGTGATCTCACCGTGGGGCGAGGTGACTTTGGCCCAATCGCCGTCTTGCAGGCCATTCTCGCGCATCAGCTTGGTCGGCACATAGAGCGGGTTGCGGCCATGCAACTGACGCAGCCAGGCGTTCTGGGTGCCCCACGAGTGGTACATCGCCATCGGACGCTGTGTCAGCGCGTTGACGGTGAAGCCCTCGTTGCCGTGCTGGTCGGTCTCGTACCAGATTGGCATCGGGTCCAGCTTTTCCTTGATCCGCTCGCGCAGGTGATCCGGGGGCTGGCGCTCGCCGTGACCTTCGGCGGCCAGCTGGAATTTGCGCATCGGCTCGGAATAGAGCTGGAACAGATATGGCTCGGGCTTGTCATAGATGCCCATGCCAACGGCCCATTCCTGATAGGAGGTGTTCCAGGGTTTGTAGTAATCCGCACCCTCAGGGATGTGGGCCACGTAAAAGCCGCCGTTTTCGATGTAACGATCCAGCTGCTCGGGGTTCACTTCGCCCCGACCTTCCTTGTCGCCGTTTTCACCGCGGAAACCGGCGAGCGGGCCGATGCCCGGCTTGCGTTCGTGGTTCACGATGTAGTCGGCATAGTCCTGCCATTTGGCAGAGCCGTCTTCATGTGTGAAACCGGGCAGTTTCATCTTGTTGGCAAGCTGCACCAGAGCGGTCTGGAAGCCGCGCACATCGCGGTCCGGTTCAATCACCGGCCAGCGAATGGCGTCTGCGGCTGCGTCCGCCTCACAAATCGGGCGATCCAGCAGCGAGATACAGTCGTGGCGCTCCAGATAGGTGGTGTCGGGCAGGATCAGGTCGGCATAGGCCACCATTTCCGAGCTGTAGGCGTCGGAATAGATGATGCGCGGGATTACGTATTCGCCGCTCTCATCCTTGTCGGTGAGCATCTCCATGACACCTTTGGTGTTCATGGACGAGTTCCACGACATGTTCGCCATGTACATGAACAGCGTGTCGATCTTGTAGGGGTCACCCGCATGCGCGTTCGAGATCACCATATGCATCAGTCCGTGGCTGGACATCGGGTTTTCCCAGGTGAACGCCTTGTCGATCCGCGCCGGGCTGCCGTCTTCTTTCAGGGCCAGGTTTTCCGGGCCACGGACAAAGCCCAGGTGCGGGCCATCGAGCGGCGCGTCCGGGGTGACTTTGCAGTGCGGGGCAGGGTGCGCCTCGACCGGTTTGGGGTACGGTGGTTTGAAGCGGAAGCCGCCGGGAACCTCGACCGTGCCCAGGATGATCTGCAGCACATGCAGTGCGCGGCAGGTCTGGAAACCGTTGGCGTGGGCCGAAACACCGCGCATCGAGTGCATCGAAACCGGGCGACCGATCATCTTGGTGTGTTTTTCACCGCGGAAGTCGGTCCATTCTTGGTCCAGCTCAAACGCCTCGTCAAAGGCAACGCGGGCCAGTTCGCCTGCGATGGCGCGGATACGCTCGGCGGGGATGCCGCAGCGCTCGGCGACAGCCTCGGGTGCGTATTCGTCAGACAAGTAGCGCTCGACCATGCCGTGGAACACCGGGCGGTGAGTTACACCGTCTTTTTCATACGTCGCCGACAGGTCGGGACGGACGCCCGGCTTGTCGAATGCAGTCAGTTCGCCAGTGTTGCGGTCGATGACCAGCGGTTTGCCGTCTTCGTCGCGCAGGAACAAACCTTTGGTCGCACCTTCGGTGGCGTCGATCAGGACCGGCGCATTGGTGTAGCGGCTGAGGTAATCCAGGTCGATCTTGCCCGCTTTCATCAACACGTGGATCATCGACAGGATGAACAGGCCGTCGGTGCCGGGGGTGATGCCAACCCAGTCGTCAGCAACGGCGTTATAACCCGAGCGGATCGGGTTCACGCCGATGACGCGCGCGCCGCGTGCTTTGATTTTACCCAGGCCGATCTTGATGGGGTTGGAATCGTGGTCTTCGGCAACGCCAAACAACATGAACAGTTTGGTGTGGTCCCAGTCGGGTTGACCGAACTCCCAAAACGCGCCGCCCATGGTGTAGATGCCGCCCGCGGCCATGTTAACCGAGCAGAAGCCACCGTGGGCTGCATAGTTGGGCGTGCCAAAGTTCTGTGCCCAGAAGCTGGTGAAGGACTGCGACTGGTCACGACCGGTGAAGAACGCCAGTTTCTCGGGGTTCTCGTGACGGATCGGCTCTAGCCAGCCCGCCGCGATGTCCAGCGCCTCGTCCCAGCTGATTTCTTCGAACTCGCCCGACCCGCGGGGGCCGACACGTTTCATCGGCGCCTTCAGGCGCGACGGCGCGTTGACCTGCATGATCCCAGCGGACCCTTTGGCGCACAAAACGCCCTTGTTCACCGGGTGATCACGGTTGCCTTCGATATAGGCGACCTTGCCGTCCTTCATGTGCACGTTGATGCCGCAGCGGCATGCGCACATGTAGCAAGTGGTCTGCCTGATCTCGTCCGAGACCTTGGGCGAAGTGTTGAGGATCGGCTGCTGATGAGTCATTGGCGGGTCCTGTCCTTTGCATCGGGAGAAACGTGCCCGTTTCTTCCCAAATTGAAAACACTGTTCCTGAAAACAGCGGTGTATTCGTTATTTTGTCCCTGCAGCTTGCAGGATGGTTACAGCGATGATCTGGGTCACATCTTCGGCGCTGCAGCCACGGGACAGGTCGTTTGCGGGCTTGGCGAGGCCCTGCATCACCGGGCCGATGGCGGAATAGCCGCCAATCCGCTGGGTGATCTTGTAGCTGATGTTCCCCGCGTCGAGGTTGGGGAAAATCATGACATTGGCCTGACCGGCCACATCTGAACCTGGTGACTTGCGCGCCCCAACCGAAGGGACAAAAGCGGCGTCAAACTGCAGCTCGCCGTCAACCTGAAGGTCAGGGGCGTTGGCGCGCAGAGTTTCGGTCGCCTCGATCACCTTATCGACGGCCGGGTGTTTTGCGCTGCCTTTGGTCGAGAACGACAACATCGCGATCTTGGGTTCGGTCTGCAGTAGAGCGCGGGCCGAAGTGGCCGAGGCGGTGGCGATCTTGGCCAGTTCCGCAGCGCTGGGGTCGATAACCAAGCCGCAGTCGGAATACAGCATCGCCCGCGCGCCGGGTTGGGCGTTTTCGGGCGGGTACATCAGAAAGAAGGATGACACCATGCCCGCGTCAGGGGCCATGCCGATCACCTGGATCGCGGTGCGGACAACGTCGCCTGTGGTGTGAACGGCACCGCCAACCGTGCCAGTGGCGCGGCCGGTGCGCACCAGCATTGCAGCATACACCAGCGGTGTTTCAGCGGCGGCGCGGGCCTTAGCCTCGTCGACGCCTTTGTGCTTGCGGAGTTCGAAATAAACATTTGCGAATTCCTCGGTCAGGTCCGAGGTTGCGGGATCGTGGATGGCAACGCCGTCAGATGCGGAGGCCCCTTCGGCCTGCAACGCAGCTTCAACCTCGGCTTGCGGTCCAACAAGAATTACATCGGCCAATCCGGCCTTGTGGGCGGCCAGCGCCCCCGCGACGATGCGGGGATCACTGCCTTCGCTTAGAGAAACAACAGGGCGGGTTGCCGGGGCGTTTGCCGTCAACAGCTCAATCGGTGTTAGGGTCATACGTCCCGGCTCCTGTTCTTCTTTTCTTAGACCTGCTGGTCGGCCATGTCTGCGGCGTCGATGCCTGCCACGCGGACCGGCTTCTTCATCGCGTCACGACGGAACGGGTCACCCAGTTCCTGGTTGATCATGGCTTCGATCAGGGTAGTGATGCCGTTCTTCTGATCTTCGATCGCCTGGTTCAGGGCGGCGGTCAGCTCGTCCTGAGTGCGCGCCTGAACACCTTTCAGACCACAGGCCTGAGCGATGCCAGCGTAGGAGACCTGCTGATCCAGCTCGGTGCCGACGAAGTTGTCGTCGAACCACAGGGTCGAGTTACGCTTTTCAGCGCCCCACTGGTAGTTGCGGAAAACGATCTGGGTCACGGCGGGCCATTCTTCGCGGCCAATCGCGGTCAGTTCGTTCACGGCGATACCAAATGCGCCGTCGCCCGAGAAACCAACAACCGGAACGTCCGGGCAGCCGATTTTCGCGCCGATGACAGCGGGCAGACCGTAACCACAAGGGCCAAACAGGCCAGGTGCCAGGTACTTGCGGCCTTCTTCAAACGACGGGTAGGCGTTGCCGATGGCGCAGTTGTTGCCGATGTCCGACGAGATGATCGCTTCGGTCGGCAGAGCCTGCTGGATTGCGCGCCATGCCATGCGAGGCGACATCCAGTCCGGCTTGGCCGCACGTGCACGCTCGTTCCAGGTGGTGCCCGGATCGTCGTTCTCGTGGGTCAGCGAGCTCAGTTCCTGTGCCCATGCCGATTTGGTGGTGGCGATCAGGTTCTTACGGTCTTCGCGACCTTCGTCACCTGCGCTGTCACCCAGACGGGCCAGCAGACCTTCGGCCACCTTCTTGGCGTCGCCCACGATGCCGACGGTGACGTCTTTGGTCAGGCCGATACGGTCAGGGTTCAGGTCAACCTGGATGATCTTCGCGTCGGTCGGCCAGTAGTCGATGCCGTAGCCGGGCAGGGTCGAGAACGGGTTCAGGCGGGTGCCCAGAGCCAGGACAACGTCTGCTTTCGAGATCAGTTCCATACCTGCTTTGGAGCCGTTGTAGCCCAGAGGACCGGCAAACAGCGGGTGCGAGCCGGGGAAGGCGTCGTTGTGCTGGTAGCCAACGCAGACCGGTGCGGTCAGACGCTCAGCCAGTTCGGCCGATGCGGGGATCGCGTCTGCCAGAACAACGCCAGCGCCGTTCAGGATGACCGGGAATTTGGCGTCCGACAGGATGGCTGCCGCTTCGTCCAGAGCCGAGTCGCCGCCGGCGTTGGCTGCGAATTCGACGATCTTGGGCAGTTCGATGTCGACAACCTGGGTCCACATGTCGCGCGGGATGTTCATCTGGGCCGGAGCCGAGGCGCGCTTGGCTTGCAGGATGACGCGGTTCAGAACTTCGGCAACGCGGCTCGGGTCACGCAGTTCTTCCTGGTAGGCAACGCAGTCCGCGAACATGCGCATCTGTTCCATTTCCTGGAAGCCGCCCTGACCGATGGTCTTGTTTGCCGCCTGCGGGGTGATCAGCAGTACCGGGGTGTGGTTCCAGTAAGCGGTTTTGACAGCAGTCACGAAGTTGGTGATGCCGGGGCCGTTTTGCGCGATCATCATCGACATTTTGCCGGTGGCGCGGGTGTAACCGTCTGCCATCATGCCGCCCGAACCCTCGTGGGCGCAGTCCCAGAAGGTGATGCCCGCCGCGGGGAAGATGTCCGAGATCGGCATCATTGCCGAACCGATGATGCCAAACGCGTGCTGGATGCCGTGCATCTGCAGCGTTTTGACGAATGCTTCTTCTGTGGTCATTTTCATGAGAGTGCACTCCAAGAAATAGATTATTGTTGACCGGCACGACTGTACCGGCGGTTTGAGACTGGTTTAGGCGTAAGCGGACGTTACGGGTTAGGGCCAAAAATCTGAACCGCTTAGGTCCAGATGGGTCACTCGGCGCGGTTAATGGACCGTGCCAGAATCTCGATTCCGGGTTCGATCCGATTGACCGGAATAGAGGAATAACCCAGCCGGAAATAGTTCTTGGGTTTTTCTGGGCCTGAAAAGAACGGTTCGCCCGGTTCGATATGCACGCTTTGAGCGCGCAGTTTTTCTGCCAGAATCGTTGTATCCACGGTTTTTGGTGCTCGCATCCACAAGGAAGAGCCGCCATATGCACCCCGCCCGGCGATGGTCAGGCCATGGTCAGAAATGGCCGATTCTATGGCTTTGCGTCGGTCTAACAGAGCAGCCGATACTCTGCGGATCTGAGCGTCGTAGTGGCCCAGAGACAGGAAATAGGCTGCCGTGCGCTGGATATGTCCAGGCGGGTGCCGTAGGACCAGAGACCTGAGTGCGCGCGCCTCTCGAATGAAGGCCTCGGACCCCACCATGTAGCCTAGCCTTAGACCCGGAAACAGGGATTTGGAGAAGCTGCCGACATAGATCACCCGCCCATCCCGATCCAGAGACTTCAGTGCAGGTGAGGGCGCGGCCAGAAAGGCCATCTCGAATTCATAGTCGTCCTCGACGATCATGGCGTCGATCTCTCGGGCGCGCTGTAGCAGGTCATGACGACGGTTCAGCGGCATGGTGGCCGTGGTCGGGCTCTGGTGGCTTGGGGTGGTAAAGATCACGTCTGTATCATGCGGAATCGCATCGGGTGGCAGACCGTCCACATCTACGCGCAGAGGTGCAACCTGACAGCGTGCCTGCAAAAGCAATTCGCGCAGAGCATAATAACAGGGGTCTTCGATGGCGGCTTTGCGGCGACGGTTTAGAAGAACCCGAGCAGCCAGCCACAGGGCGTTTTGCGCGCCAAGCGTGATCAGGATCTCTTCGGGTTTGGCGGTGATGCCGCGTCGGGGCAGGGTGTGGCGCGCGATGAACTCGATCAGCAGCGGGTCGTCCTGATCGACGTAATCAGCCGTAAGGGATGCAAAGTCTTTTTGCCCCAACGCTCGAACCGCGCAAAGGCGCCAGTTTGCGTGATCAAAAAGGGTTGGGTCAGCCTGTCCGTAGATGAATGGAAAGCGATAGTCGCGCCAATTGCTAGGCTTGTGCAAAGTGTCCCCACCGGTGAACCGGCGGGCAATTGCCCGATTCCAATCCACGGTCTCTTCGGTGCGCTGTAGCGGTGTGTAACTTGGGGGCACCGGGGCGTTGTCCGAGACATAGTATCCTGACCGCCCCCGAGAGGTCAGATAGTCATTTGCCAAAAGCTCGGTATAGGCCAGCGTTACAGTAATTCTGCTGATCCCAAGATGAGAGGCCAGCTTGCGCGACGAGGGGAGTTTTTCACCGACGTGGAAGCGACCCGACAAGATGCCTTCGGCAATCATTTGTTGGATCTGCGCCTGCAGCGTGCCCTGTGCGTCGGGTTTGAGAAAGAAGGTGTCGACCGAGATGCCCATGGCGGCACCATAGTGTGGCCTTAAGTGGTGCGCAATCTGGACTTACGCCCAAGGCCAATTTTCAATTTGCGCTAAGTCGATGGTCCCGACTATCGATACGAATTGGCTCAATTTTTTACAGGGCAGTGGGCAAACGTCAAGCATTACATCAGCTTGGCTTGAAGCAAACTCATCGCGAAGCTGTTGAATTTACGGGTTGCGCATTCCTAATGAACCAAATAACTAGAAATCTAGTTTAATGGTGGAGTTCAAAAAATGTGGGAATCAGTTGCCGCAGGATTCTCGGCGATGGGATCTGAATCTCGACTGAAGGTTCTCAAGGTTCTGGTGCGTGCAGGCGAATCAGGGCTGACCGTTGGTGAAATCCAGGAACGGACGGGAATTGCGCCGTCGACTCTGGCGCATCATCTCAAATTCCTCGCCGGGGGTGGCGTGGTGGTCCAGGAAAAGGCGGGCCGCACCACCATTAACCGGGCGGATTTCGATCAATTGCGCGTTCTTGCAGACTTCATTCTTGGTGAATGCTGCGCCGACGCGCCCCAAAAGGCAGCGAACGATGGCTGAACTTACTCAAAACCCTGGGCGCAGCGCGTCCTTGCTCAAGATGTTGAAAACCCCTTGGGCGGTGATTGTTGTCGCGTTGTTGGGCGTCGCCGTACTTGACCCCGACAACCTGCGGGGCGTGGTGGAATTTGCTGTCAAAGCCTTGGCGCACACCGGACAGTACATCCTGTTTGCCGTTTTGCTGCTTGCTTACCTCAAGGCCACCGGGGCCGAAGTCATGGTGGCGCGGGCCTTTGTTGGGCGTGAGACGCGGATGATCTTTCTGGCGGCGATGTTCGGCGGTCTTGCGCCCTTCTGCTCATGCGAAGTGATTCCATTCATCGCTGGCCTTCTGGCCTTGGGCGCACCGTTGTCGGCTGTCATGGCCTTCTGGCTCAGCTCTCCGCTTATCGACCCACCGACCCTGCTGATCACTGCGGGGGCACTAGGTTGGCCTTTTGCCATCGGCAAGGCTGTGGCTGCGGTTGCCTTGGGGTTGTTTGGTGGCTTTGTCATCAAGGGGCTGATGTCGCGCGGTGCCTTTGCACAGCCTTTGCGTCAGTACAAACCCTCGGGTTGCTGCGGCAGTGGACCGAAGGAGGAAGAAAAACCTGTCTGGAAATTCTGGACAGAGCCTGCACGTCGTACCGTGTTCAAATCCGAGTTTGCCTCGAACGCGGTCTTCCTCTTCAAGTGGTTGGCGATGGCTTATGTGCTCGAAGCGCTACTGGTCTTTTACGTGCCTGCTGATCTGATCGCACAGCTTGTGGGCGGCGAAGGGGTCGTGCCGATCGCAACGGCTGCTTTGGTGGGAATGCCTGCCTACCTCAACTCCTACGTCGCGCCGCCGCTATTGGCCGGATTGATGGAGCAAGGGATGAGCGCTGGTGCTGCGATGGCCTTTATGGTGGCAGGTGCCGTCAGCTCGATCCCCGCGATGGCAGCGGTCTGGTCGCTGGTGAAGCCACGGGTCTTTGCGATGTACCTGGGTCTGGGGATCAGCGGCGCGATCATGGCCGGGATCCTGTTTCAGATGATCTGAAGCGGCCGAGTAAACAAAATCATGGCCGGGCGCTCATGCCCGGCCTTTTTCATTGGCAATGGCGTGGCAGCTTGATCCGATACCGGGCTTCGCCGCTTTGGACATAGACCCGTTTTTCGATGCAGGCGGTATCTCCAACTGTACTGGCAACTGGCCCTTCGGTTGACGTGACCGATGTTGCTGTTCCGTCCGGTAGGCGCACCGAGGCAATCACGCCGCTGCGCAGGTCGCCGTTGATCGCGGTTGCAGACAGTACGGGCACGGTCATGAATGCCTCGTGTTCATGCGTGTCATCGTCGGCCGTCAGAAGCAGGCCAGCCAGAATACCGACAAGGGCAAGCACACCCAGAATGGCAATCCCTTTGGTCTGAAGGAAAGCGTAAACCGAAACGGCCCGGTGCGGGCCCAGGATCTTGGATAGAATATTCAACATGCCGCTTGGTACGCAGAGCCGAAGGCCATCGCAAGAGGGCAGGGGATAAGGCTTGGCCTTGGGGGTGTTTTCTGTACACAGTAAGGTCAGAACAACACATTGACCCAACAGGATTTTGGAGAGAGATCATGAGGACACTGACCGCCCTCGGCCTTGCGGCCGCAATGACCTTTGGCGGCGGACTGGCATCCGCGCAAGAGCTGATCGACAAGGGGATGGTTCATGGATGGAACCTGATGGTCGATCCGCAATTTGGTGACGGTTGCCTGATTCAGACCGTGTATCAGGATTTGTCGGTGGTTCGGATGGGCTATGACATGATCGGAGGTCGCGGGTATCTGACAATCTTCAATCAGGCTTGGGGCGATATCGAGAACGGCAAAGAATACCCCGTCACTTTTGACATGGATGGCGAGAAATTCGACGCTCTTGCCACTGGCATCAAGGACGGCAAGGTTTCGGCTGCGATCCTGTTTTTCGAAGACCGCAATTTTGTGAATGCGATTGCCAAGCGCAAGGTCATGACCGTCTATGGCCAAAATGGGCAAGAGGTGATGGCGATTGATCTGAAAGGCACGGCCAAGGCGCTGGACTATGCACGACAGTGCCAAAACGAGATGACCGGCGGCGGCTGACTCCGGATCGTTCGTTTCAAAGTCTCACAGGGGCTTGAGTTCAATGACATGTCGTTGTGCTTGGACGGTCGCTGTGGTCAGCCATAGGTAACACGAGTTGTCGAACAAAGGACTGATCACCATGACCGACCAAAACACCACACGTCTTGTGGGCGCGATGCCCGGTTTGAGCGTGCAGACCCTGGGCCTGATGTTTATCTCGGGCTTTTTTGCGTCCAACGCCTTTGATCTGTGGGGGCAGCTGATCAGCCCGGCCTTGGGCTTTGCCAATCTGTCACCACACGGGCTGGCGCGTAGCCTGCTGCAGACCCTGGGTCTGCCAAGCGGAGAGTTCGCAGGCTATTTCGTTCACTTCTATCTCGTGGGTCTCGTGGGTTATCCGATCGGTTGGATGTTTATCTTTGCCCCGGTCTGGCAACGCGTGGTGGGTGGGACTCACTGGTTTCTGCCGTCTGCCATCTACGGCTTTGGCCTGTGGGTTTTCGCCATCGGAGGAATCACCGTCGTGGCAGGGCTGCCGTTCTTCCTGAACTTCACCGGGATCACATGGGTCGCATTGGTTGGGCACGTCCTCTATGGGATCGTAATGGTCGCTGTATTAAGCCTGATTGAGAAGAAGTAAGAGCTTGGTCAGCCGCGCACCGGCGCGGCTGATCCCCTAGCGGATGGGATCGAACACCGCGCCCTCAAGCCTGCAATCCCGGATCACATCGCGACCGCAGGGAACAGGGCTCAGATCCTTGGATAAACACACCCGTGCCTCTTCGATATAGCCATCGCGACAGGTGATCGTCAGCATGTCCGCCTTCAGATAGGGGTTGGCTTTCAGAAACGCCTCTTCCACGACGGACGCAGGCAGTTTCACGCTGCGGTCCAGTTTGCGGAACACGGCGGGGCGGTTGATCTGGCCATAAGCCTTTCGGGACAGGGCAAAATAATCTGCCGCACTCAAACCCGAACAGGTGCCGTGTTTCTTCCATTGATGCCAGGCCAGACCGGCACTGCCTTGGATATCCTCCATCTCGCGGGTCATGCGGCGTGACGGGGCAGAATGTGGCGTGCGGCAATAGGCGGGCCAGCCCTGATGAAACTGCGGCCACAGCCCGTGCAGGATCCAGCCATAGTCATGGCGGGTGTCACATTGTTCCGAGTCCCGGGCATCGCCCGTGGTGGCGCACCAATTGGGCGACCAGCTGAGCGACAGAACATAGTAGTCGAACTCTCCTGCCTTTTCCCCATCTGCCAGAACCGGCAAGGTCGACAGCACCCAAAACATCAACCAACGCATTCACTCTTCCCTTATTGCCTTTGCGGGACTATATACGCCCCAAGTTCCCCGACAACGGTAACCTGCCTTGGATCGCCAAGGCGCCTGTTTCAGGCGGCGGGGAAGATGTGTTTAAAGGAGACGTTCACATGGCAAAACCGTTGATGGCCAAGGCGACCGCCGTGTGGCTGGTCGACAATACCACGATCAGCTTCAAGCAGATTGCGGATTTCGTTGGTATGCACGAACTTGAGGTTCAGGGCATCGCAGACGGCGATGTGGCCGCCGGCGTGAAAGGGTTCGATCCGATCGCCAACAACCAGCTGACCCAGGAAGAGATCGACGCGGCGCAAGACAGCCCGCTGCACAAGCTGCGGCTCAAGTTCAACCCGGCCGCTTCGGGCGAAGAAAAGCGCCGTGGCCCGCGTTACACCCCGCTGTCCAAGCGTCAGGACCGCCCGGCCTCGATCCTGTGGCTGGTCAAATTCCACCCCGAGCTGAGCGACGGCCAGATCTCGAAACTGGTGGGCACCACCAAGCCGACGATCCAGGCGATCCGCGAGCGCACCCATTGGAACATCGCCAACATCCAACCCATCGATCCGGTTGCGCTGGGCCTGTGCAAACAGTCCGAGCTGGACCAGGCCGTGCAGAAAGCCGCCGCCAAGAAAGCTGCCGAAGGTGGCGTAATGAGCGACGACGAACGCCGCAAGCTGGTGTCGACTGAGCAGTCACTGGAAATGGAAGCTGAACCCAAGATCCCGACCGCGATCGAAGGTCTGGAAACCTTTACCCTTGGAAGCAGCGACGACGAAGAGAAGACCGACAGCGACGCAATCGTGGACGCCGACAGCTTCTTCAACCTGCCTGCAGGTGGCGACGACGACGAGGATGAAGACACCTCGCACGATCCGCGCTACTGATCTGCGCAACAGTGGAAATTCAATCAACCCCGGCCTTGTGGCTGGGGTTTTTTGTTGCCCGTCAAACCGTAGGCCGCAGATGCCGTGCTCAACGCCGCTTTTGAAAGCCCGTTTTGGTTCGTGCGAAGCCGGCGTTTTCGTAGAACGCCAGCGTGGCTGGTTCCCTTGAGCCGGTCATCAGCATGACTTTGTAGCAGCCGCAGGACCACGCGTGCTCGGTTGCCGCATTCAACATCAAGGTACCGTATCCGCGTCCTTGGTGATCTGCGTGTGTCACCACGTTTTCGACCAAGGCATATGGTGCTCCGCGTCGCGTCAGATTGGGAATGATCACCAAGGTGCAAGATGAAACCAGCATCTGCCCGACCTCACCCAGCAAGATGGTGCTGCCGTCAAATTGCAGCAACTTGCGAAAGATGTGTTGGGCGGTGGACTGATCCAACGGATGATTGTTCTGACTCAGGTGCAAATATAGCTGCATCAAGTGATCCAAGTCTGTTGAAATCGCTTCGCGAATGGTCAATGCGCTGCTCATGACCAAGGGATATGCCAATCCAGAGTGCTCGGGCAACCACACCGCGGATCTGTGACAGAGATCTGTCCTGACACACAGCTGTCAGGGGCCTTGGTTTAAGCCAGACCTTCCACGTGGCGGAGGTTGGAATGGCGCAAGAACTGGCAATGCAGCGCAGCACCGGGGTGATGTTGGTGGTGGTGTCGGCAGTCGTGTTCAGTGCGGCGGGGATCTTTACCAAGGGTGTGTCCGCCGGTGCGTGGGAGATCGTGTTCTGGCGCGGGCTGGCGGCGGCGGGGTTCACCCTGACATATCTGGCCATGCGGGGAAGTTTGGCGGCCGAGGCTCGAGTGTTCCGCGGCCCATCGGTTGCGGTTGCCGTTTTGGGTGCGGCTGGAACGGCAGCGTTCATTCCGGCCTTCAAGCTAAGCTCGGTCGCCAATGTATCGATGATCTATGCGGCGTCGCCGTTTTTGGCAGCCGCCTTGGCATGGGTTTTCATACGCGAACGCCCCGGCCTGCGCACTTTGATGGCCAGTGCGATGGCCTGTGGTGGCGTGGCGGTGATCTTTTGGGGCTCGGGTGTGAGTGGATACCTGACAGGCGATCTCTTGGCCTTGTGGATGACGCTGATGATGGCAGGGATGATGGTGATTTATCGAATTTGGCCCGAGACGCCAGCGGGGTTCCCGGCGGCGATGTCGTCGCTGTTTTTGGTGCCCTTAGGTGCGACTTTTGGGAATCCTCTATCAGTCTCGATGCACGAGATCGCGGTCATCCTGCTCTTTGGTCTGTTCTTTGCCGTTGCCTCGGTCACCCTGGCCGAAGGGGCGCGGCGGCTGCCGCCCGCCCAAACGGCTTTGTTGTCGACGCTCGAGATGCCATTGGCTCCTTTGTTGGCCTGGGTGATCCTGGCCGAGGTTCCCGCAGGCCAGACAGCAATCGGTGGGGTCGTTGTGTGCCTGGCTGTGCTCTGGTCGCAACGCGAAAGTTAGAGTTCTTTGCGGGCCTGCATCGCCGCGGTGATTGTCCCATCGTCGAGGTAATCCAACTCGCCGCCAATGGGCACGCCCTGCGCCAGCGAGGTCAGGCGCACGCGCCCTTCAAGCTGATCAGCGATGTAATGAGCCGTTGTCTGGCCGTCGATCGTGGCGTTCAGCGCCAGGATCACCTCGGTGATGTTTTCACCGGTGACCCGGTCCACAAGGCGGGGAATGCGAAGCTCTTCTGGGCCAATGGCGTCGAGGGCAGAAAGAGTGCCGCCAAGCACGTGATACCGTCCGCGAAAAACCCCCGAACGTTCCATGGCCCACAGATCGGCCACATCCTCGACGACGCAAAGCTCTCCGGTGGCGCGTTTCTCGGATGCGCAGATCTCGCAGATGTCAGTGGTACCCACATTGCCGCAGTTCAGGCATTCGCGTGCCGTGGCTGCAACGGTCTGGATGGTGTCGGCAAGAGGCGTCAGTAACAGGGCGCGCTTGCGGATCAGGTGCAGCACCGCGCGCCGGGCGGAACGGGGGCCAAGCCCGGGGAGCTTGGCCATCAGTTCGATCAGATTGTCGATGTCGGAATTGCTCATATGCCCCGCCTCGAGACGATTGTTTCGGGTCATACTAGGGCTCTGAGCGCATCAGGTCGAGGGCACAGGGCCCCCGCGAAGCCAGCTTTAGAACGGCAGCTTGATGTCCTTGGGCAGGCCCATGCTTTCGGTCAGCTTGGTCATCTCTTCCTGCGCCTTGTCGGCAGCTTTGGTCTGCGCGTCCTTGATGGCGGCCAGGATCAGGTCTTCGACAACTTCTTTGTCGTCGCCATTAAAGATCGACGGGTCGATGTCCAGCCCTTTGAGCTCACCCTTGGCCGAAGCGGTCGCCTTGACCAGGCCGGCGCCGGATTCACCCACAACCATGACGTTGTGCAGCTCTTCCTGCATGTCGGTCATCTTGGTCTGCAACTCTTGGGCAGACTTCATCATCTTGGCCATGTCGCCCAGGCCACCAAGTCCTTTGAGCATCTCGTGTCTCCTAGCAAATGCGTTGAGGCGTAGATACGGGCGGTCCCCTTTGTGTGCAAGTGTTGCGGAGAGGGGAAAAGGAGAGGCTCCCGTCAGTCGTCTATGTCTTTTGCAAGACATCTCCTCCTGTTGGGCCGGGCCGCGCGTGGGCTTTGCCCACGCGCGGCCCGGCCCAAAGGGTGACCCCACTTCTGGCAAAGCCAGAAGTGGGGTCACTCACGGGAGCACTTCGAGTAAGGGCGGCTTGAACAGAACCAAGGTTACTCGTCGTCGAATGGGTCCCATTCATCTTCGACCTCGGGGAGCGCTTCTGTCTCAACCTGTGCGGCGCGTTCTTCGGGTGTTTGGATATGCGTGATCTTGGCCTTTGGGAATTCAGCCAGAACAGCTTGGACCAGCGGATGGGCCTCGGCTTCGGATCGCAGGGCGTTTGCAGCCGCGTCTTTCAATTCTGCAATCGTCGGCGCATCGCCGTCCGAGACGACGGAAACGGCCCAACGGTTGCCGGTCCAGGATTGCAGTCGGCTGCCCAGGCGCGCGGCCAGATCACGAGGAGCGGAGTCCGAGGGCGTGAATTCGATCCGTCCCGGTTGATAGGCGACCAGGCGTACTCCGCCTTCGACATCGACCAGCAGTTTCACGTCGCGTCGGGTGCGGATCAGTTCGACCACATGTTCGAATGTGGGATAGCGGGCCAGGGCCGTGGCCGTGTCCTGTGCTAAGGCGGTCACCGGCGCGCCGCCGCCGCTCCGCGGGGCCGCTTGGGCATAGGCCGTTGTGCCTCCGACAGGTGCGCCGTTGCCCGGCGCGGGCATTCCACCACTTGGGTTCGGTGGGGGTGTAGGCGGGGTATCCTGCAGTTTGCGGATCAACTCTTCGGGGCTGGGCAAGTCGGAAACATGGGTCAGGCGGATCACAGCCATTTCGGCAGCCATCATGGCATTTGGCGCGGCGGCGACCTCTTCCAGCGCTTTGAGCAGCATCTGCCACATTCGGGTCAGCACGCGCATCGGCAACGCCTCGGCCATCTGTGCGCCGCGAGTGCGCTCGTCGGGAGAGATGGTGGGGTCTTCGGCGGCGTCTGGTGTGATTTTCACCACCGAAACCCAATGCGTGATTTCGGCCAGATCGCGCAGGACCGCCAGCGGGTCGGCGCCTTCGGCATATTGCGCGCTGAGCTCAGTCAGAGCTCCGGCGGCATCACCCCGCAGGATCATGTCCATAAGGTCCAGAACCCGGCCCCGATCGGCGAGGCCCAGCATGGCGCGGACCTGATCGGCGGTGGTTTCGCCCGCACCGTGGCTGATGGCCTGATCCAGCAGCGAAGTTGCATCCCGTGCCGAACCCTCAGCCGCGCGGGTGATCAGGGCAAGCGCGTCATCGGTGATCTCTGCACTCTCAGACACAGCGATCTTGCGCATGAGCGCGATCATGTCCTCGGGCTCGATCCGGCGCAGGTCAAAACGTTGGCAGCGCGACAGTACCGTCACCGGCACCTTGCGGATCTCGGTGGTGGCAAAGATGAACTTCACATGCGCGGGCGGCTCTTCGAGCGTTTTCAGCAGCGCGTTGAAGGCGCTTGTCGACAGCATGTGAACTTCGTCGATGATGTAGATCTTGTAGCGGGCCGAGGCGGCGCGATAGCGGACCGAGTCGATGATTTCACGAATGTCGCCCACGCCAGTGCGGCTGGCAGCGTCCATCTCCATGACGTCGACATGGCGGCCTTCCATGATGGCCACGCAGTGTTCGCACTGGCCGCAAGGCTCGGTTGTGGGTTGCCCTTGACCATCCGGCCCAATGCAGTTCATGCCCTTGGCGATGATCCGCGCGGTGGTGGTTTTGCCGGTGCCGCGAATGCCGGTCATGACAAACGCCTGCGCGATCCTGTCCGCCTCGAACGCGTTTTTCAGGGTCCGCACCATGGCGTCTTGTCCGACAAGATCGGCAAAGGTCTCGGGTCGGTATTTGCGGGCCAGAACCTGATAGGGGGTCGGGGCTGTGTCGGTCATTTCTGCTCTGCCGGATTCGTCATGAAGCCGTAGCGTAGTTGCCGCAGCCACCGGCGTCCACAGTTGCGACGCGCGAATTTCGTTTGGATTTGGCCGGGGGCGCTGTACAACTTTTGGAATTACATCAGTTGGCTGAATGTTTGAGCCTTTTGAATTCCTTGGGGGAAGTCATGTCGGAAATGGTGATTTATGCGTTGCAGGTCGGCGGCGGCACCCTGGCGATTTCCCCGTTGCCAGGACGGTATGGCGACTACGAAACAGATCTGGACCTGATTGCGTCCTGGGCGCCGGGGCTGGTGCTGTCCATGACCACCGAGGTCGAGATGTTACAGCATGGCGCCAGCATGTTTGGTGCGGACATCCAGGGGCGGGCTTGTCGCTGGGTGCACTTGCCGATCGAGGACTTCGGCGTTCCGGGTGAGGTGTTTCTGGAACAATGGTCAGATGTGAGCGCCTCGGCGCGGCAAGCCTTGTCCGGGGGCGGGCGTGTTCTGGTGCACTGCAAAGGAGGGTGTGGGCGCTCCGGCATGATTGCTCTGCGCCTTATGGTCGAATGCGGGGAGAACCCGCGTGAGGCGCAGAAACGTTTGCGGGCCGTACGCCCCTGTGCCGTCGAGACGGATGAGCAGATGCAATGGGCCTCGACCGGTCGCATTTTGCGTGTGCTTGACTAGGGTCCTGACCCTAAGCTTTGTTGTGGCCGTCATAGGGCCAGGGTACACTCGCGCCTGTGGCGTTTTCAGCTTCGCAGATGGCACTTGCGCCCAACCGGCCAAAACGCGCTGTATACGGTAATCTAGGTAGGCGGGTCGAACCAAGCGCAACCCGCCGAGCGAAGCGAGGCTCGGCCCAACGGGAGGCGGCGTTCCGTCAGGAACGCCAATGACGGGCGGGAGCACCCCGAGGCCGCCAATGTCCCTCCGTCAGAGAACGGCGTGGTGCACAGTTTGGGTCTCGATGTTGGTGGGCACCGCCTCGGCAAGGGCGCAGGGACGCTCGAATGTCCCGGCAGGCATAGGCCGCGGTTGTGGATCAAACAACGCGTCTGCAAATCGGTTCAAATCCTCTGTTTCTGCCTCGGGGGTCACACCGCAGAAGATGCGTATGCGATCATGGCTGGCAGTGAACCGGGCCGGACATTCCATCGGGCAATGCTTTAGGACGCTGTTTCCTTCGATCTCGAAATCGTCGGATGTCATGGGCTTTGACGCTACCATGGCTTGCGACAGCTTCTCGGCCATGCGTTGCACCGCAGGGCAGGTTTTGCCGGTGTGCTGACACACGGTCGCTGAAAACAGGTGAGTGTTGGTCTTCCAGATCATGTTGCGCCCTCCGCGCAGGGAAAGGGGAATGTGACCGGAAAAGGTGGCTTGGGTGCCATCGATTCGGCCCGGACGCCCCGCCCAGGTTCGAGTTTCAGTTTCGATGGCAGGTCTCCTGACTTGCGGGTCATCGCTTGGCCGACCTTCCCGACCTTGCGGTCAGTGGTGTTTCGGCGTCGCTCTCCGCTTACAGTTGCGGGGGCAGTCGCGGACTTGGCCTCAGATTGGGCCGCACCGTGTTCCCTTTTCATCCCGGTCGCGGATTCGCGGCGCGGGAACCATCATGAGATGGCTAGCGGTTGGATGGGGTTGGCGTCAATCGGTTTTGGTCGCAAACAGCCGATCGGGTAGTTTGCGCAACTCATCCGAGCTTTGTCGGGCACGCGCCAATTGCCAGCCGCCTTGTAAAAGAATGAACAGCGTGTCGGCGGTGTCGCGGGGATGCGCCTCACCCAGGCGTGCAGCGTGGTGGGTTACTTCGGTAATCCAGCCCTCGTAAAGGTGGTGCGCGTGCTGGCGAAAACCTGTGTTGTCTGGCCCTTCAAACAGTGTCGCTGAGATCGGGCAACCGTCCCACTGGCCTGAATTGTCAAAGAGCTTTGCTGCCTTATGGCACAAGGTTTGTGTACCAGAGGGAAAATCCTCTGCCGGTTCGAAAGAGGCTGCGATAAGGCGCAACATCTCGTCCGAGGCCCAGGTGGCCGCGGCCACGGCGAGATCGGATTTGCCGTTGGGAAAGTGATGATAGAGCGAGCCTTTGGGTGCGTCTGCTGCACTCAAAAGCTCTGACAATCCAACCCCATGATAGCCCCTACGCCGGAACAGGTCGGCAGCGGCGCGGATCAGGCGGTCTTTGGTTGGAAGCGGACGTTCGGTCATGTTCGCGTGATATTGACACCACTAGACCGAATGGTCCAGTGATGTGTTTAGACTGATCGGTCTAGTGGCCGGAGCTATGTCAGAGGATGCACGATGCTGGACAATCAAACTGTTGTCGAAGTCGAGGAGTTTCACTTTCCCGCAGGTCCGGCCGAATTGTCGGCGGTTCTGTATCGGCCTGCTGGCAAGCCGCTGGCAGCAGTGGTTCTAAATGGTGCCACTGGTGTTCCGCGCGACTATTACCGACACTTTGCGCGGTGGCTTGTCGAAGCGCGCGGCATGGCGTGTCTGACCTATGACTACCGAGATTTTGGCACGTCGTTGAAGGGGCGATTGAAAGATTCGCCCGTGACCATGTCCGATTGGGCCCTGATCGACATGCCCGCAGCGCGGTTCGAGATGAAGCGGCGGTTTCCCGATGTTCCGCTGTGGGTCATCGGTCATTCCGTGGGCGGGATGCTGATGCCGTCACAGGACGGGATCGAGGATGTGGATCGCATGATTGGCGTGTGCTCGGGGCTTGTGCATCACACGGATCACGATTGGCCGTATCAGGGGCTGGCGCGGCTCTTTTGGTTTGGGCATGTGCCGTTTCTGGTGAAAGTGCTCGGCTATCTGCCGGGCAAGATTACGGGGTTCGGAGCCGATTTGCCGCCGCAGGTGTATTGGCAATGGCGGAAATGGTGCACGTCGCCCCGCAGCTATCTGCCCGAGGCCGGGCTAACCATTCCAGCGCCTGATTGGGGTCGCAGCAGGGCACCGGTGACGATGATTGCCCTCAACGACGACGACACCATTCCGCCCAAATGCGTGTGGAAACTGTCCGAGCTTTATGGGGCAGGGGTCGAAAAAAAGACCCTGACGCCTTCGGATTATGGGTTGAAAGAGGTCGGCCATCTTGGGGCGTTTGCGCGTCGAAGTCGGACGTTGTGGCCCGACCTGGTGCCAGCCCTGTAACGCCGGGCACCCCAAGTTAGGGGCGCCCGGCATGGGTTACAGGCCCTTGCGGCCTTTCTTGTCCTTCATCACTGAACGGACCATCTTGCCAAAGGCTTTGTCGCGCGCCCGCGCCTCGGCCACGGTTTCCGAGTTCATCCGATCCTCACGCAGCAGCTTTTGCCAGCGACGCAGGCGATCTGGATCAAGAGTTCCGGCCTCTATCGCGCCCCGTATGGCGCAACCGGGCTCGGAACTATGCGCGCAATCCGAAAAGCGGCAGTCACGGGATAGCTCGACAAGATCGGCAAAGACCTCATCAATGCCGTCCGGGGAATCAAGCATTCGCAAGGCCCGCATGCCCGGTGTGTCGATCAGCCACCCGCCGTTGGTCATGTGACGCAGGGCGCGGGATGTGGTTGTGTGCCGCCCCTTGGCGTCGTCTTCGCGTATGCCAGCCGTGGCGTCCCGAGCTTGCGTCAACCCGTTGGTCAGCGTGGTTTTTCCCACACCGGAAGATCCGACGAGGGCCCCGGTCTGACCGTGCGGACACCAGGCCATCAGCTGACTTATGTCCCTGCTGTCATGAGCGTTCACGGCAAGGACTGTCAGAAATGCCTCAAGCCGCTCGGCTTTGCGGACATAGCTTTGCGGATTGTCGCAGGTGTCGGCTTTGGTCAGTACGACAACCGGGTAACACCCGGCCTGATGTGCCAGCGCCAGAAATCGCTCCAATCGCGCGACGTTGAAATCGGCATTGCAGGAACTGGTGATGAACAAGACATCGACGTTGGCCGCGATCAACTGCGCATGCACGCCGCTGCCTGCTGCCCGACGTGACATCAGTGTTTTGCGGTCCAGGGTTTGGTCGATCAAGCCATCGGAGCTTGCCGCGACCCAATCGCCGACGGCAAAGGTGCCAGTTGACTGGTTAGCACGAGGCAAAAGAACCCGTTCTCCGGCAGGGGACAAGCCCTTTAGCCGGTCGCGATGCACGGCAGAGATGCGATAGATGTGATCGGATGTTGGCGCAGGGATCTGCGCCGCAAAATGGTTGGACCATCCCAGGTCCATATAGTCAAAAGACATTGGTCTACCTGTTGCAGAATGCAAACAAACCGCAGTGGCGGCAAAGCGCGCGACTGCGTCAGTGGGTCAGGCAGGGACGAAAGTTTTGGTTCAGACGGTCTCTGCCCGAGGGGATGCAACTACAATCATGAAATCCCTCCATTGGCTAAGTATCGTGAACCCGATCCGGGTTGGATCAAGTGAGAGGTTGGACATCGACCCAAGCGGGGCTCGTTGTGGCTGCTTCCTTCCGGACCTGACCAGGTTGGCGAGGCGCTCGCCCGCGCCAACCTCTCGAGGCCGATATAGGCTCTGGTGCTGGAAAAGACAAGCGGCGTGTCACAAGGCAATGGACAGGTGCAGGAAACTTTCGGCGTCGAGCCCCCGGTCCTGGATTAATCCCTTGGGCAACTCGCTCAGATGTGCACGGGCGGCAGGTCCGGTGGTTTCAAGGACATGAGTGTTTTCAACAGGGGCAAGCCGCCAGCTTGGCTGTGTCAGTTGCGGCTCTGGCGGCAGGTTGCCTGCCACATAGTCCCGGATCAGTTGTTGGATCCGATGTGACGGCACAGGGATCGGTTGCGCGGTGCGCAAGGCGGCGAAATTGCCACCCCCATTGGCGCGATAGTTCGGCAAAGCCACCGCAAACCTTTGATTGTCTTCTACCTTTCTTCCGGCGTGACGCAGATTGTGGATGCGCCCGTGGGCGGGATTCAAGACCTCGCCGGCTGGGTTGAAACGCGCCGGCGTTGTGATGTCGACCTCATAGGTCAGCCCGTGAATGACATCAAAGTTGTGTCCGGGGTGTTCGTGGTCGCGCAGGGGCATGTGATTTGTACCCGGTACAATCCGGTTGAACACGCCCGCCGACATTTCCAGCCAGTCGCGAATTTGTGCACCTGTCGCAATCACCGCGCTCAACTCGTTGGGAAAGACGTGCAGGTCTGCAACATGACGCATCGAGATCGTTCCAGCAGGAACGTCGGTGTATCGGAGAGGTCCTGCGCGCCCGCCGAACTTGGACGGGGCCGCAGCGGACAGCAGCGGCAGGTCGCGCGCGGAGGTCGAGGATTGATACGCTCGCAAAGCTGCGGCTTGTGCGGCTGCGACCAAGGCCAGGCCCCGATCCTGGGCAAAGAATGTGAAATAGCTGTGCAGCGGCTCCGAAATTTCGCCGACAGGTTCTTGCATCTCGTGGCGGGTGCGAAAGTGCTGCGGCTGAAACAGCTGTTCCAACATCGCGTCTTCGCTGGCAAGTGAGGTGATCTTGCCGGTCTCGGCGGGTTGAGAAATTGGGGCCAAGGCGCTTTGGCTCGATGTGACGCGCCACCCGCCCTCTCCGTCTGCCATGATGTCCAGGTCAATGATCCCCAGGTGGGAACCTGCTGAACCGGGCATCACGGATGGTTTGCCATGGATGCGCCCGCGTTCAGCATCGACCCCTGCAAGACCCTTGTGGGCGGCCCCAGGCAGGTGGAGATGGGTATGACCAGTGATCAGGGCGTCCACTTCGGCTGATTTTGCAAGCGGAATGGCAGCGTTTTCGACCAGTTCACCCGCACCGTTCGATGTCAGGCCCGTATGCGCCAATGCGACCACCACGTGGCATCCCTGGCGCCGCAAGTCCTGTGCTGTCTTGCGCCCCGTCTCGACAATATCCTCGATACGAACCCGGTCGCGCAAAAAGTGCGTGTCCCAATCCAGCGTTTGCGGAGGAAGGACAGAGAGAACCCCGATTCTGATCGGCCAGTCCTGTCCGCCAGCTGATACCGAGCGTTCAAGAATCAGACTGGGTCGCCATCCGACCGACGTATTGTCGATCGGGCGTACATTCGAGCATACCACCGGGCAGGCGGCGTCGTCCAAAACCCGGTTCAATGTTTCCAGTCCAAAGTTGAAGTCATGGTTCCCCAGGCCAATGGCGTCATATGCCAGGGCTTCAAACGCGGTCATTAGGGGATGCCGGACCTGGGATTCTCGAACGGCAAGATCGCCAATTGGCGTGCCCTGAATGCTGTCGCCGTTGTCGAACAAGACGACCAGCGCATCCTGGGCATCGCGGCGTGCTGCTTTGATCAGGCTGGCCACGCGGGTTAGTCCAACTGTCGGGTCCGGGCGATCAGAGTAGTAGTCGAAACTGCCCAGGTTCATGTGCAGATCACTGGTTGCAAGAATGCGCAAACGGGCCGCCTGTCCTGCAGGACAGGCGTCGGCCAAAGTTGTTGAGGTGCGTTGGTCTGCTGTCATTCTGTTCAGTGTATAATATATTCTCGTTAAAGTTGTTATAGGTAGCAAAACACAGAAATCCAGATCACTTACAAGGACTTAGGCACTTTCAATTTGTGTCAGTTGTGATCCTATTTTGCGTCAACAGTCGTCTTCAGGGTCATATCTGGTCAAGCGGGTTGTGGTAGGCGCTCAAGGGTATATGAAGTTCTGGTCGAGGGAGCAGGAGACGTGAAATGAAGCGCGCAGAGCAGGTCACCTTTGGCGGATCGGGTTTGAACCGGGCCGCACATATCCGGAACGACGCTGTTGCATTGACCCAGGCCCGTCAGCATCCCGATGCGGCGTGTATCCTGTTGTGGCGTGGCAAGGTCATGGTTCATGGCGAGCGTCTGGACAAGCTGTCTTGGGTGACGATGGCGCATCCTATCCTGCAGGCGGGATATCAGACCGCCGCCGAAGAGATGATCTTTCTTGGTTTCGAAGATGACGGCGCACCTTGCTTCGCGCTCGATATCTCGGGGTGGGAGCCTGTGGGGCAGGATGTCAGCACCGTTGGCGGGTTCGTAGATCGAACCGAGCAGCATCACCCCGATTGCCCGCCGGGCCATGTCTTTGCCGAGCTTCGTCGGATCATGACCCGTCTGTCCGCGCGCGACGCCGAGCTGGCGGCGACGGCCAAGGCGGTGATCGGTTGGCACGAAACCCATCAGTTCTGCGCGCGTTGCGGTGCGCCCAGTGAAATTGTGCAGGCGGGATGGCAACGGTCCTGTGATGCCTGCGGAGGGCAACATTTCCCGCGGACCGACCCGGTTGTGATCATGCTGATCACCTACGGGGATTCGGTGCTGATGGGCCGTTCGCCAGGGTGGCCAGAGGGCATGTATTCGCTTTTGGCAGGTTTTGTCGAACCGGGTGAAACACTTGAGGCCGCTGTACGCCGCGAAGTGATGGAAGAGGCAGGTGTCAAAGTCGGCCAGGTTAATTACCTGTCCAGCCAACCTTGGCCGTTCCCGGCGTCACTGATGTTTGGATGTGCGGGGGAGGCTCTGTCACGAGAGATTAAGATTGATCCGGTAGAGATCGAGGATGCGATCTGGGTTACGCGACAGGACATGATGCAGGCCTTTGCCGGGGAACACCCCACAATCCTGCCTGCCCGAAAAGGGGCAATTGCACATTTCCTTTTGGAGAACTGGCTTGCGGATACGCTGGATTAAGACGACAATTTGCCAAACAGGAACAATGGGGCGACATGCAGTTTTCGGGTAAAGAAGATATCGAGGCACCGATCCAGAATGTCTTTGCCGCGGTTTCGGAATTCGAAAGTTTCGAACGCTCGGCAATTCGCCGGGGGATCGAGGTGCAGCGCGTTGACACCAGCCATCCCGTCGCTTCTGGGTTGGCATGGGACACATCGTTCAACCTTCGCGGCAAGCCGCGCGACATGCAGATCACCTTGGCAGAGTTCGCGGAACCCTCACTTATGCGATTTGATTCTCGCAGCAAGGGCATTAACGGGGATTGCGTGATCGAGTTGCTGGCTTTGTCGCCGCGCCGAACCCGGTTGAGCGTCGACATCAAGCTGTCGGCAAATACTCTGGCTGCGCGCTTGTTTCTGCAATCGCTCAAACTTGCTCGCAGTAGTTTGAACAAGAAATTCAAGTTGCGACTAGCAGATATGGCGAAAGAGATCGAGCGGCGACAATCGCGTTTGTCTTGATCCCAAAACCGCTCCCTTGCCCGCACAGCCAATTGCCGGAACGCGTTTCGGCGCGAATGCATGCTCTGGGGTGACGCGCCTTGAGTTGTTCACGGCGTGGCACCAGCCTTCGCATGGCCAAAGTTTGAGATTCATTCAGATTTAGTTTGTTTGCGCCTTGCACCGCCATTGGCACCGATCAGCTGGATCAATTCATGCTGTGTCGTGCGCTTGGGCCTTTGCCGCCTTGCCGGGGACCCCGGGCCGGGGGGCGGCACGGGGCCGATCATTTTGGGGGCGTATTGCTGATCCGGGTGTCGGGGGATCAGTGACGTTTGCGTGCAGCCGGATAGACGCCCAGAATCTCGACGTTGGTGGTGAAATATCCCAGTTCGTCCATTGCAAGGCGGACATTGGCATCGTCGGGGTGCCCTTCGATGTCGGCGTAGAACTGTGTCGCGGTAAAGCGACCGCCGACCATATAGCTTTCCAGCTTGATCATGTTGACGCCATTGGTGGCAAATCCCCCCATCGCCTTGTACAGCGCCGCCGGGATGTTGCGGACCTGAAAGACAAAGCTGGTGATCATGCCCAGATCGCCGCGACGTGATTCGTCGGCTTTTGGTGACATCACAAGGAACCGTGTGGTGTTGTCTCCCTGGTCTTCAATGTGGCGGGCCAGAACGTCCAATCCGTAAATTTCTCCGGCAAGTTCACTGGCCAGAGCAGCAGATTGGATGTCGCCCGCTTCGGCAACCTCGCGCGCAGCGCGGGCGTTGTCTGGGCTCACGCGGCCCCGGATGTTGTTTTCGCGCAAAAACTTTTCGCACTGCGGCAACAGCACCAGATGCGAATGCGCCTCGGTCACGTCGGACAGGCTCGCGCCCGGAACCGCCAGCAAGTTGATGTGCACGCGGACAAATGCTTCATCAATGATATGCAAGCCGCTGTGCGGCAGCAGGCGGTGAATGTCGGCCACACGCCCGTATGTAGTGTTTTCGACCGGCAACATGGCAAGGTCAGCCTCGCCCGACCGAACCGCTTCGATCACGTCTTCGAATGTGCGGCACGGCAGCGCCTCCATATCGGGGCGGGCGTCGCGGCAAGCCTCGTGGCTGTAAGCGCCGGGCTCTCCCTGAAAGGCAATGCGGTTGGTCATTTGTCGGTTTCCGTGCAACAAGTTCTTGAATTGGGCGTTTAGTCGCGGTGTCTATACCTTGCCTCTTGCAAGGGGAAGCCTTAGACACCCGCCCAGACAGCTGAAATGGACTCGCGATCAATGTTCGACACGATGACAGTTACCAAGGCCGCAGCAGGCCTGCTTGGCGCCTTTCTGGTGCTTCTTCTTGGCAAATGGGCCGCCATGATGATTTACAACGTGGGGGGGCACGGCGAAGCCTCGTACGTGATTGATACCGAACAGGCGGCCGAAGAGATCAGCACTGGCGAGGAAGTCAGCTTTGACGAGTTGATGATGGCCGCCGACGTGGACAAAGGCGCCCGTGTGTTCAAGAAATGCTCGGCCTGCCACAAGTTGGAAGCTGGCGCAAACGGCACCGGCCCGAGCCTTTATGGCGTTGTTGGCCGCGCCGTCGCGTCCGAAGCCGGGTTTGGCTATTCCAGCGCGATGCAAGCCAAAGGCGGCGATTGGACGCCTGAGGCGCTTGATGCCTTCCTGCTGAAGCCGAGCTCTGACGTTTCGGGCACTTCGATGAGCTTCTCGGGCCTGAAAAAGCAAGGCGACCGGGTCAACCTGATCGCCTATCTGGACAGCCTGGACAACTAAGCGCCACGCATCTTGAGACTTCGAAAGCCGCTGCCCCTTGGGTGGCGGTTTTTTCGTTTCGGCGGGCGAAATCCGCAATTTCCTGCCACATGAACATGTCTTCACAATGCGTTCACGCATTCTAAACTTGAATCTCGCCCCGCTGGACCTTTAGCTGGCAACAACAAAAATTGGTCTATGTTTCGTCAGAGACAATCAGACCCATACGGAGGTAGAGCCTGATGACATCGCCCCGCGTCGCGACCCGAACCCGCCAGATGGACATTCGGCCAAAGGTGCTGGGGGCGATCGGATTGTCGATCGGCTTGCTGCTTGCCGCAACAGGTCTTGCGCGGGCCGAAGATGAGAAGATCATCGAAAGCCATGGCTACTCGTTCTTTGGCGACCTGAGCTATCCGGCTGATTTCGAGCATTTCGACTATGTGAACCCGGATGCGCCCAAGGGTGGTGAAATCGCGGTTTCCGCACCGGGCACCTTCGATTCGATGAATCCCTACAGCCGCAAGGGGCGAGCAGGGCGCTATTCCTGGATGGTCTACGAAAGCCTGTTGGGTGAGATGCCCGCGACCGGAGGTGGACTGCCAGCAGATCAGATTGGCGAAAGCTATGGTTTGCTTGCCGAACGGTTGGAATACGACGAAGGCAAAACCTGGGTGATCTTCTACATGCGTCCCGAAGCGCGGTTCGCCGACGGCTCGCCCGTGACCGCGCATGACGTGGTGTTCAGTCACAACCTGTTTCTGGAGCAGGGGCTGCCATCTTACGCGCAAGCGGTCAAGAAACGCATCCTGTCTGCTGAGGCATTGGATGATCACACGGTCAAGTTTACTTTTGCCACTGGTATTTCACGTCGGTCGCTGATTGATCAGGCCGGATCGGTGCCGGTGTTCCCAAAGGCCTGGTATGAAGAAAACGGTGCGCGGCTGGATGAACCCCGCTTGGACGCCGCGCCGGGATCAGGTCCGTATCAGCTCGACAGCTATGATGTGAACCGCCGTATCGTCTACAAGCGCAATCCAGATTATTGGGGCAAGGACCTGCCGATCAACAAGGGGCGCTACAACTTCGACACAATCCGGGTGGAGTATTTTGCGGACGACACGGCAGGATTCGAGGCGTTCAAGGCAGGCGAATACACCTTTCGGAGTGAGGGAAACTCGAAACGGTGGGCGACCGAGTATGATTTCCCTGCCGTGAACAAAGGTTGGGTGAAATTGGAAGAGATTCCCGATCTGACGCCTCCAACACCCACCGGCTTTGTGTTCAACCTGGGCCGCCCCGCACTCCAAGACAAACGTGTGCGCGAGGCGCTTTCGCTGGCGTTCAACTTTGAATGGACCAACGAGTCCTTGCAGTTCGGGCTGTTCAAACAGCGTCATTCGTTTGTGGAAAATGCTCCGCATATGGCCCAAGGCGCGCCTGAAGGCGCCGAGTTGGAGCTGCTCAAGTCGCTCGGCGATCTGGTGCCTGCCGATATGCTGACCGAACCATCTGTGCGTGCGCATGAATCGCGCGCCAAACGCCTGAACGACCGCCGCAACCTGCGGACTGCGATGAAACTGTTGGACGAGGCCGGGTGGGCCGTTGGCGATGATGGCATGCGGCGCAACGCGGCAGGCGAAAAGCTGGTGCTTGAAATTCCCTATCCCTCGTCGTCGTCGCCAACCCTGACCGCTGTGATTGATGGTTTTGCAAAGAACCTGGTGGCGATGGGGGTCGATGCGCGCCCGGACAAGGTCGACTCGGCGCAGTATACGCTGCGCAACCGTGATCGCGATTATGACATCGTGTTCGACAACTACCGCGCGTTTTTGTCTGCTGGCACCGGTCTGATGCAGATGTACGGCTCGGGCGAGGCGGATTTCAGCCTGTTCAACCCTGCCGGTCTGGCCAGCCCGCTGGTGGATGCGATCATCGAACGCTCGCTCGTGACCACCACGAAAGAGGATGAGGCCGCTGCCCTGCAAGCCTTGGACCGTGCGCTGCGGTACGAACGCATCATGGTGCCGGTCTGGTACAACGACAAAAGCTGGGTCGCCTATTGGGACCAATACGACCACCCCGAGAACCTGCCGGAATATGCGGTCGGCGTGCTGGACTTCTGGTGGTACGACGCTGAAAAGGCCGCCAAGCTGAAATCTGATGGCGCGTTGAGGTAAGCCAAACCCATGGGAGCCTATATCCTAAGACGCCTGTTGCTGGTGATCCCGACCCTTTTGGGCATCATGATCGTCAACTTCACGCTGGTGCAATTTGTCCCCGGGGGCCCGGTCGAACAGATCATCGCCGAACTGCAAGGCGGCGGCGATGTGTTCGAAGGCTTCGCTGGCGGGGGTGATGACGTTCAAACACAATCCGGCGCCCCGAACGAGGAATACGTCGGCGCACGCGGCCTGCCGCCCGAATTCATTGCCGAGCTGGAAAAGGAATTCGGCTTTGACAAGCCGCCGCTCGAACGGTTCCTGACCATGCTGGGCAACTACATGACGCTGGACTTTGGCGAGAGTTATTTCCGCTCGATCAGTGTCATCGACCTGGTGCTGGAAAAGATGCCAGTGTCGATCTCTTTGGGTCTGTGGTCCACGCTGATCGCCTATCTGGTGTCGATCCCGTTGGGCATTCGCAAGGCGGTGCGCGATGGGTCAACCTTTGACACCTGGACCAGTGGCGCGATCATCGTGGCCTACGCGATCCCGGGATTCCTGTTTGCGATCCTGCTGCTGGTGCTTTTCGCCGGTGGCTCGTACTGGCAGATCTTCCCGCTGCGGGGGCTGACCAGCGACAACTTTGATGAGCTGAGCCTGTTGGGCAAAATTGGCGACTATTTCTGGCACATCGCGCTGCCGGTCATCGCCTCGACCATCTCGGCCTTTGCGACGCTGACACTGCTGACCAAGAACTCGTTCCTGGATGAGATCAAGAAACACTATGTCATGACCGCCCGCGCCAAGGGGCTGAGCGAAAGCAAGGTTCTGTATGGCCACGTCTTTCGCAACGCCATGCTGATCGTGATCGCGGGTTTTCCGGCAGTGTTCATCGGCGTCTTCTTCTCAGGCTCGATTATCATTGAGACGATCTTTTCGCTCGACGGTTTGGGGCGACTGGGGTTCGAGGCCGCGGTGGCGCGTGATTATCCGGTGATCTTCGGCACGCTCTTCATCTTTGGCCTCATGAGCCTTGTGGTCGGCATCCTGTCGGACCTGATGTATGTCCTGGTCGATCCGCGCATCGACTTTGAAAGCCGCGAGGGGTAATTCATGGCACTTTCCCCCCTCAATCAACGCCGCTGGCGCAATTTCCGCAAGAACGGCCGGGCCTATTGGTCGCTGATCATCTTTTCTGTGCTGTTCACGCTGTCGCTGTTCGCCGAGTTCATCGCCAACGACAAACCGATCCTGGTGAATTACCGGGGTGAGTACTTCACGCCTGTCTTCAACTTCTACCCCGAAACCGCCTTTGGCGGCGATTTTCAAACCGAAGCGATCTATGGTGATCCCGAGGTCAAATGCCTGATCGCAAGCGGCGGGTTGGAAGAGTGCTTTGATGAGCCCGAAGAGATGCTGGAACAGATCAGCGCGGGCACGTTTCAAGCCGAGGGGTTCGAAAAAGGTTGGGCCGTTTGGCCGCCGATCCCCTATTCGTTCAACACTACGGTTGACCGCCCGGGCGCGGCCCCGTTGCCACCCAACGGCCAGAACCTGCTTGGCACGGACAGCGCCAAGCGCGACGTACTGGCGCGGGTGATCTATGGCTTCCGCCTGTCGATTCTCTTCACGCTACTCGTGACAGGGGTGGCCAGCATTCTGGGCGTCGTTGCCGGTGCTGTGCAGGGATATTTCGGCGGCTGGACCGACCTGATTTTCCAACGCGTGATCGAGATCTGGTCCGCTACTCCGTCACTGTATGTGATCATTATCATGTTCGCTATTCTGGGGCGCAGTTTCTGGCTGCTGGTCGCCCTGATGATCCTATTTGGTTGGACCGGCCTTGTGGGCGTGGTCCGTGCAGAATTCCTGCGCGCGCGGAACCTGGAATACGTGCGAGCTGCCAAAGCGCTTGGGGTGGGCAACATCACCATCATGCGCCGTCACATGCTGCCCAACGCCATGGTTGCGACGCTCACGTTCATGCCGTTCATTGTGACCGGCACCATCGGTGGCCTGGCCTCGCTCGACTTTCTGGGCTTTGGTCTGCCATCGTCGGCCCCCTCGCTTGGCGAGTTGACGCTGCAAGCCAAGAACAACCTGAATGCGCCCTGGCTCGCTTTCACTGCGTTTTTCACCTTTGCCATCATGCTTTCGCTTCTGGTCTTCATTTTCGAAGGTGTGCGCGATGCGTTTGATCCAAGAAAGACCTTCTCATGAGCTTGTTGGAAGTCAACGATCTTCGCGTGTCCTTCCGCCAGGACGGCCAGTTGACCCAAGCCGTTAAGGGCGTGTCATTCACAGTCGATCGGGGGGAGACGGTAGCCCTGGTGGGTGAGTCCGGGTCGGGTAAATCGGTGACGGCCTTGTCGACCGTCTCTCTTTTGGCTGGCAGCGCCGAGGTAGAAGGCTCTGTTACCTATGATGGGCAACAGATGATCGGCGCTGATGAGCAGCGCCTGCAACAGGTGCGCGGCAACGACATCAGCTTTATCTTCCAGGAACCGATGACCTCGCTCAACCCGCTGCACACGATCGAAAAGCAGATGGCGGAATCGCTGGCGCTGCATCAGGGCGTAGTAGGATCCGAAGCGCGGATCCGAATTATCGAGCTTTTGAACAAGGTCGGCATCCGCGACCCGCAGGATCGGCTGGACAGCTATCCACATCAGCTTTCGGGCGGGCAGCGCCAGCGTGTGATGATCGCCATGGCTTTGGCCAACAAGCCCGATGTTCTGATCGCGGATGAGCCGACGACGGCGCTGGACGTGACCATTCAGGCGCAGATCCTGGAGCTGTTGGCCGAGTTGCAGAAGTCCGAAAATATGGGAATGCTGTTCATCACCCACGATCTGGGCATCGTGCGTCGGATCGCGGACCGGGTGTGCGTGATGAAGGACGGCGAGATCGTTGAAACCGGCCCGACGTCTGAGATTTTTGACAATCCCCAGCATCCTTACACGCAAAAACTGTTGGCGGCTGAGCCGTCAGGCGTTCCTGAACCCATCGCATCTGATGCCGAGGTGATTGCCCATACCGATGGTCTGCGCGTCTGGTTTCCCATCCAGCGCGGGTTTCTGAAGCGAACGGTTGGGCACGTAAAAGCGGTCAATGACGCCACGATCAGTGTTCGGGCGGGTGAGACCCTCGGCATCGTTGGCGAATCCGGCTCGGGCAAAACCACGCTTGCGCTAGCCTTGATGCGGTTGATCTCGTCCGATGGCGGCATCACGTATCGCGACCAGGACGTGCGCAAATGGTCCACGCGTGAGTTGCGGCGGCTGCGCAAAGATATGCAGATTGTGTTTCAGGATCCGTTCGGCTCGCTCAGCCCGCGGATGACCTGCGCCCAGATCATCGCCGAGGGATTGGCGATTCACAACGTCGATCCCCACCGTGCACCACGCGATCTGGTGGTCGAGGTGATGCAGGAAACCGGACTCGACCCAGCCGCGATGGACCGCTACCCGCATGAGTTTTCGGGAGGTCAGCGCCAGCGGATTGCAATTGCGCGTGCGATGGTGCTCAGGCCCAAGCTGCTGGTGCTGGATGAACCGACGAGCGCGCTGGATATGACCGTGCAGGTGCAGATTGTCGAACTGTTGCGAAACCTGCAGCAAAAATATGGGCTGGCCTACCTCTTTATCTCGCACGACCTGAAAGTGGTGCGCGCGATGTCGCATCAGGTGTTGGTGATGAAGCAAGGCGATGTGGTTGAGATGGGGCCATCGGAAGCGCTCTTTGAAACGCCACAAACCGACTACACGCGCGAATTGATTGCAGCCGCAGGATAGGCAAGCAGGGGAGGCTCCCGCGCCCGAGCAGCCCTGACTGCGTCAGCCCCGCCAGCGGCCTTGGGCCGAGCGCCGGGCAAGGCCCGGCGCGGGCGTCTGTGGAGCGTGTTTGGCCACAAACCGGGCGTGCGCGAATCATTGAGCTGTGGCTGGCCCCAGGTGCCGACCGCCGAGCGAAGCGAGGCGGCCGGGCCCAACGGGAGGAAGTGTTTCGTCAGAAACATCGACGACGGGCGGGAGCGCTTCCGGTCTTCTGCGATGATCTCAAGCGGTGACCACCTTGGCCTTGGATGCTTGTCCACGCATTTCCTCGTAGTGATCAAAGCTCAAGTTGGCCCAGCCTGTGCCACGCGTTGAACTGGCGATCGTGCGATGGAGTTCATCCTGGGCCACGGCCGGCAATAGGGCGTTGAAGATTTCCCACCCGGCGGCATTGGGATTGGCTTCGAAGCCCAGAACCTGTCCTTGCAGTGAGCTGATCGTTGGAACCATGTCGCCGACAAACCCAGAAGGCAGGTGGATTTCTGCATGTAGGATTGGCTGCAGGACCACAGGCTTCGCCATTCCAATCGCCTCTCGCACGGCCACCTTACCGGCCATCTTGAATGCATAGTCCGAGCTGTCGACGTTGTGGTGCTTGCCGTCTGTCAAAGTTACTTTGACGTCAACAACCTGGTGCCCTTCGGGGCCTTCGACCAAGGCCTCTTGCGCTCCGGCCTCGACGGAAGGGATGTAGTTCTTAGGCACGGCGCCGCCCTTGACAGTGTCGTCAAATTGAAACCCCGACCCGCGCGGCAAGGGGGCGACTGTCAGCACCACATCGGCAAATTGCCCCGCGCCGCCGGATTGTTTGCGATGCCTGTGGCGGTGATCCACGGATTTCGAGATCGTCTCGCGATAGGCTGTATCGACCGGCTCGGTTGTGACCTCGATGCCAAAATCCTCGGCCAGTTTTTCAGACAGCCTGCGCAGATGCTGTGGTCCCTGCGTGCCCAGAATGGCATGGCCGCTCAGCTCGTCTTGGGATTGATGCAGGCCGGGGTCGATTTCATTCAAGCGTGAGAGGGCGTTTGACAGGCGCACATCATCGCGTTCATGGATGGGTGTCACCTTTTGCCGATGGCTGGGTGCGTGGCTGGTGGCCCATTCGGGCAAGGCAGACGCCCCAATGCTGTCGTAGATGGCGCCAGGGCTCAGGTGATCGGACTTCACCGCCAGACCGATCTCCCCTGCTTTGATTTGGTTGATTTGGGTTTTCGTGTCCAGTCCCACAAGCGATCCAACGGTGTCGCCGCCCAGACCTTCGTGCGAGGTGACGCCATCGCCAAGCCCGCGAAGGACGGTGATCTTGCCAATGTGTTTCTTGACGTCGGCAAACCCTGCAATGGCACGCGCCTTTTCACCTGCCTCGTCGCGGTCACGAGCGATGTCGAACTCGGGCGCTTCGTGGCGAAGCGCCTTCATCATCCGGGTCAACCCGTTGGCATGGCTTGCAGCGCCCAAATAGGCCGGGATCAATTGGTGGTTTTGCAGCACCTTGGCGGCCAGATCAAAGACCTCCTCGCTGGGAGGCTGCTTGTCTTCAATCAACTGTTCCAGCAGGTTGTCGTCGAAATCCGATAGCGTTTCCAGTAACTCGGTGCGTGCCTCTTGCTCGCGACCCTCGGCAGAGGATGGCAGTTCGATCAGGGCTGACGGTTCGCCTTCCTGATACTTCCAGGCGCGTTCCGAAATCAAATCGACCGCCCCCACAATTTGTTCACCGTCGCGAATGGGGATCTGGCGCAGGGTGATGTGGTGCGTGCAATAAGCCTGAAGGGCTGCGGCGATGTCGCGGATACGGCCGTTGGGGTTGTCCATCTTATTGATGAACAGAAAGCTCGGGATGCCGGCTTCTTCGACCAAGCGCAGATAGGGCGCGGCCAATACAGCTGCGTCGGGGTCGGGCGGCACGACGATTACGGCAGCATCGCTGATCGCCATGGCAGGGCCGACATAAGCCAGCGTATCGCCGCCGCCGTTGACGTCAACGGCGCACCAGGGTTCGTCGAGGTAAGAAAAACTGTGGAGGTGAACCACATCGGACACGCTGAATTTGGTGGATCGCCCGTCCAGGCGGCTGATCGCCTCGACGAGCGTGGATTTGCCTGACTGGGTTGGGCCTAGAACTGTGAAGACGCGCATTTGAATGTCCCTCTGACTGGTGCACAGCACGGGTTTCGAAGCTGCACGAATGGGTCAGACGAACTGCAACGTGTTCGTTCAGAGGTCTTGTAACCTGCCTGCCTCGCAACGCGCGGACCCTATGGTCGGCGGCGTTTCACCCTATGAGTGTCGGAAATCGCAGGCTGTTCCGTCAAGTCTTTTGCAAGGGACGCGGCGGGCCTCAGGGCGCCCGCCGCACTGATCCGGCTCTCCCCTCCGGATCAGATGGCCGAGCTGTGCCCGGCTTTGCTGAGGTCGTATTCATCAAACCCGCGCGCGATCATCCTCGTCAGTGGGCGCGCTTCGGGTGGGACGAACAGCCCCTCATCCGAGATGGCCAGCAACCCGTCAAAGGATCGGTTGACCTGCGAAAACAGACCATCAAGCGTATCTGCAGAGATGTCGAATTCTCGCAGGATCTCGGCCCGGTTGATGTGAAAATCACACATCAACGCCTCAATCAGACGGGCACGCAAAACATCGTCACCCTTGAACTGGTGCCCGCGCGCTGTAGAGAATCGTCCATCGCGAATGGCTGCCGTGTGCGCCGACGTGGCCGGTGCGTTCTGGGCATAGCCGCGCGGAAACTTCGAGATCGAAGAGGCGCCAACCCCGATCAACACATCGGCCTGATCGTCGGTGTAGCCCTGGAAGTTCCGCTTGAGACGCCCGGCCCTGAGCGCATGGGTCAAGCCGTCGTCCTGCGTTGCGAAGTGATCGATCCCGATTTCGGCGTAATTGTCCCATTTGAACAGGCGGCGGGCGGTCTCAAAAAGGTCCAGCCGCTGTTCAGGTGTCGGCAGCTTGTCGGACGGAATCATCTGCTGACGTTTGGCCATCCACGGTACATGGGCATAGCCATAAAGGGCGACTCGGTCAGGGTTCAGCGACAGCAGTTTCTGCACACTTTCTGTCATGCGTGCCTTGGTCTGATGCGGCAAACCAAATAGGATATCGGCGTTCAGGCTGGCAATGCCACGCGCCCGGATCATATCCACGGCGTCCCGCGTCACATCATAGCCCTGAATGCGCCCGATGGTCTTTTGAATCATCGGATCGAAATCCTGCACCCCGATCGAAGCGCGATTCATGCCCGCCGCGGCAAGGGCATCCAGACGATCGGCGTCGATCTCGTTCGGATCGATCTCGACCGAGAATTCAGCGTTGTCACCCAAGGGGGCCACGTCAAAGATCTCTTGCGCCAGTTCCGTCATCATCGCGGGTTGCAACAAGGTCGGCGTGCCGCCGCCCCAATGCAGGCGCGACAGGGTGATTCCCTGTGGCAGGCGGTCTGCGATAAGGCGCAACTCGGCTTTCAGCGTCTCAAGATACGCTTTTACCGGGTCGTCCGATTGGGTACCTTGGGTGCGGCAGGCGCAGAACCAGCACAGGCGGCGACAGAACGGCACGTGGATATACAAGGAAATCGCGCTTTTGGGCTCGATTTCGGACATCCATTGACCAAATAGATCAGACCCCACATCATTGCTGAAATGGGGCGCGGTCGGGTAGCTCGTATAGCGGGGGACTTTCGCGTCAAATAGTCCGAGCTGAGCCAATTGGGATTTCGCTATCATTCCGATACTGTAATATGAGCCTTCAACGAATAACCTTGACCCAGATCAATTGGGGCAGATCATGACTACCCAAACACTACATGTTCCCTCCGCCTGCGGGGATTGTCCGATCCGGCATCGTGCCGTGTGTTCGCATTGCGACCACGACGAATTGCTCGAGCTGGAGGAGATCAAGTACTACCGCACCTTTGAAGCGGGTCAGACCATCATCTGGTCTGGCGATATGATGAGCTTTGTGGGCTCTGTCGTCTCTGGTATCGCAACGCTGACGCAGACGATGGAGGACGGCCGGACCCAGATGGTTGGCCTCTTGCTGCCGTCCGATTTTGTTGGCCGCCCAGGTCGCGATGGCGCGGCTTATAACGTGGTAGCTACCACGGATGTTGTCATGTGCTGTTTCCGCAAGAAACCATTCGAAGAGTTGATGGCGCGTACTCCACACATCGCGCATCGCCTGTTGCAGATGACGCTGGACGAGCTGGACGCCGCGCGCGAATGGATGCTGGTTTTGGGGCGCAAGACCGCACGGGAAAAGATCGCCAGCCTGTTGTCGATCATCGCACGCCGCGATGCCTCGGTTGCCGCCAAAGGGAACGCTGGCCTGACGACGTTTGACCTGCCGCTCACGCGCGAGGCGATGGCGGATTATCTGGGCCTGACGCTGGAAACTGTCAGCCGCCAGATTTCGGCCCTGAAAAAGGACGGGGTCATTCAGCTTGAAGGCAAACGCCACGTAACCATCCCGGACATGCGCCGCCTGATGGACGAGGCGGGCGACGACAGCGACGGTGGGTACCTGAACTGACGGTCAAGGCTTGCCTGACACGCGCAAGGCTGCTTGTCTTGGATGAACAAGACAGTGAAAGGACGACGTCATGGAATTCAGCAGCGTCTTTGCGATGCTTTTCATCGGGGCCTTGGCCGGATGGTTTGCGGGCAAACTGATGGAGGGTCGGGGATTCGGCATCCTGGGCAACATCATCGTGGGCGTCGTAGGCGCCTTTGCCGCGGGGCTGATTTTTCCGGCGCTTGGCTTTTCGGTTGGCGGCGGATTCATCGCCTCGGTGTTTCACGCCACCATCGGGGCGGTCATTCTGCTGTTCCTGATCGGATTGATCCGCAAGGCTTGACGACAACAGATGCGCGAGATCCGGTCCGTGCCGAAAAGTGGAAATTAGGAACCAATCGGATCCAGGTGAACAAGCTCCTCAGTTCAGGGAGCGGACATCCGACGTTTGTTTTTGGGTATCCGCGTTGAGCCCCTTCCAACGATGCTGCAATTTGCACCAGTGACCGCTTCCGTGAAGCTGCGTGTCGTGAAGACCGTCAGCCACCTTTACGTGATTGACTAACGTAGCTCGCCCGTTCTTGATCCATGGCGGCACGCCAGCGGGCACGTATCTGCTGAGCAATCATGAGCCACGCCGCTGATAGTGCCAAGTCAATACTGGAATGCACCTCTTGGCAGGGTTTCACGTGGCTCATGACTTTGGCTTACCGGAACGGGGGCGAATATATCAGGCCGCCGTCGGTGTAGAGGGCGTTTTGGCCTCTCTCCAAACCCAGCGGAGTGTCTTTGCCAATATTGGCCTCGAACACTTCTTCGTAGTTGCCCACAGACGAGATGACATTAACAACCCATTTGGGATCTAAATTTATCATTTCTCCGAGGTTGCCTTCGGTGCCGAGCATGCGGTTGATTTCAGGGTTTTCCCCCTCTTGTGCTGCCAGTTCGGCGACATTTTCGGAAGAAATACCCAGCTCTTCTGCGGAAATCATTGCATTCAATGTCCAACCGACAATATCTGCCCAGTCATTATCACCATGGCGTACGACCGGTCCCAACGGTTCCTTCGAGATGATTTCCGGCAGAATGATATGATTGGCAGGATCTTCGAAGGTCGAACGCGAAGCGGCAAGGCTTGATGCGTCGGTCATCATAACGTCGCAGGAACCGGCCAAATACTGCTGCTGCCCCTCACCTGCGGATTCAATTGGAACAGGCTCATAGGTGAGACTGTTTGCTCTGAAAAAATCCGCGAGGTTCAGTTCAGATGTCGATCCGGTCTGGATGCACACAGTCGCGCCATCAAGTTCGAGCGCAGATGTAACGCCCAGAGCTTTTGGCACAAGGAACCCCTGGCCGTCGTAGTAGTTCACCCCAGCAAAGTCGAGCTTCAGGTCAGTGTCCCTGCTAAATGTGTGTGTCGAGTTCCGCGCCAGCAAATCGACCTCGCCGGAGGCTAACGCTGTGAAACGGGTTTTGCCGGTCGTCGGTACAAATTCAACGGCCTTGGCGTCCTCCAGCACTGCTGCCGCGACAGCCCGGCAAATTGCTATGTCAAACCCTTCCCAATCGCCGGATGAGCCGATTGAAGCGAAACCTGCGAGGCCTGTATTCACTCCACATTTCAACTTTCCACGCTCTCGAACGTCGTCAAGCGTTCCGGCAAATGCATTGGAACTTGAAACCGCCGCCACAAGAACTGCAATTGTTGCCCAAGTTACTCTGCGCTGATTCATTTTCTGTCCTCCCAGAATTAACTCCAGTCTTACCCCGGATCTCAAACTCCTGAAAAATCCATGAGAATTCGCGAGTCCGACACATGTTGAGAATGACAATAAACGGCAGAACAAGGCCGCAAAATTATTGGAGAAGTTGCACTTTATGAGCGCCTGTTGGGCAAAGTTGAAATTTTTTCGCGCAATTGTTGCGCACATATTCAACGCGCATTCCGCGTCATCTCCACGCGTATGCCAGTCGGTCCGATCAGCTGTGCAAACAAGACGAGAGCCTAAAACAGAACCACAATTCACTCTCTCGCCGCACGGTAGGGCTCAACTCGCAGAGCAAAGCTCAATTTCAAAAGCTAGTGTTGGGGGCAGTTCCACCTTTTTCCAGCCGGAAACCTGCCCCGTTCACTTGTTTTTACAGCGGCTTCTCAAGATGAGCAGCAATGACCTTCTTCGCAACATATAGGTCCTGCAATGAGATGCCCGAGCTGTCGAACACGGTAATGTCTTCGTCTGACGTTCTACCGCTTGCTTCACCGCACAGCACCTGACCAATCGCCACTGGTTTTACCCCAGCGTCGGCATGCTGTAGCTCGCCTATGTCCAGCGACTGAGCAGGCAAGTCGCAGAAGAGAGAAGCTTTGGTCAATAACTCGGGCGGCAACTCTTGTTTGCCCTTTCCATCAGAACCCATCGAAGAAACATGCGTCCCCGGCTGTACCCATTCCGCTTGGAATAAAGGTGCTTTCGAGGCTGTGGCCGTAATAATGATGTCGGCGTGTTGGCAGGCGGCTTCTGGACCGCAAGTTTCAGCGGGCAGGCCTTCGCCCTTGAGGCGTTCAACCAAGGACGCCGCGCGCTCTTCAGTGCGGCCTACGACAAGAACACGCCGTAGTTTGCGAATACGGGCAATCGCATGAGCTTCAAAATCGGCTTGATGCCCCGTACCAAAAACAGCCAGAGTATCAGCGTCGGGTCGTGCGAGGGCATCTGTTGCGACAGCGTCAGCCGCCGCAGTGCGGTAGGCATTCAGCTTTCCAGCTTCGATGACAGAACCAATGCGCCCGGTGTTCTGATCAAACAAGAGGATCAGTGAATTGTGCCGGGGCGATCCAGCCTTGTCGTTTGTCGGGAAGTAGGACCCTACCTTTACTCCCGCATGGAGCCCGTCGGTCGCCGATTTTACCGTAAATCGATTTTGCGGATCGCTGGCATGCCCAATCACAACCGGAAAGCTCTTTGCGGTCGGTGCAACAGCTGCAATGAAGGCTTCGCGCGCCGCTTCATAGGCGAGCTCATGGGAGGCGACCGCGCTGGATTGTTCTTCGGATATTCGTATCATGATGCGCTCCTTTGCAGATATTCGCAGTGCTTCAACGATGATACCGGGGCAGTGTAACCGCCCCGGTTTTTCTTCTATTTTATAAAGTGTTAACTTTCTACCAATTCCGGCGACTTAAGCGCATGCGGAGTGTTATATGCGTCCAGATCGATCTGATCTTCGGACTTGGCAACCAAGACGGCACAAGTGCAATCTCCGGTAACATTCAGAGAAGTCCGCGCCATATCCAAGATACGGTCGATACCCGCAATGATTGCAACACCCTCCAGTGGCAGGCCAACCGAGGTTAGCACCAGTGACAGCATCACAAGACCAGCTCCAGGCACACCGGCGGTCCCGATAGAGGCCAAGGTCGTGGTCAGGACGATAGTGACGTATTCCGACATGCCCAACTCGATACCAAAGGCCTGAGCAACAAACAGTGCCGACACACCCTGATACATCGCGGTGCCGTCCATGTTGATAGTCGCACCCAGAGGCAGAGTGAAGCTAGCCACTGACTTGTTTACCCCCAAGTTTTTCTGAGCAGCCGACATGGTGACTGGCAGAGTGCCCGAGCTGGAGGTACTGGTGAAAGCCACGATCTGCGGCTCAACCACGCCTTGGAAGAACCGAACCGGGTTTAAACGTGCGACAAAGGTGACCAGACCGCCATAGACGATCAACGCGTGGAGGAGGCAGCCAAGGTAAAGGGCAAAGATGATCTTGCCCAGCGGCAGTAGCAGCGACAGGCCGTAAGTACCAGCTACCCATGCCATCAATGCGAACACACCGTACGGCGCAAAGGAAATTACGATCTCGGTCAGCTTCAGGATCACTGTATTTAGTGCTTCAAAGAAGTTGCGGATCGGTTCCGCTGGCTTGCCTGCCAAGTTGATGGCCAGGCCAAACACGATAGCGAAGAAGATCACTTGCAAAACGTTGCCGTCTGCGGCGGCTGCAATCGGGTTCTTGGGGATGATCGCAATCAGGGTTTCAATGAACGGCGGCGCCGCTTTCGGCTCCATCGCTGAGGCGGTGGCCAAGTCCACTCCGGCCCCCGGCTGGATCAGGGTTGCCAATCCCAGGCCGATGGAAATCGCAAATGCGGTTGTGCCCAGATAGAAGGCAACCGATTTCACACCGATGCGCCCCATGCGGGCCAGGTCGGTAACGGACGTCATCCCGCAAACCAGCGACACAAAGATAAGGGGCACAATCAGCATCTTGATTGCCGAAATGAACATGGTGCCGATGTATTTGATCATGGTGGCGGTGTTTTCGTTGCCTGTCATGTTCAAGACAACACCCACCAGTACACCCAGTACCAGTGCAATCACGATCTGCTTCCATAGCATCATCGAGCGCCAGCCCGCTAAAATGCCAGATTTGGGTTGCTGAGTCATTTCGCTCTCCCTTCGGTAACCCGTTTGACTTGAGGGAGGCACTTGAAAGTGCTTTCCCGCAGCGCCGCCTCCAAACTCTGTCTGCGGTCCCGAAGTGCGGGGCAGGGCAAACAGGGCCTTACTCTATTGGCTGTCGGCGAATAAAAGCAGCAGCACCGGCTTGGAATGCTTATCCAAGCCAGTGTGTCTGCAATTCCCCTCTATGCGTCGCCGCCGCTAAAAAGGTCGGCGTAGAAGGACGTTGTTTTCAGACCGCTTCCTGTCAGAATGACGACTGTTTCATCAGTCTCCTTGATCAGACCCTCCTGTGTCAGCTTGGCCAAGCCCGCAGCGGCATGCGCGCATGTGGGCTCGACATACAGGCCCTGATTGGCGAGCTTTCGGCAGGCTGCAATGATGTCGTCCTCTTCGACCGCTACAGTACCGCCGCCGCTTTCACGCACAGCCTGCAACATCTCCTTGATGCGGATCGGACGCTTGATGGCAGTACCTTCGGCTACAGTTTTTCCGAACTCTTGCAATACATGTTCGTCTGCTTCGGCTTGGAAGGCTGCGTGTAGCGGTGCACAATTGGCTGGTTGAGACACAAAGATCTTCGGCAGACGGTCGGTTTCGCCCGAAGCCATCAACTCTTTGAACGCCAGGTAAACGCCCAGCACATTGCTGCCCGCAGACCCCGGAATGACAATGTTGTCGGGCAGCTTGAAGCCCAGATCTTCCCAAATTTCGTAGCCAATAGTCTTTGTGCCCTGTAGGAAGAACGGGTGCCAGTTGTGGCTGGCATAGAAGATTTCCGAAGCCTTCTCGATGGCGGCTTCTTCCGTCGCTTCGCGCGGACCGGGAACCCGGACGATTTCTGCACCGTAGGCTTGGATTTGCGCGACTTTAGCAGCCGAGGTGGTGGCAGGCACAAAAACATGAACCTTCATGCCAGCCGCCGCTCCGTAGCCTGCGACCGACGCGCCACCGTTGCCGGAGCTGTCTTCCAGCACTTCGGTGATACCCATTTCCTTGAGCATCGACAGCATCACTGACGTTCCGCGGTCCTTGAATGAACCGGTGGGTGAAAACCACTCCAGTTTAAAGTTGCACGGTATGCCATCAAAGGAGGTCTTGTGCATTGGGGTACAGCCTTCGCCCATAGAAACCGGGTTTTCTACCTTGATTGGAAAGGCTGCTTGATAACGCCACAGTGACCCGTTGCCGGTGTCAATGTCTTCGCGGCAGATGCCCGGCAGCGGCGAAATCATCATCGGATTGCCATCGGCAGACCGCCAGATTTTTGCATCTAGTGCATATTCGGTGCCGTTTCGCGGGTCGACGAACGTTGGAGCTTTCATTTTATTTACCTTTTGATTTGGGCGACATGCAGCCGAAGAATAATCGCAGCTTTTCAACCGATTATTCGCGACCAGGTTGCCTCAACTTCGTTGTCTTCATTTGTGACGAAGTACCTGCTGTGCTGTGCTGCCGTTGCGCAAACATGGTTCGGTAGAATCCGCAGCAACGTACCTATCTCAAACTCGGGCACTGTTTTTTCGACGCCCGAACGGAAGCCAAGAATGCCATGATCCTGCTGAGTATCGAGCACCAGAAAGTCCGGCAGAACTGTTCCGTCTTCCAGGCACACCTGCCCATAGAAGAAATCTTCTTTCTGTTTGGAAGTTCCGCGGTCGCGAGACAGCGACATCCAGCCGGAATCCGTGATGATCCGGTTTGTTTCGCGGTTTATCCCAGTCACAGTTGTCAGCACGCTCATTACGATGTCTTCAAAATCGCAAACACCAACGCCACGTTGGACCAGATCAAAGAATATGCAGGTCCCTGCGCGCATCTCGGTGGCACCCAAACAATCAATGTCCGCAAGGGCGGTAGGCGTTGAGCCGACGCTGACGATGTCGCAACGGTAGCCTGCATTCTTCAGACTGGACGCCGCCTGAAGGGCCGCGGCCTCTTCTTCGCGGGCAAGGTTTTCGATCGCTGTTTTGTCGGTCAGTGCATAGCTTTTGCCAGCATGGGCCATCACTCCGCATAACAGGTCTTCGCTAGCTAGGATTTCCGCCACCGCCAGCAGCCGTTCGGTGTCTTCCGGGCGTATGCCGGACCGGTGTCCATCCATATCAAGCTCAATCAGGACCGGAAACGCCACACCGGAAGTCTTCGAATACGCCGCGATCCGCTCTGCCATTTCCACGTTGTCCACCACGACTTTCAAGTCGACACCCTCTGCCAACAGCCTTGCGGCGCGATCTAATTTTTGCGGCACAATGGCGTTGGAATAGAGCAGGTCAGTAATGCCTGCCTCGCTAAAAGATTCTGCTTCGACCAGCGTGGAGACGGTAGCACCAGTGCCGTTTCGGCCGACAACCATCTTGGCAACATCGACGGATTTTGCCGACTTCAAGTGCGGGCGTTGGGAAATGCCACGCTTTTCCGTCGCTGCAGTCATGCGGTCGATATTCTTCACCAAGCGTTGCTTGTCGATCAGCAAGCAGGGTGTTTCGAGGTCCGCCAGTTTGTTGGTCATTTTCTTCTCCCGTCAATCAAACGCCGGAAACGGACGCGATCAGGTCCATTTCGACTTGGAAACCATGGTGCAGGCTTGGAACCGGGGCGACGGCACGGGCCGGCTTATGCTCGCCTAAAGCGGTGGAATACGCCTCATCAAAGGCTTTCCAGTTGGCGATATCCGTGACGTAAATCGTGGCCTTCACAGCTTTGGAAAAATCCGAACCCGCCGCCCGTAGAATGGCCTCTGCGTTACGTAGAACTATCTCGGCTTGCTCGCTGAAGCCACGCTCCGCATTCAGGGTGCCATCAAGTTCAACCGGCAGGATTCCCGAAACAAACACGAGATCTCCGCTCACAACCGCCTGCGAATAATGCCCGAGGGGCTGAGCCGCTTCTGAGGTTTGGATTTTCTGCACCTTCTTCATCCTTCGGACTATTTTTATTTCAACGCATTGCCTGCTTAGCTCTTCCAAGCACGCTGTCTTTCGTTCCGGGTTATTGACGGCCGATTTATTGCTTGCGGTATAATCACGCTTTCATTGGGAAATCGGGGGGCAAAATTTCACAAAATACGCTCGCTTCTTGCAAATATAGAGGATTTGTGAAATCATATTGTGCATGAAGGAAGTGGATGAACTCGACAGGAAGATTCTTCGCGCACTAGAATCTAATGCGGATCTCGCAAACAAAGTGCTTGCCGATCAAATTGGCCTGTCACCATCTGCTTGTCTGCGCAGAGTCTCGCGTTTAAAGGAAATGGGCGCGATCAAGAAGATCGTCGCTGTGGTTGACCCGAATTGTTACGAACGCAAACTTTCTGTCGTCGTGTCTGTCAAATTTGAACGTCATGGCATCCAGGCTAGGCAAGACTTCTTCAATCAGTTGAAACGTGAGAAAGCAGTAGTTCAGTGCTACATGGTCACTGGAGAAGTCGGCAGCATCATCATATTGAACGTAGCCGATATGGAAGAGTACACTGAATTTACAGATCGCCTGTTCAACGAAGACCCAAATGTTTCGGCATTCACGACTTTTATGGTCATGTCTAAGTTGATGTGACCGCGCATCTCTCTCAAAAGCTGCAATGGCTTTCTGCACAAGCAACCCGCTACTCTTGTTGAGTGCAAAATTCATCTGATCCTGTAAGATGATCGGTTTGAAGCACTATTGAAGCGTTCACTGATACGGCCTCACGCAATAGGCGCTGCTTGAAGAGTTCAATGGCCCCGACGCGGAGCGAGCCTTTACGAATGTACCGCCGCCGCCAAGAGTGACTGCTCTGAGGAAACTACACGTCTGCCGTAGGTCTTCTAGCGAGTAACAGTTGTCATCCGACTGTACTAGTTGGCCCAACTCCTTCCTCAAGATTTGGCAATGGGCGAATCATACGCAAGACTACCGCTCTTAGCCGTCATTGCTGCGTGAGCGGCAAACGGCCGCAAAGTCCCGCATAGCAGAAGTTGAAGTTACAAAAGTCAAAGCGTCATCTCGAAGTCCGAAGACCCTCTTTCGACACTCTTCAAGAGGCCAAGAAAAAAGAGCCCGCTGCTTTGGCAGCGGGCTCTTGTTGTTTCGACATTTGCGGCACGAGCTAAGCCAAATCAGTTACCCGTTTTGATTTCGCCCTAGTGCGCGAGGAACACCGGAACAGTTCCGTTTTCCAGCATGTTGCGCGTGGCGCCTCCCAAGATCGCTTCGCGGAAGCGCGAGTGGCCATAAGCCCCCATCACGATCATGTCGGCCTCGGTATCGGCTGCGTGCCGGTTCAGCACATCGGACACGCGCGGCATGGTTTTGCTGAGTACGTCGATCTCGCAGCGTACCCCATGACGGGCCAGCATCTGCGACAGCAAGCCACCCGGATCAGACCGGTCGGGCCCGTGTTTTGGCGGGTCGATCACAACGATGCGCACAGTTTCGGCAGCAACAAGGAAGGGCAGGGCGCGACGAATTGCGCGCATCGCCTCAACGCTTTCGTTCCAGGCCACCAGAACGGTCTTGGGCTGTGCCACGGGTTGCGCGTTGTCGGGTACGATCAGAACCGGCGCGTGCCCTTCGAACATCGCCGCCTCGACAATCGGCTCGGCCTCGGCGCCCTTGTCGTCGCCATAGGGGCGCTGCAACACCACCAGATCCGAAAAGCGCGCGCGATGTGCCACGTGCCGCCCGATGTCGGCGATTTGCGCCACGCCGTCCTCGGTCGACCAGCGCACATTTGTGGCCTCTAGATAAGCCTTCGCGGCTGCGTTGATCTCTTCAGCGTCAGTGTTGGCGCGTTTGAGTGATTCCTGCAGGATCATCGCGTTGGCCCCGGCATAGTAATATCCGGTTTGCGAACGATCGACGCCCAGGCACAGGGCCTCGACATGGGCGTTCTGAGCCTCGGCCAAAGCGACCATCTGTCCAAGGGCTGCCTTGGGCAATTTGGGATCCGTCAGCACGGTTAGTAGAGATTTGTAAGCCATTTGAACCTCTTGACTACAATGCGCACCGTTACGGATTACGCATTCTCGTATTCATTGAGTTATGCCTGTCACAGATTTCGCGTTAGAGTCTTGATACAGATCAAAGCAAGTTGGACCACCGTTCTTCATGAAGCGCCTAGTCTGAATTCGTCTGGCGTGACGCAAGAATCGCGTGGGACAAGGCAAAGGGACGCAAAATGTCGAATTATATCAAGCTTATCGCGCTTGGTGTGGTGGCCATCTTCGCGATGATGGCGGCCAACTATGCGCGCGATCCGGCTTACATGGTGCATGCGATCATCATTCTGATCGTCACCGGTGGGCTATTTCTTTGGACACTGCGCCATACGGACGAGCCAGAAACCTACGTCGACTACTCGGGTGAGTATATGGACGGCGTGATCCGCTATGGCGTGATCGCGACGGCCCTGTGGGGCGTTGTTGGCTTTCTTGTTGGTGTGGTCATCGCCTTTCAGCTGGCGTTTCCGTCGCTGAACTTTGAATGGGCCGAGGGGTACGCCAACTTTGGTCGCCTGCGCCCGCTGCACACATCGGCGGTGATCTTCGCCTTTGGCGGCAACGCGCTGATCGCAACCTCGTTCTACGTGGTACAGCGTACTTGCGCGGCGCGGCTTTGGGGCGGCAATCTGGCGTGGTTCGTGTTCTGGGGGTATCAGCTGTTCATCGTGCTGGCGGCAACCGGCTACCTGCTGGGTTCGACCCAGTCCAAGGAATACGCCGAGCCCGAATGGCACGTTGACCTGTGGCTGACCATCGTCTGGGTCGCCTATCTGGCCGTGTTCCTGGGCACGATCATCAAACGGAAAGAGCCGCACATCTACGTGGCAAACTGGTTCTTCCTGTCGTTCATCGTTACCGTTGCGATGCTTCATGTGGTCAACAACCTGGCCCTGCCGGTGTCGATCTGGGGTTCGCGTTCGGTCATGGTGATGTCCGGTGTGCAGGATGCGATGACGCAGTGGTGGTACGGCCACAACGCTGTGGGCTTCTTCCTGACGGCGGGCTTCCTGGGCATGATGTATTACTTCATCCCGAAACAGGCCGAACGCCCGGTGTTCTCTTACAAGCTGTCGATCATCCACTTCTGGGCGCTGATCTTCCTGTACATCTGGGCCGGTCCGCACCACTTGCATTACACCGCGTTGCCTGACTGGGCCTCGACCCTTGGTATGGTGTTCTCGGTCGTGCTGTGGATGCCCAGCTGGGGTGGCATGATCAACGGTCTGATGACGCTGTCTGGCGCATGGGACAAGCTGCGCACCGACCCGGTGATCCGGATGATGGTGATCTCGCTCGGTTTCTACGGCATGTCGACCTTTGAAGGCCCGATGATGTCGATCCGTGCGGTGAACTCGCTGAGCCACTACACCGACTGGACCATTGGTCACGTGCACTCGGGCGCGCTTGGCTGGAACGGCATGATCACCTTTGGTGCGCTGTACTTCCTGGTGCCTGTCCTGTGGAAGCGCGAGCGTCTCTACTCGCTGAGCCTCGTCTCCTGGCACTTCTGGCTCGCCACCATCGGTATCGTGCTCTACGCCGCGTCGATGTGGGTGACCGGCATCATGGAAGGCCTGATGTGGCGCGAAGTGGACGCCAACGGTTTCCTCGTGAACTCGTTCGCCGACACCGTTGCAGCCAAGTTCCTGCCCTATGTGGCACGCGGAGTTGGCGGTCTCATGTTCCTCGCGGGTGCAGTGATCATGTGCTACAACCTGTGGATGACTGTACGGAAAGCGCCGGCCAAAGAGGCCAGCCTGACCGTCGCAGTCCCGGCTGAATAAGGAGGGTCGGAGCAATGGCAATTCTCGACAAACATAAAATCCTCGAGACCAACGCGAGCCTCCTGCTGATCTTCAGCTTCTTGGTCGTGACCATTGGTGGCATCGTGCAGATCGCACCGCTGTTCTGGTTGGAAAACACCATCGAGAAGGTGGAGGGCATGCGCCCTTACACCCCTCTCGAACTGGCCGGGCGCGAGATCTATATTCGCGAAGGGTGCTACACCTGCCACAGCCAGATGATCCGCCCCATGCGGGACGAGGTCGAGCGCTATGGCCACTACTCGCTGGCGGCGGAATCGATGTACGATCACCCGTTCCAGTGGGGCTCCAAGCGGACCGGGCCGGATTTGGCCCGCGTGGGCGGTCGCTATTCGGATGAATGGCACGCAGACCACATGCGCAACCCGCAGTCGGTGGTGCCGGAATCGATCATGCCGAAATATGGCTTTCTGGAAGAGACCCGGATCGACGGGAAGTACATTCAGGATGTCATGACCAGCCACTCGATGGTGGGCGTGCCCTACTCGGACGAGATGCTGGCGCAGGCACAGGCCGATTTCCGTGCCCAAGCCGATCCGGACAGCGACTATGACGGTTTGCTGGAACGCTATGGCGACAAGGTGAATGTTCGCAACTTCGACGGTCAGCCGGGAATATCCGAGGCCGATGCGATCATCGCTTATCTGCAGATGTTGGGCACGTTGGTTGATTTCTCGACCTTCACCCCTGACGCGAGCCGCTGAGGGAGGGGATCATGGAAGAGTATACCTTTCTACGGCAACTCGCAGACAGCTGGTTTCTGGTCGGACTGTTCGCCTTTTTTGTTGGGGTGGTGTTCTGGGTGTTTCGGCCCGGCAGTACCAAAACTTATCAGGACACGGCGAACATCCCGTTCCGACATGAAGACAAACCCGCCACATCCAAGGAGGCGAGGCAATGAGCGACAATACGTCTGAAAAGAAGAACGAGCACGGGCATGGCACGACCGGTCACAGCTGGGACGGGATCGAAGAATGGGACAACCCCATGCCACGCTGGTGGGTCTGGACGTTTTACCTGACCATTATCTGGGGCATCGGTTACGTCATCGCATATCCTGCGTGGCCGTTGATCAACGGGGCCACTGCAGGGGTTCTGGGCTGGTCCACGCGAGCCGATGTCGCAGCCGAGATCCAGGCCGTCGAAGAGGCCAATGCGCCGATCAACGCCAAGTTGGAATCGGTCGACCTGAATGCGATCGTTGGCGACGCCGAATTGAACACTTATGCGGTTTCCGCCGGTGGCGCCGTGTTCCGCACTTGGTGTGCTCAGTGTCACGGTTCGGGTGCAGCGGGTGCCAAAGGCTATCCCAACCTGTTGGACGATGACTGGCTCTGGGGCGGTGATATGGAGGCCATCCATCACACGGTGGCGCACGGCATTCGCAACGAAGACAGCGATGATGCGCGTTATTCCGAGATGCCCGCCTTTGGCCGGGATGAGCTGCTGACCGAGGAAGAGGTCGATCAGGTCACCAATTACGTTATGTCGCTGTCGGGTGAGGCCAACGATGCCGCGCAGGTCGAAGCAGGTTCGGTGCTTTATGCCGACAACTGCGCCTCTTGCCACATGGAAGACGGCACTGGCGACCGCGAGCAGGGTGCCCCCAACCTGGCGGATGCGATCTGGCTCTTTGGTGGTGAATACGAGGACATCAAGCACACGGTGACCTACAGCCGTTTTGGCGTGATGCCCGCGTGGAATACCCGTCTGACCGAAGCGCAGATCCGCGCTGTGACGGCTTATGTCCATCAGTTGGGCGGCGGCGAGTGATCGCTGTTTGAGACACCTTCGGGCTTGATGGCCCGAAGGCAGGCGTCGGCTATTCGATCTGTTCGCGCGTTTCCTGAATAGCCGACGCTGATAACCCCCAGACTAAGGTCTGGTTCGCAGCCCGTCCACCTTTGCAGGTGGACGGGTTTTCTTATGCGCGGGCCTTGCGCGAGAAGTGCGACAACGCGCGGGCCACGGCTGATTTCTTTTTCACAACGGCGCCTTCCGGCGGCTCGGGAAAAGAGGGTCTCCGGCGGGGGGCAACACGCGCGGCGGTGAGGAAACTGTCTGCGTAAACTCCAAGCATTGCGAATGTCCTTTGTTGTTGGTGTCTGACATTCATATTGATCGTTGCGCCAAATAATGCGACTCAATCAGAATTCACTTATGTAAGTCAGGGTTACATATGAGTTGGCGAAACATGCCGTCCTTGATCGCGTTGCGTGCTCTGGATGCCTTTGCAGTAGAGGGTAACGTGGTCAAAGCTGGTCAGGTTTTGAATGTTAGCCATGCTGCCATAAGTCAGCACCTCAAGCAGCTCGAAGAGCATCTGGGTGTGTCCCTTGTTGATCGTAGCGGCCGCAGCCTGATTTTGACGGACGAGGGCGAGCTATTGGCGCGTGCCTTGCGCCTTGGGTTCGGCGCGATCACTTCCGCGGTTGAGGAGCTGATGCAGATTGATGCCGCACGGCCTTTGCATATCTCGTGCACCTCGTCCTTTGCGACCGTCTGGCTGATGCCGCGCTTGCCGGATTTTCGCGCAAAACACCCTGAGGTCGACCTGATGCTGGATCCCAACCCTCGGATCGTGGAACTGCGTCCCGGCGGTGTGGACATGGCGATCCGCCATGGTGACGGCAATTGGCCGGGTCTGGATGTCGAAATGCTGGTGCCTTCTGCAATCTCGGTTGTGGCGTCTCCCGCTCTGTTACAGGGTCGGAAAAGCGTGACGCCCGAGGAGCTGGGGGAACTGCCCTGGCTGGAAGAGATCGGCGCAAACGAGGCCAATACATGGTTTGAATCGCATGGGGTCGAGCTGTTGTCGCGGGGTGCGCGCATTCAATTACCCGGAAACCTGCTGATCGAAGGTGTGCGCGCAGGACAGGGGGTCGCGGCCACGGTGCGCAAGTTTGTCGAGGATGATCTCGCCTCGGGGCGATTGGTCGAACTCTTCTGCGACGAAGTTGCACGGGGGTACTTCATCGTGACCCGACCGGGCGTGCAACGACCTCCGGTCAAGGCGTTCCTTCAATGGCTGAGACGTCAGAAAACATGACCGATGCGTTGAAATGAGGCCGATTTGATAGGTTTGGGGCTGATTTGGCGCGTCTGGATATCGCGGTCTCCCCAAGTTCACCTGTTCACGACTGCGCCAAACAGAGGTTCTAAAACGTGAACCTTGGATGCGCTTTTTGACCCATGTCAAAGTTGCCTCATGTATAACCTGTGAAAACACGCCTCGATTAACCCCATTATCTGGAGTGACGCCGTGAGCGATTCCGAGCCCGCCCCCAGCCTGTACGCCGCCAGGGAACCGATTTTTCCGCGACGCGTGTCAGGGCCGTTCCGTAACCTCAAATGGATCATCATGGCGGTGACCCTCGGGATCTACTACCTCACGCCCTGGATCCGCTGGGACCGCGGTCCGAGTCTGCCGGATCAGGCGGTGCTTTTGGATATGGCGAACCGGCGGTTCTATTTCTTCTGGATCGAGATCTGGCCGCATGAGTTCTATTTTGTCGCCGGCTTGCTCATAATGGCGGGGCTTGGGTTGTTCCTGTTCACTTCGGCGCTTGGCCGGGTCTGGTGCGGATACGCTTGCCCTCAGACCGTATGGACCGATCTGTTCATCCTTGTGGAACGCTGGATCGAAGGCGACCGCAACGCACGCCTGCGCTTGCATCGTCAGAAGAAACTCGATTTCCGTAAGGTCCGCTTGCGGGTGACCAAGTGGATCACCTGGTTGCTGATCGGTCTGGCAACCGGTGGGGCTTGGGTGTTCTATTTCGCGGATGCGCCGACGCTCGCCGTGGATCTGGTGACCGGCAATGCGCATCCGATCGCTTACACCACCATGGCCATTCTGACCGCAACAACCTTCTTTTTTGGCGGTTTCGCGCGCGAACAGATCTGTATCTACGCTTGTCCATGGCCGCGCATTCAGGCGGCGATGATGGACGAGGATACGCTGACGGTCGGTTACCGCGAATGGCGGGGCGAGCCGCGCGGCAAGGGCAAGCGCACCGCCGATTCCGAACTTGGCGACTGCATCGACTGTATGGCCTGCGTCAACGTTTGCCCTATGGGTATCGACATTCGCGATGGTCAGCAGATGGAATGCATCACCTGCGCCCTGTGCATCGATGCCTGTGACGACATGATGGACAAGATCGGCAAGCCGCGTGGTCTGATCGACTATATGGCGCTGAGTGACGAGCCAAACGAGCGAGCAGGGCAGCCGCCTAAGAACATCTGGAAGCACATCTTCCGTCCGCGCACGATGCTATACACCTCGCTTTGGTCGCTCGTGGGTGTTGGCCTGCTGTTTGCGCTGTTCATCCGGTCGGACATCGAACTGACCGTGGCCCCGGTGCGGAATCCGACCTTTGTGACCCTGTCGGACGGCTCGATCCGCAACACCTATGACGTACGTTTGCGCAACAAGCACGGGGAAGAGCGACCCTTCCAGCTGTCCATCGTAGGCGACCCTTCCATGCAGATTGAGCTCGAGGGGCTTTCTGGTGATACAGTGGACGTGCCTGCCGACACTTCGTTCTTGCAGCGGGTGTACATCGTGGCGCCCAAAGATGCGGGCCCATCCAACACCGGAAGCACCGAAGTCCGCATCTGGATCGAGGATACGTCGAACGGCGATCGCGCGTTCAAGGACACGAACTTTAACGGGAAGGGCAACTGATCATGGCCGAGCGTGAGTTTACCGGCAAACATATGTTGGCCATTTTTGTTGGTGCCTTCGGGATCATCATCACGGTCAATCTGATCCTGGCCTATAACGCTGTGGCGACCTTTCCGGGGCTTGAGGCCAAGAATTCCTACGTCGCTTCGCAGCAGTTCAACGAACGCCGTGACGCGCAAGAGGGGTTGGGTTGGACCGTTGATGCCAAGGCCAAGGGCGGTTTGGTGATCCTGTCGATATTGGATGAGGCGGGTCAGCCGGTTCAGGTGGCCGAGCTTGAGGCCGTTTTGGGCCGCGCAACCCATGTGAAAGAGGATTTTGAACCGGATTTCCAGTTCGATGGTACCGCATATGTAGCCAAGGCGACGTTGGGTGGTGGCAACTGGAACATCCGTTTGAAGGCCAAAGCGCAGGACGGCACCGAGTTCGTCCAGCGCGTCGTGCTGGATGTGAGGGGCTGAGCTGATGGCGACGGCCACTGCACGACCACAGCCCGCAGCGGCTTGTCCCGGCTGTGTTGCAACGCCGACCGAGCCCGCGCGCCCGATCCCCGAGGATGTGCAACTGGCTCTGTCCTTGCCGACCATCCACTGTCAGGCCTGCATCTCCAAGGTTGAGCGGGCCTTGAACGCGGTGCCGGGGGTGCAATCGGCGCGGGTCAATCTGACGCTCAAACGGGCGATGATACAGGCCGAGCCAGAGATGCGTGCCGATGCTTTGATCCCGGTGCTCGAGGCCGAAGGGTTCGAGGCGCACGAGTTGGACGCGGGCGCCTTGTCCGTCACTGGCAGTGACAAGGCCGGGCGCGAGCTGTTGATGCGATTGGCGGTGGCGGGCTTTGCCTCGATGAACGTCATGCTTTTGTCGGTGTCCGTCTGGTCGGGTGCCACGGATGCGACACGGGATATGTTCCACTGGATCTCGGCGGCGATTGCGTTGCCGGCGATTGCCTTTGCGGGCAAGCCGTTTTTTGAAAGCGCTTGGAGCGCGCTTCGCGTGCGCCGCCTGAACATGGACGTGCCGATTGTGTTGGCCATTGTGCTGGCGCTGGTCACCTCGCTTTGGGAAACGGCGCTCAGTGGCGAGCATGCCTATTTCGATGCGGCTCTGACACTGGTGTTTTTCCTGTTGGCGGGCCGTTATCTGGATCACCGCACCCGCGCCATTGCGCGATCGGCGGCGCAGGAGCTATCGGCGCTTGAGGTACCTCGCGCGTTGCGGATCGAGGATGGCGTCGAGCATGAGGTTGCCGTGGCCGACCTGCGGGTGGGTGATCTGATCCGGGTGCGTCCCGGTGGGCGGATGCCAGTGGATGGCGAGATTGTCGAAGGGCAGTCAGAACTCGACCGGTCGCTGCTCACCGGGGAAACCGTTCCCGTTTACGCGGAACCCGGCACGAGCGTGAGCGCGGGCGAGGTCAATTTGACTGGGCCGCTGACAATCCGCGCTTCGGCCGTTGGATCGGACACGTCCTTGCACCAAATGGCCGATCTGGTGGCTGTCGCCGAATCCGGACGCTCGCGGTACACGTCGTTGGCGGATAGCGCGGCAAAGCTTTATGCGCCGGGCGTGCATATTCTGTCTGCGCTCAGCTTTGTCGGTTGGTATCTTTATTCCGGGGATCTGCGTACGGCGCTGAATATCGCTGCTGCGGTTCTGATCATCACTTGCCCCTGCGCCCTTGGTCTGGCCGTGCCTGCGGTGACGACTGCGGCTTCTGGTCGGTTGTTCCGGAAGGGGATGTTGATCAAACACTCCACCGCATTAGAGCGGCTGGCCGAGATCGACACGGTGGTCTTCGACAAGACCGGAACCTTGACCCAAGGGACGCCTGAACTGACGAACCTGGGTGAAATTCCGCTGGAGACGACCGAGCTTGCCGCCGCTTTGGCGCAGGCCTCATCACACCCGCTGTCTCAGGCGGTGACCCAGGCGGTCAAGTCGGCAGGAATCACGCCTGCCGACATCACCGAAGTGACCGAAGTTCCGGGCTTTGGCACCCAAGGCATGCTGAACGGCAAAACCGTTCGTTTTGGTCGCGCTGCCTGGGTTGGTGCCGAGCAGGGTGTGCATACCGCTGCGTGGATGTCGGTGGATGGGGCGGATCCGGTTGAGTTCCGGTTCAACGACGCGCTGCGCCCCGGGGCCGAAGAGGCGGTTTCATCGCTGATCGCATCGGGCAAGCAGGTGATATTGATGTCTGGCGACACCACCGGTGCGGTTCAGGCCTTGGCCGAACGCCTTGGCATCGCGGATTGGCTGGCCGAGGCCTTGCCGCAGGACAAGGCCGCCCGGATCGCCGAGATGACCGAACGGGGACAGCGCGTTCTGATGGTGGGCGACGGCTTGAACGACACCGCGGCGCTGACCGCGGCGCATGTGTCGATCTCTCCTGCAACGGCGCTGGATGCGGCGCGTGTGGCGTCGGACATCGTGCTGCTTGGGACGGACCTGTCCCCGATTTCCGAGGCTTGCGACGTCGCCAAAAAAGCGACGCGGCGGATTCGCGAAAACTTCCGCATCGCGACCGTCTACAACGTGATTGCCGTGCCTTTGGCTGTCGCCGGGTTGGCAACGCCGCTGATTGCCGCCTTGGCGATGTCGACCTCTTCGATTACGGTTTCGCTCAACGCGCTGAGGCTAAGGTAAACCTATGGAAGTGATCTCATTCCTGATCCCGATTTCCCTGTTTTTGGGGGCCGTTGGCCTGATCGCCTTTCTTTATACTGTGCGCAGCAACCAATATGACGATCCCGAAGGGGATGCGCGGCGCATCCTCAGCGATGAATGGGACGACAAGCCCAAGCCGTAACCCGAAAGGATCCAAACCAGATGGACATCTACCGTGCAGGCACCCGGCCCACCCGCAAGGCCAAGGCAGAGTGGTTCACAGGCACTGTTTGGCAGGATCCGATCATCGAAGCCCCGGAACCTGCCCGTCTGCGCGCTTTGCGCGTAGGGTTTGAGCCGGGCGCGCGCACGGCGTGGCATTCACACCCGATGGGGCAGACGTTGCATGTGCTCAGTGGGGTGGGCTTGGTCGGGTTGCGCGGGAAGCCTCCACAGGTGATCCAGGCCGGTGACACGGTTTGGATCCCACCGGGCGAAGAGCACTGGCACGGTGCTGGCCCGGATACGGGGATGGTTCATCTGGCGATGCAAGAGGCGCATGAGGGTCGCGTTGCAGATTGGCTCGAGCTGGTAAGTGACGCCGAGTATTTGATGCCACCGGAATAATCCCGGAAAAACCACTAACGACATGTCCGTGACCAAGTGTTGACGCATTTCGGCGTCAGTGAGGACTCCAGGAATTTGTTTTGGAGATTCTTAAATGTTGCGTTTGTTCTTCAAGTTGCCGTTTTGGGTGTATTTGCTGTTAGCGGTGGGTGTCGGGTATTTGACCGAACAGGCCGTTGTCCAAGGGAAAGAGCGTGAGGCCGACAGGGCGCAGGCACTAAGGCAAGCTCCACCAGACGTGGTTGATCTGAGCGCGTATGATCCCGCCAACAACCGCGCGCTCGCCGATGAGGTGGTGGTGTCGGGGTGGATCAACCGTGAGCACAACACGGTTCTGACCAAATCCAAGAGCGGGATCACAACTGGCATGCGATACATGTACGTGATGGCAGGGCGGGACGACCCGGAAGGGTCCAGGATCGCACGGGCGGGGATCATCCTGACCGAGGCTGAGCGTGAGGCGTTTTTGGATGCCTCGGGTCAATTCCTGAGCGGGTTGCTGCCTCAGGGGTTCGAATTGACGCTGAATGGCCAAGCGATGAGCTCAATGTCCTTTTCGGATGTGGCGCTCAAGGCGATGAAAGAGCAGGGTGTGGCCCCGGCCAAAAACTTCTTTTTCCTCAATCCGTTTCTTCATGGGCGCGACGTTGCCCTGGCGCTAGACCCAAGCGCAGAGAAAAGAGCACGAACCATCGGGTATGGTATTGCGGGTCTGTTGGTCCTGCTTGCACTGGGTAAGTTTGTGACGCGGCGCCGGGCCGTCTTGGCGCCAAAGGGCGATTTTACACGCGGTCCGGTCGTCTCATCTGATGGGGCAGAGCGGGCGTTGGCGGTTGCGCGGCCTCACTCCGGACCGCACGTATGTCTTGAAGCGGCACCCTTGCCCAAACGCGCGACCCGGGTGTGGATCGGCGGGCTGCTGGCTGTGGCTGCGATTGCTGGTCTTGTCATTCTGCCCTCGCCGTATGGAACCTTGGTTGCTGTGGGGGTTCTGGTGTGGAGAATCTTGCCGCAAAATGGGCATGAGACGTCCTGGCTTGGGGCGGTTCAAAACCCCTTGGGCGGAATGACCTCTCATTGGCCTGGTGGTCGCAGCAAAGCTGTAGCGCGCAAGATGGCAAGCGACCCGTTTGCCCGATTGCGACAGGTGGATCACGGCCAGGTGTGACCAGCATGGGGGCAGAGCGGCAAAGCGGCCTTGAATTTGCCCGCCAGCCCCGTTATGTCCCCTTCATTCGGTAGAGAAGGAATGACAGCCAAATGGCCACCACCAATCCGATCCAGTTTATTCAGCAGGTCCGCGCCGAGGTTTCCAAGGTCGTCTGGCCGACGCGCCGCGAAGTTCTGCTGACCACGGTCATGGTGTTCATCATGGCGGCCCTGACTGCTGTGTTCTTTGCGTTGGTCGATCTGTCGATCCGCGAGGGGCTCAAGCTGGTTTTGGGTATGTTCAGCTAAGCCTGAACTGGCAAAATACCGCGTTACCTCTTGCGCATTTTGCGTTGTCAGAGTAGGTGACGCGTTACCTTCGGGATGGGCGTGCGGCGATTCGAGTTGCACGCCGCTTTTTATTCCGGAAGCTGCGGCAGGATAGGTCGCAGGCAAACACAGGTTTTTGGGCCGGTCCCACATGGGCAGGCTGAACAGGACAAGGACGGCAGGTTCATGGCGAAACGGTGGTACTCGGTCAGCGTACTTTCGAACTTCGAAAAGAAGATCGCGGAACAGATTCGCACCTCCGTGGCCGAACAGGGTCTGGAAGATGACATCGATGAAGTTCTGGTTCCCACCGAAGAGGTGATCGAAGTTCGTCGCGGCAAAAAGGTCACGACCGAGCGTCGTTTCATGCCCGGTTATGTTCTGGTTCACATGGAAATGTCGGATCAGGGTTATCACCTGATCAACTCGATCAACCGCGTCACTGGTTTCCTGGGTCCGCAAGGCCGCCCGATGCCGATGCGTGATGCCGAGGTGCAGGGCATCTTGGGCCGCGTTCAGGAAGGTGAAGAGGCACCCAAGCTGCTGATCACCTTCGAAGTGGGCGAAAAGGTCAAGGTCAACGATGGCCCCTTCGAAGACTTCGATGGCATGATCGAAGAGGTCGACGACGACAACCAGCGCCTGAAGGTGTCGGTGTCGATCTTTGGCCGCGAAACCCCGGTCGAGCTGGAATTCACTCAGGTCACCAAACAGATCTGATGACGCTTCGGGCGCGATGTGTGCCTGATCTCTTTAGCGCCGCCGATCCAATCCTGTTCACCTATCTCTGAGTGAACGTGATTGGATCGGCGGCGCAATTGCTTCGACAGTACGCTTAGAAGAACTGGCGCCCGGGATGGGTGGGTTCACAGGGCTAGCTGAGCGAGGCGTTCATGTTTTCCGTTTTCAATTCCTGCATCCGGGTGCTGTGTTTGCTGTTTCGGGCTGGCAGTTTCTTTGCTGTGCCAACGTCGGCAGACGCGCAGCAAGCGAGCCAACTGCCTGCTTACGTGATCGAAGAATTCGGGCAGCCGCCCGCAGTTCCCAAACGATCGCTCTCTCGTGAGCTCAAGCGGGCGGTGCGTACGGCTTTGGTCGACAGTCTGAAGCAATCTGTTTGGGGACCGGATCAGCAAGACGCCCTTGCCACGATCGCGCAGTCCAAAGATCCGCGCATTGCCTGGGCCATCAGCGACATGATGCGCTTTTCCTGGCGGCAGAGTTTTGACGATTCTCTGGCCGAGGCAGCCGCGACTTTGTTGGGGATCACCTATACTTCGGACCAGCGTTGGGATCAGGTGACCGACCATCTCATTGCCTGGGACATCCCGGCCTATCCCGGATACCTTAAGACCAAGCGCGCCATCTTCACCCAGCTTGTACCAGGTTGGAGCCGGATCTTTGTCAAAGGGGATGTCGACTGGCGGCTGGTGTCCTGGGGCGGAGTGCCGATTGATGATCGCCCCTTTGATCAAACCGACATCGCCTGCAATTGCATCCCGGCGGCTGACAACCCCGAGGTCAGCTCAGCCAAGGACGCGACATGGCTCAAAGACAGCGACATTGTCTTCGGGATCGAGGTGAACGGTGAATACCGCGCCTATCCACGTCGCATCATGGAAGTGCGCGAGATGGTTAATGACACGCTTGGCGGTCGCGATCTGGGAATTCCCTATTGCACGCTGTGTGGCGCGGCACAGGCTTATTTCACGGACGGATTACCCGCGGGGGTCAAGCGCCCTGTCCTGCGCACTTCGGGCCTGCTGATCCGTTCCAACAAGGTGATGTACGATCTCGAGACCTTTTCGGTGTTCGACACGTTTCTGGGCAAGGCTGTAACTGGGCCGTTGGCGCGTCGGGGCATTGAGTTGGAACAGGCAACTGTTGTTACGTCAGATTGGGGTTCCTGGCGTCGTGCCCATCCGGAAACGACGGTTCTGGTCGAAGAGTTGGCTTTGGGGCGTGACTTTGACTTTCGCAACGGTCGCGATGCGAATGGGCCGATCTTTCCGGTTGGAGATGTCGATCCAAGACTGGGGGTTCAGGAGGATGTGATCGGCGTGGTCACGGCCTCGGGTACGCCGGTGGCTTTTCCCCGTAACAAGGCTTTCCTTGCCCTGCGCGCAGGAGAAGAGATCGCTTATGAAAACGTTCGGCTGAAATTGGATGCGGGCGGGATCAAGGCGATTGGCGCGGATGGGTCCGATCTGGGCAGTCATCAGGCGTTCTGGTTCGCCTGGTCACAGTTCTATCCTGGCACGGTGCTATGGACACCCTGAGAGGGGTGCTTGCAATAGCTCCAGCGATGCTCTAAAGCCCACATCTGCTGCTTTTGCGGCAGATTCCCCTGTGGGAGGCGGCGTGATCGCGATCACCGACCCTGACCACGTTAACATGTCCGCCCGGACGCGTTCGGTGCGGAGTTATCAAGGAGATTGGCATAATGGCCAAGAAGCTTGCTGGTACAATGAAACTGCAGGTCCCTGCAGGTCAAGCAAACCCGTCCCCGCCGGTTGGTCCGGCTCTGGGTCAGCGCGGCATCAACATCATGGAATTCTGCAAGGCGTTCAACGCCAAGACGCAGGAAATGGAGCCCGGTGCGCCGTGCCCGACCGTGATCACCTACTATCAGGATAAGTCCTTTACCATGGACATCAAGACGCCGCCCGCGTCTTACTACCTGAAGAAGGCCGCCAAGGTTAAGTCGGGTGCAAACAACCCGTCGCGTGAAACCGTTGGCACCGTGACAGTGGCTCAGGTGAAAGAAATCGCCGAAGCCAAGATGAAAGATCTCAACGCCAACGACATCGAAGGCGCAATGCAGATCATCCTGGGCTCTGCCCGCTCCATGGGCATCGAGGTGAAGTAAGATGGCAAAGCTTGGTAAACGCACCCGCGCTGCGCGCGAAGCTGTCGCTGGCAAGGAAAACCTGTCGGTGGAAGAAGCTGTTGCACTGGTCAAATCCAACGCAACCTCGAAGTTCGACGAGACCATCGAAATCGCAATGAACCTGGGCGTTGACACCCGTCACGCAGACCAGATGGTTCGCGGCGTGATCGGTCTGCCGAATGGCACCGGCAAAGCGATGCGCGTTGCTGTGTTCGCACGTGGCCCCAAAGCTGAAGAAGCTCAGGCCGCTGGCGCAGACATCGTTGGCGCAGAAGACCTGATGGAAACCATCCAGGGCGGCACCATCGAATTTGATCGCTGCATTGCGACCCCGGACATGATGCCCGTCGTTGGTCGTCTGGGTAAGATTCTGGGCCCGCGCAACCTGATGCCGAACCCCAAGGTTGGCACCGTGACCATGGACGTCAAAGCGGCCGTGGAAGCAGCTAAAGGTGGCGAAGTTCAGTTCAAAGCGGAAAAAGGTGGCGTTGTGCACGCCGGTGTTGGCAAAGCGTCCTTCGACGAAGCCAAGCTGGTTGAAAACGTTCGCGCCTTTGTTTCGGCTGTTGCCAAAGCACGCCCGTCGGGCGCCAAAGGCACCTACATGAAAAAGATCGCGCTGTCCTCGACCATGGGTCCGGGCGTGACGATCGACGTCGCACAGGCCGCTGGCGAATAAGCCGGAGGTAGGGCATGACCGCAACCTGGCGCGTCGGAGCCATCCTGAACGAGACGCTGGCCGATACGCTTCGGTTTGCGGCTTGGTATCTGGAGGCCGGCGCTGATGGTCTGACCCTGATGTTTGACAATCCCCAAGACCCCGCCATCGGGGTCTTGGGCGACCACCCCAAAATTACCTGCATCCCCTGTACTTCTGAATTCTGGGAAGGGCTGGGTCTGACGCAGGATACCCGTTTCCCCAAGCGCCAGAACTTTGCCCTGAGTCACATCTATCGCACCACGTCTGAGGACTGGCTGCTGAACGTGGATGCGGATGAGTTTGTTTATGTGGCCGAGGGCAACATTGCAGGTCTGCTGACCACCCAAGCGCCCGAGACCGAGTGCATTCGCATCGAAACAGCCGAGATCGTTGAGCCGTTGGTCGCGCAGGTTGCGTTGACCTTTCGCCTGCCGATGGAGCGGGATGTGGCGCGTCGTGTCTATGCGGATAATGCTGAACTGTTTGGCCCGCGCCGCAGGGGGCTGGTGGGGCACCCGCAAGGCAAATCTGCTACCCGGACTGGTCTTGATGGTGTCTCGCTGCGCCAGCATTGGCCGCAACGCCGCAATGGCGAGCCGATGGTCGAGCGCATGATCGGGCGCCAGAACGGCGCCTATCTGTTGCATTTCATCGGCCTGGACTATGATGCATGGCACGGCAAACTGGCTTGGCGGGCGGGCTCGCGCGGCTTTACCGTGCCGCTTACGCAGCGGATCGAGGCGGCAATGGACTCGGGCAATGCCGAGTTGGAACTGCAGAGATTGCATGCGCGCCTGCACAAGGCTTCTCCCGAGGTGATGGATCGGCTGCAGGCCGAAGGTGCGCGCCTGGATTTGCATCTGGATCTGGATGCAGTTGCGCGTCGCGTTTTTGGCGATGCATTTTCGGGCTGAATTCCGCCCGATCGTTTGTTTTACCTCTTGGAAACCTCATCTCTCTGCCTTAAGTAGGAGTGCGGAATAAAGCGTGCGATTCGTCGTGCGCTTTATTTTGTTTCGTCCAAGACGGTGGGTGACCTTGCGAAAGGTCTTAATCTCCTGCCTGAGACGGGAAAGACCAATGAGATCGAGGGCTGGACCTTCGGGCGAATTTTGGCTCAACCCCGTATTGCGGACCTAAACGCCGGGATTTCGGTTCCGGCAAATATGAGCCGGGGTGTCTGACGCCCCAAACTTGGAGAGAACTGTGGATAGAGCCCAGAAAGAGAAAGTGGTCGAGGAACTCGGCCAAATCTTCGAAAGCTCTGGCGTCGTTGTGGTTGCCCACTACGTCGGTCTGACAGTTGCTGAGATGCAGGACCTTCGCGCACGTGCTCGTGACGCGGGTGGTGCTGTTCGTGTTGCCAAGAACAGGCTCGCCAAAATCGCCCTCGACGGAAAGCCGTGTGAAAGCATCGCCGACCTGCTGACGGGTATGACCGTTCTGACCTATTCCGAGGATCCTGTGGCTGCGGCCAAGGTTGCCGAGGACTTCGCCAAGGAGAACAAAAAGTTCGAAATCCTTGGCGGTGCAATGGGCGAGAACGCTCTGGACCGTGCCGGCGTCGAAGCCGTGTCGAAAATGCCTTCGCGCGAAGAGCTTATTGCTCAGATCGCAAGCTGCATCGGCGCACCCGCTTCGAACATCGCTGGCGCAATTGGCGCACCTGCAAGCAACATCGCAAGCATCCTTTCGACCATCGAAGAGAAGGCGGAAGCTGCGTAAGCGGTTAGCACTGAATGACTGGCGTCGGGATATCCCAAAGACGTTGGAACACACACACTGTAAACGGAAAGAGCTGATACAATGGCTGATCTGAAAGCACTCGCAGAAAGCATCGTGGGTCTGACCCTGCTGGAAGCACAAGAACTGAAAACCATCCTCAAAGACGAATATGGCATCGAGCCCGCAGCAGGCGGCGCAGTTGTCATGGCAGCCGGTGGCGACGCCGGTGGCGCAGCTGAGGAAGAAAAAACCGAATTCGACGTCGTTCTGAAGAACGCCGGCGCTTCGAAGATCAACGTGATCAAAGAAGTTCGCGCTCTGACAGGCCTGGGCCTGAAAGAAGCCAAAGAACTGGTCGAAGCTGGCGGCAAGATCAAAGAAGGTGTCGACAAGGCAGAAGCCGAAGACGTCAAAGGCAAGCTGGAAGCAGCTGGCGCCGAAGTCGAGCTGGCCTAAGCCGCACGACAGATGCGTCGTTGATGCATCGCAAATTTGGCTGGGCCCGGAGAAATCCGGGTCCAGCCGAACCTGTCTTAGAAAGGGCTTTGTTGTCCAAAGCCTTTTCTAAGACGCGGTTCATGGATCGGGAGGCTGCCACTCGGGACGGTGGCCATGAATTGATCCGATCGCGTTGTCTCGAATGGCCAAGCTGCCGGGGCCCGGCGGCAGACTTGACCGGTGAGAACTTGAAAAGGTGACATCTGACATGGCTCAAACGTTCCTTGGCCAGAAACGTCTTCGTAAATACTATGGCAAGATCCGCGAAGTGCTGGATATGCCGAACCTCATCGAGGTTCAAAAATCCTCTTATGACCTGTTCCTGCGCTCCGGCGATGCGGAATTGCCGCTGGACGGCGAAGGCATCAAGGGTGTGTTCCAATCGGTCTTCCCGATCAAGGACTTCAACGAAACCTCTGTTCTGGAGTTTGTGAAGTACGATCTGGAGAAGCCCAAGTACGACGTCGAAGAGTGCATGCAGCGCGACATGACCTACAGCGCCCCGCTGAAGGTTACACTGCGCCTGATCGTGTTTGATGTCGACGAAGACACCGGCGCAAAGTCGGTCAAGGACATCAAAGAACAGGACGTGTTCATGGGCGATATGCCCCTGATGACACCGAACGGGACGTTCATCGTGAACGGCACCGAGCGTGTGATCGTGTCCCAGATGCACCGTTCGCCTGGCGTGTTCTTCGATCACGACAAGGGCAAAACCCACTCGTCCGGTAAATTGCTGTTTGCCTGCCGCATTATCCCGTATCGCGGCAGCTGGCTGGACTTTGAATTCGACGCCAAAGACATCGTCTTTGCGCGTATCGACCGTCGCCGTAAATTGCCAGTCACCACATTGCTGTACGCTTTGGGTCTGGATCAAGAAGCGATCATGGACGCTTACTACAACACGGTTTCCTACAAGCTGGACAAGAACAAAGGTTGGGTCACCCCGTTCTTCCCCGAGCGTGTACGCGGCACCCGTCCGACCTATGATCTGGTTGACGCGGGCAGCGGTGAAATCATCGCCGAAGCAGGCAAGAAGGTCACCCCGCGCGCGGTCAAGAAGTTGATCGACGAGGGCAGCGTCACTGACCTGTTGGTGCCGTTCGATCACATCGTGGGCAAATTTGTCGCCAAAGACATCATCAACGAAGAAAACGGCGCGATCTATGTCGAAGCCGGTGATGAGCTGACCCTGGAGTATGACAAGGACGGCGACATTATTGGCGGCACCGTCAAGGAACTGCTGGACAACGGTGTCACCGACATCCCGGTTCTGGACATCGACAACGTCAACGTCGGCCCCTACATGCGCAACACCATGGCGCTGGACAAGAACATGGGCCGCGACACCGCGCTGATGGACATCTACCGTGTCATGCGTCCGGGCGAGCCGCCCACCGTCGAAGCGGCGTCGGCCCTTTTCGACACGCTGTTCTTCGACAGCGAGCGTTATGATCTGTCGGCTGTTGGCCGTGTGAAGATGAACATGCGTCTGGCACTGGATGCCGAAGACACGCAGCGCACCCTGCGCAAGGAAGACATCGTCGCCTGTATCAAGGCGCTTGTTGACCTGCGTGACGGCCGTGGCGACATCGATGACATCGACCACCTGGGCAACCGTCGTGTGCGCTCGGTCGGTGAATTGATGGAAAACCAGTATCGCGTCGGCCTGCTGCGCATGGAGCGCGCGATCAAAGAGCGTATGTCGTCGGTCGAGATCGACACCGTCATGCCGCAGGATTTGATCAACGCAAAACCGGCTGCTGCTGCTGTTCGTGAATTCTTTGGCTCGTCGCAGCTGTCGCAGTTCATGGACCAGACCAACCCGCTGTCCGAGGTTACCCACAAACGCCGTCTTTCGGCGCTTGGCCCGGGTGGTCTGACACGCGAGCGTGCTGGCTTTGAGGTGCGCGACGTTCACCCGACCCACTATGGTCGTATGTGCCCGATTGAAACGCCTGAAGGTCCGAACATCGGTCTGATCAACTCGCTGGCCACCTTTGCCCGCGTGAACAAGTACGGCTTCATCGAAACACCTTACCGCGTTGTCAAAGACGCCGAGGTGACCGATGAGGTTCACTACATGTCCGCGACCGAAGAAATGCGTCACACCGTGGCTCAGGCCAACGCGACGCTGGACGAGAACGGCAAATTCATCAACGACTTGGTGTCGACCCGTCAATCGGGTGACTACACCCTGGCCCCGCGTGAAAATGTGGACCTGATCGACGTATCGCCCAAGCAGCTGGTCTCTGTTGCGGCCTCGCTCATTCCGTTTCTGGAAAACGACGACGCCAACCGTGCTCTGATGGGTTCGAACATGCAACGTCAGGCGGTTCCGCTGCTGCGGGCCGAGGCACCGCTGGTCGGCACCGGTATCGAAGAAGTTGTGGCCCGTGACTCAGGCGCGGCCTATATGGCGAAACGCGCAGGTATCATCGACCAAGTTGATGCTCAGCGTATCGTTATCCGCGCCACCGAGGATCTGGAACTGGGCGACGCTGGCGTTGACATCTACCGGATGCGCAAGTTCCAGCGTTCGAACCAGAACACCTGCATCAACCAGCGCCCGCTGGTGAAAGTAGGTGACACTGTTCGCAAAGGCGAAGTGATTGCCGATGGTCCGTCCACGGATATGGGTGAACTGGCTCTGGGTAAGAACGTGGTCGTCGCGTTCATGCCCTGGAACGGTTACAACTACGAAGACTCGATCCTGATCAGCGAACGTATCGCGCGTGATGACGTCTTTACCTCGGTCCACATCGAGGAATTCGAAGTCGCCGCTCGTGACACCAAGCTGGGCCCGGAAGAGATCACTCGCGATATCCCGAACGTCGGTGAAGAAGCGCTGCGCAACCTCGACGAGGCAGGCATCGTTTACATCGGCGCGGATGTTGAGCCGGGCGATATTCTGGTTGGCAAGATCACACCCAAGGGCGAAAGCCCGATGACCCCGGAAGAGAAGCTGCTGCGCGCCATTTTTGGTGAAAAGGCATCCGACGTGCGGGACACCTCGCTCCGCGTGAAGCCGGGCGATTTCGGTACTGTGGTCGAAGTGCGCGTCTTCAACCGTCACGGCGTCGAAAAAGACGAGCGTGCGCTGCAAATCGAGCGTGAGGAAGTCGAGCGTCTGGCCCGTGACCGGGACGACGAAATGGCGATCTTGGACCGCAACATCTATGCTCGTCTCAAAGGCATGCTGCTGGGTAAAACCGCCGTCAAAGGCCCCAAAGGGGTCCGCGCCGGTTCGGAAATCACCGAAGAGCTGCTGGACACGCTGATCCGTGGTCAGTGGTGGCAACTGGCCCTGGAAGACGAGCAGGACGCGCAGGTGGTTGAGGCTCTGAACGAGCAGTACGAAGTGCAAAAGCGCGCTTTGGATGCCCGTTTTGAAGACAAGGTCGAGAAAGTCCGCCGTGGCGACGACCTGCCGCCGGGTGTGATGAAGATGGTCAAAGTCTTCATCGCGGTGAAGCGCAAGCTGCAGCCGGGTGACAAGATGGCCGGTCGTCACGGGAACAAAGGTGTTATTTCCAAGGTTGTACCGATGGAAGACATGCCGTTCCTGGCCGATGGTACGCCGGTTGACTTCTGTCTGAACCCGCTGGGTGTTCCCTCGCGTATGAACGTTGGTCAGATTCTTGAAACCCATATGGGGTGGGCCGCGCGCGGTCTGGGTCTGAACGTCGATGATGCGCTGCAGGAATACCGTCGTTCGGGCGATCTGACGCCGGTACGTGAAGCGATGCACCATGCCTATGGTGACAACGTTTACGAAGAGGGGCTGGCCGATCTGACCGAGGCTGAACTGGTCGAAGCAGCTGGCAACGTGACCCGTGGTGTGCCGATCGCAACGCCGGTCTTTGACGGTGCCAAAGAGGCTGACGTCAACGACGCGCTGGTGCGTGCGGGCTTCTCGGAAAGCGGTCAATCGGTTCTGTTCGACGGGCGTACGGGTGAGCAGTTTGCGCGTCCGGTGACCGTGGGTATCAAGTACCTGCTGAAACTGCACCACCTGGTCGACGACAAGATCCACGCGCGTTCGACCGGCCCGTACTCGCTTGTTACTCAGCAGCCGCTGGGTGGTAAGGCGCAGTTCGGTGGTCAGCGCTTTGGTGAGATGGAGGTCTGGGCTCTGGAAGCTTACGGCGCCGCCTACACCCTGCAAGAGATGCTCACCGTGAAATCGGATGACGTCGCTGGCCGGACCAAGGTCTATGAATCGATCGTCAAGGGCGAGGACAACTTTGAAGCGGGCGTACCGGAATCGTTCAACGTTCTGGTGAAAGAAGTCCGTGGCCTCGGCCTGAACATGGAACTCCTGGATGCGGAGGAAGAGTAGGGGCGGTCACGCCCCACACTCATCCCATCCCAATTTGTAAGGACGCAAAATGAACCAGGAACTGACGAATAACCCGTTCAACCCGCTGACGCCGCCGAAGGTATTTGACGAGATCAAGGTCTCGCTGGCCTCGCCGGAGCGGATTCTGTCGTGGTCGTATGGCGAAATCAAAAAGCCGGAAACCATCAACTATCGTACGTTCAAGCCCGAGCGTGACGGTCTGTTCTGCGCGCGTATCTTTGGCCCGATCAAAGATTACGAATGCCTGTGCGGCAAATATAAGCGCATGAAGTATCGCGGCGTTGTCTGCGAAAAATGCGGTGTCGAAGTTACCCTCCAGAAGGTGCGCCGCGAGCGTATGGGCCACATCGAACTGGCCGCGCCCGTTGCACACATCTGGTTCCTGAAATCGCTGCCGTCCCGCATCGGTCTGATGCTGGACATGACGCTGCGCGATCTGGAACGTGTTCTGTACTTTGAAAACTATGTCGTCATCGAGCCCGGTCTGACCGACCTGAGCTATGGCCAGATGCTGACCGAAGAAGAGTACATGGATGCGCAGGACGCGTATGGCATGGACGCCTTCACCGCCAACATCGGTGCCGAAGCGATCCGCGAAATGCTGGCCGCGATCGACCTGGAAGCCGAAGCTGAGCAGCTGCGCGCTGATCTGGCCGAAGCCACCGGCGAACTGAAGCCCAAGAAGATCATCAAGCGTCTGAAAGTCGTTGAGAGCTTCCTCGAGTCGGGCAACCGTCCTGAGTGGATGGTTCTGACCGTGATCCCGGTCATCCCGCCGGAACTGCGCCCGCTGGTGCCGCTGGATGGTGGTCGCTTTGCGACTTCGGATCTGAACGATCTGTATCGCCGCGTGATCAACCGGAACAACCGTCTGAAGCGTCTGATCGAGCTGCGCGCACCTGACATCATCGTCCGCAACGAAAAGCGGATGCTGCAGGAATCTGTGGACGCTCTGTTCGACAACGGCCGTCGTGGCCGCGTGATCACCGGCGCCAACAAGCGTCCGCTGAAATCACTGTCGGACATGCTGAAAGGTAAGCAGGGTCGCTTCCGTCAGAACCTTTTGGGTAAGCGCGTCGACTTCTCGGGCCGTTCGGTCATCGTGACCGGTCCGGAGCTTAAGCTGCACCAATGTGGTCTGCCCAAGAAGATGGCGCTCGAGCTGTTCAAGCCGTTCATCTATTCGCGCCTTGAAGCCAAGGGTCTGTCTTCGACCGTGAAACAGGCGAAGAAACTGGTCGAGAAAGAGCGTCCTGAAGTTTGGGATATCTTGGACGAAGTCATCCGCGAACACCCTGTCATGCTGAACCGTGCACCTACACTGCACCGTCTTGGTATTCAGGCGTTTGAGCCGGTTCTGATCGAAGGTAAAGCGATCCAGCTGCACCCGCTGGTCTGTTCGGCCTTTAACGCCGACTTCGACGGTGACCAGATGGCCGTGCACGTCCCGCTGAGCCTTGAGGCCCAGTTGGAAGCGCGTGTTCTGATGATGTCCACGAACAACGTTCTGTCGCCTGCAAACGGCGCGCCGATCATCGTTCCGTCGCAGGATATGATCCTGGGTCTCTACTATCTGACCCTGGAACGCGAAGGCATGCCGGGCGAAGGCATGGTGTTCGGCTCGATCGAAGAAGTTCAGCACGCGCTGGACGCCGGTGTTGTGCACCTGCACACCAAAATCACCGCGCGTGTTCCGCAGTACGACGACGAAGGCAACGAAGTGCTGACACGCTTTGAAACCACGCCTGGTCGTGTCCGTCTGGGTGCTTTGCTGCCTGCCAATGCAAAGGCGCCGTTCGAGTTGGTGAACCGTCTGCTGCGTAAGAAAGAAGTGCAGCAGGTCATCGACACCGTCTATCGCTACTGCGGTCAGAAAGAATCCGTCATCTTCTGTGACCAGATCATGACCATGGGCTTCCGCGAGGCGTTCAAGGCTGGTATCTCGTTCGGTAAGGACGACATGCTGATCCCGGACGACAAGTGGTCAATCGTGGACGAAACCCGCGATCAGGTGAAAGACTTTGAACAGCAGTACATGGACGGCCTGATCACTCAGGGCGAAAAGTACAACAAGGTTGTTGATGCCTGGTCGAAGTGTAACGACCGCGTCACCGACGCCATGATGGGCTCGATCTCGGACGTTCAGAAGGCCGAAGATGGCTCGGACAAGGAGCCAAACTCGGTCTACATGATGGCCCACTCGGGTGCGCGTGGCTCGGTTACTCAGATGAAACAGCTGGGCGGCATGCGCGGCCTGATGGCCAAGCCGAACGGCGACATCATCGAGACACCGATCATCTCGAACTTTAAAGAAGGTTTGACCGTTCTCGAGTACTTCAACTCGACCCACGGTGCCCGTAAGGGTCTGTCGGATACCGCTCTGAAAACTGCGAACTCGGGTTACTTGACCCGTCGTCTGGTGGACGTGGCGCAGGACTGCATTGTTCGTATGCACGACTGTGGCACTGACACTGCGATCACTGCCGAGGCCGCCGTAAACGACGGTGAGGTTGTGGCGTCTCTGGCCGAGCGTATTCTGGGCCGTGTCGCGGCCGAGGATATCCTTAAGCCGGGTACGGATGAGGTTCTGATCGCAGCTGGTCAGTTGATCGACGAACGTATGTCGGACGCTGTTGACGAGGCCGGTGTTGCATCGGCACGCATCCGCAGTCCGCTGACCTGTGAGGCCGAAGAGGGCGTCTGCGCCATGTGCTATGGCCGTGACCTGGCGCGCGGCACCATGGTGAACACCGGCGAGGCCGTCGGCATCATCGCGGCACAGTCGATTGGTGAACCTGGTACTCAGCTGACGATGCGGACCTTCCACATCGGCGGGGTTGCTCAGGGTGGTCAGCAGTCGTTCCAAGAGGCTGGTCAGGACGGTGTCATCGTCTTTGAAAATGCTCAGATTCTGGCGAACTCGGCAGGTGAAAACCTGGTGATGGGCCGGAACATGAAGCTGATCATCAATGACGAGCATGGCGAAGAGCGTGCCAACTTTAAGTTGGGCTATGGCTCCAAGCTGTTCGTCAAGGACGGTGACAAGATCGCCCGTGGCGACAAGCTGTTCGAATGGGATCCCTATACCCTGCCGATCATCGCCGAGAAGGACGGTACTGCAAAATATGTCGACCTGGTGTCTGGCCTCGCCGTGCGCGACGAGACCGACGATGCCACAGGCATGACCCAGAAGATCGTGATCGACTGGCGTGCGGCACCCAAAGGCAACGAGCTGAAGCCCGAGATCATCCTGATGGGTGAAGATGGCGAGCCGGTCCGCAATGACGCGGGCAACCCGGTTCATTATCCGATGTCGGTGGACGCGATCTTGTCGATTGAAGACGGTGAGAAAGTCAAAGCCGGTGACGTTGTCGCGCGTATCCCGCGTGAAGGTGCCAAGACCAAGGACATCACCGGTGGTCTGCCGCGTGTGGCCGAACTGTTTGAAGCACGTCGTCCCAAGGACCACGCGATCATCGCCGAAGAAGATGGTTACGTGCGCTTTGGCCGCGACTACAAGAACAAGCGTCGCATCACCATCGAGCCGTCGGACGAGTCACAGGATCCGGTCGAATACATGGTGCCCAAGGGCAAGCACATTCCTGTCCAGGAAGGTGACTTCATCCAGAAGGGCGACTACATCATGGACGGCAACCCTGCGCCGCATGACATCCTGTCCATCATGGGTGTCGAAGCGCTGGCGGATTACATGATCGACGAGGTTCAGGACGTCTATCGTCTGCAGGGCGTGAAGATCAACGACAAGCACATCGAGGTCATCGTGCGCCAGATGCTGCAGAAGTGGGAGATCCTGGATTCGGGTGACACCACGCTGCTCAAAGGCGAACACGTGGACAAGCAAGAGTTCGACGCAGCCAACGAGAAGACGTTGGCCCGCGGTGGACGTGCGGCTCAGGGTGAGCCGATCCTGCTGGGTATCACCAAGGCCTCGCTGCAGACCCGGTCGTTCATCTCGGCGGCGTCGTTCCAGGAAACCACACGTGTTCTGACCGAGGCTTCTGTCCAAGGTAAGAAAGACAAACTGGTCGGCCTGAAAGAGAACGTCATCGTGGGTCGCTTGATCCCGGCTGGTACCGGTGGTGCAACCCAAAGCGTCCGCGGCATCGCGACCGAGCGCGACAACGTCGTGATCGAAGCGCGCCGCGAAGAGGCCGAAGCCGCGGCTGCACTGGCTGCTCCGGTTATGGATGGCGACATCATCGGTGACGATGATTTCGATACTCTGGTCGATACGCCCGAAAGCCGCGATTGATCGATCCGGTAGCTGACAAAAAACCCCCGCACTTCTGGTGCGGGGGTTTTTCTTTTTTCCGGCCCTCTGATACAGGGGCGGCAGATTTGCCCACCACTCACCCCAACACGGACGACACCCCATGACACGCATCGTTCTATCCAGCGACCACGCAGCCATCGACCTGCGCCAGGCCCTTGCCAAACACATCGAGGCCAAAGGATACGTGGTCGCCGACATCGGCCCGACCACAACCGAGAGCACCCATTACCCAAAACACGGCGAAGCCGCCGCGCGTCAGGTGGCGTCCGGCGAAGCTGATCTGGGGATCATCCTGTGCGGAACGGGGCAGGGGATCATGATGGCGGCCAACAAGGTGCAAGGCATTCGTTGTGGTGTCTGCGCTGATCCGTTTTCAGCGCGGATGACCCGCGAACATAATAACGCCAACATGCTGTCGATTGGTGCCCGCGTTGTAGGTGAATCGCTGGCCGTCGAGATTGTGGACGCGTTCCTGGACGCTGAATTCGAAGGTGGCCGCCACGCGACGCGCGTTGACATGATCAAAGCCATCGAAGGCTGAACGCCCACGCCAGCAATTGCAGGGAAACGGGCAGGTCCAGGGATCTGCCCGTTTTTGCATTTTCAAGGCTTCCCTTTTGGGTGCGTCCGGTGTCAGGTGGGTGAAATGCGCTGTAGGACCGGGGTATGCGGAAACTCAATACAATAGGATTGCTGCGATTTTCGGTGCTGACACCGACGTATTACTCGGAACGCTTCAAGACGTTGGAAGAAACTGCAGCTCACATCTTTTCACGCGAGCGGATGGAGCTTCGGTTTCATCTTTTTGAAAGCCTATGTCTGCCGTCGCTGGTTCGCCAAACGGACCCTGATTTCACGATGATCGTTCTAACGGCGGAAGCTATGCCGGATCAGTATCTTGAGCGGCTTCTGGATCTGCTGGAGCCGTTACCCAATATCCATTGTCAGCCGGTGGGAACCGAAAACCACTATAAGCTTTTGCAAACGGGCTATAATTCTGTTCCGAAAGAGGATTTTACGCACCGCATCCTGTTTCGGCTGGATGATGACGATGCCGTAGATATCAACTTCGTCAAACGGACCAAGCGATTGGCGCATGGGATGTTGAAACTCCAAACCACTCGGGATCCGTTTGTGATTGCCTACAACAGGGGGTTTTATGTGCGCACGACAGACGGAGAGCCCGAGATCTTTGACGCATGTGAACGCGCGCCCCTGTCGACCGGAACCACCTTGGTGGCGCCGGTTCATCATGGGGCCAATCCGTACCGGTTCAATCACCGGCATTTTCCGCAATACTTCAACACATACACTGACATTTCGGTGCCATCCTTCATCCGCACGATCCATGGGGACAACAAATCCAGCCCGGCGCAGATGGGATTGACCCACAAGATGAATGCCGAAGACATCGCCAACGACCTGTTGACACATTTCCAGGTGTCTCTGGATGATCTGAGAAAGCTCTGACCATGTCGCCCAACATTCGTGGTGCGCTGATCATGATGGGCAGCATGGCGGCCTTTACGTTCAACGACGCCCTCATGAAACAGCTTGGTGGTTCGGTGCCGCTCTTTCAACTGATCACCATGCGGGGCGTTTTGACGTGCGTTTTGCTATATTTCCTGGCCCGGTACCTTGGAAAGATCGACCTCAGAATTCCAAAGGGCGATCGTTTGTTGGTTGTGATCCGTTGCGCGGCCGAAGTGGCGACAACCTATTTCTTTTTGAATGCCCTGATGAACATCCCACTGGCGAACGTCACCGCCGTGTTGCAGGCGCTACCTCTTACGGTGACGCTGGGAGCGGCGGTGTTTTTTGGCGAGCGTGTAGGGTGGCGGCGTTTTCTGGCCATCGGGATCGGGTTCGGCGGGATGCTGTTGATCGTGCGTCCCGGGCCGGATGGCTTCAATATCTATTCTCTCTACGCACTGGCTGCGATGTTGCTGGTGACGCTTCGTGATCTTGTGACGCGCAAGATGTCGGCCAATGTTCCCTCCATGACTGTAACCCTGGCAACCGCCGTGTCGGTCACGGGTGTTGCGGCCTTGGTGTCGACCACGGAAACTTGGGTTTCGGTATCGCCGTCACTTATGGCCCTGGTCGCAACAGCCGCTGTCTTTGTGTTGTTGGGCTACATGTGCAGCGTCATGGTCATGCGGGTTGGGGATGTGTCCTTTGTTGCCCCGTTTCGCTATACCAGCCTGATCTGGGCGCTCTTGCTTGGCTTTGTTCTGTTCGGGGATTGGCCAGACCCTGTGACCTTGCTGGGCGCAAGCATCGTTGTTGCAACTGGTCTGTTTACCTTGTTCCGTGAACGCGCGTTGTTACGCCGGTGAATAAAGGTCTCGGACCAGATCAGCGTCGATATTGAACACTTCGCGAAAATGTTCCTCGCCCAGATCATCCAGCGGGTCGAGCTGTATCTTCTTGACCCCGGGTTTCTGGCGGGAGTCGTTATATTCATTGTGCCCCCGCACCAGCATGTCCTCTCCGGTAAAGGTGACGGTTGGCATCTTTTGAGCCACTTTGACGTGCGAAAAATTCATCACGCTCAGCCGGTTGCTTGGCTTGAACATCAAGGCAAGTGCTGCTGTGGTGTAGGGGCCGTTGGTGGCCTTGGCAGAAATTCCAGCAGAGCCAGCCGTCGCAATGAATCCCTGATTGAAATCAATTGCTATCTCGCGATGTTTTCTGGAAAGTTTGCGAATGTCCTGTGCTGCATCACGCAAGCATTCGACATAGCGGCGAGCTACGGCATCGTCGTCATCCATTCGAAACTGCAACGACGGCTCGTTGTCGAAGCGGCGAACCGAATTGATGGCGTTTTGCATGACTTTGCGATGCCGACCAGGGGGATGAGCTTGTACAACCGCCTGCGGTATTTCTTCGAGCAATGCCTCAAGTCTTTGTCGGTAGACGTCGGGCATGCTTTCGCCAATGACCACCAGAAAGGTAAAATCATCGTCAGTCTGGGCCCGAAGCGGTGGCAAGGTAAAAGCTTCAAAGGTTTTGAACCGCTCGTCCATCCGTTCAGGTGAATACAGATAGGCGATTCTGTCTTCTAGGGTTTCATGTTCGACCTGAAAGCCGCCTTGACCCGGATAGGAAAAGCGGCAAATACCAATGACCTGCAATTTGTGGCTCCTGCCCTGCCGTGAATGCCCCGGACACTGTCGCAGCGCACCGGTCCCATGGCAAGCACTGGGCTGGCTGTTGACACCGGGGCCGACTCCCCATATACGCGCGCTATCTCGGCATAGGGGGTCGCCCCGCCGCCGACTTCAGAGATGGAGTGGTCAAGGCCCGAACTCTTTTTTCGTTCGCGCCCTCTGAGAACCAACCGCGACGTTCACCTCGGAATGGGAACGTTCGCGGATTTTGCGCTTGCGGACGCGTAAGTGCAGCAAAGTTAGCCGCACGCAGCGCGCGTGCATGTCATGTGTGTTGCAAAACGGGGAAGAAACCGGAATGCCAACTATTCAACAGCTGATCCGCAAGCCGCGTCAGCCTAAAGTAAAACGCTCGAAGTCCATGCACCTGGAGCAGTGCCCGCAGAAACGCGGCGTCTGCACCCGCGTGTACACCACTACACCGAAAAAGCCGAACTCGGCTATGCGTAAGGTCGCCAAAGTGCGCCTGACCAACGGTTTCGAGGTCATCTCGTACATCCCGGGTGAAAGCCACAACCTTCAGGAGCACTCGGTGGTTCTGATCCGTGGTGGTCGTGTAAAAGACCTTCCCGGTGTGCGTTACCACATCCTTCGCGGTGTTCTGGATACCCAGGGCGTCAAAGACCGTAAGCAACGTCGTTCGAAGTACGGCGCGAAGCGTCCTAAGTAAGAAGGAGAGGCTGATATGTCACGTCGTCACGCCGCCGAAAAACGCGAAGTCCTGCCTGACGCCAAATTTGGCGACAAGGTTCTGACCAAGTTCATGAACAACCTGATGATCGACGGTAAAAAGTCGGTCGCAGAAAAGATCGTCTACAACGCGCTGGACCGCGTTGAGAACAAGATCAAGCGCGCACCCGTCGAAGTCTTCCACGAAGCTCTCGACAACATCAAACCGTCGGTCGAGGTTCGCTCGCGTCGTGTTGGTGGTGCAACCTATCAGGTTCCCGTCGAAGTCCGCCCCGAGCGCCGCGAAGCCCTGGCCATTCGTTGGTTGATCACCGCATCGCGCGGTCGCAACGAAAACACCATGGAAGAGCGCCTGGCCGGTGAACTGCTGGACGCCGTACAGTCCCGCGGTACCGCCGTTAAGAAGCGCGAAGACACTCACAAGATGGCCGAAGCGAACAAAGCGTTCAGCCACTATCGTTGGTAATTCCCAGAGGACATTAGACCAATGGCACGCGAGTATACACTCAACCATTACCGTAACTTCGGTATCATGGCGCACATCGATGCAGGTAAAACCACCTGTTCCGAGCGGATCCTGTATTACACCGGCAAATCCCACAACATCGGTGAGGTGCACGACGGTGCAGCCACCATGGACTGGATGGAGCAGGAGCAGGAACGCGGCATCACCATCACCTCGGCTGCGACCACCACCTTCTGGGAACGCACCGAAGACGGCCAGACTGCTGATTCCGAAAAGCACCGCCTGAACATCATCGACACCCCCGGCCACGTAGACTTCACCATCGAAGTCGAGCGTTCGCTGGCGGTTCTCGACGGTGCAGTCTGTGTTCTGGACGCCAACGCTGGTGTTGAGCCCCAGACCGAAACTGTGTGGCGTCAAGCTGACCGCTACAAGGTTCCGCGTATGGTGTTCGTCAACAAGATGGACAAGATCGGCGCCGACTTCTTCAACTGCGTTGAGATGATCGAAGACCGCACCGGCGCACGCGCTGTTCCGGTTGGTGTTCCGATCGGCGCAGAAACCGAGTTGGAAGGCCTGGTTGACCTGGTCACCATGGAAGAATGGCTGTGGCAGGGCGAAGACCTTGGCGCGTCGTGGATCAAAGCACCGATCCGCGAAAGCCTGCAGGACATGGCCGACGAATGGCGCGGTAAGATGATCGAAGCGGCCGTCGAAATGGACGACGACGCGATGATGGAATACCTGGAAGGCAACGAGCCCGACGTTCCGACCCTGCGCAAACTGCTTCGCAAGGGCACCTTGGAAATGGCGTTTGTTCCGGTTCTGGGTGGTTCGGCGTTCAAGAACAAAGGCGTTCAGCCGCTGCTCAACGCTGTGATCGACTATCTGCCCAGCCCGCTGGACGTTGTTGATTACATGGGCTTCAAACCCGGCGACGAAACTGAAACCCGTGACATCGCCCGCCGCGCGGACGACGACATGGCGTTCTCGGGCTTGGCGTTCAAAATCATGAACGACCCCTTCGTTGGTTCGCTGACCTTTACCCGCATCTACTCGGGCACCCTGAACAAGGGCGACACTCTTTTGAACTCGACCAAGGGTAAGAAAGAGCGCGTTGGCCGTATGATGATGATGCACTCGAACGATCGTGAGGAAATCACCGAAGCGTTCGCGGGCGACATCATCGCGCTGGCAGGTCTGAAAGACACCACAACCGGTGACACCCTGTGTGCACAGAACGATCCGGTGGTTCTGGAAACCATGACCTTCCCCGATCCGGTGATCGAGATCGCGGTTGAGCCGAAAACCAAAGCAGACCAAGAGAAAATGTCTCAGGGTCTGGGTCGTCTGGCTGCAGAAGACCCCTCCTTCCGTGTGGAAACTGACCTGGAATCGGGCCAGACCATCATGAAAGGCATGGGCGAACTTCACCTGGACATCCTGGTTGACCGTCTGAAGCGTGAATTCAAGGTCGAGGCGAACATCGGTGCGCCGCAGGTTGCCTATCGTGAGACCATCTCGAAAGAGGTCGAGCACACCTACACCCACAAGAAACAGTCGGGTGGTTCGGGGCAGTTCGCCGAGGTCAAGATGATCATCTCGCCGACAGAAGCTGGCGAAGGTTATTCGTTCGAGAGCCGCATCGTTGGTGGCGCTGTTCCCAAGGAATACATCCCCGGTGTTGAAAAAGGCATCCAGTCCGTCATGGATAGCGGCCCGCTGGCCGGCTTTCCTGTGATCGACTTCAAGGTTGCCCTGATCGACGGTAAGTTCCACGACGTTGACTCCAGCGTTCTGGCCTTTGAAATCGCTGCTCGTATGGGCATGCGCGAAGGCATGAAGAAAGCGGGCGCCAAGCTGCTGGAACCGGTGATGAAGGTCGAAGTGATCACCCCGGAAGAGTACACCGGCGGTATCATTGGTGACCTGACCTCGCGTCGCGGTCAGGTGTCGGGCCAAGAGCCGCGCGGCAACGCCATCGCAATTGATGCGTTTGTTCCGCTGGCGAACATGTTCGGCTACATCAACACCCTGCGTTCGATGTCGTCGGGCCGTGCCCAGTTCACCATGCAGTTCGATCACTACGATCCGGTCCCTGGCAACATCTCGGAAGAGATCCAGGCCAAATACGCATAAGCGAAAATTTGAGGGAGCTCGGTTGACGGGCTCCCTACATTACCGAAAAAGGAGGCCATCACCATGGCAAAGGAAAAGTTTGAGCGTACAAAACCGCACGTCAACATCGGCACGATCGGCCACGTTGACCACGGCAAGACCACGCTGACCGCAGCAATCACCAAATATTTTGGCGACTTCAAAGCCTACGACCAGATCGACGGCGCACCTGAAGAAAAAGCCCGCGGCATCACCATCTCGACCGCACACGTCGAGTATGAGACCGAAAACCGCCACTACGCACACGTCGACTGCCCCGGCCACGCTGACTATGTGAAGAACATGATCACCGGTGCGGCGCAGATGGACGGCGCGATCCTGGTTGTGAACGCAGCTGACGGCCCGATGCCGCAGACCCGCGAGCACATCCTGCTGGGCCGCCAGGTTGGCATCCCGAAGATGGTCGTCTTCATGAACAAAGTTGACCAGGTCGACGACGAAGAGCTGCTGGAACTGGTGGAAATGGAAATCCGCGAGCTGCTGTCTTCGTACGACTACCCGGGCGACGACATTCCGATCGTTGCAGGTTCGGCTCTGGCCGCGATGGAAGGCAACAAGCCTGAAATCGGCGAAGAGAAAATCAAGGAACTGATGGCGGCTGTTGACGACTACATCGACACCCCTGAGCGCGCTGTTGACCAGCCGTTCCTGATGCCGATCGAAGACGTGTTCTCGATCTCGGGCCGTGGTACCGTTGTTACGGGGCGTGTCGAGCGTGGCGTGATCAACGTTGGCGACGAAATCGAAATCGTCGGCATCCGCGACACCAGCAAAACCACCTGCACCGGCGTTGAAATGTTCCGCAAGCTGCTGGACCGTGGTGAAGCAGGCGACAACATCGGCGCCCTGCTGCGTGGTGTTGACCGTGACGGCGTTGAGCGTGGCCAGGTTCTGTGTAAGCCGGGTTCGGTCAAGCCGCACACCAAGTTCGAAGCCGAAGCCTATATCCTGACCAAGGAAGAGGGTGGCCGTCACACGCCGTTCTTCGCCAACTACCGTCCTCAGTTCTACTTCCGTACAACTGACGTCACCGGCACCGTGAACCTGCCCGAAGGCACCGAAATGGTCATGCCTGGCGACAACCTGAAGTTCGACGTTGAACTGATCGCGCCGATCGCGATGGAGCAGGGCCTGCGCTTCGCGATCCGCGAAGGCGGCCGCACCGTCGGCGCCGGCGTCGTGTCGAAGATCACCGAATAATTCGCTTTAGCGAATGATCAGACGGAAAGGGCGTCCCTCGGGGCGCCCTTTTCTTTTGGATTTGGTGATCCCGAGACGCTCGAACATAGTGCGTCGAAAATCACTGAGTAAGGTCGAGTTTCCCCAGGAAACTCTGGCCAGTGGCGACAGGGGCTTTTGCCGCAAGGAAAAGCTCCCGAAAGCCACACCGGTGAGAAGAAACAGAAAGGCCGCTCCAACCGGAGCGGCCTTTCTTGCTTCACTATAGTTGTTTGGGTTTTGAAAATTGACTACCCTAATTCCGTATTTTTGGAGACAGTATTAGAGGGATAGTATGCGTGAACAGATCATTGATGGTGTTGGCCGCGACAACTACTTTTATGATTCAAGTTTTTTGCTAGAAAATTTTTCGGAGCACGCGACGATACTTGCACACGTGGGGCAAGGTGTATCTGGTCAAAGAGGCTTCTTCCTTGAGAATAGCCGTAAATCCGAGAGGCAGTTTGTTTACTTCCAAATTGCCGTGGCGCTTTTTGGGGCCCTTTCGATTATCTTTATTCACTTGGAATGGCAGGTGCTTGCAATCATTGCGGGGGCAACAATTTCCTTTGTGACAACCATTTCTGCCGTTCTTACGTTAAGAGAGGACCATCTTCGCCGGAGGAAAGTGTACATTGCATTGACTGATTTGGATAGTGAAATGAAGTTCACGCTTTTGAGGGAGCTTGACCGCCGTTCAAAGGGGGACAGTACGCCTCTGGTAACCGAAGAATTGGTGCTGAACTGGAACGAACGGCTGAGCAGTGTCCTCATGGACAACGAAGAAAGCCGAGGTGGCCCACGGCAAGCCAAAGAGTTAAATGTAGGTGTATAGCTTTGAGAGCGTCTTTCTAGGAAGCTTGTAACACATTACATACTGTGGCTGGTAAACCTTTGCACGATTGGCCTTGCCAAACCCCTCATACCCCTGTAGATCGCGCGAGTTCTCATGAAGAACATCAAGGCGGGGTGATTCCCGCCTTTTGGGTTCGATGAGGGGTTGCGGTGAGCGCTGTCCCTTCCTCTCAACCTCAACGCCTAAGAAAAGGCACATGCTTATGCAAAGCCAAAACATCCGTATTCGGCTGAAGGCATTTGACTATCGCGTGTTGGATGCGTCCACACAAGAGATCGTCAACACTGCCAAGCGGACCGGAGCCAACGTTCGTGGCCCGATCCCCCTGCCGAACAAGATCGAGAAATTCACTGTTCTGCGTGGCCCCCACGTTGACAAGAAATCCCGTGACCAGTTCGAGATCCGGACGCACAAGCGTCTGCTCGACATCGTTGATCCGACCCCCCAGACCGTTGACGCGCTGATGAAGCTCGACCTCGCCGCTGGTGTGGACGTCGAGATCAAACTGCAGTCGTAAGATCGGAGGGTATTGATTATGCGCTCTGGTATTATCGCAAAGAAAGTGGGCATGACCCGCGTGTTCAAAGAAGACGGCAAGCAGATCCCTGTGACCGTTCTTCAGTTGGACGCCCTGCAGGTTGTGGCTCAGCGTACGGCTGACAAAGACGGCTACACTGCCGTTCAGCTGGGCGCGGGCACCCCAAAAGTTAAGCGCGTTTCCAAAGCTATGCGCGGCCACTTCGCAGGTGCGAAGGTTGAGCCCAAGCGCAAGCTGGTCGAATTCCGCGTGTCCGAGGACGCGCTGATCGAAGTTGGCGCTGAAATCTCGGCCGAGCACTTCCTGGAAGGTCAGAAGGTTGACGTTTCGGGCACCTCGATCGGTAAAGGTTTCGCCGGTGCGATGAAGCGTTGGAACTTTGGTGGTCTGCGCGCCTCGCACGGTGTGTCGATCAGCCACCGTTCGCACGGTTCGACCGGTCAGTGTCAGGATCCGGGCAAAGTCTTCAAAGGCAAGAAGATGGCCGGTCACATGGGTGCTGCCCGTGTCACCACCCAGAACCTGGAGGTTGTCAAAACCGACGCCGACCGTGGTCTGGTCTTCATCAAGGGTGCCGTTCCCGGTTCCAAAGGTGGCTGGGTCACCGTCAAGGACGCCGTGAAGAAGAAAGCCCCCGAAGGTCTGCCGTTCCCGGCAGCTGTTAAAGCGGCCGCAACTGAAGCACCTGCTGAAGAAGCACCCGCGGAAGGTGGTGAAGCATGAAACTTGACGTGATCAAACTGGATGGCGGCAAAGCAGGCGACATCGAACTGTCGGAAGACCTGTTCGGCCTCGAGCCCCGCGCGGACATCCTGCACCGTGTGGTCCGCTGGCAGCGCAACAACGCGCAGGCCGGTACCCACAAGGTAAAGACCCGTTCGGAAACCTCCTACTCGACCAAGAAGATCTATCGCCAGAAGGGCACCGGTGGCGCACGCCACGGCGACCGCAACGCGCCGATCTTCCGCAAGGGTGGTATCTACAAGGGTCCGACCCCGCGTTCGCACGGCCACGACCTTCCCAAGAAGTTCCGCAAGCTGGGTCTGCGTCACGCTCTGTCCGCCAAGGCGAAAGCCGGCGAACTGGTCGTGATCGAAGATGCAGCATCCGAGGGCAAGACCGCCGCTCTGGCCAAACAGGTTGCAAACCTGGGCTGGAAACGCGCTCTGGTCATCGACGGTGCTGCGGTCAACGAAGGGTTCCTGAAAGCGTCGAAGAACATCGAAGGCCTGGATATCCTGCCGACGATGGGCGCAAACGTCTATGACATCCTCAAGCGTGACACGCTGGTGATCACCAAAGCGGGTGTCGAAGCACTGGAGGCTCGACTGAAATGAGCGCGAAGGCAGAACACTACGACGTGATCCGCAAGCCGGTCATCACCGAGAAGGCAACCATGGCGTCCGAGAACGGCGCGGTTGTGTTCGAAGTGTCGATCGACGCCAACAAACCTCAGATCAAAGAGGCCGTTGAGGCCCTGTTTGGTGTGAAGGTCAAAGCGGTCAACACCACCATCACCAAAGGTAAAGTCAAGCGTTTCCGCGGCCAGCTGGGCAAGCGTAAAGACGTGAAGAAGGCCTATGTGATGCTGGAAGAAGGCAACACAATCGACGTGTCCACCGGACTCTGAGATTAGCCTCTCTGAAAATTTGAAAGCCCCTCGCTGAAAGGCGGGGGGTTTTTTGTTAGTCGGGTTGAAAATGGACTTTCATTTCTAGAGCGTTAGGGAGATCTTGGGCACTTTGGTGAAGTCTTTGGTAGAGTCCCGCTTGCACTTTTGTAATCAAGTCTATGAATCGAAACTGGTCCGTTGATTGATGAAACTGAAGGCCTTCGTCGTGCTTGGAAAACAAGGCAAAATGCTTTTTTCCAACAACTTCAGACATGTCAAATGTACTGGAGGCAAAATTCATCATCTCTGGGTCACTGTGCGCGACCATCTTGTTTCTTAACTTAAGAACGCGTTCGTGAAGTTCTTTTTCATTGGTAGAAAGTGTCACATCACACATCTTCAGACTTAAGCTTGGAAAGCCGCCTTTGGATTGTGTAAATGGTCGCGCGTAGGAGATAATGGCAGTTTGCTCATAGCATCTGAAACGGCGAAGGGTTTCTATATCATACCTTTCGTTCGCGTCAGCTTCGCAAAGGAAGTCCGCAGCGCTGAGCGCGAGCCTAAAATCACCCATAGCGCTGAGCATTCGAGTCAGTTGTCGCCGTTCGTTTTCTTTTCTCATTCTTACACTTAGCGTTAGGGCGGGCTATGCTGACAACTTGTTGCCTAATGGGCGCGGAATCAAGGCCACAGGCCGCCGTGCCAGCGCCGTCCCGCCCCATGGGGAGGCGCTTTGGTGAGGTCTCGCATAACAGTCAGGTCGGATGCTCTTTGCGCCACAAAGTGGCCCGCTCACCCATTTGAGCGCCACCCCGCGAGACGACGCCGGCACGGCATGACGCTTTGAGTTCGCACCTCTGCAAGTTATCCGGGATAATTTCACTGAACTGTCGTTGTGTCAGAGGCTTTGGGTGGCTAGGCTCCCTTGTATGAAACATGTCCCCAAAGAAACGACAGATGACGCTCTTATTCAGGAGTACCTGGACAAGGGCGGTAAGGTGAGTGTTGGCAAGACCAAGCCTGCGAAACCCGAATTGGGGCTGAGCAAGAATGTTTGGAACAACAAGCTGACCAAAGAAGAGAAGGCCGCGCGCGACAAGAAGTGAGTGCGCGACTTGCTGGCTGATCTGGATTCTTGCCCGTCTTGGATGCGGGTATCCGGAATCTCTGTTCTGTCTATAGACACCTACTATGTTCTCTGATACGCCGCACCAATCGTGCAGCCTCGGATTCGTTCCGGGGCTTCTGATATTTGAATCGGGGACCTTCGGGGCCCTACATCCTGGGCACCTCAGTAGCGGGTTTATCCGCGCGAAAGGGGGCCTTTAACATAGCGGGTCCAAAGACAAGAACCTAAGGACACGCACGCTAAACGGAAGACAGAAAGCATGGCACTCAAGTCGTATAAGCCGACGACGCCGGGCCAGCGCGGGCTGGTGCTGATCGACCGTTCGGAGCTCTGGAAAGGACGCCCCGTCAAAGCCCTCACCGAGGGTCTGACGAAATCGGGCGGCCGGAACAACACCGGACGGATTACATCGCGACGCCGCGGTGGTGGGGCAAAGCGCCTCTACCGGATCGTTGACTTCAAACGCAACAAATTTGATGTGGCAGCAACCGTTGAACGGATCGAATACGACCCGAACCGGACTGCATTCATCGCACTGGTCAAATACGAAGACGGCGAGCAGGCATACATCCTTGCTCCGCAGCGTCTGGCTGTTGGTGACACCGTTGTTGCCTCGGCAAAGGCCGACATCAAGCCGGGCAACGCAATGCCGTTCTCGGGCATGCCGATCGGTACCATCGTTCACAACATCGAAATGAAGCCCGGCAAAGGCGGTCAGATTGCCCGCGCTGCTGGTACCTATGCTCAGTTCGTTGGTCGTGACGGCGGTTACGCTCAGATCCGCCTGAGCTCGGGCGAACTGCGCCTGGTGCGTCAGGAATGCATGGCCACCGTTGGTGCCGTGTCGAACCCCGACAACTCCAACCAGAACTACGGTAAAGCCGGTCGTATGCGCCACAAAGGCATCCGCCCGTCGGTTCGTGGTGTGGTTATGAACCCGATCGACCACCCCCACGGTGGTGGTGAAGGCCGGACCTCGGGTGGTCGTCACCCGGTGACGCCTTGGGGTAAGCCGACCAAGGGTGCACGCACCCGCAACAAGAACAAAGCGTCCAGCAAGCTGATCATCCGCTCGCGGCACGCCAAGAAGAAGGGGCGTTAATTCATGTCTCGCTCTGTTTGGAAAGGCCCTTTTGTTGACGCTTACGTTCTCAAAAAGGCAGAAGCTGCTCGTGAATCGGGCCGTAACGAAGTGATCAAGATCTGGTCGCGTCGTTCCACCATCCTGCCCCAGTTCGTGGGCCTGACATTTGGTGTGTACAACGGTCAGAAGCACATTCCCGTCAACGTCTCGGAAGACATGATTGGTCAGAAGTTCGGTGAATACTCGCCAACTCGCACCTATTATGGCCACGCCGCTGACAAAAAAGCGAAGCGGAAGTAAGTCATGGGCAAGGCAAAGAACCCCCGCCGCGTGGCAGACAACGAAGCAATGGCGAAAACCCGCATGCTTCGCACCAGCCCGCAGAAACTGAACCTGGTTGCAGCGATGATCCGCGGCAAGAAGGTTGATCGCGCTCTGACCGATCTGACCTTCTCGAACAAGCGTATCGCAGCAGACGTGAAGAAATGCCTTCAGTCCGCAATCGCCAACGCCGAGAACAACCACAACCTGGACGTCGATGAACTGATCGTCGCCGAGGCCTATGTGGGTAAAAACCTGACCATGAAGCGCGGTCGCCCGCGGGCACGTGGCCGGTTCGGCAAGATCATCAAGCCGTTCTCGGAACTCACCATCAAGGTGCGTCAAGTTGAGGAGCAAGCCTAATGGGTAACAAAGTAAATCCGATCGGCATGCGCCTCCAGGTCAACCGTACCTGGGACAGCCGCTGGTACGCAGACACCAAAGACTATGGTGACCTGCTGCTCGAGGACCTGAAAATCCGCGAGTTCATCAAGGATGAGTGCAAGCAAGCCGGTATTGCTCGTGTGATCATCGAACGTCCGCACAAAAAGTGCCGCGTCACGATCCACACCGCGCGCCCCGGCGTCATCATCGGCAAGAAAGGTGCAGACATCGAAACTCTGCGCAAAAAGATTGCCACGATGACCGACAGCGAGCTGCACCTCAACATCGTTGAGGTTCGTAAGCCCGAGCTGGACGCACAGTTGGTTGGCGAGTCGATCGCTCAGCAGCTGGAACGTCGTGTATCCTTCCGCCGCGCCATGAAGCGTGCGGTTCAGAACGCCATGCGCATGGGCGCCCTGGGTATCCGGGTGAACGTGGCTGGTCGTCTGGGCGGCGCCGAAATCGCACGGACCGAATGGTACCGCGAAGGTCGTGTGCCTCTGCACACTCTGCGTGCCGACATCGATTACGCACATGTGGAAGCTACCACTCCCTACGGGATCATCGGGATCAAAACCTGGATCTTCAAAGGCGAGATCATGGAGCATGACCCGCAAGCGCGTGATCGTAAAGCACAGGAACTCCAGGATGGCCCTGCACCTCGCGGTGCTGGCGGTCGTCGCTAAGGGAGGCTTGAGAAATGCTTCAACCAAAGCGTACTAAATTCCGCAAAATGCACAAAGGCCGGATCAAAGGCCTCGCAAAAGGCGGTTCTGATCTGAACTTCGGCACCTATGGCCTGAAGGCTCTGCAGCCTGAGCGCGTCACCGCGCGCCAGATCGAAGCTGCACGTCGTGCCATGACGCGTCACATGAAACGTCAAGGTCGCGTTTGGATCCGTATCTTCCCCGACACCCCGGTCACCTCGAAGCCGACCGAAGTTCGTATGGGTAAAGGTAAGGGTTCCGTTGATTATTGGGCAGCCAAGGTCAAGCCTGGCCGCGTGATGTTCGAAATCGACGGCGTCAACGACGATATCGCCCGCGAGGCCCTGCGCCTGGCCGCGATGAAACTGCCGATCAAGACCCGTATCGTGGTTCGCGAAGACTGGTAATCCGGTCGAAATCGAAAAACTTTGGAACCCCGTCGAGATGCTCGGCGGGGTTCTTCTTTGCGATCTGCTGTTTCGTCGGCATCATTTGTCGCTTGTGGTCAATTCTTGCAGTCAAAGCTCAGTAGTTTCGCCATCAATTACGCAATACCCTGGATGCTGTTTTCGGTGTTCGGGCAATGAAAGGGTTTCTCCATGTCCAAGCAAACTGTCCTTGTGACCTCGGCCACCGGGCGCATCGGTCGCGAATTGGTCGCGCGACTGGCCATAAATGATCAGTTCACCGTGCGTGCCTGTTATTTCAGCGAGGCCAAGGCCGAGCAGTTGATGGCCTTGGGAGCCGATGAAGTCGTCAAGTTCGACCTGTCGGACAACAGCACCTGGGCAGCGGCATTGGATGGTGTTTCGGCGATTTACTCAGCTTCGCTTGATCCCATGCTCGAAGGGCACCTTGCATTCTGCAAGGAGCTGGGTCGACGTAAGGATGCAATCAGGCACGTTGTGCGTGTCAGCTGCATGGGCGCGGACACCAATACGGCCTCTTATGACGCCGATACACATGCGTCGCGTCCGGGGGCGGGCATTCCGCTGATGCTGCAGCACTATTGGTGGGGAGAGAAGGCGCTGATTGACGCGGGGCTGACGGTCACTGCGCTGCGCAACAACTTTTTCATGAACCACCTGCTCAAGACTGACTGTGATCAGATCCGGGATGAGGGCTGGTTCAGCAACCCGTTGGGTGACATCCGCAACTCGTTTGTGGCGACACGGGACATTGCAACGGCTGCCGAAGTGGTCCTGAGCGAGGGCCCTGAACGTCACGGCAACAAGTTCTATGACATCACCGGACCGGCGCCGCAGTCGATGGCCGAGATCGCAACCGATCTGGGGCGTGCTATGGATAAAGCGATCGAATACCGCCCGCAGTCGATGGAGAGTTTCGAGGCCGATTTTGGCAGCACCCGCGCCGAGTTCTTCGAATATCTGACCAATGGGTTCTACACACGCTGCAGTCCGGATTTTTATAACCTGACTGGTGAGAAGCCGACCTCTTACTACGACTATCTCACCACCAAAGGGGCCAGCGGCGAGACCGGCCTAGAAGAATTGTGGCAGGGCAATCTTTGGAAAAAGGGCGAGGATGCAATGAAAGACGCGGTATCCGCATCTGCCGAATAACCGGTAATGCGGTGTCGCGAAAACACCTTTGATACGGCGGCCCTGACGTCAAACATCAGGGTCGTCGGGCATATTTTGGTTGGCAAATAAGCGAGTTTATATACAATCTGGGGAAGATTAGGTGGAATACTTATGATTTGTGAGGGTTGATTTTGGAACTTTTATTGCTTTTGGGTCTTGGGGTGGCCGTTGGTGCCGGGGTTATTGTGTCCAATGACGACGATGATGATGAGGTTGCCGAGGTCACAGGATTTGACCTCGACGAAAACAACGATCTTGTCGGAACGATGGGCAACGACACGCTGAGTGCGGGCAACCTGGACCAGTTGGAAGACAATCAAAGTGCCGAGGTGCGTGGCGGTGAAGGCGACGACCTTATTGATTTCAACGCCGTGCTAGATGAGGAGGACACGTCTGGAGGGCTTCACTCTCTGGGTTTGACTAGCACTGAAGTGTCCGGGGGGGCTGGCAACGATACCATCGTAATGGAAGATTTTGATGATTACGACAACACGATTGCGGGCGGGGATGGCGACGATTCCATTCGCTATTCAGACCGATATTCATCACCGAACACGGTGATTGAGGGGGGCAATGGCAATGATACGATTGATGCCTCGGACGCAGATGATGTCGATATTTACGGCGGTGCGGGTGATGATTACATTCAAGCGTTGTATGAAGGGTACTCGGGCGACGGTTACACCACGAGGGTCTATGGGGGTGAAGGGGACGATACGCTTCGCCTCGACCCGGTTTCGCCTTTTCAGACTTTCTCGCATGTCGCGACTCAAGAGGCTTTTGGTGGTGCTGGCGCTGACCGGTTTGAACTGCTGATTGATGAGGGAGAGATCTCGGATGATTCACTGACCGCTGAAGACGTTCGAGAGCAAAACGAAAATCCCTATGAACCTGGGTACGACATGTTTTTTGTCGATGACGAAACGCTCGGTGCCGTTGCATTTAGCCTTCCCGATTTCGAAGCGGGCGTAGATGTTCTGTCGATCGAAGCGAATACACTGAACGATGAATACACGTTCGCCGGTGCACGCAGCGAGGCGGATGGCGACGATGGCAGTCGGATTATCCTGACGTATGAAAGCGACGAATTGGTAACGCGTGAGGTGCATATCCTGATCGGTGCGCCAGGTGTTACTATGGCTGACGTGGAACTGATCGATGGCACGACTGCTTGACTGCAGGGACGTTGACGTGTGGGGATCAGCAAAACTAAGCCAACGTGCTGAATAGCCAGCCTGATTCTGCCGATTGGAATTCATAAGAATGAATATCGGATTCGACTTCTGTGTGAATTTCTGCAAATCTTGAGATGAGGAGCGTTTCCTCGCACTAAGTCCCACGTGCTGGGAACCAATATTTGAACGAGAGGACAATTGAAGATGAAACTGAAGTTTGCTGCCCTTGGTCTGGTTGCCGCGACGCTGGTCGCCTGCGCTCAGCAGGAAGAGATCGTGCCGGTCACATTTGCACCGACCTATGACAAGCTGGGTAACGCCAGCTGCCCCGAAGGTTACACTCTGGCCACCACCACCGCGGGTGCCACGGTCTGCTCGCCGCTGTCCTGAGCATAACGTTAACGGGGCGGTCCAGTGGGCCGCCCTATTTGATTCCATGGCAGGCTCTTTGCTTCGTCACCTCTCGCGCTTGAGCATTGGCTGGGGTAAGAGAGCCCATGCCCAAGATTGAATCACTTTTTGTCACCCGTCTGTACCACGCCGCGCTGTCGGAATTCGGCCCCAAGGTCGATGCCGAAGAGTTGGAGGCGTCTTGTTATTCCATTGCCGAGGATGACGAGGCAGGGCAGGAATGGTGCGAAGCCAACGGCTATCCTGGTTACACATCTTATGCGTCGCTGACCGACCTGGGGTGGCGCTTCCCGATTTTTGCCGATGTGATCAAGTCGTTGGGCCAACATGTCGCGGAATTTGCCAAGGATCTTGAGTTCGACCTGGACGACCGGCAATTGAAGCTCGAAGACCTCTGGATCAACATCCTGCCCGAAGGCGGGATGCACGCCAGCCACATCCACCCGCATTCGGTCATTTCAGGCACCACCTATGTCTCGATGCCCAAAGGGGCGAGCGCGTTGAAACTCGAGGACCCTCGGTCTGGTCGCATGATGGCCGCCCCAACTCGGGTCAAGGATGGGCGTCGTGAGTTGCAGCCCTTCATTTATATGAAGCCCAAGGTTGGCGATGTGCTGCTGTGGGAGAGTTGGTTGCGCCATGAGGTGCCGATGAACATGGCAGAGGATGAGCGGATCAGTGTTAGCTTCAATTATAGATGGGATTGATCCCTGCCTGCTGAATGCGATGGACGCAGCGGCCCCGGCCTTTTGGATTGGGATGGTGGTGCTGTTCCTGTTGGTGCTCTACCGGACGAACTGGAATTTTCGCGAGGCATTCTCAGAGCTGGTGAGCTTTCGCCAACGTGGCAACCAGACAAAGCTTGAAAAGGGGGTCTTGGCCGCGACGTTGGCCATGACGTTCTATCTGTTGATCAAGGCGATGGAGGGGTGTGGGACCTGACCGCATGCAGTCGATCCCGCACCTGAATGCCGTGTGACGTCAGAACGCCCATGTGCCCTGCAGGGTGCAATCCAAGCTGTCGGTGGCCAGATGCCACAAACACCCAAGCGCAAAGGCCCGCACCTTCCACGATGGGACCAGCAGGACCAGGCCATAGCCCGCAGCCGCCAACCCTGAATGCAGCGGATGAAACCCGATACTGCACCGGTCCGGATCAAAGATCGGCGTGGCCAGCAGGTGATCGGCGTCAATGATGTTTGCGGCGATCATCAGCAGAGCAGCGGTCAGCCATCTCTCACGTCCGAACAGGACCCTTGCAATGGCAAAGGGTATCACAAAGTGAAAGCCGTAGTGGACCACCAGTGTAGGGGCGCCGCTCATCAGTTTAGGATTCGTTTTGGGATAGACTTAACGGAAAGTGTGATATGCAAAGGTAGCAGCAATGACGCCAAAACCGAAGGTAAAGAATATCATTAGTGTGACAAGCCTCGCTTTTGTCCTAACCGATATTTCAATGGACCTTACGAGGTTTCTTCTTTCAAGCTCTTGTTCGTGTTGCTGTTGCTCTGCACGAAGATCTTGGTGATTTTTGATGCTGTATTTTGCGATTTCTTCGGGTTCAGGGCGGATCAACAGATTGCGTGTGCTGCGGCGGTCTTTGACGGACTTGCGGTACACCAATAGCTTTTCGACGCCTTTGCTGACCTGCGCGAAAATGGTAACGCAAGCAACCATTACCCCAAATGCTATTGCCGCCAGCTCAAGCCAGTATTGAAATTCATCAGTATTCAATGAGCGTCCATAAATGATCCATGATGAAAGGTAGCGTAGTTGTAACAGGTATTCTAAAAAGAGAGTCAATACGTGAACTTCTTCGAAGGTGTAGTATGCGTGGACGGATTTTGAGTCTGTATGGTAGGATCGAAAGATAGAGACAAAAACTGCAAGTTCTGTTGGTCTCAAACTTTCCCTTGCCCCCACCTCGAACCTCCCCTATGTAGCGGCATCTTGCACGTCCCCCCGGCTGAGTCGGGGGATTCGCATTTGTTGTATTCATCCACCAGGTCCAAGGTGACCCGTTTACGGGGCCTTCTGGTGTTTTGAGAAAAGGAAAAAGGCGATGAACGCCCAAGAACTTCGTGACAAGACTCCGGACCAGCTCCGCGAGGAACTCGCAAACCTGAAGAAAGAGAGCTTTAACCTGCGCTTTCAACAGGCAACCGGTCAGCTGGAAAGCACTGCAGGCATCAAGGCGGCTCGCCGCAATGCTGCCCGCGTGAAGACCATCCTGAACGAAAAAGCTGCTGCCGCAGCTTCTGCAGAATAAGGAGCCTGAAGTATGCCCAAACGTATCCTGCAAGGCACCGTGACATCGGACGCCAACGCCCAGACCGTAACCGTCTCGGTTGAGCGTCGTTTCACGCACCCCGTTCTGAAGAAAACCATCCGTAAGTCCAAGAAGTACCGGGCTCACGATGAAAAGAACGCTTTCAAGGTCGGCGACTCTGTACGCATCATCGAATGCGCGCCGAAATCGAAAACGAAACGTTGGGAAGTTCTGGAAGCTTAACTCTTAAGCTTCCCGGACGACTCGACAGAGTCGAAACCCTGGGGACCAGGCCACGCATCGGCCCCCCATAGGTCGGGAGAAACCACATGATCCAGATGCAAACAAACCTGGATGTTGCTGACAACTCCGGCGCTCGCCGAGTTCAGTGCATCAAGGTTCTGGGTGGCTCCAAGCGTAAGTACGCATCCGTAGGCGACATCATTGTCGTTTCGGTTAAGGAAGCCATCCCGCGCGGTCGCGTGAAGAAAGGTGATGTCCGTAAGGCCGTCGTCGTTCGCACCGCCAAAGAAGTACGTCGCGAAGACGGCACCGCGATCCGTTTTGATCGCAACGCCGCTGTCATCCTGAACAACAACAACGAGCCCGTAGGTACCCGTATCTTTGGCCCGGTTGTTCGTGAGTTGCGCGCGAAAAACTTCATGAAAATCATCTCGCTTGCTCCGGAGGTGCTGTAACAATGGCTGCTAAACTCCGCAAAGGCGACAAAGTCGTCGTGCTGGCCGGTAAGGACAAGGGCAAAGAGGGTACAATCACCTCGGTTGACCCGTCCGCAGGCAAAGCAGTGGTTGACGGCGTGAACGTCGCAATCCGCGCCACCCGTCAGACCCAGAACAGCCAGGGCGGTCGCATCCCCAAAGCGATGCCGATCGAACTGTCGAACCTGGCACTGCTGGACGCAAACGGCAAAGCAACTCGCGTTGGCTTCCGCATGGAAGGCGACAAGAAGGTCCGCTTCGCCAAGACCACAGGGGACGTGATCGATGCTTGATAACGCAACCTACACCCCGCGTCTGAAAACTCAGTACGTTGAAACCATCCGTGCCGCTCTGAAAGAAGAGTTCGGCTACAAGAACGACATGCAGCTGCCCAAGCTGGAAAAAATCGTTCTGAACATCGGTTGTGGTGCTGAAGCTGTCAAAGATTCGAAGAAAGCCAAATCGGCTGTCGAAGATCTGACTGCAATCGCTGGTCAAAAAGCTGTGTCCACCAAGGCAAAGAAATCGATCGCGGGCTTCCGTGTTCGTGAAGACATGCCTCTGGGTGCCAAGGTGACCCTGCGCGGTGACCGGATGTACGAATTCCTGGACCGTCTGATCACCATCGCGATGCCGCGTATCCGTGACTTCCGCGGTGTGAAACCTTCTTTCGACGGTCGTGGCAACTTTGCCATGGGCATGAAAGAGCACATCGTGTTCCCCGAAATCGACTTTGATAAAGTCGATGAGACCTGGGGCATGGACATCGTAATCACCACCACAGCGAACACCGACGCTGAAGGCAAGGCACTGTTGAAAGCTTTCAACATGCCGTTCAACGCGTAAGCGCCGGAGGGAAAAGACATGGCTAAAAAAGCAATGATCGAACGCGAGAAGAAGCGCGAGCGCCTGGTGGCAAAATACGCTGCCAAACGTGCCGAGCTCAAAGAGATCGCGAATGACGAAAGCAAGCCGATGGAAGAGCGTTTCAAAGCGCGTCTGAAACTGGCGAAACTGCCGCGCAACAGCTCGGCAACTCGTCTGCACAACCGCTGCCAGCTGACCGGCCGTCCTCACGCTTACTATCGTAAGCTGAAGATCAGCCGTATTGCGCTGCGCGAGCTGGGCTCTGCTGGTCAGATCCCCGGCATGGTGAAATCGAGCTGGTAAGGGAGACATAGATATGAACGATCCTATCGGCGATATGCTCACCCGTATCCGTAACTCTCAGATGCGCGGCAAATCCACCGTCATGACCCCGGCTTCGAAGCTGCGGGCATGGGTTTTGGATGTGCTGGCGGACGAAGGTTACATCCGCGGTTATGAAGCAACCACTGGTGCCGACGGCCACCCGGCCATCGAAATCAGCCTGAAGTACTACGAAGGCACTCCTGTCATTCGCGAACTGAAGCGGGTCTCGAAGCCCGGTCGTCGCGTGTACATGGGCGTCAATGACATCCCGTCGGTCCGTCAGGGCCTGGGCGTGTCGATTGTCAGCACTCCGAAAGGCGTGATGTCGGATGCAAACGCTCGCTCCAACAATGTTGGTGGCGAAGTGCTCTGCACCGTCTTCTAAGGAGGTCTGCAATGTCTCGTATTGGTAAGAAACCGGTCGAACTGCCCAGCGGTGTAACCGCGTCGGTGTCCGGCCAGACCATCGAAGTCAAAGGCCCGAAGGGGACCCGCAGCTTCTCGGCAACTGACGACGTGACTCTGAGCGTCGAAGACAACGTTGTCAAAATCGACCCGCGCGGCTCGTCCAAGCGTGCTCGTCAGCAGTGGGGCATGTCCCGCACCATGGTTGCGAACCTCGTTGCAGGCGTGACCACCGGCTTCAAAAAAGAGCTGGAGATCCAGGGTGTGGGTTACCGGGCTCAGATGCAGGGCAACACCCTGAAGCTGAACCTGGGTTTGTCGCACGACGTTGACTATGTGGCCCCCGAAGGCGTGACCATCACGGCGCCTAAGCAAACCGAGATTGTTGTCGAAGGTATCGACGAACAGGCGGTTGGCCAGGTTGCTGCTGAAATCCGCGCATGGCGTAAGCCCGAGCCCTACAAAGGCAAAGGCATCCGCTACAAGGGCGAGTTCATCTTCCGTAAGGAAGGCAAGAAGAAGTAAGGACCAGACAGATGGCAAACAGCAAACGGACCCTGTTCCTCAAGCGCCGCCTGCGCGTCCGGAACAAACTTCGCAAAGTGAACGCCGGACGTCCGCGTCTGTCCGTTCACCGTTCGAACAAGAACATCAGCGTCCAGCTGATCGACGATGTTCGTGGCGTGACTCTGGCTTCGGCCTCGACCCTGGAAAAAGATCTGGGCGTCGTTGGCAAGAACAACGTCGAAGCAGCTACCAAGGTGGGCGCGGCTATTGCCGAGCGTGCCAAGAAAGCTGGCGTTGAAGAAGCTTACTTTGATCGCGGCGGCTTCCTGTTCCACGGCAAGGTGAAGGCTCTGGCCGACGCTGCCCGTGAAGGTGGTCTCAAGATCTAAACAGTGTGGGCGGTGCACGCACCGCCCCGATGATCCGGGGGTTCCGGTCCTGATTGGGACCCACCAGGATTGGACAGATAGGCGCCAGACGCCTTTATGAAAGGAATGCCACTCATGGCAGAACGTGAAAACCGCCGGGGCAACCGTCGCGACCGCGAGGAAGCACCGGAATTCGCAGATCGCCTGGTTGCGATCAACCGTGTATCGAAAACCGTAAAAGGTGGTAAGCGTTTTGGCTTCGCCGCTCTGGTGGTTGTCGGCGATCAGAAAGGCCGTGTTGGCTTTGGCAAAGGTAAAGCGAAAGAGGTCCCTGAGGCCATTCGTAAAGCCACCGAGCAAGCCAAGCGCCAGATGGTTCGCGTGCCCCTGCGCGAAGGCCGTACCCTGCACCACGACGTCGAAGGTCGTCACGGCGCAGGCAAGGTTGTGATGCGGACCGCTCCGGAAGGTACTGGTATCATCGCCGGTGGTCCGATGCGTGCTGTATTCGAAATGCTGGGCGTGAAAGACGTGGTTTCCAAGTCGATCGGCTCGCAGAACCCGTACAACATGATCCGCGCCACCATCGACGGGCTGAAAAAAGAAGCCAGCCCCCGTTCGGTTGCACAGCGTCGTGGCAAGAAAGTTGCTGACATCCTGCCCAAGCGGGACGAAGCACCGGCTGCCGCCGAAGCTGAAGCGTAAGGAGAGCGATCCATGGCAAAAACCATCGTCGTCAAGCAGATCGGTTCCCCGATCCGCCGCCCCGCCGACCAGCGCGCCACTCTGGTTGGCCTGGGCCTGAACAAGATGCACAAGACCCGCGAGCTGGAGGATACTCCTTCGGTCCGCGGTATGGTCAACAAGATCCCGCATCTGGTTGAGATCATCGAAGAGCGCGACTAAGCTTTTTGATCGTCAGAATTAGGAAAACGCCCTCGGGAAACCGGGGGCGTTTTTCTTTTGGCAGGTGCGAAAATCGGTTGCCGGGGGATGTCGGCTGCGAAACAGTGCGCAGGCTGACGTTTGGGCAGTCGTTTGGGCAGTTGGGAGAGAGAGATGATCGTCAAAGATTTGGCATCTGTGATTGGAACAGATGATCACATGGTGGGGTACAACCTGGAAAGTCGTCGTATTCTGCTCGCGCGGGACGGGCTGGGGTACTCGCTGCATGACACCGTGGTCGAGGCGGGGAACGAGCTACACCTGCACTACAAGAACCACATCGAATCCAACTATGTGATCGAAGGCGAGGGAACAGTCGAAAATGTCGCCACCGGAGAGGTTCACGAGCTGAGTGTCGGGTCGATCTATGTTCTGGACAAGAACGACGCGCATATTCTGCGAACCAAAACCAAGATGCGCTTTGTCTGCGTCTTCACCCCTGCGCTGAGTGGTGAAGAGCGACACGATGAAGACGGCAGCTATGATCCGTCCTGAGGTTCGACCTCTTTAGGAAAGCTGACAATCGCCTCCGACCTTCGGGGGCTTTTTTCGTCTAGGGTTGCTTTGGCTGCATAGCGGGAAGACCCGAGTGTGCGTTGTCCCAAGGGCAAGCAGGTCATACCTGCGGTTTGTCTCAGAAAGAACAGAAACAAACCAACCGGGCAATCAGGCCCGGCCCGTATGAGGAATTGAAAAATGGCACATGTTGCAACCCACGAAGGTTTCGGTCACTCGCTGGCAACCCGCATCCGCGCGGCATTCGAAAGCATGAAACAAGCCCGTGTTCTGCGCGGCGAATACAGCCGCACCGTGAACGAGCTTTCCGGCCTGACCGATCGCGAACTGCACGATTTCGGCTTCAGCCGCTACGAAATCCACGACATCGCGAATCGCCACGTCTATGGTGACCAGTTCCGCCACCTTTGATCATCGCGCGCAGGCCGGTTTTGCTTTGCCGTTAGGGTAAGTTGTCTCTAACCTCGCTGGCATGAGCACGATCGACTATTACTACTCGGCCCATTCAGCCTTTGCCTATTTAGGATCGCGGCGGTTGTACGAGATCTGTAATGAGCATTCTGTCACCTTGGTCCACAAGCCGATCAATCTTTCACCGGTGGTTGAAGTTCAAGGCTCGTTGCCGTTTCGTGATCGGACGCAGGCCCATGTCGACTACTTCTTTGGGCGCGAGATTGAACGTTGGTCCGAATACCGGGATGTCCCGGTGATAAAATACCGCCCGACGTATCACGATGCGGACTATAGCTTGGCGTCGGGCATGATTGTGGCGCTTGGTTCTTCGGGTCCAGCGGTAGATGCTTTTGCCCATGCGATTCTCGAGGCGCATTGGCGAGATGATGCGGATCTGTCGGATCAGGCGACATTGATAACAATCGCACAGCACTGCGGCCTGGACGGGCCAGCATTGATTGAGCAGGGCGCTGGACCAGAAGCGCAGGCCAAAGTTGCGGCAATTTCCGAAGACGCGCGTGAGCTCAGTGTTTTTGGGTCGCCGACCTACGTTGTGGACGGTGACCCGTTCTATGGGCAGGATCGTTTGGAGTTGATCGAGCGGGCGGTACAGCGTCCATTCGCACCCACCTGTTGGGTCAACCCGCCTGTCAATTGATCAACCGGGCGAAAGGCTTGATCTAGGCTGACAGGCCCGCTATACGCGCCCGGTGGCGCAATGCGTCACGAGAATCAAAATCAAGAAATGCCGTGGTTGGCCCACTCGCTTCGAGGGTCACATCCGGCTTAGGAGAAGCGAAATGAAACTGAACGAACTGCGCGACAACGACGGCGCAACCAAAAAACGCACCCGCGTAGGCCGCGGTGTAGGCTCCGGCAAAGGTAAGACCGGTGGCCGTGGTATCAAAGGTCAGAAATCCCGTTCGGGTGTGGCTATCAATGGCTACGAAGGCGGCCAGATGCCTTTGTACCAGCGTCTGCCCAAGCGTGGCTTCAACAAGCCGAACCGCAAGGAATTCGCTGTTGTGAACCTGGGCCTGATCCAGAAATTCGTCGACGCCAAGAAACTGGACGGCGCAGCAGCCATCACCGAAGACGCGCTGATCGCGTCCGGTCTGGTTCGCCGCAAGCTGGACGGCATCCGCGTCCTGGCCAAAGGCGAAGTGACCGCCGCTCTGAACATCGAAGTAACCGGTGCATCGAAGGCTGCTGTTGAAGCAGTCGAAAAAGCGGGCGGTTCACTTAAGGTCACAAAAGCTGCTGCGGCAGAGTAAGCGCTTGTGAGCGGCGCTTAAGCCGCTTACATAGTCGCATGAGTTTTCCATGACGCCGCCCGAGCCGGAGAACGGTTCCGGGCGGCGTTTTCATAAGAGAGACCGATAATGGTATCAGCAGCAGAACAAATGGCGGCCAACACAAGCTGGTCCGCCCTTGGCAAAGCCACCGATCTGCGCAACCGCATCCTGTTCACCCTGGGTTTGTTGATCGTCTACCGCCTGGGCACCTTTATTCCGGTGCCAGGTATCGACGGCGTTGCCCTGCGAGAGTTCATGGAGCAAGCGGGGCAAGGCATCGGCGGTATGGTTTCGATGTTCACCGGGGGCGCGCTAGGGCGCATGGGCATCTTTGCCCTTGGCATTATGCCCTATATCTCGGCATCGATCATCGTGCAGCTGCTGACGGCCATGGTTCCCCAACTTGAGCAACTCAAGAAAGAGGGTGAACAGGGCCGCAAAAAGATCAACCAATACACTCGTTTCGGCACCGTGGCCCTGGCCACCGTGCAGGCTTATGGCCTGGCCGTGTCGCTCGAATCGGGTGATTTGGCGACCGATCCCGGCCTCTATTTCCGCTTCTCGACCATGATCACGCTGGTTGGCGGCACCATGTTCCTGATGTGGCTGGGTGAGCAGATCACCGCACGCGGCATCGGCAACGGTATCTCGCTGATCATCTTTGTTGGCATCATCGCCGAAGTTCCCGCTGCACTGGCGCAGTTCCTGGCCTCGGGTCGTTCGGGCGCCTTGAGCCCTGCCGTGATCATCGCCGTGATCCTGATGGTGATCGTGACCATCACATTTGTGGTGTTCATGGAGCGCGCCTTGCGCAAGATCCACATTCAATACCCGCGCCGTCAGGTCGGTATGAAGGTCTATGACGGTGGTTCGAGCCACCTGCCGGTCAAGGTGAACCCCGCAGGCGTGATCCCGGCCATCTTTGCCAGCTCGCTGCTTCTGCTGCCGGTGACGATCTCGACCTTCTCGGCCGGCGCCGCAAATGGTCCGATCATGTCCTGGCTGCTGGCTAACTTTGGTCCGGGTCAGCCGCTCTATCTGCTGTTCTTCGTGTCGATGATCGTGTTTTTTGCGTATTTCTATACGTTCAACGTCTCGTTCAAACCTGACGACGTGGCCGACAACCTGAAGAACCAGAACGGCTTTGTTCCGGGTATCCGTCCCGGCAAGAATACCGCCAAATACCTGGAGTATGTGGTCAACCGCGTGCTGGTTCTGGGCTCCGCCTATCTGGCGCTGGTCTGTGTTCTGCCGGAAATCCTGCGGGGCCAGTTCGCAATTCCGTTTTATTTCGGTGGTACCTCGGTGCTGATTATCGTCTCTGTCACGATGGACACGATTCAGCAGGTACAAAGTCACTTGCTTGCGCACCAATACGAAGGGCTCATTGAAAAGTCCCAACTGCGTGGCAAAGGTAAGAAACGCGGCAGGAAGGGACCCGCTCGTCGATGAACATCATTCTTTTGGGCCCGCCGGGTGCGGGCAAAGGCACTCAGGCGGGACACTTGGTTGCGTCCCGCGGCATGGTACAGCTGAGCACGGGCGATATGCTGCGCGAAGCAAAAAGCAGCGGCACCGAAATGGGCAAGCGCGTTGCCGAGGTCATGGACAAGGGCGAGTTGGTCACCGACGAGATCGTCATTGGCCTGATCCGCGAAAAGCTGGAACAGGGTGCCGAGGGTGGTTTCATCTTTGACGGCTTCCCCCGGACACTGGCCCAAGCCGATGCCCTGGGTGAGCTGCTGGCCGAAAAAGGCGAAAAGCTGGACACCGTGATCGAGATGCAGGTCGACGATGAAACGCTGGTACAGCGTATCGTGGGCCGCGCAGCCGAAGCAGTTGCAGCAGGCAAAGAAGCCCGCGCTGACGACAACGAAGCAAGCGTGCGCATCCGCCTGATGGAATACTACAAGAAGACCGCACCGCTGATCGGCTACTACCACGCCAAAGGTTTGCTTTCGGACGTTGATGGCCTGGGTTCGATCGAAGCCGTGCAAGGTGAGATTGGCGCCATTCTGGACACCTGATCTGTCAGGAGTTGGAGGCTGTGAAGCTCAACTTCTTTAAGCAACGACGAAAAGAACAGATCCAAGACAGTTTTGTCTTCGGGTCTGTTTTCTTTGTTTCGGTTTGGTTCCTGAGATCGGTTGTGGCCAATTTGCAGAACAAGTTTGAATTCTTGTGTGGTGACCGGGTGGATTGCCCGAGCTGGTCTTCTGAGTTTCAAGTTCTAACCGCCTGCATATTGGTTGTGTCCTTGGTTGCAGCCATTGTTGCTCGTTTTATTGCAAAGGATGTGTTGTTTGGCAGGTAGAGTTGAGCGGTTCTTGAAGTACTTTAGTGTTGGGGCTTGACCCTATCGGGAAAAGCCCATATCGACCCCTATCCCTATGGGAATCAACCGCGCGCGCGGGATTCGTTTCGTGTGCAAGGACTACCTCAAATAATGCTGGACCCTCTGGCCACACTGCCAAGGTAAAGCGTTGTGAAAAAAGGTTCTGGAGTTACGGAACCGCAACGAAAAGGAAAGTGACACGTGGCACGTATTGCCGGCGTAAATATCCCGACTGCAAAGCGGGTACCTATCGCCCTCACATATATCACCGGTATCGGTAACACCTCGGCAGAAGCCATCTGCGAAGCCGTGGGCATTGAAGCGACCCGTCGCGTCAACGAACTGTCGGATGCCGAAGTTCTGAAAATCCGCGAGCACATCGATGAAAACTATACCGTCGAAGGTGACCTGCGTCGTGAGACTCAGATGAACATCAAGCGTCTGATGGACCTGGGCTGCTACCGCGGTCTGCGCCATCGTCGTAACCTGCCCGTTCGCGGTCAGCGTACCCACACCAACGCTCGTACTCGCAAAGGCCCTGCAAAGGCCATTGCTGGTAAGAAGAAATAAGGGAGGGTTTGATCAATGGCACGCGATAAGACTCGTACCAAGAAAAAAGAGCGTAAGAATATCGCTTCGGGCGTAGCCCACGTGAATTCGTCGTTCAACAACACCAAGATCCTGATCTCGGACGTACAGGGCAACGCCATCTCGTGGTCGTCGGCTGGTACTATGGGCTTCAAAGGATCGCGGAAATCGACCCCCTACGCTGCTCAGATGGCTGCAGAAGATGCAGGCAAAAAAGCACAAGATCACGGCGTCAAGACGCTGGAAGTCGAAGTTCAGGGCCCCGGTTCGGGTCGTGAATCGGCTCTGCGCGCTCTGGCTGCAGTGGGCTTCAACATCACGTCGATCCGCGACGTGACGCCGATTGCTCACAACGGTTGCCGCCCGCCGAAGCGCCGCCGCGTCTAAGCGACACCAAAATTACGCTGGGGCTGTGTCATTTGACGCGGCCCCAGTCCGTCATTTTAAACCTCGGGCGTCTGCACCTTTTCTGGACATGGGGCGCAGACAGGAATGGAGGGACAACATGATCCACAAGAACTGGGCTGAACTGATCAAGCCAACCCAGCTAGACGTGAAGCCGGGCAATGACCCAGCACGTCAAGCAACGGTTGTGGCCGAGCCGCTGGAGCGTGGCTTTGGTCTGACACTGGGCAACGCCCTGCGTCGCATCCTGATGAGCTCGCTGCAAGGCGCAGCAATCACCAGCGTTCAGATCGACAACGTTCTGCACGAGTTTTCCAGCGTGGCCGGTGTGCGTGAAGACGTCACCGACATCATTCTGAACCTCAAGCAGGTGTCTTTGCGCATGGAAGTCGAAGGCCCCAAGCGCCTGTCGATCAATGCCAAAGGTCCCGCCGTTGTTACCGCTGGTGACATCAGCGAAAGCGCCGGTATCGAGATCCTGAACCGGGATCACGTGATCTGCCACCTGGACGATGGTGCGGATCTGTTCATGGAACTGACGGTTAACACCGGCAAGGGTTATGTCTCGGCTGACAAGAACAAGCCCGAAGATGCCCCCATCGGCCTGATCCCGATCGACGCGATCTATTCGCCTGTCAAGAAAGTGTCGTACGACGTGCAGCCGACCCGTGAAGGTCAGGTTCTGGATTATGACAAGCTGACCATGAAGGTCGAAACCGACGGTTCGATCACGCCGGATGACGCCGTGGCTTTTGCTGCACGCATCCTGCAGGATCAGCTGTCGATCTTTGTCAACTTCGACGAGCCCGAAGCGGCTGGTCGCCAGGACGAAGATGACGGTCTGGAGTTCAACCCGCTGCTGCTCAAGAAAGTCGACGAGCTGGAGCTGTCGGTCCGTTCGGCAAACTGCCTGAAGAACGACAACATCGTCTACATCGGCGATCTGATCCAGAAGACCGAAGCAGAGATGCTGCGCACGCCGAACTTTGGCCGCAAGTCGCTGAACGAGATCAAAGAAGTGCTGTCGGGCATGGGTCTGCACCTTGGCATGGACGTCGAGGACTGGCCGCCGGACAACATCGAAGATCTGGCCAAGAAGTTCGAAGACAACTTCTAAGGTTTCGGAGGGGGCTCAGGTCCCCTCCATCAATGCCCGGACTGCCGGGGACAACATGGGCAAACCCGCCCCAAGGTGAATGGCTGACACGCATCGGCCATCGGACAAAGCAAAAGCTAGACGAAGGAACTACAAAATGCGTCACGCACGTGGATATCGCCGCCTGAACCGTACTCATGAGCACCGCAAGGCGCTCTTTGCGAACATGGCCGGCTCGCTGATCGAGCACGAGCAGATCAAAACCACTTTGCCCAAGGCAAAGGAACTGCGCCCGATCATCGAAAAACTGATCACCCTGGGCAAACGCGGTGACCTGCACGCACGTCGTCAGGCCGCAGCACGCCTGAAAGAAGACCAGTACGTCGCCAAACTGTTCGACGTCCTGGGCCCCCGCTACAAGGACCGTCAGGGCGGCTACGTCCGTGTCCTGAAAGCAGGCTTCCGCTATGGTGACATGGCCCCGATGGCAATCATCGAATTCGTTGACCGCGACGTCGATGCCAAAGGCGCCGCCGACAAGGCCCGCGTCGCCGCCGAAGAGGCCGCCGAAGACTAAACGCATCCGGCAGCTGGCCGATTGCGAACCCCCGCTCCACCGAGCGGGGGTTTTTCTTTGGGCGAAAGCGTTAACGTGTTAAGACTGGTGAAACAGCGTGAGGATTACCATGTCTGTCCAAAGCCAGATTGAGCATTTGCTGAACAGCTACATTCAAGCGTTTAACGCGCGCGATATGAAGATCATAGATTTGTTTCAGGGACGCGGTGATGTCTATACGCCCTATTCTAGACCCTCGATAGGACACCGAGAACTACGTGCATTGCACGCAAAATGGTTCGAGCAAGACATCACTTACAAGGCCGCGACGGTTCAACATTTCACGTCTCGGGAAGGGGCGGCATATTGCTTTGCAAGCTATTCTTTGATCCATCCTGAGGGCGACGGAGATGAGCGTATGGAAACGGGCTCTTCGGCCAGCATTATGATAGAAGAAGCCGAAGGACGATGGGTATTTCTTAGCACCAGCATTTTTCCGGATGAAACCTGAGCAAGCCGGTGGCGGGTTGCAATCCGACGGACACCCCCGCATATCGCATGCGTAGCTGAGCGTTCCCGGAGGAAAAATGATCCGCGTTATCCTGCCCCTGTTGTTGCTTTTGACACCTGCAGCCGCAATCGCCGAAACTCGTGTTCCAGCGTCGCAAGCCGAGATCTCGTTGGGTTTTGCCCCGGTGGTCAAGCGCGCGGCGCCAGCCGTGGTTAACATCTACGCCAAGATAATCACCAGCGGTCAGCCCAATCCGTTCTTTTCCGACCCGTTCTTTCAGGATTTTTTCGGTGGCTTCGGTGCGCCGCAACAACGGGTTCAAAACTCATTGGGCTCGGGTGTGATCTTGAGCGATGATGGCTATGTCGTGTCGAACTATCACGTGGTTGGTATGGCGTCTGAGATTCAGGTCGTGACCACGGACCGACGTGAATACTCGGCCACCGTTGTGCTTGGGGACGAGGAAAGCGACATCGCTATTCTGCGGTTGGATCAAGCTTCTGATCTGCCGTCGCTTGCCTTACGCGACTCTGATCAAGTGGAGGTCGGTGAGCTGGTCCTGGCAATTGGCAACCCGTTTGGCGTGGGTCAGACGGTCAGCAGCGGGATCGTGTCAGGGCTGGCTCGATCGGGGGCGGCAACCGGCAAAGCGCGTGGCTATTTCCTGCAGACAGATGCGCCGATCAACCCAGGAAATTCGGGCGGGGCGCTAATTGACGTGAATGGCGATCTGATCGGGATCAACACCTCGATCCTCAGCCGGTCGGGGGGCTCGAACGGGATCGGTTTTGCCATTCCCGCCAACCTTGTGCGCGAGTTCCTGCGTCAGGCGCGCCAAGGGAATGAATACTTTGTCCGTCCCTGGGCGGGCATTGCCGGCCAGCCCATGAACGCAGACATTGCAGACTCGCTTGGACTGGCGTTGCCCGAAGGTGTTGTGATTTCAGATATTCACGCGGTCAGCCCCCTGACCCAGGCCGGATTCAAGGTGGGGGACGTCGTGACCCATGTGGATGGCGAGCCGGTGAACTCGCCTTCCGAGATGATGTTTCGCATGTCAGTGACGGGTATCGGTGGGGTGTCCACAATGACTCGATTGCGCGACGGCGAGCGCGAAGAGTTGGGTGTCGCTATGATCGAGGCACCGGATGAGCCGCCCGCTGAAGACATCAAGCTGGATGACCAGACAGCTTTGCCGGGGCTTGTGGTTGCGCGGGCCAACCCGGCCGTCATCTCGTATCTTGGTTTGCCGCTGTCAGCCGAGGGTGTGGTTGTGATCGATCCGGGCCCCTATGGCGCGCGTGCGGGTCTCCAGCATGGTGATATCGTGGCCGGAATCAATGGCGAGGATATGCTTACGACGACTGACGTGCGCAAAGCCCTGACCGACACCGGGCGGTGGGTGCGGTTGGATTTGCAGCGGCGCGGTCAGAAACTGTCCCTAAGGTTCCGGTTGTGACCCATGGGTGATCTGTTCGATACAGGCACAGAAACGGACGCCAAGCCTGAGGCCGAAGCCGACCGGCACCGGCCCTTGGCAGATCGGTTGCGCCCGCAGTCCTTGGCCGAGGTGATCGGGCAGCAGCAGGTTTTGGGGCCTGATGCACCGCTTGGCGTCATGCTGGCCTCGGGCAGTTTGTCGAGCTTGATCTTCTGGGGGCCGCCGGGAGTGGGCAAGACCACCATTGCGCGATTGCTGGCGGATGAAAGCGACCTGCACTTCGTACAGATCAGTGCCATTTTCACCGGTGTACCCGACCTGAAAAAAGTGTTTGAGGCGGCCAAGATACGACGTCAGAACGGGCAGGGGACGTTGCTGTTCGTCGATGAGATCCACCGCTTCAACAAAGCGCAGCAGGACGGGTTTCTGCCGCATATGGAGGATGGCACCATCCTGCTGGTGGGGGCGACCACGGAAAACCCCTCGTTCGAATTGAACGCCGCTGTTCTAAGCCGCGCGCAGGTCATGGTGCTGGAACGTCTGGGCAAGGCGGATCTGGAGGCGCTGACTAAGCGCGCCGAGGCCGAGTTGGGACAAGACTTGCCGTTGCTCCCCCCGGCGCGATCAGCGTTGCAAGACATGGCGGACGGGGATGGGCGCGCTTTGCTCAACCTGATTGAACAGGTGGCCGCGTGGAAGGTGGACGCCGATCTGGACACGGACGCCCTGTCCACACGTCTGATGCGTCGCGCCACCAAATACGACAAGTCGGGCGAAGAGCACTACAACCTGATTTCCGCCTTACACAAATCGGTACGTGGCTCGGACCCGGATGCTGCGCTTTATTGGTTCGCCCGGATGCTGACCGGGGGCGAGGATCCGCGCTATCTGGCGCGACGGATCACGCGGATGGCGGTCGAAGACATCGGGCTAGCCGACCCGCAGGCACAGACCCATTGCCTGCATGCCTGGGAAGTGTACGAGCGCCTGGGCAGCCCCGAAGGCGAGCTGGCCCTGGCACAGGCCGTGGTTTACCTGGCGCTCGCGCCGAAATCGAACGGGGCTTACGTGGGCTACAAGGCCGCCATGCGGCTGGCCAAGAAATCGGGGTCGGAACCGCCGCCGAAACACATCCTGAACGCGCCTACGTCGCTGATGAAGGAGCAAGGTTATGGCGCGGGTTATGATTATGACCACGATGCCGAGGATGGGTTTTCGGGGCAGAACTATTTCCCCGATGGGATGGAACGGCCCGAGCTTTATCAACCGGTCGAGCGCGGGTTCGAGCGCGAGTTGAAGAAGCGGCTGGATTACTTTGCCAAGCTGCGCGCACAGCGCAATGCGGATTGACGCCAGCAAAACTTGACATCCCCTGCAGGGCGGGCCAAGGGAGCCCCATGTTTTCTTCGGTTCTACATGTGGCGCTTGGCGGCGCGATCGGGGCGTCGCTCCGGTATCTGACGGGCGTGGGCGTTCTGCGGACGTTTGGCCATCAGGAGTTTCCAATCGCCATTCTGACGGTGAACGTCATCGGATCGTTCCTTATGGGCGTGTTTGTGGTGACTGCCGCGCACAAGGGGCTGACGCATCTCAACCCGTTGGTGGCAACTGGGATCATGGGCGGGTTCACGACGTTCTCGGCGTTTTCGCTGGAAGCCGTGAACCTCTACGAACGCGGAGATTTGGGCCAGGCGGCGCTGTATGTGGCGTTGTCGGTGGGCCTGTCGATTGCGGCACTGATGTTGGGCCTGGTGTTGGCCAGAGGAGTATGGGCATGAGCGGAGTACAGATGATCACAGTGGCCGAAGGTGACGGCGATCAGCGCATTGACCGCTGGCTGCGCCGCCTGTTTCCGCATGTGAGCCAGGGCCGTATCGAAAAGATGTGCCGCAAAGGCGAGTTGCGGATTGACGGTGGCCGGGTCAAGGCATCGAGCCGGGTTGAGGTTGGGCAAGTGGTACGCATTCCTCCGTTGCCTGCGACGGACCAGAAACCGGCCGAACATCGCCCCCGGATCAAAGAGGCAGACGCGCGCATGATCCAGGATTGCGTGATCTACCGCGATGACCATGTGATTGCCTTGAACAAACCCGCGGGGCTGCCGGTGCAGGGTGGTAGTGGACAGACAAAGCACGTGGATGGCTTGGCCGAGGCGTTGCGCTTTGGTCTGGATGAAAACCCGCGTCTGGTGCACCGGTTGGACAAGGACACATCTGGCGTTCTGGTCATGGCCCGCACCCGCGAGGCCGCCAAGGGGCTGACCGCAGCCTTTCGCCACCGCAACACGCACAAGATCTATTGGGCTTTGGTGGCCGGTGTTCCGACCCCCTACTTGGGTGAGATCAAGACGGGCCTGGTCAAGGCACCAGGCCATGGCAAGCAGGGTGAGGGTGAAAAGATGATCCCGATCCATTCGCACGACGTGGATGACACGCCGGGCGCCAAGCGTGCGCATACGCTTTATGCCACGCTCTACCGCGTGGCCAGCCGCGCGTCTTGGGTGGCGATGGAACCTGTAACGGGCCGTACCCATCAGCTGCGGGCGCATATGGCTGGCATGGGCCACCCGATCATTGGCGACGGCAAATACGGCGGTTCGGGTCAGGAAAATCTGGGCGACGGCTGGGGCGCGCAATTGGGTGGGATCATCAGCAAGAAGCTGCATTTGCATGCACGTACCTTGAGCTTTGAGCATCCGATCACGCGCAAGCCGATCACTGTCACGGCCAAACTGCCTCAGCACATGAAAGAAAGCTGGGATACGCTCGGCTGGACCGAGGATCTGGCGGCGGACGACCCGTTCGAGGAACTGCGATGACCGCGGATCTGCGGCTGATCCTCTTTGATGTGGATGGCACTTTGGTCGACAGCCAGGCGGCGATTGTCGGGTCGATGACGGCTGCCTTTGACAAGGCTGGCCTGACGGTGCCCGCACGGCAGACGATCTTGTCCATCGTTGGTTTGTCTCTGCCTCAGGCGATGGAACGGCTGGCACCCGAGCAGGATGGGGGCGTTCGGGCCCAATTGGTGCAAGGCTACAAAGACAGCTACCGCGACCAGCGACTGGCGCAAGGGGCGGCGCATTCGCCGCTTTACCCGGGCGCGATGGAGATGCTTGAGGTACTGCATGCGGTGCCCGAGAACCTGTTGGGTGTTGCGACCGGAAAGTCCAAACGCGGTCTTGATGGGTTGATCGAGGCGCACGGGATGGAACGCTTGTTCGTGACGCGGCAGGTCGCTGATTTTCATCCGTCGAAACCACATCCTTCGATGATCCATGCCGCGATGGATGAGGCGGGGGTTGAGCCCGCAAATTGCGTGATGATCGGCGACACCAGTTTTGACATGGATATGGCTGCTGCCGCTGGCGTAGCCGGGATTGGGGTCAGCTGGGGCTATCACAAGCCATCGGCGCTGGCCTCGGCACACACCATCATTGATACATTCGACCAATTGCCTGACGCGTTGGCGCAAATCTGGACCTGAGACATGAGCGAGTGGAAACCCAAACGGTTTTGGACCAACAGCACCGTAGTCGAGGCAGACGGTGGATTCACTGTCGAATTGGACGGCCGCAGGGTGAAGACACCGGCCAAGGCCGGGCTGATCGTTCCAACCCAAGCCATGGCCCAAGCCATCGCTGAAGAATGGGACGCGCAAGAGGGCGAGGTGGATCCAGCCACCATGCCATTCACCCGATCGGCCAATGCCGCCATCGACAAGGTTCGTATTCAACACGCCGAAGTGGCCGACATGTTGGCCGCTTATGGCGATTCGGATTTGCTGTGTTATCGCGCCTCCCACCCGCAGGAATTGGTGAACCGGCAGGACGAACAATGGTCTCCGGCGTTGGATTGGGCAGCAGAAAATCTGGGCGCGCGTCTGAAACCGGTCTTTGGGGTGGTGCATGAACCACAATCGCGTGAGGTTCTGGATGTTTTGTCGCCCCAGGTTCACGCTTTGGGGGCGTTCCACTTGGCGGCCTTTCATGACCTTGTCAGCCTGTCTGGGTCTTTGATCTTGGGATTCGCGGCTGCCAGAAATTGGCGTGAAGCGGACGAGATTTGGCGCATTTCGCGTGTAGACGAGCTGTGGCAAGAGGAGCAATGGGGCGCCGACGACGAAGCCAGCGAACACGCAGAGATAAAGCGGCAGTCCTTTTTACACGCAAAACGGTTCTTTGACGTATCGGGTTGATCCTTTGCATCACAGCTGAATCAGGTGACCCAGGGTAAACCGGACCTGTCAGATCATTGATTTCTATGATCCTACCCTTGACGTTTTGTGATGATTGCGCCCAAACTTGGCCCCACTAAAGGGGAGATCCCTTTTTGGTAAACGTTCCGGCAAAAACTCATGCCGGTCGAACCGCTCCACAAAGGGGTGGAAAATCAGGAAGAGGTAAAAATGAAAAAAACCGTATTTTTGGGCGCGTTCACCGTCGCCGGTCTGGCAGCAGCAGCTGCAGCAGCGGGCACGATGGATGACGTCAAGGCACGCGGCAAGCTGAACTGTGGTGTGACCACAGGTCTGGTTGGCTTTGCGGCGCCGGATGCAAATGGGGAATGGAAAGGTTTTGACGTGGCTGTGTGCCGCGCCGTTGCGGCCGCTGTTCTGGGTGATGCCAGCGCAGTCGAGTTCGTGCCGACCACCGGTAAGACACGCTTTACTGCGTTGGCTTCGGGTGAGATCGACATGCTGGCTCGTAACACCACATGGACCTTCTCGCGCGACGTTGACCTGAAGTTCGAATTCACCGGCGTGAACTATTACGACGGTCAGGGCTTCATGGTTCCCAAGGAACTGGGCGTTTCGTCGGCCAAGGAACTGGACGGCGCGACCGTCTGCATCCAGACCGGCACCACCACCGAGCTGAACCTGGCGGATTTCTTCCGCTCGAACAACATCAGCTACGAGCCGGTTCCGATCGAAACAAACGCCGAAGCGCAGCAGCAGTACCTGGCTGGCGCCTGTGACGTCTACACCACCGACGCCTCGGGTCTGGCCGCGACACGTGCGACCTTCGAGAACCCCGGTGACCACGTTCTGCTGCCCGAGATCATCTCGAAAGAGCCTCTGGGTCCGCTGGTTCGTCACGGCGACCACGAGTGGGGCGACGTTGTTCGCTGGACTCTGAACGCGCTGATCTCGGCCGAAGAGCTGGGCATCACCTCGGCCAACATCGGCGAGATGTCGGCAGGCACCAACAACCCGGAAATCAACCGTATCCTGGGCACCGAAGGTACCCTGGGCGAGATGCTGGGTCTGGACGCTGAATGGTCCAAGCGCGCCATCGCAGCCGGTGGCAACTATGGTGAGATCTTTGCTCAGAACATCGGCGAAGAAACCCCGATCGGTCTGGCACGCGGCCTGAACGCTCAGTGGACCGAAGGCGGCCTGCTGTACTCGCCGCCGTTCCGCTAATACGCCAAACGAAAGGGCGCGAGAATTCTCGCGCCCTCTTCGTATCCACTATAACGCTGCGGACTGTTGCGGAGCGGGGTCAACCCCGACGGGACCAACGGTAACCGCAAGCCACGGGGACCCCACAACATGTCAACTTTGACCGACCCACCTAATGCTGGTTTTCGGTTGTCCATGCTATTCAACGATACCCGGTATCGTTCACTGACATTCCAGGTGATTGCAGCCATCGTATTGGCGCTGTGCATCTGGTATCTGGGCAACAATCTTATCCAGAACCTGCGCGCCGCAGGTCTGAACATTTCCTACAGTTTCCTCGGCGATCCCGCCGGATATGACATCAACCAGCGTCTGGTTGAGTACGATAGCCAATCTTCGCACGCCCGCGCCGCACTTGTTGGTGTTCTCAACACGCTGCTGGTTGCCTTTTTGGCCTGTATAACTGCGACCGTCTTTGGCGTGATCGCTGGTGTTCTGCGCCTGTCCAACAACTGGCTGGTGTCCAAGTTGATGGCTGTTTACGTTGAGATCTTCCGGAATATTCCCGTGCTGATCTGGATCATCATCATCTTCACGATCATGACGGCGGTGATGCCTGGGCCGCGCGCATTCCGTGGCGACAATGCGACCTCCAGCATGGTTCTGGACCTATTTGCATTCACCAACCGCGGCGTCTATGTCCCGATGCCCTGGTTTGAAAGCGGGCTCTTTGCCTCTGCATTCATGAACTGGATGGCGGTTCTTGCGGGACTGGTTGCATCGTGGTTCGTGTCGGGCCGTGTCACCAACTGGGCCAACCTCAAGCAGGAAGAAACGGGCGAACGCCCAAAAACCTTGCTGATTAAGCTGGCGATCTGGTTTGTTCCCTTTGCTCTGCTGATGCTCATCATGGGGTTGAGCTGGGAAGTGCCTGCGCTCAAGGGGTTCAACTTTAAAGGTGGAATCAAGATCGGCGGTCCGCTGATTGCTTTGTGGTTCGCTTTGTCGATCTACACCGGTGCCTTCATCGCGGAGAATGTCCGCGCAGGTATTCAGGCGATCTCGAAAGGTCAGACCGAAGCTGCGGCCGCCCTTGGCTTGCGCCAGGGTCGGATTATGAACCTGGTCGTACTGCCTCAGGCCCTGCGGGTGATCATCCCGCCGTTGATTTCGCAGTATCTGAACATCACCAAAAACTCATCACTGGCGATTGCGGTGGGGTATGCGGACATCACGGCGACCTTGGGCGGCATCACGCTGAACCAGACGGGTCGCGCGATCGAATGCGTCCTGCTGTTGATGCTGTTCTATCTGACGGCATCGCTGACGATCTCGACGGTGATGAACATCTACAACTCCTCCGTCAAGCTGAAGGAGCGCTGAGCCATGGCTGATCAAACAACCAACTCCATCGCTTTTGTGGCTGACGGGAACATCCCTGAATCGCCACCACCGGCGAACGAAACAGGTGTGGTCAAATGGCTGCGCGATAACCTGTTCTCGAACGTCACAAACTCGGTCCTGACCATCGTTTCGCTCTACGTGATCTACCTGCTGCTCGCCAGCACGATGCCGTGGATGTTGAACGGTGTCTGGAATGCGTCCTCCCTGGCGGAATGTCGTGAGATCCTGGCCGGAAAATCGGGCGCCTGTTTTGCAGTTCTGACGGAACGCTGGCATCAGCTCCTTTATGGGTTCAAGTACCCCGCTGACGCCTATTGGCGACCGAACGTAGCCTTTGTGCTGCTGCTTGTGGCCATTGCACCGGTTCTGTTCTTTGACCTGCCGCGCAAGCTTTTGCTGTTCACCGCTGTATACCCCTTCCTGGCCTTCTGGTTGATCTGGGGGGGAACCATCCTGGCACCGTTGGTGGCTCTGGTTGGTTTCGTAGCAGCTGCTTATGTGTTCCAAACCTTCGGCCGCAGCAGTTTTGCCGTGGGGTTCTTTGGCGCAGTTGCCGCAGCTTTTGCTGTCTGGCTGATCGGCGGGGCTCTGATCCCCGAGGGCGCATCGGAAAACGCGATGCTTTCGGCCGTTCCAAGCCGGGACCTTGGCGGTTACATGCTGAACATGATGCTGGGCGTGACATGTGTGTCGCTGTCCCTGCCTCTGGGCATCGTGCTGGCCCTGGGTCGTCAGTCGAGCATGCCGCTGATCAAGTGGATCTGTGTCATCTTCATCGAGTTCGTGCGCGGCGTGCCTCTGATCACGCTGCTGTTCGTGGCTTCGGTGATGCTGGCGTACTTCTTCCCGCCGGAAAGCACGGTCGACCTGTTCCTGCGTGTGGTGATCATGATCACCATGTTCTCGGCAGCCTATATCGCCGAGGTGATCCGTGGTGGTCTCGCAGCCTTGCCCCGTGGGCAGTATGAGGCCGCAGACAGCCTTGGTCTGGACTACCCGCAGGCCATGCGACTGATCATCCTGCCGCAGGCAATGAAGATCTCGATCCCGGGCATCGTGAACGTGGCTGTGGGGCTGTTCAAGGACACCACACTGGTTTCGGTCATCTCGATGTTCGATCTGGTCGGCATGATCCGTGGTCCCATCCTGGCGTCTACCGAATGGAACGGCGTCTACTGGGAGCTTTTGGGCTTTGCCGCACTTGTCTTCTTTGTCGTCTGCTACGGCATCTCTCAATACTCACAGTGGCTCGAGCGTCGTCTCGCCACCGACCACCATTAAGGAGTTCAAACTATGTCTGAACTTATGTCTGACCGCGAAATCGATCGCTCGAAAATGCAGGTGAGCGACGAGGTCGCCATCGAGATCAACAACATGAACAAGTGGTACGGGTCCTTTCACGTGCTGCGCGACATCAACCTAACCGTCAATCAGGGCGAGCGGATTGTTATCGCGGGCCCGTCGGGTTCGGGCAAGTCCACCCTGATCCGCTGCCTCAATGCGCTGGAGGAACACCAGCAGGGCAAGATCGTGGTGGATGGTACCGAACTGTCGAATGACCTCAAAAACATCGACAAGATCCGGTCCGAAGTTGGGATGGTGTTCCAGCACTTCAACCTGTTTCCGCATCTGACGATCCTGGAAAACTGCACGCTGGCCCCGATCTGGGTGCGCAAAACGCCCAAGAAAGAGGCCGAAGAGCGCGCGATGCATTTCCTGGAAAAGGTCAAGATCCCCGAGCAGGCGGACAAGTATCCAGGCATGCTTTCGGGTGGTCAGCAGCAGCGTGTGGCGATTGCCCGCTCGCTTTGCATGATGCCGCGGATCATGCTGTTTGATGAGCCGACGTCTGCGTTGGACCCTGAGATGATCAAAGAGGTGCTCGACACCATGATCGAGCTGGCCGAAGAAGGCATGACCATGCTCTGCGTGACACACGAGATGGGTTTTGCCCGTCAGGTGGCGAACCGCGTGATCTTTATGGATGCCGGCCAGATCGTGGAACAAAACGAGCCCGAAGAGTTCTTCAACAACCCACAATCGGACCGGACCAAGCTGTTCCTCAGCCAGATTTTGGGTCACTGAGGTCGGGTCAATCAGAACGCGAAAGGGCGGGGATTTCCCCGCCCTTTTTTATTCCAGCAACTGACGTGGCAGGATGAAGTCCTGCACCAGCCCACTGTGCCAATCGACCTCGTCCCATTTGGGGGCACTAAAGGTGATCACTGTGGTGGCGCAGGTCGGATAGTCATGGAACCGCTCGGCATGCGGCGGTGCCTGTACAATCTGGCTCGCAAACTCGGCCATGCCAGGGTTGTGCCCAAGCAATAGCACGGTTTGCCCGGTTGCATGGTTCAACTCGTTCAGGATCTGCTGAGCAGAGGCATGATACAAGTCATCGGTAAAGGTGGTCGAGCGCGCGGTCAGCGCCATACGTTGATACGTCTCGCGCGTGCGTTGCGACGACGAACTGAGCACCTGATCCGGCAGCAACCCCTGTTTCTTGAGCCAGATCCCCATGGCCTCGGCCGAGGCGCGACCCCTTTTGTTCAGAGGGCGAGCATGGTCCGGCAGACCCGGATCGCCCCAGCTTGATTTTGCGTGTCGCGTCAGGATCAAGGTCAAGGTCATGATGGGTGAAAGGCTTTCATATGGTGAGCGGTTTGGGCTTGGCTGCGTCCGGCCCCGACGCTGACCGGGCAGGCCAGGCGGGTGGCGCAACCTTGGGTTAGACAGCTTTTTCCGTCCGCTGTGTTCAGGTAGGCGTGGCAACTGTCGACGTCATAAAACGACTGAGCGTTCAAGGCGCCGACCGGACAGGCCGTTGTGCAGGGTGCGGGGCAGTCGATGCAAGGGGACAGGTCAGTTGGCGCTGGAATGTCAAACTCCTGCTCGAAATGCAAAGCCCCCCGGAATGAGATCAACATGCCCACCGTGTCATGAATCAGGGCGCCCACAGGGCTGGAAAAGGTGCGTCCAGATTTCAACGCCCAATCGATGAAGGGCGTGTAGGGCGGGCCGCCAAAGGGAAAATAGGCCGTCCCTGTCAGATCCTGCGCCAGCCCCTGAACGATGCGTGTCGACCATCTGTCGATGGGGTGGGGTTGCTTGTCCAGCCACTCGGGTGAGGTTTCGAACGTGCCCCAGAACTCCGACCCTGTGCCAAGCAGGATCAGCGTGCCCCCATTGAGTTGCTTAGCCCCGCTCACGCGCGGGTGTTGCGCGCCCATGACAATCAGACCGACATCCTGCACAGCCGCTTCAACTTGGGCATAGGTTACTTGCGCTGAAAGGGGAGCACCAGGCTCCATTTCAGGTGCGCGGGGCGGTCGTCCTGCCATTCCAATCCCACCGTCATCTGGTCATGCCCTTGCTCTGGCTGCGCGACATAGGTGCCAAACATACGGTCCCAGATCGACAGGGCGAACCCATAGTTGCTGTCATGTTCATGCCGGTGCACCGAATGATGAACCCGGTGCATATCCGGCGTTACCAGAACCCTACGCAGGACAGCATCCAGAGCAAGAGGAACTTTCAGGTTTGAATGATTGAACAGCGCCGTGCCATTGAGCAGAATTTCAAAGATCAGCACGGCCAAGGCACTTGGCCCGAGCAGATAGACCACCCCAATCTTCAACAGCATCGACAGGGCGATCTCGATGGGATGAAAACGCACCGCGGTGGTCACATCCATGTCCCGGTCGGCATGATGAACCCGGTGCAGGCGCCAGAGCAGAGGTACCTTATGGGTGATCAGATGCTGCGCCCAAATCGCCAGGTCCAGGAGCAGTACACAGATGACCAGTTCCAACCAAATGGGCCAGTTCAAGGCGTTGAACAGCCCCCAGCCCTGTGCCTGAGCATCCAGCGCTGCGCCAATCGCCAAGAGAGGCAACAGAGCGGTCATCAGGCGAAGGGTCAGGGTGTTCAGGATCGTGATGCCCAGATTGGTCTGCCAGCGATCTAGGCGCGACAAGGCGCGCGACCTGCGCGGCAGCAGGGCTTCGGCCAGGGCGAAACCAGCGAACAAGCCTACAAAGATGGCAAAGCGGATGGGGATATCATTCTCCATCCGTTCATATTCATCTGACGTTATGTGTTGTGCAACCCAGAACGCGACACGTTTGCGTCAGTTGGGGCGTATCATCGAGCCTGCACCGTGATCGGTGAAGAGTTCCAGCAAGACACAGTTCTGCACCCGACCATCAACGATGGTGCAGGCTCTGACCCCGTTGCGCACGGCGTCCAGTGCGGTTTCGGTCTTGGGGATCATGCCACCGGCGATGACGCCGCTTGTGGTCATGGCTTCGACATCTGCTGCCTTAAGCTCGGTGACTACATCGCCTGCAGCATTCTTCACGCCGGCCACATCGGTCAGCAGGAGCAACCGGTCGGCCTGCAGGGCCGAGGCGATGGCACCGGCAGCTGTGTCACCGTTGATGTTGAAGGTCTCACCACCCCGACCGGCACCCAGGGGGGCGATGACCGGGATCACGTCCTTTTCAAACAGATCATGCAGGATTTTGGGGTTCATCTGCGATGGCGTGCCGACAAACCCAAGCGAGGCGTCGGTTTGATCACAGGTGATCAGGTTGGCATCCTTGCCTGACAGGCCAACGGCTGTGCCACCCTGCGCATTGATTGCCTGAACAATGCGCTTGTTCACAACACCGGACAACACCATTTCGACTACTTCGACGGTGGCGGCATCGGTAACGCGCTTGCCGTTCACGAACTCGGACTGGATGTCCAGTTTCTTCAACATTGCGTTGATCATAGGACCACCGCCGTGGACGATCACCGGGTTCACACCGACTTGCTGCATCAGCACGATATCGCGGGCAAAACTCTCCATCGCCTCGTCGCTGCCCATGGCATGCCCGCCCAGCTTGATGACGACAATCGCTCCGTCATAGCGTTGCAGGTATGGTAAGGCACTGCTGAGAGTGGCGGCGGTCGCAATCCAATCGCGGTTCATGTTCTGCTTCTTCATCGTCCAGGTCCCTTTGGGCACCCGTGTTAGGGCGTTTGACAACATAAGCCAAGATACGATTGCCCTAAGTGAGCCCGCCACGGAGGTGACACACCGCCGCGACAGGGTTTGAGGTCAGCTAAGTGCGGGTTTCATAGCTGGCATGTTGTCCAGGATTAGCAGGGGCAAATGGATATTTTCGACCAGATCATACCAACCTTCGCGCCGTTCCCATGCGTCTAGCACAGCGCCGGTGTAGGGGGGCACAGCAACCATCTGTTTACCAATCTCGGCCTTGATGCGGAACACAGCGGTCAAGGTGTCGGATTTTGGTCCGATCCATTCCACAACGGCGCCGGGGATATGATTGGTCGCGATTTTGGCCGGTTCGGATGCAGGCAGGGCAACCTCTCAACGGTCGGCAGCGATTTTTTCGCCGTCGCGACCGTCGTATTGCGTGATGAACATCATCACCCGGTCGGTGATGGCCAGAATGATCAGGAACGGGATGACAAAGAGGCCCGCGTAAAAGTGCCATCGACAAGCGGACAGGTAGAACTCTGGCGCACAGCCATCAGGGGGGTGGGTATCACCCATGGATGTGGTGTTGGTGTTCAACGCCATTGAAGTCTTCATATCGGAACGGGCTGTGCGCCGGGGGCACAGGCTGATGTGTGTTTTGGTTGTTCTCGAGAGGTTAGGAGAGTGCAGGCGGTCCGCGCGCATCACAGCGCCAGTGGAACCCGGCCGAACGATGCGTGAATTCGGCACGGCCCCAACGGGCCTGAGCCGGGAAGATCAGGGGAAATGGTCCGGTAGAGGCAAGTTAAATCGCGGTATCTGCAACCTTGGCAAAGATCATTCCAGGGTCGCTATCACCGATCGTAAGGTCGAGATGCCATCGCCTTTTTCAGACGAGGTCAGGATGATCTCGGGGAAGGCGGCGGGGTGTTTGGACAACGCACCGCGTACCTGCGCCAGAATGCGCTCGCGGTCCTTGGCCTTGACCTTGTCGGTCTTGGTCAGGACGCATTGAAAGGTCACGGCGCTGGTGTCCAGCAGCTTCATGATCTCATCATCCACCGGTTTGACGCCGTGACGTGCATCGATCAGCACAAAGGCACGGCGCAGGGTCTGACGCCCGCTGAGGTATTGCTTCAGCAGCCGTTGCCATTTCTCGACAACCGGCAGGGGGGCGTTGGCATAGCCATAGCCCGGTAAGTCGACCAAATAGAGCTCGGGTCCTTGAGTGAAATAGTTGATCTCTTGCGTGCGGCCGGGGGTGTTGGATGCGCGCGCCAGACCCTTGGTTCCGGTCAGCGCATTGATCAGGCTGGATTTGCCCACGTTCGAACGACCGGCAAAACACACCTCTATCCGGTCTGCAGGGGGCAGGCCGGACATGGCGACGACGCCTTTGACGAACTCGGATTGCCCAGCAAAGAGCTTGCGGCCGCGCTCGATGGTGGCGGTGTCCGGGGTTTCAACCTCGGGGAACGGAAGTTGGGTCATAGCAGAGTTACCTTGTCTCCGACGGACAGTTGGCCGCCTTGGATCACTTCGGCCTGGACGCTGAAATCCTGATGGCCCCAATGCGACAATGCGCCCAAAGTATCAGCGTCGCGAATGCCAGTGTCAGGGTTCGCTGTGGTGGCCAGGCAGCGGGTCGTGGGTTCAATAACGCGGAACACGGCCTCGCCGATTTGAACCTCACGTCCGACCCAGTCGAGTTCTTGCCATTCGGGCACCTGATCGAACCAGACATTGCCGCGCCAACGATGAATGGACAGGTCCTGCCCTATTTGACGCTCGACCGCGCGGTGCGAGGCCATGTTGCACAGGGTCACGGATGGGAAATCGGCATCTGTCATGCCGCGTCCGGACACCCGCACAAGCCGGGCAGAAGCCGCGCGATCGGCAGGCATCAGGGGTTTCACCCAGTCCAGGAATGTTTGCGTGTCACTCGCTGGATCGAACTCCAGGTCGGGGCAATCGGGATGCGACAGGATGATCCGCCCGCTGTCCATCAGCTTGCAGGTCACAGCCATAAGTTGCGGTGCCTTTGCTCCGCGACTGAAGTTGGCGCAAGGCACCCATTCAGAGCCATCGGCCTTGGACTGTTCATGGGCAACCGCCCAAATGCGATCCCCGGGCATGGTCTGCCCGGGGGTAAATGTTGCCTGCTGCACTGCCTCTCGGCCGTGGCTCTTTATTGGATGCCGCCAGAGGCTGGTGACGAAACCGGTCATTTTTGATCCGGTTTCGGTGACTTCTTGAACGAAGATTTGATGTTGCCGAAGACATCGGGCTTATAGCCCTGGCTGCGCATGATCAGATACTGCTGCGTGAACGTGATCGTGTTGTTCGCAATCCAGTAGACCACAAGACCGCTGGCAAAGCTGCCCAGCATGAACATGAACACCCAAGGCATCCAGGCAAAGATCATCTGCTGGGTTGGGTCGGTGGGCGCGGGGTTCAGTTTCTGTTGCAGCCACATCGAGATACCCAACAGCAGTGGCAGGATACCGATGAAGACCAGCGCCATGATCGATTCCGGTGCAGGACCGCCCCAAGGCAACCAACCAAAACCGTTCAGGATTGAGGTTGGGTCAGGCGCGCTGAGGTCTTGGAACGGGCCAAACCAGGGCGCTTGACGCAGTTCGATGGTGACAAAGATCACCTTGTAGAGCGAGAAGAAGATCGGGATCTGCAACAGGATCGGCAGACAGCCCGCGGCCGGGTTCACCTTCTCCTTCTTGTAAAGCTCCATCATGCCTTGCTGCATCTTCTGGCGGTCGTCGCCAGCGGCCTCTTTCAAGGCCTCCATCTGCGGCTGCAGCTCTTTCATCTTCGCCATCGAGACATAGGACTTATAGGCCAGTGGGAAGAGGATGGCCTTGATGATCAGAGTGAGGCCAACGATTGACCAACCCATGTTTCCGATCAACTTGTTGATCTCGTGCAGCAGCCAGAAGATCGGCTTGGTCAGGAAGAAGAACCAGCCCCAGTCGATGCTGTCGATGTAACCTTCGATGCCGGTGCGCTCGTAGTTGCGAATGGTTTCCCATTCCTTGGCGCCCGCAAACAGACGGGTCGAAACGGCGGCGGTTTCACCATCTGCAATGGTCATCGTCGGTAGGACTGTTTCAGCCTGATAGATCTTGCGGCGGTCATCATATTTGGCCGCTGCCTTGAACTTACTGCCGGGCTCCGGGATCAACGTCGTCATCCAATAGTGGTCGGTAAAGCCGATCCAGCCGTTTTCCTGAACCTGGAATACCTCGGCCTGCGCGCCTTCGTTCGGGTCGACGTCAAAGTCACGCACGTTTTTGTACGAAATCTCGGCCAGGGTGCCATCGGTCATGCCGACAACGCCTTCATGCAGGATGAAAAAGCCTTTGAGCCCCGGCAGATCGGCATCCTCACCCGCGCCGTGACGTGCCAGAATGCCATAGGGTGCCATGCTTGCGGCAGCGCCAGAATTGTTGCTGACTGATTGGGTGACCGAGAACATGTAGTTGTCGTCGACCGAGATTTCGCGGCGGAAAGTCAGGCCATTGGGGCTCTGCCATGCCAGCGTGATCGGGGTGTCGACCGTCAAGGTGGTCCCTTTTTCGAGGGTCCAGTTGGTGTTGGCACCGGGAACATCATCACCCGAAACACCCGAGCCGGGCGCCCAACCATAAAGAGCATAGTACGCCGATTCCGAACCCAGCGGGTAAAGAACCTTTTCGATCGGCGCATCGGGCTCGATCGAAACGCGATAATCCTTCAGCGAGAGGTCGTCGATACGACCGCCTTTGAGTGAAACGCTACCGGTCAGGCGCGGGGTGTCGATATCGATCCGAGGCGCTTCGGCGGCGTCTTCGGCGGCAGCTTCAACTGGGCCCGTGGTTGTCGCGTCTGCGGCAGACGGCGCTGTGGCAACAGAACTCTCGGTTGCTGTGATAGTCGCGTCCTCGGTCGGGGTGCTGGGCTCTGGTGGCGGGAACAGCACGAACCAAACCAGGATCACGAGAAAACTAAGCGCGGTTGCGAGGATGAGATTCTTGTTCTGATCGTCCATCGGGGACAGCCACCTTGTGCGTTATGAGACAAGGGAGGGTTCAACAGAGTGCAGGTCCAAAGGTCAAGCGGAATCACGTCGCATCTGGGTCGAAAACAGGTTGAAACGCGGCAATGTGAGCCTGATTCAGCCTGTTTCGCGTCCAATGCGTGGAGCGTCCTGCAGTTTCGCCTGATGAGCGGCAATCCAGTCCAGCGTCTGATCGAAGGGCATGGGTTTGCCGATGCCGAAGCCCTGAACATGATCACATCCAAGCTGCGCTAGAAGCGCATGTTCACCGACTGTCTCGACCCCTTCCGCCAGAGTTTCCAACTCCAACCGTTCTGCCATTGTCAGGATCGCACCAATGAGGCGCTGTTGTTCGGGGTCGCGGTCGGCCTTCATGACAAAGGACCGATCGATCTTGATCCGTGTGATGGCAAAGCGACGGATGGATGCAATGGACGCATGACCCGTGCCAAAGTCATCCAAGTCGATGCGGCACCCCAAGGCCCCCAATCCAGCAACATTTCGAGTTATGATGTCATCGGGTGTGTTGCTGAACACAGTTTCGAGGATTTCAACCGACAAACGGTCCGGGGTCAGATCGAACCGATCCAACTCCCACCGGATTTTTTCCACGAGTTCCGGGTTCCGCAACTCGTCCGAAGCAAAGTTGACGCCAACCCTGGGAACATCAACACCAGCGCCATCCCACGCCTTGAGGGCGGTCAACGCATGATAAAGCATTACTTGACCCAAACGTTCGAGAAGACCGACATCTTCGATCATGGGAAGAAACTTGTCCGGCGTCAGGACGCCGCGGACTGGATGTGTCCAGCGTGCCAGTGCCTCAAAACCTGTTACAAGCCCGGTGTCTGTCGAGATTTGCGGCTGATACCAGGGTTGAATTTGACCGTTCTCCAGCGCGTTGATCAGTTCCGAGCGTAGGTCGTTGTCCAGCGCAGTTCGTTTCTGCATGTCGGGCGAAAAAGCGCGGATCGTCGACGGGCCACAAGCTTTTGCTTCGAGTAGGGCGACTTTGGCGGCATCCAGCCATTCTTTGGCGTTCGAGCCAGGTGCGCGAGATTGCTGACAGAACCCGATTGAGCAGGATACATAAATAGATGTCCCTTCTACGGATATCGGATCTTCGATCGCACTTTGTATGCGACCAGCAAGCTGTATGCAAAGTTCCAGATCAAGCTGTGGAACTGGCGAGAGGCAAACCGCAAAGGTGCCGTCGTCAAGGCGTGCAATGGTGTCTTGATCCCTCACCGCAGACAGGACCCTTTCACCGCTGCGCTGCATGACAAGATCGTAAGTGGATTGCCCGAATCTGTTCGAAAGATCTTTGAACTCATCAATTTCGATAAGGAAGTTCGCAGACTTGAGCCCTGTGGAATGGGTGTCAGTGTAGGTTTCTTCAACGGTTCGAACAAATTCGTCGCGAAGGACCAGGCCCGTTAGGTGGTCGCGGCGGCGGAAGGTTTCGGCGGGCCATTTACCTAAAGCACCTGCAAATGCGAACATGAGAGGTAAAGCGAGGGATGCGAACATCAATGCAGCCTCGCCGCCGAGCCAAAACGCTCCAAGTGTTAACGCAGGCAGAAATGCCAGAATCGGAGGGCCCATCAATATTGGCAGCACCCGAGATCGGAGCTGGATAATATACTGAAAAATCCGCATTTTACTGGTTGGGCCTTTCGCTGAGGGACCATTTGCACGCAAGTGGAACCCTAGGAAACCAAACTGACCCAGACGTTAACGGAGGGCGGGAATTTCGTTGGAATTTTCGGAAATTTTTTCTTCTGTCCGCATCAGACCCGCAAAATCAAACAGCTTGGGGTCGAGCAGATGCGAGGGGCGCGCGTTCATCAGAGCGCGGAACATGACCTGGCGACGACCGGGAGAGTTTGCCTCCCATCCATCAAGGATCTGCTTTACCTGCTGGCGCTGCAAACCGTCCTGACTGCCACAGAGGTCACAGGGTATGATGGGATAACTCATCGCGGTGGCGAACTTCTCGCAATCGGCCTCGGCCACATGCGCGAGCGGACGATAGACAAACAGATCCCCCTCTTCATTCACCAGCTTGGGCGGCATTGTCGCCAGACGCCCGCCGTGGAAGAGGTTCATGAAAAACGTCTCGAGGATATCGTCGCGGTGATGCCCCAGCACCACGGCCGAACACCCCTCTTCCCGCGCAATTCTGTAGAGATTTCCGCGCCTTAGTCGCGAGCAGAGCGCACAGAAGGTCCGGCCCTGAGGCACCTTGTCCATGACGACGGAATAGGTGTCCTGATACTCGATCCGATGCGGAACACCCATTTTCTCAAGGAATTCGGGCAGAACAGTCGCGGGAAATCCGGGCTGTCCCTGATCCAGATTGCAGGCCAGAATCTCGACCGGCAGCAACCCGCGCCACTGCAACTCATGCAGCACAGCCAGCAGCGTGTAACTGTCCTTGCCGCCCGACAGACAGACCAGCCAGCGCGCGCCGCGTTCGATCATGCCGTATTGTTCAATGGCCTCGCGCGTATAGCGGACGATCCGCTTGCGAAGCTTCTTGAACTCGGTGGTCGAGGGCGCCCCGGCAAAGAGCGCATGAATATCGGTGTCATTGTCCAGCATGGCCGGGGCTTACCCGAGTCGCGTGAACCGGGCAAGGCCCGTGCGTTGCGGTAACACACTTGGGCAACGTGTGATCCGTTACCCCCCCCTGATTCTACCCTGTGACATGCGTGCACCATGCGTGCACAGGGCGTGCACCGACGATGCAGCTCTTGGGCCGTTAATCTTTGCCGCAACACCCGCAGGAGCGGGCGTCCGTCTCAGATGTGGAACCCGGCACGGGATCATAGCCGCTGCTGCCCCAGGGATGACACCGCCCGATGCGCCGCGCGGCCAAAAGGCTGCCCTTGATCGCGCCGTGCTTCTCCAACGCCTCCATCGCATAGGCCGAGCAGGTCGGCTGATAGCGACAGTTGAAACCCACCCAGGGGCTGAAGATCAGCCGATAGGCCCGCACGGGCAGGGCAACGATATGGGCAAACGGGGTCATGGGTGGGAACATAGGGAGGAATGTGGGGCGGGGGAAGGTGGGGTGATTGTTGTCGTACGCCGAAAATTGTCGGTAAAAGATTCACTTTGCGAAATCCTACGACCGTTCCTCATCCGACTTCTGTGCACAAAACTGCAAAAGACCAGTTCGAGCCCAGAGTGAAGGATAATGCGATCTAGACCAAGGTCAGCTTCCTTTCTTGCGATTCTCAAGTGAATTGCTAAGCCGTTCCAATAGTTCCGCAAGTTTGACACGATCATGCTCTGGCAAAACGTCTGCAAAAAGCTCGGTGTTTGTTGCGACCAATTGATCGATGATCTCTTCAACCAGGTCAGCCCCTTTGACCGTGAGCCGGACGAGAGTGCTGCGGGCATCTTCTGGGTTGGGTAAGCGTTCTACTAGCCCTTTTTCAGTCAAACCTCTGAGCATTTTAGCCATACCGCTAGAGCTGGCTTGTGTTGCTGAGTAAAGTTCTGTTGGGCTCATTACGAAATCTTCTTTCGTGAAACGCAGCGCGCGCAGAACCAGAAATTGGGTCCATGACACCCCATAACTTGCGGCCACCCTGCTATCGCTGTCCCAGACGAAGTTTCGGCTTCGAAAAAGACCAGCGACAATGCGGGTTGTCGTGTTTGGTGTGATAGACCAAGCCCGTGTTTTGTTCTTCCCCAACATCCCTGTCCTTCAAGCGGTTGTTAGACAAAATGCCAAATTCGACTTGCCAACAACAGGTTGAAAATTTATCTCTCTAGAGAGATAAGGGAGTTGGATAACATGACACAGCGTAAACACGGTTTGATCGTTCGAGGGCTTCTGGGGCTGCTTTCCGTCGTGATGCTGCTTTTCACATTGCCCGCCTACATGGACACGGCAAACAATCCAGGACTGGCCAACCTTACGGGAGAGGTTGCGTCCTTGGGCTCTGTCGCAGGCGCTTTTCTGGCGCGACAGCTCGGCCTTGTTCTGATCGCTCTTTACGGCGCCGTGAAGGGTACGACGCAACCCGTGCTTATTGGCGCATTCGGAATTGCGTTTCTCAACCTGCACGATGCGGTGTTCCTTACGGTTTTCGGAAACTTCGGCCCTGGTGCGATTGCTGGTCTCATACTTGGTGTTTTGTCTGTCGTCGTCATTGTCCTGGCATGGCGGGAATCTGCGCGCACCAACTCATAACCGTAAGTCTCTGTGAGACAGGTATCTCTGACTGGTCCCGATGGATCCTGCCGTCAAACAGCAGCGAGTTGCGCAGCCGCAGTTGACTAAAGCAAAGTCCTCAAAGTGGACGTGCGCTCGAAGGGGGGCAGGGTCGGTTTGGTAGCCGTCATTGTTCAAGCCTCACTGTTCTGGGCATAGTGCCGGAGAACAAGGGTTTGGGGATCGCAGGATCATGGCAGAGCAGACGGACAAGCAGGCGGTGTTCCTGACGGGCGGGTTGATGCGGCATGTGGTGCGGATGTCGCTCACCACGAGCGTCGGCCTGATGGCGATCTTCGCGGTCGATTTCGTCGACATGATCTTTATCTCGATGCTGGGCAACAATGCGTTGGCGGCGGCCGTTGGCTATGCCGGGACGCTGTTGTTTTTCACCAATGCGCTCAACATCGGGTTGTCGATTGCCGCCGGTGCGCTGGTCGCGCGTGAGTTGGGCGCGGGGCGGGCCGAGCAGGCGCGCAACTATGCGGCCAGTGTCGCGGTCTGGGGTGTGCTGGGTGGCATCGTCGTCTCGGGTCTGGTGCTGTGGAACGTGCGGGTGTTGCTGGCGCTTTTGGGGGCCGAGGGCGAGGTTCAGGATCTGGCGGTGCGCTATGTCTCGATCATCTTGCCGACGATGTGGGTAATGGCGGCGGCGATGACCAGCATGGCGGTGTTGCGGGCTCATGGGGATGCGCGTCGGTCGATGATGGCGACGATCTATGGCGGGCTGGTGAATGCGGTGCTGGACCCGGTGCTGATTTTTGCGGTTGGTTTGGGGCTGGAGGGGGCTGCTGTGGCCTCGGTCCTGGCGCGGATCACGATGCTGGTGGTGGCCTTTCTGCCTGCGTTGCGGGTGCATCGGGGGTTTGCGCGGCCGTCGGTGGGGCAGGTGGTGCAGGATTTCGGAGCGGTGCGGGGAATTGCGGTGCCTGCGATCCTGACCAATGTTGCGACGCCTCTGGGCAATGCGATTGTGGTGCGAGAGATGGGGCAGTACGGCACGGATGCGGTGGCGGGGATGGCCGTCATAGGGCGGCTGATGCCGGTGGCGTTTTCGGTGATCTTTGCGCTGTCGGGGGCGATTGGTCCGATCATCGGCCAGAACTTTGGCGCCGAGCGGTTTGACCGGGTGCGGGCTGCGTTCATCGCCGGGGTTCAGTTTGTCGGTGTCTATGTGCTGTTGATGGCAGGGGTGCTGTTCCTGCTGCGAGCACCGATTGCGGATGTGTTTGATGCGCAGGGCGAGACGCGGGCGCTGATTTATCTGTTTTGCGGGCCTTTGGCGCTCATGTCGTTTTTCAATGGGGTCATTTTCGTGACCAATGCGAGTTTCAACAACCTGGGCCATCCGGTGTATTCGACCTGGATCAATTGGGGGCGTCACACGGTTGGAACCTGGGTCTTTGTGATGATCGGTTCGTCACTGGCCGGAGCACAGGGCGTGCTTTTGGGGCAGGCTTTCGGTGGGGTCATCTTCGCCGCGATTGCCTGGCTGCTGGTTGGGCGGGTTGTTGCGAACCTGTCCAAACCAGCCAAGGCCGAGCCGTTTTCGGAACAAAAACGCCTGCATTCCCTGTTTGGGCGGCGCGGGTGGTGAGGCCCTGCGCCACGCCAAGGGTTCAGGGGCAGGACCCTAGCGGCAGCCCAGCTCTTTTTCGGCGGATTTGATCTGGTTCATCTGTGCGGTTTCGCCGGCGGACAGTTGGGGGGATTTGGTGTGGCAGCCTTCGTTGCCAAAAACCTCTTGCCCGCGTTTGCCGCCAAAGCAATAGCCGTTGCGGTGAAAGATCAGGTTCCGTTGAAACCACAGCGAGTCGCAGGTTGTTTCCGGGACTGCGGCGGGGGTCGTGGTCTGGATCGGGATCGAGGCTGTGCGGGGGCGTGTTTCGGCGTCGCGCGGCGCGAGGCGGGGCAGGTCCTTGAGCCAAACGGCCATGGAGTAGGTGATCAGCCAGGGATAGCTGTGGAGGCGGGCCTCTTCGGTGGAGGCGTGGTGTTGCCAATAGGCGTGGGGGCTGTTGGTGTGCTTGGGTGCAGGTTCGGAATGGTCGGACTGCGGGTATTGCGGGGCAACCATGATTTCGACCGGCAAGGTGTTGCGGCCTGCGTCCCAGGCGTTGCGCAGGTTGGCGAGCGTGACGGTTTTGCCGACCTCGTCGTAGCTGTCGAAGCGGACGAGGCAGTCTTGGGCGTAATAAGGCCCGCCGCCGGGGAAGCCTTTGGCAACGCCGTAGATTAGGTTGTCTTGGGTCTCGATCAGAACATCCTGGGAATAGCGGATCTGCTCATAGTCGCGGGGGGCCTCCATCAGGTCGATGAATTCCCGCAGGATCTCGGGTAGGGGGGCCAGGGGGTGGCGTTTCCAGCCGGAGCCGAAGGCCCAATCGAAGAGCCCGTCATCGAGAATGAAGGCGTTGCTGCAGATCGTGTGGATGAGTTGGCGGTCGAGGGTGGCGCGGACCTCAACCCCGGTGACGGCGACATCCCCGAGCAGGGCGTCGCCGACGGTGTCGATGTAATACATGTCCTGCGGCGGGGTCTCGAGCATTCGGGTGAAGAGATAGGGCGTCATAAAGGCCTGCCCGTCGGTGTCGCGGCGGTGGGAAAAGTCAAAGACCTTGGCCGCGATGCGGACTGCGCGGGCGTAGGCGTTTTCGACCTGTTCCTTTGGGAAGGGGCCGTCGTTGCCCATGACGATGCGGGGGGCGTGAAAGCCCAAGCGCGCGGTGGGTTCGATGCTGCGGCTGACGATACGGTCGATGCTTTCGCCTTCGAAATAGTAGTTTCCGGCCAGAAACAGCATGGTGCAGGCCGATGCGCAGGTGTCGCCGCTCAGCACGCGGGTTTCCAGGCCCGAGTCCATGGTTTCGAGGAAATCGACGATGGCGAGCGCCTCGTTCAGGTCGCCACCAGGGCTGGAAAGGCAGAGGACCGCGTCGTCGTTGAACCCGTCGTAGATGGTGCCGTATTCGGGGTGATCTTGATACCCGAAGAGCGTTTTGAACTGATCCAGATCGCCATCTTCGATCTGACCGTCGAAGAGTAGATCGCAGGCCTTGTGTTTCGGTTCGGGGTGGGTGTCGAGCGTCAACGGCGCAACGTGGTCCGGCAAGGGGCGGCCATCGGTGGGCAGGACGTAGAGGTCAGCGGCCAGTGCGGGGGCTGCTCCGCCCAGGGTCATTACACAGATGAGAGGGGCGAAAAGCTGGCCAAAGATGCCGTGCCGGTTGATCACGATGGGGTCCGTCCTGTCTTGATGTCTGCCACGTCGCCGAGATCGCCACAGTGGCGCGCGTGGGGCAAGCCACTGTAGGTACGTCGAAAAACGGGCGTTGCAGTTCTGAAACACTCGGCGCTCACAGGTCGAGTGCGAACAATTGCGCGTTTTGACGACGGTGTGGAGACACGCAACAGAGCGTGAATGCGCATTCTTGGCAAAGGCGTCGGGAAACGTCCGGGAGGACGCGCGGTTCAAGATCTGTCTGGCCTATGCCAACACGTGTTGTCCCAACATCCCGCACACCAATGTTGATGGGGTGGTGGGTAAATGAGTGTCACTTGTGCAGTTTGCGCAGGGCGTATTCCAGATCGCTGATCAAAAGCGGGAAGGGGCGGGCGATGGTGTCGGTCTTTTTGCCGATCAGCACATAATCCCAGCCGGGTTTGCCTTTGTCGAGCAGGACGGCGCGGGCGGCTTCGCGCAGGCGGCGTTTGGCCCGGTTGCGCGCCACGGCGTTGCCGACCTTTTTAGAGCAGGTGAAGCCGATGCGGATGCCCTCTGCCTCGCCCTCGGGTCGTTTGCGGGCCTGAACCAGCATCGAGGACGTACCCTGCTTGCGGGCGCGGGCAGCTTTGAGGAAGTCGGCGCGTTTGGCCAGAACCTGCATCTGTCCGCTGGTCTTTGGACAAACGGAAACCGCCGGGGGCCTCATCCCTTGGCTGCTTGAGCCATTCACGGGGGCCTCCGGCGGTGTCATGTTCAGCTGAACAGTGTCGGTGAGCTTATGCGCTCAGCGACTTGCGACCGCGTGCGCGGCGTGCGTTCAGGATCTTGCGGCCGGCTTTGGTGGCCATGCGCGCGCGGAAACCGTGGCGGCGTTTGCGAACCAGGTTCGAAGGCTGATAGGTGCGTTTCATCGCTCCGTCTCCAATCTATTAATATCGGTCGGGTGCGGTGCAGATTCGCCCGCCCGGTGTATTCGAAGCCCGTCCTTTACGGGTGAAAGGCAGGCAAGTCAAACCCCTGTCCGGGGAATTCCGCGCCTTTTGCAACAAAATTTGGGTGGGCGCCAGAGGTTTGGTTTCAGTTTTGCCGTTTTCCGCGACATTCTCTCACGAAACGGGGCGTTGTGATCAACGGCGCGTGAGGTGACTGTTGTCCGGGCGCCAAGGGTCGCATGTTGGGGGCAGACAAGCGAACTGACACACATGCCACAACCGCCGGACCAGAAGATGACTGACACGACCCGTGCCGCCAAGGGCGGATTGAGCCGCCACATACCGCTGCTGGTGATTCTCGCCGTGGCGGTGGTGGGGTTCTTCACCCTGCGCGATTACCTGAGTTTCGAGACGCTGCGGGACAACCGCGAGGCGTTGTTGGCGTATCGAGATGCCTATTATGGGACCTTGGCGGCGATCTTTGTGGCGGCTTACGTGGTGATCGTGGCCTTTTCCCTGCCCGGTGCGGCGGTGGCGTCGATGACGGGCGGGTTCCTGTTTGGGCTGGCTGTAGGCACGGGGTTGAACGTTGTGTCGGCCACCGTCGGGGCCTCGGCCATCTTCTGGGCGGCACGTTTGGGGCTGGGCAATGCGTTGACGGCCAAGCTGGAAACATCCGAGGGGACCATCCGCAAGCTGAAGGACGGGCTGCGCGAGAATGAGATTTCGGTTCTGTTCCTGCTGCGGTTGGTGCCTGCGGTGCCGTTTTTTGTGGCCAATCTGGTGCCCGCGCTGGTGGGGGTGAAGTTTTCAAACTATCTGTTCACCACCGCTTTGGGGATCATCCCGGGAGCCATCGTGTTCACCTGGATCGGTGTGGGCCTGGGCGGTGTGTTTGATCGTGGCGAAACGCCGGATCTGTCGTTGCTTTGGGAGCCGTTTGTGATCGGGCCGATTGTGGGGCTGTGCGTCCTGGCGGCCCTGCCGATTGTGATCAAAGCCCTGCGTGGCAAGAAAGAGATGTAAGCCGTGAAAGAGATCAAGACAGATATTCTGGTCATCGGGGCCGGATCGGGTGGGCTGTCGGTGTCTGCCGGGGCTAGCCAGATGGGTGCAGATGTGACCCTGCTGGAGGGGCACAAGATGGGCGGCGATTGCCTGAACTTTGGCTGCGTGCCGTCCAAAGCGCTGATCGCGAGCGGCAAGGCGGCCCATACTCAGGCGCATGCGGCCAAATATGGCGTGGCCGATGTGGTGCCCGGTGTCGACTATGCGGCCGCCAAGGATCACGTTCATGATGTGATTGCGCAGATCGCTCCGGTGGACAGCCAAGAGCGGTTCGAGGGCTTTGGCGTGCGCGTCATTCGGGAGTATGGCGAATTTGTCTCTGCCACGCAGGTGAAGGCGGGCGATCATCTGATCACCGCGCGACGGGTGGTGATCGCCACCGGCTCGTCCCCTTTGGTGCCGCCGATCCCGGGGCTGGACGGCGTGCCGTTCGAGACCAACGAGACGATCTTTGATCTGCGTGAGAAACCCGAACATCTGTTGATCGTGGGCGGTGGCCCCATCGGGATGGAGATGGCGCAGGCGCATGTTCGCCTTGGCTGCAAGGTCACGGTGATCGAAGGCGCAAAAGCCTTGGGCAAGGATGATCCCGAAGCAGCCGCCGTGGTGCTGGATGCGCTGCGGGCCGAGGGCATCGAAATTGCCGAGGATGCGCTGGCCGCGCAGATCCGGGGTGAGGCGGGCGCGATTGAGATCGCAACGCAGGATGGCCGTATCTTCAAGGGCTCGCATTTGCTGATGGCGGTGGGGCGCAAGGCCAATATCGACAAGCTGAACCTAGAGGCCGCAGGGATCGAGACGACGCGCACGGGTATCAAGGTCGATGACAGCCTGCGCACCACCAACCGCAAGGTTTATGCCATTGGTGACGTCGCAGGCGGGCTGCAGTTTACCCATGTGGCGGGTTATCAGGCGGGGGTCATCATCCGTTCGGCCCTGTTTGGGTTGCCCGCCAAGGCCAAGACCAGTCACATCCCCTGGGCGACCTATACCGACCCTGAGCTGTCTCAGGTCGGGTGGACCGAGGCGCAAGCGCGCGAACAGCACGGGGGCAAGGTCGAGGTGGCGCGGTTTGATTATCACCACAACGACCGGGCCATTGCCGAACGCAAAACCGCTGGCTTCATCAAGGTGATGGTGGTCAAGGGGCGGCCCGTGGGGGTCACCATCGTCGGCCATCAGGCAGGCGAATTGATCAACTTGTGGTCGCTGGTTCTGGCCAATAACCTGAAGATGGGGCAGGTTGCCGCCATGGTTTCGCCCTATCCAACGATTGGCGAGGTTAACAAACGCGCGGCGGGGGCCTATTTCACGCCCAGGCTGTTTGAGAATCAAACAGTTAAACGAGTGGTCAGGTTCGTCCAGCGGTGGATCCCCTGACCGGGAAAGGACCTTGATGCTGAACTCGCTTTCGGGCCGGTTTCTGATCCTGACGACGGTCTTCGTGATGTTGGCCGAAGTCTTAATCTTTGTGCCGTCGATTGCGCGCTTTCGCGAGGATTATCTGCTGAACCGGCTGGAGCGGGCGCAGATCGCCTCGCTTGCGCTGTTGGCTGATGACATGCTTGAGGCCAAGCTTGAGGCCGAGTTGCTGGAAAACGCGGGCGTGTTCAACGTGGTGCTGCGGCGCGACGAGGTGCGGCAGTTGATGTTGTCATCGCCGATTCCAAGTGCCATCAGCGAGACCTATGATTTGCGCATGGCGGGGCCGATGGTGTTGATCAAGGATGCGACTGCGCGCCTGTTCAACCCGGACGATCAGATCATCCGGGTGATTGGCGCGCCCGTGCGAGAGGCCGGGTTGCTGATCGAGGTGACGATGGAAACCGGGCCATTGCGGTCGGCGATGATCGACTATGGCCTGCGGGTTCTGGCGCTGTCCGCCGTGATTTCGATCATCACAGCGTTCTTGCTGTTTCTGGCGGTGCGTGTGGTTCTGGTGCGCCCGATCAAGGGTGTGGTGGACACGATGCAGCGTTACGCACTGGCGCCCGAGGACGCGCGGGGCGTGATTCAGCCCAACGCAGGCGTGACCGAGCTGCGCGAGGCGGAAGAGGCGTTGCTGATGCTGCAGACCGAGCTGACGCAGGCGTTGAAACAACGCGAGCGTTTGGCGCAACTGGGTGGCGCGGTGGCCAAGGTGAGCCATGATCTGCGCAATATCCTGACCTCGGCACAACTGTTCACAGACCGGATCGAGGGCAGCGAAGACCCGCTGGTGCGGCGGATGGCGCCCAAGCTGGTGAATTCGATCACGCGGGCGGTAAGCCTGTGTGAGGGCACGCTGGCCTTTGGGCGGGCGGAAGAGCCGGCGCCCACGCTGACGATGGTGCCGCTGGCCGGGGTCATCGACGATGTTGTCGCCAGCGAGCGGCTGGCGGTCGCGGATGCCTGCGTGCAGATCACCAATGAAATCCCCGAGGATCTGGTGGTGCGCGCCGATCCCGAGCAAATGTTCCGGGTGGTGATGAACCTGGTGCGCAACGCGCGTCAGGCACTGGTGGCGTCGAACAAACCGGGCCAGATCACGGTGACAGCGGGCGAGCGGGATGACAGCTGGTGGATCGAGGTGCGCGACACCGGCCCCGGCCTGCCGCCTAAGGCGCAAGAGAATCTGTTTACCCCGTTCCAGGGCGGCGTGCGCAAGGGCGGCACGGGTCTTGGCCTGGCAATTTCCGAGGAATTGGTGCGTGGGCATGGCGGAACCCTGATGCTCAAGCACACCGGACCCGAGGGAACGGCGTTTGAAATATGCCTTCCGCGGGGCGATGGAACTTTTTGAAATTTTTTTGACGAATCCGCTTGCGCCCCCCGAACGCTAGGACTAAATACCGCCTCACCAACGCGGACCGATAGCTCAGCTGGATAGAGTACTTGACTACGAATCAAGGGGTCGGGGGTTCGAATCCTCCTCGGTCCGCCACTTGGTAAACCTCCTGAAAAATCAACGATGTACCAGCTGACGTCTTGATCGGAATCTGACTGTTTGATCAATTATGTCGCGTCGTGGCTGCGGTTAACGTGCCTTTCGTGCCGATATGCGTCGAGGGATGCTTTGCGCCATCGGGGGATACATATGCCGCCTTCACCCCTGAAAGCGGAAGTGCAGCAGCAATACATCTTTTGCAGCACGAATGCCTTCAAGATGGGCGCCGCTCACCGAGCATTGCTGGCTTTTGTGTGTCGCCTCGCCCGCGAAATGTATCCGCTTGGTATGGGGGCGGCGCAGCACCGTTCGCGCCGTGTAGCCCCCCGGATTGGCACCCGCATATGAGCCGCGCACGTAAGGCTCTTTGCGCCACGCGGTTGCGTGTCCTTTGATGAAGTTTTGTCTGATGGATGTGCCGAAGAAGCCGGTCAGTGTTTCAAGCGCGTGTTCTATTGCGCTTTCTGGGCCCATGTCTTGCAGATCTCGTGAAAAACTGCCCGAGCTTTCAAAGCTGGTCAGGCCAGTTCCCGAGACGTTGCACAGAAAACCGCCTCCGCATGCGATGCCACGGTCGTCGGGTTCGAGCTGGTAAGTCAGCCAAGTGTCTGAGGATACGGGCAGAGTGCCGGGTTGGAACAGCAGGCCCGCATGGTTGTAGTCGCCCATCGTGATCAATTCGAACGCAGCGCGGCGTTCAGCGTCAAGCGGGGGATCAAAGCGGATCACATCTTCGGCCAGGACGCCAACAGAGGCTGTGACGATCACGGCCTGAGCAGATGTTTTTCCTGTAGCGGTCGTGACCCGAATACCGTCTGCTTTGGCTTCGATGTCTGTCACGGGGGTGGAAAGCTCTATGGGCAATCCTGTGGCCGTACGTGCGATCAAGTGGCCGAACCCCTCGCGGCAGAACCAGTCATCCCCGCCTTCCCACGCAGCCATATCGCGCAAAGACGTGTTGGGCAGGTCTCGAGCCAGCGACAGCGCAAAGGTCATTGCGGCGGTGAAGGACCATGGGCTTTTGTCGACAAGGATGTCTGCCAGAGACTGGTCCGTGGGCTTGCCGGTTCGTTCTTCGGTTTCGTGATCCACTTGAGCCGCTTTTGTGATCGCAGCCTGGATTTCATCCACCTCGTCCCAGAGAACGGCGTCATCGTCCAACCCGTATGTCATGCCATTGTCGGGGGCAGGGTACAGGTCAAGGCCGAGGGCCAGTCCGGGTGCCTTGAGGGCATTGGCGTGTTCGGCGTGCAGCCAGTGGGCGCCCATGTCAAAGGGGACGCCAAAGATGCTGGTGTCTGTATGTGTGCGGCCGCCAACGCGGTCCGAGGCCTCGATGCAGATGACCGAAAGTCCGGCGGACACAAGCGTTTGCGTGGCTGCCAGACCTGCTGCGCCTGCGCCGACGACGATAACGTCATAGTCCGTGGTCATCCGATGGCTCTCCGGTGTTCTTGATTGCGGTGGCGGTGGTATGGTGCGGGGTGATTGTTGGCACGTCAGGTAAAGCCAAATGCAAACGCTGAAACATCGATGCCTTCATATTTGGCAAGGTCAATTGGATCCTCGGCGTCGAATTTGCTGCACCGGCGATAGATCTCGAGCAGTTCGGGCGACATCATGTTGGCCTGATAGAAGAACATTGCAGCGGCATAGCGAGTCGACCCGGATCCGGGCTCGCCGACTTTTGCCAACAGGAGCTTTCTTTGGTGTTCGTGTTCCGAGTTTTGCATCGAGGCCTTGGTCACTGATCAGGTGTACCTGTCATGGAGGCGTTCAGCGCGGCCAACCCATCTTCGTCCGGTGCGGTTTCAACATTGTATATCGGCAGGATTCGCCGCAGGTGATCGTGGTGAGAGCGCACCCCGTATTCCAGATCCGATAGGTAGAACCCCTCGAACGCCTCGGATTGCATGGATTCATTCGACCAGATTGTCAGTTGAATGTCCTCTTCCACGGTTTCCCGGTCAATGCGCGCCGCAAGGTATCGCGCGGCCCTTTGTTGGCGGTCTTCCACGGGATTGCGATACGTCGCGCTGCGTAGGATCGACTTGTTCGTTGAAACCGGAAACTCTTGATAAAACAAGGACGTCTCTGGCGTCACGGCAATCACCGCGTTTGGGAAAATCCCATAGTACATCCAGGTTTTGTGCAGATGTTCGGGCAAATGCGGTTGGGGTTTTGTGAATTTCTTGTAGTTGCGAACCGCCCATCTGCGGCCCTTGGTCGGGGTGAAGCGCCCATCTGAGCGGGAGACGCCGTCAACATAGGGTTCATCGGCGTAAGTCGAGCCATAGAGGTCCTGGAGCGCGGGGTGCGCAAGTGGAACATGGTATCCTTCGTTGTCCACGTCTCGGATCGATTTCCAGTTCACGGGCGTTTCTTCGGTCCAAATGCCGTCCGTTGGGACGTGTTCGGCCATCCGGTAGGCGGAAAGTTCCTGCTCCATTGGCGCCAAAAGCTCTGCGACAGAGGGTTGAGGGCCTGGTTTGAAGCGCACAAAGACGAAGCCGTGCCAGACCTCCATCTCAAGGGGTTTCAGGCCAAATTCGTGCTTGTCCAGTTGAGGGAAAGACTCGGGGCGTGCAGCGCCTCGAAGGGTGCCATCAAGGTTGTAGACCCAGCCATGAAACGGACAGACCAACGCGTTTGTGCATTTTCCCTGTTCCTTGGCAACAAGGCGCGAGCCGCGATGGCGGCAAATGTTAAGGTATGCGCGCACTTCGGATGTGTCGTCTCGAAGAATGATCGCGCGTTCGCCGCACATGTCGAAGCACTGGAAGCTGCCAACCTCGGGGACGTCGGAGACGTGGCATGCGATTTGCCAATGGGTTTTGAACAACTCGCTTTGCTCCAGATCTAATAGGGCCGGGCTGTGATAACACCACCCCGGCAAACCGCGGCGGTCCCAATCCGCAGGGATTTCGGTGTTTCGTGCATGATCACGCATTTGCAGAGTCCGTTATGGTTTGGTTTTCGGTCGATTTGGCTTGAAGGGGTGGGTGAGGCTGGCCTGACCTATCAAGAGTTTCATGGCGAGACTCGCCGCCCCTCAGATGGGTCTAGGTGTCTCTCAATTTTTCTGCTCAGTCAACCGTCACTGATTGAATGGCTATTCAGAAATGCGATTCCATTGAGTGCTGTCATCGCGATGAAAACGGTGCGGTAATGGCCGCTATTGAATAATAATGCCAAAGAAACACTCATATTTTGCCTGAAGAATCGATTTGACCGTGCCTGTCATTGACACACGCGATTTCATGCGACTACCGTTCTGAATGGTCAGTCAGATAGTTTTGAAAGGCGCGACGCTCAACACAAGAACCACTCGAAAGAGAGCTGTCGGGTCATTCAGTCATCAAAACATGTGAACTAACCGCAGTCATCGCTCAGGGAGAGGAAGCGAAGCCATGAATTCAGTCAGAAAAGCCATCGGGATATCCGTTCTGGTCGCATCGTCCACGGCGATCTCGGGTGCAGCCATTGCACAAGAGCGCGTGTTGAAGGTTACGAATTGGGGGGAATACATCGCCGAGGACACAATCGCGAACTTTGAAAAGGAATACGGCATCAAGGTCATTTATGACCCCTATGACTCGGCCGAAGCGATTGATGCAAAGCTGCTTGCGGGCAACAGTGGCTATGATGTTGTAAGCCATGCCGGCAGTGACACGGCCCGTCTCATCAAGGCGGGTATTATTGCGCCGCTGGATGTGTCCAAGCTGGACAACCTTGCGAACATTGACCCCGCCATCATGGAGCAGCTGGCCAGCGAGTGGGATCCCGGCAACAAGCATTTCATCCCGTATATGTGGGGGACGCACGGTGTCACCTATAATGAAGAACTGGTGAAGGCGACTTACCCGGATGCGCCGATCGGAACGATGGACATGGTGTTCGATCCTGCGCATATGAAAGAGCTGGCAAAATGCGGCGTGTCTTTCCTGGATTCGCCCGGTGATATCATTCCCATGGCTTTGGCGCATATGGGGCTGGATCCGAACTCCACCAACAAGGAAGATTACGAGAAGGTCGGCGCGATGCTGGCCGAGGTACGTCCGTACATCAAAACCTTTGACAACTACGCCTATCAGCGGATGCCGCAGAAAGAGTTCTGCGTATCCACCACTTGGGGCCCTGATGGTCTGTTGGCCATGTCCGGTGCAGAGGAAGCTGATACAGGCGTGGTTCTGGATTTCTTTCTGCCAGAAGGTGAGCGCCGCGCGCAGCTTTGGATCGATGGTTGGTTGATTCCGGCAGATGCGGGCAACAAGGAAGATGCGCATCTGTTCCTGAACTACATGATGCGCCCCGAAGTGGCGGCCAACGACAGCAACTTTACTTGGTATGCGACGGCCAATCTGACGGCCAAGCCGATGGTTGATGAGGCGGTCACGTCCAGCCCTGCGGCCTTCCCAACGTCGGATCAAGTGGCCAAGATGTACACCACCGCCGTACTGCCACCAAAGGTCGAGCGTTTGCAGACCCGGACCTGGACGGACTTCAAAGCCGGAAACTAACTCACTCACGGCAACGCTGGCAGCAGCGCCCAAATTCAGGGTGCTGCTGCCGGCCCGACCATTTTCAGGCAGACTGCGAGGCCCACATTGACCGTTTCTTCACCTTCCGGTGCAGCGCCCTGGCTTGACCAGAATGAACAACAGCCGCTGGTTCAAATCAAAGGCGTCACCAAGAAGTACGGCGAGGTGACCGCCGTGGATAATGTCGATCTGGACATCTATCCGGGCGAGCTGTTCTGCCTTTTGGGGGGATCGGGCTGCGGCAAATCCACCTTGTTACGAATGCTTGCGGGGTTCGAGGATTTGAACGCAGGCTCGATCACGATTGATGGCGTCGATATGGCGAATGTTCCCGCCTATGAGCGACCGACCAACATGATGTTTCAAAGCTATGCGTTGTTCCCACATATGACCGTGGAAAAGAATGTGGCTTTTGGTCTGGAGCAGGACCATGTGCCCAAGTTCGACATCGCGGACCGGGTGCATGACATCCTGAAGCTTGTGGAGCTGGAAGACTTCAAAAAACGAAAGCCCAAGCAATTGTCGGGTGGGCAGCGGCAGCGCGTTGCCTTGGCGCGGGCCCTGGTCAAACGCCCAAAGCTGTTGCTGCTGGACGAGCCTTTGGCCGCCTTGGACAAGAAGCTGCGCAAACAAACGCAGTTCGAGCTGGCCAATATTCAAGAGAAAGTGGGCGTCACCTTTATCGTCGTGACCCATGATCAGGAAGAGGCGATGACCCTGTCGTCGCGCATGGCGGTCATGGATGCCGGGCGGTTTCAGCAGATCGGAACTCCGACCGAGATTTATGAATTCCCCGAATCCCGCTTTGTTGCGGATTTCATCGGGTCCGCCAACATATTCGAGGGGCGGGTCACCGAAGACGGCGCCGACCACGTGCGGGTGCAGACCGAGTTTTGCGAGGTCTACATTGATCACGGTCATTCGGTGAAGGTCGGCAGCAAGATCTGGGTTGCTTTGCGGCCCGAGAAAATCCGTATCACCAAAACAGAAGAGGCGGCGACCGGTCCCAATCAAGTCTCGGCCGTGATTGATGACATCGGGTATCTGGGAGAGACGTCGATCTACAAGGTCGCGCTGCCCAACGGGGACATCTTCGATGTGACGCGGCCCAATCAGACGCGTCCCACGCATGCCATGCAGCAGATCACCTGGGAGGACAAGGTGACCATCAGTTGGGATTCGTCCAGCGCCATGTTGCTGAACAAATGACGGATGTTTCTAACAAACCCTCGTCGGCCAGTCAGGGGTCATTTGCGTCCCAAGTGATGCGGGGAATCCAGAGCCGCTGGCGCCAAATCATCACGGTCATCCCATTTTTCTGGCTGCTGTTCTTTTTTCTGGCTCCGTTCTTTATCGTGGCCAAGATCAGCTTGGCGGAGCTTGCCATTGCCAGCCCTCCGTTCACAAAGCTGGTCGAATGGACGGACAGCGGGATCGTCACGATCCGGCTGGTTTTTGATAACTTCGTCTACATCTGGGAAGACAGCCTATACTTCGACACCTACGTAAATTCCCTCAAGATCTCGGTGACATCGACCCTGCTGTGCCTCTTGTTCGGCTACCCTATTGCGTATGCGATTGTACGTTCGGGGCCGGTGGCGAAGCCGCTATTGCTGTTTGCGATCATCTTGCCGTTCTGGACCTCATTCCTGTTGCGCGTCTATTCGTGGATGGGATTGCTTGCCGACCAGGGAACAATCAATAATCTGTTGATCGCGCTTGGAATAATCGATGAACCGATCCGGATGCTTTATACCGAATTCGCGGTCTACATCGGGATTGTCTATACCTACATGCCGTTCATGATCCTGCCGCTTTATGCGACCATGGAAAAACTGGACAACAGCTTGAACGAAGCTGCGGCAGACCTTGGATCACGGCCCACAAACACCTTCTTCAAGATTACGCTGCCGCTGACGATGCCGGGGATCATTGCGGGGTCCTTGCTGGTCTTCATTCCGGCGACGGGGGAATACGTCATCCCCGATCTGTTGGGCGGCGGCAATGTGCAGATGATCGGGCGCGTGCTGTTCAACGAATTTTCCAGAAACAGCGATTGGCCTGTGGCTGCGGCCGTTGCCATCGTGCTGCTGTTCATTCTGGTCTTGCCCATCATGGTGTTCCAGCACTTCCAGGGCAAAGCGGCGGAGGAGCAGTAGATGTTTGGTAAACGCTCACGCTTTTTGACGATTATGCTGACCCTGGGATTGGCGTTCTTCTATATCCCGATGGTCCTGTTGGTGATCTATTCGTTCAACCACTCAAAGCTGGTGCCGGTGTGGGGCGGTTGGTCCCTGCGGTGGTATTACGAGCTGTTTCAGTCGCCTGAGGTCTGGCAGGCCGTGTCCCTGAGCCTGCAGATCGCTGTGGTCAACGCGACCTTTGCAACGGCCCTTGGAACCTTGGCCGGGTTGGCGATGGTCCGATTTGGCAGGTTCAGGGGGCGAACGTTGTTTGGCGGAATGTTGGTTGCGCCCCTGGTGATGCCTGAGGTGATCACCGGGCTTTCATTGCTGGTATTCTTCATTTCACTCAATCAACTGATCGGCTGGCCTGCGGAGCGCGGGTTTGCCACGATCACAATCGCGCATATCACGTTTTCCATGGCTTATGTGGCGGTGACCATTCAGGCGCGTTTGACCGGCATGGGGCAAACGCTGGAAGAGGCGGCCGCTGATCTGGGCGCGAAGCCGTTCAAGGTACTGACCGCGATCACCATCCCGCAATTGACGCCCGCGTTGATCTCGGGCTGGCTTCTGGCCTTCACGTTGTCGTTGGATGACCTGGTGATTGCCAGTTTCGTGACGGGCCCAGGCGCAAACACCTTGCCAATTCTGATCTTTTCGCGCATTCGACTAGGCCTCAGGCCGGACATCAACGCGCTTGCGACCATCATGATTCTCGTGATCGCCATCTGTGTCGCAATTGCCGCCATCGTGATGTTCCGGCAGCAACGCGCAGATATGTTGGATCGGCAGATGGCCGAACGAGAGGAGGGGTAAAGTGGAGGCCAAAGAGCTTCAGAAGAAACGTCGTACTGAGCCCCCCGAAGTCCGCCGGTTGCAACTTATCATGGCGGCGATTGATTCAATCGCGAAGCGCGGTTTTTCGGACACGACGCTCAAACATGTCACCGAAGCGGCGAACCTATCGCATGGCGTGGTCAACTATCACTTTGCCAGCAAAGAGGCGCTTTATGACGCGGCTTTGGGGTTCCTTGCGCAGGAGCATTATGAAAACTGGCTGAAGTATTATGATGAGGCAGAGCCGACACCGGCGCATCGGTTGGTGGCCATCGTCAACGCGGATTTTGACAAAAGCATCTGCACACACAAGCGGCTGGCCGTGTGGTTCGCGTTCTGGGGGCAGGCTAAGTATCGCCCAAACTATCTGAAAATTCATAATAAATTCGACAACGAGCGGTATGATCGTATCCTGCGATTGTGCGGTGAGCTGATTGTCGAGGGCGGCTATGATGACCTGGATGCAGACAAAACGGCCCGCGCGGTCGAGGCGATGTCGGACGGGGCCTGGCTGAGTTTGGTGCTGTATCCCAAGGTGGCGGATCGGCGGGAATTCAGAGATGTCTGCCAGCTTTCACTGTCGCGGTTCTTCCCCAAGCACTTCCCGCTGTAAAGGCGGCACCAGATCAGCATTTGATCTTTTTCATTTCGGGATCATACAGCGGCTTGAGCGAAGCAATTGCTTCGAACTTCTCGTCCGCGATCTCGATCTGCCAGTGTCCAGAGGCGACGACGTCCGCTGTAAGGGGCGCATTGGTTTCCGCAAACCCGATGCCAACAGCACCGCCCAACGTGTGCCCGTATCCACCAACCTGCACATAGCCGACTTCTTGACCGTTGAGATGGATCATCTCGTTGCCATAAAGCAGCGGCTCGGGGTCTTTCAGCAGGAATTGCAGCATCCGGGTGTGCGGCACGCCCTTGGCCTTGATCTGGGCCAATGCATCGCGACCGATGAAGCCGCCGGGCTTGTCCAGTTTGACGGCAAATCCCAAACCGGCTTCGATCGGGTTGTCGGTGTTGTCCACGTCGATCCCAAAGTCACGGTAAGCCTTTTCAAGGCGTAGCGAGTTCAGGGTTTGCATTCCGGCATTTCGGACACCCAGGTCGCGGCCAGCGTCCATGATCAGATCGTAGGTTTGAACCGCTTGAGTGGTCGGGACATGAAGTTCCCACCCCAATTCGCCAATGAAGGTCACGCGATAGGCCATGACGACGGCGTAACCGACATCGATCTCGCGCGCGGTCATGAACGGGAACCCGTCATCCGACAGATCCGCGCCCGAGATCCGGCTCAGCAACTCGCGGGACTTTGGGCCGTGCACGTTGATCTGGCAGCGCCCTGCAGTGACATCCGTGATAATCACGGTTTCGTTGTCCTGGATGTGGCGTCGCATGCGCATTTCGGTGTGACCGGCCGAGTTTTCCCCGACAACGACCCAGAATTTTTGGTCTGCCAGTCGGGTTACTGTCAAATCGGCCTCGAACCCGCCGTGTTCATTGACCCAGGCCGTATAGACCACACGGCCCGGATCGACGTCGACCTCGTTGCAGGACAGACGAGAGAGCAAGGCGCAAGCATCTGGTCCCTCGACGCTGAAACAGGCCATGGAGGTCATGTCCATGACGATCACATCCTCACGGGCAGCGCGATGCTCTTCTGCGTGCCAGTCAAACCAGTTCTGACGATGCCAGCTATATGCCTCGATCCTGGCCCGATCGGGTGTTGGCGCGAACCAATCCGGCTGTTCCCAGGCGTTGCCTTCGGTGAAATAGGCGCCAGCGTCCTTGAGACGGTCATATAGAACGGAGCGTTTCACGTTGCGGGCGGTTTTGAAGCTTTCGTTGTGGAAATGCTGCCCGAAGAGTTTTCCCAACAGTTCGGGTGTTCGATCACGTCTGAACGCAGGCGTCGCCATCTCGCGCGAGAAACGGTTGACGTTGATCCCCGTGACATCGATCGGGGGTACACCATCCACCATCCAATGAGCCAGCACCATGCCTGTGCCCGCGCCATTCAGGATGCCCAGTGAATTCATTCCGCAAGCGACCCACAAGTTGCGCATCTCAGCCGTAGGGCCGACCAAGGGGGCCAAATCGGGTGTAAAGCTCTCGGGGCCGCAGAACAGCTTCTTGACCCCATAGTTCATGGTGTCGGGCACCCGAGAATAGGCTTTCTCCAGATCAGGGCCGACGCGTTCCCAATCCGGTTCGATCTCGCCAAATTGCCATTCGTCCGGGATGCCATCCAGTTTCCAGGCGGCGGCGCCGGGTTCGAACAGGCCTAACATCATCCCGCCTACCTCTTCGCGGTAATAGGTGTAGGTTGAAGGGTCTTCCAGCACGGGCAGATCGCGGGGCAGGCCCGGAATGCTCTCGGTGATGAGATAGTAGTGTTCTGCCGCTTGAAGGGGCAGGTTCACGCCGTGTTTGGCGCCCAGCTGACGCGACCACATTCCGCCACAGATCACGACGTTCTCGGCGGCAATGGATTGCCCATCGGCGGTGCGTACACCCGTTGCGGTTCCATTCTTTGTCAGGATCTCGTCGACCCGTACCCCTTCAAAAATCCGCGCACCCCGGTTTCGGGCGCCTTTGGCCAGCGACATGGTGACATCGACCGGGTTGGCGCGCCCGTCTTCGGGGATCAGGAAGGCTCCAACGACGTCAGACAGGTCGCCGATGGGGAACATCTCCTGTGCTTCGGTGACCGAGATTTCGTGGTTGTTGATCCCGAACCTGCGCATAAAGGCCGCGACGCGGCGCATTTCGTGAAGGCGTTCCTGGTTGGTGGCGATTTGCAGGTAGCCGACATCGCGAAATCCAGTTGGAATACCGGTTTCTTGCTCCAGGTTCGCGTAAAGGTCGCGGCCATGTGTATAGATCGCGCATTCCGCCTCTGATGTCAGAAGGCCTGCCACAATCAGCCCGGCTGCGTGCCATGTCGTTCCAGAAGTCAACTGCCCCTGCTCCAGGACGATCACATCCGTATGGCCGAGTTTGGTCAGGTGGTAGGCCGTGTTTGTACCAATTGATCCACCTCCGATGATGACGGTTTGAGCATGAGTTGGAAGCATGTTGGTCATTTTGATCGGGCTCCGCTGTAACGGTTGTTTCTCGATAGCAATCAGGCGTGCGAGAGTCTACTGATTGAATGACCATTCAAAATAAGATAATCAATAAGCGTGCAGTGGATGCCTTGTTGCTTGTTGGGCGTCTATCTTTGGCGTGGTGCGTGAAGTTTGCGGAGCGTTGGCTCGATAGGGGAGAGAGCATGTCGGACGAAATCCTTTATGACCGCCAGGTCATCGACTTTTTGGAAGAGCTTTGGGGGGAGGGGTTCTTGTCTCCCGGTGGTGCGGGCGAAGTTGCGCGCGTGCTCGAAGGGGTGGACCTGAAGGGCAAGCATATCCTTGATATCGGGTGTGGTTCGGGCGCCATCACCGTGCTCTTGGCCGGAGAGATGGGGGCCGGAAAGGTCACCGGCATAGACGTCGAGGCGCCGGTTTGCGAAGCGGCGCGGCAAAGGGTCAGGGACGCGGGCCTGGAGGCGAAAGCCGAGATCATCGAAGTCTCCCCTGGACCGATGCCATTTGACGGCGAAACGTTTGATGTCGTGTTCTCGAAGGATTCCATTATCCATATCCCGGACAAGGCAGCCCTGGCCGCAGAGGTGCTTCGGGTGTTGAAGCCGGGCGGAGCGTTTGCTGCTTCTGACTGGCTGACCAATCACGATGACGATATGTCGCCCGAGATGGCTCACTATGTGAAGATGGAAGACCTGGAATTTCAGATGGCCTCGCCGACAAAGTATCGCTTGGCGATGGAAGAGGCAGGATTTGAGGCCGTCGAGCTGGTTAACCGCAACCCTTGGTACACCGAAGTATCGGCGGCGGAGCTTGCCGAGTTGACAGGGCCGAGCCGCGCCAGATGGGAAGCGCGGCACGGTGCAGATTTCATCCAACATCAGATTGAAATCTGGGACGCGATGCAGCCGGTGCTGAAGTCGGGGGAACACTGCCCCCATCATATTCGTGGACGAAAACCTGGGTAACCAATCGGCGAGGGCTACGATATCTCGTAGCCTTCACTGACCTGCGCCATTCCGGCCTCCATGATATCAAACATGTCATCAATCTGATCCGGCGTTATGATCAATGGCGGCGAGAAAACCGCCATATTCCCGAAGGGGCGGAGCAATAGCCCCAATTCTTCGCAGGCATCATCCAGCTTTTGTCCAAACTTCACATGGGCTTCATAGCTTTGGTCGTTCAGGTTGGGACGGCATTCGATACAGCCCAGCAAACCATCGCCGCGCACGTCCCCGACGATCGGAAACCGATCCTTGATCTGCTGTAGTCTGGCCCGGAAATGCGGCGTGACGCGCTGTACATGTCCAAGGATGTCTTCGTTGTCCATGATCTCGATGTTCTTGATCGCCGCCGCGCAGCTGACGGGGTGCCCTGTGTAGGTATAGCCGTTGTAGAAAACGTCATCGCCTGGCGCGTCAGCAATTCGTTTGATCACGGCATCCGATATGATGCAGGCCCCAAGCGGCAGGTAGCCCGAGGTCAAACCCTTTGCACATGTGATGATGTCAGGAACGATGCCAAAGACGTCTTCGGATGCAAACCAGTGTCCTAATCGCCCAAAGCCGGTGACCACCTCGTCAGAAATGTAGAGGATGTCATGGGCGCGGCAGATCTCGAGCGTGCGTTTGTGGTAGCCGGGTGGGGGGACGATGACGCCACCCGAGCACAGGATCGGCTCGGCGATGAAGGCGGCGATCTTGTCGGCGCCGACCTCGGCAATCAGGTTTTCCAGATCAGCGACTTTCGCGTCGCACCACGCCTCCAGGCTCATGCCGTCGGGCCGATGATAGGGGTTCACGTCAGGCAGAAAATGGACAAGATCCCGTGCCTTGTCAAAGCTGGTTTCAAACCGTTCCTTGCCTGTGACAGTTGCGGCCAGAAAGGTTGAGCCATGGTACCCTTTTTCCCGGCCGATGATGATCTTCTTGTCTGGGCGTCCCAGCCGCTTGTTCATGAATAGGGCGGTGCGCAGAGCCGTATCAACCGCCGTCGATCCCCCGGTGGTGAAATGCACCGTATTCAGGTCGCCGGGCGTGCGCTCGGCAATCATGCGGGCCAGAACGGCCGCAGGTTCGGTTGTGAAAGACCATGGGGATGCATAGGGCATCTGCATGACCTGAGCGGAGATTGCATCGGCCATATCCTGACGGCCATAGCCGATTTGGGTGCACCACATCCCGCCGGGCCCGTCGATGAAGCGCTTTCCGGATGCGTCCCAAAGATAAATGCCATCCGCAGTGTTCACACGCATGTATTCCGTGGCCCCGAAACCAGCGGTGTCCGCCCAGGGGTGCAGGTTGTGATCGCGATCCCAATCAACAAGATCGCCATCGGTTGGAGTGTTGCCAAGAGTATTCACGTCTGCTCCTCCATCAGGTGCGGGCCGGGGGTGTTGCGCGGGCGCGCGGTGGTGCGAAAAAGGCCCCCTGAACGGGTGTAAGACGTGCCATTCTGGTGTCCCACTTGCCTTCTTCCAATGTGTAGATCTCTGCCATCAGCTTGGACGCGCGCTGCGCATCGGGCATGCGAACATGTGCCAGGGCAACGTTCTTTTTCGCCGTTGGCGACCAGATGCCCGAGGTGATGTGGCCAACTTCGCGTTTGCGCCCGTTGTAAATCAGTGCGCCTTGAGCGGGTTTGAACCCTTCGACATCACAGCGCATCAGAAGGCTTCTTGGGGTGTGCTGTTTTCTCAACAGCGCGCGGCGCCCATTGAAGTGACCTTTTTCAAAGTTGACCAACCAACCAAGACCAAGCTCGAATGGCGTTTGGCCGCGATGCAGGCGTTCGGTGGCATGAGCCGGTTGAAAGTCGACGCCGGCGGTCAGAAACCCTGCCTCGATCCGGGCGATGTTCACGGCGTCATAGCCGATGGCGCGCAACCCTTGATGTGTGCCGGCCTGCCAAATTCGGTCCCAAAGCGCTGGGGCCTTGTCCCAATTGCACCAGAGCTCATAGCCCAGATCGCCCGTGAACCCGGTACGAGAGATCATGAGGTCAGGCTCGATTTCGATTAGGTCGAACGGTTTCAGGTGCGCAACGTCCAGCCCGGCGGCTTCTAGCACCGCAAATGATGTTGGTCCTTGCAGGGACAGCCCCGCGATCTCGTGCGACTCGTCTTTGACGGCGACGTCAAAGCCCCAGGCGGCATCAAGAAGCCAGATCAGCATGGGTTCCTGGCAGCACAGCCGCCAATCGCCTTCGCCAAGATGGAACAGGGTCCCGTCGTCGATAACCATACCTTCTTCGTCACACCACGCCGCATATCCAACGCGGCCAGTTTTGATCTTACTGATGTCACGGGTGACCAAACGATTGAGCATTTGCGCGGTGTCCGGGCCGGTCAGCCGGTATTTGTGCATCGGCGAGATGTCGAACAGAGAGGACTGGTTGCGCAGGGCGAAATACTCGAACTCCATGCTGTCCAAAACGCTCGGGGCTGCGTAACCGGCCCAGTCGTACCAACTGCGCGCGCGGTTCTGTTCTGCAAGCTTGGTGTGGAATGGTCCGGGGATCAGGCCCAGTTTGGGATCAACAAAGATGCTCATTTTTGCACCTCCAATGCCATAAGCGCTGCGTTGCGTCCGGCAAGGCCCATGACATCACCGCCAGGGTGCGTGGCGGCTCCACACAGGAACAGTCCTTTGGGACCAAAAGCATAGCGGCTTATCCCGTTTGCAGGGCGAAGGGTCAGCAGTTGATCGAGTGACATTTCCGCGTGGTGCCAATGCCCGCCGGGTGCTCCGGTCGCGGCCTCGATCTGATCCGGCGTTATGACTTGAGTGTCTGTGATCTGATCGCGCAGTCCAGGAAGGGCGCGGTCCAAGGTTTCGATGGTAAGTCGGGCCAACTGATCTTGCGCGTCTTGCACCCACCCGCCGTCAAGGTCGGACGGGGCGTATTGGACAATGGCGGACAACCAATGTGAGCCGTCCGGCAGATCCGTCCTGATCGCCTCGATAACCGGAGCCTTGGACATCTCGCGATACTTGGCGGGATTGAAAGCGGCTTCGACATAATCGGCAGAGGGCGCATATAGCAGACGCGCGTCTTTCTGATTGCTCTGCAATCCGGAGAGGGGGGAGGCATCCTTTAGCCGCAAGTTCACCTTGGCCGCGGTGCCCCGTGCGCGGATGTTTCGTATTCGGCGCGTGGCCTCGATATCGAACAGGCTTGGCCCGGTCAGCTGGCATGTCAGATGCGACGCCAGGTTGCTTAGCACCAAGGGCGCGCGCAGGGTTTGGCCATCTGCGGTTTGCACGCCGGTTACCGCATCCTGATTGACAAGAATGCGCGACACCTCGGTTCCTGGTAGCAGCGTGCAACCTGCTGACTTCGCCCCTTCGACCAATGTGTCCACCACCGCTGTCATGCCGCCTGTGGGCCGGGTGATGGTGCCGCCATGCCCCAACCGATAGATCAGGTTGAACACTGTACCCGGTGATCTTGGACCGGTGGCCGCCCCCCTGATCGCATCTGCCGCAAGCATGCCAGCCACCGGTCCGTCCGGCAGATCATCAAGTACGATGTCGTAGACATTAGACAGGACAACCTGCAAGAAACGCCGCATTTCTGATTTGCCAAGCTTTTTCAGCCCGATTCCCAACTTTGCCAAGCGCAGTATCTCGGCCAATCTGGCCCGTGACAGGGACGCGCTGTGACCCCCTGGCGGCGGGGCTTCCGCGAGTTGACGCAACAGCCCGCCATAGGTCTTGAATCTATGGATCAGTTCACACCAAGCCTTTGACTGAGGGTGCTGTGAACCATCATTCCAATACACACCGTTTGCCTTGAAGACGATGTGGTTTCCGTCATCGGCAAGCGAAACGGTGTCGATCTGCTGTCCACTAAATGTCGCGCGATCGACATCGATGCCCGCGTCCTTCAGGGCGCGTGGGCTGAGATTGTAGAGCGCATGTGCCAGTGTCGGCCCCCCATCAACGGCATACGAAGCCATGCCGCCGAAACTGTCCAACTTCTCAATGATGCAGACCTTCTTGCCCTTTCGCCCGAGCACAGCACCCGCGACGAGCCCGTTTATGCCGCCGCCCACGACAATCGCATCGTAATTGCTCATGCCGCGTACCCCTTCATGCGTCCGTGCCGGGTTTCGTGTCTCAGGATGGCGCGGGCTGCATTGGCACCGGGCGCACCCATGACCCCGCCGCCGGGGTGGGCGGACGATCCGCATAGGTAGAGACCTTTGATCGGCAGGTTGTATTGTGACCAACCGGGGACAGGCCGATTGAAGAAGAGTTGATCAAAGGTCAGCTCGCCCTGAAAGATGTTGCCTTCGGTCAGGCCAACTTCGCGCTCGATTTCCAGCGGCGAGCGGACCTCCATATGAACCACGCGATCGCGAATATCCGGGCAGGCAACTGAAATCTGGTTCAGCACGGTGTCGGCCATCGCGTTGCGCTGCGCGTCGGTCCAATTGTCAGCTGACCTGGTGCCGTCAACGTTCAGGTCATAAGGGGCATATTGCACAAAGACCGTCATCATGTGAGCGCCTGTCGGGGCCATGGTCGGGTCGATTTGGCTGGGGATCAGCATGTCGATGTAAGGCTTCTCGGACCAGCGACCGTCTTTCCAATCGTCATAAGCCCTTTCCAGTTCGAACAGGCTTTCAGAAACATGCATGTCGCCGCGCAAAAAGCTGGTGTGTTCCGGCGCGGCGGGAAAATCGGGGAACTGATCAAGCGAGATGTTCAGCTTGGCTGACGATCCGCGAATTTTGAAGTTGTTCACGGCCTTTGTGAAATCCTGGGGGAGGTCGTCCGTATCCACGTGGTGCTGGATGGTACGTTTGATGTCCATATTGGACGCAACCACAGGGGCGTAGAAAACCTTGCCGTCTTCCAATGCCACGCCTTGCACCCGGCCGTCTTTGCTCAGGATTTTCTCGACCCCGGCACCGGTATGGATTGTCCCGCCGTGATCTTTGAAGCTGGCCGCAATCGCGTTGGAAATGGCCCCCATTCCACCGCGTGCGAACCCCCAGGCGCCGATTCCGCCGTCGATGTCGCCCATATAGTGATGCAACAGGACATAGGCGGTTCCGGGCGAATAAACCCCAAGGCCGGTGCCGATAATCCCGGATCCCGCCAAATGGGCCTTGATCAGGTCGTTTTCAAAGTGCTCATCCAGAAAGTCGCCAATCGACATGGTCCAGAATTTGAGCGTTTCGGCAAGTTCACGGCTGCCCAACCCGTGCGCCTTTTTGACCAGATACGCCAGTTCACCAAGGTCTCGCGGACGCAGAGAGGCCGGGTCTGGCGCGTCACGCAACAGGAACGGGCGAATGAACCGGCACTGCCGCATGATCGCTTGGGAATAGGCGCGATACGCATCTGCATCGCGTGCAGAGTGCCGCGCCATTTCGCGCCTCAACGCGTTGTGGTCCGAATAATAGGCAAAGTAATCGCCATCGCGGGTAAAGCTTGCCCCGCCTTCATATGGGATGACTTGCAGGCCGTATTTTGGCAGATCAAGATCCCGCGCGATCTCGCGCCGTAGCAACGAGCAGACATAAGAGCAGTTCGAATAGGTCCAGCCTTCGTGCAGTGACCTACTTACGGCGGCCCCGCCAATCCAATCGTTTTTCTCGACCACCAGAACATTCATTCCGGCGCGCGCCATATAGGCCGCCGCTGTCAGGCCGTTGTGGCCTGCACCGGCCACGATCGCGTCATATCTGCTTTCAAGTGCCAAAATTCTCTCCCCTTGCACCTTGTTTACAGAGGCAGTTCGATTTCGTAAAGTTTATTTGAGCGCTCAAATAAACTTTAGATCATTGACGCCCGTTTTTAAGGCGCTGTAGATGTCCGCACGTGCAGGAGGATTGGCAGTTGGCCCAAGCAGAACAGAAGCGTCCCCGCAAAGAGCGGAAGGAAAACGCAGACCGTCGGCGGCGGCAGCTGTTGGATGCGGCGTGCCGCTCGATCCTGGCGCATGGATTGGCGAAAACCACACTGGCGACGGTTGCGTCCGAGGCGGATCTTTCGCAGGGGGTCGCCGCGTTTTATTTCAAATCAAAAGCGGGGCTGCTGACAGAGGCCCTGCGTGATTTGTACCAGCGCTACGAAGATCACTGGACCAAGGCGCTGGACCAAGCCGGGGATGAACCCGCGGAACAGTTGCGTGCCCTGATACGGGCTGATTTTCATCCCGACGCCTGTGGTCCGATGGTGCTTCCGCTTTGGTATGCGTTCTGGGGCGAGCTTCGGTCCCAGCAGGAATACGATGAGGTGGCCGGCCATTTCGAAACGCGGCGGCGCGAGACGCTGTATGCGATCTGGCAGGACTTGCTGGCAGGACAAGACGCATTGGCCGCTGTTCAGATGGCTGAATGGATGGAAACTCTCACAGACGGGTACTGGCAGCGCCTGCATCTGGCACCGGCCAGTGTGAGCGCTGAGGAAGCAGAGCAGGCGGCGTGGGCCTGCCTGGTGCGGTTGGCGCCGGATCTTCTGGGTCGCGATACCTAAGGCCGTCTGGCTGGAAAGTAAAATGTCATGACCGCAGAGCGGACACCCCGGCCAACGCGGTCGCCCCCTGGACATCTGCTGCGAGAGGCGCAGCATATCACGCGGCTTGCTTTTCCGATCGTTGTCTCTCTTGCCGCGGCGGCCTTGATCGGGGTTGTGGACACCGTGATGGTGGCGCCTTTGGGTACGCTTCCCTTGGCGGCCGTGTCGATCACCACATCCGCGCTGATCATCTTCTATTCTGCTTTGTTTGGGTTTGTGTCTGCCACCGGAGTTCGCATGGCCGAGGCATTTGGCAAGTCCAATGATCAAGAGTTACTCGCAACCACTCGGGTCGCGCTTTTCGTGGCATTGGGGGTCGGAACACTGGGCACTCTGACGATGCTCGTTGTACGACCTGCTTTGGCTTGGATCGGACAGCCGCCCGAGGTTCTTGAATTGCTCGGCGGCTACTGGGTTTCGATGAGCTTTCTGCTGATTCCCTTCACTGTCTTCTATGCTCTGAAAGCCCTGTTTGACGCGATTGATCGTCCCTGGATCGGGGTTGGCTTGGCGTTCTTTGCTGTCGGCTGCAACATCCCGGCAAACTATGTGCTGATACATGGGGTTTGGGGGTGGCCAGGCCTGGGGTTGGTCGGGGCGGGCATCGCGAGCCTCGTCTCCCAGATCGCCTCACTTGTCCTGGCGTTTGTGATCTTGGGCCGGTGGAATGCGCGGTGGGACGTGGCATCGCACTTTGGCTTTGACTGGAATGAATTGCGCCTCCAGCTCAAAGAGGGGTCTGTAATCTCGCTTGGTTATCTGGGTGAGGGCGCGGCATATGCGGTCGCCGGACTGATGCTCGGATGGTTCGGTGCCGCAGCGCTGGCGGCGCATCAGATCGTATCGGCCGTGAGCGATGTCATCTACATGGTTCCTTTGGGCATTTCGATTGCGATCTCGATCCGGGTGGCACAGGCGATTGGCGCGAATGAGAGAGAGCGGCTTAGGCCAATTGTGCTGGCATCCTTGTTTGTGGTCGTCAGTTGGATGAGCCTGGTCATCACCGGCATTCTTTTAGGGCGTGCGCCGTTGGCACAGGGGTTGTCGGATGATGCCGACGTGGTCGCGCTTGCGGTTTCGATGTTTTTGGTGATCGCGGCGATGCAGATCGCAGATGGGGTGCAGGGAACGATGTTGGGTGTGTTCCGCGGGATGACAGACAATCGCATCCCGGTTGTCATCACCCTGTTTTCTTACTGGGTCATCGCATTGCCGGTTGGCTACGTCCTGGGGTTTGTAATGGATTGGGGCCCGAATGGGGTTTGGATCGGATATGGTTCTGGACTGGGTTTGGCGGCTGCCGCTCTGACCTATCGCTTTTTCTCTCGGGTGTAGGTGGTGCGCTTGCGTCGCTAGAGACCCAGTTTGTCCAACAGCTTAAGGCGCAGGATCTCGGCCTCAACCAATGTTTCCCGTGCGAAGGATAACGGCAGTGGCTTGAGGGGGGTAACAGGGAAATCCAGCTTTTCGGCGGGTTCTCCGGCAGCCCAACGCGCCAACACCCGCCCCATTGCCGTGGCGATGGCAACGCCGCGCCCGTTGTACCCAAGCCCCGCGTAGATCCCTGGGGCCAACTCGTGCAGGTGTGGATAGTGGTCCCGGGTCAGCGCAACGAAACCGCCCCATGCGTAGTCCCATTCAACGTCGGCAAGTTGCGGAAACAGCTCGGCCGAGATGCGCTTGAGCCGCTCAATCTGTCGGCGTGTTGATCCGTCGTTGTAGGTTCCGCGCCCTCCCATCAGAAACCGGCCCTCGGCGTCTTGTCGGAAATACAGCAACAGACGGCGGGCGTCGGATAGGGCGTTGCCTTCGGGCAGGATCGACCGGCGAATGTTGTCCGAAAGCGGCTGCGTCGCGACCTGCACCGATCGGACAGGCAGAACAGATTTGGCGACTTTGGGATCCAGATCGCCAGAGTAGGCGTTGGTGCAGATCAAGACCTTGTCCGTCATGATGGCTCCGTTTGGCGTTTTCACCCGATGTCTGCCGCCTTCCGCCTGTATGTGCTCGGCCGGAGTGTCGCCATAAATTGCCACACCCTTGCAATGCGCAGCATCTGCCAGTCCAAGGGCATAGTTCAGCGGATGCAACACGCCTCCACGCCGGTCCAATACACCTCCGATGTAAGCTTCTGTTCCCGTCAGGCGCTGCATTTCGGCTTGGTCAAGCTTGTTCATGCCACCGCCATGATTGTCCCAATCCTCGGCCAACCCGTGCAATTGCTGCAGCGTCTTGGGGGTATGCGCGGCCCGCAACCAGCCGGGGCGCTTGGCGTCGCAGTTGATCTGATGGCGCTCGATCAGATCAAACACCAGATCGCCCGCATCCCCGGCCATGCGGATCATCCGCTCTCCCCAATGGTCACCGAATTTCGATCTTATTCCCGTTGGACCATCCTTGAGGCCGACATTGATCTGTCCGCCATTGCGACCAGACGCACCCCAGCCGGGATGTTGGGCGTCAATCAGGGTGACGCTGGCGCCCGCTTCGGCCAAGTGCAAGGCTGCAGACAACCCGGTAAACCCGGCGCCGATGACGGCGACATCAGCCTGTTGTTCGCCGTTCAATTCGGGGTAGCTGTCCGCGTACTTGGTCGTTGCGGACCATAGGCTGTTGGCAATGACGGGGTTCTCGTTTCGGATCATCTGCGAACCTCTGGCGCTTGCTTTGACGCAGGATAGGCATAGCTTGGGTTTCGGGAAACCACCAAGGCGGACACCACACAATGCCCAGGCTTTTGAACCAGTTTGATCTGAAACCATCCGTGGAACTGGACGTGTTTGAGCAAGCCTGGAGCAGCTTTGTTGATGTCTTGATCAGCGGTGGATTGGCCGAGAATGGTACACCTTTGTGCCAACGCGTGCCGAGCAGTGGTTATGATACGGACGAAGAACGCCTGCATTCTCTGATGGCATTGATCGAGTTTCGCGATCAGGCCCAGGCAGATCGAGCCTGGGCGGCCATCGAGGACCGAATTGAACCTCTGGGTCAGTCGCATCGCAAAGTCATATCGCTGGTGCATGATCCCGTTTTCACTTTCTGGGCGGAACTCTAAGAACCAAGTCACGTTGGCCTTGGTGTTGTGATGAAAAGTTTCCCCGCTCATTATTGAATGGGCATTCAATCAATGCAATATACTTGGGGCGCGTTGATTTGAGTGGTGCCGGATCGGAAAGCGATTTGTCTCAAGGCTGAATGACCTGCGCGCGGGGAAATTTTGAGGGGTCAGAATGAGCCAATCTGTTGAAGCCAGTCAAAAGACCGACACGCGCCGCCGCACCGCGTCCAAAGAGGTGCGCCGCCAGCAGTTGATCAACGCAACCATCGATTCAATTGCCAGCAATGGAATTGGTGGCACCACCATGTCGACTGTGACTGAGAGTGCGGGCTTGTCGATGGGGATCGTCAATTTCCACTTCAAGTCCAAGCAAAACCTGCTGGAAGAAACCCTTTTGTATCTGGCCAAGGAACATCACGAACAGTGGCTGGCTGCGTTTGAAAGCGCGGGCATGTCGGCATCTGACAAACTGTTGGCCATCGTGGATGCGCATTTTCACCCCCGGATTTGCACACCCAAAAAGCTTGCTGTTTGGTTTGCATTCTTCGGTGAAGCAGGACGGCGCAAGGTCTATCGCAAGCTGATCGAGGATATCGACCGGGAACGCTACTTCATTGCCCTGGATCTATGTCAGGAGATCGAGGGGGAGGGCACATACAATGGGCTTCCACCACGACAGGTCGCCAACATTCTTGAGGCACTTTACGACGGGATCTGGCTTGAACTGCTGGCGTATCCTGAAAACTACGGACGCGCTGAAGCCCGCGATCATATCACGGCCTTCTTGTCCAAAGTCTATCCCAACCATTTCCAAATGCCGGAGTTCAATCAGGGCGCATAGTCTTGGCAGGCCGAACCTGTTCAACCTTCCGGGCCGGCCACCCCACCCCGCACGAAGACAAGCAAGGACCAGACACAATGGGTCGAGATCCCCGCTACGACATTCTATTTGAACCGGTCCAGATTGGTCCGGTGACAGCCCCGAACCGCTTTTTCCAAGTCCCACATTGTACCGGCATGGGGTGGCAATATCCGCGGACGCTCGCGGCAATGCGCAAGGTCAAGGCGCAAGGCGGCTGGGGAGTGGTCTGTACCGAGTACAACTCGATCCACCCCTCTTCGGATGACCTGCCACACCCTTATGCGTCGCTTTGGGATGACAGCGACATCCGCGCCCATACTCTCATGACAGACGCCGTGCACGAATACGGAAGCCTGGCAGGAGCTGAGCTTTGGTATGGCGGTGCCAACGCGAACAATCTGTTTTCGCGATTGCCGGGCATGGACGTCGACAGTTTTCCAAACGCCAAGGGGCACCCGTATCAGACCCGTGCAATGGACAAGCAAGACATCCGGGACCTGCGCCGGTGGCATCGCAAAGCGGCGCTCAGGGCACGAGAGGCGGGTTTTGATGTGGTCTATGTCTATGCAACACATGGCTACCTGATCTCGAATTTTCTGAACCCGCGCGTGAACACTCGTGGCGACGAATATGGCGGCAGCCTGGAAAACCGCGTGCGCCTGACGCGCGAATTGATCGAAGACACCAAGGATGCGGTGGGTGATCGCTGTGCGGTTGCGGTGCGGTTCTCGGCGGATGAAGAGATCGGTGAAGATGGCCAGCCGATTTTCGGTGAACGCCGCGAGATGTTCGAAAGGCTCGCGGATCTGCCCGATCTCTGGGACATCAACATTGCAGACTATTCGCTTGAAATGGGGGTATCGCGCTTCGTCAAAGAAGGCGCGCTGGAGCCCTATATGCAGTGGGTCAAATCGGTGACAGACAAGCCTGTGGTCACTGTGGGCCGCTTCACATCACCCGACACAATGGTCAGCCAGATTCGCCGGGGCATCACCGACTTTATCGGCGCGGCGCGGCCTTCGATTGCGGATCCTTACCTGCCTAAGAAAATCGAACAGGGTCGATTGTCTGCCATACGCGAGTGCATTGGCTGCAACGTGTGCTACGCCAGTGACACCATTGGTGTTCCGCTGCGCTGCACGCAAAACCCAACGATGGGAGAGGAATGGCGCAAGGATTGGCATCCCGAGATCATCAAGAAACGAACGTCGGACGCCCGTGTCTTGATTGTTGGCGCAGGTGCTGCCGGCTTGGAGGCCGCACGCGCCCTGGGTATACGGGGATATGATGTCATGCTGGCAGAGGCCTCTCGCGAGATTGGCGGGCGTATCGTGCGCGAAGCAGCCTTACCAGGGATGAGTGAATACATCCGGGTCAAGGACTACCGCGAGCAGCAACTGCTCGAAATGCCCAACGTTGACGTCTTTCGCGAAAGTCGGCTGACCGTTGATGACGTGATCTCAGTCGAGGCTGATCACGTTGCGATCGCCACAGGTGCAAGCTGGCGAAAGGAATACTACGACGACGAATGCTATCAACCGATTGCGAGCGGCGAGGCTTTGACCCGTGTGTTTACGCCTGACGACATCATGGACGGAAACTTGCCGAACGGGCCAACGTTGGTGTTCGACGGCGATGGGTATTACATGGCCAGCGTCATTGCTGAACGGATACGTGCGGCCGGGCAAGCCGTCACCTTGGCAACGCCATCTGATAGCGTGTCCGATTGGGCGGGAAAGACATCCGAGAGGTGGCGCATTCGAACGCAATTGCACCGGCTTGGTATCAACATTCTACCATCGAGTGGTCTGACGAAATTTTCGGGCGATGCGGCCACTCTGTACTGCGTCTACAGCGGGCGTGAAACAAAGCTTCCAGTCCAGAACGTGGTGATGGTTACAGCCCGCAAACCAAATGACGATTTGTACCAAACTCTCAGCCTCCGCGCAGCGGACGGCGCACTTCCCTTTGGCTTTACACGGATAGGGGACTGTGAGGCGCCTGGAATTATTGCGGCGGCCATCTATTCGGGCCATCGGTACGCCCAAGAACTGGAGTGTGACCTGGATTTGGATGTTCCGCTTGTACACGACCGCATCGACGTCGGATCCGAGTTAAGGAATTGACCGCGCACAGCTGACTACGCCAACCGATTGGGTTCCGGTTTTCCGACGCCCAAGCACACAAGGCGACAGGTGACAAACCGACGGGGGTGGTCCGAAAATCACGGAATTTGCCTACATGGGTCAGGTGTTAAGCAATTGAAGATGTATAATTTGGTGTTCTGTTCGGGCGCTAATAAATTCAAAATGCATATCACCACCCGAATCCGGGCGGTGATATGATTGGTCTGATAACAGTCGAGGGACTTGGGATTAATTCTGCGCGCCAACGAAATGTGTATCTCCAAGGACAACCAGAATTTCGTCTCCGACGTCTGCGGCGTATCCGTCCCGCACCAATTTCGACACACGTTCCGCCGATGGACTGTTTGCAGCGACACGCCAGACCAGCGAAAACGAAACCGCCGCCTGCTCGGGGAGGATCGGAAACTCAACGTTCAGTGTCCCCTCGTAATTTGCCGGGATCTCGATGTCGGCGGAAATCTCCTGATCCTGGGCCGTCACCTCGGCTGAATGCTCGAATTCCAAATCGTTGATCTTCATCGCGATCATCGCCCCTTCGGGCACATTCCGGCAGCGGGCGACAAACCGGAACTGCGCCGGAACATCGTCGTTGTTGTAAAAGGCCAGCGGTTCGTTTCCGGTCTGAGACACGTTCACATTATGCCAGCCGGCCGCACCATTGTAGGTGATCCAATGGGCGGAACTGCCGTTGTTCCAATTCGCCCCACTGATCGACGCTGGATCATTCGAAAAATACTCGGTCTGCGCGCAGACAATCAGACAGTAGTGTCCGGCACCAGGCGGTTCGAAACCAAACGAGGTGTCGCAGGCGGAACGTTCGCCCGGGCGGATCGCCTTTTGATCGTTGATGTTCACCAGGTCTGCCGTCTGTTTGCTGCCATCATAAGTGAACAGTTGGGTCCACGAGGCAGGCGGCTGGTTGAACCCGTTCGAGGTGAAGTAAATCTTGATCTTGCCCTGTTTGATCGGCACCTGAAGGTTCTTGTTCTGACCTCGGCCGTAGGTGTTGTTCTTCAAACCGGGTTGGGGACCCCACGTTGTCTGGTCCCACTTGGTGATCATGTCATAGGGGTCCAAGGTGGTGAGGCCATTGATCAGCACATCCGGGCTGGCCGTGAATGAACCGGTTTTGGGGATCAGCCCGTCATTGGACGTGTTGCATCGCACCAGCATGCCATACCAGAGGCGATAGGCATTGTTGGCGGCTCTTTGACAGTCGGGCGGGTTGATGCCGGTTGCTGCGTTCATGTATTGGGCCAACAGATCCGCATCCATCTGCAGCTTTTGGTCGCTCCAGAAGGTGTCGCCATAAAGATTGCCGACGATGGCGGCCAGCAGGTTCAGGTCGCCAGGTGGTGGAAGTCTGCGCCAAACCGTCTTTAGGGCAGTCTGCGCGTTGTCGCCCTGGTTGAAACATTTCAGCCCCAAGTCCCAATATTTCTGGTTCGGGCCTGCTGTAATTTCGGGCACTGCGTACATGTTCATTGGAAATCTCCTGAATTCCCCCGACACTGGATGGATGCCAGCGTCGGGGTAGATGGGTTCAGTTATTTCTATTTTTTGGAAATGTATCTGACCCGGTGCTCACATTCCGGGGCAGTTTGAATTCCGGTGGCTCAGCACTTGCCGAAGGTTTTGGTCACTATGACCTTGCCAGCGACGCTGATCGTCACCCGGACACCCGTGGGGATGCCAAATGTCGTGCAGATGTGCAGGCAGGCTTCGGCTGCGGTGCCGTTGGGAATGATGCTGGGGATCGGAAGGCAATATTTTCCGATGCCCAGGGGCAGGTTCAGACAAACCTTGCCGTTTTCCACGGTGACCGCGATACAGCCACCCGCAACCGCCAAATGGCCATCATCTGCGGGGTTGACTGCAGTTGCATCCAAGGCGCCATCAAAATGCGCGCGGGCGGCGTCCAATGCGGCTTGAACAGATTTGTCGTCGAAGCTGTGAAATTCGTTGGCCATGGTATTTCTCCTTGTCAGAAATCAGTTTTGGTCGGCTGCGAGCCTGCTTGACTGAGACAGCAGGAGTGTCTCGCCGCACCTCAAAGAGTTGCTCGAGACAGCTGAGGAGTCCCGAAAGACTCCCGAAATCCTGACGATGTTTTTCGGGTGGTAACGGATCGTGTTTCTTTGGGAATTTCAGAAAGATTTCAGGAAGAACTCAGGACTTCACTTTGGATCACGGCCACATTCGAGGGGGCAACTCATCCCAGAAACTGCGGTCGGCAAGCCCCCTCAGAGTTGCCCGCCGATCGCATCAGTCATTTAACGAGTAACAAGAACAAGCGAAGTGTTTGATGGTATGGAGCTGAGCATAGTCAGAATGACGGATATTCAGATCTTTCCATATTTTAACTCGGTGTCGCTTGAGGTGTTTCCTTGCTTGGAGGCCTCCGAGGGCAGACATGCGTTCGGAGGTTTCCAAGGAATGGCCTACGAAGCCTTGGAAGTGCACGACTTTCGCGTCACCGGCGAGCTAAGCGTTGGAGCAACCTACATAGGCGTTGGCCGAAACGAGGCGAGCGAGCAGCGGCAAACCCATTGGATGTATTGCACTCAAGTTTCGCCCCATCCGGTCTTTGGAATATCGAAAAATCACCGCATACCAAATGTATCGGGGCCGGCCCCATTTCTTGAAACATCCCTGTTTGTACATCTGGAACCGCTACGAAACATCGTTGGGTTGAACGTGACGCCGGTGACCCATCACAGCATTTCCGAGTTTCGGCTTGGTGAAGAGGGCGAGCTGATTTCCTCGGCTTTCGGAACTCCCAACATTATGGGGGTTCAAGTTCATTCGCCTTTTCTGCCTCCACATTTCTTAACTGGGGCACGTGACTTGGTCATCGCTGCGGAATCGGAACGCACGGGGCAGGTAATGGTGATGCAACATTTAACCTGCTTGCGTGCTTCGGCCCCTGCGATCTTCGTTCAAGAAGAATCGTCATGATCGTCGAAGCCGCACCTCCTCCATCTCAGAGTCGCTGTGGGTCTCGATCCATCAGCACCGGAAATCACACAATCACACCGGCTCAAGGGTCCCCATGGAACGTCCGCTTTCCGGGTGTCGCTAACTTAAATGTTGAACAAGGTGATGCATTGTTCAATCTTAGGTATAAGAGTGAGAAGGCCGATCCCGGGGAGTTGCTCTGTGTGAGTGCTGACGATGTACGAGTTGAACGGATTTCACTCGGGGAAACGATCTATGTTCCCGAGCACGATCAGCTGTACCAAATCGGAGGTGCACCGGTCTATTTGCGCGCCCAGTCATCCAAGGTTCTGCAGTATTTGGCGCAGCGATTGGGCCTTTTGGTCACGCGCGAAGAGCTGATCAGCCACGTTTGGCGCGGCCTTGCGGTTACTGATGACAGTTTGACCCAGTGTATTTCAGATCTAAGGCGCGCCTTGGGGGACAAGGAGCGCAAGGTTCTCAGAACGCTTCCCAAGCGTGGTTTTGTACTGAATGGCGAGGTTATTCCGGCCGATCAAATGACCGTCGAAGCCAGTGTGCCTGTTGTTCAATTGGATGACCTGGTTCAACAACGCAGCCCAGAGGTGATCGCCAGCATTGTGAACTGGAAAGGCGTTCAATCTCCCGAATTCCAGTCACAGGCTGCACTTGTCTCCTCCGGATCCTCTCAGATGTCTGTCAAACAGATCCGCTTCCCCAGCGTGCCCCAAGCAGTCGCTACGTGCAGGCAATGGGCCAGCAAACATGGTGCGATCATCGCGTTGACCTTGCCAGGCGAGCCATTTGATGAATTGTTGTCGGCAACTCAGTCTGGTGAGATCCTGGTCAGTGTCGAAGTTCGCGAGCTGGCGCAGCACCACCCAGTTTTGTCTTTCGAAGACCTGGGGCATTTCAACGAACAATCGTTGTCTCGCGCCTTTCGATTGGCGCCGGACGGTTCGGATCTGGTTATTGAGCCAGATTTCAAAGGTCAGCCACTTCTTCCCGCTGTGGCCGTGTTACCCCTTCAGAACATTCAGGGAAATGAGCCGGATGTTCTTGGGACGGTTTTTGCCGATCTGGTTTCCGGCACGCTCAGCGCGGCCGAGGAAATAAATGTCATTTCGCGGCTTTCCACTGCGGCCTTCTCTCGGGGAAAGCCGAACATGGCCGATGTTGGGCGCTTCCTTAAGGCCGAATTCGTGCTGTCTGGGTTTTTCATTCGCCGTGATGACAGGATGCAACTGAATCTAGAGTTTGCCGAGGTGTTGAGCCGCCGAATGTTGTGGTCCTATCGCCTTGACGTGTCGATCTCGGACTTGTTGGGAGAGTTTGAGGCAGCATATGAGATTGTTGCCAAAATCCGGCGCGCCATTCTGATCAACGAGATCCGACGGGCGAGCATCAAGCCGCTGGGGGATTTGCAAAACTACTCCTTGATGCTTGCAGCCGTGGGGCTGATGCATCGCCTGTCCCCGCACGAATTCTCCAAGGCCCGCAAGTTGCTGGATGTCTTGGCCGACCGCGCCCCCAATCACCCCGCGCCTTTGGCATGGACCGCAAGGTGGCACCTTTTGAGGGTTGTCCAGGGATGGTCGGATGACCCCGCCAAAGACGCGCAGGCGGCTTTGGGTTGCACTGGGCGCGCGCTGGACGCGGATCCCGAAAACGTGCTTGCGCTGGCTTGCGAAGGTCATGTGTTGACCAATTTGACCCACCGGTTTGATGAGGCCGAAGATCGCTATAACCTGGCGCTGGAGAACAACCCAAGTGATCCCAATGCGCGCGCGCTGCGGGGCATGCTGCTCGCGTTTCAGGACAGGGGAGAGGAGGGGGTGCGCGACACCGAATTGGCGCTGCGCCTGTCACCCCTGGACCCGCATCGGTTCTTTTACCTCGCTATGGCTGCTGGGGCCTGGTTCACACCCGGAGATTTTGAGAAGGCTGAACAATATGCCAAAGCCTCGTTGCGGTTGAACCGAACGCATTTGTCCACGCTGCGCATGCTTGCAGTCGCTCAACAAAAGTCAGGAAAACATCAGGCTGCCCGTGGCACCGTCGCGGAGCTCATGCGTCTACAACCCGGATTGCGGGTCAACTCATGGCTCAAATCATCACCCAGTGCCGATTTCAGAACTGGACGCCTATTTGCGCAAGCCCTGCGAGAGGCTGGCGTCCCCGATTGACAACAAGGGAGGTCTGACATGACCGCGGAATTTTTCGGAACCCCTCAGGGGGCATATGGAGCCTATGGCGCATACGGTGCCTACGGGGCCTACGGGGCCAGCGGAGCCTACGGCGCGTACGGTGCCTATGGAGCGTATGGTGCCTACGGCTTGCCCGAAAGCCCTGTTGCCGCCGAAGCACTGGTGACAACCCGCGATGGCATTGTCGGGAGCCCTCTGGAGCATCTTCCGTCAGCACGCCCGGGCGTGCCAAACGACGTGCAAAACCTCAAACGTCTTTCGCGCGAAGTCAGGGCGGCGATTTTTGCGTTTGAGCTGAACTCGACAGTCGAGATGTCGGTGGCTGTGGATGAGACCGCTACGGCAACTCTGTGGCGTCGTGTTGATCAAGATCACGGTGCCTCCCGTCCAAGTGTCAAATATCGAGAAATGGTCGAGATGACCGCCCCGCGCCAGGAGGTGTTCGAAAAGCAGCTGGGGTTTCTGGCAGGCTATGCCGATATTCGCCAGGATCGCGGGGCCGAAATCCTGTCCCAAATCTCGGCACCGATCCCGTTCTATCAAACCATTTCCTTTATCGATCCGGCGCGCACTCCGTACACGCTCGAATTGCTGGCGACGGCTTTGCGGTTCACCAACTATTGCGAACAGCAGATGAAGTATGCCTTGGCGGTGAAGCGTCCCATCGAGTTGTCACCCCAAGTGCAACCGATGATCCAGACCCCGACCCATGGTTCGTTGCCAAGTGGTCATGCGACCGAGGCGTTTGTCACCGCGCGATTGATCTGGAAGTTGATGCTGCATTCAGGAACTCCGCAGTATCAATCTGGCGGGCATTGGGGCGAGATGTTGATGCGCCTGGCGTCACGCATCGCAGTCAACCGCACCGTCGCAGGGGTTCATTTCCCGGTGGACAGCGCCGCAGGGGCGGTGCTGGGATTGACGCTGGCAGAGTTCGTTCACGGACAATGCACGGGCGGTGGCTGGACCGCCACCAGGTTCAATGGGCTGCGCTACAGCCCCTCCAGCGATTTTGACTGGCACGGACTTTATGTGGCGGCCGACGATCACCAAAGAACCGAGACCGAAGGCCCCGATGGCGTTTGGGCCAAGGCCAAACAGCGCAGGTCCGACGGAGGTAAAGCACCGGCACTCGGCTGGTTGTGGGACAAGGCCCAAGAGGAGTGGGTCGATTTCGATCCACACAGCTAAGGAGTGTTCCGATGGCTTATGAATGGAAACCAGAGACGGTAGTCGGTGATGCCCCCATTGACGCTGTAACATTCACGCGCCTTGCCTTTGGGGCGCCGTGGGTACCCGATGGCGCATGGTGGTCTGCCATGATCGAGCTGAACGAGACCAGCATCGACGAGTTCGAGCATGCGGTCCAGCAGCACTTCGCGCAGGATTTGTTGGTCCCTGCGGCATATGATGTGAACGATCGATCCGCGCGACCCGGCCGTCAGTATGTGGCAATATTTGCGCGTCGAGCGCTCTTGGAGGATCTGAACCGCCACGGAAACGGTTATGGCGTTGTCAACGTTCACTTGGGTATGGTGACGTCTGCCGACTGGTTGAACTTTGACGCGCAACCCAACGTCGTTTCTTCGATCGAAGTTGCACCGGATACCATTGTCACTGGAATGATCGATGATGGATTGGGCATCGCCCATGAGCTGTTTCGCAAGTCCGATGGGTCGACGCGAGTGGATTATTGCGCCGTCCTGCCAACGCCACCTGACGTGACAGACGCCCATACCTCGCAAGGCAGGGCATTGGATGCCTGTCTGATCGACAGGTTGTTGCAGGATTTGACATGGTCGGATCTGCTGGACGAGGAGTTGTTCTACACGCAAACCGGGCAAATCGACCTTGGCGCTGCCATGTTTTCACCGGTTTCCCTGCAGCGGTCGCATGGAACCCATGTGATGGGCTTGAGCACCGGATACGCGCCGGTTGCAAACGTCACCTCGCGGCCGATTATCTGCGCTGTGCTGCCGCCACGCGTTGTCGAAGATACCTCGGGTATCAGCCTGCTGCCGTCCCTGTGCCTTGCGCTTCAGATGTTGAGCAAACGCGCCTCGCGCTTTCAAACAGACGGGCATCCTGTGCCTTTTGTCCTCAATTTTTCTTACGGGAACTTTTCCGGGCCTCACGACGGGACAGACGAGGTATCGCGGCTGTTCGAGCAATTTTTGGCTGCCGATCCTCGACAAAAGCGTTGGATGACCTTGCCTGCTGGCAATGGAAACCTGGCCCGATCTCATGGGGTTGTAGCATTTAGCGACGATGGCCCCGGCGAAACGAATTTGTTTTTGCGTGTGTTGCCTGACGACAAGACGGCAAGCCATGTCGAGTTCTGGATGCCATACACAGATGCCAGGGCGCCTCGGGACTTTGTCGCAATCACCGTGACGCCCCCTTTCGGGACCGAGAGCGCCACTGTGAATGCTCGGGAGGGGCAAAAGCAAACCCTGCGCGATAGCAAGGGCCGTGTGGTTGCAACTCTGCTTTATACCTATGAACCGGATCCTACTGCCCGTGGAGTGATTACACTGGCGATCGAACCAACGGCCAGCTTGTCCGAAGATCGCGCGCTTGCGCCGTCAGGCCGTTGGAAAATCACGACCAAACGCAGGGAGTTATCACCCGATCAACGCATCGAGGTTTGGATACGACGGGACCAAACCTTGCCAGGATATCGACCCGGGGGACGGCAGTCGTATTTTGACAACGAGGACTACCAGCGCTTCGGCCCCTATGGCAGGCCGTTGCCGGTCGACCCGCCCGGTGACAGTTGCCCAGTGAAACGATCCGGAACGTTGAGCGGGTTTGCCGATGGCAGTTCCCCCATGGTCATTGCGGCCTACACGCACCAATCGCATCAGCTCTCGGATTACTCTGCGGCAGGCCCCCTTACAGAAACGCCCATGTCACCTACGCCGTTTCGTGAAGGTCCGGATGCCGCAGCTGAAGGGGACCAGTCGATTGTCACTTGGGGCGTTCTCAGCGCCGGTTCTCGATGCGGATCTTACGTTCGTCTCAACGGGACGAGTGTCGCGGCACCCCGCGTTGCGCGACTAGCATCCGAGCATATTGGTACGTGCGAACACACTGCCCGCGAATGGCTCGCGCATGCGGTTCAAGAGGCGCCATTCGAGTTAGCCAACAATCCCGCACGTACACGGACGGGGCAGGGTGGTATATCAATCCCGGTCAACTGGAAGGTGGCGCCTGGGCCGACATGACATGGCGGAACTGATAGCTGGTTCAGACTGGGTGTCAGTCGATAGAATACCTGTACAGGAAGTGGATCAAGGTCACACGGTGCCACTTCTGTCTACCCTGCGCTCAGGCCGCCAAAAAAGCTGAAAAGTAAGGCCATACACTGGGGGATTTTGACTGCGTTAAGGTATTTGATCCCAGGGATTGAGGGTGTGATCCTTTCGTTGGATTGAAATCCAACATGGCTTGCCTTTCGGGCAGGGCATTATTCTGCGCCTGGCACCCGTTCCAAGGCTGATCGGTGGGCAACCTGCCGTAACTTCGTGACAATCTCTTCGGGCTTCGGGCGCTTGTTTGCCATGGTCTTCCTCCGTTTTCCTAAACATAGCCGAGGACCACTTCAGTGGGTGAAGACCAGCGCCGAGTGCAAATCGCCTGCGCCGCTTTCGAAACTGGAGGAACTGGGCCGCAAAGGTCCAGCCATTGTCCCATTGCCGGTGACCTTCGTGCCCGAGATTCCGCGCGGGCTGCCGAATTTGATCACGCGAGCGGATCTTGATGCAGCTTCGGGCTCATGCCGTTGGCTTTCGCACGATACGAAAGTTGGTTGAGTGGTTTCAAAGGTATATGCCCTTGCGCCGTTTGCGACTTCAGATGTGCATAAGGTTCCCTGAATACGCAGGGTTTTTCGATCACGATGCATGGCAATCACCAGCGTCACTTGCTGGCTTGGCAATCCGATCAAACACAGCATCGAGGACGAAAAAATGACCAATCTGCTTCAGGATGCAGACGAAAAACTCACTTTTGACCAGTACGCTGTGTCAGACCATTGGCTGGGCGAGATCGATGAAGATGGTCGACCGATACTATCAACATCCGTTGAGACTGTTTTGGATGTTCCATACGAGCTGGAGTTCAATTTGGCGGCCAACCTTGCCGCTGATGTTCAGAACGTCACGGTTGAGGTCTTCTTTGGGGGCGAAAGCATTGGGCGCTTTCTTCATGAAGGCGGGGTTTTCGAAACATATACCTTTGAGCTTACTGGAACGGGCGGCACATCGGATTTGGACTTCAAGATTACAGGTGTGAATTCGGGATCAGACGAAGCAATCGATACATCTGGGGTTGTTCCGTCCTACGAAAAGACGATGAGCTTTCTGGGCTCTGACGTGACTGTCCAAGCCTTCGCGCCAGGACAGAACTTTATCTACCAAGTCCTCAACGGGCAGTTGGTGAAATTTGATCTTGAAACCAACAGCTACACCGAAGCCGAGACGCCCGCAGCGGTCAACGTCAATGCCATTGGCTATGCGACTGAACAGGATCTGATCTACGGCCTTGCCCGCTCGGACGGCGTTGATGCTGTCGGGAAATCCATTTCCCGCAACGATGTCATCGCGATGGATGCAACAGGCAAAACCTATGCGGCGTCACCTGGCATCATGGGGTCCTACATCGGGGACGTTGACGATCAGGGAAACCTTTGGACGTTCAGTGGAAACTTGAACAGGGCTGTTGTGTATGACCTGTCCGAAACCAACCCGGACGGCTCGCTGGTCACGCAGACATTGGACCTGCCTTCTTTGGGGATGTCCACCAGGGGCCTCGCCGATTTGGCGTATTTACCGTCGTCACAGACGTTTTTCGGCGTAGCCCATGGCGGTTCAGCGGGTCAGCCCGGCACTTTGGTGTTGATCGACATTTCCGAAGTCAGCTTTGGTGGTGAGCCCATGGTGACGACCCAAGAAATCGTGGGGACCATCGTGGATGGCGTACAAAAGTCCGGAATCCCGTCAAGCGCGTTTGGGGCAACCATGGTGGATGGAGATGGCAACGTGTACATTGGCGCCAACAACGCCGATCACGATCTTGACCCTTCGACACCGACCCAAGGCGGATTCTACAAGATCACAACCGGGGATGACGGTGCGCTCTACATGGAACTTCTTGCCGATGCCCCCAAGGTATCGAGCAATGACGGCGCCCTCGACACACGCGGGGTAGATCCGTTCCTTGGGATCGACTCGTCATCAACCGTTCTGTTGCGCTCGCCCGTTCTGTCGGTTGCTGTCGCAGAAGACGACTATGTGAAGCTGGCCGCAAAGGGTGATGCGGTAACAGTCGATCTTTTGGCCAACGATGACGTCAGCGATGGAGAGAGCCTGACGCTGACCCATTTGAATGGTGCGGAAGTCGCCGAAGGTGACACTCTCACGCTCGTCAACGGAGAGTTGGTGACATATCTGGGGAACGGCGTGATTTCGGTATCGCCAGGGAGCACCCCGCGGGATGTCGTCGCCGAGTTGACGTATTCCATCCGCAATGAAAGCGGCATCACGGACACAGCAACGGTTACATTCGCCACCTCTCCGGTGCAGGGCACGGCCCAGAGCGATCACATGGTCGGGTTCACGGATGCCGATGGCACACACATAGACGGACCAGACGGTCTGAACGACGTGATCCTTGGCTATGGCGGCAAGGACAAGATCTTTGCAGGCCATGGGGATGACGACATCTATGGCGGAGCTGGCAATGACTTCATCCGGGCGCAAAGCGGCGATGACCTTATCTATGGCGAGGCAGATAACGATGTCCTCGACGGGGGAGCAGGTAACGACACGATGTTTGGCGGTACTGGCAACGACACATACTTTGTCGATGCAAGTGGAGACGTCGTCTCTGAGGACGGCGGAGATGGGACCGACACCGTAAAGTCAAAAGTCGATTTCACTTTGGGCGACGGGTTTGAAAACCTGTGGCTTGCGAAGAGCTCGGCAGCGGATGTCGGCGTCGGAAATTCTCTTCGCAACATGATCGTTGGGGCTCAAAACGACGACGTCATCGATGGAAAGGATGGCAACGACAACTTGATCGGCGGGGCCGGAGACGACGAAATTCATGGCGGCGACGGGCATGACAAGTTGCACGGAAACGACGGCGCCGATGAACTCTGGGGGGGATCCGGGAACGACAAGCTTCATGGCGGATCTGGAAACGATGTCGCCTACGGTGGCGACGGAGACGATATTTTGTGTCCGGGCGAAGGCGACGACATCATGTTCGGTGGCGCAGGGCGGGACTTGCTTTCAGGCAACGCGGGCGCAGATACGGCCTATGGCGGTTTGGGTGACGATACCTACAAGGTTTCGGACGTATTCGACACGATTGTCGAGTACGCAGGGGAGGGACATGACGTGGTGCACGCCACAGCAGATTTCTCTCTCTCCGACCATGTTGAAGATTTGCTGTTCTTCAAAGACGGCGACTTTGATGGCGACGGAAACGCGCTTGATAATCGTCTGATCGGGAACGTCGGAAACAACGCGCTGTCGGGGAATGGCGGCGACGACTACATAAACGGAATGATCGGTGACGACATTCTCGAAGGGGGCCTTGGGGCGGACAAGCTCTTAGGGGGCGCAGGAAACGATCACATAGCCGGAGGAGGCGGTGCCGATACGCTTAGCGGCGGAGAAGGGGCAGACGTAATCAATGGCGGCCTCGGAGATGATTTTCTGTATGGTGACGCAGGCTCGGATGTCTTCGAGTTCTCGGTCGATGACGGTCGTGACCTGATCAAAGCCTTCGACACAGCAGAAGACACCCTTCGGTTTCTGGGTGTTGAACCAGACGCCATCACCTGGGCCGAAGTTGATCGCGGAATTTCAATTGATTACGGGAACGATGCGTCCGTAGTGTTGGGCGGTTTGACGTTCGATCAAGCAGACGACATCGAATTCTTCTTCCTTTGAGAAAAATGTGCGCGTCGGTGTTTAACCCGTTCAATGTCCACTTCACATCAGATCGGGGGCAGCGCAGACGCGACACGTCTCCAGTCTTGGGCTGTGCCTAGATGAGGAATATCCTGGCCCTAGAGACGCTGGTTCAAGAAAGCCAGAACATCCTGATACACACCTTCGTCACGCGTATCCGAGGTAAGTGTCGAGTGCCCTTTGCCAGGAAGATCAGGGAACCGCTCCATCGACGGTCCCAGTAGCGTTTTTGCAGCGGTCATGTGCGACTCTCTGCAAATGCTGTCTTTCTGGTAGCGGTACGCTTTCACACACGGAATCGCCTTTTCAGCCTTGCTGGCCTTCACGTTTTGACGTTCGGTTTCGGACAATCCCAAGGTTTCGATGTTGAAGATGAACGGTGCAGAGGGTTGGCACGCGGCGACAGCTTGCACTTGTGGCTCTGCGATGGCGGCAATCGCGAAACCGCCGGTCAAACACATGCCGATCACACCAACATTTTCGTCCGGGTGATTGTCGGAAACCTCTTGAACCAATTCCAGAAGCCAGGCGGTGAAGGGGCGCGCGTTTGATCCGCCTTCGGCCGAGAACAAGTCACGAAATTCGCGGCTTAGGCAAAAGGCCACCGTCGCCATTTTACCCATGTCTGTCCCTGGCGACTTGAAGATCAGCGGCATGTAAACCTTGAACCCTTCGCCAACCATATCGCGGCAATACTGAATGAAACTAGGCGACATGCCCGGCAATTCGTGCAGAACGATCAGCGGCCTGTCTCCGGTCTCGCTCACATAAACTGGCCGCTGGATGGCTGTTCCCATGAACTGTGGGGGTCGAAATTCAGACATGTCCACTTGCTCTGTCATGTTGGTGCTCCAAAATGGGTGTATTAATCGTACTAAAAATAAGAGATAGCGGACTGATCCCGGGGGAACGTCCGCTGCCAAATCGCCGTACCCATTTAGTCGACTTTCAAAACCAGGTTCCCTCGATCACCCGGAACCCGCGTGGGGATTTTGTCTCGGTCGATGTCACCTTTTAAGGTGTAGGCCAAATCCCGCATCACCTGAGCGTCCGAGAAGTACCAATTGTGCGGGCTGTTATCAGGCTCTGGGATTGCTGAGCCATGCCGGTCCCAGTAGTTCCCGCAATTCAAGTCGACAAGCTTGTTCGGCTCGGGCGCCCTTACCCCGACCCGGCCAGCCCGTCGGGATACACCAATACGCTTTGCGTTCGAAACCGTCAGTACGTTGTCGAACGGGTTAAAGTAGTTGGTCAGCCGGGCACAGTGACGGTACAGCGAAGAGGTTTTGGATCGCCCTTCTTCCATCGACTTGGCCGATACGTCCGCCCCCCAAAACACAATCTGAGAAACAGACCATGATTGGGCCGCAATCGCTGGGCGATCATCGGCGTCATCGAAGGCCTCGCGCACCACGTAGCAGCCCATCGAATGCGCCACGACATGCGTGTTGATCCGACAATCAGGGGTCTGTAGCGCGGCAAACGAACGTATCCCTTCGCTGACCAAACGAAATGCTGTCTGTTTGGCGTCTTGGCGGTCTTCGAGGTAATTGAGCGGCGAGTCGGCGCTTGGCCAGTCGAACGCGATGACGACGCCATCAAACCCGTTTTCTTTGAGCCCGGCCTTCACAGCCCGCAATCGCCGCAACACAGTCGAGGTGTCGTGGTTGAAGCCGTGGACGTACATGACGATCTCGCCGTCGGAAAGGCCGTCGTGGGTTCCGGATTTGGCAAGTTCCAGGATTTTGTTGATCCATGCCGTCTTGGAAATTTTTTGAGACGGATTCAAGTCAGTCGCAGCATCAGGAACTTCCAGAAAACGCGATGCTCCGGGTTCATTTCCAAACTCACCTTTCGAGGTGCTACGAACGGAAAAGACATAATCCATAATAATTCCTTTCTTGATGCAAAGGGTAAGCGTAAAAATACTTAAAAGAGTGTAAGCGAATTAACTCTGATTTTCGGTTTTAACACAATTGAAAATTCCAAGGTAGGTCTCTGTTGTGTCTGCAAATTCATGTTCAGCAAACCATGGGGCTGATCATGGCGCTTCGGACAGAAAGTCACGAACACTCTGCAATATTTGCTGTGCGTGCGTATAGGCCAGGGCGTGACCCGCGCCGGTCATGATGTGACTCACCTGATCCGCTCCTGCGGTCCATTGATCGAACAACGCTTTGGCCTGTGGATGTGGAATGGTTGTGTCTTCGGACGCAAAAATGGCCCGAACAGCGACGGGTGACCGTGTAATCGCTTCGTGTTCTGCCTGCATCCTAGTGGCCAACACACCTTTCAATGAGGACAGAAGAGACGGTAAGTATCCGCGATAGCTCAATTCGCGCATCTGCTTATTGGCAATAAGCTGCACCGTTGGATCATCCTTGAAACCCTTTGAGGCATTTTGAAATTGTCGCCGCAGTACGGGCGGCAAAAGCGCCAAGATATGCGGGTCGGTTAATCTGGGATAGCGCTGGGCAAAGGCCCTAAGTCCCGGTGCGCGAACGGCCATGCCCGCGGGAGCGATCAACAAAAGGCGCTCTACCTGGTGCATTCGTTCACTCACAAAGCGGGCCGCAATCGCGCCGCCCATCGAATAGCCGACAACGTTCAGAGGCTGGGTGTTCAGCGACAGCCTGTCCAGCAATTCGGTCAATTGGTGGGTGAACAGCTTGGCCGTCTGAGCGACCTTCGGTCGGTCCGAGAACCCGCGACCGTATAGGTCGTAAGATAGAACACGATAGCCTTGTGCTCTTAGCAGGGGTTTCAGAGGATCCCAAACATAGCTTGCCGTTGACCACCCGTGGATACAAATGAGCAGGGGGCGCGTTGCGTCATCGTCGAGTTCATAGTGGGTCAGACCGTGATTGAGCCGCAGGAATGCCCCAGGTGCGCGGGCACGTGCAGCGCCTGACATGACTTTACGGTTGTTTTCCTTTGCGTGCGAAAAATGCTTGCTGATAATTGCCAAAATAATACTCCAATAAATGATTACGTCGATAAGCTCGCAATCATTCGAGTTTGTTTATCAAAGTGATCTGTTGCAAGGCTGGCGGCAATCCAAAGTTCAGAATTCACGGATTATAAACCAAGTGACGTTGTTTTGGCGTGCCCAGTGTCGATAGTGCATCGACAAGAAGGGCGGGGTGCTCAAAGGCGGCCAGCTGTCCTGCGCGTGGGACAGCAACAAGATCGCACAGGGGGCGGGAGAGCAGCCACGCCTCGATCGGATCGACACGAAACATCTGATTGTCCTGCCCATGAAAGAACCGCAATCGATGGGTTTTAGCCACGTGATCAAGCAAAGGGCACCAGTCCGATGTGGGACACGATGAACGCTCATGGTCAGCTTGAGGGGCTCGCCCATCAGGTGCTCATGGGGCAAAAGATGCTGCACATGATGGAGTCGCAGCCTATGTTTTCGTCAAACCAATGCGGCGTTCAACGTGGCGTGGAACCGTTGCGCGACTTTGCCAAACCCCTCGTCTGTTCCATGAATTTCATCAACCCAATCAGTGATATCGTTCATGGCACCGCGGCAATCCACGACCCATACGTTGTCATGCGTGTCAGCAAGCGAATGGAGCATGTCGTAAAGGTGGTCGATCAGACGGATCACGATTTTGCGACGTAGATCACGCTGAGCCTGCGTTGCTGTTGGGAACTGGCGCCGATCCAGTGGTTGCCCAAGCCATTCGTTATTGGCGGCATGGATGGGATTGCGCGGATCGTTGGATACATGCGGATAGGGGAACGTATAATCGTAACCATGCACAATGATGGGCAACGTCTGTAAGCCTGGCTCGTTGTGCACGTCGTTGATCACCCGCGTGTAAGCCAGGCGCAGCGCATCCAGTCGCGAAGACAGGACTGCGGCGTTGATGTGCACATCGATGTTTGTTTCGTCGCCGTTGAATTCGTTGATAATGTCAAAAAGCGCGGACTTGCCAGTGACAGGGTCCTCTCCGATGACGTCGTTGCCGGCAGCTGAGAACAAAAAGGCACGCACCACGTCTTTTTGCTGGCGCAGGTTGGTCATGTATTCTCGCCCTCCCGATTGCTCGGGTCCGTCCACCATGTTTTCGGCCGTATCCCCTGCCGCCGCAAGGGAGAGAATGGCGTACTTGCTTGAAAGATGATCGACAATCTCGTCAATCAGAATGGGGAACTGGAACCAACTGTCACCTTCGGCAACCAGGACGGGTTTGTGGCGGCTGAAGATGCGATCAAGATTGAATGACAGCCGCCGAGCCGTGCGCTCGATGCCATTCCCGGCCTGCATGGCATTTTCAAGCTGAATGTCGTCGGGAATGTCCACGACAAGCTCGGGGTTGGGAACAATGCGAAAATCGAATCCGTTTTCGCCTGGGATCACGTTGGAGTAAGCCCGAAACTCTTTTCGTCTATTTCGATTGGCTGAAAGGGACACATAGGTGTCGTATGAAATTTTGTCCATTTGAAATAACCTTGCAAATTGATGGCCGTATTTTAGGCTAAGCGCATTATACACAAAATTGAATTGAGAAATCACATGGCAATTTCACCGCGTGACTTGGGATTGGAGAATATTCAGGAAAGCCTGGACCGCCTTTCAGTGCGCAAGGATAAGTGGCGGAAAGCCTTGCAGAAAATTGCAAGAGGGAACGGCCACTCGGCAGAGAGTGCCGACCGTCGACTGAAGGCAGAATTGCGCCAAAGGGCGATGGATGAAATCGAATCACCTGAACCGCAGAAGTTCCTGCAATTGACCCCCGGCCTGGGGCAGGAAGGGCATATCGGACCCCGCAACAACATTCTGTCCGGAGAGTTTCTGGAGATCGGAATTCTGACAGCGCGATCGGTCTGCCGGATTGCACAAGGGCTGAAAACAGGTACGGGTTTTTTGGTAGGAAACAGCGTTGTCGTGACCAATCACCACGTCATCGGGGGTCCGGAACAAGCTCGGAACAGTGTTTTCGAATTTCTGTTTGATGACAACAGTATAGGGACACCCCGCAGCACCGTGAGTTTTGTCGCGGATGTGGATCACTTCTTTTGGAGCGATGAAGACCTGGATATCTGTTTTTTGGGCCTGCAAGGTTTGGCGGATATCAAATCCTTTGGCTGGCTGCCGCTGTTGCGAGAAGAGGGAAAGGCGTTGATGGGGGATCCCACCAACATCATTCAGCATCCCGAAGGCGAAAAGAAACGGTTGGTCGTGCATGACAGTATTTTTGCGCTTGTCGACAACGGAACCGACGCCGATGCGTTCTGTTGGTATACGGGGGACACCAACCAGGGCAGTTCGGGATCGCCAGTGCTGAACAGCCGATGGGAGGTTTTGGCAGTTCACCACAAGTCGATCCCCGATACGGATGTGAATGGCAATGTTCTTGACGTCAACGGAAAGAAAATCGCCGAAGACAGATTTGCTGAAAATGCGGCCGAGGTTCACTGGCTAGCCAATGAAGGCGTGCGTGTATCGCGAATTGTGAAAAAGTTTGAGGCAGCCAGCTTTGATAACGAGCAATACACAGCAGTACGTGATGGGTTGTTGGAATTGTGGTCTGATCCTTTGGTTACGGACCGTGCCCGGATGGCTTCTTTTGAAGGGATGAATGGACAGATTTGATACTCGTTAAGATTGAATATTTTTGTTTATTAGGAGGGTGTTATGAAGCGCCTACTAAGTGCCGTTTTTATTTTTGCGGCGGGCATGGCAACGGCTGAGGATTTTGCAGCCAACGACGTGTCCATTTTGCTAGAAGCTCCGCTGCTCAGCAGCGACGCGCGGGTGGCTTTGCCCGAGGTGATTTTCCCAAGCGCGCTATCCGCTGGAGCAGGTGCAGTTGTCGCTGCCGTCAATGGGATGCCGACCGCTGTCGAGCAGATTGATGCGTCGTTGTTCACAGAGCGCCGAGACCAATTGCACGTGTCGTCGATACGGATCGATCCGGGTGCGCCCGGTCTGCATTCGAACTTTGGCCCGTTGGGGCGAAATTTGCAGATCCGACTGGTGGCGCAGCCCGTGACCTTTCAGGGGGACAAGGCGCGGATCGCAGATGAAGCGATCCATCTGGTCTATACCTTCGGGGAAAACCCTGCTGCCGAAACCCCGGTTTGCCGTTTCCGCGTTCTGCCGGAACAGTCTGATATTGACGCCTTCAAAGCGGCGCTGGATGCCTTGGCTGACATTCGCGACGAACTTGCCGGTGTGGGTGTGGACACAGCGGGCAAACCCTTGGGCGTGCACCCCGCGTTTGGTCAACCAGACGCGGCACAGTTGATGGCAACTCGGTTGAGCACCTTTTTGACCACGCATTTGAAACCCGAACGGCTGTCTGCGGTTTCCATTGCAGGGATACCTCCCGGCGCTCCGGAGCCTTGGGTGTTTTTGGCGTTGCAGAAACAAGGAGACAAATTGCTGCCAGTGCCCGGACCTGCCATCGCGCAGTCCGCGACAGATCCGAAACAGGGAAACTTTCAACAGATGCTTAGTTTCGCTTTCAAACGCGACGGAGAAGTGGTTCCGCCGGGAGTGACGCGAAACAACTTACCAGTTGATTGTCTTGCCAACTTCATGTTTCCACCTGTCGGCTTGCCGCAACCGGATGCCGGGCAAGGGGTCAGCACAAGTGTCTTGTTCGGCCCAGGAGCCAACACTCCTGAACGGGCCTCGGTCATCGGCAATGTGATCGCTGACCCGGCTGTTTCGCATTTCTTCAACACTGACTGTGTCAGCTGTCATACCGAAACTCGCAGAGAAATTGATGCCGGTCCTGACGAGGTTGCCGTTGCGGCGCGGATTGCGGCCGATGAACAGATCGCCGTCGACGACTTGCCGCGCAGCCCGGATGGAATGGACAGTACGCTTGACCATTGGAATGTGCGTGCCTTTGGGTGGTTCCCGGGCTTTCCTCAGACAAATGGGCGGGCGCATGCCACGGTGGTGCGCCGCACCGCACGTGAAACGGCCGAAGTGGTGGCTTGTTTGAACGAAGGGGACTGGACCAAATTGGATCAGCCCTGTCTGTCCGAAGACCACACGCAGTACATGGACCAAGGCTGGTCGCATGACATTCGCAGGCTTTATTATCATACCAGCCAGGGCGGTGAGATCATGCCTCTCACCTGGTTTCTGGCGTTGCGGGCACATGATGCGGACGTGCCATTTTCGGCACCAAGCAATCTGGGCCGCTATGGATTGTTGCCTTCGCCGACTGATGGTCACAATCCGCACGGCCTTCCGGTGGGGTTTGCCACCACGCAGACCGACCGGGGGCTTCAGGTCAGCCTGAACTGTGCCGTGTGCCATTCGGCGGATGTTGGAATCAATGGCGAGTTCTTTCGCGTAGACGGGGCGCCAAGCAGCTTTGATTTCGACAGTTTTGGCCAGGATTTGGCGCGGGTGGTGCGCGATACCGGGCAGATGCGTCCAGGGCCTGATGGCGATTTCGTACCCACTGACGGGTTTCTGGCCTTCATGGGGCGTTTGGCTCTGATCGATCCAGCCGAGATGAGCGACCCTGCAGCCTTTACCGCCAAATATCTGAGTTTCGCGTCCGAGTTTTCGGGGCAGATGGCGCAGCGCAGCCCGTTGCATCCGTCAGGTCCGGGGCGCGTCGATGCCCTGACACAGATCGTGAACGCCGTCGCTGTCAAGGATCTTGGCGAGGCGGGCAATCTGGCGACGCCCCGAGCTCCGACCAGTTATCCGTCCCTTTGGATGGCCGAGGACTTGGAGTTTGTTCAATGGAACTTGGCCGTCGCTGACCCGTTTTCGCGCAATTTGGGGCAGGCTTTGGGCGTCTTTGGCAGCGTCAAGCTTTCTGGTCCTGATCTTTTCAAATCCTCTGCTGATACGGAGGCTTTGGAGGATTATGAAAGATGGATCACCGATTTGACCCCGCCAGCGTGGCCAGAAGACCTGTTGGGGCCAATTGATGTAACTTTGGCCGAGCAGGGGCGCGATCTGTTTGCAGCGTCTTGTGAGGGCTGTCACAATGCGCCGCCGTATCGAACAACCGACCCCGATGAGAACCTCAGAGGGGATCAATTCATCCGCGTCAAACCAGTGCCTGCTGCCGTGGTTGGAACTGATGGGGAATACACGCGCGCTTTTACCGGCCGTTGGGCGAAAACCAGAACGCTTTCTACTGAAGCGGATTTGCCGTCGGTGGTGCCTTCGGTCCGGCTGTTGCAAACTGTCGTGGGATCTGTTGTGCGCAAGGCGCTTGGGGCAGAGGCAGGTGCCAAGATGCGGCTACGTCCTGCTGATCATTCCGATTGCGCCGTGACCGAAGGAACACCACGGCCTTGTGCATACAAACCGCCAATGCTCGGGGCGGCCCTGAAAGCCGGACCCTTGGTCGGGATTTGGGCGACAGGGCCTTATCTTCACAACGGATCTGTCCGGACCGTGTACCAGGTGATTTCACCCCCCGACACACGCGAGCCGGTGTTTTTTGTCGGAGACCGCAGGCTTGACGCCAAGCGGATGGGGTTTGCCAGCACCAAGACGGATGACGCCTATCGGTTCGATACTTCGATCCCTGGCAATGGCAATGGTGGGCACGTGTTCTGGGACACGCCGTTCACCCACGACGAAAAGATGGCCATCATCGAATACCTGAAGGACCCTGACCGTTTTCCGATTGATCGGCAATGATCCAAGGCGCGTGGTGAAAGTCTCTTCCACGCGCCTGATCAGCTCATTCGTTTGCGCCCATCGAAGTTCGGAGGAGGACGGCATGAAAGAATGTGATCTGGTCATGTACCGAGGTGCCACATCGGCAGAAGCCATCGCTACATTGGTAAAATACCGGGGGCAAACATCATATGGACAAGCCGACAATTCGGGGTTCGATCAGGTATCGGAACTTTCCAAGGAATTGGCAAATTTCGCGACCCTAAGAAGATGTCATACCATTGTTTGAAGCGTTGATCGCGTTTCAGAAAGAACGACAGGACTTGCCCCAGGTGCTGTCGCGAAAGGGTTGGTTGGCCGACAAGATCGACATCCTTTCGGGCGATGTCGGCGCGAACGGTCCCAATGTGCCATTGACCATCGAGGATCTGAAGGAGGTTCAAAGTGGGCGAGAGGCGGATATCGAGCTTGCCACAATGACGGCGGATCTGACGTCGCAGCGCCCCCACAGTCTGCCATTGAAGATGCCGAACCAGTATTTCTTTGATCCAAAGGAGATGAGGGCGCTTTTGCCTGACCGGGTCGTGGCCTACATGATCCGCGAGACGGAAGCTGACAAGCAGTTTGGTCCAAATGGCGCGATGTATCCGGTACCAGTAGGGGACAAGTTCCCGTTTGTTCTGGCTGCGCGCATGTCGCTTAGCTTCCCGATTTTTGCAGGCGGTTCCTGTATGGGCCGACATCGGAGCGCAGCGTTCAGTTGGCGGGTGGGGTGTCCGTAAGGTGTCAATTCAAAAAGCCCCGACAAGATGTGTCGGGGCTTTGCGTGGGCCAAGGGGCGCATAAGTGCTCTGGATTTTAGGGTGCGGTGTCTCGGATGACGAAATGCTTGGTGGTGGTCTCAACCACTTCCCAGAAGCCGCGGAAGCCGTCGGGAATCATGAAGCTGTCGCCGGTCTTGAAATCCCGACGGGTGCCGTCTTCGTGGATCAAGGCACAGTGGCCGGATACGATGTAGCAGTATTCATCCTTGTCGGTGAACGCGTGCCACTTGCCGGGGGTCGAGGTCCAGGTGCCCGCGGACAGCTTGCCATCGGGACTGGTGAAATGCATGCCGACCTTGTGGTGCGGGTCGCCTTCGGTCACGCGGTCGGGCAGATCGGCCAGACGGCGTTCGCTGCGCGAGGCGGGTTCGTCAAACAGGGAAATGACGTGAGTCATAGATGTCGTCTCCTATAAGGAAAAAGGCCCCCGAAGGGGCCTGAGTTTGGGGAGGTAATCAGATCACTTCGTCTTTGAGATAGTACCAGACATAGGCCATGCGCTGACCCATCCGTCGGAACGGGGTTAGCAGGCCGTGGCTGGGCAGGGGCGAGGTGAAAATGGGCAGGTTGAATGCCTCATCCTTCTTGCCTGCGACCAGCTGCGCCATACGGCGGCCCGCCTGGGCCGAATACATCACGCCGTTTCCGCCGTAGCCCATGGCATAGAAAATGCGCTTGTCGGGATCAGGCTGGAAGATGCGAGGCATCATATCGTGGCTGACGTCGACCCAACCCCACCAGGAGTAATCCAGGTTGATGTCTTCAAGCGCCGGGAACTTGCGAGCCAGGTTGGCGCGCAGCAGTTGCAAGTGCTTGTCGTTCTCCGCATCGCGACCCGTTACAGCTGAGCGCGAGCCGATCTGCACCCGGTTGTCGGGCAGCAGGCGGTAATAGTGGCGCAGCGTGCGGGTGTCGGTCAGCGGCGACATGGTCTTGATGCCGCACTCGTCCAGTTCCGATTGGGTCAGCGGACGCGTTACCATCGAGTTCGACAGGATCGGCATCAGGCGGTGCTTGGTCTTGGAGTTCAGGCCCGGCGGCGTGTAACCCGCTGTCGCCAGGGCAACGTTCTTGGTCTTTACAATGCCGCCCGGTGTGCGGACGTGGTGAATGCCGTTCTTCGTCTCCCATCCCATCACCGGGCTACCGGTGTGGATTTTGACGCCCAGGCGTCGGGCCATGTTCACATATCCGAACGCCAGTTTTCCGGCGTGGATACAGGTGCCATCAGGCTCCCACATCGCACCATGGGATTCCTGGTCATTAACGTGCTCGGCATGGAGTTCGTCCTTACCGATGATGCGCGAGCCATAGCCAAAGGTGCTGTTAAGCAGGTCGCTTTCGTTTTGCAGCCCTGCCATCACCTTTTCACGGTGCGCGATGTAATAGTGGCCGCCGGTCTGCGGATCGCAGTCGATGTCGTCGCTGGCAATCAGGTCATTGAACAGCTCAAACGCCTCGGACACTTCGCGATGCATGCCTTTGGCCACATCGACGCCCCAGCGTTTGATCCATTGCGACCGTTTGAGGCGACCAGAGGAAATCTGGGCCTGCCCGCCGTTGCGGGTCGAGCAGCCCCAGGCCACGGTGTTGGCCTCAAGGACCACGGCCTGAATGCCGTGCTCCTTGGCGAGGTGAATGGCGGTCGACAGGCCGGTATACCCCGACCCGACGATCACAACATCGGCCTCCATGTCGCCAGACACGGGGCCATCATCAGCCGGGGGTGTGCCCGCAGTGCCGATCCAATAGGTCGGCGCATGATCACGGTTGTGTCCCGGGCCAGCGTCAATGATCGGATCGTACTTCGGATCATAGCTGGTTTTGGGCCAGTGACGAGGGATGCTGTTGTCCACCATTCTTAACTCCTCCGGTTGCGGCGTGCCGCCTTAGGCTTTGAACATCGGGCGCGACTTGCGCAGCGCCTGCTTCACGGTGAGCAGACCGTCACGCACGGTGAACAGATCGGCGCCTTCGGCTTCAACCCGCATGCCGTCTGCATCGGTGCCCGAGAATGTCCACTCGGACACAGCGCGGTCACCGTGGACAAAGTGGCTGTGGTGATCCCAATGCGCATCTTTCATACCGGCCCAGACGGCCGAGAATGCGGCGGCGATGGCTTCTTTGCCTTCGACCTTGTTGCCGTATTTCTCGTCACCGCCGACGGTGTAGAACACGCAGTCATCGGCAAAGTGGGTCATCACGCCGTCGATGTCGTGACGGTTGAACGCGTCGAACGTGTCCGCCAGGTCCTGCGCGGTCAGGGTTTTGGTCATTGCTTTTTTCCTCTTGAGTTAAGCGTTTCGAGATCAGGTTGGCGCGCAACATGATGTCGAAAGGCTTTCTGCCCCGTTGGGGGCAGGGGCCGCCCGCGCATCTCCCTTGGGGAACACGCGGGCGGCCGGGTCTTACAGGTTTACCCTTCGGTCGGGTGAGGCACGATCAGTGTCGGGATGGCCGAGCGGCGCAGAACGCGCTTGGCCACGGTGCCCAGGAAGGTGTGCGAGAAGCCGTGGTCGTGGGCCCCCAGTACAATCAGGTCGCAACCCAGCTCTTGCGAACGACGCAGGATCACTTCGGCCGGGTGGCCATCGGTGACCTCGATCGAGGCAACCTGATCCTTGATCTTGGCGTCATCCCCTTCGAGCTTGGACCAGAAGTTGGCTTGCCGCTCGGCCAGAACCTTGCGCACCATCTCGTGGCGTCGCTCGATCGCGTTCTTGCGGCTTTCCTCACTCATGATGAACATTTCCATCGTGACCTTGGCATCATCCGACAGAGGCTCGTTCACGTGCAGTACGTGGATTTTGGCCCCTGTGCTTTGCGCCAACGCAGCAGCGTGACGCAAAGCATATGTCGAGTTGTGCGACAGGTCGGTGGCAAACAGGATATGCGTAACCATTGGTTCCATCAGTGTATCCTTTCAGGTCAATAGCCAAAGACGCGTGGGAGCCACAGCGACAGTTCAGGGAAGAAGGCGATGATGAAGATCGCGATCGTGTTCACGGCTGCAAACGGCAGCGCACGGAGCGAGATCTGTTCGATCGAAATGTTCGAGATGCCCGATGCGATGAACAGGTTTTCACCCAAGGGTGGCGTCTGGAAACCAATACCCAGGGTACAGACCATCACCACGCCAAAGTGGATCGGGTCGATGCCCACCGAATAGGCCACGGGCAACATCACCGGAACCAGGATCAGGATGGTTGCCAGTGTCTCCATGAACATGCCCACGAAGAGCAGGAAGAAGATGATCAGCGCCCAGATGACATAGAGGTTGTCGGTGAAGCTGAGCATGCTGTCCGCGATGATCGCCGGGATCTGGTTTTCAACCAGCAGACGGCCGAACACGGTTGCCGTGAACAGGATCAGCAGAACACGACCTGTCAACCAAGTGGTGGCTTCAAGCGCTTGGAACAGCTTTTCCCAGGTGATTTCACGATAGATGACCACGCCCACAAACAGGGTGTAGAAGATCGCAACAATCGCAGCCTCGGTCGGGGTGAAGAAGCCGGTATAGATACCACCCAGGATTACCATCGGCGCCATCAGAGACCAGAAACCACGGTACATTTCGCACCCTATGTTGCGCATGGACCAGCCTTCAGCCGAGCCAGAGTAGCCCCGCTTTTTTGACATGAAGTAGTTCAGCGTCATGATCGAAGCAGCGATCAGGAAGGCGGGGACAAAACCCGCGATGAACAGCTTCGAGATCGAAACCGACTGGAACGTGCCGAATTTTTCGACGGCTTCAGGCGGAGCTGTGAAGCCCAGGGCCGCGATGCCGAAGATAACCATCGGGATCGAAGGCGGGATGATGATGCCCAAACCACCAGACGAGGCGGTGATGGCAGATGCATAGCCGCGCTCGTACCCGCGGTCGATCATTGCCGGGATCATCAGCATGCCGACAGCAGCGGTGGTCGCCGGGCCAGAACCCGAGATCGCGCCGAAGAACAAGCACGCCATAACGGTCGCAGCTGAAATACCACCGGTGAACGGACCGGCAAGGCTTTCGGCCACGTTGATCAGGCGTTTCGAGATGCCGGCCGCCTCCATCAAGGCACCAGCAAGGATAAAGGCAGGCAACGCCATCAGTGGGAAGGACCCGACCGAGGTAAAGGCGATCTGCACGAATTTGATTGGGTTCTCATCCAGATAGAGGAACGAGATCAGCGATGCACACCCAAGCGCGACCGTGATGGGCGCACCGATGAGCAACAAGAACAGGAAGGTTCCAAACAGGATGCTTACGATTTCAGATTCCATGACTACTCCCCCCTAATCAGTTGGATTTCGCTGCGTCTGTGGCAGCTTTGATTTCGTCGAGGTCGATCTGATCGGGATCAGCGATTTCTTCGCCTTTGATCAGTTTGCGATAGTTCACCTGAATGACGCGGATGGTCATCAGCGTGAACGCAAAGGGCAGCACCATGTAGATGTACTTCATCTCGATGCCCAAGGTCTGGGATTTCCAGAATTTGTTCATCTTGTTGAAGACGAAATCAGAAGCCAGGTAGATGAAATAGACGTTGAAGAAGAGCCAGAAGATGTCGGCAAATGCTTCGATGTATTTGATCGCGCCATCAGGCAGGAAGCGGAACTGGAAGGTCACCCGGTTGTGGGCCCCTTTCAGCGCGGCGTAGCTTGCGCCGAAGTAGACGAACCAGACGAACATGTAGACGGACAGTTCTTCGATCCAACTGAATGAAAAGCCGAATACCTCGCGGGCGATGATTTGTGTGAACAACAGAACGACGAATCCGGACAGAAGGATCCGGCAGATGACGCTTTCTATGTTGTCCAGGAATTTCCAGAACATTTCTTGTTACTCCTCCCTGAGAAAGGAAAGAGCGCGAGGATCGCGCTCTTACCGGTCTTTTCTGCGGGGTCTTACTTGACCGGATCGCGGCCGATTTCGGCCAGAGCAGCATTCACTTTGTCGATGCCACCAACCGAGTCGTAGAATTTCGGCCAAACGGCTTCGGTCGCCAGTGTGATGAACTCTTCTTCGTTGTTCTCAGGGTCAACGATTTCCATGCCGCGCGACTGCAGCTCGGCTTTGATGGTCGATTCCTGATCGCGCAGGTACTGAGCCGAGAACTGAGTTGCAGCTTCGCCAGCGGCCAGAACGGCGGCCTGATCGTCAGCCGACATGCCCTGGAAAACCGACTCGGAAACGATCAGAGGCTCGATCGAGAACAGGTAGCGCAGGTTGGTGATATACGTCTGAACTTCGTCGAATTTCATCGCAAAGTTGGTGATGTAGGGGTTGTCCTGGCCATCCACAACTTTGGTCTGCAGACCGGCAAAGGTTTCCGACCATGCCATCGGCGTCGGGTTTACACCCCACGACTGGTAGGTCGCGATCATGATTTCGTTTTTCGGAGTACGAATGACCAGGTCCGACAGGTCTGCAACCGATTTGACCGGGTGCTTGGAGTTGGTCAGAACGCGGAAGCCCGAGTAGGCCCAACCGATGATGCGAACACCCGAGTCGCGGATGGTGTTTTCCACCAGTTCTTGACCGACGGGGCCTTGGGTCAGCTTTTCAGCATCTTCCAGGGACAGGATCATGTAGGGCAGGGTCAGTGTGCCGACGGTCGGCGAGAACGGTGTGACGTTGTTGATCGCCAGGATCGAGAAATCCAGGGTGCCGATTGCTGCCTCGTTCACGGTGTCCTGCTCAGAGCCCAACTGGCCGTTCAGGAACAGAGTTGCAGTATGATCTGTGCTCTCTTCCAGAGCAGCGATGAACGCTTTGCCCAGAGCTTCTTGTGTACCACCTGCGCCGTCACCAACAGCGATCTTGAAGTTTTTGGCGTCGGCTGCGCCCGCTGCCATGATCGCGGCCACGGAAACGGCGGCGGTCAGGGTGCTGAGCTTTTTGAAAAATGACATGGAGGTCCTCCCATTTGTCGATTTGGCCGGGGAGCGCGCTGGCGCGGGGAGAGATGAGCCAGTCCGATTCTGCCCCGGTGGAGGTGGTCTTAGGTTGTTTCATATGTTTCGTGAATGTAAACTTGTTCGCGCAAAGTTTCCTAAATGGCGAACGTTAGATGGCAAAAAAATCTTTGGTCACCAGGATCGGCGACGCGGATCTGAGATTGTTGAGAATTTTCAAAGCGGTGGTCGACAGCGGCGGGCTTTCCGCTGCGGAAACCGAACTCAATATCGGTCGGTCTACGATTTCCAAACATATTTCAGACTTGGAAACTCGGCTGGAATTGGTGTTGTGTCATCGGGGCCCAGCAGGGTTTTCGCTGACCGAAGAAGGCGCGCGGGTGCTGGAGGCCGCAGACGATTTGCTGGGCGCGGTGACCCGATTCCGGGTCGAGGTTAACGAGATCAAGGAAAATCTGGCGGGCACCGTGCGGGTGGCCCTGTTTGACCTGTGCGCCTCCAACCCAGAGGCCCATGTCGCCCGCTCGATCAGTAAATTCAACGATATCGCCCCGGCGGTGCAGGTCGAACTGTCGTTGGAACCGCCGACCGTTATCGAAAGTCAGGTGATCGAGGGGCAGTTGGACTTGGGGATTGTGCCGTTGAACCGCCCGTCCGAAAGTCTGGACTACAGCCCGATCTATGGCGAGCACATGTTTATGTACTGTGGCGTCGGCCATCCGTTCTTTGAGTCCGATCAGGGCAGCATCACGTTGGAAGACGTGCGTGCCAGTAATTATGTAGGCATCAGTGTGAATTCTCCGAACTTGCGGATTGGTCAACAACTTAAGCTGAGGCGTTCGGCGAAGGTGCAGTCTGAGCACGCTTTGACGATTCTGATCATGTCAGGCAGTTACATCGGATTCCTGCCAGATCACCTTGCCGAGCCGTTTCAGGCCCGAGGCTTGATGCGCGCGGTGATGCCGGACGAGCTGCATTATCGAACTCAGTTCGCGATCATCACTCGTAAACGGCCAGAACCTACTCGGATCACTCAGGTGTTGCGTGAAACGTTGATCGCCGACCACCAGCAAGACGGGTCTTTGCAAACGTGACGCGGGTCAGCTGGCCAACCGGGTTGTCATCTCTTGCTGCATCAGCCGTCCGATGGTTCGGCCAGTGTCCAGCATGCGGTTGGAAAAGCCCCATTCGTTGTCATACCAGCTGACAACGCGCACCATCCCATCGCGGGTTACGGTGGTTTGCGCTGCGGCAAAGCACGATGAATGCGGGTCGTGGTTGAAATCGGCGGAAACCAGCGGGTCATCTTCATAAGTCAGTATGCCTTTGAGCGAGCCTTCGGCTGCGGTGCGGATAGCAGCATTGATGGCCTCTACCGTGGCTGGGCGTCGTGGTACAAAACTGAGATCGACAAGGGAGACATTGGCCGTGGGAACTCGGATGGCAGAGCCCTCAAGTCGCCCTGCAAGTTGGGGCAGGACTTGTGAAATTGCCCGTGCGGCACCCGTGGATGTGGGGATCATCGACACCGAAGCGGCGCGGGCCCGGTAAAGGTCGCGGTGCGGGGTATCGTGGGTCGGTTGATCGCCGGTAAAGGCGTGTATTGTCGTCATGTATCCGGTTTGAATGCCGAACGTCTGATCCAGCACCATTGCGACCGGGGCTAGACAGTTCGTCGTGCAAGACGCGTTTGAGACGATCAGATCCTGCGCCGTGAGTTGGTCGTCGTTGACGCCGAAGACAACCGTGCGATCCACGTCGGTTCCAGGTGCCGAAAGGAGCACACGCCTTGATCCGTTTCGCAGGTGCTTTTGCAACTGGCCACGCGTTGTGAAACGACCCGTACATTCAAAAGCGACGTCGACGTCTTGCCAGGGCAGGGCTTCGGGAGCGGGCTCTTGGGTCAGGCGGATGTTGTGGTTGCCGACATGCAGGGTCGCGCCGTCCAGCATGACCGTTTTCCCAAGCCGCCCGTGCACGCTGTCATACTTCAGCAGATGAGCAAGTGTCTCGGCTGGTGCCAAGTCGTTGATTGCCACCACTTGCATGTCACCGGTTTCATTTTCCAGCAATGCGCGCAGGACGCCCCGGCCGATACGACCAAACCCATTAATTGCGATTTTCACTGTCATCTCGCCTCTCCCCTGCGAAAATACGGCTCTACTTGGTATTTTCGACGATAGTTAGCGCTAACATATGTGAAATGCAAGGACGTTGTCGAACGTGCGCATGGGGCGGAAAAAACCGACACCTCGATTGAGGTGTCGGCGAATGTGATGGGCGCGATGGATGTGTGGTCCAGTTTACGAGTTGGCGCGGCTGGCAAAGACGGGACCGCCCTTGTGGCGCGGAAAGCCGTAACCGTTGACAAGGACCACATCCACATCCCCAGCCTTCGCAGCAATCCCTTCGGCCAGGATCGCCTCGGCCTCGGTCGCCATTGCGCGCACGCAACGGTCCGAGATTTCCGTCTCGGTTAGGTCCCGGGGGGCAATGCCCGCCTCTTTGGCTACCGTCTGGATCAGATCAAGGACAACAGGGTCGATGTATGGGGCCTCGCGGTCGTATCCATAGAAGCCTCTTTCGGTTTTGCGCCCCTTGCGATCCATTTCCACCAGGCGGTCGTGGACCTGAAACGCGTGGGGGTGAACAGCACCTTCAGTCAAGGACTTGCGCATCAGATATCCGATGTCGATGCCCGACAAATCCAACACCTGATAGGGACCCATCGCCATTCCATAAGCTCGCATGGCTTCATCCACCACTTCGGGAGAGCCGGTTTCCAGCATCAATAGCCCTGCTTCGCGCTGATAGCTTTGATAGATGCGATTGCCGATAAATCCATGGCAGACACCGGACACAACGGGGATTTTGCCTAGTTGTTTCATCCCCTGCGCCAACGTCGCAATGACCCAAGGGGCTACTGTGTCGGGGCGGATCACCTCGACCAGTTTCATCACATGGGCAGGGCTAAAGAAATGCAAACCCGCGATGCGTTCGGGCCTCTGGGTGGTTTGGGCGAGCGCGTTGATGTCGAGGTAAGAGGTGTTGGTGGCCAAAATCGCATCGGCTTTGCAGCTGTGATCGAGCTTTGCAAAGATTTGTTTTTTGATCTCCATGTTTTCGACGGCGGCCTCGATCACCAGATCAACCTGCGCCAGATCGGCATAATCTGTTGTGGTGGTGATGAGGCTTATGAGAGTGTCAGCCTTGGCTTGGGTCAGTTTGTTGCGGGCTACGCTTTGCGCCAGGTTTACACGGATGCGTTCCAGCCCGGCCTGCGCGGCCTCATTGCTGATTTCAACCAGAAGGACAGGGCGCGCGTTACTGGCAAAGAACTGTGCGATGCCAGCGCCCATTGTGCCCGCGCCGATAACGGCAACGGTTTCAATGGGACGAGCGGATTTGGGATCGATGCCGTCGACCTTGGCGCTGCTGCGCTCGGCAAAGAAGATATGGCGCAGGGCGGTCGACTGCGGGCTTTTGCGCAGTTCCAGCGACAGTTCGCGTTCACGGCGTTTGCCCGCATCGGCGTCCGGCCCTGTGGCGGCCTGCACCGCATTGATCACGGCCAGCGGCGCAACAAGGCCGCGCTTGCGTTTGGCACAGAGGGCGCGCCATTCGTCAAAGATGCCGGCGTTAAAGCTGTCCGCTGCGATAGGCTGATTCAATTTGCGGTCAGACACGTCGCTGCCGATCAGCGATAGTGCGAAAGCAACGGCATCCAGTTCCAAGTCTGCGACCACCTGGTCGATCAACCCATACTCCAAAGCTTTAGCGGCGTTCACAGGTTTGCCTTCGACCGCCATTGTCAGGGCATGCTTCACACCGATCAGGCGCGGCAGGCGTTGTGTTCCCCCAGCACCGGGGACAAAGCCCAGGTTCACTTCGGGCAGGCCAAAGCGGGTGGTTTCCATGGCAAGGCGGTGCGAGCAGGCCAGAGCGATTTCAAGACCGCCCCCCAACGCCTGACCGTGAATGGCGGCCACCAGCGGCTTCGAACACGCTTCGATATGATCGGTCAGATCGTTCAGATGCGGTGGCACCGGCGGCTTGCCCAGTTCCGAAGCGTCCGCCCCGGCCATGAAGGTGCGGCCTTCGCAGATCAGGACGGCAGCTTTGATCTCTGCGTCGGCGTCCACCATCGTGACCGCCTCTCCTATGCCTTTGCGAACGGCCTGCGAGATGGCGTTCACGGGCGGGTGGTCGATCCGGATCAGAGCGATGGGACCATTGCGGGAAACGGTGACGACGGCCATGTGATGTGTCCTTTCGACCAGAGGCTGATTGGTGGAGCCAAGGTCTAGCCGCCCGGTGGGCGAATGGAAAATACGATGTTCGGATAATTGAGATGTGATTTTCTTATGGGGTGAAGTTTTTCGATATAAGAAAGAGCGATGGATTGCAGATGTAAATAATATTTTCCTAACGCTGGTGCCGTTTCTATCCTTGCTGCCATGATCTTTTGCCACGTGGCCCCGATGAGAGAGCCTGTGGCCCAACGCAAGGACACTGCCATGAACCTCGGTAATCTGGTGACACGTTCTGCCCTATTCTGGGCCGATCGCATCGCACTCAAAGACGAACGTATCGAACTGACCTATGCCCAGCTGGAAGAGCGGACCAACCGTCTGGCGAACGCTTTGGCAGGCCTGGGCGTGGTCAAGGGCGATCGCGTTGCGGTGCTGGCGTGGAACCGGGTCGAGATTGCCGAAGCCGAAGTCGCCTTGCTCAAGGGCGGGATTGTCCGGGTGCCGATCAATGCACGTCTGTCTGCAGATGAGGTGGCCCATGTCTGCAAAGACAGTGAGGTCAAGGTGTTGCTGGTGGATGAGGGGCACCTGGCAGCTGCTCAGCAGGCGTTCAACGAAAGTGACAGCCTGCAAACGCTTTTGGTTATGGGAGAAGGTGGCAGCTACGAAGACGCGCTGGATCAGGCCGAAACCGACACCGTCTGTGCCGATGTAACGCCAGACGACATTATGGTTCACCACTATACTTCTGGCAGCTCGGGCGTACTCAAGGCCGCCATGCATTCGCTACGCAATCGTCGGGCGATCCTGCGCAAAATCACTTTCCGCTCGCGGCTGTATCCCGATCAGCACGAGACGTTCTTGCACGTGGGCCCGATTACCCACGTGTCCGGGATGGCAATCATGCCTTTGCTTTCGCAAGGCCACACCAACGTCATCCTGTCGCGGTTCGACGTGGACACGTATCTTTCGACCCTAGCGGCCGAGAAAGTTACGCAGACCTATTTGGTCCCGACCATGATCAACCGCATCCTGGCCGCACCGAACCGAGGTGACTACGACCTCTCCTCACTGAAGTTGCTTCGGTACGGTGCGGCCCCCATTTCCCCGGCGCGCCTGCGCGAGGCGGTCGAGTTCTTTGGCCCGATCCTGAACCAGGGCTATGGCGCGGGCGAGGTCTGTTCTTCGGTCACGTTGCTGACCGAAGCCGACCATGCGCTGGCGATGAACGGGCGGCCCGAGCTGTTCAGTTCTTGTGGCCGTGCGCTTTTTGATACTGACGTTAAGGTGGTCGATGACGAGGGCAACGAGCTGCCTGTGGGCGAGGCCGGTGAACTGGTGGTCAAGGGCGAGGATGTCATGCAGGGCTATTACAACGCGCCCGAACTGACCGCACCTGTGCTGAAAAACGGCAGCTACCACACCGGCGACATCGCCTACATTGACGAGACCGGATACATTTTCATCATCGACCGCAAGAAGGACATGATCGTCACCGGCGGGTTCAATGTGTATCCCAACGAGGTGGAACACGCGCTGTTCGAACGCCCCGAAATTTTCGAGGCCTGTGTGGTGGGTGTGCCGGACGCGGATCTGGGCGAGGCAGTCAAGGCCGTGGTTGTGGCCCGCGACGGGGCCGAGATCGATACCGATGCCCTGATCATCCATTGCATCGACAAGCTGGGCAAGTTCAAGAAACCGCATTCGGTCGACGTGGTCGCCGAGCTCCCCAAAAATGACGCCGGCAAGATCCTGCGCCGCCAGGTGCGCGATGGATACTGGGCCGGTTCAGATCGGAAGGTGTAATCATGAACACGGGATTGAACCGCGCGACATCCGGCCTGGAGGCCGGAAAATTTGCCGAGCTTCGCAGCAAGGTCAATGACCTGCTCTACAACGAAATGCTGCCGTTTGAGAAAGAGAATGGGCTGAGCCACGAAACCCGGTTCGAGCGGGAACAGCTCGAAGAATGGTGGAAGCGGTCGCGGGAGTTGGGCATCTATGGCTGCAACCTGCCCGAAGAGTTCGGCGGTCTGGGCCTGTCGATTGATCAGCTGTGTACGCTGAAAGAGGACGCCACCCGCTCCAACGCCGCGCTCTATGGCTGCGTTCTGGGCGAAAACGGCGGCCCGATGCGGATCGGATACATCATCACGCAGGCCTCTGACGAGCAGAACGAAGAGTTCTTTTACCCCGCAGCGCGCGGTGAGCGGGCTGGCTGCTTTGCCCTGTCCGAGCCCAATGCCGGCTCTGACGCGGCGCGTATTGAAACGCGCGCGATCAAGGATGGCGACGACTACATCATCAACGGTCATAAGCGGTTCATCACCGCCTCGCGCACGGCGGATTTCGCGATCGTCATGTGTGTGACCGACCCGGATGCGGGCTATGACGGCGTGACAGCGTTCCTGGTGGATGCAAAATCGCCCGGGTACCGGATCGAAGGGCACTACCTGCCCATGTCCGGCCAGCACATCGACAACGACATTATCCTGGAAAATGTCCGCGTGCCTGCGTGCAACATCCTGGGTGGCTTGGGGCGTGGCTTCAAGCTGGGGATGGAGCGGATCAACATCAATCGTCTGCTGCAATGCCCCACCATGCTGGGTCATGCGCAGTTTGCGTTGGAACAGGCGGTGGATTATTCCAACCGCCGGGTACAGTTCAAACAGCCGATTGCTAATTTCCAGGCGATCCAGCACATGCTGGCGGACATGAAGACCGCGAACTTTGCGGCGCATTCAATGATCCACGCTGCTGCCGCCAAGGCCGACCGGGGTGAAAACATCCGGACCGAGGCGTCGATGTGCAAGGTGTTTGTGGCCGAAAACGCGTTTCAGGTGGCGGATAAGGCGATCCAGATCCATGGCGCCACCGGCATGACCAAAAACCATCCTGTCGAATGGGTGTTCCGCCGATTGCGCATGTTCCGTGTGCTCACCGGCAGCTCGGAAATTCAACGCAACACCATCGGCAAGGGTATTCAGAAAGCCTGGCAAAAGGCGAACCCGGAGGCAGCTCAATGACAAACGATTGGTCTTTTTTGAACGGCATGCGCATCATTGACCTGTCGCGCCTGCTGCCCGGTCCCTTTGCGACCCAGACGCTGGCCGATCTGGGGGCCGAGGTCATCAAGATCGAGGAACCCAAGCACGGCGATCCGGGACGGTTCCTGGGCAAGGACATGTTCGCTCGCCTGAACCGCAACAAGCGGTCGCTGACGCTGGATCTCAAATCCGACGAAGGCAAGGCTGTACTGACCAAGCTGCTCGAAGGGGCTGATGCCGTCATCGAGAGCTTTCGCCCCGGTGTGATGGAGCGACTGGGGTTCGGGTATGAGGCCGTGAAGGCGCTGAACCCGGCCATCGTCTATTGCTCACTCTCAGGCTTTGGTCAGACCGGGCCTTACCGCCAACGCGCGGGCCACGACATCGATTTTCTGGCTCTGTCGGGCTATTTCGCGGTGCCGTCTCAGGTCAATGACAAACTCGCGCGTCCCAAGGTGCGGCTGTCGGATTATGCCGGGGCTATGTACGGCGCGCTGTCGCTGGCCGTTGCCATGGGCTCGGCCAAAATGAGCGGGCAGGGGCAGTATCTGGATGTCTCGATCACCGATGCGATGGTCAACTGGTCCTCTCCGCTGGTGCGGATCGCGCATGAACTGTGCGACGGCGACCCGGATCGGATGTCATTCGTGATGCCCGACAACGACATCTTTGAAACCAAGGATGGCAAACACATTGCAATCGGCCTGTTCGAAAACAAGTTCTGGCTTGTTCTGGCCGAGATGATGGGCGGCGAATTCCCTGACTTGCTGCGCGAGGATTACAAGAACAACAAGCTGCGCAACCAGCAAAAGCAGGCGGTGCACACGCTGATGTCCGAGATGTTTGCGTCGAAATCCCTGGGTGAATGGGAGGCGCTCTTTGGCCCCACCGATCTGCCCTGGGCCGTGGTGTACGAAGACATGCGCCTGTTTGACGACCCGCATCTAAATGAGCGCGGCATGTTTGGTGAATTGGGCGAGGGCGAGGACAAGACATTCCAGGCCGGTTACCCGACCAAATTTTCGGCCGGTCTGAATGAGTTTCAATCCGCGCCGCCCAAGAAAGGGCAGGACACAGATGAGATCCTGCGTGGATTGGGCCATGACGAGGCCGCCATTCAGGCGATGCGCGATGCGGGGGTGATCTGATGACACAAGCGTTTATCTGCGATGCCATCCGCACGCCCATCGGGCGCTATGGCGGTGGTTTGTCCGGGATGCGGGCTGACGATCTGGGTGCCGTCCCGTTGAAGGCGTTGATGGATCGGAACCCGAATGTGGATTGGGAGGCTGTGGACGATGTGCTCTATGGCTGTGCCAACCAGGCGGGCGAAGACAACCGCAATGTGGCGCGGATGTCGTCGCTATTGGCCGGGTTGCCTGAAAGTGTCTCTGGTACGACCCTGAACCGGCTCTGTGGGTCGGGGTTGGACGCCGTGGCCTATGGCGCGCGCGCGATCAAATCCGGCGACGCCGACCTGATCATCGCAGGCGGTGTCGAAAGCATGAGCCGGGCGCCCTTTGTGATGCCCAAAGCCACCGGTGCGTTCAGCCGCGCCAATGAGGTGCATGACACCACCATCGGCTGGCGCTTCGTCAACAAATTGATGAAGGCGCAATACGGTGTCGATTCGATGCCCGAGACGGCGGAAAACGTGGCCGCAGATTTCGACATCAGCCGCGAGGATCAGGACGCCTTTGCCCTGCGCTCACAGCAGCGGACAGCGGCGGCGCAGACCGCGGGCGTCTTTGCCGAAGAGATCACGCCGGTGAGTATCCCGCAGCGAAAGGGTGATCCCAAGCTCGTTGATATGGACGAACACCCGCGCGCGGAAACCACCGCCGAAGGGCTGGCCAAGCTGCGCGCGCCTTTCCGCGAGGGGGGCTCTGTGACGGCGGGCAATGCATCTGGCGTCAACGATGGGGCAGCCGCGTTGATCATCGCCAGCGAAGAGGCCGTCAAGCGTCATGGGCTGACACCCCGGGCGCGGATTGTGGCGGGCGCTGCGGCGGGCGTTGCACCGCGCATCATGGGGTATGGCCCTGCACCGTCTACACAAAAGCTGCTCAGCCGGGTGGGCATGACCATCGACCAGATCGACGTGATCGAGTTGAACGAAGCCTTTGCCGCGCAAGCGTTGGCCGTCACGCGGGCTCTTGGTTTGCCGGACGACGCCGCGCATGTGAATCCCAATGGCGGGGCAATTGCCTTAGGTCATCCGCTTGGCATGTCGGGCGCAAGGCTTGCTCTGACGGCCACAAATCAGCTCCCACGAACCGGGGCCTCGCTGGCGCTGTGCACCATGTGCATCGGCGTCGGGCAGGGCATTTCGGTTCTGTTAGAGCGTGTCTAGCAGGGATCGGAAAAGGTGATGGTTGAGATATGCATATAGTATTTCTATGATTTCTCAGCCCTCGCTAACGTGATTGTCGATCCAATATCCAATGGCCGCATTCGGTCAAAACTCATGTTTGGGAGGAAACAAACGTGTTCACACTCGCTAAATTCAAAACAGCCCTCACCGGCACCGTGCTCGCAGTGGCGGCATCCATGGCACAAGCTGCGGATTTCCCCGAGCGTCCCATCGACCTGGTCGTTGGCTTCAAGGCAGGCGGTGGCACCGATACATATGCGCGCGCGCTGGCCGCAGCGGCAGATGCGCATTTGGGTGGACAACCGGTTGTTGTTGTTAACAAACCCGGCGGTGGTGGCCTGGTTGGTGGCCGTTTCGTGGCCGACCAGCCGCCCACCGGTTACACGCTGTATCTGGCCTCGGCCGGTTCCCTGGTTCTGAAGAACCTGATCAAGCCGCAGGTTGTTGCCGACAAAGACTTCAAAATGGTTGGGACCATCGGTGAACTGACCGCAGGTATCTTTGTGCCTGCGTCGTCGCCCATTCAGACCCTGGACGAGCTGATCGCAGCTGCCAAATCCTCTGACACCAAGCTGCGTTGGGGGCACACCGGTCGCGGCAACGTGTGGCACATGGCGGGTCTGGGCGTTCTGAACCCCAACGACGTCAAAGCCAAGGACGTGCCGTTCAAAGGTGGTTCGGGCGTGCGTGCGGCCCTGACCAGCGCCGACGTTGATTTCGGTGTCATGGGTGCCCACCTGGCCCGTGGTTTCGAAGATGACGTGCGTCTGCTGGCGGTTTTGTCGAATGACCGTCACCCGGCTGCACCCGATGCACCATCGGCCAAAGAACTGGGTGTAGACTTCATCCCGGTTTCGACCCCGATGATCGTCATGGCGCCTGCGCGCACCTCGGATGAGGTTGTCGCCAAGCTGTCCGATGCCGTTGTCGCGATCACTCAGGAAGCGTCTTATGTCGACACCCTGTCCAAGGCGGGCCTGCCCACATCGAGCGTGAGCGGTGCAGACACGGCCGCTGCCCTTGAGACCTCCAAGACCGAGTGGGGCAAACTGCTGGAAACCCTGGAATGACCGAGGGTGTACAAATCGAAGTGGCGCGCAAAACAGCGCGCCACAACATCTTTGCCGGATTGGCTCTGATCGCGCTCGCCGCTTTCTTTTTCTGGAAATCCTTCAACATCTCGCTGGATTTCGTTGATGAAGAAGGCATCGGGCCACGGTTCTTTCCGCAAGCCATCTGTGTTGTACTGGGCCTGATCGGTGCCGTCATGATCGTCTTTGGTCTGCGTGAGCAAGTCGCGCCCGCTGACAAGTCGAGCTTTGACGCGAAACGCTTTTTCGTTGACGCTGTGCCGCTTTTTGCCCTCGGGATTGCTTTCGTCTGGATGTTCGGCGCGTTTGGCTATGTCGTGGCCTGTTTTATGTTGCTGCTGGTCGCTTCCATGATTTTTGCGGTGCGGGGTCCGGCGCTTATCTTGTTGCCGACTTGTGCAACCGTCACGCTCTATCTGCTGTTCTTCAAACTGATGACCGTGTTCGAACCTGCGGCAACCATCCTGAATCCCCTGACCCTAATCGGGCTGAAGTGAGGCGCATGACATGGAACTTTTGAACGGTTTCTACACCATCTTCACCACGCCCGAGACGTTGATGTTCGTCGTTCTGGGTGCGGTTCTGGGCGTTATCGTAGGTGCGGTGCCGGGGCTGACGGCCTCGGCCGCGATCGCGATGCTGGTTCCGATCACCTATTACATCGACCCTCTGTCGGCGCTGGCGTTCCTTTACGTGATCGGCAAGGCGGGGCGATTTGGGGGATCGATATCAGCGATCCTGTTTAATACGCCAGGGACGACGGCCGCGGCTGCGACGGTGATCGACGGGCACGCCCTGACCAAAAAGGGCAAGGCGGGCAAGGCGTTGAAAACGGCCACCGTGGCCTCGGTCATCGGGGACCTGGTTGGCGAGTTCATCCTGATCTTTGGCGCGTTGACCATCGCCCAGTTGACCCGCGAATTGGGTCCGCCGGATTACTTTGCGATCTATGTCTGTGCCTTCCTGATCATCGGTTCGGTCATCTCCGACTCGGTTCTCAAGGGCATTGCATCGACTCTCTTTGGTGCGACTTTGGCGATGATCGGTCTGGATCCGATCACATCCGAGCCGCGCTTCGATTTTGGCATGGTCGAGCTCTACAATGGCTTCTCACTGGTGCCGCTGCTCATCGGTCTCTTTGTGATCTCCGAGGTTTTCTCGCAGGTTTTCCCGGCCCGCAAAGGGCAGGAACATCATGACGAGATCCGCGCCAAGAACCCTGACGACGACCGCTTGAGCTGGGCAGAACTGAAGCGCTGCCTGCCGTTCATCGGGCGCGGCTCGGCTATCGGTTCGATGGTTGGCCTGATCCCGGGCGTGGGCTCGGCTGTGGCGTGTTTTGTGGCTTATGGGTCTTCCAAGGCCAAAGCACCGAACAAGGATGAATGGGGCAAAGGCGCGATCGAAGGTGTCGCGGCCCCCGAGGCGGCAAACAACGCCGTTTCCGGACCGTCGATGATCCCGCTTCTGGCACTTGGTGTGCCAGGCTCGACTATCGCGGCGATGCTGATGGGCGTGTTCCTGATCCACGGCATCCAGGTCGGCCCCAAGATCTTTGAGACCTCGGGCGATGTGGTCTACGGCCTCTTTGCGGCTGGTCTGACTGGCATCGTGCTCTATGGCCTTATCGGTTGGTTTGGTGGTCCGCTGATCGGTCGCGTGATCGACAAGGTCCCACAGCGCCTGATCTATCCGACCATTCTGGCGGTTGCTCTGATCTCGGCCTACACGGCGCGGTCGTCGATGTTCGACGTGATGGTGGCCTGCCTCTTTGGTTTGATCGGCTACTTCATGCGAACGCTGAACTTCAGCCCTGCGGCGACGATCATTGCCTTTGTTCTGGCCCCTGGTGCTGAACAGGCGCTGCGCCAGTCGGTTCTGCTGACCGATGATGGCTTTGGCATCTTCCTGACCCGCCCGGTGGCACTGGTGTTCTTTGCCATTCCGTTGGTTGCCATCGGCATCCGGATCGTTGCGCGGATGCGTGCGCCAAAACAGGCGCCCGAGCCGCAAACCTGACGACAATGGTCCGGGTGCTGAGGCGCCCGGACCCATTAGCCGGATCGTCCTTATGCTGGATCACCCCAATTCATCACTGACCCGATTTATAGATGCGCTGCGCGCAAACGGATTTACCGGCGACATTGAAAGCGACCTGGGTGCATGCCTTGTCGCGGCCACAGACAACAGCATCTACCACGTGGCCCCGGATGCGATCCTGTTTCCGAAATCTGCCGAAGATGTCGAACGGCTCGCGCGCCTTGCGCAGGATCACGACATCGCCCTGACGGCACGTGGGGGCGGCACCGGAACCAACGGTCAATCTCTGAACGCGGGCGTTGTCGTGGACATGTCGCGTCACATGCGAGATATCCTGGCGCTGAACCTGGAAGCTGGGTCAGTTACAGTACAACCCGGTGTCGTTCTGGACCAGCTCAACACATACCTCAAACCTCATGGGTTTTTCTTTGCGCCGACGGTGTCTACCTCGTCGCGGGCGACAGTGGGCGGCATGTTCGCCACCGATGCCAGCGGCAAGGGCAGCCGGATCTATGGGCGCATGTCGGATCACGTCGCGGCTGCGAACGTGGTTCTGGCCAATGGGCGGCCTGTCTCTGTCACCACTCACGGCACCTCTGATGCCGAACTTGGCCAGATGGGCCGGGCTCTGTGTCAGGAACTAGAGGGCAAGGCCGCAGAGATCGCCCGACGCTTTCCAGACCTGAACCGGGGCCTGACCGGCTACAACCTGGATCAGGCGCGCGGAGCGTCGGGCGATCTCGATTTTATCAAGTTGTTGGCGGGCTCCGAGGGGACACTGGCGTTGACCACGCAATTGACCTTGCGCGTGACGCCATTCCCAAAGCAGCGGGCGCTGACGGTTTTGGCCTATGATGATTGCGCTTTGGCGCTGAGCCACGTCCCCCGCCTGGTTGAGGCAGACCCAAGCGCCATCGAGTTTCTAGACGACAAGATCCTGGCCCTCGCCGCTGCCTCACCGATGTGGAGTCAGTTGGAAGGTGTTCTAGGACAAATTGGTGATGCCGGCGGGTTCCTTTTCGTCGAGTTCATCGGTGAAACGATCAAAGAGGTCGCTGCAGGGCAAAAACGGCTGGCGCGCATTCTGGAGCAAGGTCACGTTCCCGTCGCGGCGCAGGTGACTACGGCAGAGCCGACCGACATGTCGGCTCTGTGGGAAATGCGCAAACGGTCCGTGGGCCTGTTGGCGGCGGTCGAGACAAAGCGGATCGGCCTGCCCTTCGTCGAGGATGCCGCCGTCCCCCCCGAGAAACTGTCGGAATTTGTGGCCGAGTTCGGTGCGCTGCTGGATGGGTTCAACCTGTCTTATGGCATGTTTGGCCACGCTGACGTGGGCTGTGTCCACGTGCGGCCGATGTTGAACATGCGCGAGGCGCAGGATCGCGCGATGATCCGTAAGGTGTCGGACGCGGTGTCGGATCTGTGCCAGCGCCACGGTGGCCTGATTTGGGGCGAGCATGGCAAAGGTGTGCGTGGCGAATATGTTGAGCGCTACGTTGGACCAGAACTTTATGCGGTGATGCGCCGGATCAAGGCCTGGTTCGACCCGGACAATCGCCTGAACCCTGGCAAGCTGGTGACTGCTGCTGACAGCGATCTGAAAGTGATGAAGATCGACGCTGTACCCATGCGCGGCACGCGTGATGCCGAGGTCAATGAGCAGGCCTTTGGCGCGTTTGAACGCGCAATTGCCTGCAACGGCAACGGGGCCTGCCACAACTGGGCGCCCGATGATCCGATGTGCCCGTCCTACAAGGCCACGCGTGACAAGACCCAAGCGCCAAAGGGGCGCGCGACCCTGTTCCGCGAATGGAGCCGGTCAACGTCTCTTGGCGAACCAGTGGAAGAGGTTGAGGCGGCACTGAAAGAGAGCCTGGATACCTGCCTGTCGTGCAAGTCGTGTTCGGGGCAATGTCCGGTGCGCGTCGACATCCCGACGATGAAATCCGAGTTTCTGTCGCGGTACTACGAACGCCACAACCGCCCCCTGCGCGATCATCTGCTGCGCTATATGGAGCGATTGTCGATGCACCTTCGCAGGCGTCCGAGGCTGGCGAACATGGCCATGGGCAACCCGATCAGTCGGATGGTTCTGAACAAGGCCTTCGGCCTGTCCGACGTGCCCGGCTTTTCCATCACATCTGCCGAGCAGATGGTGGTCGACAACGGTGGGCGCATCCTGTCGAAGTCGGACAATTTGGGTGACAAGCCCGTTGTTCTGGTCCTCGACAGCTTTACCGGAGCGTTTGAAACGCAAGTGGTTGGCACCGTGACCGGTCTATTGGTTCGGCTCGGTTATTCGGTTTGGGCTTGTCCGCCGCTTCTGAACGGCAAAGCACAGCAGGTGCGCGGGTTTGCGCGGGACTTTGATGTGCAACGCAGCAAGACCAGTGCGGCGTTGAAGCGGATGGCGGCGGCGGGCGCGCCGATGATCAGTTTGGAACCCGCCGTGACAGACCTGTTCAGCAAGGAATACCAGACCGGCGTCGGCGTCGGCGCCGCGTTCCGGGTTCTGTCACTTGATAGCTTTCTGCACGACAACCTTGAAGATCTGCCGCGCATGCCTGCGCAGGACGGCTCTTACGCTCTGTTTTCGCATTGTACCGAAAAGACGGCTGATCCCGCCACGGGACGGCGGTGGGTTGCGATTTTCGCCCGCCTTGGCCTGAAGCTGGAGCAGGTTTCGACCGGGTGTTGCGGCATGGCGGGGCTTTTTGGCCACGAGGCCGAGCATCAAGACATGTCTCGCGATCTGTTTGATTTGTCGTGGCGGGGCCCTTTGACGAAGCCCGGTCGAACACCGTTGGCGACGGGCTTTTCCTGCCGCTCACAAGTCAAGCGATTTGGCGAGCAACCAATCTTTCACCCTGCCGCGGCCCTTTTGGCTCGGCTGACCCAAAATCCAACCTGAAAGGGACGGCATGAAGCCTGCAAATACAATTGTTTTGATGTCGGATGAACACGCATCCCGGATCATGGGCTGTGCCGGACACCCTTTTGTGCGAACCCCGAACCTCGATCGCCTGGCCGCGCGTGGCACCCGCTTTGATGCAGCCTATACCAATTCACCCATTTGTGTGCCCGCACGCGCCAGCTTTGCCACCGGAAAATACGGCCACCAAACCGGCCATTGGGATAACGCCACGCCCTATACGGGTGCGCCTAAGTCCTGGGGGCACTACCTGCAGGACAACGGCAATCCGGTGGGTTCGATTGGCAAGCTGCATTATCGCAACGAAACCGACCCGGTGGGCCTGGATTTCCAACAGATTCCGATGCATCTGGTGAACGGGGTGGGGGATGTTCTGGGCTGCGTGCGCGAGCCGATGCCACGCCGCTGGAAGGCGCGCGATCTGGCCGACAGCGCGGGCCCCGGTGAGACAGCTTATACCGCCTATGACCGCAACATCACCGAAGCTGCCATCGAATGGCTTACCAAGCGTGGTCTCGAAGAGACCCCGGACAAGCCTTGGACCGTCTTCATCTCGATGGTGGCGCCGCATTTCCCGCTGACCGCACCGCAAGCGTTCTATGACATGTACAAGGACATGGACCTCTGGCCGTCGAAACCCGCGCGCGAGGATGATCACCCTTGGCTCAAGGCGCTGCGTCACTGCTTTGTTTATGACAACTTCACTGATGAACGCACGCAGGCCGCATTGACCGGCTATTTCGGTTTGGTCAGCTTCATGGACGCCAATGTGGGCAAGATTCTGGACGCGGTAGAGGCCGCCGGCCTGACCGAAAATACCCGGATCATCTATGTCAGCGACCATGGCGACAACATGGGCGAACGCGGTATGTGGGGCAAATCCAACATGTATGAAGAGGCCGCCGCCGTGCCGATGATCATGGCTGGACCGGATGTGCCACAAGACCACGTGTGCAAGACGCCGACGTCTTTGGCCGATGTGTTTCCCACCGTGCTTGAGGCGGCGGGCTTGCAAGCGGAAGATCCCGAGTTGCCGGGGCGATCGCTGTTGCAGATCGCGGCAGAATCCGATTGCAATCAGCGTGCTGTCTTCTCGGAATATCATGCGGCGGGCGCAGCCTCGGGCGCATTCATGATCCGAAAAGGCAAGTGGAAATACATCTACTACGTCGGGATGACACCGCAGCTCTTTGATCTGGAGGCTGATCTGGCCGAAGTGAACGATCTGGGCACTTCGCCCGAGCACCAGGCAGTGCTCGAAGACCTACATGCCGAACTGCTCAAGGTGTGTGACCCCGAAGCAGTGGATCGTCAGGCCAAAGCCGATCAGGCCTCGATTGTCGACGCAAACGGCGGGGTCGAGGCCGTGCTGGAACGTGGTGGATTTGGTGCGACTCCGGCCCCTGGGGCGAAGGCCGATTTTGCGGCTTCGGGCGTGAACCAATGACCTCCGCTGAGCGGCAGATCCCGAATTGTGCGGGCCCTGTTTTCGCATCTCGTCCGGCCACCTTCACGCCGCCTCTCCTGGCCTGTGACTGTCATGCGCATGTGTTTGGGCCGTTGGATCAATTTCCGATGGTCCCGGACCGGCTCTATACCCCGCCCGAGGCGTCATTGGCGGACTACACGCATTTGCTGGATACGCTTGGTTTTCAACGCGGCGTGATCGTGCAACCCAGTGTCTATGGTACCGACAACCGGGCCACGCTCGAGGCCACGGCCAGCGATCCGGACAAGTTCCGGGCGGTGGTTGTCGTCGATGGTTCGATCGCCCTGGATCAGCTGCAAAGCTATCATCAACAAGGGGCGCGTGGGGTGCGTTGCAACCTGCTCTTCAGCGGAGACAAGGCAATGCAGGATGTTCGGCGGATCGCCGACAAAATCGCGCCTCTGGACTGGCATTTGCAAGTGCTGCTGGATGTCTCGACCTTCACCAATGTGCATCATGTCTTTTCCAACTTGCCCGTGCAGACGGTGTTTGACCACATGGGGCATTTCCCCGCCGATAAGGGCATCAATGATCCGGGGTTCCGGGATCTGCTGAGATTGATGGGCGAGGGCAAGGCCTGGGCAAAACTGTCAGGTGCTTACCGGTTCACAGGGATGTACCAGACGCCCTATCAAGATGTTGTGCCGATTGCGCAGGCCTTGGTCGCGGCCAACCCCAATCACGTGGTGTTCGGCACCGATTGGCCGCATCCACATATTCCTGTGGCAATGCCCGACGATGGGGCCCTTTTGTCCGAGTTGCTTGAGTGGGCCCCGGATCAGGCCACGCGCGACGCCATTTTGGTGGACAATCCGGCGCGGCTATACGGGTTTTGACTCGGTTTAGCTCAGATCCTTGGCAAAAGAAGAACGCAGTTTTGCGGCCCAAATGCCGTCGACTTGGGTGATCGCCCATAGAGAGATAAAGCTGACCAGCGGATCTCCGGCCGTGTTGAAACGCTTTACCTCGACATCCAGATGCACCTTGTCGGCGCTGACCTGAACGGGCCGCAAATGCCCCCATTCGGTGTGGCCCCAATCGTCGCCTGCGCGGCGGTGGAAGTCATCCATGTAGCTGTCCGGCGTTTCCCAGACCTTCACTTCGGTTCCGGAAAGCCGGTAATGCGGGAAATGCAGTGTCTTCGCGATCGCCTGCGGGTCGCGAGCGTTCAATGCTTCAACATGCGCTTGCATCGTGTTCAGGGCGGCCTGGATGGCTGAATTGCTCATTTTATCTTCCCAAAGTCGAACCGGTGGGTGGGCTTCGGACGGGCTGTCCCAAGGTGTTGGGGTATTTTAGCGAGGTGCGGGGGATTGGGTGAATATTATCTAAATATGCGTTCGATAAGAAAATATGATGCTGAAACTTGATGAAATTGGTCCGGTACATTTCCCCGAAATTGGATGTTCAGGGTGGTCAATCTGGTTGCTATGGCGGGGTTGAACGGATCATGCGAGGGGCCATCCGATGTCAAACCAGAGTGCTGCGACCGCCACCAAACTTTCGGTCAACCTGAACGCCGTCGCATTTCTGCGAAACCGTCGCGACATGCCCTGGCCCAGTGTGATTGAGATGGCGCGCCTTGTACTGGATGCGGGAGCGCATGGGATAACTGTTCATCCGCGCCCGGATCAACGCCACATTCGCTTTAGCGATGTGCACGACTTGTCGGCGCTGATTGCGGCAGACTATCCCGGGGCCGAGTTCAACGTCGAAGGCTACCCCACGCCCGAGTTTCTGGATTTGGCGATGGCCAGTAAGGCCCATCAGGTCACTTTGGTACCGGACGCGCCAGGGCAGTCCACATCTGACCACGGCTGGAACGTGGCGCAGAACCTGGATCTGTTGCAAGGATCTATCGACGCTTTGCGCAGAAATGGCCAACGGGTGTCGTTGTTTGTTGATGTGGACGCATCATCCGTTCTTGCAGCGGCCGAGGTCGGCGCGGACCGGGTCGAGTTTTACACAGGGCCCTACGCGGCCCTATTCGAAGGGGGGCAACACCGGGCTGAGTTGGAGCGTTTTTCAGATGCTGCTCAAGCCGCCCGCCACGCGTGCCACAACGCCCGACCCGACACGCCGGGTCTGACGATGAATGCAGGCCATGACCTGACGCTTGCGAACTTTCCTGCACTCAAAGCCGTTTTGCCCGACCTGGCCGAGGTTTCGATCGGGCATGGTATCACGGCTGATGCCTTGATCATGGGTTTCCCCGAGGCGGTGCGCCGATATCTGCAAGTCCTGTCCTAGTTACTGCTTCAAACGCAGGTTCTGTGGGTCAAATTGCGCTGGATTGTGTCGGGCGGCTGCGTGATCTTGGCCCAAGATGCGTACTTGGCAGCCTTCGTTCATCGCCAGGGTTCCACGTTCGACATAGCCCAATACTAGGGTCTTGCCGGTGCGGATACCGTGGGTGCCCGAGGTGACATAGCCAATGACCTTGCCGTCTTTGATGATGGATTCCGAGGCCAGCGGCTCGGGGGATGCCTCGGTCACCTCGATCCCGACCCACTCCCAATCTGCCGGGGCTTTGCTTTGCTGGGCGAAGGCTGCCTGCCCCTGAAACGTTCCCTTGTCAGCCTTTGCAAACCCCTGCAATCCGGCATCAAAGAGGGTGTATTCGGTTCCGAAGTCCGCACCCCAGCCGTGATAGCCCTTTTCGATGCGCATCGAGTTCAGCGCGTAAGATCCGAATTGACCGATATCGTAGTTCGTTCCACGCTCCATGATCGCATTGTACAGCGTGGGCAGGTCGGCGCTGCTCGCGTGCAGTTCCCAACCCAGTTCCCCAACATAAGACACGCGCATGGCAATCACGTCGACACCGGCAATCTTGCATTCGGCAACTGACATCCAAGGCGCCGCGCTTGCGGACAGATCTGCAGAGGTCAACCCCGCCAGCAGCTCGCGCGATTTTGGGCCCATCACCATCAAGGCGCCGTCTTTTTCGTGACCCATCGACAGCGTGACGCCTGTATCGGGCAGCTGCGCAGACAGCCAGTCGAAATCTCGCAAGCTTGCCAGGGTCGGGCCACACAGGACAAAGCGATCCTCGGACAAGCGGGCGATCGTGGCCTCGGAATAGATGCGCCCGTTTGGGGTCAGCATGTAGCTCAGCTTGATGCGCCCCGGTTTGGGCAGGGTGCCGCAGAAGACGCGGTCGAGATAATCCGCAGCCCCGGGGCCTTCGACGGTGAATTTGGTAAAGCCACCGTGATCCATGACCCCAACGGACCGGGCCACGGTTTCGATCTCGCCGCGCACGGCGGCATGCCAGGGCTCTTCATGAAAGCTCAGTTCGCGTGTGTCTGGGTTCTTGGGGGTTTCAAACCAAAAGGCCCGTTCCCAACCGCCGATCTGGCCCATCACCGCGCCGGATGCCTTGAGCCGGTCGTATAGCGGCGTGCGTTGCAGCGGGCGGCCCGATTGCATGTTCCGGTGCGGATAGGGGATGGCGTATTGCAAGTCGTAATGCTCGGACGCGCGGGCATGTGCATAGTCGGGCGTTGCCCAATCGCCAAAGCGGCGCGGATCCCATGCAGACAGATCCCATTCGGTTTCCCCTTGGGTGATCCATTCGGCCATTGCCTTGCCGATGGCGGCCGAATGGGTGATGCCCACCTGCACGCCTGTGGCATGGTAGAAATTCGGCGCACCCGCTGCTGGTCCAACCAAGGGTAGGGCATCCGGGGCATAGGCGATGGGGCCGTTGACGAACCGCTGCGCTCCGGCCTCGGCCAGTAGGGGGACGTGCACGATGGTATCCTCGAGCACCTCCAGGATGTCCTCAACGCTGTCTGGGAACAGCTGGTGGGCAAAATCATCCGGGGGGCCATCTTTGGGCCAAGCAGGGCGCCCGGCATGGGCGTAGGAGCCAAGCAGAAAGGCATTGCGCTCGCGTCTGAGATAGAACCGAATGTCGGGATCACGCACCAAAGGAAAAAGGTCGGGATGCGCATCGAGTTCCGCCAGAGGCTCGGTCACCAGATATTGGTGTTCCAGCGTAATGACTGGCGCGTAAAGCCCGGCCATTGCTGCGATTTTGGCGCCGTAGAACCCGCCTGCGTTGATGACGATCTCGGCGGTGATCGTCTCATTGGCGGTCGAGACCTCCCACTCTCCGCTGGCTGTGCGGGCGATGCCGGTGACAGGCGAGAACCGCTTGATTTGCGCACCCTGATCCCGTGCCCCCTTGGCCAGCGCCTGAGTCAGCTGGCTGGGATCTATGTCGCCCTCATAGGGATCCATGATCCCGCCCAGGACGGTGCCATCGGGCGACCAGAACGGATGCATCGCGTCCATTTCCGCAGGGCTCAGCCGATGCAGGTCAAAGCCTGCGCTGCTGGCGATCCCTTCGAGATGGCCGAACAGTTCCATCCGTTCCTTGGTGTGGGCGGGCCAAAAGGCGCCAGTGTGGCGATAGGTGATCGGGCTGTCGACGGTGTCGCCCAGGTCTTTGTACAACTGCCAGCCATAGTTCCCGGCCCGCATCCCCAGCCACGAGGTAGCATAGGTGGGGATGTTGCCCGCCGCGTGCCAGGTCGAGCCACTGGTCAACTCGTCCCGCTCCAGCAGCAGGGTGTCCGTCACCCCGGCCAAGGCCAGGTGATACAGGATCGAACACCCGACGGCGCCCCCACCGATGACAACAACGCGCTTGTGAGTGTTCATGACAGATCCTTGGGTAGTTTGATGTCAAAAGCCGCGCGAATTGCGGCTTCGCGATCCTTGGGCAAGTGTGTCGGCGGCTGCGCGGTCAGCGCACGCACGCGCTCTTGTGCCCGGTCGATGAGCGACGGGCGTCCGGCATCCTGCCACTCTTGCACGCTTTGGCGATCGGCAAGAGTTGGATAAACGTATTCGGTTCGCATCCGGGCCAGGGTCTGTGCCTCGCCCAGATAGTGACCCGGACCACTGGCAACGGCCTCGATCATCTCAAGGTCTAGTGCGTCGTCGGTCAGTTCGACCCCGCGCACGGACCGCAGAATGGCAGCGCACATGTCATCGTCGATGACCAGCGCCTCGGGCGAGGCAACCATGAGCGAACCCAGCATGCCGACGCTCAGGTTGATCATGTCCGCTCCGGCCTGTGCGGCCAAGGCGACGGTATAGCCCTTTTCATAGCCTGCCTGCGCGTCTGGCTCTTTGGCGTCCGTCATGCCGGCTGAAACGGTCGACGGAATGTCGAGGTTCAGCAACAGTTGCGCTGCGGCGGCGTTGGCCACGGCGGCCTCGCCACTGCCGCCGGTCATGGCACCCGTGCGCAAATCGCTGATGAAGGGCATGAAGGCCAGGATTGTTGGGAAGCCGGGGCTCAGGACGTTGGCGATGATCAATCCGGCGAGCGACTCCGCCAGCCCTTGCGCCAAAGCACCTGCCAGTGTCACTGGGCTGGTCGCGCCGGCCTGTGCAGCGGTGCAGATCTGCAGCGGCATTCCGGCCTGGATCGCGGCCTTCATGATCTCGACGCCTTCGGGGGCAAACCGTAAGGGCGAGACCGCATGCACGATGATCCCCATGCAAAAGGGTTGCTGGCGGAACCGGCCTTCGCCGCCCAAGGCGAGGTCGAACATCTGGGTGATACGCGGTACGTGTTGCGCGGTATCAAAGCTTATCCCGATGGGTTTCGGGCAGCCCTTGAGGCAGGCAAAGGCGGTGTTTGCGTCCAGATCCCAGGGCGTCTCCATGTCGCGTGCCACGATGGGTCGCACGCCGTAATGGATGTTCTCGGCGCGGCCCACGATCTGCATCAACTGATAGAGATCGGCCAGTAGCGCGGGGCGAAAGCCACCCGCATCATCAGGGACTTCGACGGCGGCGCCGCCAGTGCCGATATGGACATGGCCTCCGCCGATGTTCAGACCAAAATCCTCGACGTACCCCGGCAAGTTGACCTGCTTCATGGCGCGATCCAGCGCGCCTTCGATCATTCCCTTGGGAAAGCACAGCCGTCCGTCTCCCCGACGCCGTGCCCCCTGTTCGATGGCCAGCGCTGCGACGTCATCGGGGCAATCCGCCATGCCGATTTTTTCAAGTATATCAAAGGCTGCCTGGGTGATTTGCTCCAGGCGCCGCGGGCCCAACGGGCGAAAGGTCCCGCCTTGCGGGGGAAGTGTCACGCGAATGCCCTGAGGCGCTTGTTTTTCTCTTGCCCGCCGTGCCACTGCCTTCTCCGTCTCTGCGCTTCGTCTCAGGCAACGCGCTGAATAAGACGATTGCTTTCGAGAAAACGACATGATGAAGTCGGTTTTTGCAGGCCCGAGACAAGAGGCCAGGACCTAACATCGGGTCAAACACAGGGAGCAGTCGACGATGCACGTTTACCGAAGCATGATCCTGAATGCGCCGATTGAGGCGGTCTGGTCCGCCGTTCGCGCGTTTGATAGCGTGGCCGCATGGAACCCAGGCGTGGTCGCGGCCCGGATGGAAACCGGGACAGCGACGTCGGTGGGCAGCATCCGGCATCTGGACATCGTGGATGGAGCTGTTTTCCGTGAAACCCTGTTGGAACTGTCGGACGCGCAGCGGTTCTATACCTATGACATCGTCGACTGCCCGTTGCCGGTTCAGAACTATGTCTCGACGCACCGGTTCGTGCCGATCACACATACCAACCAGACGTTGGGTATCTGGGAGAGCCGGTTTTCCTGCGCTCAGGATCTTGAGCAGGACATGGAGACGATTGTGGGCGATCAGATCTATGTCAACGGGATGACCGGCCTGAATGACTATCTGACCGGAGGCGATAATGGTTGATACTCTTGCCCCTCGCGCCATCGTCGGCGTGATGACACCTGCGATGAACACCGTTGTGCAGCCCGAGTTGGAGCTGTTGCGCCCCGCGGGTGTGACCAACCAGATGCAACGCTTTCGCCTGGGCGGTGATGCCGTATCCGATGATCTGATCGACGAAGCGAAAAAGCTGATGGATTGCAATCCGGCGGCCTTGTGCATCGGGCTGACAACCGACGCGGGCCCTGGCGGGGTCGAGCGATTGGCGCGCCGCTGTGCCGAGCTTGAGGACGTCGTCGGCGTGCCCGTGTTGAACGCTTCTGCCGCAGACCATGCTGCACTGCGTGCGTTGGGGGCAAAGCGGGTTGCAGTGGTGACTCCATTCAATGCCGAGATCGACCAACATGTGAAGGCAAATACCGAAGAGGCCGGGTTCGAGGTCGTCTCGATCGAAGGCACCTGCGCGCCCTCGTTACCAGAGATATGTGAAACGCCGCTTGACGACATACGCGCGGTGTTCGCGCGTGTTGCTGGGTCTGACTGCGACGCGATTTTGCAAGTTGGAACAGCCTTGCCTGTTGTTGCTCTGATCGACGAGCTTGAAGATACACATGGCAAGCCAGTGGTGGCATGCAATGCGGCTGTCTATTGGCAGACTCTGCGGGCAATCGATGTGAACGTCGCGGTCAGCGGATATGGTATGCTATTGTCCATGTGACAGCGATTGTCAGTACTGCAAAGAAGTCAGTCATGACCAGTTGACTCCTTGGGTAATCGGCATTCGAGCAGCGAGAGGTTCGACAAGCAATAAATTCACTATGCGTCTGGTTTGATAATGTTTCGACAAACGCTTTAGTGGGACGCAAGTCGTAGCTCCTTTTGCCGTTGCGCAACTGGAGGAAAAGACCAATTGCAACACAATCTATTTCCGGCCCATGCGTTTCGACATGATCTGCGAGGCCAACGGCATCGAGCATCGGCTGAGCAAGCCAAACCATCCGTGGAGTTCTGAGGATCAGAAAACAGTCCCGGGGGCTGTTTTCCCGAGGGGCTGCCGGGGTGGACACATGAACCGCACCATCAAGGACGCGACCGTTAAACGAGATCACTATGATAACCACGACCAGCTTCGCACACATCTGCAAAATCTGGACGTCAGAGCCAGATTGAAGCCTCCCAAATCCGGTCCACCAGATGCCGGGACGGAACAACTGGAAAAGGAAGATAGGAGCACCGATCACATCGGTCCGAGGGACCGTTTGCTGCGCCTGTGTAGTCATTCCCAGGGCGCAGGTCGCAACGACATAGATCACTGCACGCGCTCTGGGTGGTCATCTGTCTGCTTGTATAGAAGGTATTTTGGTGGAGCCTAGGTCCGCAAATCTAGGGCGTCAGAAGGTGTCATTCGGTGACAAATCTCGCCTCTAAGATTCTGAAAAATATAATAAAAAATCGGAAACCCTTTGCATCGCCATGGTGCGGCGATATTCAGGCAGGGTACCAAAATGGTACCCTAAATGGTACCCTAACGGAGAACCGACATGGCGGAAGTGAGTTACCGAAAGACACAGCGGGGCGCGGAATTGGTCACGGTCGCGAAGACCGAGGACCTGCGGTTCGGGGAGTCACTTTACCTGCGGGTTAGCCCCGGCGGAGCGAAGAATTGGACGCTGCGGTATTCACACGGCGGCAAGCGCAAGAAAATGAGGCTCGGCTCAATGCCGGGGGTCACACTGGCTGCCGCTCGTGCTGCTGCGCTGGTGGCCAAGGCGATGTTGGCCGAGGATGTTGACCCCGCCGCCCAGCGCCGTGAGGACAAAGCGGAGGAAGCGCACGAGGCCACCACGTTCGGTCAGGTGGCGCGGATGTCCTTTGGGAAAATCAGGCGATTTGGAAATCCGACAAGCACCGGAACAGGTGGTGGCGGAATATCGAAGTGGATTGCGCGCCGATCTTTGACAAGCCTATAGGTGATCTGAACAAGACCGATGTTCTGAAGTGCTTGTTGCCCATCTGGCACGTGAAACCCGAGACCGCGCGCCGGACAAAACAGCAAATGAGTCGCTTGTTCAAATATGCGACCGCCCGCGATCTCTACGCCATGGCAAACCCCGTCGAACTGGCCGCGCCTGCGCTGGGCAAACAGGTGGACAAGGTGAAGAGTCATAAGGCGGGCCGTGGCAGGACGCCCCGGCGGTCTATGCGGCTCTGGCGGAGCGCGAGGCTATGTCCGCGCGAGCTTGTCAGCTTGCCATGTTGAGCGGCCTGCGATCTGAATCTGTCCGTACCCTGCGGTGGTTCGACCTGTATCTGGATCACGATGACGGGCCGATGGCGATTGTCGCAGCGGAGAATATGAAGGCCACATTGGATAGGGCCGTGGAGTTCCGTTTCCCGCTGTCCGACGCCGCCGTGTCGCTGTTGGATTCGATTGAGGATGTGGGGGTGGAACTGGTGTTTCCCTTCCCGCAGCGCGGCAAGGATGGCCGGGATAGACCACTAACCGACATGGCGCTGCTGACGCAGTTTAAGAAGGCGACCGGCGACCCCGAAGCCACTGTCCACGGCCTGCGGGCCACGTTCAGGACGTGGATGCAAGATCAGGTTGTGAGTAGCGACGTAGCTGAGACCTGCCTACAGCACGAGATCAACAGCACGTCGGTCGAGGCACGCTACATGCGCAGCGACATCTTGGAATTGCGCCGCCCGGTCATGCAACGCTGGGGGCAGCATTTGACCGACAGCAATTGCGGAGGTGACACCGGCGAGACGGATGATCCCGACATCGTGTCGCTGGATACCTTTAGGCGCAGCGGATAAAAAAGGTTTCCCTCCTTCGCCCTTCACGCCAGTTTTGATGATGAAACCCCGCAATCCTGCGGGCAAGGGCAGCACGCCCACATACTGAAAGGGATCGTGAGGGAATGCTAAATGAGTCAGACTGCGCCCAGTCTAAGTGCCGCCGATGTTGCGGATCATTTGAATGTCAGCCGCCGAACTGTCTGGCGGGTGGTTGAACGTGGCGATCTGCCCGAACCTATCCGCCTTGGCCGAATTGTCCGCTGGTCGCTGGCGAGTCTGCCAGCCATGGGCGAACCTGAAATCCCACCCTTGGATGTCGCCGCCTGACCTGAAAGGCGACGTCGGTTTTTGAAGTCCACGCGGATCACATTCGACTCGGTTTCCTCGTATGGCGGGGTGCTCACAGGCCCGGCGCGGGCGTCTGCCACGGCGTAGGCGCTGGGCTGGTCAGGCGTGGACACGGGTGGGTTTTGGGGGTGTTGCATCGGTCATTGGGCTGCCTCCAGCTCGGTCAAGGTTTGGCCGATCAGCAAATCAACGGGAACCCCGATTGCTTTTCGATCCGCCCATGCGAGTCTCTTTTCACCGAACTGCCAAGTCCAGAGAACACCGCCGGGACGGTCCAGAAGCTCACGGCCTTCGGGCGTCATGTTGGCGGCTGACCGCCGCAGCGAAGGCGATCCAGTCGGCACTCTTTTGAACAGTCATTCAGCGCTCCAGAAAGATGAGGTTGGTCCAGTGATAAGAACAACAGTAGAAATTAAAAACTTCAATCGAAAGTTCGGCCCAAACCTGCCGTCCGCAAGGAGCTTGGATGCTGCGGTCGCACCCCGCATTGCCGACATTCGTTGCGAGCGCGAAACCAGAGGTCGCTCGACCTCACATTCTGCGGACAAAACTGCCGCTCGACTTTTAACATTCAACTGGCGCTTTCGAACCAGAGCCGCCGTCCGTGCGAGATGCGATTGGTGACCGTTTCCAGCCCAATGCAGACGTGCCATTCCAGCACCTCGGGCGGATTGCGGACCTTCGCTGTACTTTGCGGCAATGGCAGCTCTGCCGAGGCTATGTAGTCATGGTCGAGTGCAATTTTTCGAACTTGTTATTGGTTCAAATCATTCTATCATAATTCTTGAAGATCACGGTTCGAATGTCAAAAATTGATACAGGGTTAACAATGAAAAGCTCCGCAAATTCAACGGCCACATTTTTGAGCGTTATCTTCTTAGCGTCGCCTGTCCTATCGCAAACGGCCGACATGGTTTTTACCAACGCATCGGTTCTGACGATGAACGATGCCCAACCTACAGCCGAAGCTGTCGCCGTCACGGGAAACAAAATCACTTTTGTAGGGTCCGCTGCTGATGTGCAGGCGGTGATCGGCGATAACACTGAAGTTTTCGATCTTGACGGTGATACTTTGCTGCCCGGATTCGTCAGCGGGCACGATCATTTAATCGCATCCGGTTGGAACTCTCGTGGCGTCAGCCTGTTCGGGATTGAGACCATAGAAGAAGCGGTGGCGGCCGTCAGGGAATACTCCGAGGCCAATCCAGATGAACAGGTGATACTGGGATATGGTTTCAACCGTAACAATTTTGGCCGATGGCCGACCAAAGAGGAACTTGACGAGGCTGTTTCTGACCGTCCGGCATTTATCCTCGATTATACAATTCACGACATCTGGATGAACTCCAAAGCGTTTGAAGTTGGTGAGGTTCCCGAGGATGACGCCGATCAGGTTCCCGGCGTGATGTACTGGCAAAGGACCGATGCCGGTGATCTTTCCGGAGTGGGGATCGAATTCCAATGGGCCAGCGCTTACCAGAAGGCTGGTGCTTGGAATCCGGCAGAAGATATTGCCCAGTTCCAGCAGGTCAACTATGGGGAAGCCGTCAAACTCGGTATGACATCAGTTCACATTCCCATGATGGCTATGCCGACGGTGACCGACGCGGAGTTGCTAAAAGGGGACGAGCAACTTGTCTTGGATTACTTACACGGCCTCGAGGAAACAGGCGACCTTTCCGTCAGAACCTTTGTCGCAACGGGCTTCAAAGATCCAAATGGCAAGGCAGACGATGTCGTCGCACATACGTTGGCGCTGAAAGAGAAATACAACAGTGACATGTTGAGAATTTGGGGCATCAAGATTCACCCAGAAGGCAATTGGGGGTCGATGACATCTTGGCAGCTTGAAAACTATGAGGGAACGAACACCAGAGGCGCGGCGGCTATTGAGGGCGGAAGCATCATGGCCGTTTACCTTTTGGCCAACGCTGCGGGATTGCCGGTGGGAACTCATGTGGACGGTTCCCAAACCGTGCGCAATGCCGTCGATGCGATCTTGGCTTCAAAGGAGGCGGGTTTTGATGTGCCAAACAATCTGTTGCATCACTACTTCACCGTCGGCGACCGCGAGCACAAGCGGGTGATCGAGAACGGTATCATGGTCAATACGACGCCTGCTTTCCAATCTGACTGGGATGGTGAAGCCGATACGGCCCTCAAAGTTCTGGGGCGCGCTCGGGTCGAAGCCCAGTATGCGCGTTACTCATCGCTCATGGCTATTGGGCACAATGTTTCGATTGCGTCTGACTTGCCGTCGTCACCCATCAATATGCTGGCCCCGCTTTACAACGTCGAAATAGTCATGACGTTGCAAGATCCGCATAACGAGAATTCGCAACCGTTTCCACTATCGCGCAAACCGGCGGCTCTAGACCAGGCTTTGAAGGCGGTAACACTTTTTCCAGCCATGCAGCAGAATATGCAGGACAAGATTGGAAGCCTTGAGGTTGGTAAATATGCCGATCTGGTCGTATTGGAGCAGGACATAACAAAAACTGCGCCACGTGATATTGCTGACATCAAAGTTGTTGGCACAATCATGAATGGTACGTTTACCCATCGTGATGGGCTGTAGGCAGGGAACGCGGAAAAGTTGACTTGTGGCAAAAGGGGGTGGCAATTTAGTCGGCCCCCAAGTTGTCAGCACGAAGCGTGGCAGCGTGGTCCAGAACCCACTTCCATTCGTTATCAGTCATAACGAGTAAAGCGGTTCAGTAGACCAGCACGACGAGGTTTTCACAATTTGTGCCTTACTTGCTGCGCGTGCTTGGCATGCTCCACTTAGTCTACGGCAGGGTGGACCTGACCATTTGTTGCTACTTAGCATCCGATGCTCTCAGCTTTGAACGATAGCGTGTAATTTTTCCGTCTTCCGTATTGAGGAGTTCAAAATTTCTATCGATCAATTTTCTTCGTCTCGAAAACGACGCCCTAAAAGCGGTGAAATTGAACCTAGTTATAGGAAAAAGAGTTCGCTCTCCGATACCGTCAACAACAACCAATCTACCGCCGCGCTCATCAGCACGGACGATGTTCTCCAGACTGAAATCTCCAAAGATAATCTTTGCTTTCTCCAGGTCGCTCAGAAGCTCATGCAACTCCCTCTGAAGTTCACGTCTCTGGGGGGCGTCTGGCTTCAACCCTTTCAAAATACTGTGAGCAGTTGGCGCAAGCCGCCCATCTGGTCCGGTCAGTTTCTCAACGACAAGTGCAGGTCCTTCCGTCGTCATCGCAAACCCAAAAAAACCTGCGAGGCGTTTGATCTCTACGCAGCCGCGGTTCATGGCGGAAAGGTACTCTGCGGCCTCCCGGTTCCATTGTCGTAGATTTCCGAAACGTATTTCCGCAGGTCTTCTGAAAAACTTCTTTTTTGGTGTGTCTCGTCGAACCTTCAGTAACATACCCAACCGATCTGGGTGGTCGAATATTTTGTGGTTTCGGCTAATTTTCAAAACCTGCATGTTTGTTAAATCAAGCATCTCGGAAACCGTTGGTAACAAGGAAAATGTTCATTTTATTGCAATGGCGTGACGTTTGACTTACAGTGGAATTCCAAATTTCGGCCCACATTAGTAAAATGGAAGTGATCTCTGCTCCCTTGGTGTCCAGGGACAAGTCAGATGACAGCTCCTTCAGAAAATTGGGAGCACTGAGATACTTCAATTTCATAAAGTCGCCTTCAAAAATGAAGCTCTTTTCCGTTTTTGTCCAGAATCAAAGTTGTAGGAGAACTGCTCGATATCTCGAGAGTATACTTCAGCTATCATGGATTTAGAATTTGTGTTGAAATACTCCCTATAATCAGATCTTCGTGTTTTCTTTCTGTGGCGAAAGAATTTTCGATCCAAGCCGATTTCCTTAAGGACAGCAGAAAAGTCTTCGTCATAATTTTCAAACCGACCGAGGAAGCTAATGGGCTTGTCACTTTTTTCAACTTCCAGGAATTCCCATTGAGGTTGAAAGTACCGTATCTTCAGGAACCTTTCCGGGTGTTTTCCAAACACGTCTACAAAATCTTCAAAGGATTTGTGAGATGTCACAGATTCAATCTGTGGTCTACGCTGACAGATATAATGATATGCCGAAACGAAACGGTCCCAAGGATTTCGCACAAAGCTGAAACTGAAGTAGTCGACAGCATCACCTCCGAGCACTTCGAGAAACTCTGATAAAGTTTCACGCCCTTCTCCGCGAGGGTCAATCTGACGTGACTTGCGGCCCCAAAAGCGGTCACGCTTCAGCAGGGTTGTCGCAGTTGAACCGCCGTTCTTGGGTATGTGTACAAATATGGTTTTTATGTCATTGTAGATTGGCATAATTTCGCCTTAAGACTATTATACAACTTCGCTTTACGGTGATTTTTAGTTAATTCGAGAAAGGAACAGAGCTGTTGTGGCTGTGAACCAAGAGGCTAGAACCTGTAAGCCACACGAAAGGTCAGACTCCCAACATCAAGGTCAGTTTCCGACGCCGCTTCGCCGAACTTCCCGTTGAGCTTCCGGATCGTGTAATCCGCTCCAAACAACCAACGTTCCGAAAGATTGTATTCCATTCCCAGACCAACACTTGGACCGAAAAGATTAGTTTGGTTCGGTCGAGGCGTGAATACGCTACCAGGGTGCACTCGGAACTTTGCCCAGGACCAACCCGCGGCGCCATAGAACAACACTTTGCCTCTAACATAACCCAGCCTAAACCGCAGATCGGCATATTCCATTACCTCTCTGTCTTCCGGAGTTGCAGGATCTCGGTCCGCCAGTCGAACTAGATTAACATACCGGATTTCAGCCCCATAGACGAGGTCGTTCTTGCGGATATTGTATCCAACAAAGCCGCCAAAACCCCGGCCATTGCCAGGTTCAAATCGCGATCTTACTGTCCCACCTGCAAGCACAGGGTATTCTGTAGTCCCGCTAGCGGATGCATATCCCAGCTCCAGACCAGCATATGCGCCAGAAAAAAGACTGGCCTCAGTTCCTGAGCCGTGATTGCCAAAAAATTGTGCATTCGCAGCCTGAGCGCTGATACCGAAAGCAATCAACAATGCTGATCGAAGAAGTGCGTTTATCAAGAGGTTGAACTCCACTGTGTTTTGCCCGGTTTGGATTGCGGACTAATCCCTCATAATTGTAGGGTGGAAGTAGAGAATTGAAAGAAAATTGTCGAACCTGAAACCAACGACCACCCGGCCTTCGTTTGGTAATTCCAGGTCAAACCCCATTGATGTTCTATGCGCCGCAACTCAACGGCCGTCATGAACCCGTGCTCCACCAGCGACTGCTTCTCTACCACCGGACAAAAGGTATTTTTTGACCCGGAGGAGCCTATGTGCGTGTGTGGTTGTTTCCAAAAGATAATATGAAAAAATACCGGCGATAATCGCGTAAGGTCGCTTGCTTTGTTGCAGAATTTTCTATTTAATTTTGGCTGTCAGATTGCCGACCGCTGCCTGGAAAAACCATGAAACTGCAAAGCGCGATGTTTAAACGCCAGATGATAGCCTTTGTGTCAATCGGCATTCTGATGTTGTTGCCTGAATTGAGCTTGGCCCAGCAACAAATTGGGTGGCGGGATCTCACGATTCCAGTCGAACCGCAGGACGATCCGTATTTTGCCCTTGGCTTTGAATCACGCAAAGCACTGGAGGAGTTGTTGGTTCTTGAGAGTTATCGCGAAGACGATAACGATTTGTCTGCCAAGGCTAGTCAGCGTGTGGCGGAACTCCATGAAGAACTCGCTTCAGCGGGTTTGGGTGCGCAGGCGTTGATTGACAAAGACCGAAATTTCCAGGCGAAGATCGTGGCGCAGCGCTCGATGGTGCGAGCGGAATGGGACGGTTTAGAGATCAAAATTCCAGGTTATGTGCTGCCACTGGAATTCAACGGCAATCAAGTGGTTGAGTTTCTGCTTGTGCCATATGTCGGCGCCTGCATTCACACGCCACCGCCACCTGCCAATCAAATCGTTCATGTACGGTCCAACGTGAGTTTTCAGGCGAACGGCCTGTTCATCCCGGTTTGGGTCACAGGAAAAATGACAATCGAAAAATCGCAACAAAGCGTGGGATTGTCGGACGGTGTAACGGGGTTTGAGGTTGGCTATGCACTGCACGCCACCGAGGTCGTAGAATACAAGCAATAAGGTGTCCCAGAAAATTGCTTTCATAGCATCCAAGATTTCCGCATCACGGTCGTCATCGTCAAGCAAACGTCAAGAACTTAGCGTCCGAAAGAAAAAGAACCGCCTTCTTACCTGATACCCTGGAGAGCAAGATGAGACATATTTTCAAACCCACGGTTGCCAGCGCTTTTCTGTCTGTCAGCTCGATGGCGGCATATGCTGACGCAAATTGTGATGCGTCTTGTCAGGCTGCGCGAAAGGCGGCGAACCCGCTTGCAGATGTCCGCGCGATAATGACCGACAACACAGTCTCCTTCAAAACCGGCACGAACAACGAAGACAGCTACAATTTCCAGCTACAGCCGGTTTACGCAGTTCCATTGGAGGGGGCGAATTTGGTCCTTCGCGGAATCATTCCGATTCAAGGGGTTCAGCCCGGTGCGGCCCTTCCACCGGGTATTTCGGGCCCTACGCCTAACACCGATCTTGAATGGGGCATCGGCGATTCAACGGTTCAAGCATTTTATGCGCCCACTGCAACCGGCAACATTGCGTATGGTTTTGGGGCACAGGTTTCTTTGCCGACACACACGAAAGCCTCTTTAGAAGGTCCCGGCTGGGGTGCTGGTCCAGCGGCCGTGGTGTTCGGGCAATCAGGTGATCTCTCTTGGGGTGCGGTTTTGGCCCATATGTGGGGAGAGAACAATTACAGCACCACGATCTTGCAGCCGATTGTGAACTACGGTCTCGGTAGCGGGTGGTACATTGGGTACAACAATGTGGTGTCCTACAATTGGAAAGCGCCCAACAACGATGAGGCCTGGCAGGTTCCCTTGGGCCTGATGGTAGGGCGTACAATTGTCACGAACGAAGAGTCCGGCACTGCCGTCGACGTGAATGTTGGATATTACACGGTCAACAGATCCCCTACAGGAGGCCCTGACAGGCAGTTCAAATTTGGCCTGTCTTTCTTCTTCTAGGAGGGTGGGCGGTTGCGGGAAAGCCTGGTCTTGTAAACTAGTCAGCGAGAGAGCGGGAAATCGCATCCATTGCCGACCACCCCAGCACAATGTTTTCTTTGTCTGCGCTGACTGGCAGAGACGAAAATTTGACGACAACGGTGCGGGTTGTCGGGTTGATCCAGATATGTTGGCCGTTCACGCCAACCGCGAAAAACGACCCGTTGTCGTCTTTGGTGACGTACCATTGGTTGCGATAATATCCATCTGGCCAGAATTTGACATAAGATGTTGGTTGCCAAGCTGAATTATTCCCGTTGAACCGGATATCGTCCACCCAACCAGATGGAACGATCTGGCGTCCATTTGCAAATCCATCGTCCAGGACCATCTGCCCAAACCGAGCCAGATCACGCAGTGTCAGAACAAAGCCCCCGTTTGCGGCCACGGCCCCGTGATAGTCGACAGTGATATGGCCATCATGTTCCACCCCCAACTTCGACCAGATCGCATCGCTCATGAAATCGGCAAAACGTCGCCCCGAGGCACGTTCGATCAGCAGCCCCAGAACATCCGTGTTTATGGACGCATAGTGAAAGACTTCGCCATGAGGGCGTGTGTCATCCTTTTTGATTGTTCCGGCAAAAGACAGAATACCATCCAATGCGCCCGGAGCGTTTTCCCCCCGCCAAGCAGTTGCCGCCTCATGTGCCACAACTTCAGAGTTGGGGTCGGCATAGTCTTCGCTGAATTTGATCGCCGTTGTCATATCCAGAATTTGACGAACCGTCACATCGCCAAATCCGGGCGCGCCTTCTAGCTCTGGTAGATAATCGGTAATGGGAGAAATCGGATTCAATCGGCCATCCTGCACCAGAATGCCAGCAAGCGTGCCAGTCACCGATTTTGACACGGACATCAAAAGGTGTCGCGTGTCAGGTTTCATGCCGTTGAAGTATTTTTCATAGACAATCTGCCCATCGTTCAGGACGATAAACCCATCAGTGTAAGTTTGTACAAGCATGTCCGAGACGGACATCGGGTTTCCGTCCAATCCCTCAAACTGAACACCCGACAAATCCACAAGATCCCGGCCAAGCGGCGCCACCGCTCCTGAGCCTCGACTGATATTGGCAACATGCAGGAACTCGCTGATGTGCTGAAAGGCCCAGCGATTATCGGGGCCTTTGTCCCAAGCCGCAATATCAATCGTTTTGGACGACGCGGTGCCCGTCATGATCTCCATTTCCGCTGCGGTCATCGGGCGACCGTCAACCATATTGTCTTGCGCAATCGCCACACTACCAAGCGCCGCAACAGTGCTGACAATGACCGCTGTTAGCCAAAATGACATGCGTTTGACAGGCATGAAGCTTGCTCCTGGTATTGGGCGAAACTGGGTTTCACAGAAATTGCGCACTTCAGGCCAACCACTGTGTGGCGGTTGGTCTGCGCGATCAGTTACCGTTCAGTCTCGTCCGTCATCTACAGTCAAAGGCGAACGATAGTCTTTCTCGTCAATGCCCGATTTGCGCAGAGCGATCCCAACAAGGCATTCGCGAATGATCCGTTCAGACGTCAACACAGATTCGTACCCGTGCCCCCGTTCTGGTGCCAATTCTACCAATTCAAACCCGACCACATTGGATTCTGCGCACAGACGGCGGATCAATGGAAACACTTCCCGAGGTGTCAGGCCATTGGGTTCGGGGGTTCCCGTTCCGGGTATGTAGGCGGGGTCCAGCACGTCAACATCAAACGAGATGTACATGTATTCGGGGCCATCATTGGCTTCCTTGAGCACGTCTTCCATAACGGGTTCCCAGCCGCGCAATTCGACCTCGCCCATTGTGTGATAGCGAAACCCTTGTTCGCGCATCCACTCGAATGAGCTTTTTGAGGGGTAGTATCCACGCAGGCCAACCTGAATGTAATTTTTGCCCGGAACATGACCTTCATCGATCAGGCGGTAAATCGGCTGTGAGTGACTGATCAAATGGCCAAAAACGTTCTTGCCCGCATCATAGTGCGCATCGAAATGGACCACACCGACGTTACCCTTGCCGTAAACATCAGACAGCGCTGCAACGTTGGAATACATCAGCGAATGGTCACCACCCACGATAACGGGAATGATGTTTTCACCTCGCTGGTTCTTGGTTGCGACCACAGGTGCCAAGAACTCTCGCACTGCGTCCATCGTCCGGTGGGTGCTCCACGGGTCATTGGGGGCGTCGCCATAGTCTACAACGTTCAGCACCTCAAATGGGTTGACCATTGTATGCATGTGTTCGGCGCGCATGACGCCCCATGCCATTGGTCCTGGCAGGGCACGTATCGCCATCGGCCCAAGGGCTGCGCCGCGTACGCCACCTCCCATATCGTTGTAAGCAGCAATGACGGCGACATCTACATCACCGGCAACCAAATCCTCTGTTGTGAACGCAAGCGGCTGTTTGAAAAACGTAGGAATACCAGCGAACCCCAATCCACCCGGATAACGCTGAACATTTATGGGGCCCGCTTCACGGCCATTGCCCAGGTCGTCTCGCGGCGTTTTCCACAGCTCGTAACTGGGGTCAGACGTATCCATCGGGATTGTTGGCTCGATGGTTTTTTTGCCTTCAGCAAAACCTGAAGATGCCGCCACGATCCCGACCAGCCCGATGGCAGCAGCGTAGAATTTGTACGTGTTTTCAAACATCAATAACTCCTGTTGACCGGGATTGCGGCTTGCCGCAAACTTGTCACGTTGCACGACAATGTTATCTGACTTGGTTCACCGGTCTCGAAAAATGAGTATGCAGTTTCGGAAAATTTGACGTCGATGAGGATGTGGATGACGCTGCCGATCCAACTTCCAAAAATAGCGCACTTCGCGGTTGTTCGCCGCCAGTTGGCATGAGCGTAACATATCAAGAATTTGCAGACTTTGGCCAAACAGCGTCCGCTTTTGGAGGATGGGATTTGGAAACAGTCCAAGTTGATACGGGTCCGACAACTTCGATTGTGAAGACGCGCTGCCTGCCGGACGTGGAACTTCTGTTCAACCAGGAAACCCATGGAGGCGTCTCGGATTGGCTAATTGAAAAGGGCAAAACGACTGTAGCATTCTATCATCCAAGCATGATGCCCGGAGCCTGGTGCGGGCACGAAGTTGGACCTGACGACATGCTGGTTACAACTTCGGATCGCGATCATTTCGCACGCACTCCACACAACTTGAGCATGGTGATGCTGACGGCACAAACAGACCTTTTTGACCGGTATAACGCCTTACCGTGCAAAACTAGGGGACTGGTAAGTTCCAGTAGCAACGCCGTCGTCCCGTTGATGCAAGCCGGTCGACAATTGCGCATGCTCCTGTTTGAGCTGATGTTGTCTGACCGAATTGAATTGTTGTTTGACGATCTAGCGCTTCAGGGCGAGATATTGTGTCTTCTTGGCACAGCACTGGATGAAGCCAGCGCAATGCAACAACCAAAAACTCGACCAGTGGCTAGTTTTGACCTGGTTCAACGGGCTGTTCGGCTGGCAAATCACTCGTCTGATCGGATCGGAGCAAGTGCTCTGGCATCAACTCTTGGGGTCAGCTTGCGGGTTCTAGACCTTGCATTTCGACAGGAACTTGGGATCAGCCCTGGTCGTTACATGTTGCAACAACGTTTGCAGTGCGTCCGCTCGGAGATCCTTCAACCAGACCTTGACGGAATTCTGATCAAGCAAATTGCAATTCGAAATGGGTTCAACGACCTGGGCAGATTTGCCCAGTACTATCGTCGGATGTATGGCGAACTCCCCAGTCAAACATTGGAAAGCAACTGATCCAAGGGGGCCGACGTGTTCACACCTATCCATTCGTCGTTGGCAAAAGAGCAAGTTGATTGCTTGGTTCCACAAAAAAACTTGTGAGGTGTTGTATGGTTGATCTGCTTGGCTATTTAGGCGGCGTTTTCCTGATGATCAGCTTTCTCCCGCAGATCTTCAAATCCATGCGAACTCGTTCGATGACTGATCTGTCTTGGGGGACTCTCGCGGCTTCAGGTCTGAGCGGAGCATTCTATGAAGCTTATGCGTTTTTTCTCGGGCTTACTCCAGTCTTGATAATGAACGGCGTGTTTGTCGCCAGCATTATTTGTGCGATGGTGATGAAGTATCAATTCGACCGGTCAATGGCATAATCATGTGGCAGCTTTCTACGTATTGCCGACCCTGATGACGTGTACGGTGTGGATGCCTGGGCTTTCCATACCGCGAATGGCGGCTTTTCCAAAATTGTCTCAATGTCCGAGCAGGTGCGGCGAATTCACACTTCCCGCCGCTCGCGCAGTTTCCCCATGCCCACCTTGAACAGGGGGCGGGCGTGAGGTGTAAACTATGCCTCGGGTCAATTGGCGGTTTCGCGGCCGGTCGCGGACAGCATGATGTGACGAGCCGTCGCCCCAGTGTTCTCAATCTCTTAATGTGGCGTAAAATTTGGTTAAGCTATCGAAATTGAGATAAAATTAATTGCTCCCGCCTCCATATTGAAAGGATCACAAACGGCAACATTGAGGTAACGCATGACAGTAACAGTGAATCAAACGGAGGTGGCCGCACTGGTGGGCGTCACGCCCCGCAGAATACGGACCTTGGAATCTGAGGGCTGGTTTTCACGTGACGCGCACGGGAAATACGATGTCGACGAAGTGAAACAAGTCTTCGCTGGGATGAATCCTAGCAACCGCTTGGCGGGCAACCTGAACAACGGGAAAGGCTATACCATCGGAGCCAACTCCAACGCTGCTGCGGTTGCCGATGATGAGTGCCTCGTGATCAGTGGGGGAAAGCACGTGCCATCATACAAGGCGGCCAACTCTATGTTCCGGTGCCTGATTGGGTGGCCGAGGGGAGCATTGCTTACCCCGACGACAGAGATACCTCCCCGACCTTTATGACTGACACAGCAAGGGCAGCAGGCAATTTGAACGCGGGTGAGCGGGTTGACGCGGCGGAGGCGATGATACTCAACGCGCTGGGCGGCTGGCACCCCCTTGGCGTTCATGATGGGTGGGGCAGAGATGTGGCGAAGATCATCGCCGTCGCGCGCCAGAGCTTCGATTTGCTGCGTGGGATTGAGCCGACAGAACTGACGCCTCCACCCTTCAATGGCTTCCCTGACGGGATCGCATGGGAGCGTGCCCGTAGCTACCATCAAATTGAGTTGTCGAATGCAGTTCAGGTAGGTGACATTGATTCTGCTTTGACATTGGTCGGCACGTGGGTCGCCCGCAACATGATGGGCGATCTGGCGGATCAGCATCAACACGACCAAAACGATGATTACTTGCCTCATGTAATCCCGGAGATTGCGGAAAGGGCAACTGAGGTAATAGCTGCAACAACGGTATGACAGAGCAATAAGAGACCGGGCTGCGCCAACCCCGGTCTCTCTTTTCGCGCTGGGCGGTATATTGTTACTTGCAGCAAACAGCGGAGAACTAACATGGACATGCCCAGCACACACGACGCAGACATCAACTTGAAGACAGCGGACCAGTGCCAGCTTTCCCCGGATCAACTACGGGGCCTGATCCAGTCCTGCGATGACGAACTTGCGGATATACGTAAGGATGTGGCGCGCGTGCAGGCTGAACGTCAGAGATATGCGGATATGCTGGCTGGGTGATCAGGTGGCTGACGATTCGGGTGGAGCGTGCGCTTTCAGCCGTTATCCGTGGCACCTCGCCCGAACCCCGGCACACCGGCCCGCTTTGTCTTCAGATGGTACCCGATTTGGTGCCCTTGCAAAAATCCAATTTGGATTTATCTAGAAATATCATATAGATATAGTGGGATTTTGGTGGAGCCTAGGGGAGTCGAACCCCTGACCTCTTGCATGCCATGCAAGCGCTCTCCCAACTGAGCTAAGGCCCCTTGCCACCGCTGCTGCGGTGGACGGACGTTTATGAAAGGACAGGCCCGAGCGCAAGTCCAAAAACACAGTTGATCCAAAAATTTTTGGGGCTCGGCTCGGCCTTGTGAACAGGCGATGCTGCAAATGAAAAGGCCGGGAAATTTCCCGGCCCATCAGTCATTCACGAGTCTTCATCTTCAGACGAGACGTCGGCGATTTCGTCCAAGGATACGTTGTCCTCGTCGTCATCGTCGTCCAGAACATCATCGCCCAGATCGACATCGACATCGTCGTCATCATCCAGAACGACGTCTTCTGCGTCCATCGACTGTTTGTTCTTCAGGTTTGCCGCATCTTCGGCATCCGCTGCGATCATCCGGCTTTTGCCGGTGTCCAGTTCTACGATTTCGCCCGTGTAGGGGCTGACAATCGGATCTTTGTTCAGGTCATAAAACCGTTTGCCGGTGGTCGGGCAAACGCGCTTTACGCCCCATTCTTCCTTGGGCATGTGAAATCCCCTTGATATCAGGTGAGTCGTCGATGATTCAGGTCACGTGCCACATGACGTGGGCACTGTCAAAGCCTTTGAGCAAATGGGAGCCCGCATGGCCGATCATCACCTGCCTGGACATCCGCCTGTACCGCTGACGGTGCGTCGGTCTGCCCGCGCGCGACGGATCAGTTTGCGGATCTCTCAACTTGATGGTCGGGTGACGTTGACCATGCCCAACGGGGTGCCGGAACGCCACGCGCTGGAGTTTGCTGCCGAGAAAGAGGATTGGATCAGATCCCATCTGGATGCGCGGCAATCGAACGAGATGGTGGACATTGGTTCAACCCTGCCGGTGGAAGGTGTTGCGCGCCATGTTGAGGTGGGAACAGGGCGCAACGTGGTTCTAAGCGAGCAGACCCTTGCGGTGCCCGGAAACTCCGCACCACGTCGGTTGGAACGGTTCCTCAAGGAGCTGGCGCGTGACCGGTTGGCGGCGGCTTCGGATCTCTATAGTGCGCGATTGGGTCAGTCCTATGCGCGGCTTTCGATCCGGGATACGCGCTCTCGTTGGGGATCGTGCAGCGCGCAGGGCGGGTTGATGTATTCTTGGCGGCTGATCTTGGCACCGCCGCCGATCCTGCAATATGTGGCCGCGCATGAAGTGGCACATCTGGTCGAGATGAACCATTCACAGGCTTTTTGGAATTTGGTCGAAGAGATTCACGGGCCTTACCGAGAGCAGAGACAATGGTTGCGGGACGAAGGTGCGTCCTTGCATCGCTATCGGTTCGACGGTTGACCCATTCGGGATTTGTGATCACATATGGTCACCATGATGAACGCCCGCACGACAGAACAGACCGCTTCCGCCCATGATCGCGTGTACCGCGTGCTGCGCACCCGGATCATGCACGGAGAGATCGCGCCAGGGCAGGCCATGACCCTGCGCGGGATCGGGTCCGAATTCGAGGTGTCCATGACGCCTGCACGCGAGGCTGTGCGGCGTCTGGTAGCCGAGGGCGCGCTGTTCTTGTCCGCCTCGGGCCGGGTGTCGACACCAGAGTTGACCAACGACCGGATCGAGGAATTGGCTGCATTGCGCGCCCTGCTTGAGGTCGAACTGGCCAGCCGCGCCTTGCCACGGGCCCATATCGCGCTGATCGACCGGTTGCAGACCATCAACATGAACGTGGCCGAGATGGTCACGAAACGCGACGCGGTGGGATACATTCGCGCCAACCTGGAATTTCACCGCACGCTTTATCTGCGGGCGCAGGCGCCGGCGATGCTGGCCATGGCTGAAACCGTCTGGCTGCAACTGGGGCCAACGATGCGGGCGCTTTATGGTCGATTGCGCCGGACCGATCCGCCACAGGGTCACAAGCTGATCATTGCCGCACTCAAGGCAGGAGATGAACCGGGGCTGCGCCTGGCCGTCCGCTCGGACGTGACGCAGGGCCTGCGGTTGCTAGTGACGTGAGGCGCGTTTGTGGGATTGCGCAGAGATTCCACAAAGTCTTAAAGTGAGACGGAATTTTCAGGGGAGAGTGATCATGACCAATTTTTCACGCCGTGGTGCTATGGGCCTTTTGGGTGGTGCAGCCACCTTGCCGATGCTGGGGGCGCCGGCTCTGGCAAATACCAAGATGACAGTTGGTGCCTTGCGATTCACCAGCCATGCGGCGTCATTTGTGGCGTTCGAGCGCGGGTACTTCGCGGACGAGGGGCTGGACGTCGAGTTCAAGTTCTTTCAGGCGGCCCAGCCAATGGCCGTCGCAATTGCTTCGGGCGATGCTGATTATGCTGTAACCGCAATTTCGGGCGGACTGGTGAGCCTTGCTGAAAAGGGTGCGGCCAAAGTGATCGGTGGCGCGCTGAGCGAGGAAAAAGGCATCGACGGGCAAAAGATCCTGGCGTCAAATGCGGCCTATGAGGCTGGCCTGACCAGCCCAGCCGCTCTGGCGGGCAAGAATTATGCCGTGACGCAGGCGGGATCGTCGTTCCACTACATGGGGTCCAAGATCGCCGCCGCCGAGGGGGTATCGGTCAAATTCAAGCCGCTGCAGAAAGTTGGCGCCATTATCGGCGCGATGAAGTCGGGGCAGGTAGACGCCTGGTCGATCGTGCCGCATATCGCCAAGGGGCTGGCTGGGGCCGGAGCCGTCAAGATCATCGGCAACGTGGCCGACTACATTCCGAACTACCAGGTCACCACCGTCTTTACCTCGGCCAACAACGCCGAAAATGAACGCAGTCAGACCGAAGCCTTTTTGCGGGCCTTTTCGCGCGGTGCGGATGATTTCAACGCCGCTCTGGTCGACAAGAGCGCGGGCGATGATGCCGCGACCGAGATGGTCCAGTTGATCCACAAATACGTCTATGCGGATCGGCCGTTTGAAAAGGCTGAAAAGTCCATTCGCAACGGCGCAATGCGGATCAACAAGAACGCTGGGCTGAATATGAGTTCGGTTCAGGATCAGCTGGATTGGTTCAAGGCCGAAGGGTTGATCAAAGAGGGTATCACCTCGGAAACGCTGGTCGATCCGTCCTACGCGCCGACGATCTGACGCCAAAATGGACCTGACGCTGGATCACCTGACGCACCGCTATGGCGACATGCTGGTGCTGGATGACGTGTCGCTGCGCATTCCTGCGGGCGAGATCCTGTGTGTGATCGGCCCGTCTGGCTGTGGCAAGTCCACCTTGCTGCGGATGCTGGGCGGGTTGGAGCAGCCAGACCAGGGGCAGGTTTTGCAAGGGGGAGAGGCGCCCGAAGGGTGCCTCAACCCGCTGACCTTCGTGTTTCAGGACTTTGCTTTGCTACCGTGGCGGACGGTGGCGGGGAATATCTCGCTGGTGCTTGAAGATCATGGGCTGGCCCGCCCTCAAGTCGAGCAGATCATCGATAGCGTTTTGGCCCGCACCAAGCTGAGCGATTTTCACGATGCTCTGCCTCGGCAACTGTCGGGCGGCATGAAACAGCGGGTTGCGATTGCGCGCGCATTGGCGGTGAACCCGGCGGTCATGCTGTTGGACGAACCACTGTCGGCGCTTGATGCGCAGACGCGCGAATTGCTGATGGAGGATCTGGTGAGCCTTTGGGCCCGCCAACCGTTCACGGCCGTCTACGTGACCCACAATCTGGCCGAGGCGGTGCGCCTTGGGCATCAGATTGCGGTCCTGTCCCGCCGCCCGGGCCGCATTCGCGAGGTAATCCGGATTGACGTGCCACTGTCCGAGCGCACCCCCGGCCTGCCCGAGTTGGACGCGTTACAAACGCGCTTGTGGCATCTTATGCGGGATGAGGCTTTGGCTGCGGATCAGGAGTTGGTGCATGGCTGAGCAGAGCGTCCCCTTTCGTGGCGGTGGTTTTCGACCCCAGTCCAAGCGCGGCGTGGGCGTGGTGGTCTTCGTAGTTCTGCTGCTCTTTATCGAATGGGGAACGCGGGAGGGGTGGATTTCGAACCTGACCCTGCCGCGCCCGTCGGACGTGGGCACCACACTTTTGGATTTGGCCCGGTCGGGGGTCCTTTGGACCCATTTGGGGCCGTCGCTGACCCGGTTGATCGTGGGGTCTTTGCTTGGCGTTTCGGCAGGCATTGGCATTGGGGTGCTGATTGGCCTGTTCTCTTATGTCCGGGCCGGGCTGGTTCCGGTTGTGGCTGCCATCTTTCCGATCCCCAAGATCGCGCTGTTGCCGCTTTTTGTGATCTGGTTCGGCATCGATGAGGGGTCAAAATACGCCCTCATTGCTCTTGGGACCTTCACCCCAACAATTGTTGCCACCTACGGCGCGGTCGACAATGTAGACCGAGGGCTGATCCGCATGGGCCAGAGCTTTGGCCTTGGTTGGTTCTCCATTGTGCGCAAGATCGTTCTGCCCGGCGCGCTACCCGGCATCCTGTCGGGGCTACGCGTCAGCCTGGCCATCGGAATCATCCTGTTGGTCGCTGCTGAGATGCTGGGAGCGGAATACGGGGTGGGTGCTTACATCCTGCAAGCCGGATCGCTCTATGATCTTGAGCGGCTTTTTGCCGGTGTGGTCATTCTGTCGGCGTTGGGGGTCCTAACCAGCTGGATCATCGGCAATTTGGAAAAACGCCTGCTGGCTTGGCGTAGCTGATCGCGGTATCCTGCCTGCAAAACAAATGAGCAGGTATTTGTCATGATGGATCGCAGGTTTTTCTCTCTTGGTGTTGGTGCCCTGATGCTGTCGGCCTGTGGGTCGAACAATGTCGCGACTCCCGGGACCAATCCGCGTGTGCAACCGGTGCCCAATGCGGGCTGGGATGCCTGGGTGGATGGGTTCAAGGCGCGCGCGACAGCGCAGGGGATTTCCCAATCCACGATCAACACCGCCTTTCGCGGGGCGGGCTATCTGCCGGTTGTGATCGAACGCGATCGCAACCAGACAGAATTCAAACGCACGCTTGAGGACTATCTTGCGATTGCTGCCTCGGACGAGCGGATCGCGACCGGGAAAGACATGCTGAGGCGGTATCGCACTCTGCTGACGCAACTTGAGGGACGCTATGGCGTGCCGCCACAGATCGTTGTGGCGATTTGGGGGCTGGAAAGCCGCTATGGTGCGCGGCGTGGTGACATCCCGGTAATCTCGGCATTGTCGACGCTGGCTTATGACGGGCGGCGGGGTGAGTTCTTTGAAAAGCAGCTCGTGGCGGCGCTCAAGATTCTGCAGAACGGGGACACCACGCCTGCCAACATGACCGGAAGCTGGGCCGGCGCAATGGGGCACACACAGTTCATTCCGACGTCTTACCTGGCTTATGCGGTGGATTTTACCGGCGATGGTCGGCGCGACATCTGGTCGGACGATCCCACAGATGCACTGGCGTCGGCAGCGGCCTATTTGCAGCGCTCAGGCTGGGTGCGCGGGCAGACCTGGGGTGGAGAGGTCGGTTCGGCCGCCGCGCGGTCAGCGACGCCTGTGTCGATCATCCAGCCACAAAAGCCGGGGCCTCAGTTTGCGGTGTTCAAGAACTTTTCGGTGATCAAGCGCTATAACAACTCGGACAGTTATGCACTTGGTGTCGGCCACCTGGCTGACCGGATCGCGGGCGGCGGACCGCTCAAGACACCGTTTGGGCCGGATGCAAACGGGCTGACGTTGAACGATCGAAAAGAATTGCAAACGCGTCTGACCAGGGCCGGATATGACACCGGCGGAGCAGATGGGGTGATTGGATCCAAGAGCAAAGCCGCGATCAGCAACTATCAGCAAGACAATGGCTTGACTGTGACAGGCGAACCTTCTTCGGCACTGTTGCAGCGATTGCGTGGATAAATACGGCTCACATCAGGACCGCTGCGCGCTATGACCGTACAGGGCAGCCCGCGTTGGGGAGCCCGGTTTCAGGATGCGGGTAGCAATGCTTGCAGCAGCAAACTGCAAGACCGGGTCCGCTCGAACCCGTGCGCTATCGACAAGACCAAATGTTGATCAAGTTGCACCCTTTGAGGAAAGGGGGCAACAAGCTCGCCTGAAATCAGTGCCGCCTGAACCAGTGCCTCGTGTGCCATCAAGATGCCCGCCCCATGCTTGGCTTCCTCCAGCGCCACGCTGAACAATGAGTGGGTTGGGCCGCGCTGTCCTGACCGATCTACTTCTGGAACCTGTTTCAGCCACTCTGACCAATCCCCTGTCCAGGTTGAGTCGTGGATCAGAGTTTCCCCATCCAGATCGGAAACCGAGTTCAATCGTCTGGCCAGAGAAGGCGCGCAAACCGGAAAAATCCGATCTTGGAACAGCGGTTTTTCAAAATGCTCAAACGGCCCGCTTTTGAAGAAGAGTGCGACGTCAAACGGCTCGCGTGTCAGGTTAGGAGGTGTTTCCAGAGCAACGACGGAAACCGAAATGTCAGGTGCCAGTTCGCGCAATCGTCCCAACCTTTCCGACAGCCAGAGTTGGGCCAGGGAAGGCAGGGTCGCAATGCGGATGCTGTTGGGGGCGCTCTGTGCGCGCAATGATTGAACCGCTTGTCCCAACGCATCGAAGGCTGCGGTGAACTGTGGCAGCAGGGTTGCTCCAAGCGGGGTCAGCTCGACCCCTCGACTGCGTCGTTCGAAAAGATCGCTGTTGGTCCAGGCTTCAAGAGACTTGATGTGCTGTGCCACAGCCCCGGGAGTGACGCCCAATTCATCGGCTGCAGCGGTAAAACTTCCCAGCCTGGCAGCGCTTTCAAAGGCGCGAAGAGCGTTCAGATGTGGGCCCTTGGGGCGAGGAGGGGCGACGGGCATGGCATATTGGCATAGTTTTTCTACGCTAATTTTTTAGCAATACTGATTTGTCTGGTCCACGAGAAATGGCGGATTGTGATGCCAATTCGAATTTCCCAACCAAGGACTGAAATCATGACAGCGCACTTCAGAACGCCCGTCTCGCAGGTGGACCCGTTGATCTCTGCCGCTTTGAGCGGAGAAAAAAGGCGTCAACAGGATCAGATCGAGCTTATTGCTTCTGAGAATATCGTCAGCCGCGCCGTTCTGGATGCACTCGGTCATGAGATGACAAACAAAACGCTCGAAGGGTACCCTGGCAACCGCTTTCATGGTGGCGGAGGCTATGTGGATATTGTCGAACAGGCTGCGATTGATCGGGCCAAGGCTCTGTTTGGATGTGACTATGCAAATGTGCAGCCTCATTCGGGAAGCCAGGCCAACCTTGCGGTCTTTTTTCTGTTGCTCAAGCCGGGGGATCGGGTGCTGTCTCTGGATTTGGCAGCAGGTGGCCACCTGAGCCACGGGCTCAAGGCCAATTTGTCGGGGCGGTGGTTCGAGCCCCATCACTATGGTGTCGATCCGGAAACCGAGGTGATCGACTACGATGCGTTGGAACGGCAGGCGCGCGAGGTGAGGCCCAAGCTGATCATCGCGGGCGGGTCCGCGTATCCACGCGCCATTGATTTCGAACGCATGGGGCAGATCGCCAGGCTGGTTGGGGCGTGGCTTCATGTTGATATGGCGCATATCGCAGGGCTGGTGGCTGGCGGGGTGCATGATAGCCCATTCCCCCATGCAGACATCGTGACTTGTACCACAACCAAAACACTGCGTGGCCCGCGTGGCGGTCTGATCCTTACCAACAACGCCGAATGGTTCAAAAAGCTGCAGTCGGCGGTTTTCCCAGGTGTCCAGGGGTCGATTCATACCCAGGTGCTGGCGGCCAAGGCCGTGTGCTTGGGCGAAGCGTTGACTGATGAGTTCAAGGTCTACGCGAAACAGGTCTCGATCAATGCAAAAACGCTGGCCGAAACGCTGCAGGCGCGCGGCTTCCGGATCGTTTCGGGTGGTACGGACACGCACATTGTCTTGCTGGATGTGAGTTCAAAGCGGATTACTGGAAAACAAGCCGAAAGAATATTGGAACTGGCCAACATCACGGCCAACAAAAACGCCATCCCCAACGATAGCCCTCGTCCGCCCGAATGGGTCGGCCTGCGGCTCGGGACGGGAGCAGCGACAACCCGCGGGTTGGGGGCCCCCGACTTTAGAGTGCTCGGTGGGATCATTGCCGATCTGATCGAGTCAGCGGCGGCTGACTTGGGCAACGAGGTTGTCGGACAGTGCAAAGCGAAAGTTGCGCAGCTCTGCGAGAAGTATCCCGTCTCAACCTGACGAAAAATGACCCGCTGTGTCGACGAGGTCAGGATCGTGCAAAGGCAGCAGCCCCCGAACGACGCAAAGGGCTTTGGGGGTCGTCATACTTTGGCATAAGGGGACAGACGCCCTGTCAGGGCCCGTTTCAGTATGCCTGGACAACGACAATTCAGCGGCAATGTCACCTCAGGGATTGCCACCACTTCGTATCTCTCACACTGACACAGCGTGAGGTCTCAGAACGCCTTTGGGTAGGGGTTAAGCCGCCAGCCCCTTGGAGCCCATGTCCAGGAACTTCTTGCGGCGATCCGCCACCAGGGCGTCGCCGTCCATGTCCTTAAGTTCACCCAGCATGGCTTCGATCATGTGCCCAACAGATGCAACGGCTGCCTCGCGGTCACGGTGCGCACCACCTTTGGGCTCGACAATCACACGGTCTGCCACGCCCAACTTGTGCAGATCCTGCGCCGTCAACCGCAGCGCCTCGGCGGCTTCGCGCATCTTTTCGGCGTCTTTCCACAGGATCGAGGCGCAGCCTTCGGGCGAAATGACCGAATAGACTGAATGTTCTAGCATGGCCACGCGGTTGGCGGTGGCAAAGGCCACAGCGCCGCCCGAGCCGCCTTCTCCGATGATGACCGATACCAGCGGCACGCCGATCTTCAGGCACATTTCGGTCGAGCGAGCGATCGCCTCGGATTGGCCGCGCTCTTCGGCGCCTTTGCCGGGATAGGCGCCAGGTGTGTCCACCAGCGTGATCACGGGCAGGCCAAAGCGTCCCGCCATCTCCATCAGACGGATTGCTTTACGGTAGCCTTCTGGCCGAGCCATGCCAAAGTTGCGCTCGATCCGGGATTTGGTGTCCGTGCCTTTTTCGTGGCCGATCACCACAACAGGCTGATCGTTGAACCGCGCCAACCCCCCCATCACCGCATGATCATCGGCAAAGTTCCGGTCGCCAGCCAAGGGTGTGTATTCGGTGAACAGCGCGTCGATGTAATCCTTGCAATGTGGACGCTCGGGGTGGCGCGCCACCTGGCACTTCCGCCAGGGGGTCAGATCCTTGTACAGCTCTTCGAGCAGCGAGGCTGCCTTGGCGTCCAGGGCGGTGGCCTCTTCGGCTACGTCCATCTCTTCATTGGCACGAGCCAGAGCGCGCAGCTCTTCGGCTTTGCCTTCGATTTCGGCCAGGGGTTTTTCGAAATCCAGATACTGGGTCATGACGCCTCTCAACGCGGAATTTGCTGGATATATGACGTCAGGTTGCCGCAGATGCAACTCAGCAAGATTTGTGATCTGCGATTGTGGCATCGATTGAGGTGCGAAACAGACCAGTGAGGGCCCTCATGACAGGCCGATACGAAGACCGCCTGCTGCGGGTTCTGAGCTACATTCACGACAACCCAGCGGGTGATTTGTCGCTGGACCGGTTGGCGGATGAGGCCGCGATGTCGCGGTTTCACTGGCATCGGGTATTCCGGGCGATGACCGGTGAAACCTGCGCCCAAGCCGTGCGCCGGATGCGAATGAACCGGGCGGCAACCTGGTTGATACAGAAAGATTGGCCTGTCGATCAGGTGGCGGCCCGCTGCGGTTACCCCAACAGCGCCAGCTTTGCCCGCGCCTTTGCCGAGGATTTCGGTCAGCGCCCTGGTCCGTTTCGCCAAGCAGGGCGTTTGCGCCCCCCATTGTCGAAACCAGATCCAGAGGATTTTCCCATGCACCCCACTGAAATTCGAACCGAACCCAAACGCCGACTGGCCATGCTGAGACACAAAGGGGCCTATTACACCATTGGTCAGAGCTTTGAGAAATTTGGCGCGATCTGCGAGGCGCGCGGGCTCTGGCCGCAGGTCGGACCGGTTATCGGTGTCTATTTGGACAATCCCGAAGCTGTTCCCGAGGCCGAACTGACCAGTCTGGCAGGGGCCGAATGGCGTGGCGAGGGAATCCCCGACGGGATGGAAGAATGGGTGATCGACGGTGGCAGGACCGCTGTCATGACGTACAAGGGTCCGTACTCTGGGCTGGCGGCTGCCTATCAGACCCTGTTTGGCCAATGGCTGCCTGAAAGCGGGGAAGAGCCAGCCGATGTGCCGTGTTATGAGATCAGCCTGAACAACCCACGCACGACTGCCCCCGAGGATCTGCTGACCGAGATCTGCCTGCCGCTCAAATAGTTCGGTTCACGGAAACAAAACCGGATAGAGAGAGGCCACCAGCAGCAGGGCCATGGTCCAGTTGAACAGCGTCAAACGGCGCGGGTTTGTCAGAATTCGCGCCATTTGTTGCCCCAACACGGTCCACGTGCTGACCGAGGGAAGGTTCACCGCGCCAAAAACCAGAGCAACGATCACCACGGCACCCAAGTCTTGGCTGGGCGTGTAGGCGGTGATCGCGGTCAGCGCCATGGTCCAGGCTTTTGGGTTGACCCATTGGAACGCGGCGGCCTGCAGAAATGTCATAGGTGTTCCGGCGCCTTCCTGTCCTTCGACCGGGGCGGCGTTTGCGATTTTCCAGGCCAGATAGAGAAGATAGGCGACCGAAGCGACTTTGAGGATCTGATAGCTGACGGGGAATGCGTCGAACACCTGCACCAGCCCCGCACCCACAAGAAGTACCATGAATGTGAACCCCAGCCCAATACCCAGCATATGCGGGATCGTGCGACGGAACCCAAAGTTCGCACCAGAGGCCATCAGCATCAGGTTGTTGGGGCCCGGCGTGATCGAGGATACAAAGGCGAAGGCAACAAGAGCAAGGAGCAAGTCGTGTGTCATGGCGCGCAGACTTGCGGATTTCTTGCCAAATGAAATTGCGTTTTGTGCCAGATTTGTGCAATTTGCACAATAAATGGCGAAACTAGACAAGATCAATCAGCATATATTGCGTGAGCTGTCGCGGGACGGACGAATGTCCAACCTGGAGCTTGCGGATCGAGTGGGCTTGTCGCCCTCGGCCTGCCTGCGTCGGGTGCAAGAGCTGGAGCGCTCTGGCGTGATTTCGGGCTACCGTGCGGTATTGAACACGACGGCTCTTGGTGTTGGTATTGTGGCCTACATCGGGGTCGGCCTTGGTGAGCACAGCAAGGCGGCGCAAGAAGGATTCGAAAACGCGTTGCAACAGGTGCCCGAAGTTGTGGAATGCCACAACACGACCGGCACGATCGAGTACCTGCTGAGGGTCGAATGCGCCGATCTACCTGCCTACAAACTGTTTCACACAGAGGTTCTGGGCATGCTGCCGCATGTGACGTCGATCACATCTTATATGGTTTTGGGCTCGCCCAAGGATCTGCGGGCCTGAACCCTGGGTTTTGTTCGAGGGGAAATTGTGAACGTGCCAACCCTTGCCGCGATGAAATTTGCCGCCTAGGCTCGGTCCAGCTTGTAGCATTTCCGTTGCAAAAGATCGGCACAAGCCGACGGCAACGTTCTCAACAGGGAGACCAAAATGAGATCCATTCTGATCGGAGCCGCCGCCGCATTGTCGTTTGTGATCGCGACAGCAGCCGGAGCCGCGCCTTTGAAACTGAAACCCGCCAGCCCACAGCCTGGTGGGGTCAAACCCGGGTTGTCGGTAACTTATGGGTTCGCCAGGGAAGGCCAGCACATCAAATACCTGTCCGAGGCCCGTTCGGTCCTGAAGTCAGGGGCAAAGCGCGGCGCGTCGCTGCGTGGGCTGGACTATCGCGACAACAACAAGGGCGAGCCGACCCTGACCTCGGGGCGGGCAGAAAATGTCGCGGCCTCGATCAAAGGTTACATCCGCTTTGACGCGCCTGGAGTTTACGAGATCGACTTTTTCACCAACGACGGCATCGACGCCCGCATCGGTGGTCAGCGCGTGGGTCATTTCGACGGGCGTCAGACCTGCGACAGCACCATCGTGTCCGAGGTCGAGGTGCCGCAGGCAGGCTGGTACAAGTTGGATATCCTCTACTTCAACCGTCTCAACACCTCATGTCTGATGATGCGCATGGGGGCCAAGGGTAAGAAGATGCAGTGGGTCAAGAACGGCGTGTTTGGACACTGATCAACTCAATCTCAAAGACGAATTTCTTACGGTCTGCCAAATTCTTGGCGGACCGTTTCTTTTTGGGGATTAGTCAATCGCGACATTTCGAGATGTCGCTGCCGGGACTGCAAGCAATCGTCAGCTGAAGTTGAGTAAGCGCAGTTCAAGACAGGTGTCCCATGTATCACTTCACACGCTGGTTTCCCTTCGCGCCTCCGACGGGCCTTCGCGCCGGAACAGGAAATGTGATGAACGAAGGATTTCGATACTATGGGCAATTCCCCCCAAAACGGCCGGACCGAACCGGCCCAGATGAGCCGTGAATGGCATTGGCACCCGCAACTCCCCGTTGGATTTGCACCCTATTGGAACTGGCCGCCGAAACCGGCAATATTGCTGAAATGGCTGTGGCAGAACTATCTCCAGGTTTCTGACCGCTCGATCTTTCTGGCCTTTGCTTTTGTGGTTGCTTTCTGGTTGCAACCGGTTGGGCCTGATCAGGCACAATTTGCTCCAGGCTGGATTGCGACCGTGTTGATCCGAAACTGGATCGCGCTGTTGGTCGTGGCGGGCGGGTTACACCTGTGGTTCTACGGGATAGACGGGCAAGGCAAGCTGCTGAAATACGACCCGCGACCCTACATGAAGCGCAAGAATGCGCTCTACAAATTCGGCTATCAGACCTGGGACAACATGTTCTACTCGCTCGTATCCGGGGTGCCGATTTACTCCATGTACGAAATTGGCCTACGCTGGATGTATGCCAATGGGACTTTGGGGACGTTGGAGTTTTCGGCGCACCCCATTTGGTTTGTCTTACTCTTTCCGCTTTTGGCGCTTTGGCAAAGCCTGCATTTTTACGGCGTTCACATCGCCCTGCATCACCCCAAAATCTATAAGTACGTCCATTCGGTGCACCACCGCAACGTCAACACGGGCCCGTGGTCTGGCACGTCGATGCACCCTGTCGAGCACATGTTCTTTTTCAGCGCAATGCTGATCCTGGTGGTGCTGCCTAGCCACCCGGTTCACATGCTGTTTCTGGGCTATTGGCTGCTTCTCGGGGCTGCGTCGTCTCATTCCGGTTACGAAGCGATCTGGGTCAAAGACCGGCAGCGTCTGCTTATCGGCGCCTTTTTCCATCAGCTCCATCACCGGTATTACGAATGCAACTACGGCAATTCAGAGATGCCGTGGGACAAGTGGTTCGGCACCTATCATGACGGCTCTGAGGCCGCGACGCGAACCACGCGCGACCGTAAGCGGCGGATGCACAGCCAGTAGGATCTTACCCGGTTGAAGGCAGGCCAAGTGCCTGTCGCAATGCCAGTTCTGGCGAGGACAAAACAGGCACCGGCGTCGTCACATAGTGAGATGCCTGTGCCATGGACGCCTGAGCCAGAACGACACAGGTAATTTCGGGGTGAAGGCATAGGTTGCTGTCTATGCGATTGGCAATTTGCTCTGCAAATTCTTCGGCCTGGCCCGTTTCGAACAGGTTCCATAGGTCGCGCAATGGAAAGGGGTGGATGTTTGGTGCCAAACCCGCATCCAAAAACGCCTGCGTCAACAACGCTGACGATGGCTCCAGTGTACTGTCCAAGCAATATGCCATAAGCACCGGCCCCCTCGTGGCCGCTGCTGCATCCATCATCGGGCGATCAATACGCAAAGCGCCAGCATCCACTGCAACCTGCGCAATGCTGGTGCAGGTGCACAGCGCATTGGGAGCAAGCGCAATCTCGGCCTGGATCTCGTCTGAAAGGGCGACATCAATTCCGCCCTGCGCGCGTTCCAGCCAATCAGGCCGTATAACATGCGCCAGTTTGGCATTTGGTGCCAGACGCTCGGCCAGCGTATCAAAGGTATCGCGGTGTACATGAGCAGTGTGAAACAGGGTCAGATCGGTCATGAGGTTTCTCAAAATGCAATGGGGCGCCCGAGTGGACGCCCCAAGTATGCATGAATGGATGCAAAAGCGTTACCCAGCGGCGATCAGTTCCGCTTGCGCGACGATCACTTCGGCCTGTTTGATCGAGGCGATGTCGACCAGACGACCTTTGTAGACAGTTGCGCCTTCGCCGTTGGCCTTGGCCTGTTCCATGGCGGCCAGGATTTCGCGCGCTTCGGTTACGGCCTCGTCCGAGGGGGTGAAAACCTCGTTTGCGAGCGCGATTTGCTTGGGGTGGATAGCCCATTTGCCGACCATGCCCAGGGTGGCCGAACGTTTGGCCTGTGCGATGTAACCCTCGTCGTCCGAGAAGTCGCCGAACGGGCCGTCGACCGGCAGGATGCCATGCGTGCGACAGGCCGCGACGATGGCGGCTTGGGCCCAGTGCCACGGATCCGACCAGTGCTTTACGCCTTCGCGCAGCATATAGTAGTTTTCCTGCGTCCCGCCGATGCCGGTCGTCTGCATACCCATCGAGGCGGCAAAGTCGGCTGCCCCCAGGCTCATGGCCTGCATGCGGGGCGACGAAGCGGCGATCGCTTCGACATGGGCGATGCCAGCGGCGGATTCGATGATCACCTCAAAGCTCACCGGCTTGGTGCGGCCCTTGGCGCGTTCGATCGCGGTGACCAGGGCGTCCACGGCATAGACATCTTCGGCGCAGCCCACCTTGGGGATCATGATCTGGTCGATGCGGTCACCGGCCTGCTCCAGCAGGTCGACCACGTCGCGGTACCAATAGGGCGTGTCCAGGCCGTTGATGCGCACGGACATGTATTTGTTGCCCCAATCCACGGTGTTGAGCGCCTCGATCACATTGGCGCGGGCCGCGTCCTTGTCCGAGGGGGCCACCGAATCCTCAAGGTCGAGGTTGATCACATCCGCAGCTGAGGCCGCCATTTTCGGGAACAGTTTGGTGTTGGAGCCCGGGCCGAACAATTGGCAGCGGTTGGGGCGCGCGGGGGCGGCGGGCTGAATGCGGAAGCTCATGTGATCTCCTGTCGCGAAGGTAAGGATATTTCGATTTTCTTGAGAAATGAGGTATTAAATTGCGCGTCATAGCGCAAGGCTGTTTGTGCAGTCGCAGCATTGGCGTCGCAGCATCTTCGATGTGAGGGCCTATGAAGCTGCACAAAGTTTAATCGAAGTGAAAACTTGGAAGAATTTTGCGTGAATTTGCCTCGATGCGCAAATATTTCCCTTTGATGGTTTTCAAATTCATCACAACGCGAAGTGCTCGTGAGATCGCCTCATTAGCATACGCCAGAATCAAGAATAGGAGTGCACCGCAATGATCGAGACACCGTATTTGCTGTTTTTGGGCGATGCGCCCGACCAACTCGCGGCCAAGGTTGCCATCGGTATCAAAGACTGGCGTCCTGAGAACGCTGTGGGCCAGTTCCGGATGGATGGCTGCAAGGCCGATCTGGGCCTGAAGGACATGGATCTGGCCGAAGCCAAGGCAGCTGGTGCCAAGACGCTGGTCATCGGTGTGGCCAACCGCGGCGGCGTGATCAGCCAGGCCTGGAAAAAAGTGCTGGTGATGGCGCTGGAAGAAGGGTTCGACCTGGCATCCGGCCTGCACAACCTGCTGCGCGACGAACCGGATCTGGTTGCCGTGGCCGAAGCCACCGGTCGCAAACTGCACGATGTGCGTGTGCCTGAGGTCGAGTATCCGATCGCCAATGGCGTCAAGCGTAAGGGCAAGCGCGTCCTGGCTGTGGGCACCGATTGCTCGGTCGGCAAGATGTACACTGCTCTGTGCATGGACGCCGAAATGCGCAAGCGCGGCATGAAATCGACCTTCCGCGCCACGGGTCAGACCGGCATCCTGATCACCGGCGACGGTGTGCCACTCGACGCCGTGATCGCCGACTTCATGGCGGGTTCGGTCGAATGGCTGACACCGGACAACGACGAAGACCACTGGGACCACATCGAAGGTCAGGGCAGCCTGTTCCACGTGTCCTATTCGGGCGTGACCATGGCTCTGATCCACGGTGGTCAGCCGGATGCCCTGGTTCTGGCGCACGAGCCGACCCGCGAGCACATGCGCGGTCTGCCCGATTATCAACAGCCGTCGTTGCCTGAATTGCGTGACATGGCACTGGCGCTTGGCAAAGTTGCCAACCCGGCCTGCCAGGTCGTAGGTATTTCGGTGAACACACAGCACATGCCCGAGGATGAGGCCAAGGCCTATCTGGCCGAGCTGGAGGCCGACATGGGCCTGCCCGCCACCGACCCGTTCCGCTTTGGCGCAGAAAAGCTGGTGGATGCGCTGGCGGCAATCTGATCTAAGCGTGCCGCCGGAGGAGGAGTTGAACCGCCTCCGGCGGCCGTATTTTGAACGAGAAGAAGGATGGGGCGCGTGCAGATAGAAGTCACCCGTGATGTGTTCAAACTGGCGCAGGTGTTCACCATCTCGCGCGGATCACGGACCGAGGCCCATGTGCTGACGGTGCGGATTACCGATGGCGAACACCAGGGCGTCGGCGAATGTGTGCCCTATGCCCGCTACAACGAAACGCTGGAGTCGGTTGAGGCCGAAATCCTGGGGTTACCTGAAAACTTTGACCGCGAAAGCCTGATGGACCTGCTGCCTGCAGGGGCTGCGCGCAACGCGGTTGATTGCGCCCTGTGGGATATAGAGGCCAAACGTGCCGGTAAGCGTGCGTGGGAACTGGCCGGGCTTGAAGCGCCGGGGGCTGAGATCACCGCCTACACGCTGTCGCTGGCCTCGCCCGAAGAGATGCGCAAGCAGGCCGAAGAAAACGCACACCGTCCGCTGCTCAAGATCAAGCTGGGCACCGCCGATGACATGCCGCGATTAGAAGCGGTGCGCGCGGGCGCGCCGAATTCAAAGATCATCGTGGATGCAAACGAAGGTTGGTCTGCCGAAGTGTATGCCGATCTTGCGCCACATCTGGTGCGCCTTGGTGTGGCGCTGGTCGAGCAACCTTTGCCCGCAGGTGAAGATGACGCGCTGATTGGCATGGACCGTCCGGTGCCGGTCTGCGCCGATGAAAGCTGCCATGACCGCACCAGCCTGCCCAAGCTCAAGGGCAAATATGATGTGGTCAACATCAAGCTCGACAAGACCGGCGGCCTGACCGAGGCGCTGAAACTGCGCGACGCGGCCCTGGCCGAAGGGTACGAGGTGATGGTGGGTTGCATGGTTGGCAGCTCGCTTGCCATGGCGCCTGCGACACTGGTGGCACAGGGTGCGGTTGTGACCGACCTTGACGGCCCGCTTTTGTTGGCCGAAGACCGCGACACACCGCTGAATTTTGACGACGCCGGAGTGCACCCGCCTGAAGCGGGCCTCTGGGGCTGAGGAGACAAACATGACCCGTACTGTTTATGTGAATGGCGAATACCTGCCCGAGACCGAGGCCAAGGTGTCGATCTTTGACCGTGGGTTCCTGATGGCGGATGCTGTTTACGAGGTGACCAGCGTTCTGGACGGCAAGCTGATTGATTTCGAAGGTCACGCCGTGCGTCTGAAGCGCTCGCTGGACGAGCTGCAGATGGCCGAACCCTGCACCAAAGACGAGTTGTTGGAGATCCACCGCAAGCTGGTGGAGCTGAACGACATCAACGAAGGTCTGGTCTATCTGCAGGTCACACGCGGCAGCGATGGCGACCGCGATTTTGTGTTCCCTTCGGCAGATACCAAACCGACCATCGTGCTGTTCACCCAAAACAAGCCGGGTCTGGCCGACAGCCCGGCCGCTAAGAAGGGTGCCAAGATCATCTCGATCGAGGATATCCGTTGGGGCCGCCGTGACATCAAGACCGTACAGCTGCTGTACCCGTCGATGGGCAAGATGATGGCCAAGGCCGCGGGTTGTGACGACGCATGGCTGATCGAAGATGGTCACGTGACCGAAGGCACCTCGAATAACGCCTATTTCGTCAAGGACGGCAAGATCGTGACCCGCCCGCTGTCGACCGACATCCTGCATGGCATCACCCGCAAGGCGGTTCTGCGCATGGCGGCTGAGGCTCAGATGGAAGTCGAAGAGCGTCTGTTCACCATCGACGAGGCGAAAGAGGCTGACGAGGCCTTCACCACGTCTGCGTCGGCCTTTGTGATGCCGGTTGTAGAAATCGACGGTGTTCAATTGGGCGATGGCACCCCGGGTCCGATCGCCAAGCGCCTGCGCGAAATCTATCTGGACGAAAGCCGCAAGGCCGCGATCTGAGGCCAGAACGCGACGCCTCTCTGACGAGAACGGAACAGTTTGCAGTCCTCTCTTGGGTCAGCCTGACCTGAGGGAGGGTTTTTTATGCGACCGTTTGATGGCTTGCGGGTGCTGGACTTGACCCATGTGTTTGCAGGTCCATTTTGCGCCTATCAGTTGGGCGTTCTGGGGGCCGAGGTCATAAAGATCGAGCCCGTCAGTCAGCCCGATATGACCCGAGCAGAAGGCGCAGATACTGCGCTGAACGCCCAAGGTATGGGCCTGTCTTTTCAAGCGCAGGGCGGCGGCAAGCAGACATTGGCGTTGGATCTGAAGTCCGAGCAAGGCCGGGCTTTGTTCGACCGGCTTGTCGCGACGGCGGATGTTCTGGTGCAAAACTACACCGCCCACGCGGTTGAGGAGTTGGGATTGGGGTACGACCGCCTGTCCGCGTTGAAACCCGATCTGATCTATTGTGCGATCAGCGGGTTTGGGGCCACAGGGCCCAAGGCAGCGCATGCGGCTTATGATGTGGTGATCCAGGCCTACACCGGGATCATGGCCGCCAATGGCGAGGCGGACAGTGACCCGGTCCGGGTGGGGCCCGCGATGGTCGACTATGGCACCGGGGCGCAGGCGGCGATGGCGGTCTCGGCGGCTTTGTTCGGACGGTCGCGTACGGGTCTGGGGCGGCGGATCGACGTGTCGATGGCGGATTGCGCGCTGATGCTGATGAATTCGCACACCGCGACGACGCTGGCGACGGGACAGGCGCCCAAACCGCACGGCAATCAGGATCCCAGCCTTGCGGGCTATGCGACCTATGACACCGCAGACGGTCAGCTGATGATCGGCGCATTCTCCAACACGCAGATGGCCAACTTGATGCGCGTCGTCGGGCAGGGCGCGCGGGCGGATGCCATCCAAACGACGCCCCGCGCGCAGATCAGTGCGCGTCGAGAAGAGGATGCGGCGGTTTTGGCTGAGGTTCTTGCAACAGGCACAGCAGCAGAGTGGGAGGAAAAGCTGAATGCAGCCCATGTTCCCGCAGCTCGGGTGCGCGGTTTGGCCGAGACCTTGACGGAAGATCAGCTGGCGTCCCGCCCGGTGATCCAGTCCGTGGACGGCACGGCGCTGGCCGTGGCCGGGTTCGGTTTTGATCACGGCGGGCCGTCACTGGATCATGCACCGCGTGCGCACGGGGCCGACAGTCGGTCGGTGCTGGCCGAGTTGGGGGTCGGCCAGAGTGAATTTGATACGTTGCAGGATCAGGGCGTGGTGTTCAGCCCTTTTTAGTCACGTTCTCTTCAAACGCGACCTCGAACGCGGCCTGTTTTTCGGGGCTCGCTTCGGTCTGATAGTTGGCTTTCCATTCGTCCATGGTCATGCCGTAAAAGATCTCGCGCGACTGCCCCTTGTTCATTTCGATGCCTTTTTCGTTCGCTGCCTCTTGATACCAGCGGGACAGGCAGTTGCGGCAGAACCCGGCCAGGTTCATCATGTCGATGTTCTGCACATCAGTGCGGTCTTCCATCAGGTGCTTTTGCAGGCGGCGAAAAGCAGCGGCCTGGAGTTCGATTTCTGTCTGCTGGTCCATGGCGTGGCTCCGAATGACTTGGGTTTGACGTAGAGGTAACAACCAAGGGAACGGGTTACAACGGGGGCCACAACAGCCCCCGGAACGTTCAACTAGGTCTCATTGCCGAAGCAATGCAGGGCTCAAGCCAATTTGAGAGCAAGATAAGGCGCCACGGCAAAGATCAAGGTCAGTGTCTTGTATTTTGCCAGATAGGCGAAGTACGCCTTGCGGACGTCGGCCTCTTCCATCTTGAACATGCGGGCGTGAACCCCGGTCACCCAATTCTGCATTGCCAACAGCATCACCGTGGTGAAGGCCAGAAAGCCTATGTTCAGAACGGTCATCCATCCAAAGACGGTGGTCAGGAATTCTACGGTCATGATACCCTCCTTTCAGGGATATCTGGTGTCCTCCTTACCCATAATATGGGGGGTGGGGCATGACCTCACAAGAACGTGAGCGTCGAAATCCGCACCTCTTGACCCAGCGTCATGTTGTCAGGTCAGAGCCCGCTGTCCTCCAGCGCAGCAGTCAGAATCGGGGCCAGACGCTCGGCCCATGCTCTCTGACCAGTGTGATCCGCGATCAGGTCATTACGCAGCTCGATCAACACGTTCGGGCGGCCATGGGCGGTACAGTGCGTGTCGATTGCATCGCCGGGCAGAACGCCGGTGTAGGGCTCGTTTTCACCCACAGTCAGATCGCCCTCGGCCTTGAGCCGGTTGATCAGCGGGCGCGAGAACCGCTCATCCGGGGTGTAGAGGATGCCGATTTCCCACGGGCGGGGATCGCGACCGCGCAGCTGGCGGGTAAAGGAATGGATCGACACAATCACCGCATGCGGCAGGGCGGCCATGCGGGCCAATTCTCGGTGGTAGGGGCGATAGCACATGTCCAGCCGCCGCTCCCGCTCGGCCGCGTCCGCGTGGCGATTTCCGGGGATGATCGAGCCATCGTAGAGCTTCATCAACAGTGTCGGGTCATCTTCGCCCCGGTTCGGGTCGATCACGAGACGTGAGAAGTTCGAGGCCACAACGGGCGCATTCAGGATCTCGCCAAGATGTTTCGACACCTCATAGGCGCCGACGTCATAGGCGATGTGACGTTCCATATCCTCGCGCGGCAACCCCAGATCGCCGCCATCGATCTCGGGCGGGACGGTGTTGGTGGCGTGATCGCAGGTGATCAGCCAGCGGGAGGGTTTGTTTTCGCCATGGGTGTAAAAGGGGGTGTATGTCATGCGCCTGTCATCTCTTTTGTCGCAGGTGTAGGACAGTTGCCGCAGAAAGGGAATTGCGCGATAAGCGGTGCAAACCCGTTTGCGGTAACAATGAGCAGAACCAAGGGAGCAGCCATGCGACGCCTCAGGAATGTAAAAATTGTGGCGACGCTGGGACCGGCGTCAGAAGACTATGACATGATCCGGTCACTGCATGAGGCGGGCGCGGACGTGTTTCGTCTGAACATGAGCCACGGCTCGCATGACGAGATCAGGGAAAAGCATCGCATCATCCGTCAGGTGGAAAAGGACCTGGATAGCCCGATTGCCATTCTGGCCGACCTTCAGGGGCCGAAACTGCGGGTGGGCGTCTTTGCGGGCGATGCTGAAGAGCTGGTGCCGGGCGCGTCCTTCCGTCTGGACCTAGATGAGGCGCCCGGCGATGCAAGCCGTGTTTGCCTGCCGCACCCCGAGATTTTCCAGGCGTTGGAACCGGGCGCGCATCTGCTGGTGAATGACGGCAAGATCCGGCTGAAGGTCGAGAGTTGCGGCGTCGATCACGCCAATTGCACGGTCGAGATTGGTGGGACGATTTCAAATCGCAAGGGCGTGAACGTCCCGGACGTGGTGCTGCCACTGGCGGCGCTGTCCGAAAAGGACCGCGCCGATCTGGAATTCGTCTGCCAATTGGGCGTCGATTGGCTGGCGCTCAGCTTTGTACAGCGCCCCAAGGACGTGTTCGAAGCGCGTGCATTGGCTGATGGCCGCGCCGCCATTTTGTCCAAGATCGAAAAGCCTGCGGCGGTCGAGGCGTTCGACGATATCCTTGATGCATCGGACGGGATCATGGTCGCGCGTGGCGATCTGGGGGTCGAACTGCCTGTGGCCGCTGTGCCGCCGATCCAAAAACGTCTGGTGCGCAAATGCCGGGCAGCGGCCAAACCGGTGATCGTGGCGACCCAGATGCTGGAAAGCATGATCGAGAGCCCGATGCCCACCCGGGCCGAGGTTTCAGATGTGGCCACGGCCATCTACGAGGGCACGGATGCCATCATGCTGAGCGCGGAATCCGCGGCAGGTGGTTATCCGGTCGAGGCCGTTCAAACCATGGACCGTGTCGCGACCGAGGTCGAGGCCGACCCGACCTATGTTCAGATCATCGCCGCCTCTCGTACCGCCAAGGGGACGACGGTGGCAGACGGCATCGTTGCGGCGGCACGCGAGATCGCCGAGAAAACGGACATCAAGGCGATCTGCTGCTTCACCCAAAGCGGGACAACCGCGCTCAAGACCGCGCGCGAGCGGCCCGGCGTGCCGATTCTGGCGCTGACATCGTTGCGGGGAACGGCGCGGCGCCTGTGTCTGAGCTGGGGCTGCCATTGCGTGATGACGCCCGAGTTGGAGCGGTTCAAAAGCGCCGTGGTCAACGCCGCGCGCGCCGCGCGGGCGGATGGGTTCGCGACTGAAACTGATCAGATCGTTGTGACGGCAGGGGTGCCGTTCAATGTGCCAGGGTCCACGAACATCTTGCGGGTTGCGCCCTGTGATGAACGGCTGATTTACAACACTGATCCGGGCTAATACGCTCTCTCCAGACGGGGAGCGTGCCATGGATACCGATCTGATGCTTGTTTTGGGGATGGTCGTAGCCGTCCTGTCGATACCGTCGATGATATCGGCCTACAGTGATGACAGGCCCATTCGTGCCTCGGCGATTGTTCTGTTGATGTCCCTGGGCGCGGTGGTCTATGCCATCTTCAGCCATCCGGGCGGTTACACCTTTGAGCAGATACCTGAGGTTTTTTTCGGCGTTGTGGCCCGATTCCTGCCCTGACCCTCTTGCCTAAGTGATCCGACTTGCGTAAACGGCGCCTCTGACCGCGCGACCGGCTATTTGTGGCATGCCGAGTCGCGTTTGAACCGAACCCGAACTCAAGGAGACGGAAATGCCCAAGATGAAGACCAAGTCGAGCGCCAAGAAGCGCTTCAAGGTGACAGCAACCGGTAAGGTCCTGGCGGGCCAGGCCGGCAAGCGCCACGGCATGATCAAGCGGACCAAGAAATTTATCCGTGATGCCCGCGGCAACACCACACTTTCTGCCCCCGACGCCAAGATCGTCAAGGGCTACATGCCCTACGATCGCTAAGAGGAGATCTGAGATATGTCCCGCGTTAAAGGTGGAACCACGACTCACGCCCGTCACAAGAAGGTCATCAAGGCCGCCAAAGGTTACTATGGCCGCCGCAAGAACACCTTCAAGGTCGCAACTCAGGCCGTCGACAAGGCGAACCAGTATGCAACTCGCGACCGTAAGCAGCGCAAGCGGAACTTCCGCGCGCTGTGGATCCAGCGCATCAACGCCGCCGTCCGTTCGCACGACGAGGCGCTGACATATTCGCGCTTCATCAACGGTCTGAACCTGGCCGGTATCGAAGTGGACCGTAAGGTCCTGGCCGACCTGGCCGTGCACGAGCCCGACGCGTTCGGTGCCATCGTTGCCAAGGCACAGGCTGCTCTGGCCGCGTAAGACGGTAAACGAGCGACAGTGAAAAATAGGGTCGATCCAACGCGGATCGGCCCTTTTTTGGTTCTTGGCGTGAGAGTATGGGCGAGGCATCCAGTGGCACGGGGTGCTCCCGCGCCCGAGCAGACCTGACTTTGTCAGCCCCGCGAACGGCCTTGGGCCGAGCGCCTCGCCTACCGGCTCGGCGCGGTCCAGCCCGTGGCAAAGGCTACGGGCCTAACCGCATCGGGTGCGGCGCAGTGCCATCCGCCGCGCGCAGCGCGGCGGCCCGGCCCAACGGGAGGAGATTTTTCGTCAGAAAAATTGACGACGGGCGGGAGCTCTACCTAGTTGGGTGAGACACAAAGACTAGTGAGGCCGTCCTTTGGATGGCGCGAGCGGTTTTTGCGTCACCGCCAAGGCCGCGCCCAACATCAGAAGGGCGGATGCCGTCAGCAGGCTGTCGCCGATGTCTCCGGTGCTGTCCCCGATCAGTCCCGCGCCGATTGGCCCTACGGTTTGCGACACTGCGAACACCACGGTGAACAGGCTGATTGTAGCGCCCCAGCTGTCTTGCGGCATGTTCTTGCGGGTGAAATTCGTGATCGCGCCCGGCGCCATAAAGACCGACAATCCAAAGACCACAGCAGAAATCAGCACCCCTACCGCAGTCGGAAAAAAGATTGGCAGAGCAGAGCCGATCGCGATCCCCGTCAGGATCATGGCCAATGGGACACCATTGGCATACCGCGCGAAAATGGACCGCCAGACAAAAGGTGACAGGGTTATGCAGGCTCCAAGCAGCACCCAAACGCCTGATATCAGCATGACGCTGTAATCGCGTTCTTTCATCCAAAGCGCCAGAAACGTCAGATACACGATGTAGCCCAGACCAAACCCGGCGTAGCCGCAGAACTCCCCCAGCATGCGGCGTGCAGGCACAGGGTGGCGGGTTTCAGGGCCGGGCGTGGGGACTCGGAGCACCTCGCCTGCCCAGATGCTGAGCGGACAGATCGCAAAACTGATCAGGCCGATTCCGATCCAGCTCCAGGGCCAGGAGGTGGGGCCCATCCATTCAAGCATCAGGGGGAGCGTTGCGCCGCACAAAATGATGCCAAGACCGCCGCCACCGCCAAAGTAGAAGGCTATCGACAACGCGTTGCGCTTTGGGTCGTCCTGAAACAGTGCGGCCGCCAGCGCACCCCCAGCCACAAAGGATCCTGCGCCAAAGACGCCGGCCAGAATACGCCACAGGCTTTGCGCCCAAAACGACGGATCAAGCCCGGTGGCAAAGAGACAGATGGCGGTCAGTACAACGCCCGAACTGAAAAGCCGCGAAGCACCGACGCGACGGATCAGCAAGGCTGTGAACAGCGACCCAAAGACATATCCCAAAGCGTTTGCGGTGTTGAGCCAACCGGCTTCGGCATAGCTCCACCCCTGTGACGATTTCATGGCGGGCAGGATCAAGCCATAGGCAAATCGGGCAAATCCATTGGTGACGCACACGCCCAGGGCAAGACCCAAAAGGACCAGCCAAGGCCTTGGCGGGGTTACGATCTGCATGTCACACGGCCTCTCCTTACGCGGTTCACGCTGAAACAGGCGTTGATTTGAGGCAAGCGGAACGCTGCGCAACATTGCAAATTTGATGCGGGGTTCAAAAATAAACCCTATTTTTGCCAGTTTGCCGAACGATAGTAGGATACAGACGCAATTTTGGTGTGACGCCGTGGCCCGTATCAGTGAACTTCACTACTCCAACGCTTACGCCCGCTCATCGGGTGTATCTGAATTTCTCGAGGTCTCGCTCAGCCCCAGTGAGAACCCCGCTGATTTCACCGTGTCTTTTTATCAGGCCAACGGCAACGTCGGGATCGAGGTTCGATTGGATGATCCTTGGGTCCAGGTTTCCGTTGATCCGGATAATGGCGAAATCGTCTATGTAATCTCGGCTGACTTCTTCAACATCAGGCTGACCGACCCCGATGGGGGTGGATCGAACAATTACGAGGCCTATGCGTTGACCAATACCTCGACCAACGAGGTGGTCGACTTTTACGACATTGGTGGCGGGACGCAGAACATTACGGCCAATAACGGCGCGGCGGCTGGGGCGACTTCGGACAACTTGCCTGTCCTTGTTGGACCGAATGCCACCACGACTACACTGCAGTTCAACCAGCCCAACCCAGATGTCTTGACCTATGGTACTGTGAATCCCGGCGACTCGGGATTGGCGTGTTTTGTGGCGGGAACAATGATCGACACGGCCAGCGGGGAACGCCCGGTCGAGATGATCAAGCCCGGTGATTTGGTCATGACGCGTGACGACGGCTTGCAACCCGTGCGCTGGATCGGATCTAAGACAGTGCGCGGCCATGGACGATTGGCTCCGGTGCGGATCGCGGCAGGGGCATATGGAACAAACCGAGATATCCTGGTTTCGCCTCAGCATCGCATCCTGGTTTCAGGTTGGGAGGTGGAGCTTTTGTTTGGTGAACCCGAGGTTCTGGTGCCCGCCAAAAGCTTGATCGACGGGCAGAGTGTCAGTTGGGCGCCGCAAGATATTGTACGTTTCGTGCACATCTTATTTGATGCGCATCAGATCGTGTCGACAGGTGGTCTGGCCAGTGAAAGCTTTTATCCCGGTCAGTTGGCCCTGAGCGGATTGGAAGACGAGACGGCGCACGAGCTGTTTGCGCTTTTCCCGGAACTGCGTGACACGCCCGAATGTTACGGCGCGCCTGCGCGTGCAATCCACAGCGGCCCGCAGGCCACATTGTTGCGTCGCGCTTGACGTCCCGCCCTTGCTTTCAGCGGCTGCTGTGATAGCAGGGCAGCAACATGTGATCAGGGGACCGTCATGGACGATCTTAAGGCAAAATATCTAGGTCAGATCGCCGATGCGGGCGACGAAGCGGCGCTCGAGGCAATCCGCGTCGCCGCCGTTGGCAAAAAGGGCGAAGTGGCCCTGAAGATGCGCGAATTGGGTAAGATGACGCCCGAGGAACGCCAGGTGGCAGGCCCCGCGCTCAACGCGCTTAAGGATGAAATCAACTCGGCATTGGCCGCCAAAAAGGCTGGTCTGGCCGATGCGGCGCTGGACGAGCGTTTGCGCACTGAATGGCTGGATGTGACCCTGCCCGTGCGCCCACGTCGCCAGGGAACCCTGCATCCAATCAGCCAAGCCAGCGAAGAGCTGACCGCGATTTTTGCCGAAATGGGCTTTGCTGTCGCCGAAGGGCCGCGGATCGAGACCGATTGGTACAACTTTGACGCGCTGAACATCCCCGGCCACCACCCCGCGCGGGCCGAGATGGACACGTTCTACATGCACCGCGATGAGGGGGACAACCGCCCGCCGCATGTGCTGCGCACGCATACGTCTCCGGTGCAGATCCGTTCGATGGAGAAAACCGGCGCGCCGATCCGCGTGATCTGCCCCGGTGGTGTCTACCGCGCCGATTATGACCAGACGCACACGCCGATGTTCCATCAGGTCGAAGGTCTGGCCATCGACAAGGACATTTCGATGGCGAACCTGAAGTGGGTGCTCGAAGAGTTCGTGAAGGCGTTCTTCGAGGTTGATGGCGTCGACCTACGCTTCCGCGCCTCGCACTTCCCCTTCACCGAGCCGTCGGCCGAGGTCGACATCCGCTGTTCGTGGGAGGGCGGCACGCTGAAAATTGGTGAAGGCGATGACTGGCTGGAGATTCTGGGCTCGGGCATGGTTCACCCCAAGGTGATCGCCGCCGGTGGTATTGATCCTGACGAGTATCAGGGCTTTGCCTTTGGCATGGGGATCGACCGGATCGCGATGCTGAAATACGGCATCCCCGACCTGCGTGCCTTCTTTGAAAGCGACCTGCGCTGGCTGCGGCACTATGGGTTCGCCGCGCTGGACATGCCGAACCTGCATGGTGGTTTGAGCCGCTAGATGTATAGCGTCAGCCACTACATGGCTGTCGTGTACAATTGGATGTTGCGGCACGCAGAAGCGATGCCGCGTTGGAAAGGTCACGCCGTTATCGGCGTGACTTTTGTTCTTTCTGTAGTCGTTTTGTTGTTCGCGCCGGTTTGGGTGTTCTTGGCCTATTCCGTTTTTGTATGGGGTCCTGTTTCCGTTTTCGCGCATGCGTTCAATTCGGTTTGGAAAAAACGAGATCAAATTGCGCGGCATCGAAGCGAAGGCGTCTACCGCACCAAAAAACTATTGAAAAACTTCAGAAAGTAGAACGTTTCGCGGCGCGGAATCAAGGCCGTAGGCCGCCGCGCCATCGCTAGACCGCCCGCAAGGGCTGGCGATTTGGATGCGTCACACTTTCCATCAGAACACAGACGGATTTGGCGGGGATAAAGTGGCTCACACCTCTGTCGCGTCGTCATCCCGCGGTCTGGCGATGGCGCGGCTTTCGCCCCACAGAGATGTTAAGTGACATGGCCTGCAGGGCGGGTACGGTCGGGCCATGATCAAACACGCGCTTGCCTGCCTTCTTCTCTCTGCAACCTCAGCCCTGGCCATGGGGCCGTGGAAATCCGACTGCCATGGGCAGACCGCCTGTGATCTGGGCGAGCGTTCATATCATGTGCTGGAACCTGATGGTTGGGACGGTGAGACGCCCTTGCCGGTGTTGATGCATTTCCATGGCTGGTCGCGACAGGGTGATCTGGTGGTTCGGCATCAACGGATCGCAGGGCACACGAAACTGCGCGGTGTCTTGTTGGTGGCTCCGAACGGGCGGCACAAAAGCTGGGATTTCTGGACCTCGGACACCGATGACGTGGGCTTTGGTGATGATGTGCTGGCGGATGTGGCAAAACACTATCCGATCGACCCCGAGCGCATCTATGTTTCAGGCTATTCTTATGGCGGAGCGATGGCCTGGCGCTATGCCTGTCAGTCAAAAACGCCGATCGCGGCGCTCATGGGCATTGCAGGCACCATCCGGCAGACCGAACATTGCCCCACCGCCCCCGCGGAGGTGCGCCATGTGCATGGGCTGCGCGATACGGTGATGGGTTTTCCCTTTGGCCCGGATGGGGACACAACCCACCCCGTTGCCCTGTGGCGGGCGCAATACGACTGCGGCGATGCCACGCCCAAGGGGGATTGGAGCGTCGAGCCGTTCCTGACGCTGAGCCGCGTGGAGTGGACCAGCTGCCAGCAGGGCAAGGTCACTCTGGACACCCATCCGGGCGGGCATTTCATCCCGCACGGTTGGGTTGGGCGCCAGCTGGACGAGTTGCTGGGGCGTGCGCCGACTTACCCCTGAGCGCCGATCAATTCACCCACGTCCTTTGGCCTGTCGGGGGCAAGAGACGCATCCTCGGCCAGCCAGTTGGCGCAAATCTCTTTCAGGCGATTGATCCGGTTTTCCTTATCCGGGACGATGATTGATTTGAGCTTTTTCTTGACCATCCCGGTCATCAGCCGCCCCATCAATGTGCCACCCTTGGGGGTGGCAAAGCGGACCTTGACCATCGTGCCATCGCCAACGGACACCAGCTCGTTGGTTTCATACATCGTCAGGCCCATCGGCAGGTTGTAGCGGCCGGTGACGTATTCACCGGGGCGCCAGTCGATGATTTCAAACGGAAAGATGTCGTCGCCGTGGTGGCAGTGATACATGGTTCCCGGCTCGATCTTGCCTTTGTTTGCACCCAGCAAATCAACGGCATCGGCCCCCAGCCATTTGGCGCGCATATCGGGCCGGGTGCAGGCTGTAAACGCCGCCGCTGGCGAGACGGTGACCGGTATGGCCCACTCCTCCATCAACAGCTCTTCGTCGGGTTTGACAAAAACCTGTTCTGACCCGCGCCTGCGTTCCCACGCCTGTTTGAGATCGCGGACGACATACTCGATCTCTCCGATGTGCTCGATGTCTTCGGTATAAAACTCGTCCTCCGAGAACAGGTCTTTCATGTCCATCTTGCCCAACGCGTCGCAGGAGATGAGCATGTAGGCGTCCATGCCCGTGCGTTCCTTGACCGTGTTCTTGAGCAGGCGGAAGGCGGTGATGACATCCGTCCCGGCCAGCTCTTGCCGCCCGCCGGTTTCCTGCACGACACACTCGCCGTGATGCACCACGATTTTTAGCTCCAGCCCATCCACATTGGCGCAGGCCCCGCATCCGCACGAGGTGTTGATCTGCATCTTTTCCTTGCTGCGGGCAAAGGCGCAGTAGATCTGTTCGGCAAAGTCGATGATGAACTGTTTGGTCATCACGTCGCTTTCGAAGGCAAAGGCAAAGACGGCGTCGCCCTGCAGACCTGAAATCGTCAGTGGAGACCGGATCGCGGGCACCAGCGCGCCGAACAATTGTTCAAGGATTCCCTTGGCGTGTGTGATCTCTGTTTCTGACATGAATTTCGTGTAGCCGGAGATGTCTGCAATCACAAAGAAGGCCGACTGCGGTCCGGTGTTTTTAGGTGCCATATTGATACTCTCCCAAAGATCAACATCGACAGCATACATACAATTTCGTGAATAGGTCAAAGAATCCTGATTTAGGCATTCGGCCAACGGATTCAGGCAAATTGCCATTGTAGGCCCTTGTCCCCTTTCCCCATCCTTGCTGATCCGATAAAGCCTGCAGTAACTTTCTGATCAATCGCGGAAGAGACGCAATGAAATTCACCCTTTCCTGGTTGAAGGACCACCTCGACACCGACGCATCGGTGAACGAGATCGCCGAGGCCCTGACCGATCTGGGTCTTGAGGTCGAAGAGATCGTTAACCCGGCTGACCGGCTCAAGGGGTTTACCCTGGGTTATGTGAAGCACGCTGAAAAGCACCCCGACGCTGACAAGCTGCGGGTGTGCAAGGTCGACACCGACGAGGGCGAGATGCAGATCATCTGTGGTGCGCCCAATGCCCGCGAAGGTATCACCGTGGTGGTCTGTAAGCCGGGCATGTACATCCCCGGCCTCGACATCACCATTGGCGTCGGCAAGATCCGCGGCGTCGAAAGCTTTGGCATGATGGCATCCGAGCGCGAGCTGGAGCTGTCGGACGAGCATGATGGCATCATTGAGCTGCCTTCGGGCGAGGTTGGCGACAGCTTTGTCGATTGGCTGGCTGAAAATGCGCCCGCCAAGGTTGACCCGATGATCGAGATCGCGATCACCCCGAACCGCCCCGATGCGCTTGGCGTTTATGGTATTGCCCGCGATCTGGCTGCGCGTGGCCTGGGTACGCTCAAGACCCGTGATATCCCGTCGGTCGAGGGGGATTACCCGAACCCGATCAACGTGACCATTGACGATGACACCCGCGAGGCGTGTCCGGTGTTCTATGGCCGCCTGATCCGCAACGTCAAAAACGGCCCCTCACCACAATGGCTACAAGATCGGCTGACCGCGATTGGCTTGCGCCCGATTTCGGCGCTGGTGGATATCACCAACTTCTTCACGTTTGACCGCAACCGTCCTTTGCACGTGTTCGATGCGGACAAGGTGCAAGGCAATCTGCGCGTGCACCGGTCGAAAGCGGGTGAGACACTCGTGGGGCTGGACGAGAAGGAATACACATTCGGCGACGACATGACCGTGATCTCGGACGAGAGCGGGATTGAGAGCATTGCCGGTGTCATGGGCGGTCTGCACACCGGTTGTACCCATGAGACAACGAATGTTTATGTCGAGGCGGCGTTCTTTGACACTGTGCGCACCGCGTTGACGGGGCGTGCGCTCAAGATCAACTCGGACGCGCGCTATCGCAACGAACGTGGGATTGACCCCGAATGGTGCAAGGACGGGATGGAAGCGGCGACGCAGATGATCCTTGATCTGTGCGGCGGTGAGCCCTCGAATGTGATCATGGCCGGCGCGCAGCCCGACCATAGCCGCGCCTACAAGCTGGACCCAGAACGCGTGAAATCGCTGGTCGGTATGGACATCCCCGAGAGCGAGCAGCGCCAGACCTTGACGCGTCTTGGCTTCAAGCTGGAAGGGAATATGGCGCAGGTGCCGTCCTGGCGTCCGGACGTGCAGGGAGAAGCCGATCTGGTCGAAGAAGTGGCGCGGATCGCGTCGCTTACCAAGCTCGAAGGCAAGCCGCTGCCGCGTTTGACCGATGGTGTCCCCAAAGCGGTGATGACCCCGCAGCAGCGCCGTCAGCAGATGGCACGCCGAACTTGTGCTGCATTGGGCTATAACGAATGCGTGACGTACTCGTTCATCGACCAGGCTTCGGCGGCGCTGTTTGGTGGCGGGGATGACACGACGATGCTGGCCAACCCGATCAGCTCGGACATGTCGCACATGCGGCCCGCTCTGTTGCCCGGTCTGCTGCAGGCTGCGGCCCGCAACCAGGCGCGCGGGTACATGGATCTGGCCCTGTTCGAGGTTGGCCCAGCCTTCCACGGCGGGGAACCGGGTGAGCAACACAACTTGATCTCGGGCCTGTTGGTTGGCCGCACGGGGCCAAAGGATGTGCACGGTGCTTCGCGTGCGGTTGATGTCTATGACGCCAAAGCTGATGCCGAAGCTGTGCTGGCGGCCATCGGTGCGCCTGCAAAGGTTCAGATCCTGCGTGGTGCGCAGGATTGGTGGCACCCGGGCCGCCATGGCAAGATCTGTCTGGGTCCGAAAAAGGTGCTGGGCATCTTTGGCGAGCTGCACCCACGCGTCCTGCAGGCGATGGATATCAAGGGGGCTGCCGTGGCGTTTACCATCTGGCCCGACGAGGTGCCTATGCCGCGCAAGTCGGGGGCAAGCCGTGGTGCTTTGGAATTGCGCGACCTGCAAGCGGTCGAGCGCGACTTTGCCTTTGTTGTCGATGAGGGCGTCGAGGCGCTGACGCTGGTGAATGCCGCAAGCGGTGCCGACAAGGCGATGATCGAAGAGGTTCGTGTCTTTGACGAGTTCATTGGCGGCTCGGTGGGAGAGGGCAAGAAGTCCCTCGCCATCACCGTGCGTCTGCAACCGACTGAAAAGACGCTGAAGGAAAAAGACATCGAGGCGATCAGTGAGAAGATCGTTGCCAAGGTGACCAAGGCCACAGGCGGCGCGCTGCGCGGCTGATGTCGCGCAGGCCCGTATTTGAAACGAGAAGAAGGGGCCGGTTGCGCCCCTTTTTTGATGGAGGGAGAGAAAGATGATGAAAGTATATCTGTCCGGTGAAATCCACACCGACTGGCGTGAGCAGATCACCCAGGGCGCGGAAGGTCTGGATGTGACATTCAGCAGCCCGGTCACCGATCACGGCGCCAGTGACGACTGTGGTGTCGCCATCCTGGGGGCCGAACCAAACAAGTATTGGCATGACCACAAAGGCGCGATGGTCAACGCGATCCGCACCCGCAAGGGGATCGAGGATGCTGACGTTGTCGTGGTGCGTTTTGGCGACAAGTACAAGCAGTGGAACGCCGCTTTTGATGCGGGCTATGCCGCTGCTCTTGGCAAGTCGATCATCGTGCTAAACCCACCGGAGCATCAGCACGCCCTGAAAGAGGTGCATGCCGCGGCTCTGGCTGTCGCAGAAGAACCGCAGCAGGTTGTTGAGATCCTGCGCTACGTGCTGACAGGCAAGCTGCCGGGGTGAATGCAAACAACCCAATCAACACGGGCTTTGGGTGCGGCGGTATCTGTGCTATCCTTTAGGTTGATTGGGTTTATTGCATTTAGGTTCCGAGACTATGGCCAACATTCCTGACGCTCCGGACGGCTTTGGCGCAGGCTTGAAAGCGTCATTGGACAACGTTCGGGCGATCCTGGTGCAGCTGGTTACGTTGATCGTAATTGTGGCGTTTGCCTTTGGTTTGGTGCGCGAATTACTGCGCCCTTCGGTCGTCATCGGCGAGATCACAACGCCAAAAGTTCTGCGCGAACGTGGGCTTGATGGTAATGCGTTGGGTCGCAAGCTTGCCGACGCGCTAGAAGAAATCCGGCGGGACGCCAACAGTTCAAAAGACGCTCTGTCTTTTCTTCCAGCGGAAAGTACCGCTGAAATCCAGGTGCCGGGTGCCGAGTTTTCGTTGAATTCCGTGGTTGATGCGCTGCGTCAGATGCTGGGGCTCGCCAGCTATCGGATCACAGGAGAGTTGGTGTGCGGCGATACAAGCTGTACATTGGAGAACAGCCTATTGACGCTAAGGGTCCGAGACGGCGCGCGTGTGCAAAGTCTGGACGCCGCTAAAGTCGGGGATCAGGGCATTGAGGCGGCCATGCTAACGCAGTCAGTTGCGTTGACGGGTTTGGTCGAGCCTTACTTGGCGGCTGCTTACGCCTATTTTCAAGCGGATGCGGATCAAGAGAAACTGGAGGTTGCCGAGGCCGCAGCCATGAACATTCTGCGCGAAGGGCATCCCGACAGCGCGTGGGCTGCAAATTTGATCGGCCTGGTCCGGCACAAACAACAGCGGTTCGCCGAGGCTGTGACGTGGTTCGAGCGTTCCGCGAGATTGTCTTATGAAATGGGGCCGAGCAGTTTTGCGTTGCCGCACTCCAACCGTGGCAACAGTCTTTTGCACCTGTCTAAACCTGGCGAGGCGCAGCAGGCATTTTATGTGGCGACGTTGCGGAACCCCTATCATGAAACGGCTTATGCGGGGCAGGGGCGGGCGCTTGCAATGAAGCAAGAGCACGGAATGGCCATTTCCTTTTACAAGCGGCAACTGCGCATGAATCCGCGCGATTTTGGCACGATGCTCAATGTTTCTCACAGCCTCAACCAAATGGGGCAGCGGGACGAGGCGTTGACTTATCTCAACACTGCGACCGAATTAGCGCCCAATGATGCCTTGGTTTACCACCATTGGGGCAACTATTACGCGATGACGTCGACGGCATCCGAGCAGAATCTGCGCGAGGCACTAAGGAACTACGAAAAGGCGATTGAGCTGTCGCCCGAGTTTACCCCATCCCGGAAAATGCGGGTCTGGCTTCTGATCAGTCTTGGTGAATCTCAGCAGGCATTTGAAACCCTGCATCGAACGTCGGGTGAAGGGCACACGTGGACGAATGCAGATGTTATGGTGGCCCTGCAAATGGCATCGCGTAATTTGCCGCAGGATCCAAAGACCACTTGTGTACTGCTGCGCCGCGAAGTCATCCGCTACGATACCCGATTTTCAGATACCGTAGCAGGACAAGCGCCGGAATGGCACAGAGAGGTCGAAGCCTTTTGCATTGCGCAGGGGTTCTTGTAATCAGTCCCGCGCTGGAATGTTCATGCCTCGCTGCACAGCGGGACGGGCCATGAAGCGGTCAAGATAGGCCAATACGTTCTTGCGGCTGTCCAGCTCGACGATTTCGGTCGCGCCATAGAAGTTCAACCCGTTGAGCCAGGGAGCGATTGCGATGTCGGCGATGGAATAATCGCCGGCAATCCAATCGCGGCCTTCAAGTTGGCCGTCGATCACACCAAGCAGGCGCTTGGCCTCGTTGATGTAGCGTTCGCGGGGGCGGGGATCTTCGATCTCGGCACCCGCGAATTTATAAAAGAAGCCCAGTTGCCCCAGCATTGGACCCACGCCACCCATCTGGAACATCAGCCATTGGGTGATGTGGTGTTTGTCACTGGCGGTCTGGCCTATGAGTTTGCCCGTTTTCTCAGCCAGGTAGAGCAGGATCGCACCACTTTCGAACAATCCAATCGGTTCACCGTCCGGTCCGTTTGGATCGATGATCGCAGGGATCTTGTTGTTGGGGTTCAGGGACAGGAACTCGGGGCTTTTGACGTCAGCATCGGCTAGCGTCACTTTGTGCGCCTCATACTCCAGCCCGGTTTCTTCGAGCATGATCGAAGCCTTCACACCGTTGGGTGTCGGAAATGAGTAGAGCTGCAGAACCTTGGGGTTTTGGGCGGGCCATTTCCGGGTGATAGGGAAAGCGGACAGGTCGGTCATGTGGATCTCCGGGTTTTGATGCGCTCCAACTTAAGGACTGCTGTCGATGATAACAGGGGGCAATCTGTGCGCCGTGTTCAGTGTCGCTGTTCGATTGTGAACATCATGGGGAACTGGGTAGGATCAAAAACCTAGACGGAACATGCATTTTTCCGAATGATGGCTGCCAACCTGCGCGGGAGGGCTCTCAGCGCGGGATAATGTGTCATGCAAAGGAGACGCACGTGGAAGAGGTTCTCTCACAAACCGAAGCCTATGGCCCGGTTGTTATCAATGCCGTAAAGGCCCTGATCGTTCTGATCGTGGGGTGGATCGCCGCCGGAGCAATCAGCGGGATGGTCCGCCGTCGCATCAATAAGACGCCGCAGATTGATCCGACGCTTGGCAATTTCGTTGCCAGCATGGTGAAATGGGTGATTCTGGCGATTGTTCTGGTCGCTGTATTGGGCATTTTTGGCATTCAGGCGACCAGTATCGTTGCCATCTTGGGTGCGGCATCATTGGCGATTGGTCTTGCTCTGCAAGGGACGCTCAGTGATCTGGCGGCCGGCGTCATGCTGGTTGTGTTCCGTCCGTACAAATTGGGGCAGTATGTCGACATTGGCGGTACTTCGGGTACCGTGAAGGATCTCAATCTATTCACCACCGAGCTCGTGACCCCTGACAACGTACAAATCATCGTGCCCAATGGTCAGTCCTGGGGGTCGATCATCACCAACTATTCGGCGCATGACACCCGCCGGGTCGATCTGGTGTTTGGCATCGATTATGGCGACAACGCTGACACGGCCATGCAGATCATTGAAGAGGTCGCCACAGCCGACGAGCGGGTTCTTTCCGATCCGGCCCCATGGGTGCGTGTAACCAATCTGGGCGACAGCTCGGTCGATCTGACGGCACGAATCTGGTGCAATGCGGCCGACTATTGGGAGCTGAAATTCCAGCTCACCAAGGCCGTGAAAGAGGCGTTTGACGCCAAGGGTATTTCGATCCCGTATCCGCATTCGGTCGAGATTCAGAAAAAGGGCTGAGGCCTGCAAAAAATTGGGCCGGATCATCAGGAAACCGTTTGACACCGGCCCAAGCCTTGGGTACTGCACCACGCACTGGATACGGCGTGATAGCTCAGTTGGTTAGAGCACAGCACTCATAATGCTGGGGTCGGCGGTTCAAGTCCGCCTCACGCTACCAGACCTTCCCAATGTTTTGGCATAAACAGATGTTTGCAGCAGCAAAGCACACGTTTGCCGGTGAGATCGGAATGCTTGGTTAAAACCCAAAAGCCCCGGCGCATTGGCCGGGGCTTTTGTTTCTTTTCTGGTCTGGCTTTATTTGATCACCAGTTGGGGTGACACAACGTCGATGCCCAAAGCTTTGCCGACTGCATAATAGGTCAGTTGGCCCGCGTGAACGTTCAGGCCGTTCAGCAAGTGTGGATCGTCAGCACAGGCCTGTTTCCAACCTTTGTTGGCCAGGTTCAGCATGAAGGGCAGGGTGGCGTTTCCAAGCGCCTGGGTCGAGGTGCGGGCCACTGCACCGGGCATGTTCGCCACGCAATAATGCATGATGCCATCAACTTCATAAATCGGGTCGGCATGAGTAGTCGCCTTGGACGTTTCGAAACAGCCGCCCTGGTCGATGGCCACGTCAACGAGGGCCGCGCCCGGCTTCATCTCACTCAACTGCGCGCGCGACACCAGTTTCGGAGCTTCGGCACCGGGGATCAGAACCGCGCCGATGACCATGTCGGCCTCACGCACTAACTCGGCGGTCGCACCGGCGGTCGAGTACTGGTTCTTGAAGTCGCGGCCAAAGACGTCGTCGAGGTACTTCAGGCGGTTCAACGACCGGTCCAGAACGGTGACGTCCGCGCCCATGCCCTCGGCGATCTTGGCTGCGTGTGTGCCCACGACACCGCCGCCGATGACAACAACCTTGGCCGGGGCCACGCCGGGCACACCACCCATCAGCACGCCACGACCGCCGTTGGCCTTTTGCAGGGTCCACGCACCGACCTGGGGTGCCAGACGACCGGCGACCTCGGACATTGGCGCCAACAGGGGCAGGCCGCCACGGTCGTCGGTCACGGTTTCATAGGCGATTGCAGTACAGCCGGACTCCAGCAGGTCGTGCGTCTGATCCGGATCGGGTGCCAGATGCAGATAGGTAAACAGCAGCTGCCCTTCGCGGAGCATCTTGCGCTCGCCCGCTTGGGGTTCTTTCACCTTTACGATCATGTCGGCGGTGGCAAAGATCTCTTCCGCCGTGTCGATGATCGCAGCACCTGCAGCGACATAGTCCTCATCCGTGAAGCCGGCGCCAGCGCCCGCGCCTTTCTGGATGATCACCTCGTGACCGTGGTTGACCGCTTCGCGCGCGGCGTCCGGCGTCATGCCGACGCGGAATTCCTGGGGTTTGATTTCTGTAGGGCACCCGATTTTCATTGCGATTCCTCCGTTCACAATCTGCCTAAATTATGTGCAGACCTGGGCCGCAATTTTTCTGAAACCCCCCTCGTATACCGCGGTATTTTTGGGATAATATCGCGTAGATGGGATAAAGTATGCAAAGGATGTGCGTCAATGAGCTTGGATGCAACGGATCGGCGGATCCTCAGGGCGTTGCAACGCAAGGGGCGGATGTCCAATGCAGAGTTGTCGGAACAGGCCAATCTGTCTCCATCCGCCTGCCATCGGCGCGTACAGCGGTTGGAAGCAGACGGATACATCCGTGACTACGTTGCCTTGCTGGATTCCCGCAAGCTGGGTGTGCCTACGACGGTGTTTGTCGAGATCACCTTGCAGGGGCAGGCGGACGAGGTTCTGGATGCGTTTGAAAAGGCGGTTGGGCGGATACCGGACGTTCTGGAATGCCACCTGATGGCGGGCACGGCGGATTACATCCTGAAGGTTGTGGCCGAAAACACCGAAGATTTCGCGCGCATTCATCGTCAGCATCTGGCGCGGCTGCCTGGGGTGGCGCAGATGCAAAGCTCGTTTGCCCTGCGCACCGTGTTCAAAACCACCGCGTTGCCGGTCTAGGCGGGCCCAGGGTAGGTAAAGAACAGCAGATGGATCAGGTTAAAGCCAAAGTGGATCCAGACCGCGTAGCGCAAGCGCCCGCCGTACCAGTGACCCAAGCCGCACGCCGCGCCCAATAGCGTTGCAAAAGCCATCACCGCGGCACCGGCGGGTAAATGGACCAATCCAAACAGCAGGCTTGCCGAGGCAATGCCACCCGCTGCGCCGATGCGGCCTGTCAGTGCCTTTTGCAGAAATCCACGAAAGAAAGCCTCTTCGGTCAGGCAAGTCATCAGAAGGTTGACCAGAACAAACAGTCCAATCCAGTCGGGCCAGCTTACCTCTGGCGATAGGGCGCCGGCTACAATGGCCATCGGAAACAGCGCAAGGGCAAGCGCTGCGGCCATGATCAGCGGGAAAACGCGGGTGGGGCGGTCCTGGTGCAACAGTGGGTTCCAGGCCAACAAAAGTGCAAAGAACACCAGCGGTTTGTCCGCGTTGAGATGCATCGTGAAGGGCCGGCTTTCAGGGCCGGATAGCACACCGTCCAATGCGATGGGATTGTTGAAGCCAGGCAGCAAGTGCGCGCCCAGGGCGACGGACCACAGAATCAAGATTGTCCAGCCAATCGCTGCAGCCGTGCCAGTCGCGCTGCGCAACCAGGTCGCCAAAGCCAAGCCGGGCGCGCCGATGGCAAGGGCCACAATCGACAGGACACCCAGATAAACTGCTGCACAGGCCCAAAGACCCAGCAGAACAAGCGCTGCGCGTTTGTACCCCGACCAGCCGGCACCAAGGGCTGCCATCAGGATCAGCCACGGCCACAGCTCGGTCAGGTGGGACAGCAGATAAATCATGCCGTTTCCTGTGAACTTTTAGTTTTCGTCGCTTCACGTTGATCAAAATCAATGCATTGGCAAGCATTTGACTGCAAACAAATTGCGGTTGTGTTGATCTGCCAGCCATATCATCATGTCTTGTCTCATACCCACCGATCATCGTCGGGGGCGGGGTCGCCGTATTGAAGGCTGACACCAAAGCGTTACCTGATCTGTGTATCGGGTGTTTGTTGAATTGAAGGAAGGAACCGTTCCAGTGACCGAGGAATCTAACACATCTGCAATGGACTGGTTGGAAGCCGAGCTTGAGGACACGCTGGACGAGGATTTTGAAATCGAGTTCAGCGAACCGATGCTGTCGATGGAAATCCGCAAGATCTATCGCGCGCAGCACCCCGAGATGCTCGACCGCAAAGTGTATTTCCGCAACCTGCTGCGTCTGCAGGCCGAACTGATCAAGCTACAGGACTGGGTGCAGCACACCGGCCAAAAGGTGGTGATCCTGATGGAGGGCCGCGATTCAGCCGGCAAGGGCGGAGTGATTAAACGGATCACCCAACGCCTGAACCCGCGTATTGCCCGTGTCGTTGCGCTGCCTGCGCCCTCACGTCGCGAACAAAGCCAATGGTATTTCCAGCGATATGTGCCGCATCTGCCGGCGGGTGGTGAAATCGTGCTGTTTGACCGGTCCTGGTACAACCGCGCTGGGGTTGAACGCGTCATGGGCTTTGCGACCGAGGACGAGGTCGAGGCGTTTTTCCGCGACGTACCTGAATTTGAAAGGATGCTGGTGCGGTCGGGGATCATTCTGCTGAAGTACTGGTTCTCGATCACCGACGAAGAACAGCAATTGCGATTCCTGATGCGCATCCACGACCCGATGAAGCAGTGGAAGCTGTCCCCGATGGATCTGGAGAGTCGTATTCGGTGGGAGCAGTACACCAAAGCCAAGGAAGAGATGTTCGAGCGCACCAACATCCCCGAGGCGCCGTGGTACATTGTCGAGGGCAACGACAAGAAACGCGAACGTTTGAACTGCATCGAGCACCTGCTGACGCAAATCCCGTATGAGGATGTACCAAGCGAAAAGGTCGATCTGCCGGATCGCAAGTACAACCCGGAGTACGAGCGGCAGTTTTTGCCTGACGAGCTTTACGTGCCCAAGGTTTATTGATCCGGCGTCAGGATCAGAACCCGGCAGGCACTGTCGATCAAGACCCGCGCATGCGTGCGCGGATCTTCTGCGTTTCGACCCGATAGCCATGCCCGGCAAAAGACTTGGGCCGGGCCGATCAGCTGCGCAAAGAACATCATCTCGGACATCGGGTGCAAGGCCCCGGCCTTGGTCAATGGTGCGCGCCAAGTTGCCAGCCTTTCGGCGAGTTTGGCGTTTTCACTGGCTTGTTCCGCGCGGATGCTGTTCAGCCATTCGGGTCGGGCATGTTCAAACAGGAACCGTGCCAACGGGCCGGATGTGACCACCCACTCCAGATGCGCAGTGATCAGCGCTGCGATCCCGTCCTGTGCAGTCTCGGGCAGATCGGCCACCAGCGCCGCGTGGTAATCCTTAAGCGCCAGCAGATAGATGTCCGCACATAGATCGTCGCGGGTTTTGTAGGCGTGAAAGAAGCTGCCGTTGGATATGCCCACTTCTGCCCTGATCTGCGCAATTGAAGTCGCCGCGACGCCCTGCTCATCGAACAAGCGCAGGGCAGCGGCCTGGATCAGCTTCTTGGTCGTGGGGGACATGGGTTGTGCTATCACCGATTAGAGTTACACTCTAGAGTACTACTCTGATTCCGCTTTGTCATCAGGAGATCGCCCGTGACCGAAATTATCGATGCCTGGGGTCAGCACCCCACGCTGAGGCATTCCCAAGACCCAATGTTCGATTCGCTGCGGCGCTGGACCAAATCCCCGACTCCGACTGAAGATCTTCCAGTGGCGACCACAGTTGGTCTGATGGATCGGGCCGGGGTCGACCGCATGCTGATCAGCGCCTGGGAAGCCCCGCGCAACACGATGATTTCGAACGACGAGGTGGCTGGGTTTGTCGCCGAAGCACCTGATCGCTTGGTCGGCGTCGGCTCGGTCAACATCGCCCGCCCGATGGAGGCGGTACGGGAAATCCGCCGCTGTGTGACCGAGCTGGGTTTCAAGGCGATCCGCGTTCTGCCCTGGCTGTGGGAGGTGCCGCCAACAGACCGTCGGTTCTATCCGGTTTATGCCGCGTGTGTTGATCTGGGCGTGCCATTTTGCACTCAGATCGGCCACACCGGCCCGCTGATGCCGTCCGAGGTTGGGCGGCCGCTGTACCTGGATCAGGTGGCGTTGGACTTCCCCGAGCTGACCATTGTCGGCGGGCACATCGGCTATCCTTGGACCGAAGAGGCGGTGGCCGTCGCGACCAAGCACGAGAATGTCTATATCGACACGTCCGCCTACACGGTGGGGCGCTACCCGCCTGAACTGGTGCGATTCCTCAAGGGGCACGGCACGGACAAGGTGTTGTTTGGTTCCAATTACCCCATGATGCCGCCGGAACAGGCGCTGAAAGGGTTCGACACACTCGGCCTGGATGACAGGCAAGCCGAGCATTTTTTGTCTGGCAACGCCAAAAAGGTGTTTGGCCTTTAGCGGGTGACGTCAGCCAGACGCAGGGATGCGCCTGGCCAGGATCGGATCAGAAACAGAAGGTGTCGTAGTCCCACACAGGTTGTGAGATGAACGCGCCAATGTCGTCAGGGTTGAAACACCACGTTTCTTGGTCATCCGCTGCAGGACGGTCAGATTCCAGATCCAGGCGAACAAAGTCCAGAGGTTGCGTCATTGTGCCGTCGATCTGGGCGTCTAGATCCATCGGCGGCCATTCAAAGACAATTTCCTCGCCGCTCCAGCATTCAAGCAGAATGTCGGCAATGGTGCTTGGCGGGTTTGTGGGCTGCTCGGGCATCTCTACGTCCGCTGGTGCAACGTCTTCGGGTTGCGCGACCACAGGTTGCTCTGTTTCAGGCTGTTCCGTCACAGGCTGCTCTGGTTCTGTAGTTGGCGTTTCAGGAACCTCAACCTCAACCATCTCTGGGGGATCAATCGGGGTTGTGGGGGTGGTGGTGTCCTGATCCAACTGAACCTCGGCCTGGGTTCGGGCAAAGTTTTGTGTGACCATCACTGCGTCGTAACCTTGGTAATCGCCGGTTTCGATGCCAATGCCGACAACGGTGACGTCGGGATCCAAGATGTTTGCGCGATGTCCAGCACTGTTCATCAGGCCATCGTGCAAATCCTCGACATCATCAGCCAAGCCCGGCGCGCCGCGTTCGCTCTGCCAGGCGATATTTTCAGACCAGGTCCAATCGCCCGAGAATTCGAACCCGGCGTCTTCCATCCGGTCACCGGCGCTCGATCCGTTTTCGCCGGTGTGCGAGAACACGTCCTGTTGCAGCATCCAGGAACTGTGATCCTCGGATGCATCGTTCAATCTCAGCTCGAGTTGAACGGGGTCCAATCCCCGCGATGTGCGTTCTTCATTAATCAAATCAAGCATTTGCTGCTCTAATTCATTTGCTTGTGACATGGTGTGTTCCCTTGTGTTGAGTGGGCGGGCTAAGCCGCGCCCTTCGCACTAAGAGACGAGGGGGGTGTCAGAAACAGTCAGTCGCGGGCAGAGCGAATTCACGCAAGGCGCCGCCTTTTCGTCCCAATGGAATGGGCAAGAAGCTGCGGCTCCAAACGCCTGAAATCGCCAACGGCAACTTCAAGCTGAGAGTGAGACAGGAAACCGGCAAACATTGTCCAAAGGGACAAAAAGGGGGCAAGGACAGAATCAGGAGCCCCAAAAAGACAAACCCCCGCGGCAGGGCCTCGGGGGTCGTCAAATAGCGTCTGAAATAGCCGCTGATCTACTTAGAGCAAACCTTCGCGCTGTGCTTTCTTGCGTGCCAGTTTGCGGGCACGGCGGATCGCTTCAGCCTTCTCGCGCGCTTTTTTCTCGGACGGCTTTTCGAAATGTTGCTTGAGCTTCATTTCGCGGAAGACGCCTTCACGCTGCAGCTTTTTCTTCAGGGCACGAAGCGCCTGATCGACATTGTTGTCACGAACACTAACCTGCATGTGGTTTTCACCACCTTTCTAGATAGAGTTGCAAGGATTTGCAGGAAGTGGCCGTATAGCAAAGCGACACTAATATGTCTAGTACGTGTGTAACGGTTCGGAGATTGACCATGACCATGCCTTACGAAGATCTGCGCGAGACCCTTTTGGACGCCGCCCTTATCCATGTGCCATTTGATGGCTGGACCGAGGCGACCTTTGCTGCTGCTGTATCAGATGCGGATATGGACAGGACGCTGGCCCGTGCGGTTTGCCCACGTGGCGCCGTGGATCTGGCGTTGGCTTATCATGCGCGCGGCGATGCGCAGATGGTTGCACGGATGCAGTCCGAGGACATGAGCGAGCTGCGGTTCAGCGAAAAAGTGGCCGCCGCGGTCCGGTTCCGCCTAGAAGCTTCGGACGACAAAGAGGCGGTGCGCCGGGGTACGACGCTTTTTGCTCTGCCTGCCTACGCTGCCGATGGGGCCAAGGCGATTTGGGGAACATGTGACCTGATCTGGGACACGCTTGGTGATACCTCGCAAGACGCCAATTGGTACACCAAGCGTGCAACGCTGTCGGCGGTCTATTCCTCGACCGTGTTGTTCTGGTTGGGCGATGATTCGTCTGACCATCACGCGACCTGGGAATTCTTGGATCGCCGGATCGACAATGTGATGCAGTTCGAAAAGTTCAAAGCGCAGGTCAACAAGAATCCCCTGTTCAAGCCTTTGCTGGCTGGGCCGAACTGGCTGATGAGCCAGATCAAGGCGCCGGTTCGGATGAAGGATCTGCCGGGGTCGTTGACACCGCGCGGCTGATCGCCTGACATGCCCGTCAACATCTAAGGAGATCGTGGATGACCCAAACAATGCGTGCCGTCGAAATCACCAAACCCGGCGGCCCCGAGGTTCTGCAACTCACCGACCGCCCTGTGCCAACGCCGGGCCACGGTCAGGTGGTGCTTAAGGTCGCTTATGCCGGCGTCAACCGCCCCGATGCCTTGCAGCGGGCCGGAGCCTATGATCCGCCCCCCGGTGCCAGCGATCTGCCGGGGCTGGAATGCTCGGGTGAGGTTGTGGCTTTGGGCGATGGCGTAGATTCTCTGAGCATGGGCGATCAGGTCTGTGCGCTGCTGCCGGGTGGTGGCTATGCCGAATATGTGGCCACACCTGCCGCGCATTGTCTGCCGGTCCCGGCAGGCTTGGGTATGAAAGAAGCCGCTTGTCTACCCGAGACCTTTTTTACCGTCTGGTCCAACGTGTTCACCCGCGGCGGGTTGAAAGCGGGCGAGCGGTTCCTGGTGCATGGTGGTTCCAGCGGGATCGGAACGACTGCGATCCAATTGGCCAAAGCTTTTGGCGCGCGTGTCTTTGCCACGGCTGGGTCGGACGATAAATGCCAGGCCTGTCTGGACCTCGGAGCTGAGAAGGCGATCAATTACCGGGACGAGGATTTCGTCAAGGTGATGAAAGCCGAAGGCGGCGCTAACCTGATCCTGGACATGGTGGGCGGTGACTACATTCCCCGTAACGTCAAATGTTTGGCCGAGGATGGTCGCCTGGTGCAGATCGCGTTTCTGCAGGGGCCAGTGGTCGAGCTGAACTTTGCCATGATGATGGTCAAGCGGTTGACCCTGACCGGCAGTACCCTGCGTCCGCAAAGCGATCTGGCCAAGGCCCGGATTGCGCAAGATCTGCGCGAGGCGGTCTGGCCGCTGTTGGATGCGGGCACCGTTGCCCCGGTCATGGACAGCGAGTTCGACTTTGCCCAAGCGGCCGAGGCGCACGCACGCATGGAAAGCTCTGGCCACATTGGCAAGATCGTCATGAAGGTTGGCGGTTAAGCCACTTAGGCGCAGGCCAATCTCAGGCCTGCGCAATTTCTCAAACGATGGCCCGGCGGTACAGGTGCCACGTCGCGTGTCCCAAAATGGGCATGACAAAGATCAGCCCCAGAAGCATCGGGATCGAGCCGATCACCAGCATCGCAGCGACGATGGCGCCCCATGTCAGAACAACGCGCGGGTTCTGCCGCATGACGCGAACGGACGTGACAACCGCGACCGGGACGCCGACCTGACGATCCAGCAGCAAAGGAAAGCTCACGATGCTGATGGCCAGGGCGATCAGCGCAAACAGGAACCCAACCGCAACGCCTACGATCATCATGGTCCATCCTGCGGCGGTGGTGGTCACCTCCGTCAGGAACGCCATCAAGGATGCGGGCGCTTCGGGACCCAAGGTCTGGGAATAGATGCTTTGCGCGGTCAGGATCCAGGTTACGAAAAGGGCGGTCAGGTACAGCCCCAAGGCCAGGATTGCCCCAAATGCAGGGGATCGGAAGACGCCGAACGCGTCCAACCAATGCACCTTTTGCCCCTGTTCACGACGACGGCTGATTTCATAAAGGCCAACGGCGGCCACGGGCCCCAACAGTGCAAAGCCCATCACCAGCGGCGCCAAAAGCGGCACCATGTCCATGCGCATGCCCAACCCAAACAACACAAGCCCGGCCAAAGGATAGACCACTGCAATAAAGATCGCGTCGGCCCGGCTGGCCAGGAAATCATCATAGCCTGCACGCAGAGCATGTCGGATGTCGTCGGTGCTGAGTGTGCGGATTTCAGGCAGGTTTCCGGTGTCTTCACTGCCAAGTTGGGTGACTGTCTCACCCACATGATCACCAGTTGCGCCCAGGTTTTGGGCTGCCCAGCTGATCGGATTTCCAATTGTTTTTGCCATATCTTTCCCCTTCCAAAAGCGCGGATCGCCATGAAAAGGGCCTGACACATCGTTGCGCCCGGCCCGGCCGATCTGCAACGCATGGGAGCAGTATAGCACAATCTGATTTTGCGCGCTTTCACAGCTGCGAGACCGCGGGTCAGCTGCGCGGTTTCTCCATCTGCCACATCAGGTTTGCGCGCACCGCAGGCCATTCTCCGGCGATGATGGAATAGACGGCCGTATCGCGCAGGGTTCCGTTGGCCATCACCATATGCGAGCGCAAAACGCCGTCCAGTTTGGCCCCCAACCGTTCGATCGCACGGCGGCTTTGATGGTTGAGCGCATGGGTGCGAAACTCGACCGCGATCGCGTCGAGTGTTTCAAAGGCATGACGCAACAGCATCAACTTGCATTCGGTATTCAGCGGCCCCCGTTGGGCCGAGCGGGCATACCAGGTCGAGCCGATCTCCATCCGTTTCGCGCTGTGGTCGATATTCATAAAGGTCGTCATGCCAACAGCACGGCCCGACGCATCAAGTACTGCAAAGGGCACCATGCTGCCGTCTTCTTGCAGGGACAGGCGGCGGGTGATTTCTTCACCGACCTGATCGGGAGCAGGGATCCATGTGTACCACAACCGATGCAGCTCACCGTCGGCACTGGCAGCGGCCAAGTCGTCGGCATGTACCATGTCCAATGGGACAAGGCTGGCGTGTTCGCCGCGCAAAGTGACTGGGGTGGCCCACATCTTGAAGCTCCTGAAGTTCAACCGAATTTCACAGGATGTGCCGCAAAACCGGAGTGTGAAGAAGTTCCAAATGTTGAAAAGGTGAGCAGACCAATTCACGCGAGCCAAAAAAAACCGGCGCGGAGGACGCGCCGGTTTTCAGTTTGCACCCCCAAAACGGGGAGAGAGGGGAGCGCAAATGTCAGTTAGCCAAAGACCCGACCCAGGGCGCCGTCAACGGCGTCGGTAATCTGATCGATGTCGTCTGCCGTTGCGATCAGCGCGGGCGAGAAACACAGGGTGTTGTTACGACCCGGCAGCGAACGGTTGGTCGCGCCGATGATCACGCCCTGGTTCATACAGTCGGCCACAACGGCCTGAACCAGCTTCTCTTCGACGGGGTCCTTGGTTGCACGGTCGGTGACCAGCTCGGCACCCAGGAACAGGCCCTTGCCGCGCACGTCGCCGATGATTTTGTGCTTTTCCATCAGTTCTTGCAGGTTGTTCAACATGCGGTCGCCCATGTCGATACAGTTGCCCAACAGGTTCTCGTCTTCGATGATGCGCATGTTCTCGATCGCAGCAGCCGGACCAGCGGTGCAGCCACCAAAGGTCGAGATGTCGCGGAAATACCCCATCGGATCGGCCGCGTCATCCTTGAACATGTCAAAGACTTCTTCGGTGGTAACCATGCAGGCAATCGCCGCGTAACCCGAGGCGACACCTTTCGCCATGGTCACGAAGTCGGGCTTGATGCCGTACTGCTGATAGCCGAACCAGGTACCGGTGCGGCCAACACCGCAGACAACCTCGTCGATATGGAGCAGCACGTCGTATTTTTTGCAGATCTCCTGCACGCGCTCCCAATAGCCTTCGGGTGCTTCGATTACACCGCCGCCTGCGGTCACCGGCTCCAGGCACAGCGCGCCAACGGTTTCCGGACCTTCGCGCAGGATCACCTCTTCGATGGCGTCTGCTGCGGCCTTGCCGAATGCTTCGCCCGACAGATCCTCATGGCCCAGTTCGTGCTTGCGGTATTCCATACAGTGCGGAACGCGGACAAAGTCAGGCGCAAAGGGGCCGTACTGCGCGTTGCGCTCGTCCTGACCGCCGGCCGACATCGTCGCCAGGGTCGAGCCGTGATAGTCGCGGTCGCGGTACAGAATCTTGGTCTTCTTGCCGCCATAGCGCTTGTGCGCGATCTGACGGACCATCTTGAAGGCCTTCTCGTTCGCCTCGGAGCCCGAGTTGGTGTAGTAGACGCGGCTCATGCCGGGCATCTTGTCGATCAGCTTTTCAGCAAAGATCGCGCCGGGAATCGAGCCCGCGGTGTTGGCGAAGTAGCACAGCTTCATCAGCTGGTCGTAAACCGCCTTACAGATGGATTCGCGGCCATAGCCTACGTTGACGGTCCAAACACCGCCAGAAACAGCATCCAGATGCTCTTTGCCTTTTTGGTCCCAGACACGCATGCCTTTGCCTTCGACAATGATGCGGGGGTCATTGGTTTCAAAGGGTTTATGCTGGATCAGGTGATGCCAGATGTGGGCGCGGTCGGCTTCGACCACGTGCGAAAGATCGTTCTCGTTGAACGTGCCGTCCATGACATGTCCTTTCAAAATTCTGCCAGATATCGACTCTATCTTTCGTGAAGAAATCAGAGCCGTCTTCAAGACTCCAGAGACTTTAAAAAACAGGCACGCGGATAGGGCCAGATGCTGCGGTGCGGTAAGTCCAGTATTGAAATCATGCCGAAATTTCGCTTGCCTGTTACATCAATATTTGTCTGAAAAACCACGGAAATCTGCGGTTTCACAAATTGAAAGCCCCAATTTCATCTTCTCTCTTTTTGGTGAACCCTCATAAAAGGCATTGATTGCGCGGGGATTTTCGGCTCGGATCAATGTACGGGCCCCATAAAACCTCCTGGGGTACCGTCCTGAACACTCATAGAGGCGGAATACCGCCCAAGATATCCGACCTGCCATTTCGGCAGGCAACAGGGAGACGACGTATGACTTTCAAATCCAAGTTGATGGGCGCAGTGGCAAGCGTGGCCATGTTGGCAGGTGCTGCACCTGCAATGGCCGAAGACCTGACCGTGGCATACTTCCTCGAGTGGCCGATGCCATTCCAGTTTGCCAAGGAAACCGGCATGTATGACGAGGCACTGGGCACCAAGATCAACTGGGTCAGCTTTGACACCGGCACCGCGATGTCCGCGGCGATGGCGTCGGGTGACGTGCAACTGTCGGTCAGCCAGGGCATCCCACCCTTCGTGGTCGCGGCCTCGGCCGGTCAGGACCTTCAGGTCGTTGACGTTGCTGTGTCCTATGCTGACAACGACAACTGCGTGGTGCGTGCCGATCACGAGATCGACAAGGACAGCGCAAGCGAACTGGCAGGCAAGAAGGTTGCCGTTCCGCTGGGGACCGCCGCGCACTATGGTTTCCTCAAGCAGATGGAGCATTTCAACGTTTCGCTCGACAGCCTGGAAATCGTCGACATGGCTCCGGCCGAAGGCGAAGCCGCACTCAGCCAGGGCGCCGTTGACATGGCCTGTGGTTGGGGTGGTGCGCTGCGCCGCATGCTGGAATCGGGCAACGTTTTGCTGACCGGTGCCGAAAAGACCGAGCTGGGTATCCTGGTGTTTGACGCCACCACAGCGCCGACATCGTATGTGGCGCAGAACGGCGACATGGTCGCCAAGTTCCTGGCTGTGACCGCCGAAGCCAACGCGATGTGGGCGGACGAGGCCAACCAAGCCAAGATGCTGCCGGTGATCGCAAAAGACGCAGGTATGAGCGAAGATGATGCTGCGGCGACGCTGAACACTTTTGTCTTCCCGACCGTCGACGAGCAACTGAGCCAGGCATGGCTGGGCGGCAACGCGGCGACCTTCATGAAGGGTGTGGCGGACGTGTTTGTGGCCTCGGGTTCGATCGACGCAGCCAAAGCTTCTTACGAGGACAACGTGAACGCAGGTCCTCTGGGCGGCAACTAAGCGTTATTCGTGAAGCGGGGTGGGTGTTTGACAAAACACCCACCCCTTTTTCGCTTTACGTGTAAGGCGATCCCACCTTGGAAAGAAGGGGATCCAGGTGTCTGGACTTCTCATAAATGATATCTCGATGCGTTTTGACCTGCCCAACGGCGGGCATGTCCAAGCGCTGAAGAACGTGTCGCTGGACATCAAGTCTGGCGAACTGATGAGCGTGTTGGGCCCGTCGGGCTGTGGCAAGACAACGCTTTTGAACATCGTTGCGGGCTTCTTGGCCCCGACCGAAGGGACAATCGAACTGAATGGGCATGTCGAAACTGGCCCCAGCCCGGAACGTGGAATGGTCTTTCAGCAAGGCGCGCTGTTCGAATGGATGAACGTGCGCGACAACGTCAGCTTTGGTCCCGACATGAAAGGTGTCAGCCGGGCGGAAAGCAAAGAGAAGGTTGAACATCTTCTCGAAGTTGTTGGCCTGCAGGACTTCAAGGAAAAGGCCATCTATGAGCTGTCGGGCGGTATGCAGCAGCGCGTGGCACTCGCACGTTGTCTGGCCAATGACCCGGACGTCATCTTGATGGACGAACCGCTTGGCGCCTTGGACGCGCTGACGCGTGAAAAGATGCAGTCGCTGGTTCTGGACCTGTGGAAGGACACCGGCAAGACCATCATCCTGATCACCCACTCGGTCGAAGAGGCATTGCTGCTTGGCGAACGCCTGCTGGTGATGGCGCCGCGCCCGGGTCGCGTGCACAAGGAATATCGCCTGCCGTTTGCGGACCTAGGCGTCGGCAACGACCTGCGGGAAGTGAAGAAACACAAGGACTACGCCGGGACGCGCGAAGAGATCCTTGAGATGATCTGGAACATGGAAGAAGAAATCATGGGCCGGACGGAGGAAAGCGCATGACCGGTTTGCTCGTACTCGTCCTCTACATAGGCGCGTTCTTTGGGTCGTTTTTCATCGCAAAGCGTGTTTTCAAAAGCGCGTTTGAGAAAAAGGGCTTCAACCGACTGAAAACCGTGACATTCGGCGATGAAAGCGCGATTACGGCGAACCGCGTCGCCTCGGTCATTTCGGTCATCACGGTGTTCTGGCTTTGGGTGGCCTTTACCAACTCGGTGATCCCTCTGCCCAAGATGCCCGGTCCTTTCTCGGGTGACACAAGCTTTACCTACACGGTGCAGCTCGAAGACGGCACTACGGACGAAGCGACCGTTTCGGTCCGGGTTTACCGCGAAGATATCCAGCAGACCATTGATGAGAATGGCGAGCCTGGCCGCGAGCCTGATCCGATCGCGGTTGAGCCCGGTGATGGTTTCGCCAAGAACGACACGCTGACCGTGGCGCGCTATGCGTTCAAGGTCGTGAACGTCTGGAAAAACGATGAGGTCAGCAAGAAGGAAGGGTCGAAGATCATCACGATCAATGGCCAATCCATCGAACCTGGTGGAGAGATCAAGACCGATGATGGCACGATCCGCCTGACCGACAAGGGCACGCCGACGTTTGAGCCGGCCAAGGGCCTGCGCATGGCGCGTCTGTATTTGCCTGCACCCGAGGTTGTGTTGCAGCGCTTCTTCTGGCTGAACAAGGAAGGCTATCAGGGCTACACCCTGTTCGAGCACACGCGGTATTCGCTGCAGCGGGTTCTGCTTGGCTTCTTCTTTGGTGCTTTGATCGGGATCCCGATTGGCTATGCCATGGGTCTGACAGGCTGGGCGCGCGGTTGGTTCGACCCGATCGTCGAATTCATGCGTCCGATCCCACCCCTGGCCTTGATCCCGCTGGTGATCATCTGGTTCGGGATCGGTGAGCTTGGCAAGGTCGTGCTGCTGTTCTTGGCGGCGCTATGGATCATGATCATTGCGGCCCGATCAGGGGTGTCCGGTGTTGCGATTGCCAAGGTGCACGCGGCCTATTCGCTGGGGGCATCCAAGTGGCAGATCCTCAGCAAGGTCATCGTTCCGAACTCGCTGCCTGACATTTTCACCGGTGCTCGTGTCGCCATGGGTGTTTGTTGGGGTACGGTTGTTGCGGCCGAACTGGTTGCAGCAAACGTGGGTCTCGGCAAGATGATCGTGACCGCGTCCAAGTTCCAGCTGACCGACATCATCATCGTCGGCATCATCGTGATCGGCGTCATTGGCTTTGCCATCGAGGTCGGCATGCGCAAGCTGGAAAGCTGGCTGATCCCGTGGAAAGGCAAAGTCTGATCCACGCTTGATCTGAACATGAACCGGGGCGCGCTTGATGGCGGGCCCCGGTTTCTTTTTGGCATCTGAGATGAGACACTTTGCCGGTTGTGAGTGGCCGAAAATTGAACCAGCGTTCCCCTATGGCCGATGACACTCTCCCCTTGTGCCTCTCTGATCTAGTCGAAGATATCATGACGCGTCCGGCCGTGACGGTCATGGACGCGCATTGTGCGCTTTGCGCGCGTGGCGCGGCGTGGATCGCCCGCAATGACCACACTCAAGAATTCCTGATCATTCCGATGCAAACCGAGCTTGGTCGGTCCTTGTTGGTGCAGCATGGGCTGGACCCGGATGATCCGACCTCTTGGCTGTTTCTGGAACAGGGGCAGGCCTATACGTCGTCGGACGCCATCATCCGTGCGGGGCAAATGCTGGGCGGCAGATGGCGACTTCTGACTGTGTTTCGGATCATTCCAAGGCCCGTTCGGGATGCGCTCTATCGAATGGTCGCGCGCAATCGCTATCGCTGGTTCGGGCAGGGCGACATGTGCTCGATGCCCGATCCGGATGTGCAGCGGCGGCTGTTCAAATGACTGTTCTTTACCGTCGGGTTCTGGGCGCAGCCCTTGATGATATGCCGCCGCAATTGCAGGTTTTGCACGGCAGCGCCGATCCCCGAACCTGGTCAGGTCAGGCCAAGGTCTTGCGCGGGGCGGGCATGCTGTCTCGGCTGATTGGCTGGGTGATGCGTTTGCCGCCGCAGGGGGACGCGGTACCGGTTTCGGTCAGTTTCATTCCACGAGACGGAGGCGAAGTGTGGCAGCGCGACTTCGCCGGTCACACGTTCACCTCCTACCAGTATCAGGCACCAAACGCGCAGCCGGGCATCGTACAAGAGCGGTTTGGTATGATTGACGTGACCGTTGCTTTGCAGAACGACGGGGATCGTTTGGCTCTTGAGCCGATGGCATGGGCCATCGGGCCTTTGCCTTTACCCAGATCCCTTCTGCCCGCCGGGCAGAGTTTCGAGATGCAGATAGAGGATCGCTTTGTGTTCGACGTCGAAATCGCGATGCCATGGGTGGGCCGTATCGCCGCTTACCGCGGCTGGTTGTTGCCAGTCGAATGAACCCCAAATGGACAAAAGAAAACCGGGCCCGGTGAGCGCCGGACCCGGTCTTTCCGCCAAATCCCTCAATGGCGGAGGTGTGATGCAAGCTTGAGAGGAGAGAAAAGCTTGCATCAGTTGGTTGGTGTGCCGTGACAAACAGTCTTTGCGGCGCGGGTACAGCATGTGGTGTGCAGCGGTCGTCCGGTCGTCGAATCCGCGATGCCATTCCCGCGCCTCAAGGCGCCTGCTCGGGGAGAGGTCAGGCGGCCTTTTGAGCCCCCGATCGTCGGTCCTGCAAGATCATGTCGCTGGCCTTTTCGCCGATCATAATGGCGGGCGCGTTGGTGTTGCCACTGACAATTGCAGGCATGATTGACGCGTCGGCGATGCGAAGCCCGCCAATGCCATGTACCCGCAACCTGTCATCGACAACCGCTTGGTCGTCATGACCCATCCGGCAGGTCGAGGTCGGATGATAGATAGTCTGAGCGATGTTGCGCGCGGCCTCAAGGTGTTGTTCGTCTGTTTCGACCGGACCCACGGGAACGTGTTCACGCACGATAAACGGCGACAGCGCTTTGGTTTTGGTCATTGCGCGCGCAAACTTGACTGCGCGGATGGCACAAAGCTGGTCGGCGGTGGCCGAAAGGTAGTTTGGCACGATCAGGGGGTGATCTTCGGACCGCGGACTGTTGATGTGTATGTGTCCGCGGCTTTCGGGGCGCAGTTGACAAACGGAAGAGGTGAAGCCCGAGAAGGGATGCATCTCGATCCCCGGTTTGTCCGCTGACAGGGGTTGGAAATGGAACTGAATGTCGGGGGTTTCCAGCCCCTCCATCGACTTGGCAAAGATGGCGACCTGGCTTGCGCCAAGGCTCATCGGGCCGGTGCGTTTGAGCGCATATTCCAGGCCAATCCCCATGCGATGAACGAACGAATTGATAGCGTCGTTCAAGGTTGCAACGTTCACCTCATAGACCAGTCGGATCTGCAAGTGATCCTGCAAACACTCGCCTACGCCTGGAAGTTCGTGCCTTACGCCGATCCCGGCATTTTGCAAAACCTGACCTTGGCCAATCCCCGATAGTTCCAGGATCTGCGGCGAGCCAATGGCGCCTGCAGACAGGATGACTTCACCACCCGGGCGCAGCCGCGCCGTCTTGGGGGCATGCTGATGGATGAAGTTCACACCCACGACCTGTTTGGGCGCGTCACTGGCAAAGGCCAAGCCGGTGGTGTGGGCATGCGTCAGAACGGTCAGGTTGTCTCGCTTGCCCTTGATCGGGGTCAGGAATGCCTTGGCCGACGAACAGCGGAATCCACTCTTGGCGGTCTGGTGGAAGTATCCTGCGCCTTCCTGGTTCTCGCCGTTGTAATCGTCAGTCCGGGGGACGCCCATCTCGACGGCGGCGTCAATGAACGCTTCCGAAATCTCGGACTTGGCGCGGATCAGCGATACGGAAAGCTCTCCGTCCTGACCATGCAGGTCGGTATCGCCGCCTTCGTGGGTTTCCGAACGTTTGAAGAGCGGTAGCACATCGTCGTAAGACCAGCCCCGATTTCCCAGCTGTGCCCAGTGGTTGTAGTCTTCCTTTTGGCCGCGCACATAGAGCAACCCGTTGATCGAGGACGAGCCGCCAAGCGTCTTGCCGCGCGGCCAATCCAGGCTACGGCCATTCAGGCCCGGATCAGGCTCGGCCTTGTAGCACCAGTCGGTGTTTGGGTTGTGCAGCGTCTTGAAGTAACCAACCGGGATGTGGATCCACGGGTTGTTGTCCTTGCCGCCCGCCTCGAGCAGCAGAACCTTGATCGACGGGTCCTTGGACAGGCGGTTGGCCAGTACGCAACCGGCTGAACCGGCCCCCACGATGATGTAGTCATAGTCCATTGTTCACGCGACCTTGTCGGGTTTTGCCGGGGCCACATACGGCAACCGGGCTTTGGCCTTGGTGTCAGCCGCACCCGCGTTGCGGATGTAGCGGCGATCGTCATCCTCGCGCACGAGGTTGACGTATGAGGGTTCGCCCCCCGTGATCTTGTGGATGGCCAGACGGCGTTCCTGGCTGGCGCGGATCTGCACCCGCAGGGTGTCCGGGTCCCAACCATCGAACAGGATCGCCTCCAGCTCGGCCCGCAGGTCGGCATTGGCAGGATCGTCGGCCAGGTTGTTGACCTCGTTCGGATCGTCGTCGGTGTTGTAGAGCAGGGTATCCACCCCCTCGAGCCACATCAGTTTCCATGGTCCACGCTTGACCATACGACTGGGGCCGGTGGAGCCGTCGGCGGCAAACTCGCCAATGCACAGGTCATTCATTGCGTCAGTGTTGCCGTTCAGAGCAGGAACCAGCGAATGCCCATCAATGGGGGCGGCGTAACCATCCCATGCCTCACCTGCCGCCATGTCCATCAGTGTCGGCATCAGGTCCACGAGCGAGCAGTTTTTTTTCACGCGGGCAGCGGAATAGCGGTTCGGGGCATGCACGATGAACGGCACTTTTGAGGCCCATTCAAAGAAATGCTGTTTGAACCACATCCCCCGCTCGCCCATCATCTCGCCATGATCGGCGGTGATGATGACGATGGTGTTTTCGCTTAGCCCGGTTTTTTCCAGCACATCCATCATCTGGCCGATCTTCTCGTCGATATAGGAAATCATGCCGTAATACCCGTGCCGGGCCATGCGGCGGTGCTCATCCGTGACGGTGAATTCATGCCGCGATTGGCAATAGTGCAGATTGCGGCTCAGGTGATCCATGGTGTTTTCTTCGAGCGGCGGAACGGCGGGACTTTCGATATCGTCGTGATCGTAAAGGTCCCAGTACTCCTGTCCGATCACGAATGGCGAATGCGGAGAGGTAAAGGAAACCGTCAGCATGAAGGGGCGGCCATCGTCCTTGCGCGCCAGGTCATAGAGCGCCTGGGTGCCGTGATAGGCGACCTCGTCATCGTAATCCATTTGCAGTGTGCGCACGGCAGGGCCGCTTTCGATGATCGGGGCCATGGTTAGGTTGGTGGGCTTGTATTCGCGACCCTTCGACCAATCGACCGTCCAGGCAAAGTTCGCGGGATAGATCTCGGTCGTATGGCGTTTTTCATAGCCGTGCATCTGGTCGGGGCCGACAAAGTGCATCTTGCCCGACATCTCGACGCGGTAATCCAACCCGCGCAAGTAATGGGCAAAGGTCGGGATGTCGGCGTGAAATTCATTGGCGTTGTCGTACATCTCGATGGCGAACGGCAGGCGTCCGGCATGCATCGAGGCGCGCGAAGGCCCGCACATGGGCAGATTGCAATAGCAGTTTTCGAAAACGACCCCTTCGTCCGCCAGCCGGTCGATGTTCGGCGCCTTGACGGTCTTGTTGCCATAGGGCGCAAGGGCGTTGGCAGCGAGTTGGTCGGCCTGAATGAATAGGATGTTGGGACGGGTCATCGTGTTAAATCCGATTGATTGTTTCAGGTGGGCGGCGTGGTGGGCACGCCACCCAAAGGTCTCTCGTGAGTGGTGATCAGCGAATGGTGAGACCCAGTTTGTCCAGCGCCGAGTCAAAGACTTTGTACTGCGCTTCGACAAAGGCCTTGGTTTCTTCGGGGCTGCGAATGTCGACAACGTTGCCCAACTGCGTGGTCATGCGGTTCCAGGCTTTGTCGTCTTTCAGCTTTTGCAGGGTGTCGGTCCAAGCGGCGACAACATCTTCGGGCAGATCGGGCGGGCCGTAGATGGCGCTCCAACCGATGATCTGTTCCATGTCGGGGTACCCCAATTCGCTTACAGTGGGGATGTCACCTACGGCTTCGAACCGCTCGGGCGTGGTGATGGCCAGCGCTTTGAGCTGTCCGCCCTCAATGGCGTTGATCACACCCGACAGGTTCTGCCACATGAAATCGACCTGACCGCCAATAATCGCGGCGCGCGCCTTTCCGCCGCCTTTGTAAGGGACGTGAATCAGGTTGTCGGCGTTGGCCCCCATGGTATCGGCCATAACAGCGGTTGCGATGTGCAGTAGCGTGCCAACCCCGGCCGAGCCGTAGGTCATTTCGGTGCCGTCTTTGATGGCTGCCTCAAACTCGGCAAAGCTGTTGATCGGGCTGTCACCGGCCACCACCAGAACAAAAGGATTGGTTTCAATCAGGCCCAGCATGGTGAAGTCGTCCCACTCATACGGGATCGTCTTGTTCATCGCCGGCACGCCCATTTGCGAGCCCACACGCGCGGACAACAGAGTATAGCCGTCCGCCTTGGAGTTGATGACGAAGTTCGAGCCCACAACGCCGGCCGCGCCGGTGCGGTTCACGGCCAGGATCGGCTGTCCCAGATAGCTGGGCGCGGTGCCCGAAATCAGACGTGCGGACAGGTCAGCGGCACCGCCAGGACCGTATGGGATGACCATGGTGATCGGGCGATCAGGATAGCCTTCGGCTTGGGCCGAGGTCAGCGATGCAACCGCAATCGCGGCGCCCGCTGCCAGTGATTTGATGAGTGTTTTCATGAGTTCCTCCCAGAGAGATTCGGCCTGTTTTTCCTTGGCCGTGTAAGGTTTTGGTTGACTTCGGCCCTTTCTCAGGACAGTTTGTTACTGTCTGTAATTAACTCGGAACCGAAAACAAATGCAAGACACTTTGCCAAACACACTTTCCACGGCAGGCATTCGGCGCGCCAATCGAGAGGAGATTTTGCGCACGGTTTTCTTGCAAGGCGGGACAACCCGTTTGCAGCTGGTCAAGCACACCGGGTTGACCGGGGCGGCGGTCTCGCGCATCACCCGCGAGCTGATTGAGGCCGGGCTGCTGGTCGAAGGCGAGCGTGTTCAATCCAAAGGGAAAACTGGTCGCAAAGAGGTCACGCTGAGCATGGCTCAGAGCACGGCATTTGTTCTTGGGTTCACGGTCACGGCCAACCGCCTTTCGGTGGGTGTTTCGGATGTTTCAGGCACTGAGATCGAGACGCGCCAATTGCACATCAGCCGTACTCGCGCCGAAGAGGTTTTGCGCGCTTTGTGCGAAACCGCGCATGCCATGATTGCCGAACTGGGTCTTGAGTCGAATCGCATCATTGGCGTCGGTGTGATGGTTGCGGCGGCCAGTCGAAACTGTGTCGACGGGGTGGTAACATCCGCGCCATTGGGGTGGACCAGCGTACCCGTGGGGCAGCTGATCGAAGAAAACATGTGTTTGCCCGTCAGTGTCGAAGTGCGCGCCGTATCGCTGCTGCAGGTTGAAATGGCTCGCGGGCAAGGAGCTGGGCAGAGCGATCTGGTTCTGGTCAACAACAGTCTTGGTGTCGGGGCCGCTGCGGTGTTGGGCGGTGTTCAACTGGCCGGGGCTTCTTGTGATATCGCGCATCTTGCCTTTGCAGGAGACAGTCGTCCGTGTGCTTGCGGTCGTAAAGGGTGCCTGGAAAGCACAGCGTCAGGATTTGCCGTCGTCGACCAACTGATTGCGGCCGGTAAACTGGAACCGGCACGCGATAGCAGCCGCAAGGCGGCAGCTTTGGCCCGCGCACTGCAAATGGCCGAAGACGGGGATGGAGAGGTCAAGCGTGCGTTTTTTGAGGCAGGTCAGCGCATGGCGCTTGGACTGGATGCCGTAGCTGCGCTTTTGGGGCCTTCGAGCATCATCCTGGCCGGGGAAACTGGTCGTCAGCCAGATTTTGTCGAAGGTGCGCGCAATCATTTGCGGTCGTTGCGGGTCACAGAACCTGACTTTGAACTGCTGGTCAGTCAAGTCACCTCGAACACTGCTGTCATCAACTATGCGCTGGAGCGGTTCTTGTTCTCCAGCGAATTGGATTTGGATCGCCTGCAGGCGGACTAAAGGAACCGAAGGGAGGAAACATGTCAAAATCTTCGGACATCATAGCAGGGGCGGTCTTTCTGACGCTCGGGTTGCTGTTGATTTTTGTGTTGATACCGGTGGGTGTCGACGAGCCACGGAAGGTGCCCTTCGCAGCAGCCTCTCCATCGTATTATCCAAAGCTGATCGGCTATGTGATCGCGCTTATCGGTGCGGCCATTTTGGTTCTGGGCGTGCGGCGTTCGTCAGACGATGCGCCGTCTGTCGGGCTTGCACCCTATGCCAAGGTGCCCGTCGCAATGGGGATCATGGCGGTGTTCTATCTGTTGCTTCCCGTTCTGGGCTTTATCGTGGGTGCAATGCTGTCGCTTTGTGCGCTGATGATGCTGGCGGGGGAGCGCTCTCCCAAGGTGCTGGTGCTGGTTTCGATCCTGTTGCCGCTTGGCCTGTACCTCTTCTTTGCCAAGGTCGCGGGGATCCCGATCCCGTCGGGCCCCTTGGAACCCTATCTGATAAGGATCTGAACCGATGCTGGATACACTGGCCAATGCCTTTGCCCTGTTTGCGTCGATCGACAATGTCATCGTGCTGTTCATCGGCGTGGTCGTCGGAACGGTCGTGGGCGCGATCCCCGGCATGACAACCCCGATGGCGGTGGCGCTGACGCTGCCGTTCACCTTTTCCATGCCACCCGTCACCGGCATCTTGCTGCTTTTGGGAGTCTACAAGGGCGGGATCTATGGCGGTTCGATCACCGCGATCCTGATCAACGCGCCAGGTACCCCTGCCGCGTCATGCACCGTGCTCGACGGCTATCCACTGGCGCGCAAGGGGCAGGCACGTCGCGCCCTCGATATCGCGCTATATGCATCCTGCGTCGCGGACTTCATCTCGAACATTTCGCTGATCCTGTTTGCTGGGGTTCTGGCGAGCTTCGCGCTTAAGTTCCAGTCGCCCGAAGTCTTCACGCTGGTTGTCTTCTCGTTGACCATCATCGCGGGCGTGTCTGGGGATCAACTGCTCAAAGGGCTGGGCGCCGCTGGTCTGGGCCTGCTCTTGGCTACTGTGGGTCTGGATCTGCTCTACGGCACCAACCGGTTCGTTTTTGGTGACGTCAACCTGATGAGCGGCTTGAACTTCATCCCCGTTCTGATCGGCCTGTTCGCGGTGCCCGAAATCATCAACTACTTCGTCAAGAAGGATGTTGAGCTGGAACAATCCAAACTCGCCGGCATCGGGGCAAGCTGGACGGATTTCAAAAGCTGTCTGAAATCGATCATTCGCGGCTCGTTCATCGGGGTTATTCTGGGCGCGGTTCCGGGTATCGGCGGGGCGCCGTCGGCCTTTCTGTCCTATTCCGAGGCGCGCCGGACATCCAAGAACAAGGCAAACTTCGGCAAGGGTGAGATCGAAGGCGTCGCCGCAGCAGAAGCTGGCAACAACGGCGTGGCTGGTGCGACGATGATCCCGCTTCTGGCACTCGGCATTCCGGGTGACATCATCACCGCGATCATCCTGGGGGCCTTCATGATCCACGGGCTGCGGCCGGGGCCGCTGATGTTCCAGCAGAACATCGACCTGATCTATGCCATCTTCATCGGTATCATGCTCAGCTCGTTCTACCTGCTGATCGTGGGCAAGGCGTCGATCCGGATCATTTCCAAGATTGCGGACATCCCGCAGCGGGTGCTGTTCCCGATCGTGCTGATCCTGTGTGTCTTTGGCGCCTATGCCGTCAACAACTCGACCTATGATGTCGGCGTCATGCTGGTGATGGGGCTGGTGGGTTATGCGATGCTCAAGATGGCGATCCCTGCGGCGCCGTTCCTAATTGCCTTCATCCTTGGGCCGCTGTTAGAGGACAACTTCCGCCAGTCTCTGACGATCTCGAGGGGGGATTACAGTATCTTCTTTAGCTCGACGATTTGCTGGGTATTCTGGGGGCTGACCGCGTTGACCATCGGGCTGCTGATCTGGCAGCGCGTGGGCGGCGTCAAAACCGAGGTGCCACTGTCTTGACCGATCCGCTGTTCACGTTTGCCGTCTTCACCGACACACACATCCGCGCGCCCGAAGGCGACCTGTCGTCTCCCTATGCGGTGAACAACAAGGCCAACGCGCGGGCCGAGGTGGCGGCGGCACTTGTGGCAGCGCAGGAACCGGCTTTGACCATTCACCTGGGTGACATGGTGCACCCCTTGCCGCATATGTCGGCCTATGAACCGGCGTGTCAGGAGGCGCGCCGGGTCTTTGCCTGTCTCGAACCCAACCTGCACTTTGTTCCGGGCAACCATGATATTGGCGACAAACCGCATGATGCCTCTCCTGCTGGAGCAGTGACACCAGAGGCAGTTACCGCGTATTCCGGCCAGTTCGGCGAGCAGTGGTCTTGCGTAGATCACGGCGATTGTCGTTTCGTTCTGATCAACTCGTCCATCGTTGGCAGCGGGCTGGAGACCGAGCAGGAACAGTTCGATTGGCTTGAAGAAGTGCTGGCCACCGACAAGCGCACCTTTCTGTTCTCGCACTATCCGCTCTTCATCGATGCGGTGGATGAGGACGAGCACTATGACAACTATGGGCTCGAGGGTCGCGCGCGGCTGCTCGAGGTGATCAAACGGCACGGGGTCGAGGCGGTGTTGTCTGGCCATGTGCATCAGTTCTTCTTCAATCGCGTTGGTGAGACAAAGTTCTACTGCTTGCCTGCCACCAGTTTTACCCGCCAGGATTTTGCCGAGCTCTACAACGCAGGCCCCGAGGCCGAGTTTGGCCGCAATGACCGTGGCAAGTTCGGGATTATGCTGGTCGATGTTCTAGCCGATGGGCACCGGCTTCGATTTGTTCCCACAGGCGGTGCCGAATCCGATGCCGTCGTGGATATGAGCCAGCGCAAACCGCCCGCGAAATCCGGACTTGTGCCGTTCATGCGCCACGCTTGGTATCAGAGCCGCGATCTGCCTTACACCGGCGCGATGGAGGAGTTCTCACGCAAGCGGGCACGCAATGACTACCCGTTGTTGCGCTTGTGGCAGATGGGGATCGAAACAGTCCGCACGCCGCTGGCCGACCTGGCGCGCCCCGAAAGCCTGCGCCGGGTTCAGGACTTTGCGGCGACCGGTCTTCGCTTCCACATGTTCACAACTTCGATGCCCAATGATGCCATGTTGGCGCTGATCGCGGAAAATCGCGATGCACTCGCCGGGCTTGAGATCGTGCAGGTCGAACCGGATCTGGTACGGGTAAAAGAGATTGCAAAGGCGCTGATGAAAGTGGCGAATGTGCCTCTTTACGTCAGCCGAGCCGCAACTTCGGCCGACAACGCAGTCGAAGGGCAGATCTATGCTCACAACGTCTGGACCGGGTATCGTTACGCGCGTCGGGCCGAAATTTTGGACGCCCTGGCCGACACCGGCTTGCCCTTGCGCCCGGTCTTCGCCGTAGGTTGGCGAGCCGATTGGCTGGGCAAGATTGGTGGCCTTCAGGACGCGTTTGAACATCGCGGGATCGAGGGGGCCGTGGCAGTTCAACTGATGACTGGCAGCCCTGCAACCGCCAACTTCGATGATGATTACATTGTCGAAAGCGTGGCCGAGCTGGTGCGTGGCCGGACGCGGCACCCGCGCGTCACCGTGATGCTGGATACGTTCGAGACCCTCGACCGCGGTTACAACCCACGCCATGGGCTGATCGACCGCCTGGGTAATCTGACCCCTGCGGGTCGGTCATTGACCTTGTCTCGCGATTGAGCACCTGTGACTTCGGGTCGCAAACGACCTGCGGTCTGACGCCAACTTGAGGTTGGCGTTGCGCCTTTCCTGTGATCATTATCTTTGCACCTGCAAAAACGCGGTCTTGAAGGGGAGAGGTCATGGCGCAGCCAAACATCTACGAGCAACATCTGGATCAGACCCGGGCCAATCATACGGCCTTGTCCCCGCTCAGCTATCTTGAGCGCACCGCGCTGATCTATCCGGACTATCCCGCGTTGGTATATGGGTATCGGCGTCAGAATTGGCTTGAGACCTATGATCGCTGTCGACAACTGGCGAGTGCTCTGCACCAGCGTGGGATCGGCAAGGGCGATACCGTGTCGATCATCGCCGCAAATATCCCCGAGATGTATGAAGCGCATTTTGGTATCCCTATGACGGGGGCTGTGCTGAATGCGATCAACACTCGTTTGGATGCACCGATCGTGGCTTTTATCTTGCAGCACGCCGAAGCCAAGGTGCTGATGGTTGATCCCGAGTCTTCTGGCGTTGTCAAAGAGGCGCTGACGCAGTTCGACAGTTCAAATCTGTTGGTGATCGACATCGAAGACGACAGCTTCGATGGGGGTGAGAAGCTGGGGTCACTGACTTATGACGTGCTGCTGGCCGAGGGCGATCCGGCGTTTGATTGGTCCTTGCCCGCGGATGAATGGGACGCGATCACGCTGAATTATACCTCGGGCACAACCGGCAACCCCAAAGGTGTGGTCTATCACCATCGAGGGGCGGCGTTGAACGCGACATCGAACATCCTGACTTGGGGGATGCCGCAGCATTCCGTGTATCTGTGGACCCTGCCGATGTTCCACTGCAACGGCTGGTGCTTTCCTTGGACCATGGCGGCCAATGCCGGAGTATCCGTCTGCCTGCGCGCCGTGCGGGACGAGCCGATCTATCGGGCCTTCCGCGAAGAGAAGGTCACCCATTTCTGCGGCGCGCCCATCGTACTGAATATGCTCGCCAACGCACCGGATGAGATGAAGGTTTTTGACCACCAGATCAAAGTGATGACGGCAGGTGCTCCACCGCCGGCCGCCGTGATCGCGAATATGGAAGGCATGGGGGTCGAGGTCACCCATGTCTATGGCTTAACCGAAACCTATGGTCCGTCTGTCGTCTGCGCCTGGAAGGACGAGTGGAACGAGCATCCGGCAGAGGACCGTGCAGCGCTCAAGGTACGGCAAGGGGTAAAATACCTCGCACTCTCGGGTCTGATGGTGGCCGATCCCGAAACGTTGGAACCCGTTCCGGCCGATGGCGAGACGATGGGCGAGATTTTCATGCAAGGGAACATCGTCATGAAAGGCTATCTCAAGAACCCCGAGGCGACTGACAAGGCGTTCAAGGGTGGTTGGTTTGCAAGTGGCGATTTGGGGGTGATGCACCCCGATGGTTATGTCGCGCTGAAAGATCGCTCCAAGGACATCATCATTTCAGGGGGCGAGAACATCTCGTCTGTCGAGGTCGAGGATATTCTGTACAAGCATCCCGCCGTGATGGAGGCAGCCGTGGTCGCGCGCCCAGATGACAAATGGGGTGAGACACCTTGCGCCTTTGTCGAACTGAAGCCCGGGAAAGAGGCGACCGACGACGAAATCATCGCCTTCTGCCGCGATCACATGGCCCATTTCAAGGCGCCAAAGACAGTTGTGTTTGGCAGCTTGCCCAAGACCTCAACCGGAAAGATCCAAAAGTTCGTTCTGCGCGATCAGGCACGGGCGCTTTAGTCGAAAATCGACAGATCGAGCTCTAGCAACTCGCCCATCCAAACCGCCCGATCCCGGTGATCCTTTAGGTGTTCGCCGGTGTCGGGATGGGTAAAGATGGTCAGCCCTTGCCGGTTCAACATTAGCCACGGCAACACTTGGTCCAGCACCTTGGGCCCAAATCCCAACTGGCAGCTCCAGCGCGGGTGGGGGCCCACATTGCGTTCGTGCATGCGCCCCATCTGAACATCGAAAAGCCGGGCCGCTTCTTCACAAACTGCGCGGGCGGTGCTCACGGTGTCTGCGTCAAAGTAGACGTGGGCATGATAACCTTTGATCTCGGGCATGTCGGCTCCTGCTTTTATCGTGTGATCTGACAGGTCCGCACCTTGCAACGTCAAGTCACGAATTGAGGAGGCCTTAGCAACACCGCTCTATGCAAGTGTGGCACAGATAGAACTTGGAGATCAGATGTCGGCCAATCAGGTACTGCAAAAGACGCGATCGTTGGTCAAGAAAGGGGCGCCGGATCAGGCAGTTGCACTATGCGACGCGTTCCTAAAAAATACCCAAAGAATACCTCGGTCCGTAAACGCTTGGATGCGCTTGTGCAGCAGCAAGAGATACCGCAGCAGAACCATGCCAAATTGATCCACGCGTTTGCCCAAGGGCGTTATGCTGATTTGCATGCGCAGCTACTGCAGTTGATCGAGAGTTTTCCGCAGGCCTATTCGCTTTGGCTTTTGTTGGGCAATACGCTGTTGAAATTGAAAGGCTATCCCAAGGCAGAGTTGGCTTTTGGTCAAGCGCGCAAGCTTGATCCGTCGGCAAGTGCGCGGTTGACTGGATTGGGAGACGCGCAGCGCTGGCAGGGTCACGACGAGGCGGCGCTGGGGTTGTACGACGAAGCACTTGAACAGAATCCGCGCGATCTTACCGCGTTGAAAAATTGCGGGAATTTGCTTGCCGATTTCGGTCGGTTCGCTGCGGCCATCGGGTATTTTGAAAGGGCCCGCGTCCTGGCGCCGGCTGGCCGACCTGTGCCTGGACACATTTGTGGTCAATGCCCACACGACGGCCAGTAATGCATTGTGGGCCGGGGTGCCGATGATCACCCGACCGGGGCAGCAGTTTGCTGCGCGCGTCGGTGCCAGCCTGGTGCAAGCGGCAGGCGTGCCCCAGCTGGTCGCGGACAGCGATGCCGCCTACGAGGCGCTCGCCCTGCGCTTGGCAACCGAGCCAGAGCAGCTAAAGGCGCTCCAGGCCAAGCTGCACACCGCGCGCCAAAGCTGCTCGCTCTTCGATGCCGGCCGCTATGTCCGGAATTTAGAGACGGCTTTTCGTCAGGCGACTGATCGTTGGCGAGCCGGTCTGCCACCGCAGGATTTTGCCGTCATGGATCACACGTCGCGATGATGCAGGATGCGTCCAATAGAATTCATCAAGAGCTGCGCCGCCAGGATCGAAGTGCTGCCCGTTGGGTCATAATCCGGTGCAACCTCGACCAGATCCATACCCACGATCTCACCCCGCTGTGCCAATCCATCGATCAGTTCCAGCACCTCATAGTACATGAAACCACCATGGCTGGGTGTGCCGGTGCCGGGTGCGATCGATGGATCAAAGGCGTCAATGTCGACCGTCAGGTAGTACCGTGCGCCTTCGGGGATGCGCTTTAGCATCGCCTCGATCCCCATCTTGCGGACATGGCGGACCGATTGAATGTCCGACCCCATCGACCGCGCATCCTCGTACCCGTCTTTGGCGGTCGACGATACATTGCGAATGCCGATTTGGCTCAGGCCAGTGACATAAGGCTTTTCGGCGGCACGGCGCATGGGGTTGCCATGGCCATAGCGCACGCCATGACGCTCGTCGACAAAGTCCAAGTGTGCGTCGATCTGCACCACATGGATCGGCTCCTGATCGTCAAAGGCATTGATGCAGGGGATGTTGATCGAATGGTCGCCGCCCAGGACCACCGGCAAAGCGCCCGCCTGCAGCATCTTGCGGACGCCGTGTTCAATGTTGGCATGGCTTTGAATGGTGTCGGTGTGGACGATGTCGGCATCGCCAATATCGACGATGGTGACCTTGGCCGGATCCAGATAGGTTACGTCATCCTCAAAGTCGTAGGCCCCGGCGTGGCCAAAAGAAAACAAGGTGGACGCCTCGCGGATCGCGCGTGGCCCCATGCGCGTACCGGATCGCCATTGTGTGCCGAAATCGAACGGAGCGCCCATCACGGCGACATCCGCGTCGATTTGATCCCAGTCCTCAATGTAAGGGTATTTCCCAAAGGTGCAGATGCCCACAAAAGGCAGGTTCAACCGTCCGCTGTCGTAACCGTGTTTGGCCATATCTTGGTCCCCGTTGTTTTTACGCAGCCTAGACTGCTGAACTGGGGCAAGAACAGTTCGAAAGCGTCAAAATGCGTCGGAGGCCGGGTAAAATGCAGCCCCCGACGGTTGATATTCAGTACAACGCGACCGGGTTGATAATCATCTGGACGGTACCGCGAATGCGGGCCTGACCCAGAACGAACATGAACTCGTTGACACCGTCGGCCAGCACCGGGCCGGTGTTCATGGTTTCCAGGATGTAGATGCCGTGGTCTTTGAGCAGGATTACGTGACCGTAGAATGCTCCGTCACCCGGCGCTGGTGGTACGGGTTCGATGCCCCATGTATCGGCCCCTACGGCCATCACGTCGAGCGAGGCCAGATAGCGCGAACCGCTGACATTGATGCCGGGTTCGCCCGATACCCAGGCGGTTGGGTCGGCTTCAAGCGTGTTCTCGGTCCAGCCGGTGTGGAAAAGAACGATGTCACCTTTGCCGATACTGACGCCTTGTGCCTCGGCGGCGGCTTTGATCTCTTCTTCACCAAAGTGCTCGCCTGCGGTCAGGTATTCCTTCCCGGCATGCTTCGCCATGTCCAGAATGACGGCGCGACCAACCAATGGCGGGATATTGTGGACACCCAGTTTGGTGAGGCCAGTGATGGCTGAAATCTCTTTCTCGTCGGCGCAGTTGTAATAGAATCCTCCCTCGCCCAGATGGCCCAGCCCATCGATCTGGCTGCCGATGCCGACCCAGGTCTGCAGAAGGTCATCGTTGTAGTTGCCAGGATAGCCAAAGGCGTTCAGCTTTTGGCCGCCCTGTTGGTTGGGTTGCACCACTTGCAGGCTGAGCGAGCGCGGCGGAAAAGCGGGTGTATTGGAATCGATCACGATGCCAAGCGGCGTTGATTTACCCTGTTTGATCAGCGCGGCGGCCTTGAGCGTGTTTTCCGGGCTCACCAGATTAGCTGAACCCAATTCGTCGCCTTCACCCCATTTCGACGGGGTGCAATCGGCGGCCCAGGTGCTGGTTGCAAGGCTGATGGCGCAGGCAAATCCTGCGAATATAGATGTCTTCAAAGGTCTTCCTCCCAATTGGTTCGGGAAAACTCCGAACCAGAAAACCTTAGCATGGCTTCGCGGTTCACAAAGGGAAGGGGTTTGGGAAACCATCGTATAGGTGGAATTGCCCTAACGTCACGTTTCGGTAGGTGCCCAGCGATCAGGGTGGGCCGCAGCAAATGAGGGATGTGCGTTGCAAGCTGCCTCCACGCCCAAAAGCCGGGGCATATCGCTGACATCGGCCCCCCAGCGGCGGGCGTTATAGAGTTGTGGCATCAGGCAGATGTCCGCCAAGCTTGGGGTGGCACCAGTGCAAAACGGCTTCTGATCATAAGCCTGCAGCAAGGTCTCGAACGCGTGCAAACCCGGGCGAATGAAATGGGTCATCCACTCGCCGGGCATGTCGTCGGTGCCGCCACTGAGAGCTGTAGCATGTTTTGCCACTTGCAGGTTGCACACCGGGTGGATGTCGACAGCGATGGAATGCGCCAAGGCCTGCGATTGCACGCGGGCACCCGGATCTTTGGGCAACAGGCCCAGATCGCGGGTCTGATCCAGGTAGTCCAGGATCGCCAAGGATTGTGTCAGGCGTAAACCGTCGATCTCGAGCACGGGTACAAAGCCTTGGGGATTACGCGCAAGATGCTCAGCCGATCTGTGCTCGCCTTTTACCAGATCAACCGAGACCGCCTCATAAGCGATGCCGGCCAAGTTTAGCGCAATGCGCACCCGGTAACTGGCCGATGATCTCCAGTAGTCGAAAAGGACGGTTTCACTCATGCTGTTTCCCTTGCCTTGACGCGTGTCATTTGCGGCAAGCGGCGGAATTTTTGAAAAATTCCGTACCATTTTCTTTCAAAGAAAATGCGCCTGCCGCAGATCATAGAAAACGGCCACCGGCGTATGGGCAAGTGGCTGATGGGGTGGTCAGACTTTGTCCAACTCCTTGGCGTGTAGCCAGTCGGCGTGTTTGGGCGCCTTTTTGGTCACGGACCATTCGTTGAGCATGTCCCACTTTACCTCGTCCATGCGCTTGAGCATGGCCTCTTCTTCGGGATCCGGGCAGGCCAGTTCAACACGGTGACCATTGGGATCAAAGAAATAGATCGAGTGAAAGATCGAGTGATCGGTGACACCCAGAACATCGACGCCGTTGGCCTCAAGGTGCTCCTTGAACTCGATCAGGGTCTCGCGGTCCTTGACCTTGAACGCGATGTGCTGAACCCAGATCGGTGTGTTCGGATCGCGGCCCATTTCCGGTTTGGTAGGCAATTCAAAGAACGCCAGCACGTTGCCGTCCCCCGCATCCAGGAACAGGTGCATGTAGGGATCGGGTTCGTGGGTGGACGGCACGTGATCCTCGGCAATCGCCAGGATGAAATCCATGTTCAGCATTTTGCCGTACCATTCCACCGTCTCTTTCGCGTCCTTGCAGCGATAGGCGACGTGGTGAATCTTTTCGACTTTCATGTATCAAACCTCTTCTTTTAGCGCGGCAGCCGCCAGCGCTTGGGTCAGGATCGCGCGGTTTCCAATGTGGTTGGCCAGCACCAGCACCAGCCGCGCGTTCAGCGCGTCGCTGTCGGCCTTGTCCAGGCCCTCGTGGGTTGCCAGCAGCTCGGCGTAGAAATCATCTGCGCCGTCGATGTTCGGGGTCAGGATCAGGTCATCCATCTGGGTTACTCCTTGCCTGTGGCGCGACGGATCGCGGCGCGGATTTGCGGTTCGTCAAAGCTGGGTCGGCGGGCGGCCACATGCTGATCCGGGCGGATCAGGTAAACACCACTGTCGTTGTCGCCGAGGTAGCGTTCCTTGAGCGCCAAGGTCGCGTCATCCTTGATCGACAGCGCCAGGCGGGTGACTTCGACGCCGTCTTCTTCGATCAGATCAGGTGCGTCCGCGTCGATGGTCAGCAGGGTGAACTTGTCCGCCAGCTTGGGCAGCAGGAACTCATCCCCCAGCGGCGCATCGGGGCAGGGCGATCCGGGCCGTGTACGGGCCGGGCCATCGAGTGCGTCGGCCGAGTTCAACGGCGAGCCATCATAGGTGCAGGGTACCGACAGGCGGCCCGAGTTCACCAGCGGGCGCGCAAATTCGTGGTGTTCGCTCAGGTCCAGCACGGCGTCGCGCAGTATGCGGCTCATTTCGGATTTGGGCGTGATGAAGTCGGTCGAACGCGACGAATTCAGGATGTTCTCGTCCGCGCCATGGACCCGCTCCATGTCATAGCTGTCGAGCAGGCTTTCGGGCGCTTTGCCCTCCATCACCAGTTTCAGCTTCCAGATCAGGTTGTCGGTGTCTTGCAGGCCAGAGTTGGCACCGCGCGCGCCAAAGGGTGAAACCTGATGCGCTGCATCCCCGGCAAAGATCACGCGGCCGTGGCGGAACTGTTCCATCCGGCGGCATTGGAAGGTGTAGATGCTGACCCACTCCAGCTCGAACTGGACTTCCTCACCCAGCATAGCCTTCAGTCGCGGGATCACATTCTCGGGACGCTTTTCGCGCTCCTTGTCGATATCCCAACCCAGCTGCAGGTCGATGCGCCAGACCCCATCGGGCTGTTTGTGCAAGAGCGCCGACTGTCCCTTGTTGAAGGGCGGATCGAACCAGAACCAGCGCTCGGTCGGGAAATCGGCGTCCATGATCACATCAGCGATCAAGAAGTTGTCTTCGAATACACGGCCAACAAAGTCCTTACCCAGCATCCGGCGCGTGGGCGATCCGGCGCCGTCACAGGCGATCAGCCAATCGGCCTCGAGTGTGTAAGACCCTTCGGGCGTCTCGACCTCCAGCTTTACATGGTCGGGGTGGGTGCCGATCGCTTCGACCTTGTTGCGGCCCCGGATCTCAATCGGCGCGCCTTGCTCCTGCAATTCGCGGACCCGGTTCACCATGTATTCTTCGAAGTAATACTGTTGCAGGTTGATGAAGGCCGGGCGGGCGTGGCCCTCTTCGGGCAGCAGATTGAAGTCATAGACCTGGCGGTCATCAAAGAACACCTTGCCCAGGTTCCACTGAACCCCTTTGTCGACCATCGGCTGGCCACACCCCAAACGGTCGAGGATCTCCAGCGGGCGTTTGGCGAAACAGATGGCGCGGCTGCCAAAGCTGACCTTGTCGTTGTCGTCCAACACGACAACCTCGATCCCTTGCTGAGCCAGGTCAATTGCTGCGGCCAGGCCAACAGGGCCGGCGCCGATCACCGCGACCTTGTGCCGAACCGGCGCGGGCGCGTCCTGATCCGGGCTGCGGTCGTAGGCATAGAGTGGAACTTCGAAAATCTTGTTCATGGGCTCTCCCCCCTCAAACAGTGCGCGAGGCACAAGTTTCCTGGGTCCCGGCAGCGACCCGCCGGGAGTGATGGTTCATGGTCTTACGTTTCGGTCCGGGGCGACACGATCTGGATCAAAGACGCCCCGGCAGGTGCCTCAGCCTTGCAGCTCGGCCCACATTTCCAGATCGCGCTTGTCGGTCCAGATACGCGGGTGTGCGATGCCACGGGCCTCGTCATAGGCACGGGCAACGTTGAAGGGCAGACAGTGTTCGTAGATGGCGTAGTCTGCAAATTTCGGATCACACTCGGCGCGCACCGCGTCCCATGCCTCTTTCAGCGAGCCGCCGCGAGCGGCGATGCGCTGAACCGGGCGATAGGTGCTTTCGACAAAATCGCGGGTGTTTTCGATGGCGGCGTTCACCATCTCTTTGCCCACCAGAGCGTCGCCGCGACCCGGCGCGATGGCGTCCACGTCGTACGCCTTGATGTTGTCGAGCGTTTGGCCCCAATCGGCAAAATGCCCGTCTCCGCAATAGCAGGCCGAGTGGTATTCGACGATGTCGCCGGTGAACATGACGTTCTGATCCGGCACGTGGATCACCGCGTCACCGGCGGTATGAGCACGGCCGATCTGTTTGATGTCGACCCGGCGCTTGCCCAGGAAAACAGTCATCTGATCGGTGAATGTGGTGGTCGGATAGGTCAGGCCGGGGATGCTTTCGTGACCTTCGAACAGGCGGGGGAAGCGTTGGAATTCGCTGTCCCAATCCTCTTGCCCGCGCTCCAGCACCATGTTGTAGGCGGTGTTCGACATGATGATCTGCTGCGCGTTGAAGGCGCTCGCCCCCAGTACCCGCACCGCGTGATAGTGCGTCAGCACCACATGGGTGATCGGTTTGTCCGTCACAGAACGCACGCATTCGATCACCTTGTTTGCCAGGCGCGGGGTGGCCTGCGCCTCGACGATCATTACACTGTCGTCGCCGATGATCACGCCCGAGTTCGGGTCGCCCTCGGCCGTAAAGGCGTACAGCCCTTCGCCGATCTCATCAAAGGTTATCTTTTTTTCGGACATGTCCCCTTGGGACGCGAAAGCTTTTGCCATGGGTCAGTTTCCTTATTCTGCGGGCCAGTTGACGGCGGGCAGGATTTGTCCGGTGCAGTCGCCAAAGCCAATGGTGAACCCGTCGCCACGGGCGTTGCCGCGCAGGGTCAGTGTGTCGCCGTCTTCGATGAAACCGCGGGTTTCACCGGTTTCCAGCGCGAAGGGTTCGCGCCCGGCCCAGCTGAGCTCCATCAGCGAGCCGTATTCCTCGCGCTCAGGACCGGAGATTGTGCCGGAACCCAGCAGGTCGCCTGCGTTCATCTCGCACCCGCCGATGGCGTGGTGGCACAGCTGCTCGGCGGCCGAGTAATACATGCGGCTGTAATTGGTTTTTGCGATGACGGACGCTGTTTCTGCGCCTTCGGGCTGCATCAGCACCTCAAGCTCGATGTCATACAGGCCATCCTTGCTGCCGTTCAGATAGGGCAGCAGTTCCTTGTCACGCGGCGGGGTCGGCGTGCGGAAGCTTTCCAGCGCCGCCGCTGTCACGATCCAAGGCGAGATCGAGGTGCCAAACGCCTTGCCCTGGAACGGACCCAGTGGTTGGTATTCCCAGCCCTGGATGTCACGCGCCGACCAGTCGTTGAGCAGGACATAGCCAAAGATCATGGCGTCGGCCTGATCGACGGTGATTGGCTGACCAAAGTCCGAACCGGTGCCGACGATGGCACCCATTTCCAACTCGATGTCCAACCGCTTGGAGGGGCCAAAAGACGGCATATCCGCATCCGGCGCCTTGGTCTGACCATTGGGGCGGTGGATGGGCGTGCCCGAAACCACAACGGACGAGGCGCGACCGTTATAGCCGATCGGGATGTGCAGCCAGTTGGCGGGCAGGTCGGGCGAGCCGCGCAGGATCGCACCCATGTTTTGTGCGTGCTGCTTGCCGGCGTAGAAATCGGTGTATTCGCTGACGGCAAACGGCATGTGCAGATCGGCTTCAGCAGCGGCAATCAGCAGCGGCTCCACTTTGTCCTGCTCATCAGATCCTTCGGCCAGCAGAGAGGTCAGACGCTCACGGAACGCGGCCCAGACGGCGGGGCCTTCTTCCATCAGAACGTTCCAGAACGGCAGGTCGAACAGCGGCTCGTCCGACAGAGAGATCAACCCCTCGGCTTCGGCTGCTGTGACGTCCAGGATCATATCCCCGATTGCCACGCCGCAGCGGGGATCGGAACCTTCGGTTGAAAACACGCCATATGGCAGGTTGTTCAGCGGAAACGGGTGGTTGGCGTCGTTGGCCGAGCTCACCCAGGTTGTCATCAAAGGCAATGTCTTGTCCTTTCGGTGCGGGGGAGCGTCCCCCATGTTTCTTCTTGTTCCAAATACGGCGGGGGAACTTGCCCCATCGGGGCAAGAGGGGGGCAGCGCCCCCTGTCACCTTCACTTCTTCCCGGGCGTACCGTCAAATTTCTTTTCGATGTCTTCCCAGCAGTCGATGTAGTCATCCTGCAATGGTGCCTCGGTGGCGGCAAATCCAGTCAGGTGCTGAGGGAAGCGGGTTTCGAACATGAAAGACATGGTGTTGTCCAGCTTCTCGGGGCCCAGGTTCGAGTTTGACGCGCCCTCAAACGCGTTTTTGTCGGGACCATGTGGCAGCATCATGTTGTGCAGGCTCATGCCGCCGGGAACAAAGCCCTGCGGCTTGGCGTCGTACTGACCGTAGATGTTGCCCATCAGCTCGGACATGATGTTCTTGTGGTACCACGGCGGGCGAAAGGTGTTTTCCGCCACCATCCAACGTTCGCGGAACAGCACAAAGTCGATGTTGGCCGTTCCCGGCTGGCCTGACGGTGCGGTCAGCACGGTAAAGATCGACGGGTCCGGGTGGTCAAACAGGATTGCGCCAACCGGGCAGTATGTGCGCAGGTCGTATTTGTACGGCACATAGTTGCCGTGCCAGGCCACCACATCCAACGGCGAATGCCCGATTTTGGTGGTGTGAAACTGACCGCACCATTTGACGGTGACGGTGGATGGCGCGTCGCGGTCTTCAAACGCTGCAATCGGTGCCTTAAAATCACGCGGGTTCGCCATGCAGTTGGCACCGATCGGTCCACGACCGGGCAGCTCGAACTTTTGACCGTAGTTTTCGCAGACAAAGCCGCGACAGGGCCCTTCGAGCACCTCGACCCGGTACACCAGGCCACGCGGCAGGATGGCGATTTCCTTGGGCTCGACGTCGATGATGCCCAACTCGGTTGCAAAGCGCAGGCGTCCCTCTTGGGGGACAACCAGCATCTCGCTGTCGGCCGAGAAGAAATAGTCATCCTCCATCGACTGGGTCACCAGATAGATGTGCGTGGCCATGCCGACCTGAGTGTTCACATCGCCGGCCGTGGTCATGGTGCGCATGCCTGTCAGCCAGGTCAGCCCCTCGTCGGAATGCGGTACTGCATCCCAGCGGTATTGGCCCAGGCTGATGACATCGGGGTCAACGCAAGGGGCCGATTTCCAATACGACAGGTCGATCTTTTCATAGCGGTGCGAATGCTTGACTGACGGGCGGATGCGATAGCACCAGGTCCGTTCCGGCGGGTTGGCGGTAAAGGCCGTGCCGCTCAGCTGTTCTCCATACAAGCCATAGTTACATTTCTGCGGGCTGTTCATGCCCTGGGGCAGCGCACCGGGCAGGGCTTCGGTTTCAAAGTCGTTTCCAAAGCCTGGCATGTAGCCTTCCGTCGTGCCCGTGGCCGATGTGGCCTGAACAAAATTATGTGTGTCGGTTGGACGATTCATCGCGCGTTCCTCCGTTCTGACTTGTCGAATAATAGTTGATTTTGTAACTAACAAGAAGAAGGAGAGTGAAAATGACTGAAAAAGACGACTTTGATTTGCGGAATTTCATGCCGTTTCTGCTGAATTTGGCCGCAGAACAGAGTTCCTTGGGGTTTCAGCGCACCTACAAGAATCGCTATGGGATGCTGCGGACCGAATGGCGGGTCCTGTTCCATCTGGGCAACTATGGCGAGATGACCGCCAAGGACATAGGCGAGCGTGCTGTCATGCATAAGACCAAGATCAGCCGCGCCGTAGCCAAGTTGAGCCAGCGTCGATACCTTACACGTACACGTGATGAGAACGACCGCAGATCTGAGCGTTTGACGTTGACGCCCGCCGGTCTGGCCGTCTATCGCGAGTTGCGCCAAGAGGCCGAGGCCTATGAAGCGCAACTTGGCAAACAATTCACCACCGGAGAGGTGGCCTTGATGCGTATGATGCTCAGACGGCTGGCCGGATTGGATTGAACCCGCGGCGCGGGGCTGTCCAAACGCGATGTGAATGCACATATCGCAGGAGACAAAAAGAAGCGGACAGGAGATCCCAATGACCGATGTCGGGCAACGACACGCACCTGTTGGTGCATCAGCTGAGGTTCTGAAGTCATGGCTGTTGCAGCGCGGGCTCGAGGGGGCAACGCAGGAAGATGTCCTGCATGGCTATTGCTCGCAGTTGGTGGATCTGGGCATTCCGCTTTATCGTTTGCACGTCGCACAAAGTGCCTTTCATCCGCAATACGGCGGAATCGGCTTCGATTGGCTACGAGAAGAGGGGATGAGTAGCGAGGAATACAGCTACTCGGAAACTCCACGCGCCGAATGGCTGCGAAGCCCGCTCTACCATCTGCTCAAAAACGATCTTTCAGAGTTCCGAGAACGGCTTGTCGACAGCAATGAGGCAAGTCAGTTTCCCATTTTGAACGACTTGCGCGAGCAAGGCGCCACCGATTACTTTGCAGCCGGTGTCGTACTCGAGGCGCGGGAACAGTCCCAGCCGCTGGATCCGGCGAATGCGCCCGAGGGGGTGCTGCTGTCATGGACCAGCGATGGCGTGGATGGTTTTCACGACAGCGATCTGGCGGTGATCCGGGCCGCGCAGCCCTATTTGGCCTTGGCGCTGAAAGCAGCGGCCAACCGGCGCGTGGCGGCAGATCTGTTGCAGGTCTATCTGGGGCGCGACGCGGGGAGGCGGGTGTTATCGGGGGAAATCCAACGTGGCTCGTTGCAGCAGATTGATGCGGTTTTGTGCTATTTCGACTTAAAGGACTTCACCAGCCTGACCGAACGCACGCCTGGGCCTGAGCTGATCGCGATGCTCAACGATTACTTCGGCCTGGCGGTTGGGGTGATCCAGGGTCACGGCGGGAACATCCTGAAGTTCATGGGCGACGGTATCCTTGCGATGTTCAACTTGCAAAGCCTGCAAGCCTCGGTCACGGCGGGTTTGGACGCGATGTCCGAGTTGAGAGACAAGATGGGTGAGAAAAACGCGGACCGTAGCGCGCGTGGAGAAACCACAACCGGTGTCACCTTGGCGATGCACGCCGGTGAGATCCTTTATGGCAACATCGGAGCCGAAAACCGATTGGATTTCACGGTGATTGGACCGGCGGTGAACCTGACAGTTCGGCTGTCGGGGATGCACCGTTCGGTTGGGCAAAGCGTTATCCTGTCCGAGCCGATTGTCCATGCCGCAGGAGAAACCGGGCACGATCTGGTCAGCGTCGGGCGTTATATGCTGAGGGGGGTTTCAGAGCCTCAGGAACTCTACACTATTTACGCTGGCCCGAGCTGAAACCTGGTATCTGCGCGACCTTGCGGTCTTGCGTCCTGCGGACGGCAGGGGGCCAGGCTCACGCGGGCAAAGCCCGCGTGAGCCTGGCCCAACGGGAGGAGATGTCCCGCAAGGGGCATTGACGACGGGCGGGAGCGCCCCGGGATTTATCAGAAATCGATTTCGACGCCGGGCAGGTTGAGCGCCTTCATCATGTCGCGCAATTCCTGACGCGCCGCGATGTTCGAGATGTTGAGTTGTTTGACGCCGATGTCTTTCAGGTCCAGCAAGGTCAAGCCGCGCGGGAACAGCTCGCGGAAAATGACCCGTTCGGAAAAACCCGGTGCAATGCGGAACCCGATGCGGTTTGACAGCATCTCGATCGCGCGTTGCATCTTTTCCTTGTTGACCATGCGCTGCGTACCAACGCGATTGCGCACGACAACCCAGTCGATGGGTTTCAAACCCGCCTGCGCGCGCAATTGCCGCGCGTTCCAGACCATTTCCGAATAGACCGACGGACCCAGGATCTTTTCGCCTTGCGGGTCGATCCGCGCCAGAAGGTCAAAGTCGACAAAGCTGTCGTTGAGCGGGGTGATCAGCGTATCCGCGAGCGAATGCGCCACCTGGCTCAGTCGAGTGTGCGAACCGGGGCAGTCAATCAGGATGAAATCGCTGTCCGCCTCAAGTTGCGACACAGCCGCCGAGAGACGGTGGTCATAGATGTTTTCGCCCGGCTTCAGCGAGGCAGGGTCGATCTCGGGGAGGTCGTGGGTGTGCGGGGTCGGCAGCTCAAGGCCCGCCTTGCTCAGGAAGCTGGTGCGGTTCTCGGAATACCGACCCAGGCTACGTTGGCGCAGGTCCAGGTCCAGCGTGTTGACCTTGAACCCCATCCGCGCCAGCGCGGTCGCCACATGCATCGAGACAGTGGATTTCCCCGCACCGCCCTTTTCGTTTCCGACGACAATGATATGCGCCATCTGCCCCAAGTCCTTTGTTTCGCCCAAGCCGTCTTGCGCGATTTGTTGCCACTATATGTTGAGACGCACACCATGAAAAGTGTTCTTGGGTGTTGCCTACTCAATCTATGGGAGGATCGAGCAGGCTTTCGAGGTGTCAACCCTTGCGCGGTCTGCGTGGCGCCGCTTCGCCGCCCTTGTTGGGGTTGTAGCGCTTGCTGGCATCCGTTGCGCGGGCTTTGTTCTTCTTGCTGCTGGGTTTGCCTTTGGGCGGAGGCGGGCCTTTGGGCTTGTCACCACGCGGCTTGCCGGGCGCCTTTCCCGCATAGGGTTTTGCGCCCGGTTTGGCACCGGGTTTTCCGGCGGGTTTGGGGCCACGTTTCTTGGCCGGTTCGGCCACAATGTCAGGGCGGTGACCCTCGGTCTGCGCCGGTTTCTTCTTGAACCCGCCATCTGATTTGCGGGCAGCGTCGGGTTTTGGCTTCTTGCGGCGTGGTTCCGGTGCGTCGTTCCAGTCGACCGGCGGGGTCGAACGTGCGGGTTTGTCAGTCTTGGCATGACGCGGCTTGCGGTCGCCGTCTTCGCGTTTGGCCCAGGGTTTGCGCACGTCGTCCCGATCCTTGCGATGCGGGCGGTCACCGTATTCAGGGCGCGGTTTGCCTTTGAACTTCGGGCGCGGGGAATGCGAAATCTCCGGGGCCGAGGCCAGCTGTTTGAGCACCGCTCCGGGCTCGAGTTCCGTCTTGCCATCCAGATTGGCCAAGAAGCCTGCAACGGCCTCTTGTTTCAATTCAACAAAAGTCTCGCTCTGTTGTACGCGGATTGCACCGATGTCGTCCTTGGTCAGGTCGCCTGCCTTGCAGATCATCGGCAGATAGGTCCGGGGTTCAGCACCAGCATCATGTCCACCGGAGATCGAGAACCAGACACTTGGGCCAAAGGCAGCACGTGGCTTTTGCTGTTTGCCCGCGTCAACGGCGTTCAGCTCTTCAGGGGCGGAATGGCGTTGGTGATACAGGCGCAGATAGGCGGCCGCGATTTGCTCGGGACTGAACTGATCCATCAGCTTCTGAACGGGTGCCTGCTCGTTTTCGGAAATGGCATCCTGCCAGGCGGAATCCGCCAGCATCCGCTCTTCATCGCGTAGCTTTACCTCGTCCGCCGAGGGGGCATTGCACATCTCGGCGGTCAGCTTGGCAAAGCGCAGAATGCGCTGCGCCTTGGAGCGGGCCTTGGGGGGCACGATCAGCGCGCTGACGCCTTTGCGACCGGCGCGGCCTGTCCGGCCCGAGCGGTGCAGCAGGGTCTCGTGGTTGTTGGGCAGTTCGGCGTGGATCACCAGGTCAAGCCCCGGCAGGTCGATGCCGCGCGCGGCGACGTCAGTGGCGACACAAACACGCGCCCGGCCATCGCGCATGGATTGCAGCGCGTTGGTGCGTTCCGACTGGGTCAACTCACCGGACAGGGCCACCACCGGGAAACCCCGGTTTGACAGGCGCGCTGTCAGGCGAGCAACCATGGCACGGGTGTTGGCAAAGATGATCGCGTTGGGGGCTTCGTAATATCGCAGCACGTTGATGATGGCATTTTCTGCGTCCTGCGGGGCCACGGACATCATCCGATATTCGATGTCGGAATGCTGCTTGGTCTCGGCAACGGTTGTCACGCGTTCGGCGTTGTTTTGATAGTTCTCGGCCAGTTTGGCGATACCGCGCGGCACGGTGGCAGAAAACATCAGGGTCCGGCGCTCTTCGGGGCATTCGCCCAGAATGAACTCCAGATCCTCGGCAAAGCCCAGATCCAGCATTTCGTCTGCTTCATCCAGCACCACGCCGCGCACATGGCTCAGGTCGATCGAGCCGCGCATGATGTGGTCGCGCAGGCGGCCAGGTGTGGCGACAACGATATGCGCGCCACGGGCCAAGGCGCGGCGTTCGTCGCGCATGTCCATACCGCCAACGCAGGAGGCCAGAAACGCGCCCGCGCCCTTGTACAGCCACGTCAGCTCGCGTTTCACCTGCAAGGCCAGCTCGCGGGTGGGGGCGATGATCAGGGCCAGCGGCGCGGCGGCTTGGTCAAAGGCTTCCCCGTCGCCCAGCAGAGTGGGGCCAAGCGCCAGGCCAAAGCCCACTGTCTTGCCCGAGCCGGTCTGTGCGGACACCAGCAGGTCACGCTCATAGAGTTCAGGCTGCGTCACGGCCTCCTGCACTTGGGTCAGGGTTTCGTAACCGCGCTCTTTCAGCGCATCGGCAAGAACTTGTTTCACGGGGGCGGCTTTCTCGCGGGCAGACCCCGCGCGGAGGGGAGGATGGGAGGGAATGAAAAAAGGCTGCCTTAGGCAAAAGGCAGCCTTTGGGGTCAAGTGAGGGTCGAGATGGCTTAGAAGCCCAGACCTTCGTATTTCTTCTTGAACTTCGACACGCGGCCACCGGCGTCCAGCAGGCGGGTGTTGCCGCCGGTCCATGCGGGGTGAACCGAGGGGTCGATGTCCAGAGCCAGCTGGTCGCCTTCGGCGCCCCAGGTGGATTTCATCTGAACGACGGTGCCATCGGTCATCTTGACGTTGATGATGTGGTACTCGGGATGTGTATCTTTTTTCATGAGACCGATCCTTACGCCTGAGCGCCTGACTTGGGCTTGTAGTTGGAATCTTCTGCGATACGTGCGGACTTACCACGGCGCGAACGCAGGTAGTACAGCTTGGCGCGACGGACGCGGCCACGGCGGACAACGGTGATGCTGTCGATGTTGGTCGAGTGCAGCGGGAACACACGCTCCACGCCTTCGCCGAACGAGATTTTGCGAACGGTGAAAGAACCGGCAATGCCCGAACCGTTTTTGCGGCTGATGCAGACGCCTTCGTAGTTCTGAACACGGCTACGCGAGCCTTCGGTCACTTTATAGCCGACGCGGATGGTGTCACCGGCTTTGAAATCGGGGATGTCTTTCCCCAGGGCGGCAACTTGTTCCGCCTCGAGTTGTGCGATCAGGTCCATCGCAAGTCTCCTAAACTGCTCGTGGTTGGTCCACGAAGATTGGGCGCCGCCAGAGAGCTCTTGGTCTTCATCGGGTTCCGCAAATGCAGCCCGCCAGAGATCAGGTCGTCTGTTCCTTGAAATTGGCCATTTGGCTGCCGGTCCCATCGGTCGAAGAAGACGGTCAGGGCGCTGTGGCGCAAACAACCAAAAGCCCGGAGCGCACGGGGGCGATTCCAGACTTGGCGTCGTCTACGCCTTTTGCAGGCAGGGATCAACCCCCATTGGCGTTTAGTGCTTGATCACCAGCCCCTGACCGGTGGGCAGCTCCAGCACGTTGTGACCGCGTTCTGCCATGAACGCATTTTCCGCGTGACGCTGCGCGGCGTATCCGGTCCAGCCATAGTCGTCAAACACGATCATGCCGCCGGGCACCACCTTGTCGAACAGTACCTCAAGCGCTGCGATTTCCGAAGCAGCCGAGTTCATGTCGATGTGCAAAAGTGCGACTTGGTTGGGGCAGGTCTGGGCAAAGCTGTCTGGCACCATGCCGCGTACAATGCGGGTGTTGGGGACATCGGCGAACCGCTTTTGAACCACTTTGAGGATGGCGTCGGGATCATCTTTGACGTCCCTTTCGTAGGCTTGGTTCGAACGGCGCTCGGAGTTCATTTCGTCAGGGATGCCCTCGTAAGTGTCATAAAGGTAGAGGGTCTTGTCGATGCTCTGGAACTGCAGATAGTCGGTGATGAAGGCAAAGCAGAAGCCTTTCCAGACCCCGCATTCGACAAAGTCCCCTGGCAGGTGCAGAGTGTTCTGCGCAGCCCACAACAGGGTGTGCAGACGCCAGGCCAGCGACAGTTCCTGTTTGGTTTCAGCGTTACGCTTGAGAGTTTCGACGAACTTCTGATCTTCGCGGAACCCGGCGGCGCGTTGCAGCCCGATCAGGTTGTCCGACGCAAACATCGGCCCGCAGAGCTCTTGCAGCGTTTTCAGGGCGTCGCGAAAGCGCTCGCCATCTTGTCCCTTGAGGCGTCCGTAAAACACGCGGCTCTCCCTTGTTCAGCCCTTAGGGGTCAGTTCGACAGGGTCAAGCCGTAGGTGTCAAGCAGGGCTTAGTCCTTGTTTGACTTTTGGTGAGCATCCCACAGATCGGGTCGGCGGATGCGGGTCAACTCTTCGCTCTGGTCCTGCCGCCACTGGGCGACCTTGCCGTGATGACCGGACATCAGGACGTCAGGGATCGGGCGACCTTTCCATTCAGCGGGGCGGGTGTATTGGGGATGTTCCAGAAGGCCCGAGGAAAAGCTTTCTTCCTCGGTCGAGGCAGCGTTGCCCAGGACGTTGGGGATCAGACGCACAGTGGCGTCGATAAGGGCTTGAGCCGCGATCTCTCCGCCGGTCATGACGAAGTCACCCAACGAGACCTCTTGGATGCCATAGTGCTCCAGCACGCGCTCATCGACGCCCTCAAAACGACCACACAGCAGAGTAACACCGTCCGCGCGTGCGAGGTCGCGCATCATAGGCTGGTCCATGCGCTTGCCGCGTGGGGATAGGTAGAGGATCGGCCAATTGCCTCGAACGCCTTCCATCGCGTGTTCAATGGCGTTGCCCAGAACATCGGCGCGCAGCACCATGCCTGCGCCGCCGCCCGCGGGGGTGTCGTCGACATTGCGGTGTTTGCCGACGCCGAACTGACGCAGATCGATGGTTTCCAATTGCCACAGACCGTCCTGCAGGGCTTTCCCGGTCAGGCTTTCACCCAGGACACCAGGAAAGGCGGTGGGGAAGAGGGTCAGAATCTTGGCCTTCCACACCCCGTGCAGGTCCGGGGTCGCGGTCATCAACTCGCGCGGCTTGAACGTTGGGCGGATCGCCTTGCGGCCATGGGATTTGTTGGGTGCATCGGTCATGGGGCTGTCATACGGGAACGAGGCGGGCCGGGAAAGCCTACGTAATTCAAATGAGTGCCTTTGGCACGCTCGATAAGCGCCTGCGGCGCGGTGTGCGAGGCTCTGCCTCGCGCTCCGGGATATTTGAAGCAAGGGGAAGCAGTCAGAGCAAGCCTTCGGGTGGGTCAACGATGATGCGGCCACTGGCCAGATCGACGGTGGGAACGGCGGCCAGGGTAAAGGGGAGAAGGGCCGTGCCCTTGATGCCCGGCCCTTCGATTTCGAGCAAGTCCGAGGCGCCGTGGTTCTGTACGGATTTGACCTTGCCCAGTTGAGTACCGCCGGTGTCAAAGACTGCCAAACCCATCAGGTCGGCGTGGTAGTATTCGTCATCCGGCAAGGATGGGAGTTGGTCGCGGCGCGCAAACAGTCGGGTGCCGCGCAGGGCGTCGCCCTGTTCCTTGGTTTCGACATCGCTGAGATGGGCGGCAAAGCCATTCTTGATTGTGCGGGTCAGCAAGATGGTGAAGCTCTTGGTGCCAGCTTCATCCGTCAGCGGAGAATAGGCCTCGATGTCTTCGGGGATGGCGCAGTAGGATTTGATCCGCACTTCGCCGCGCACCCCGTAAGAGCCGGCAATGGCGCCGACACAGACCAGGTCGTTGTCGTTGGTATCGGTCATATGGCCTCAGCGGGTTTCGATGGGCAGTTGTGCGTGACGCTGTTCCCAGCCCTCGCGCTGCAATTCGGGTGTATCAGATATTCGTTCGGGCCAGCCAATACAAAAATAACCGATCAGGCGCCAATTCGGGTCCGCATTCAGGTCGATGGCCAGTTGCTTGGGGTCCAGCACAGACACCCAGCCCAATCCCAGCCCTTCGGCGCGCAGGCGCAGCCAGAAGAGGGTGGTGGCGGCCACGACAGAATAGCGGCGCATTTCGGGCATGGTGCGCGCACCCAGGCCGTGGCCTTTGGGGGTGGCGTCATCGCAGTAGATGGCAAGCTGCACCGGGGCCTCTTGCATGCCTGAAAGTTTGAGCTTGCTGTAGCTTTCGGCCTGTGCGCCGGAATAGCCTGACAGGGCCTCGGTGTTGGCGGTGCGGAAATTCTCCAAAGCGGCGGCGCGGGCGGCCTCGCTTTTGATGCGCAGGATGCGCCAGGGTTCCGACAACCCCACCGAGGGGGCCATGGAAAAGGCGTCGAGGCACCGCGCCAGCGCCGCCTCGTCCACCGGGTCGATGCGGAACCGGCGCACGTCGCGCCGGAGCCGCATCAACAGGTCAAGCTGCGTGCGGAATTCGTCTGTGAAAGGCTGATCCTGCACGCAGATTATCCCTATTATTCAGTCGCTTCAGCGGCTTCTGCTGCCTTGGCGGCTTTCTCTTCTGCGCGCTCTTGGGCTTTCTTGCCGGGGGCGCCTTTCTTGGGGTTGCTGCGCTCGGCCTTTTCGCGGACGCCAGCAGCTTCGAGCATACGAGCGATACGGTCGGTGGGCTGAGCGCCCTGGTCCAGCCAGTACTGCACGCGCTCCATGTTCATTTTCACGCGCTCTTCGCTGTCTTTGGGCAGCAGCGGGTTGTAGGTGCCCAGCTTTTCGATGAAGCGACCATCGCGCGGCATGCGGCTGTCAGCAGCCACGATGCGGTAGAAGGGACGCTTTTTCGAGCCGCCGCGGGCGAGACGAATTTTCATAGCCATGGGGTTATCTCCTTTAGATGGCGTTAGCAGGCAAGAGCCTGTTATTCTTGATGTTTCTTGTGGTGTCGGATGACTTCCTGAATGATGAAGTTCAGGAAAGCCTTGGCAAAATCGGGGTCCAGATCGGCCTTTTTCGCCAGGTCTTCGAGCCGCTCGATCTGCGTCGCTTCGCGGGCCGGATCGGACGGGGGAAGGTCGTGAGTTGCTTTCAGTTGCCCCACCGCCTGGGTGTGCTTGAACCGCTCGCCCAGGGTATAGACAAGGATCGCATCAAGGCGGTCGATGCTGTCGCGGTGGTCTTTCAGCAGCTCGGCTGCGCGTGTCACGGGATCAGTCATGAGGTCCTCTGAGTTGCAGCAATTTGGGTGAAATTCGGGATGCACAATGCGTGCACCAAGCGTGCACTACCCGTGCACCGCCCAGACACAGCATCGGAACCGGCGAACCGGGGGAAAAGATGTGCCTTAGTCAAGCGCCCATCCTTTCGGTTTGAACAGCGGATCGGCATAGTGGCCGATCTCCATCTCGATGCCATGTGCCAACTGCGAGCCATCGAGCTGCGCGGGCGAGGGGTGGCGATATACCGCGTCGTTGCCGTCGATGGTCTGCGCGCTCTTGTCCTTGACCGCGCCCAAACGCTCGGCCAGGCGGATCGAGTCCAGGTTCTTGGGGTCGATGTAGCTGACGGCGCCGTCCCATCCGAGCTGGCTGTAGAAATAGCGGCGCGCGGCATCGACGGCCTCAAGCGCATAACCCTTACCAGCGGCATCGGGCCAGATCACCCAGGCCAGTTCCTGCTCGGGCCATTTTGCGGGCTTCCAGCCGCCGGCCATGCCATAGGTCTCATCCGTGGCTTTGTCGTGGATCATCCACATGCCGTAACCACGGATCTGCCAGTGGCCGATTTCGGCGGCATAGAGCATCCACGATTCATATGCATTCAGTGGCCCGCCCATGAAACGGGCACGGTAGCTGGTGAAGGTCGCCTTGAAGTCCGGGTAATCATCCGGTTCCGGGCCGCGCAGGATCAGGCGTTTGGTTTCCAAGGTGGGGATCGAAACGGTCATTGATCGCCTCCAACCTTGGGGTGACGCCAGACCTGGCATTGCTTGCCCAGCAGTTCGCCGTCACGTTCGAATGTGGCGCCAAGACGGGTTGCGAGCGTCATGGAGCGGTCGTTGGCGTGGGCGATGTAGCTCATAACGCCATCCAGGCCCTGGTGGCGGGCGGCAAAGTCGCGGGCGGCATGAGCAGCCTCGAAGGCGTAGCCCTTGCCCTCGGCCTCTTCCATCACGGTCCAACCCAGTTCGGGTTCGTCCCAGCCGGGGGCAAAGATCATGCCGGTCCAGCCGACAAAAGTGTCTGTTGCCTTGTCGGTCAGGTGCCACAGACCAAAGCCGTTCAGCGTCCAGTGGCCCAGACGTTTCACCAGCGATTCCCAGCTTTCGGCCGCGGTCTTGGGCCCGCCGACCATGTGGCTGCGCGCGGTTTCGAAAAACGCGGTCATGCGCGGCAGGTCGTCTGCGTGGGGGGCACGCAGGATCAGACGCTGTGTTTCGATGGTTGGGATGTCGAGGTCGAGCGCGGTCATGCGTAGGCCTCCATCCCGCCTGCGGCGAGGTCTTGCGGCGACGGGTGACGCCAGATTTCCAATGCGCCGTGACGCTCGTGCTCGTAGATGCCCTCGTGTGTCGCGCCCATGCGTTTGGCGACATTGCGCGAGCCGTGGTTTTCCGGGGCAACAAGGCTGATCGCGGTTGTCCAACCCAGCGTGTCATAGGCGTATTCGCGCGACGCCAGTGCAGCCTCGGTCGCGTATCCTTTGCCTTCGAACCCGTTCATCAGGTCCCAACCCAATTCGGGTTCGGGCCAGCCGTGGGGGAACCAGGGGCCGATGATGCCGGCAAGCTCGCCCGTTTCGGTTTCTTCGACCGCCCACCGGCCAAAGCCGCGCAGTTGCCAGTGGCCAAGCTCGGTGGCCAGCGCGCGCCAGCTTTGTTCAGCCGTCATCGGGCCGCCCACAAATTTCGACCGCTCGGACGCAAAGAACGCCGTAAAGCTCGCGAAATCGCGGGCTTCCATCGGGCGCAGCGTCAGGCGCGGGGTCGATATGGTGGGGATCTGGATCACGTTATTTCTTTTTGCCGAAACCGCTGAGGCCCGAGGGCAAGCCCATGCCGCCGCCCAGACCGGGCAGGCCGCCGGGCATTCCACCCTTGCCGCCCATGGCCTTGGCCGCGGCTTCGAGCGCTTTGGGGTCCATGCCTTGGGCCATCTGTTCAGGGCTGGGGCCGCCTTTGCCGAACATGCCTTTCATGGCCTGTTTCAGCATGCCGCCTTTGCCCATCTTGCCCATCTTCTTCATCATGTCCGACATCTGCCGGTGCATTTTGAGCAGCTTGTTGAGGTCGGAAACCTCCATCCCGGCACCCGCCGCGATCCGCTTTTTGCGCGAGGCTTGCAGCAGGGCGGGGTTGGCGCGCTCTTTCTTGGTCATGGACTGGATCAGGGCGACCTGGCGTTTGATGATCTTGTCGTCAAAGCCTGCTTCTTCGACCTGTTTGGCCATTTTGCCCATGCCGGGCATCATGCCCATCATGCCCTGCATGCCGCCCATCTGCTGCATCTGTTCGAGCTGCATTTTCAGGTCATTCATGTTGAAATGACCCTTCATCATGCGCTTCATCATCTTTTCGGCCTGCTCGGCCTCGATGGTTTCTTGCGCCTTTTCGACCAGCGCCACGATGTCGCCCATGCCCAGGATGCGACCCGCGATCCGGTCGGGCTCGAACGTTTCGAGCGCGTCCATCTTTTCGCCAAGACCCACAAAACGGATCGGCTTGCCGGTGACCGCGCGCATCGACAGCGCCGCACCGCCGCGGCCGTCGCCGTCCATTCGGGTCAGGACCACGCCTGAGATGCCGATCTTGGCGTCGAACTCTTCTGCGACCTCAACCGCGACCTGACCGGTCAGGCCGTCGACCACCAAAAGCGTTTCGCGCGGGGAGACGACGTCGCGGACGTCCTCGACCTCTTTCATCAGCACTTCGTCGATCTGCAAACGACCAGCGGTGTCCAGCATGTAGACGTCATAGCCACCCAGAGCGGCCTGCTGTTTGGCGCGTTTGGCGATGTCGACGGGGGTCTGGCCGGGCACGATGGGCAGGGTGTCGACGCCGATCTGGGCGCCCAGCACCTTGAGCTGGTCCATCGCCGCAGGACGGTAGACGTCAAGCGAGGCCATGAGGACCTTTTTGCCCTCTTTGTCTTTCAGGCGTTTGGCGAGCTTACCGGTGGTGGTGGTCTTACCACCGCCCTGCAGGCCAACCATCAGGATCGGCGCGGGCGGGTTGTCGATCTTGAGCTTGCCGGGGTCTTCTTCGCCGCGCAGGGTATCGACGAGCGCGTCGTGCACGATCTTGACGACCTGCTGACCGGGGGTGATCGATTTGGTGACCGCCTGACCGGTGGCCTGATCCTGCACCTTCTTGATGAAGGTGCGAGCGACGGGGAGGGAAACGTCTGCCTCAAGCAGGGCAACGCGCACCTCGCGCAGGGCGGTTTTGACGTCTTCCTCGGACAGGGCGCCCTGTTTGGTGAGGCGATCAAAGACCCCAGAGAGGCGTTCGGATAGATTTTCAAACATAACGCGTCGTGGCTCCTTTGCCGGTTCATGCAGGTGCCCCCAATCTAGGGAGCGGCGGGGTCGTTTCCAATTGTGCCGATGTGGCGCAATGCGGATCGGGGCGAGCCATACAAGATTACCCCCACGGGCGTAACACGCTGGTGGGGGGCGATCCCTGAACGACTCAAGGGACCGGAAGGGGTAAAGCTTCCGGATGTTGCGCGGGAATTATGCCGGATGGGGCGTGAAGTCAAGTAGCACAGGCGGATGCGGAGGGGTTTGGGGGGCGCTGCCCCAGTCGCTGCGCGACTCCGCCGTCGTATTTTCAACAAGAAGGAGCATGGGGCGAGGCGCTTGCAGTCTGTGGTTGATTTTCCTAGGTCTTGGTGAGGCAAGAAGTGAGGATGTCGTGCGGGTTTTGGTTGCAGTTTTGGTAATGGCGCTGGTTGGGCAGGTGGCATACGCGTCGGACAGGGCGGCGTTGATCGCGCAGATCGAGGCGGGCGGTCAGAATGAGCACGAAGATCGACGCCATGCGGTTGAGGTCGATGAATGTCAACTTACAACCTATTTCTGGAAGAAGGTTGAGGGCGAGGGTTGGGTGCTCTGGACCTCGTTCAAAATTCCGATGCTGTTGGTGGATCTGGCCGAATCCAAGACCAAGGATGGATTTCGACACTTTTTTGCGGCCGATGGCGAGATGCCGGTTGCGGTCATCAATCTGAAGGCCAAGGAGGGGACAGATTTTGCTCATGAAAAGTCCGTCTTGCGTAAGCCAAAGGGGGAGTTCGTTTCCTCGCAAAGAAATGGTGGGGACACTCATTTTATTGAGCGGCAGACGGACGTGATCATAATGCATGTTGGACCGGGAGTGATCGAAAAAGCCGAGATGTTCACCAAGGCTTACATCCGCTACGTGCAGGAGTATTGCAGCTTTATCGGATGACAGGCCGCGCCGGGAAGGTAGCTTGAACCGCTCTGGCGGAAAGCATACTGGTTGGGATGATAAGTCTGGGGGCGATCCATGGGCAAGATGGAAGCAAAGCGTGAGGCCAAGCGGCGCGCCATTTTGGCGGCGGCGCGAGATGAGTTCCTGTCTGTCGGATTCGAGGCCGCCAACATGGACCGTATCGCGGCGGCGGCTGAGGTCACCAAGCAGACGGTCTATCGCTACTTCCCGTCCAAGATCGACCTGTTTGAGGCCACGATCCGTTATATCGGGCAATCGAGTGGCGCGGATTTCACACATCATCTAGAGGGGCCGGACCCCAAGGCGGCCCTGGTTCAGTTTGCCCAGGGGTTCGTGCGCTGGCATCTGGAGGAGGAGTCTTTGTGCGTGTTCCGCCTGTTGATTGCGGAAAGTGCAAGGTCGCCCGAGATCGTTCGCACCTTTTTCTCGGTCGCGCCGGATGAGACCAACGCGGCTTTGGCTACATTCTTCGCGCAACGGTTGGGCGTGACCGAGCCTGAGGCGCACGTGCGCCTTTTGACCTCTATTCTTTTGGCGCATCGCGATGACGCCCTGTTGGGGCGGGGGCGGCCGGACGATCATGAGATTGCCCGGCATGCCGAGATGGCGGTACGCATTGTACTGGCTGATTTGGGCGTCCGCTCAACCAGTTGAGGGTTCTAACTGTCAGCTTTGGCCAAGTGCAACGTGTATGCCGCGATGGTGATCAGGATGACTGCCCCGCCTGCAAGGCTGGCAACTGCGGGCACTTCGGTAAAAAAGATATAGGCCCAGATCGGTGCCAGAACGGTTTCCAGCATCAGGGTCATCGAAACCTCGGTCGCGGTGGCATAGCGCGTGGCAACCATGGACAGGACCCGGCCAAAGGGGGCGGTGAGCAGTCCCATGGCGCCCATGATCAGCCATGTATCTGTGCTGAACTGCGACGGTTCGGTGACAAAGAACATGGTTGCGGCGAGCAGGAAGCCACCGGTCCCGACTGCGCCCATGCGGCTGACGTCCGGGAATTTGCGCAACAGCGTCATCATCAGGGCAAGGCAGGACACCGCAAAAACGGCCAGCAGGTCCCCAACCCAGTTGCCGGACCCGGTGGAGCCTGAGACGACGATGGCGATACCGGCGATGACGCCTGCGATGGCCAGCAAGGTCTGCCTTGACGCAACTTCGCGCAGGAACACCCAGCTGAAGATCGCGGCAATGGCCGGTGTGGCGCTGAGGATCAGGAAGGTGTTGGCGATCGAGGTGTTCTTGATGGCAAAGACCAGCCCGCTTGCGCTGCCCAACATCAACAGGCCCGCACCCAGAAGCGGCCAGCCACTGTGGCGCAGAACCTGGATGACGCCGCGCTTGTCGCTGAGCTGAATAACCGTCGCCATCGAGATCGCGGTGAACAGACCGAACAGGAACGAGGTTTCAAGTTCGTCCACGCCGGAAAACCGGATGAAGACGGGATCAAGGCTCATAAGGGCGGCGCCGATCAGGGCGATGCCAATGCCCTTGAGGCGGAGGGTGTGCGGGGTGTTGGTGTGAGAGGTGTCGGTCATGGGGTGTGTCTTTCAGTGATGGCAGTGAATCGATTTTCATACTTTCCGGTGTGATTTCAGTTTTGATCGGATGAGTCAAGAAAATCATACCTATTAGTATGATTTGAAGGCATTGCGTTTTACAGGCTGCGTGGTAGGCGGAGGCACGTTTGAAAACTGGCACGGAGCTTCGCCATGGACGCCTCATCCGCTTATCAGGACACCCTTCCGCTCAGCTCGGACGCGCTTCTTCGGCAGCTGGACGATTGGGGGCTGGGCTATCGGCTGCACTCTCACGTGCCGCTGCGCACGGTCGAGGATGCGATGTCGGTTGAGGATCAGTTCGCGGTGGCCGGAGAGACGGTGCTGCGGGTCAAGAACCTGTACCTGCGGGACCGCAAAAAGCGGAACTATCTGGTGACGCTGGAACAGAACCGCGAGATTGATCTGAAAGCGCTGGGCGCAGAGCTGGGCGTGGGCAACCTGTCGTTTGGGTCCGCAGACCGGTTGCTGCAGAACCTTGGCATCCGTCCGGGTGCGGTCAGCCCGTTGGCGATGATCAACGGGGTCGAAAACGGGGTGACGTTTTTCATGGATGCCGCCGCACAAGAGGCGGATGTGATCAACATGCACCCGCTGGTGAACGACCGCACCGTGGTCATGGCGCGGACGGATGTCATGGCGTTCTTTGAGCGGATCGAGTGTGAGGTGAACTGGATCTGATTGCGGATTGCGCACCGCGGGTATGGGTGCCTGCATGCATCAACGTTCAGGCTGCGATGGTGCGAACTGGAAGGCGTCGAAAGCCAGGCGCGAACGGGGTGCCTTAATTGGATAAACCGGCTTTGTGCAGGCCCGCCGCGAGGTGTTCAAAATCATCTGGTTGCCGCCACATGGTCTGATATCCCCGCGCGAGGTTGGAGACGGTTTCTTCGTCCACTTTGATATTTCGACTCAAGAGTTCGTCGCGGCGTTCGGCAATGAATTCAACGAGGGCTGCTTCGGCTTCGGTCTGACGACCGAGCTTTGCGTAAGACGCCGCCACGAAAGCGGTCGCCAGCGAATTGAGCCGGGCCTCTCCCATCAACAAACCCAGTGCGGCTTCGAAGTCTCCGCAGAAGAATTCTATCTGCCCCATGATCCAAGCGATGGCCGGGGGGTGCAGGGGGTCCAGTTTCATCGCCTCTGACACAATGTCACGCGCCTTTTGGTGCTGCCCCAGCAAGAGAAAGGCGTACCCGCACCAGGCCATGGATTCGGCTTCGTTTTCGATCAGGGACAGCGTTTTTTCAAACTGCGCCTCGGCCTCGTGCCACAGACCCGCGCACAAGTAAGCAAAGCCGAGCTGGTCCTGGATATAGACATCCCGGTTGTCCAGTGCCGCGCCTTTGCGAGCAATGTGCAAGACATGGCCGGTTGCTTCGGAGTCCGCCAATCCCAGCCAAAGATCAATGACATAGGTGTCTGACAGGTACATGAACGATCGAGCGATCGACGGGTCGAGCGCAATCGCGCGTTCCAGAAGCGCCCGGGCCTTTGCCGTATCACGCGCATTCAGGCCGTCGCGAAGGGCTTTGCCCTTCAGCATCAGTTCGTGCGCCCTCATCTCGTCGTCGGGTTTTTGCGCTGAACGGTCCGCGACATCGTGCTGGACGCGTCCGGGCAGGACGGCCACGATGCTTCGCGTCACGTCGTCCTGAACCTCGAGAACGTCCTCCAGCTCTCGGTCGTACCGATCCGACCACAATTGTGACCCCGAATTCGCGTCGACAAGTTGTACCGAAACCCTGACCCGGCTGCCCGCTTTGCGTACACTCCCTTCGATCAGGTAATCCGCGCCCAGAGCCGCGGCGATTTCGGCCGAGTCGGCGTTCTGGTCCCGGAACCGGAACGAGGCGTTTCTTGAGACCAGCTGTAGCGTGCGAAAACGCGACAGGCCTGTGATGATGTCTTCTGCTATGCCGTCGGTGAAGAAAAGCTGTTCCGGATCATCGCTCATGTTGTGAAATGGCAAGACGGCGATTGTGGGTTTGAATTTCTCGACTGGTTTGGGCTGTTGGCTGTTTTTGGTCGTCACCCCGCCAAACCGCCAAGCCTGTACGGGATCGGTGACGTTTTTGACCGTTAGTGTCCCGGCGTCTTCCCAGGAAACTGGTAGCCGATTGCGGGCAGCGCGATACACCGCATCAGACACAAGTACCCCACCCGGCGGAGCGAGTTTTTCCAGACGTGACGCCAGATTGACGCCTGCGCCAAAGACATCCCCGTCACGCAGAATGATGTCGCCAAGATTGACGCCGATGCGAAAGCGCATTGGATCTGACCCGTCAGATGGTTTCTTTTGCCATTCAAACGCGCAGGTTACGGCATCTGTGGCGCTTTCAAAGCGGGCCAAAAGACCATCGCCAAGCAGTTTAATGACCTTGCCGTGGTTTCGCTCGACAAGTGGAATGGCAAACTCGGTCATGTAGACCGAAAGACCTTCGAACGTGCTGGCTTCGTCCCGCTCCATTCGAGCGGTATAGCCGACCATATCGGCGACGAGAATTGCGGCCAGCTTTCGCTCCAAGGTTTTCCTCCTGTTTCCTGAATAGCTTTCGAGGAACGAAACGACCAAGAGAATTTTGAGCGCTCAATCTGGTTGCTGGCAATCAGGTTCAGCGGGATCGCACGCATAAACAGTTGCGCCCCCGCAGGTCAGGGCGGCGGCGCATTGTTTTTTGGGGCGCTGATTTGGTGCCGGTTCGGGCGAAAGAGGCGACGGATCGGTGCCTGAAGTTCAGATTAGGCCGCCAGCTTGGCCACCGCATCGCGGGCGGCTTGCAGGGCGGTTTCGGGGTCGGTGGACATGCCCTCGGCGGCGACGAATTCCACTTCAGTCAGGCCGATGAAGCCCATGATCTGGCGGATGTAGCCCGACAGGTGATCAACCGGCGAACCCAGCGGCACGCCGCCTGTGGCCACGGCCACGATGACGCGTTTACCGCTCAGCAGGCCTTTGGGGCCTTCGGCGGTGTATTGGAACGTCAGACCGGCACGGGCGATCAGATCGACCCAAACCTTGAAGCTGGCCGGGGCGCCGAAATTGTACATGGGCAGGCCGATGACGATGGTGTCGGCATCCTTGATCTCGGCCACCAATTGATCGGACAGTGACAGCAGCTCTTGCTGCTCGGCGTTGCGCGCGTCGGCGGGGGTGAAGTTGGCGTTGACCCAGTCCTCGGTGATCAGGGGCAGCGGCGTGGCCAGGTCACGGCGGATGATGCGGGCAGGTGCGATCTGTTTGACGATCTGGTCGGTCAGTTCGCGGGTGGCCGAGCCCTGGCGGCGGGCCGATGTGTCGATGTGCAGAACAGTGGAGGTCATGAGCGTTTGTCCTTGAAGGCGGTTGCGGGAACTGTTCCATTGGACATAGACGTTGCAAATTCGAACGCAATTGCCATAGTTGAACAAGTTTTGTTTGTTTTTGCACATTGGTGGGCAGTGTCAGCGGAGGTGTCATGGACAATTGGGATGAGGTGCGCACAGCGTTTCAAGTGGCCCGGATGGGGACTGTCAGTGGTGCGGCCGAAGTGTTGGGCGTACACCATGCGACCGTGATCCGTCATATCGACTCGATCGAGGCGCGTTTGGGGATCAAGCTGTTTCAGCGTCATGCCCGTGGCTATACGCCGACCGAGGCCGGATCGGACCTGCTGCGGGTGGCGCAGGCGACCGAGGATCAGTTCAATCAACTGGTCGGGCGGCTCAAGGGGCAAGGTGACGATGTCTCGGGCGAGTTGGTGGTGACCTCGTTGGCCGCTGTGGGGCCTTTGTTGGTGCCAGAGCTGGCGGCGTTTCAGGAAATGCATCCGGAATTGGTGGTGCGCTATTTGACCGGGGATCGGGTGTTCCGTCTGGAATACGGCGAGGCGCATGTTGCCATCCGTGCCGGTGCGGCACCGGATCAGCCCGATAATGTGGTGCAGCCGTTTGTGTCTGACACCATGGGGCTTTATGCCAGCAGATCGTATGTCGAGCGCCATGGGTTGCCGTCCGGGGTCGATGATTTTGACGGGCATGTTTTTGTTGGGCACGACAGCGAAAGCAGCCGCGCGCCGTTCTACCGGTGGCTGCGCAACCAGGTGTCCGAGGATCAGATTACCTTTCGCTGCACAGATATCTTTTCAGGTCATGCCGCCATTCGGGCGGGCGCGGGGATCGGCTTTATGTCGCGTTGGGTTGCAGCACAGCACCCCGACCTGGTGCAGGTGGCAGATCCGATGCCCGAGTGGTCGGGCAAGCTGTGGCTTGTGACGCATGTGGATTTGCATCGCACCACCAAGGTGCAGGCGTTCCTGAAGTTCCTCAAAGAGCGATCCAAGTCGTGGGAAATCTGACACTGCCCCTGCGGGGGCATCTGGCGATGCTGTGTTTCTCGGCTCTGGTCGCGGGGAGCTTTTCGCTGGGCGGCTTGGTTGCCAACGAGATTGCGCCAACGGCCCTGAACGCGGTGCGCTTTGTGATCGCAGCGGTGGTGATCGGGGTGGCGGCCCTGGCCACAACCGGCATTCCACGCAGCGCCGCGCAGGCGCCCTGGCGGTATCTGGTGCTGGGCGGGCTTTTTGCTACCTATTTCGTGCTGATGTTCGAGGGGCTCAAGACTGCACCACCGGTGAGTGCGGCGGCGGTGTTCACCCTGACACCGGTGATGGCGGCAGTGGCAGGTTGGGTGCTGCTGAGGCAGGTGACGACGCCCTGGATGGCGCTGGCTTTGGCCGTGGGGGGCGCTGGGGCGCTGTGGGTGATTTTTCGCGCCGATCTGACGGCATTGCGCGCGTTTGAGATCGGCCAGGGCGAGGTGATCTATTTCTGGGGCTGTGCCGCACATGCGATTTACACGCCGATGGTGCGCAAGCTGAACCGGGGAGAGCCTGCGGTGGTCTTTACCTTTGGGATGTTGCTGGCGGGCGGCGTGTTGTTGTGGATTTACGGATGGGATGACATTCGGGCTACCGATTGGGCGGCATTGCGGCCTCTGGTCTGGATCACGATCTTCTACGTGGCGATTTTTGCCAGTGCCGCGACTTTTGTTCTGCTGCAATTTGCGACGCTGCACCTGCCCGCGGCAAAGGTCATGGCCTATACCTATCTGACGCCCAGTTGGGTCATCGTATGGGAGATCGCGCTGGGCCATGGCGCGCCCACCGGTCTGGTCCTGGGCGGGGTGGCGTTGACAGTTGTGGCGTTGTGGATGTTGCTGGATGTGGGCAAAGCACCGGCGACGGTTGCGAAAGGGTCGGATGATGTGTGAAACGCCTTTGGTCCGAGTGGCCCGGTCGGACGAGGGATCGGTTGTGGCGCGGCTGATTGCGGCGCTGTTGTCCGAGCTGGATGGGGCGCCGGTTGATCCTGTTGCTGTTGGCAAGAGTGCCGAAACGGTGCTGGCGCTGCCTTCGGTGACGGCATTTTTGGCGTTTGTTGGGGATGAGGCCGTTGGTGTGCTGGTGCTCAACGAATGCGCGGCCATTTACGCAGGTGGCGTATTCGGCGAGATTTCCGAGCTGTATGTCGCGCCTGAGTGGCGTTCTGCCGGGGTGGCCCGGCTGCTGGTGCAGGTAGCACAGGGTTTTGGACAAGAGCGCGGCTGGAAACGGTTGGAGGTCGGCGCGCCGCCACAGCCCGGCTGGTCGCGGACCTTGGCGTTTTATCGGCGCGAAGGGTTCGAAGAGGTCGGGCCGCGGTTGCGGCGGGTTCTTTGAGTTCTGGCCGTGTGGTCCGGGATTTGATTGCTGTGTGAGTGTGCATTGACGGTCCTGGGGTATGAGTTGCACCCTTGCGCGCGGGCCATCGCGCGCGGAACCAGCCATTCCGAGACCTGCAGTGGACACCCGGTGACCGAAGGGCTGGCCTGTTGCCTTGAGGAGGAAACGGGCCTGCCAGCACCGTTTTATGCTGTGGAATGCCAGGCAGAGGTGCTGGGGGATTGGCTGGCGGGACGTTGCGACCCGTTTGCGACCTGATGCAGGCCTGACGTTCTGCGGTGACGCGCCTCGCGTCAGCGAGGCGCCCGGCCCAACGCCGTGAGGGCCCGGCAGGGCATGAAACGGGGGCGGGAGTGCTCCGATTCCTGTGGTTGCGGTTCGGTGTCGGCGGGGTGCTCCCGCCCGTCGTCAATTTTTCTGCCGTAAAACGTCCTCCCGTTGGGCCGGGCGCCGGGCTGCGCCCGGCGCGGTGGCGCCTGGGGCGAGCAGGGTGCGTCAGCGCAGGGCGGGGATGCGGGCGGGTCAGGTTGGGGGGGCATCCTGGTCGGAAAGCTCTTCTTCAAGAAACCGCTCAAACGCATCCAGGTTGACCGGTTCGAATTGACCGAACCCCTGCATCCAGACACTGGTCGCCCGCATCGCATCCGGCTCCAGTTTGCACCATTTCACGCGTCCGCGCTTTTCTTGGGCAATTAGTCCGGCGCGGGTCAGGATGGTCAGGTGTTTCGAGATGGCGGCCAGCGACATCTCGAAGGGTTCGGCCACATCCGTCACCGCCATGTCATCCTCGAGCAGCATCGACAGGATCGTGCGGCGGGTGGGATCGGCCAGGGCGGCAAAGACGGCATCAAGTTGGTCGCTCATGCCTTGGTCATAGCCTGAGAATTGCCGCCCGGAAAGGGTTCAGAGCATCGGATGGCGTGTCGTCTGCGACGGCCATTGCAACGTCAAGAGCTCGCGTTCAGTCGGCGAGAGCCCGGCATCGCGTGCCAACCTGTCGCTTGGCGGCATCGGGCACGAAGGTGCCTGCCGCATGGCAAAGGGCCACAGGGATACTGTGTGCCAAAAATTGATGGTTGGTTTTGCGGGGCGGATTGCGTCTATTGCGGTCATGGGGCACCTCTTGTCCTTACTGTATTACGGATATGGGCGTCTGATCGACGTTTCACAATTTCAATTGCTTGACATCTTATGTGCAAAAAACTCACAAATCAGGCATGAGCCGCCCCTTACCGCCCCTGAATGCCCTGCGCGCCTTTGAAGCTGCTGGTCGCCACGAGAACTTTAGCCGTGCCGCCGAAGAACTGAATGTCAGCCATTCGGCGATCAGTCGGCATGTGCGGGGGCTCGAGCACCGATTGGGCGTTGCCTTGTTTCGGGATCTGCCGCGCGGGTTGGAGCTGACGGCCGAGGGGCGCAACTACCTGTCGCGGGTGACTGTCGCGCTTGATCTGATCTCGGACGCAACCGAGGATCTGGGCGAGGCCCCTGAAGGCCGGATCACCGTCAGCAGCGAGCCGCTCTTCGCGCTCAAGGTGCTGATGCCGCGGTTGAAACGGTTTTATGCTGTCTTTCCGGATGTCGAGGTACATGTCGAGGCGACCAATGCGTTGGCGGATGTGGACCGCTATGAGGCGGACATTGCTTTGCGGTTCGCCTTTCGGGGTGTGCTGGACGCGCCGTCCGACCTGATCAGTGACACGCCGCTCCATGTCTATGCCGCGCCGGATCTGCGGCCCGAGGGGTGGCGCGATCCGCGCGAAGTGCTGCAATATCGCCGGTTCAAGGATCGCGGGGCGGGCATCTGGGATCGGTGGGGGCAGTTGGCGGGATTGGCGCCGGGCGAGGTGCCCGATCCGCGCAAACATCTGGAAACCGAGCTGGCGTTCGAGGCGGCGCTGCAAGGTCTGGGTGTCTATCTGGGGGCTGGGGACTGCGTCGCTGGGCATCTCGCCGCCGGACGGTTGATCCGCTGCTTTGACGTGGGGTTTCGCGATGGTGCCATGCGGCTTGTGCAAAGCACGAAAGCCCGCCGACACAAGGCCGCGCGCGCTTTTCGAGAATGGCTTCTGGAGGAGACGGCGGACCTGCGAGGATGGCCCTGTTCCGGTTATAATGCCTGACCCTAGGAGGCTCCCATCGGTAGGATTTGAGCATCGCTCCATTGCCTTGGAGACTGACCGTACATGCGTTTGAACTCTCTGCTGAATTGTGACGGGCTCACATAGCCGACGTCCATCGCTGCTTGATTGACCGTCATGCCGCCCGCGATCTTCATAGCGGCGTTGCTCAAGCGCATCGACTTCACGAACTGGATAGGAGTCATCGTCGTGGCCTGTTTGAACTTCCGATGAAAAACAGCCCGGCTCATGCCTGCTCGGCTTGCCATGTCATCAATCGAGGTCTGTACGTCCAAATTGGACGACACATGCGCGATAGAACGCGCGATGGCATTTCCTGCGCCAAAAGCCTGGCGGGCGAAGTAACCAGCCTCGCCTTTCAAAATGGCGTAGAGCAGTTCTCGCAAGCGCGCCTGCCCGAGGACGGCCTTATCGGTTTCGTTGGCGTCAAGTTGCAGCAGCCGCAGCAACGCTTCGGAAAATGCCACGTCCCACTTCGCCAGCTTGATTCCTTGTGCGCGCAGTTCACCCTTGGCCGAAGGCAGGGCGCTTTGGGCGTACGCCATTTCCAAAGTGATTTCGGTCATTACACGCTGATTTAGTGAAACAAGAACGCCGTAAAGCGGGTCTTTTGTTGTAGCGGACGGCGTGCCGGCCTTGACCGGTAACGACATTGGGCAACACAGATAGTGACGCTCGTCATAGAGGAATCTCTGCCCATCCAGAACCGCTTCCTTTGCACCACTGACAATGGCCACGACGCAGGGATCATATACGGCCGGGACGCAAGGAATGGCTTGCGTGGCTCGAAACAGACGCACGCCCTCTATGCCCGTTTCGGTTAATCCGTCCCGGTCGGTTTGGTCAGCGATTAGCTGTCTGATCCGATCCTTGCTCATATGAGCTTTGTAAGGGGGTGCGATGAACCTTCACAACCGCCTTGATACAATCAGGCAAGAAATCGCGACGATCTCGCCTATTTGATAGGGCCTGCGAGAGTTATCTGCATACTCAGATTGGGGCCACACGTCGCGCGGTTCCGACCCTGACGCAAAGATGGAGCACGACAATGCCGGACACCACATACGGGCCAAACGGTTGGACGCCAGATCGCCTTGGTGACCTCACTGGACAGACTTATCTTATCACCGGGGCCAATGCGGGCGCGGGGTTTCAGGCGGCGCGTACGCTGCTGAACAAGGGGGCGAAGGTGGTGATGCTGAACCGCTCGGTAGAGAAATCGCAAGCCGCCATTGCGGAGCTGAAGACTGAGTTTGGCGAGGAGACAGAGGTGAGTTTTGTTCACATGAACCTTGCGTCCTTTGCGAGCGTCCGCGCGGCATCATCGGAGGTGCTGAAAACCGTTCCACGGATCGATGTGCTTATCTGCAACGCCGCCATAGCGCAGGTGCCAACCCAGAAATTCACTGAAGACGGGCATGAAAGCATGCTCGGCACGAACCACTACGGCCACTTCCTGCTATGCGGTCTGCTTTTCGATCGGATCGAAGGGTCGCAGGGCCGGATCGTCGTCGTGAGCAGTCTTGGTTACAACATGGGCATCAAGACAATCCAGTTCGACGACATGAACTGGGACAAGAATTATCACCAGAACAAGACCTATTCACAAAGTAAGCTGGCGCAGATGATGTTTGCGTTTGAATTGCAGGATCGGATGGCGGCTGCGGGCAAAACTGACGTGGAGGTTTACGTCTGCCATCCTGGCTCTTCGCGAACATCCCTGATCTCCACCAGCGGCAATCTGATGACACGGATCCTGTTTGGCCTGATGTCTCTGTCGCCCATGGTGCAATCGGCAGAAAGAGGGTCGTGGCCCGAAGTCATGTGCGCCACTGAAAAAGGATTGGAGCAGCGAGCGCTCTATGGTCCAACTGGCCGAATGGAATTCGTTGGTCCAGTTGGCAGGGGGACTCTGCACCCACAAGCCTATGAAAAGGCAGTCATGGTCAGGCTTTGGGACCTGACCGAAACGGAAACAGGGTTCACGTGGGGTCTGTGAGCCGCCCCTAAAGCGGCGCAGCAGTAAGCAGTTACTCGCTGGTCTTGTTTGTGGGCGAGAAAATTGGAATGCCCGTTTGACGGGGGCGGTTATCCCCCTGTCGGTAAATGAGCGTCTGGGGCGACCAAATGGTGATGAGCCTGTGTCTGCAACTTGCGGACGCGGGGCAAACTTCGGTTGGATATGCGTTAATCAACCTTTTGGTTGAATATGGAAATCGGGTGAATTCAGGGGGTTTTGCGGTTGAAGGCCCACGCAGCAAGACTCTAGGGTGTGTTTTTTATAAAATAAAAACAACGCCTTAATGCGGTATTGGCTGCGGCATAACTGTCGTTGACTCTGAACCCCCTCGGCCTTAGCACCTACCCCAAGACAACGTGAGGGGTTCACCCGTGACCGAAGAAGACCAAAAGCAGCGCCTGTCGCAGCTGGAGGCGCGGATCGCGACGGTGAAAAAGGCGAACGAGCCGACCGAGCGTGTAGATCGGGGCTTTTCCCATGGCGAGCTTGCCTGGCGGATGGTCATCGAAATGACGGCCGGCATCGGGATCGGCTTTGGCATTGGGTACGGGTTGGATTACCTGTTCGGGACCATCCCGATATTCCTGGTGCTGTTTACACTGTTGGGCCTTGCCGCCGGCATCAAGACGATGATGCGCAGCGCGAAAGAGGTTCAGGACAAGGCATTGGCCGCCGAGCAAGACACCGGCGCCGAGAAGAACGAGAGGGATTAGATCGTGGCAAGCGATTCGACCGCAGAAGGCAGCAGCCTGGTTTTCCACCCGATGGATCAGTTCATCGTCAAACCCTTGTTTGGCGACGGCGCAGTTGGCATGTTCACCATCACCAACGTGACCCTGTGGCTGGCCCTGGCCATTGTGGCCGTGATTGCCCTGCTGGTTCTGCCGACGTCGAAGCGTGCCATTGTCCCCGGCCGCGGCCAGTCGATCGCGGAACTGACCTATGGCTTCATCTACAAGATGGTCGAGGACGTTTGCGGCAAGGACGGCCTGAAGTTCTTCCCCTACATCATGACGCTTTTCATGTTCATCGTCAGCGCCAACTTCCTTGGCCTTTTGCCGATGTCCTTCACCACGACGTCGCACTTTGCCGTAACCGCCGTGCTGGCTCTGGCCGTGTTCCTGACCGTGACCATTCTGGGTTTCGTCATCAACGGTGCCGGTTTCCTGGGCCTGTTCTGGGTGTCGAGCGCGCCGCTGGCATTGCGTCCCATCCTGGCCGTGATCGAGCTGATCTCGTACTTTGTGCGCCCCGTCAGCCACTCGATCCGTCTTGCTGGTAACGTTATGGCGGGTCACGCGGTGATCAAGGTGTTTGCTGGCTTTGCCGCAATCACCGTCATCTCTCCGGTCTCCGTTCTGGCGATCACGGCCATGTACGGCCTGGAAATCCTCGTGGCCTTTATCCAGGCTTACGTATTCACAATTCTGACCTGTGTGTATCTGAAGGATGCGCTGCATCCGTCGCACTAAGGTTCTGAACCCCTAAAATCGAAACTTCCAATCGTAAGGAGAATTCTCATGGAAGGCGATCTCGCACACATCGGCGCAGGCCTGGCAGCAATCGGTTCCGGCGCAGCCGCTATCGGTGTTGGTAACGTGGCTGGCAACTTCCTGGCCGGCGCTCTGCGCAACCCTTCGGCCGCCGCATCGCAAACCGCGACCCTGTTCATCGGTATCGCGTTCGCAGAAGCTCTGGGCATCTTCGCATTCCTGGTCGCTCTGCTGCTGATGTTTGCCGTCTAAGACCTTCGGGAACCGACATCCTTACGGTTGGGCAGTTCGACACGTTCGCGCTGCCCAATGTAAGCTAAGTTTCCAAGGAGACCGACATGGCAACTGAGACAACAGATTTCGTCAGCGCCTGCGTCGACTCGTACGGCAGCGCGGTCGGCATGCCCCAGCTCTGCGGAGAGTGGATGGGCAACCAGATCTTCTGGCTCGTCATTACGCTGGTCGTGATCTTTCTGATCCTGTCGCGTGTGGCTCTGCCGCGCATCGGTGCTATCCTGGCTGAACGTCAGGGCACCATCACAAACGACATTGCTGCCGCCGAGGACCTGAAAGCCAAAGCGGTTGAAGCGGAAGAAGCCTATAACAAGGCTCTGGCAGATGCCCGTGCGCAAGCACAGGCCATCGCAGCCGAGGCACGCGCCGAAATCCAGGCTGACCTGGATGTGGCCATCGCCAAGGCGGATGCCGAGATTGCCGCCAAGGCAGCTGAATCGGAAGCGGCAATTGCCGAGATCCGTGCCGGTGCTCTGGACAGCATTCAGGCCGTTGCCAAGGACACCGCAGGCGAGATCGTGACCGCACTGGGCGGTCAGGCGGATGAGGCTGGTATCGCAGGTGCGATCGACGCCCGGATGAAAGGATAAGAGCCATGCGTAACACTCTCGCCCTTATCCTGACAGCTGGCGTCGCAAGCCCCGCGCTTGCCGCAAGCGGTCCGTTCGTGTCGCTGGGCAACACCGACTTTGTGGTGACACTGGGCTTTCTGGTGTTCATCGGGGTGCTGTTCTACTTCAAGGTGCCCGGCATGATCGGCGGTGCGCTGGACAATCGCGCTCAGGGCATTCAGTCCGAGCTTGATGAAGCCCGCGCGCTGCGTGATGAAGCCCAAGCCCTGCTGGCCTCGTATGAGCGCAAGCAGAAAGAGGTGCAGGACCAGGCCGCTGCTATTGTGGCTGCTGCAAAAGAAGACGCCTCTCTGGCAGCAGAGCAGGCCAAGGCCGATCTGGAAGTATCGATTGCACGCCGTCTGGCCGCTGCGCAGGACCAGATTGCATCGGCTGAGGCCTCGGCTGTGAAAGAGGTCCGCGACCAGGCCATCACCATCGCCGTTTCGGCGGCAAACGAGGTGATCGCCAAGCAGATGACCGCAGCGCAAGGCAACAAGCTGATCGACGCGGCCATCGCCGAAGTGGACGCAAAGCTGCACTAAGCAGACCGCGCCTGAATGATTTGAAAGAACCCGGCCTTGAGGCCGGGTTTTTTTGTGGCTGCCGTTTGGGCAAGAAAGGGGGGGGGGCTCCCGCCCGTCGTCAATTTTTCTGGCGAAAAACCTCCTCCCGTTGGGCCGGGCCTCGCTGCGCTCGGCGTGTGGCGCGTGTGGCGAACCAGATGCCCCAAGCGAAACCGCGCCGGGCTTTGCCCGGCGCTCGGCCCAAGGCCGTTAGCGGGGCTGGCGCAGCCAGGATCGCTCGGGTGCGGGAGCGCCCCCGATTCTTTGATCCACATTGGGTGCGGGGTTAACCTTGCCCGGTTTCGTGTTCCAACCTTTGCCGGGCGATGGCTTCGTTGCGTTCGGCGATCTGCTGGTCGGACAGGCATTGTTTGACGAAATTCAGATGTGCCTCAACCGCGGCCCTGGCGCCGACGGGATCGCGGGCCTGCAGGGCGTCGTTGATGGCGCGGTGCTGGTCCAGGATTGAGGCGCGGGTGTGTTGTTGGTGAAACATGATGCGTCGGTTGTAGAAGACACCCGCGCGCAGCAGATCGAACATGGACCGCATCATGTGCAGCATCACGACGTTGTGGCTCGCCTCAAGGATGGCCATGTGGAACTCGGCGTCCAGCCGAGCTTCCTCGTCGGATCCCGGAGAGCCGTGGGCCACGACCATCTTGTCAAAGATCGCCTGAATCACCTTGAGGTCGCTGTCCGACCCCAGTCGCGCCGCACGTTCGGCCGCCAGACTTTCAATGTCGCGCCGGAACGAGAGGTAGTCGAACATCGCCTCGTCATGGGCGCCAAACAGCCGCGTGAGCGCGGGCGAAAAGGCGTTGCCCAGAACCTCGGCCACAAAAACGCCCGAGCCTGCCTTGGCGGTCAGCAGTCCTTGCTCCTGTAGCTCGGCAATGGCATCACGCAGCGAGGGGCGCGAGACGCCCAACCTGTCGGCCAGTTCGCGTTCCGATGGCAGACGTTCGCCCGGGCGCAGGATACCGCGCAGGATCAGCAGTTCAATCTGACGCACCACCGAGGTCGACAGTTTCTCGGGCTGGACTTTCTGAAAGGGCATGACCGGGGCCTTCGTTCAAATTGGTCAAAACATATGACCACGGCTGTAGCGTGGCTGCAAGCGGGGAAAGGTCAGAGAGGCTGACTGATCACAATTGATGTAACAAAGGTCAGCATGTTTGACTTAACCCAACGTCTGCCTAGGCTGGCCCGCAGTTTTGGAGGAGAGAGACAAATGAAGCTAGAGGAGATGTTCGCAACCCGCGCCGACCGGCTCAAGGCGTCGGAAATCCGCGAGTTGCTGAAACTGCTGGACCAGCCCGACATCATCTCGTTTGCGGGGGGCATTCCGGATCCGGCGTTGTTCCCGGCGCAGGCGTTTCAGGCCGCCTATGCACAGGCGCTGGATGCCGAGCATCAGGCCAAGGCGTTGCAGTATTCGGTGAGCGAAGGATATCTGCCGTTGCGGGAATGGCTGGCGGAGCACATGGCGGGCATTGGGGTGCCTTGTGATGTGGACAACATCCTCATCACATCCGGTTCGCAGCAGGCGTTGGATTACCTGGGCAAGCTGATGTTGTCGCCGGGGGACACGGCTCTGGTCAACTGGCCGACGTATCTGGGGGCCTTGGCGGCGTTCAACGCTTACGAGCCGCGATTTGATCGGCTGGATCTGGGCGTCAATCATGGTGTGTCCGACTATGCTGAGCGGGCCGAGGCTGCGGGCGGGCGGGTCAAGTTCGCCTACCTGTCGGCTGATTTCTCGAACCCAACGGGCGAGACGGTGGATGCGGCGGGGCGCGCGCGCCTGCTGGACATGGCCGAGACGCTGGATTGTGCGATCATCGAGGATGGAGCTTATCAGGCATTACGTTATGACGGCGAGGCGATCCAGCCGATCCTGGCGATGGAACTGGCTCAGAAGGGCGATCTGGAGGCGTGCCGGACGATCTATTGCGGGTCGTTCTCCAAGACCCTTTCGCCTGGGTTGCGCGTGGGCTGGATCGTGGCGGCCAAGCCTGTGATCGCGAAACTAGTGCTGATGAAACAGGCGGCGGATCTGCATTCGCCGACCATCAACCAGTTGGCCATCCATGGTGTGGCCGAAGCCTGTTTTGACCGGCATGTCAGCAACTTGCGTGCAGCCTACAGCGCGCGGCGGGATGCGATGCTGGCCGCCTTGGCCGATCATATGCCAGAAGGCGTCGAATGGACAAAGCCCGAAGGTGGCATGTTTGTCTGGATTACCCTGCCCAAGGGCATGGACGGGGCCGCGCTGCTGGACCGTGCGATCCGCGAGGAACGAGTGGCCTTTGTGCCCGGTGGAGCGTTCTTTGCCGATGGATCAGGCATCAACACGATCCGGTTGAGCTTTTCCAACTCAGGAGAGGCGGCGATTGTCGAAGGGGTGTCCAGATTGGGCGCGGTTCTGCGTCGGGCTCTGTCTGACTAAGGAATTGTTAACCATTCCTGCCGAGGGTGGCAGCATGATCCGGTTCCTTGCTTTTGCCACCCTTTGTCTGGCTGTCGCCTGCGCCCCGCCCGAGGCGGGGTTCACGGATGGTGAGCCGGTGCAAAAACTGAATGTCGGTGGCTATGCTGTTGAACTGCAGATCAATGATGATGTGGTCAAGGCGCGTCGTCGGGTGTCGGACCTGCACGACGCGGATGCCTATTACGTGGCGCTTGAGCAGATGATGGGAAAGCTGTCGGGTTGTCCCATTGCCAAGGTGTACCGCGTCAGCCGCTTTGTGACTTGGGGCGTCAAAGGCTGCAATCCGGCGCAGGCGCAGGCGTTCATTGCCGAGGCCGACAAGATCGTGGCCGGAGAGGCGCAGAAAAATGCCTCCAACTCGGGCAAGCCACAGTATGAATGTCACGAGTGGAACTCGACCTCATTCTCAAACGGGTCCGAGATTTGGACGAACATCACCTGTGAGCCTTATGGCGGCGATCCCAAGTTCAAGTACCCCTCTTTGGAGTGTGAGCAGGTCACGTGGATCACCGCGTCAGGAGACGGTCGAACGGATATGACTTGCGACCCACAGTAGCAATATCTTGTGGATAACACGGATCGCCGGTCTAGATAGGGTGGCGTCAGCGTTGACAGGTCGCAAATGGCTGCGCAGGCTGGTTGGGATAAGGAATCACCAAAGGCCTGCCGTTTGCGCTTTACCAAACTCCGATTGACCGGCTTTAAAAGCTTTGTCGACCCGACCGATCTGGTGATCGCCGACGGGCTGACCGGAGTCGTCGGGCCAAACGGCTGCGGCAAGTCCAATCTGCTGGAAGCTTTGCGTTGGGTGATGGGGGAAAACCGTCCCAAGGCCATGCGCGGCGGCGGGATGGAAGATGTGATCTTTGCAGGCGCCGCGACTCGGCCCGCGCGCAACTTTGCCGAAGTGTCGCTGTTGATGGACAACTCCGAACGCTTGGCGCCTTCGGGGTTCAATGACAGCGACCAGCTGGAGATCATTCGCCGGATCACCCGTGACGTAGGGAGTGCCTATAAGACGAACGGCAAGGACGTGCGGGCGCGCGACGTTCAGATGCTGTTTGCTGATGCCTCTACCGGGGCGCATTCGCCGGCGCTGGTGAGGCAGGGGCAGATCTCGGAGCTGATCAACGCCAAACCCAAGGCGCGGCGGCGTATCCTGGAAGAGGCGGCGGGGATCTCTGGCCTGTATCAACGGCGGCATGAGGCCGAGTTGAAGCTGAAGGGCGCCGAGACCAACCTGACCCGTGTGGATGACGTGTTGGAGCAATTGGCGGCGCAGCTAGGCCAATTGGCGCGGCAGGCCCGGCAGGCGGCGCGGTATCGCGAGATTGGATCATTGCTGCGGCAGGCCGAGGGGATGCTGCTCTATCGCCGCTGGAAAGAGGCGGATGAGGCGCGGCTGAGCGCCGAAGAAGTGCTGCGTGGGCGCACGACCGAAGCCGCGCAGGCCGAGGCAATGGCGCGGGCCGCAGCCAAGGCGCGCGGAGTTGCCGAGGAGGCCCTGCCACCCCTGCGCGAGGAAGAGGCGATTGCCGCAGCCGTGCTGCAGCGGATGCAGGTGCAGCGTGATGCGCTGAGCGACCAAGAGGTCCGTGCCCGCCAGACGATTGAGACGCTGACAGCGCGGATCAACCAACTGGGCCAGGATATCGAACGCGAGACGGGTTTGAACCGCGACGCCGGCGACACCATCGAACGGTTGGAGTGGGAGGCGCGCGAGCTTGCCAAAGCCAGCGAAGGCCAGGCCGACAAGCTGGCCGAGGCCGCCGAAGTGTCGCGCGAGGCGGCAAGCGTACTGCAAGAGCGCGAGGATCACCTGTCTCAGATGACCGAGGATGTCGCCCGTCTGGCCGCGCGCCATCAGTCGGCTCAGCGTCTCGTGGATGACAGCCGGAAAACACTGGAGCGGTCCGAAGGCGAAGAGGCCCGGGCCCGCGATGCCGTGAGCGAGGCCGAGATGGCTTTGGAGCAGGCGGTGGATGCCTATGGCGAGGCTCTGGACGCCGAGGAAGAGGCAACCGAGGCAGCGGAGGCGGCCGAGGAAGCTCTGGCAGCCGCGGACGAGCTGCGCACCGAGACGCAAGCGCGCGAGTCCGAGGCCCGCGCGCAGCGGTCCGAGGCCGAGGGCGAGGTTGGCGCGATCCGGGCCGAGACCACGGCGCTGGCCAAGCTGGTGGCGCGGGACACGGCCGAAGGCGGGCAGGTGATGGACCTGCTGCGCGTGGCACCGGGATATGAAAAGGCCCTTGGTGCGGCGCTGTCGGATGACTTGCGCGCGCCCTTGGTCGAGGATGAGGGTCCGTCTGGCTGGGTGCAGGTGCCTGGATATGACGGGGATCAAGCGTTGCCCGAGGGCGCAGAACCGCTCGCGCTGCATGTGTCGGGGCCGGACCGCCTGAGCCGTCGAATTGCACAGATCGGGATTGTGCGCGGTGATGAAGGCGTGCGGTTGCAAGCGGCGTTGAAACCGGGGCAGCGGCTGGTCTCGCGCGAGGGGGATCTGTGGCGGTGGGACGGGTTCCGCGCCTGGGCCGAGGATGCGCCAAGCGCCGCGGCGATGCGGTTGGAACAGCTGAACCGGCTCGAGGCGCTCAAACAGGAATTGGAGCGCGTGACGGCACGGGCCGAGGGCGCAAAGGCTGCACATGAGTCGCTGTCGCAGCAATTGGCGGATGTGACCGAGGCAGACCGCCGCGCACGCGAGGCGCGCCGCGCTGCCGATCAGCGCGTGGCCGAAGCCGCGCGGGCACTGTCGAAATCCGAAGCTGATCGCAACCTGGCGCAGGGGCGGCTTGAGACTTTGGGATTGGCCGTGGACCGGCACAAAGAGGATGCCATGTCTGCGCGGGTGCAGATGCGAGAGGCCGAAAAGGCTTTGTCCGAGCTGGGGGATCTGGATACAGCGCGTCAGCAGGTCGAGGACATCAAACAGACGGTCGAGGCAGCCCGGATTACCATGCTGACGCATCGGTCTGCGCATGATGAGCTGCGGCGCGAGGGGGATGCGCGCACCAAACGTTCGCAAGAGGTGACCAAGGACATCAGCGGTTGGCGGCACCGTTTGGATACGGCGGAAAAGCGGATCGCGGAATTGGTCGAGCGTAAGGCAACATCCGAGGAAGATCTGGCCGAGGCGATGTCGGTCCCGAGCGAGATTGCCGAAGCGCGAGAAGAGCTGGCAGAACAATCCGAGGTCGCCGAGGAACGCCGCAAGCTGGCCGCCGACGCCTTGGCCGTGGGTGAGGCGACCCATCGCGAGGCAATGTTGGCCGAACGCGAGGCCGAGCGGCTGGCGTCCGAGGCGCGCGAGGCGCGGGCTGCGGCAGAAGCTCGGGCCGAGGCAGCGCGCGAAACCGTTGTGGCGGCAGCCGAGCGGATTGCCGAGGATCAGCAGCTGACGCCGAACCAGCTTCTCAATGAGTTGGACGTGGATCCCGACAAGATGCCCAATGCCGAAACACTTGAGGCCGAGGTCAACCGCCACAAGCGGCAGCGCGACGCCATGGGCGCGGTGAACTTGCGCGCTGAAGAGGACGCACGCGAGGTGCAGGAAGAGCACGACACTTTGCTGGCCGAAAAGTCGGATCTGGAAGAAGCGATCAAGACCCTGCGCAACGGCATTGCCAGCCTGAACCGCGAGGGGCGTGAGCGCCTGCTGACCGCCTTTGAGCAGGTGAATTCGAACTTTGCGATGCTGTTCAAACACCTCTTTGGTGGCGGCGAGGCCAATTTGGTGATGGTCGAAAGCGAGGACCCGCTGGATGCAGGGCTGGAAATCATGTGCCAGCCGCCGGGCAAGAAGTTGTCGACATTGTCGCTGTTGTCTGGCGGCGAGCAGACACTGACGGCGATGGCGTTGATCTTTGCGGTGTTCCTGGCGAACCCGGCGCCGATCTGCGTGCTCGATGAGGTCGACGCTCCGTTGGACGATGCCAATGTCACGCGGTTCTGTGATCTGCTGGACGAGATGTGCCGCCAGACCGATACACGGTTCTTGATCATCACCCACCACGCGGTGACGATGGCACGGATGGACCGCCTGTTCGGGGTGACCATGCAGGAGCAGGGTGTGAGCCAGTTGGTGTCTGTCGATTTGAAGAAAGCGGAATCTCTGGTCGCTTGATCACGCTTTGGTAGAAAAAGCGGCAACTGTCTGTTACGCTGGCGACATGCGTATCGTTTATGCCTTTGTTATCATGGTTTTGGCGTTTCCCGCTCTTGCGGATGAATTGGCGTTATGGCGCATCGGGGCCTCTCGTTTCGGAACGGATTTTGCAACCGAAAGCGGCACAGTGTCCGGTTTGCAACAGATGCAGTATGAGCCGGAAGAGGGCGGCTTGAGCGGCGGTGAACTTGCTGATCGGTTCGGGGATGGCGTGTCCGTGAGCGGGAATGTCAAGCTGCATTGGAAAGGGCATATCTGCGTCAACCTGCCCAGCCAGCCGGGGGAATGTGACATTCAGATCGACAAGGATGAGGTCAAGCTGGTGCGGCGGCAGAACAAAGGCCGCTTGCCCCTGATTTTCGAGTTCGGCATCCGCCCCTGAGCCGTTCACCCGAACGTGATTCCAAAGGTGGAGCATGGCGCGGCAAGATCGGACCATGCGATATCTATTGATCTTTCTTCTTCTCTCTGGCGCTGCATCGGCAGCTGAATGGCGTTTGCGCCAGGGGGATGTGCCTTTGACACGAACCGAAGTGAGCGCGCTCGAAGGGCGGGTTTTGACATTCTACGACGATGGGCAATCACGGTATTCAGCCGGTGGAGCGTACTCCTATACCTATTCCGCCGAAAATGGCGGGGGCACGGCTTTTGGCACGTTTGAGGTGGTCGAAGATGGCAGCATCTGCACCGCCTTTCGCAACGGGTTCAACCGCTGTGATCTGTTTGTTCACAGCAAGGGGCGGTTGGTTCTGATCACCGAAAAAGGCGAGCGGTATCCGGTGCGCCCGGAAGCCGGGAAGTAGTCTCGGCGCTTCAGCAGACTCGTAGGGCTCCCGCGTCCGAGCAAACCTGACTGCGTCAGCTCTGCTGGCGGACTTGGGCCGGGCGCCTCGCCTTCGGCCCGGCCCAACGGGAGGGAGCCTCCCCGGAGTCAGAGACTGCCGGTCATTTTCAGAGCTTCGCTAGCAACGCAGGGGTCGGCCAGGCGTCAGCAGGCAGGCCAAGGCGGGCCTGCTCGGCCTGGACGGCGGCACGGGTGCCCGCGCCCAGGATACCGTCGACTTTGCCCACGTCGTGGCCGCGTGCTTGCAATTTGCGTTGCAGTTGCTTCATTTGTGCGCCGTCCAGCCCCTGATCGGGATTGCCTGCTTCATAGATCTGCGCGCCTTCCAACCGGGTGGCGAAATAGGCCGCTGTAAGCACGTAGACAAAGCTTTGGTTCCACTCGAAATAGACGTCAAAGTTCGGATAGGCCAAGAAGGCTGGGCCTTTGTGCCCCTGCGGCAGGATCAGCGAGGCGGGAAGGTCCGCAAGCGACCCTGAGCGCGCCTGAATACCCATTGCCCGCCATTCGGAGAGGGCGCGTGGTTTCTTAGGTCCGCTCAGCGACCAGTCCATACTGGCGGGCACTGTGACTTCTTGCAGCCAGGGCTGGCCAGCTGCCCAACCCAGATGAGACAGCATTTTACCACCCGAGGTCAGCGCGTCAGGGGCGGATGTCTTCAACGAAACGACGCCATCGCCGTCCGCATCTACACCGTTCTCCAGAATGTCACGGGGCAGCATCTGCACCATTCCGATTTCACCGGCCCAGGCGCCTGTGGTGCGGGCGGGATCGAAATTTCCCTTGGCGTAGAGTTCCAGCGCGGCAAAGATCTGGGGCCGGAACAGCTCGGGCCTGCGGCAGTCATGAGCGAGCGTGACGAGGGCGTTACGGGTGTTGAAATCCCCTTGGAAAGAGCCGTAATCGGTCTCGAACGCCCAGAACGCCAGCAGCACCCCGCGAGAGATGCCGTATTGCGCTTCGATGCGGTCGAATACGGCATCGTACTTCTTACCCATTGCACGGCCCCGGTCGATCCGGTTTTGCGAGATCAGGCGGCGGGAAAATTCGATGAAGGGTTTCTGAAACACGCCCTGTGCCCGGTCTGCGCGTAGTACCTTTTGGTCCTGGCTTACGCCCTGAAAGAAGCGGTCGGTGGTTGCTGCGTCAAATCCCTGTGCCTGTGCTTCGGACTTGAGGCCGGAAATGAAGCTGGAAAAAGAGCCGCCGCATTGCGCAAAGGTTGCGCCGGGCAGCAGGATCAGGGCGGCCAGAAGGTGGGAAAGTTTCATGAAATCAGTGTGTCCAATGGTTGTTTGGATCACACTATCAGCATCACCACGAGGCAGGCAATCACCAGACCCAGGCACAGCGCCCAGACCTGCCAGAGCATGTTCACGGCGCGCTCGACCTCGCGCGCGCCGATGTCTTCACGCGCGCCTTCGTTGACCCAGGCGAGGTGGCGGATCTGGCCGTGATAGCTGCGTGGGCCAGCCAGCGCCACATTCAAGGCACGGGCCATGGCGGCCTCGGGCCAACCGGCGTTGGGCGAAATGTGGCGTTGCGCGTCCTCGATGATCTCTGCTGTTTTGGACCATTGGTTGGACAGGACGACGATCAGCAGACCGGTCAGACGGGCGGGAATCAGGTTGAGCAGATCATCAAAGCGGGCCGAAGCCCAACCGTAGTGCAGGAACCGATCGTTGCGGTAGCCTACCATGCTGTCGGCGGTGTTGATCACCTTGTACATCAACAACCCCGGCAGGCCCGCGATCAGGAACCAGAAAGCGGGTGCCACTACCCCATCGCTGAGGTTTTCAGATGCGCTTTCGATGGCAGAGCGCGCCACCTGCGGGCCGGTCATGTCCTGGGTATCTCGGCTGACGATACGGGCGACCATGTGGCGGGCGTCGCTGACCGACAGGCGCAGGGCATCAGCGACGTCCTGAACGTGACCAACCAGCGAGCGATGCGCCAACAGGATCGCACAACACAGGATTTCGACCACCGGACCAAGGGCCGAAAGCAACAGTCCCAGCCCCCAAGCCCCAAGCGTCAGGACAACAACAGCCGCCGCACCTTTGATGCGGCGATTGTCGCCCTTGTTCAGACGCTGTTCAAGCCAGCCGACGCAGTCCCCCATCAGCACAGCAGGGTGACGTAGCCGCGACCAGAGCCAATCGGGCTCTCCCAAGGCGGCATCCAGCAACATGGCCGAGGCAAGGACAAAAGGCGTCATAGGGCGTTCTCCAACTGGTCCCAGCGGTCAGCAGGCGGAAGGCCCAGGCGCAGGAAAGTGTCGGAATAGGGGAAGATGCGACTCCAGATGTGCTTTTCTGCCAGCCGGTCTTGCCAGGCCTTGGCGTTGTCCACGTGGTAGAGGCGAAAGAGCGAGGTGCCGCCAGCAACCTTTGCACCCTTGGCTGTTACCAGGGCGTCCAACCGGTCTGCTTCGCACGCAAGGGCCACGCGAGTCTCTTCAGCCCAAGCCCAATCCTGCAGGGCTTGGGTCCCGACGCGCAGCGCGGGCCCCGACACCGCCCAGGGTCCGGTCATGTCGTTGAGCCGCGAGATGATTTCGGGCCGGGCGATGGCGAAACCAAGACGTAGACCGGCCAGCCCCCAGAACTTGCCAAAGCTTTTCAGGATGATGGTGTTTTCTGCCTCGGCCAGATGGATCAAGCTCGACTCGGGCGTGACGTCGCAAAAACTCTCGTCGATGACCGTCAGTTTGTGGCCCTTGGCATCTTCCTGGGACCAGAGCCGCCCGTCCGGGTTGTTTGGGTGCACCAGAACGCGGGCCTCGGCGGGGGCTTGATCAGAAACCTGCCAGCCCTGAGCGGCAAATGCGGCAGCGTGTTCGTTGTAGGTGGGTGGCGTGATCTCGATCCGGGCAGCGGGTGACAGCATGGGGAGTCGGGCAATCAGGGCTGAGGCGCCAGGGGCCGGCAAGATGGCGGCCCCATCGGGCACCTGCCAAAACGAGCGGGCGGCCTGGACCAGCCGTTCAAATGCATCATGATCGGGCAGGGCGGCCCAGTCCTGCGCGGTCAGACCTTCGACCGGATAGGGCGCAGGATTGATACCTGTCGACAGGTCGATCCAGTCCTGAGGCTTGCCGCCGAACTGCGCGCGCGCCGCAGCCAGACCACCGCCGTGGTCGCGTTTGGCGCGAGGGTTGATGTCGATAGGGTCAGCCATGCCACGGGTCCGATTTTGCGGTATGATGGGTCAGATTCGGTTCAAGCGGAATTTTGCCGGATACACAAGCGCGGAGCATATTCCTGCACTCGCATCGCATTGTGTTAAGAGTTTGTTAAGGGAAAAGAAAGATCACGGTTGGAAAGGGGAGAGGCACAAAATCTGCATAAAGAACGTGCCTGATGTCTGCGATGAATGTTCTGATTGTTGAAGGCAACCCAGATCTGGGAGTGCTGTGGAAACGCCATCTTGAACGGCAAGGGGCCGAGGTCACGCTGGTGAACTCGCAAGAACAGGCGATTCTGGCATTATACGGAACAGATTTCGAAATCATCGTGCTGGATCTGGTGCTGGATGGCGGCAGTGCCTTGGCCGTTGCAGATTTTGCCAGTTACCGCCGCCCTGACGCGCGGGTCATCTTTGTGACCAACACCAGTTTTTTCTCGGATGGGTCAATCTTTGCCCACAGTCCGAACGCCTGCGCCTATGTGCAGAGCAGCACGCCGCCAGAGGATCTGGCGGCGATGGTCGAACACTACGCAGCGGTGCGCTGATCGCGGCCGTGCGGCTCGAGGTAGTCGATCACCGGGTTGATCGGCACGATGCGATGCGGGTTCACGCTGTTGTGGCTGTAGTGATAGTGACGCACGATGTGCTCCATGTTTATCGTTTCTGACACGCCCGGCCACTGGTAGAGTTCGCGGGTATAGGCCCAGAGGTTTGGATAATCGACGATCCGATTGCGGTTGCATTTGAAATGCAGGTGATAGACCGGATCAAACCGGATCAGCGTCGTGAACAGCCGCCAATCGGCTTCGGTGAGCGTGTCGCCCATCAGGTAGCGGTTAATAGACAGGCGCTCTTCGAGCCAGTCGAGCGTGTCGAACAGGGGATGCACGGCGGCGTCATAGGCTGCTTGGCTTGTGGCAAAGCCGGACTTGTAAACCCCGTTGTTGAGCGTGTCATAGATGCGGGCGTTGACCTCTTCGATGGCATCGCGCATGGGGGCGGGCCAATAGTCGTCGGAATTGCCGGTCAGCCCGTCAAAGGCCGAATTGAACATGCGTATGATTTCCGAGCTTTCGTTCGACACGATGGTTTCGCGGTCCTTATCCCACAGGATCGGCACCGTGACGCGACCTGAATAGGTGGGATCAGCCTTGGTATAGATCTGATGCGCGTGGGTCAGACCATAGAGGTCATCACCGGTTGCGCCGTGATCGTCAGCCTCAAAGCTCCAGCCCTGGTTCAGCATGTCCGGGTGCACGGCCGAGACCGAGATGTGATTGGCAAGGCCCTTGAGCTGCCGAAAGATCAGTGTGCGATGGGCCCACGGACAGGCATAGCTGACATACAGGTGGTAGCGTCCGGTTTCCGCGGAAAACCCTGCAGTCCCTGAAGGGCCTGACGCGCCATCGGCGGTGATCCAGTTGCGGAACTGCGCTGCGCTGCGTTTGAATGCGCCGTCGTGAGATTTGGTGTCATACCACTGGTCATGCCAAGTGCCGTCAATGAGCAGGCCCATGAGTGTTCTCCGAATTGATTGCTTACCTCCATGTTAGTGCTCGAGGTCGCAGACGCACATGGGTTTGAGCGCGCAACATCTCTGCATCGCTGCACAGTGGAGGGGGCTGAGGATTCGCGGCAACGCTGAAACTGGAATCACAAAGTCATAAAAACTTATCTTGATTTTGACACCATACCGGCGAGGCTGGGTGTTGTTCGTCTGGAGGGAACGGCATGAGCACTTATGTGTCGAAAGAGATCAGCGATGGCCTGAATGCGGCCCGGATTGCCAGCTTGAAAAAGGCCAGCCGTCTTCGGGTTGAGATGGGGCAGGAGTATTTCAAGGTCCTGCGTCTGTGGAAAGATGGGTTCGCGGTCGAGGCCGAGACCACGCCGCGGCTGCGCGGGCTGGTCGATTTGTATGACGGGGCCAATCACCTCTATCAGTGTTTGATTATCGCCTCCGAGGATGAGGCGGGCGAAATGCGCTATGAGTTCAAGCGCAACACGGTGGCTGCAGACAAGGCCCCGCTGGATTTCTACCGCGAGCCGGATGCGCCGATTGCCTTGCTGGGCAAGGACGGCTGACCTGTGATTTGGTTGGGCGGGGGGGGCTCCCGCGCCCGAGCAGACCTGACTGCGTCAGCCCCGCTAACGGCCTTGGGCCGGGCGCCTCGCCTACCGGCTCGGCGCGTCATCGCTTGTGGTCGATGTTTCGACCTTGAGCGAACCAGGTAGCACAGAGTGCCAACTGCCGAGCGAAGCGAGGCCCGGCCCAACGGGAGGAGGGCATCTTTGATGCCTGATCGACGGGCGGGAGGGTTACGATTTAGGGGCGGATTTCCACCGAGGTGCCGATGGGGGTGACGGACCAGAGCCGTGCCATCTGGGCGTTACCGATGGCGATGCAGCCTGCGGTCCAGTCGCCCGGCAGCGCAATGCCGACGATGCCGTTGGGTTGGCCGTGGATAAAGATGTCGCTGCCGGGGTCCACGCCGTCTGCCTTGGCCCGCGTGATGTCCTGTGGTCGCGGGTAGTTCAGACCAAGGGACAGATGAAACGCGCTGTTGGGGTTTCGACGGTCGATGATGAAATCACCCAGAGGCGTCTTGCCGTCGCCTTCCTGCACCTTGTCCCCTTCAGGCGCGAACCCGAGCGCCACCGGCACCTGCATGACCACCTGGCCGTCGACCATAGCGGTCAGACGCCGCTCCGACTTCTCAATCAGGATATGGTCGATCCGATCAACATCCAATGCCAGGGGCGGTGGTGGCGGACGCGGCGCAAAGCGGTCCCACAGCATGACACTGACGCCGGTCACCAAAACCAGCGCCAGAATGGTCCAGAGGACCCGCCGCAACATGGTTACTGCAGATCACCGAAGGCGCGGGCCAGGCGGTTGCAGGCCTCTTCGATGCGCGAGCGTTGCGTGCCCAGATTGAACCGCAGGAAGCTTTCGCCGCCCAAACCAAAAGTGGTGCCATGGTTGGCCGCGATCTGGGCGTCTTGCTCGACGCGGTTCGTGAACTCCTCGCGCGGCATGCCGGTGTCGGCGAAATCGATCCAGGCCAGATAGGTGGATTCGAGCTTCATCGAGGACAGCCCCGGGATATTGGCGATGGCCGCGTCAAAGATCTGCCGGTTCCGGTCCAGGTATGCCACCTGAGCTTCGACCCATTCGGCCCCTTCGGGCGAATAGGCCGCCGCTGTTGCGAATTGTCCGACCGAGTTTGGCGCAAGGCTGAGCGCTGCCATGCGGGCCGCAAAGCGCGCGCGCAGGTCGGGATCGGGGATGATCACTTGGCCTGTGTGCAGACCGGCGATGTTGAAGGTCTTGGACGGTGCCGTCAGCATCAGCAGCCGGTCGGTGATCGACGGGTCGGCGTTTTGCATGGCGATGTGTTTGTGCCCGGCATAAACCAGATCGTGGTGCACTTCGTCCGACAGCAGTATCAGGTCGTGGCGTTTTGCGAAATCGGCGACGCCTTGCAGCTCCTCTTGCGTCCAGACCCGGCCACCAGGATTATGGGGCGAGCACAAGATCACCATCTTTTCCGCCCCGGTCATCATTTCGTCATAGGCCGCAAAATCCATCTCATAACGGCCGTTTTTGTTGACCAGAGGGCATTCGACAACCGTTCGGCCCGCCGCACGGATGACCTTGGCGAAGGCGTGGTACACGGGAGTGAAAAGGACGATCCCGTCACCCGGTTGGGTAAACGTGTCCAGGCACATGCCCACGCCATTCACCAGGCCGGTCGTGGTAAAGATCGCCTCGCGCTCGATCTGCCAATTGTGGCGGGTCTGCATCCACCACTGGATGGCTTCGCGATAGGGGCCGTCGATGGTGCTGTACCCAAGCGTGCCTTGATCAGCCAGCGCGTGAATTTGGGTCAGTACCGCGTCTGGAGCGCGAAACTCGGTATCGGCGACCCACATCGACAGACCGGTTTCCGGAGATACACCATAAAGATCTTCCATCATGTCCCACTTGGTGCTGTGGGTTCCACGGCGGTCGATCAGGTCGTCGAAATTCATCACGCTCTCCTTCGCTAGTCGCGCGGCAGGCTAGCTGGAAATGCGGTGGGCGCAAGGGGGGCGTTGCGGATGGGCCGTCTATGCCCTAAATCACCGGCATGAAACGTAGCATTCTGATCCATCCCGACCCACGCCTGAAAAAGCTGTGTGATCCTGTGGCCGATCTTTCGGACGATTTGCGCAAGCTGGCCGATGACATGCTTGAGACGATGTATGACGCGCCGGGCATTGGTTTGGCCGCGCCGCAGATCGGTGTGCTGAACCGGTTGATTGTTTTGGACTGCACCAAAGAAGAGGGCGAGACTCCACGTCCGTTGATGATGTTCAACCCCGAAGTGGTGTCCTCCTCGGACGACCTAAACGTTTATGAAGAGGGATGCTTGTCGATCCCGGATCAATACGCCGAAGTCACCCGCCCGCGCGAGGTCGAGGTCGCGTGGATGGACCAGAACGGCAATGCCCGCCAAGAGGTGTTCGATGGTCTTTGGGCCACTTGCGTACAGCATGAGATCGACCATTTGGATGGCAAGCTCTTTATCGATTACCTCAAGCCGCTGAAGCGTCAGATGATCACGCGCAAGATGCAAAAGCTCAAGCGTGAGCGGGCGCGCGCCTGAATGGCGGTGCGGCCGATCCTGACCTGGCCTGACGACCGGCTTGCGACGCAATGTGCGCCGGTGACAGGTCCAGAGGACGCGCTGATCGCGGATATGTTCGATACGATGTATGCGGCACAGGGGCGCGGTTTGGCCGCGCCGCAGATTGGTGTGCTCAAGCGCGTCTTTGTCATGGATTGCGGTTGGAAAGAGGGGGAGCCGACCCCCTTGGCGATGATCAACCCCTTCATCATGGCGGCCGAGCGCGCCGAAGAGATCGGTCCCGAGGGCTGTCTGTCGATCCCCGGCATCATGGTCTCGGTCTCGCGCCCCCGTGCTGTCACTGTGCAATGGACCGCGCCCGAGGGCGACATCCACATGGCCGATTTCGACGGGTTCGAGGCGCGCTGCATCCAGCACGAGTTTGATCATCTCAACGGCATGGTCACCTTTGACCGTCTTGATGAGATCGCCCGCCGTACAGCCGAGGCGCACTACAAGGAAATGAACACATGACCGTCCGAAAATGTTTGCCGTGGCCCGACAAGCGCCTGCGCACCAAGGCCGCACCAGTCAGCGAGATCACCGACGAGATCCGTGAAATCTGGACCGACATGATCGACACGATGGAGGCGATGCCCGGTGTGGGCCTTGCGGGCAATCAGATCGGCGTGATGCTGCGGTTGGCCGTCGTCGATGGGTCGACCGAACGGGGCCGTGCAGTGCGCTTGGCCAATCCCGAGATCCTGCATTCGTCAATCGAACTGCGCGAGCATGACGAGGCGAGCCCGAACCTGCCGGGCATGTCGGCCAAGATCAAACGCCCGCGTGCGGTCACGGTGCGGTTCCTGAATGAGGACGGCGCGGTGGACCGGCGCGACTTTGTCGGGATCGAGGCGACAAGCGTGCAGCACCAGATCGACCATCTGAACGGCAAGATGTATTTCGACCGCCTCAGCAAGGTCAAACGCGACATGCTGTTGCGCAAGGCAAAGAAACTGAACGGCTGAGGCAAATCATGCGCATCATCTTCATGGGAACGCCTGAGTTTTCGGTGCCGGTGCTGGATGCTCTGGTGGGGGCAGGGCATGAGATTGCGGCTGTTTATTGCCAGCCGCCGCGCCCTGCAGGCCGTGGCAAGAAAGAGCGCCCCACGCCAGTGCATGCCCGGGCGGTGGAGCTGGGGCTGGAAGTGCGCCATCCCGTTTCTTTGAAAGGGGCTGAGCAACAGACCGAGTTCGCTGCGCTGAACGCGGAAGTGGCCGTGGTTGTGGCTTATGGTATGATCCTGCCGCAGGCGGTGCTGGACGCGCCCGCAAAGGGATGCCTGAACATTCACGCCAGCCTTTTGCCACGCTGGCGCGGGGCCGCGCCCATCCATCGCGCGATCATGGCAGGCGATGCGGAAACCGGTGTCTGCATCATGCAGATGGAGGCCGGGTTGGACACGGGTCCTGTGCTCTTGCGGGTGGCTACGCCGATTGAGACCGAAGAGACCACGGCCCAGCTGCATGACCGCCTGTCGGGCATGGGTGCACGGGCTATCGTAGATGCTTTGGCACAGCTGCCCGATTTGACGCCCAAAGTGCAGCCAGACGAGGGCGTGACCTATGCGCAGAAGATCGACAAGGCCGAGGCGCGGGTTGATTGGACCAAACCAGCGTTAGAGGTGGATCGGCAGATCCGGGGCCTGTCGCCATTTCCCGGTGCCTGGACCGAGATTGACGGGCAGCGGGTGAAACTGCTGGCGTCGCGGCTTGCCGATGGCACGGGTGCTGCGGGTAAGGTGTTGAACGACGCGCTGACGGTGGCCTGTGGCGATGGCGCCGTGTCCCTCTTGCGCTTGCAACGGGCGGGCAAGGGTGCGCAGGATAGGGATGTATTCCTGCGCGGTATGCCGGTGGCCAAGGGCGCGCAGCTCTGAAGAGGATGACGCGATGTTCATGACGCTGATGGGGACCGTGGTGATCGCCGGAATCATTGGCTATGCCTCGGAACGCACGGGCTGGACCCACAATGGCATCCTGCAATCCATGATCATCTGCATCGGTGGCGCGTTTCTGTTCTATTTCATTCGCATCATGTTCGGGATCGGCTTTGCTTCTCCGGGCATGAACGCCATTGTGTCGAGCATTGGTGCACTGATCATCGTGCCGTTCCATTGGAGGCGCTGACATGACGGTTGTTGCGCTTATCGTGATAGGGGCCGCGGCCGGATTTCTGGCCACGCGGCTGATGCGGATCGAGGCCGACATTCCCACCACCATGTTCATCGGCATCATCGGCGCGCTTGTGGGTGGTTTTGTCCTGCGCTTTCTGTCCAGCGTGATGGGGGTTCTGTCGGGCTTTGTCGGCGCGGTGCTTGGTGCGCTGTTGGTGATCTGGATCTGGAAGACCTATATTCGCAAACCCTGACAGAGGCTTGACGCTTGATGTCTTTGGTCGCCAACTGCTGGAAAAGCTATTCCAGGAGAGGGTTTCATGATCACGCATGCGCAGGTCGAGGATTTGGGGCCAGACGATCTGGCCCTTATGGGGGTGCCGCTGGATCTGCACAGCTCGTTCCTGCAGGGCCCCGCCTTTGCCCCCACCCGAATCCGCGAGGCGTTGCATTCAGGGGCGGCCAACCTGACGGCCGAGGATGGCACAGATCTGGGGATGACGGACCGTGTCAAAGACACCGGTGATGTGGATGTGTTTGAACAGCGGGGACCCGAGCCGATTGCCGCAATCGAGGCAGGCGCGGGCTCGCGGTTGGACACCGGCGCGCGGCTCTTGTCTTTGGGCGGCGATCACTCGGTGTCTTTCCCGCTGATCAAGGCCCATGCGGATCGCCATGACGGGCTGAACGTGTTGCACATCGACGCCCACCCGGACCTTTATGATCAACAGGACATCGGCCCCTTGGGGCATGGCTGTCCCTTCGCGCGGGTGATGGAAACGGGGCAGGTCAAACGGCTGATGCAGGTGGGCATCCGCACGATGAACGCGCATCAGCGCGAGCAGGCTGAGCGCTTCGGGGTCGAGGTTGTGGATATGCACGGCTGGCGGGCGGATCTTACGCCAGAGTTTGACGGGCCGGTGTATCTGTCGCTGGATCTGGACGGGCTTGATCCGGCTTTTGCGCCAGGGGTGTCGCATCATGAACCGGGTGGGCTCAGCACTCGCGAGGTGATCGACCTGATCGCGCGGTTCAAAGGACAATTGGTGGGTGCCGATATTGTCGAGTTGAACCCGCACCGCGATCCCTATGGCATCACGGCGATGGTGGCTGCGAAATTCGTCAAAGAGATCGGAGCACGGTTCCTGCGCTAACGTTGCCACCTGCGCGGCCTGTCGGCCTTGCGTCCTGCGGACGGCAGGGGGCCAGGCTCACGCGGGCAAAGCCCGCGTGAGCCTGGCTCAACGGGAGGAGATGTTTCGCCAGAAACATTGACGACGGGCGGGAGTGCCCCCTTAACCGTGATCGCGCGGTGGGCGGCTTTTGTAGACGGGCAAACGCCAGCCAAAGATCAGCGAACCGGCTCGCAGGCCCCAGCATGTCAAGGCTGCCAATCCCAAGGTTGTGAGTTGCGGTAAACCTTGCGTATCCGAGATCAGCGCCACCAGGGCACCTGTTAGGGCGCAGGTCACATAAAGCTCGCCCTGCTTCAGAACCAGAGGGATTTCGTTACAAACCACATCGCGCATCAGCCCACCCAGGCACCCTGTCGTCATGCCCATAAGCACCACGATGACCGGCGGTTGTTGCATCGTCAGCGCAACGCCAGTGCCGGCGGCCACTGCTATGGCCAGGGCAAAACTGTCAAGCCAGATCAGCCAGTTGTACCGGCTCTCGACCAGATGTGCGGTAAAGAACACCAGCAGGGCCGCAGCCGAAGCGATGAGGACATAGCTGGGTTCCCCAATCCAAAACACAGGGTTCCGATCCAGCAATAGGTCACGGACCGTGCCGCCACCCACCGCCGTCAGACAAGCCACAAACGCAAACCCCACCAGATCCAATTGCGCCCGGCTGGCGACCAGCGCTCCGGTCAGGGCAAAGACCAGGACGGAGGCATAATCGAGCAGCGCAAGCGCGCTCACGCTTTGGCTTTCTTGGGTTTGAATGGGGCCATACCCGCGCGTGCCAACTCGTCAGCCCGTTCGTTTTCGGGGTGGCCCGCGTGGCCTTTGACCCATTCCCATGTCACGTCATGGCGTTGTTGCGCCTCATCAATGCGTTGCCACAGGTCGACGTTCTTTACCGGCTTTTTCGACGCTGTCTTCCAGCCGTTCTTCTTCCAGCCAAAGATCCACCCTGTGACGCCATTTTTGACATAAGCGCTGTCGGTGACGACGGTGATCTTCGTGGGCCGTTCCAGCGCCTCGAGCGCGTTGATCGCAGCCAGCAATTCCATGCGGTTGTTGGTGGTTTCAGCCTCGCCACCCTTCAGTTCGCGTTCTTTCACAACTGTCTCGCCGTCCATCGCGCGCAGCAATGCGCCCCAACCCCCGGGGCCGGGATTGCCCGAACAAGCTCCATCGGTATAGGCAAAAAGCTCAGGCATGGGTGGTCATCGTAACAAAAGTTTCGACGCCGCCAGCCAGCCCCTCACCGTTGCCGCGTTTCGAGCGGGTCACGGTGAAGCCTGCGGTCTTTAGATGCTCGCGCAATTCATCCTCGCTGAAATAGGAATAGAAACGGCCCAGGCTGTCGCGACCCTGGTCGCTGCCCAGTTTCATGCCGATGTGAAACGCACCACCCGGTTTCAGGGCGCGGTGGATGCGGGCCAGATGGGTGGGGAAATCTTCTCGTGGGGCGTGCAGCAGGCTGAAGTTGGCCCAGATGCCATCGTAGATTCCAACGGCTGCCATCTGGTCAAAACTTTCCACCCGCGCATCGACGCCAAAATCGGACTTGGCCAGCGCCACCATTGCGGGCGAGGCGTCTGTAGCGTCGACCTGCAGCCCTTCGGCCTTGAACCGGGCGGCCCAATGGCCGGGGCCGCAACCCAGGTCCAGCACATACCCGCCTTCTGGGATCAATTCCAGAAAGCCGCGCAGGTCTGATTTCTGGTCGGCGTCCTTGGCGCGGGCATAGCCGTCCGCGTATTGCTGCGCAGCTTCGGCATAGACGTCGAGTGTCTGCTTGTCGCTCATGCGGGCACCCGTAGAACGCGCGGGACTTTGAACTCGACATTTTCGACAGCTGTTTCAACTGTTTCGACAGTCACATCAAAACGGGCGCGGAAGGCATCGATCACCTCGTTGACCAGCAGCTCGGGTGCAGACGCGCCGGCAGTGATGCCGACAGAGGCAACGCCTTCCAGCGCGCGCCAGTCGATGTTTTCGGCGCGCATGACCAGTTGGGCATAATTGCAACCTGCCTTCGATCCCACCTCGACCAACCGGCGCGAATTGGAGGAGTTCGGTGCGCCCACCACCAGCATTGCGTCCACTTTGGGCGCGATGGCTTTGACGGCCTCTTGCCGATTGGTGGTGGCGTAGCAGATGTCTTCTTTGTGGGGGCCGACGATCTTTGGGAACCGGGCCTGTAGTGCTGCGACGATGTCTTTGGTGTCATCGACGCTCAGCGTGGTTTGCGTGACATAGGCGATGCTCTCGGGATTGCGGACCGGAACTGTGGCGACGTCATCAACGGTTTCAACCAGCAAAACCTCACCCTCGGGCAGTTGACCCATCGTACCGATGGTTTCTGGGTGGCCCTTGTGACCGATCATGATCATCTGGAGCCCTGCGTCCGAGTGGCGCTGCGCCTCGACATGCACCTTGCTGACCAGGGGGCAGGTGGCATCGACATAGACCATGTTGCGGCGGGTGGCCTCGGCCGGGACGGATTTCGCGACGCCATGGGCGGAAAAGATCACCGGTCGATCGTCAGGGCAATCGTCCAGCTCTTCGACAAAGACCGCGCCTTTGTCACGCAGTCCGTCGACCACAAATTTGTTGTGCACGATTTCGTGGCGGACATAGACCGGCGCGCCCCATTTCTCGAGTGCCATTTCCACGATCTTGATGGCGCGATCAACACCGGCACAAAACCCGCGGGGGGCGGCCAGGTACAAAGTGAGGGGCTGTTTGGTCATGTTGGCGTCTCCTTGCGGGGGACAGGTAAGGCTTTGCCGACGTCAGGTCCAGTGCGGGATGTTGTCACGAATCTGACACGGGCGCCTTGTATCAAGAAGGCATTAAGTGACCTGGGCATAGATCAGCGACCTTACTGGGCTTATTTCGGTCAAGTGGGGGAGTGATGTATAGATTTGAAAAGACCCCGATCCGCATGGATCGGGGTCTTTATTCTGATGGCGCTTGGGGGCACCGTCCGGCTTGCCCAAGCAGCATAGGCGGTCGCTGTTATTGTCCGGCAGCCGCAGCAACGCTGCGCGGTTCCATCGGCATCTCGCGCGGCGGGCGTCCGATGACATCGCGCAGTTCTTCGAGCTCGATAAAATTGTCGGCCTGGCGGCGCAGCTCGTCCGATATCATCGGTGGCTGGCTGCGGATGGTCGAAACAACCGAGACGCGCACACCCTGACGCTGCAGGCTGGCCACCAGCGGGCGGAAGTCGCCGTCGCCGGAGAAGAGCACGATGTGGTCGACACGGGGCGCAAGCTCCATGGCGTCGACCGTCAGTTCGATGTCCATGTTTCCCTTGACCTTACGGCGGCCCATGCTGTCGGTGTATTCTTTCGCGGGTTTCGTCACCATGGTGAAGCCGTTGTAGTGCAGCCAATCGACCAGGGGTCGGATCGGCGAGTATTCGTCATTTTCCAGGAGCGCTGTGTAGTAAAAAGCACGAAGCATCTTTCCGCGGCGCATGAACTCTTGGCGCAGCAGTTTGTAGTCGATATCGAAGCCCAGTGCTTTGGCGGCGGCGTAAAGATTCGAACCGTCGATGAACAGCGCTAGCCGTTCGTCCTTGTAAAACATAAATATGTCCTTCCGGTATAATCCATTCGCCCTGTTGTCCGTGAGTGAGTGCTTAAATCGGCGAAATGGTGCCATTAACTTAGGAGAATTCGCGTGTATCGCAAGTATGATATCTTTATGAACAGGGGTCAATGTTGACACAATATCGGTCAAATGCGGTTATCGCGTTGGGCGGAAACCTACCTTTTCAAGGGGCTGATCCCAAATTGACCTTGCGGAAGGCCATTGAACGTGGGTCGGAAATGGGGTTGGTGATTCGCGGAATCAGCCAATTTTACCGAACCCCTTGCTTCCCAGCGGGCGCGGGCCCCGACTATGTCAATGCCGCGATTCGGGTCGAGACCGAATTGCCCCCCGCAGGTCTTCTGCAGGTGTTGCATGACATTGAACACGAGTTCGGACGGGCCCGCGAACAGCGGTGGGGCATGCGAACTCTGGATCTGGATGTGCTGCTGTTCGAGGATTTGATTTTACCTGATCGGAAAACATTCGATCAATGGCATAGCCTGCCCCTCGACGAACAGGTGCGCGCGACGCCGGAACAGCTGATCTTACCGCATCCGCGGCTGCAGGACAGGGCCTTTGCTTTGGTTCCGGCATGCGATGTGGCACCCGATTGGCGCCATCCGGTGAGCGGCAAGACCATCCGAGAGTTGACTGCGGATTTGCCTGCAGATGCGCTGGCCGAGGTGGTGGCGCTTTGAACTGCTGCGAAGATGTCGTTTCCTGCTTGTCAAGCAGGGGATTCGCGCTTACATACACCCCTTCTGGACAAGGTTTCACTTTGGAGATTGCCCAATGGCCCGCGTGACGGTTGAAGACTGCGTAGACAAAGTACCGAACCGGTTTGAACTGGTTATGCTTGCCGCCCATCGTGCGCGCGAGATTTCTGCAGGTGCAGCCATCACCGTTGATCGCGACAACGACAAGAATCCTGTCGTGTCGCTGCGCGAAATCGCGGACGAGACCCAAAGCGCCGCAGATCTGCGCGAGCGTCTGATCGAGAGCAACCAGACCCAGATTGAGGTCGACGAGCCCGAAGAAGATCAGATGGCACTGCTGATGGGCGCCGATTCCGACAAGCCGGCCGAGGACGACATGTCCGAAGAAAAACTGCTGCGCGCGCTGATGGAAGCTCAAGGGCAGGGCTGAACCGCCCTGATGGGAATGCGGACCGGACATGATTGCAGCTGAAGATCTGATTGCGCTGGTCCGCAACTACAATCCAAAAACAAATGCTGAACGCCTCGCTGATGCCTATGACTTTGGCGAGGAAATGCACGAAGGGCAGTTCCGCCATTCCGGCGAGCCCTATTTTACACATCCTGTCGCTGTTGCTGCCATACTGACCGAGCAACGGCTTGACGATGCGACCATTATCACAGCCCTGCTGCACGACACGATCGAGGATACCAAAGCGTCCTATGGCGAAGTGGCCAAGCGCTATGGCGACGAAGTGGCGATGTTGGTGGATGGGGTCACCAAGCTGACCAATCTGCAGCTGTCGAGCCGCGAAACCAAGCAAGCAGAAAACTTTCGCAAGCTGTTCATGGCCATGTCCAAGGACTTGCGGGTTATCTTGGTCAAACTGGCTGACCGTCTGCACAACATGCGCACGATCAAGGCGATGCGCCCGGAAAAGCAGGTGGTCAAGGCGCGAGAAACCATGGACATCTATGCGCCGCTTGCCGGCCGCATGGGCATGCAATGGATGCGCGAAGAGCTTGAAGATCTGGCGTTCCGCGTCCTGAACCCCGAAGGTCGCCAATCGATCATCCGCCGCTTCATCACCTTGCAGCGCGAAACCGGCGATGTGATCCACCGCATCACCGGCGATATGCGGTATGAGTTGGAAAAGGCAGGGATCGAGGCCGAGGTGTTTGGTCGCGCCAAGAAACCCTATTCGATCTGGCGCAAGATGCAGGAGAAAGAGCAGGGGTTCTCGCGCCTTTCCGACATCTACGGGTTTCGTATCATCACGCAGTCCGAAGAGGACTGTTACCGAACCCTTGGTGCAATCCATCAGCGATGGCGCGCTGTTCCGGGACGGTTCAAGGATTACATCAGCCAGCCCAAGTCGAACGGCTATCGGTCGATCCACACCACGGTCTCGGGGCGCGATGGCAAACGGGTCGAGGTGCAGATCCGGACCCGCCAGATGCACGACGTGGCCGAAACGGGCGTTGCAGCGCACTGGTCGTACCGGGACGGCGTACGCACCCAGAACCCCTTTGCCGTGGATCCGGCCAAGTGGATCGCGAACCTGACAGAGCAGTTTGACAGCGAAGAGGATCACGAGGATTTCCTCGAAGCCGTCAAGCTTGAGATGTATTCGGACCAGGTGTTCTGCTTTTCGCCCAAGGGTGACGTGGTCAAGCTGCCGCGCGGGGCAACGCCGCTGGACTATGCCTATGCCATCCACACACGGATCGGGCACGCCTGCGTTGGGGCGAAGGTGGACGGTATTCGTGTTCCACTGTGGACGCGGCTGAAGAACGGGCAATCGGTCGAGATCATCACCGCCGAAGGTCAGACACCGCAGGTGACATGGTTGGACATCGCGGTGACCGGCAAAGCCCGCACCGCCATTCGCCGCGCGTTGCGCGAGGTGGATCGCGAGCGGTTCATCAAGCTGGGGCAAGAGCTGGCGCGCTCGGCCTTCGAACATGTACAGCGCAAATCGACAGACAAGGCGCTGGATACCGCGGCCAAGAATCTGCGCCTGAAAAATCGCGATGAGTTGCTGGCGCGTTTGGGTAGCGCTGAGCTGACTGCGCATGACGTGGTTCAGGCAGTCTATCCGGAATTGGCACCGGATGAGGGTGACGCGATCCCATTGCGCCGGGCGGTGATTGGTCTGGAACCGGGCCAGAGCTTTGAGCGCGCGCCATGTTGTCAGCCGCTGCCGGGCGAGCGCATTCTGGGCATCACCTATCGTGGCAAGGGCGTTGTGGTGCACTCCATCGATTGCGACCGGCTGAGCGAGTTCGAGGATCAGACCGAACGCTGGGTCGACTTGCATTGGCATGCAGGGACCCACCCCGCCGTTTATGGCACGACGCTTGATTTGACGATTGGCAACGACGCGGGTGTCCTGGGACGCATTTGCACATTGATTGGCGAGAAAAAGGCCAATATCTCGAACTTGGAAATCGTGGACAGGAAACCGGACTTTTACCGATTGATGGTCAACGCAGAGCTGCGGGATATTGAACAACTTCATTCTTTGATGTTGATGCTTGAAGCTGAAAGTGACGTGGCCGCTGTTGAACGGTATCGCGAGAAGAACCCGGGGAAATCCGGGGCTAGCTAAAGCCGTTTTGGCACGGAAAGGAACACGCGGGTGGTATTCAAACGCCGAGACCGACGCACGCCAGTGCAGATCGCCTCGGAATTGGTGTATCCACGCGGTGGTTGGACCCGGGCCTTTCATTACGTGAAGCACCGCGTCCGCCGCTTGCCAGATTCACCAGAGCGAATTGCGCGCGGGATCTGGGCCGGTGTGTTCACCAGCTTTACGCCGCTCTTTGGTTTGCATTTTCTTGTGGCAGCTTTTGTGGCTTATGTGGTGCGGGGCAACATTCTGGCCTCTTTGATGAGCACGTTTTTTGGCAACCCGCTGACCTTTATCATCATCGCCGCCGTATCTTTGCGAACCGGGCATTTCATGCTGGGGACCGAGTTTGAAAAGCATGACGCTTCGCTGGGGCTCAAGTTCAAACAGGCTGGGGCGGATTTGTGGCACAATCTCAAGTCGATTTTCACCTCAGATGTCGCCGACTGGCATGGCTTGTCAGTTTTCTATCATGAGGTGTTTCTGCCTTATCTGGTTGGGGGCATTCTGCCTGGGATCATCACGGCCACGATCATGTATATGCTCAGTCTGCCCTTGATCCGGGCCTATCAGCTGCGTCGCCGGAAAAAGATCAAAGCCAAGTTTGATGCCATCCGTAAAAAAGCCGAAGTCGAGGCTGACCCGCTGGCCAAAGCGGACTAGGTTCGCCGGGAACTGAACAAGAGGAATCGAACGATGTCGGGCAACAAACTGCGCCTTGGTGTGAACATCGACCACGTCGCCACAGTGCGCAATGCACGGGGTGGGGCCTATCCTGACCCGCTGCGTGCGGCCAAGCTGGCCGAAGAGGCCGGCGCTGATGGTATCACTGCGCATCTGCGCGAAGATCGTCGCCATATCTCGGACGCTGACATTGACGGGCTGATGGAGGTTCTGTCAGTGCCTTTGAATTTCGAGATGGCCGCGACCGAAGAGATGCAAAAGATCGCGCTGCGCCACAAACCGCATGCGGTTTGCATCGTGCCCGAAAAGCGCGAGGAACGTACCACCGAGGGCGGGCTGGAAGTCGCGCGCGAGGAAAACCGACTGGCCCATTACATCGCACCGCTGCGCGAGGCGGGCTGCCGGGTGTCGATCTTCATCGCCGCAGACCGCGCCCAGATCGAAGCGGCGCACCGGATCGGGGCCGAAGTTATCGAGCTGCACACCGGCGCCTATTGCGATGCCCACGCGGAGGGGCGTTTTGAAGAACGTGACCGTGAGCTGGAAAGCCTGCGCGAGATGTCGGCCTTTGCGGCGTCCTTGGGGTTGGAGGTTCATGCAGGCCACGGGCTGACCTATGACACGGTAAAGCCGATTGCTGCGTTTCCCGAGGTCATGGAACTCAACATCGGGCATTTCCTGATTGGTGAGTCCATCTTTCGGGGGCTGCCCCCGGCCATTGAAGAAATGCGCCGCCTGATGGATGAGGCGCGCGCATGATCACGCCCGGCTTCATCGCGATCTGGATTGCCTGGTTGCTGGCGGGCGGTTCACCCGGTCCCGCCACCATGGGCATTGCCGGGACCGCGATGACCGAAGGCCGCCGGGCTGGTTTGGCTTTTGCGCTTGGCATCTGCGCGGGATCGGCGGCGTGGGGCATTGCGGCAGCACTTGGGTTGTCGGCGATCATGCTGGCCAATGTCTGGGTGTTCGAGGTGATCCGCTATGTCGGTGTTGCCTACCTGGGTTGGTTGGCAATCAAGGCGTTACTGCGGGCGTTGCGGTCAGATGAGGTTGCACTTGGCAATCCGGTGAAAGGCTCGCTTGGCACGATCTTTGCCAAAGGCGCGGCGATCCACCTGACCAACCCCAAAGCGATCCTGAGCTGGGGATCAATCTATGCCATCGTGGCCCCCAATGACGCGAGCCTTGCCATGCTTCTGGGGTACTTCGGAATGCTATATGCGGGATCGCTGCTGATCTTCATTGGCTATGCATTTCTGTTCTCGTCCGCGCGCATGGTCAACGGCTATCGCCGCGCACGGCGCTGGTTTGATCTGGCCTTTGCCGGGTTCTTCGGGGTGGCGAGCTACAAAATCCTGACGGTCCGGTTGTCATGATCCTGGGCATCGGCACAGATCTGGCAAACATCGAGCGTATCCAGGGCACACTGGATCGGTTCGGCGATCGGTTTCGCAACCGTGTGTTCACAGATATCGAACAGCGCAAGGCTGAACGGCGCCATGACACCGCCGGAACCTATGCCAAACGCTGGGCCGCGAAAGAGGCCTGCTCCAAGGCGCTTGGCACTGGCTTGCGTATGGGGATCGCGTGGAAAGACATGGCGGTTACCAATCTGCGCACCGGGCAGCCGGTGATGCATGTGACCGGTTGGGCCGCTGAGCGTTTGAAAGAGATGACGCCCGAAGGGCACGAGGCCATCATTCACGTGACTTTGACCGATGATCACCCTTGGGCTCAGGCCTTTGTGGTGATCGAGGCGCGCCCCGTGGGCGATGCCGGGGCGGATGCCTTGACTTACCCTGACCCCGCCCGCATGTAGCCTCAAACACTTTATTGGATCGATTGGATCGGAGAACCGAATGGCCACCAAAGCCAAATCAGGAAACGCCATCTTGGAGACGGTCAAGACCATCGTCTATGCCCTGCTGATTGCTGGTGTCTTTCGCACGCTGTTTTTTCAACCGTTCTGGATTCCGTCAGGTTCGATGAAGGAAACGCTGCTGATCGGTGATTTCCTGTTTGTGAATAAAATGGCCTATGGCTACTCCTATGCTTCCTGTCCCAGCCTGATCGTTGATGCCGAGGATATCTGTGGCTGGGCCAAGGGCGACAACACGCGTATTTGGGGCGGTGAGCCCGAGCGTGGCGATGTGGTGGTGTTCCGCCACCCGGTGTCGGGTCGGGATTACATCAAGCGCCTGATCGGCCTGCCGGGCGACAAGGTCCAGATCAAGGATGGGCAGCTTTACCTGAATGGCACCGCGGTCAAGGTCCAGGACGATGGTGTGTTCGAAGAGGTCTATGCCGAGCAAGGCCCGCAGCGCCTGCGCCCACGCTGTGAAAACGGCCCCGTGGGCGAGGGTGGCATCTGCGAAAAGTCGCGCCAGATCGAAACGCTGCCTAATGGGGTCAGCCACGCAATCTTGAACATTGGCAATCAAGCGTCGGACCACACCGGCATCTACACGGTGCCCGAGGGTCATTACTTCTTCATGGGTGACAACCGCGACAACTCCAGCGACAGCCGTTTGCCGCAGTCGGCTGGGGGCGTTGGTTTTGTGCCCTATGAAAACCTGATCGGTCGCGCGGATCGCATCATGTTCTCGTCTGCTGGGCGGTCGATGCTGTTCTTCTGGACCTGGCGGAGTGATCGTTTCTTCAAGGGGGTCGAGTGAAACTTTCAGCCGAATTGAAAGAGTTCCAAGAGCGGATCGGGCATGAGTTTGCCCGGCCCGAGCTGCTGGTGCGCGCGCTGACCCACGGCTCGATCTCGTCGCCGACGCGGGGCGACAACCAGCGGTTGGAGTTCCTGGGCGACCGGGTGCTGGGGCTGGTGATGGCAACTGCTCTGCTGGATCACGACAAGAAGGCGACCGAGGGCCAACTGGCGCCGCGCTTCAATGCCTTGGTGCGCAAAGAGGCCTGCGCCGATGTCGCGCGTCAGATTGATCTGGGCGTGGTGCTGAAACTTGGTCGGTCCGAGATGATGTCGGGTGGTCGCCGCAAGCAGGCCCTGCTGGGCGATGCGATGGAGGCGGTGATCGCTGCCGTTTACAAGGACGGAGGCTTTGACGCGGCGCAGGCGATGATCCTGCGGTTGTGGGGCAACCGCGTGACGACCGTTGAGGCGGACGCGCGCGACGCCAAGACCTCGCTTCAGGAATGGGCGCAGGCCCGAGGCCAGAAACCGCCCGTGTACGAGCAGGTGTCGCGGTCAGGCCCGGATCACGCACCGGTCTTTACCATCGTGGCACGCCTACAGGACGGGACCGAGGCCAAGGCCACCGCAGGGGCCAAGCGGCAGGCGGAACAGGCTGCGGCCAAGGCGCTGCTTGAGGCGTTAACCAAGGCGTAAGCCACAAAGATTTGCAGGCTCTGGTCCTTTCGGTGAAACTCGGTTAGATACCGCACCTTCGAAAAAATGAGGTTGTCCATGACCACACGTGCCGGATTTGTCGCTCTGATCGGTGAACCCAACGCGGGTAAGTCCACGTTGCTCAACCGCATGGTCGGCGCAAAAGTGTCGATCGTGACCCACAAGGTGCAGACCACCCGCGCCCGCATTCGCGGCGTCGCGATGGAAGGTGACAGCCAGTTGGTGTTTGTCGACACACCCGGCCTGTTCCAACCACGGCGCAGGCTGGACCGTGCCATGGTCGCAGCCGCCTGGGGTGGGGCGGCGGACGCCGATGTCATCGTTCTGATGGTCGAGGCGCATCGCGGCATCACCGAAGGTGTGGAGCGTATCCTGGAGGGGCTGGAGGAGATCGGGCAAGGCCGCACGGTGGCACTGGCGATCAACAAGATCGACAAGGTGCAGTCCGAGGTCCTGCTGGGCCTGACCCAGGATTTGAACGAGCGGTACGCATTCGCGGAAACCTTCATGATTTCGGCTGAGCGCGGCTATGGTGTCGACGACCTGCGCGGCTGGCTGGCGGGCAAGCTGCCGGAAAGCCCGTGGCTCTATCCCGAAGATCAGATCGCGGATCTGCCAGTGCGCATGATCGCGGCCGAGATGACGCGCGAAAAGCTGACCCTGCGCCTGCATCAGGAACTGCCGTATCAGTTGACGGTCGAGACCGAAAACTGGGAAGAGCGCAAAGACGGCTCGGCCAAGATCGATCAGGTGATCTATGTGGTCCGCGACGGGCACAAGGGGATCGTTCTGGGCAAGCGCGGCGAGACCATCAAGGCGGTGAGCCAGGCGGCACGGGCCGAGTTGGAAGAGTTTCTGGACCGCAAGATTCACCTCTTCCTGCAGGTCAAGGTGCGGCCCAATTGGCTGGACGAAGCCGAGCGCTATTCCGAGATGGGTCTTGATTTCAAAGACGGAAACGCATGACCCGGCTGACGGCCGAGTTTTGGGTTCAGGCCTATCTGGCGCGGCTCAGGTTTCAGGAAATTCCTGCCTTTGTCGTGGCCCATGGCGATGACACCGCCGGTGCCGTTCTGGTCAAACTGAACACGCTGGACGGGCAGGCGGTGGCGTATCAGCGGGAATACAATCTGATGACGGGCGAACGGGCGTGGTCCGAGTTGGCATCAGGTGCCGAGATGGATGTAGACGCCGCCATTGCGCGCCAACGCGGGTTTGACCCGGATCTATGGGTGATCGAGGTCGAAGACCGCCAGGGACGGCATCTGCTGCGAGATGAGGGGCTGGAGTAGTACCCTCACCAATTTCCGGTTTTGGTGACGATGTCATGGCCAGTCGCAGTCGGTGCTCCACCTGCGAACTCTCTAATTTTGTCGGCAAAGTCCTTGAAGTAGGGCTGGGATTGCACGTGAGCCAAGGTTTCAGCAGTGTCCCAGCGACCCCAATGGATGCGAGTTTCTTTGTCATCGGCAACTGCAACTTGGTACGAAAAACGACCGTCCAACTTCTCGTCCGCATCCAATGCCGAAACAAAGGCGTCGATGGCAGTTCGCCAGACTGTTTCGTCGCCGCTATAGGCGTAGGTGATGGTGATTGCGCGCATGGGGTCACTCCTTTTTAACATTTACGTTAAATAATGGTGGCGACGCGCGGGGAGTCAAGTGGGCTTGCAGCGTCTCGCAGGTTGCGTTCTGTTGGCCTTGGATGTTTTGAGGGGCCGTTTCTTGGACTGGCGCGATCATGGAATTTTGCTGACGGTCAGGCGCCACGGGGAAACCGCGGCGATCATCGACGTGTTCACCGAAGGGCACGGCCGTCATGCGGGTGTTGTTCGTGGGGGCACCAGTCGCAAGGTTGCCCCGATCCTGCAGCCCGGTGCGCAACTGGACCTGCTGTGGCGCGCGCGGCTTGAGGATCACCTGGGCAGCTATCAGGTCGAGCCCCTGCGCAGCCGGGCGGCTGTGGCGCTGTCGGGGCGGTTGCCGCTGTCGGGGCTGAATGCGGTGACAAGCCTGCTGGCATTTGCCTTGCCCGAACGGGAGCCGCATTCGGACCTATACCGACGGTCAGAACAGCTTTTGGACTTGTTGGGGCAGGACGAGATCTGGCCGCTGGCGTATTTGCAGTGGGAAATGGCCCTGCTGGATGAGCTGGGATTTGGAATGGATCTGTCTGCCTGTGCGGTAACCGGCTCGGATCAGGATCTGGCTTACGTTTCGCCCAAATCGGGGCGCGCCGTCTCGCGTGCGGGGGCAGGGCAATGGGTCGACCGGTTGCTGGACCTGCCTCCGGTGATGCTGGGCCAGGGAGGCGCCTCGGATGGCGAGGTGGCTCGAGCTTTGCGCACCACCGGGTATTTTCTGGAACATCGATTGGCGCCTGCCTTGGGATCTCGGCCCCTGCCGGAAGCGCGTGGTCGGTTCGTTGACGCCTTCACTCGGCGGCTGTGAACACCATTTCATTGCCCGCATCATTGCGCAGGATCAGGGTATTCCCAGAGACTTCGGATTGAGTCATCGATAGAAGGGCGGCGAAATAGGTGCCTTCTTCGACTAGGTGGGGGCATTCAGCGGTATCGGCGCCGAATGCTTTGAGTTCGAACCAGGGGTAGGGTGCATCAAGGGCCGCGCGATAGGCGTTGCACGGTGCTTGCCCCGCTATTCGGCCAGTTTCGGGGAACGTCAGAGTGACGGGAACAGAGAAGCGATCTGCGTCGATGCTTTGCAATTCCCAGCTCAGCCCCGCAGCACCATAGGCGGCGATGGTCTCGTCTGAGCTGCACTGCAACAGGGCAAGAAAGGGCAAAATGAGCAAGGTTCGCATTGCGGCTCTCCGGATGGGTTGCGCCGTTGGTAACTGAGATGCCCGGTGCTCTGCAATGGCGGAGCGCTCCCGCCCGTCGTCAATGTCCCTGACGGGACATCTCCTCCCGTTGGGCCAGGCTCATGCAGGCTTTGCCCGCATGAGCCTGGCCCCCCTGCCGTCCGCAGGACGCAAGGCCAAAGGCCGCGCAGATTGTGGCAGGGGATTGTCAGAGGAACCGGCGTGCCGGAAAAGAAAAGGCCCGGTGTTTGAAACCGGGCCCAGTCGGGGAATGTTCTGATGTTGAAGCTTAGCCCAGCAAACGGCGGGCGATGACCTGCGCCTGGATTTCTGCGGCGCCTTCAAAGATGTTAAGGATACGCGCGTCACACAAAACGCGAGAGATCTTGTATTCGAGCGCAAAGCCGTTGCCGCCGTGAATCTGCAGGCCATTGTCCGCCGCAGCCCAGGCCACGCGCGCGCCCAAGAGCTTCGCCATCCCCGCCTCAAGGTCGCAGCGACGGTCGTGGTCTTTTTCCCAGGCCGAGAAATAGGTCAACTGACGCGCTACCATGATCTCGACCGCCATCATCGCCAGTTTGCCCGACACACGGGGGAAGTTGATCAGCGACTTGCCGAACTGTTTGCGATCCTGTGCATATTGCATCGCGATATCCAGCGCACATTGTGCCACGCCGATTGCGCGGGCGGCAGTCTGAATGCGAGCCGACTCGAACGTTTGCATCAGCTGTTTGAAGCCTTTGCCCTCTTCGCCGCCCAGCAGGTTCTCACCCTTCACTTTGAAGCCGTCGAATCCCAGTTCGTATTCTTTCATGCCGCGATAACCCAGCACCTCGATCTCGCCGCCGGTCATGCCGGGGGTAGGGAAGGGGTTCTCGTCCGTTCCGGGTGTCTTTTCCGCCAGGAACATTGACAGACCGCGGTGGTCGGTGGTGTTGGGATCGGTGCGTGCCAGCAGGGTCATCACGTGGGTACGGGCCGCGTGGGTGATCCAGGTCTTGTTGCCGGTGACCTCGTAGTCGCCATCAGCATTCTTGACTGCACGGGTGCGCAAGGAGCCCAGGTCCGAGCCGGTGTTGGGTTCGGTGAAGACAGCCGTGGGCAGGATTTCCGCGCTGGCGATCTTGGGTAGCCAGTTGGCTTTCTGCTCGTCGGTGCCGCCTGCCATGATCAGCTCGGCCGCAATTTCCGAACGCGTGCCCAGAGAACCCACGCCGATGTAGCCGCGCGACAGCTCTTCCGATACGACGCACATGGAGGCCTTGGACAAGCCAAAGCCGCCGAACTCTTCGGGGATGGTCAGGCCAAAGACGCCCATTTCCGCCAATTCATTGATGATCTCGAGCGGGATCAGCTCATCCTTGAGGTGCCATTCGTGCGCTTCGGGCTCGACTTTTTCTTGCGCGTAACGACGGAACTGATCGCGGATCATCTCTAGCTCTTCGTCCAGGCCGGATGCCCCGAACATGGTCGCGCCTGCTTGCTCTTCCATCAGCTCAACCAGGCGCGAACGGGCGGCCTGGCTGTTGGCAGAGGACATCAGTGACTGCACTTCAGCGCATTGGAAACCCGACAGCGCGTCCCAACCCAGCCCCATGTCCTGCAGGCGCACGACCTCGGTCTGGTTCATCGGGATGCCACCTGCGATCTGGTGGAGGTACTCACCGAACGCGATTTGGTGCAGCAACTGCTCCATCTCGCCAAAGTTGCCGTCGGCTTGCAGCGCTTCTGCCCAACGCTGCATTTGTTGCAGCGAGTTCTGATAGGTTGCCAGCCACGCCAGGCCATGTGCGGCAGTCTGGTTGGCCTCGATCAATGCGCCCGAGATCTTGCCATCGGTGCTCACCATGTCGCGGACCGAAGCACGGGCGGCGTCGAACACGGCGTCGACCGGGGCAATCGCCGCGCCGGTCAATGTCAGAAGGTCGGGCAAAATCACGGGGTTCGTCATCGTCGTCATATCCTGTCCGTCATGGGCCATGAATCAATTCCTCTGTTCTTGGCTTGGTCATATCATTTTGCACATGCAGCGCAACATAAATACGCAGAAACCCCACGTTTGGTTCATTTGTTGCGTCATCATTTTTGCAGTGCAGCGTGCGCCAGGGGTGATATTGGTGGGGCATGACGACTCTGTTTTCGATCCTCAGCCCCTTTGAATGGGCTTTGGCCTTTGGTGTCTTGTTCATTGCTGGACTGATCAAAGGCATGGTGGGTTTTGCCATGCCAATGATCTCAATTGCCGGGCTGAGCATGGTGCTGCCCCCTGATTGGGCCTTGGCGGGGCTGATCATTCCGACACTTGTGACCAATGGGATGCAGGCCTTGGGGCAGGGCGCACGCGCGGCGGTGACATCGGTCAAACGGTTCCGCGTGTTTCTGATCGTTGGATTGATTTTTTTGCTGATCAGTTCGCAACTGGTGACACGGGTGGATGCGGACACCTTTCTGTTGATGATCGCCATTCCGGTTGCGCTTTTTGCGGTGATGCAGCTTTTGGGCCTGCGCTTTTCGCTGTCAGCCCCTTCGCCGCGGATCGAAGCCGCGACCGGGGCGGTCGCAGGGTTCGTGGGCGGCATGGCGGGCGTCTGGGGGCCGCCTACGGTGGCTTATCTGACGGCACTCAATACGCCCAAGGCAGATCAGATGCGAGTGCAGGGGGTGATCTACGGGCTGGGAGCCGTGGCGCTGGTTGGTGCGCATCTCGCATCTGGCATCCTGCGCGGCGAGACGGTGATCTTCTCGCTTGCTTTGGTCGTGCCTGGGGTTCTTGGGATGTGGGCAGGGGGGCAGCTGCAGGATCGGATCGATCAAGCTGCATTCCGCCGCATCACCCTGATTGTGCTGCTGGTAGCGGCGCTGAACTTGCTACGCCGCGCGCTGATGGGTTAAGCGATCAGAGGATCGGCAAGCGGGCCGTGATTTCGCGGTCTTGCTCTGGCGTCAGATAGTTGGGGTGGTGTTCCGCCAAGATGGTTTGCGCCGTCTTTCGAGCCACCGACCAGGCATCGGGGGCGCCTTTGTCTTCCCAGGTCTTCGGCGTGTCGCGATCAGCGATCTGGGGGTAGAAGTAATCCCTTTCCATGGCTGAAAGCGTGTGTGCTCCGCCCAGGAAATGGCCCTCGCCCAATATGGCTTCGCATATTGCATCAAAGCCCAGGTTCTCGGGCGTCACTTCGACGCCGCGTAGCGCTCGGTAAGTGTGCGCGTGCATTTCGTTGTCCAACACAAAGGCCTCGAAGCTGGCTCCCAGAAGCGAGGCGGTCATACCCGAACTTTCGTAAATCAGGTTGCCTCCGGCCAAGGCCGCCGCGAGAGAGGTCATGGCTTTTTCAACCCCGTATTGCGCGTCCAAGGCTTTGGCGTCGGTCATCGAAGCCGCGACGCCCGAGGGCAGGCCCAGCCAGTTGGACAATTGAGCCGAAGCCGCGTTGAGGACGGCGATCTCTCCGCCGCCGCCTGCAAAGGCCCCGGTGCGCAGGTCGATGACCAGTGGCCAGTTAGAGAACACCATGGGATGGCCGGGCTTGATAACCTGAACCATGACAAGGCTGGCGAGTGTTTCTGCCAGCGACTGTGCCAGGAAACCAGCGAGGGTGGCGGGGGCGGTGGCTCCGGCTTGGGCAGCGGTGATGCAAGAAACAGGGATGTTGTGTTTGAGGCAGGCAAAGGTGACGTCAACGGCGTCTTCAGCATAGCGCATCGGAGAGATCACCGGTGAAATGTGCGCCTTTAGAAAGGGGCGTTGTGCAAAGGCCCCTGGATCGCCAGCAGCGATGTCGAGCATGTCGACGATGGGGCTGACGTGTTCCGCAAGGGTGAATGCGGTGGCAACGGGTTTGGTTGTGTGTCTAATCAGGGAATATGCGGTGTTCACATCCAGCTGGAACGTATCCTCGACGTCTGTGGCGATGCAGCAGCGCGTGAACCAGCTGATGTTGGTCAACCGATCCTGGAGGCGGGTGAAATCACACAAATCCTGCAGTGTAGACGGGCGGTATTGACCGTTGTTGAGGTCCAAGGTCTGAACTGCGGCTCCTCCGGTTCCGAAATGCACATGTTGTCCGCCGACCTCGATGCTGCGACCGGGATCGCGACCATGCAGCGTGAACTTGCTCGGGGCCGTGGCAACTGCGCTGCGCACCAAGGTTTCAGGCAGCAGCAAGCGATCTCCGGCTTGGACTGCCCCGGCCTTGATCAAGGCATGTGCGAGCTTGTCTGGAGTTTCTCCCATTCCGAGGTTGGCCAACAAGCGAAGCGCTGTTTCGAAGATCGCGACTAGATCGCCATCGGACAAAGGCTTGTATTGCCCACCGATCTGTCCCGGGGGGCAGGGATTTACTTTGGGTGGAGCTGCACGTTGTGCGTGGCGTTCCTTGCGTCCAGATCTCCGGGCACGGTGTTTGTCTCGCGATGTCACGTCTGCAGCCTCGTTTCATTCATGACAAAACTAGACACGAGCAAGGGGACACGGCTCAAGCTCCTCGGCTTGGTTGCGGTATCCGTAAATCAAGTTTTCAGAACTTGGAAAGTCCCTGGATCAAGAGCGGCCGCGCATGTAGCGGAAGACGTAGAGCAGACCCAGCATCAAGAAGAACAGGCCAAATATGTCACCGATCAGGTAGGCCACGTATTCGACGGTTGCACTGCCAAATGCCATATTGGTGAGCAAGGCGGTCAAGATCGAGGTGACAATCCCGACACCCATGACACAAGGCCAACACGGCGTTTTCCCGGGTTGCGGGCGAATGTCCTGTCCAACCAGTGCAAGTAGCATGAAAACCGCAGGCGCCACGGTTACGGCGATTGCAATTGCTGCGAGCCTGCTCGGCATGAAGACGTCCATGCCGCCGACATAAAGAAAGACGAGGAAAACACCTGGTAAAAGCGCGGGAATGGCACGCCATCCAAGCAGCCACGCGGTTAGAACGCGGATTCCGTGCGGCAAGAATAGCAAACTTGCCCGGCTTGGAAACTCGGGAAAGAACATGCTTTGCAACGGGGTAATCACCTCGAATACAAGCAAAAAGGCTGCGAGATAGAGGCCCGAAGCAATAAGTGTTTCTTTAACCAGCGAATGCACGTACGAGTCCGCCGGGCGTTGCTGTCGTATTAGATTCCCGGTCCATTAACCGTATATTGCCCTCTGTTCACCGTATTGCAGTGCGACAAGTACCCTTTGTTGACCAGGGATTTCAGCGCACGAAAAAACGTAGGGCGAGAAACGGTTTCGAGTAGGGTATGTTCGATCAAACCTACGGTTCGAACCCCGTTTCCATTTTCTGACAGCTCGTTGGCGGCATAGTAGATGTCACGTTCAACCGGTGTAAGGTCTTGTAATCCCAGCGAACGCTCCATGCTGAGCATGAGTTTTCTAAGTTCCGCCAGTTTCGAAAGTTCACACATAATTTCAGTTGCCTGTTCAGTGACTTGTTGATCTCAATGGCACGTAGTCGCGACAGTGTCGCAGCCAAAAGTTACTGATTTCATTAAGTATCATATTGACACATGAAATCAATGGCGTAAGCTACATGATGTTAGGCTGCTTTTTTGTGAGTGGTGGCAGCCAATAAGATCCTTTCATTGCGTTGCCCGGTGCCGTCAGGTGCCGGGTTTTTTCTGACACAAAACTGTAACGAAGTTTGATTGATCCGGCAATCAATAATGGATCACAATTTGTGCAACCCAATGAAATAAGGCCCCATATTTTGTGATGGGGCCTTAGTCTTATTCAGATATTGCAGCTGTTTCGCGTCAGCCGATTGCAACGGCTTTGACGTCCTCGTCGATGTACGGGATGTACTGCTCAAAGTTGTCAGCGAACATCTGCACCAGTTTCGCGGCTTGTTTGTCAAATGCTTCCTGATCGTCCCAGGTGCGGCGGGGATCCAGCAGAACCTCGGCCACGCCAGGCACGGCAACCGGTACATCAAAGCCAAAGTTTGCGTCCTTGCGGAATTCAGCCTCGGCCAGCGATCCGTCCAGAGCTGCAGTCAGCAGCGCGCGGGTCGCACGGATTGGCATGCGCGAACCCACGCCGTGGGCACCGCCGGTCCAGCCGGTGTTGACCAACCAGCAGGTTGCACCGTGCTGGGCGATCTTTTCGCGCAGCAGGTTGCCATAAACCTCAGGCCGACGCGGCATGAAGGGAGCGCCAAAGCAGGTCGAGAAGGTCGGCTGCGGCTCGGTCACGCCACGTTCGGTGCCGGCCACCTTGGAGGTGAAGCCCGACAGGAAGTGATACATCGCCTGCGCGGGTGTCAGGCGCGCGATCGGAGGCAGAACGCCAAATGCATCACAGGTCAGCATGATGATGTTCTTGGGGTGACCACCCATGGCCGAGGCGGACGCGTTCGAGATGTACTCGAGCGGGTAAGCGCAGCGCATGTTTGCGGTCAGGCTGTCATCGTCGAAGTCCAGTTCCTTGGTCTCTTCGTCAAAGATCATGTTTTCGATCACGGTGCCAAACTTGGTCGTGGTCGCATAGATCTCGGGCTCGGCCTCGGCGCTCAGGTTGATGGTCTTGGCATAACAGCCGCCTTCGAAATTGAAGGTGCCGCGGTCCGACCAACCGTGCTCGTCGTCACCGATCAGAGTGCGCGAGGGGTCTGCCGACAGGGTGGTTTTGCCGGTGCCCGACAGGCCAAAGAACACGGCCGCGTCGACCGGGTTGCCGATGGCGTGGTTGGCCGAGCAGTGCATTGGCATGACGCCTTTTTCGGGCAGCATGTAATTCAGCAGGGTAAAGACCGACTTTTTGTTTTCACCCGCATACTCGGTGCCGCCGATCAGGATGACCTTTTTGTCAAAGTTCAGCGCGATCACGGTTTCCGAGTTGCAGTTGTGCTTGGCCGGGTCCGCTTTGAAGCTGGGGCAGTTGATTACGGTGAAATCCGAAACGAATTCGTCCAGATCCTCACGCGATGGACGGCGCAGCAGGTGACGAATGAACAGGTTGTGCCACGCCAGCTCGGTTACCATGCGTACGTTGATCGAATAGGCCGGGTCAGATCCGCCAACCAGATCCTGCACAAAGTAGTCCTTGCCCTTCATGTGCTCGAGCATGTCGGCATAAAGCGCATCGAACCCTTCGGGGCTCATGGCGGCGTTGTTGTCCCACCAGATGGTGTCCTTGACGCTCTCGGTCTTGACGACGTGCTTGTCCTTGGGCGAGCGGCCAGTGAATTTGCCGGTGGTGACCAGAAACGCGCCGCCATTGCCCAGCGTACCTTCGTCGCGCTTGAGGGCTGCTTCGATCAGCGCCGGTTCCATGAAGTTGTAATAGACATTGCCCAGACCCTCGATGCCCTGATCTTCGAGGCGGAATTGCGGGTTAACCCGTCCAGATGTCATGCTTTAATTCTCCTGTGTCGGCGTGCGGCGCTTGAAACCGATCTATCACCGTTGGGGCTTTTGGTCCGGCCTGATGCCGGTGAGGCGGGTCTTAACATGACGGTTTGGGACATGAACAGGACGCTTTGGCGCAGTTAGCGCAACCAAGGCAATGTTTAGCGCAATCATCATTTTTCAGCTGTTTCCGTAGGCACTTATTCAGTCCTCAGTAAGGTTTTTTTGTCTCAATACCGGGGAAAGAGGCGATCGAAACGCAGTTATGGATTGATTCGCCCCCTCAAAAGAGCGATGAATGGGAAAAAATAAGGCAGAATTGAGCAGCATAGGGGCACATTCAGATGTCAAAAATTGCTTTGGTGGACGACGACAGGAATATCCTGACGTCGGTTTCCATGACTCTCGAAGCCGAAGGATTCGAAGTCGAAACATATAATGACGGCCAAGCCGCGCTTGATGCATTTAACAAGAAGCTGCCGGATATGGCTGTGCTGGATATCAAGATGCCGCGCATGGATGGCATGGATCTGTTGCAGCGTCTGCGTCAGAAAACCCAGATGCCGGTTATCTTTCTGACGTCCAAGGACGATGAGATTGATGAAGTTCTCGGACTGCGGATGGGGGCGGACGATTACGTCAAGAAGCCGTTCTCGCAGCGTCTGTTGGTGGAACGCATCCGGGCGTTGTTGCGGCGTCAGGAAACGGTGGCGGGCGATGCCGCCGGAACCACCACGGGCGAGACCAAGGTTATGGAACGCGGACACCTTCGGATGGATCCGCTGCGCCACGCCGTGAGCTGGAAGGGCAAGGATGTCTCGCTGACTGTGACCGAATTCCTGCTGCTGCAGGCGTTGGCGCAGCGTCCCGGCTTTGTCAAAAGCCGCGATCAGCTGATGGATGTCGCCTATGACGATCAGGTCTATGTTGACGATCGGACCATCGACAGCCACATCAAACGCCTGCGCAAGAAGATGCGCAGCGCGGATGAGGATTTCGCGGCGATTGAGACGCTGTACGGGATCGGCTACAGATATAACGAAGAGTAACGGACCGAACCGGTTCAATCCGAAAGGGATGTCGTGCGCGATACCGGCACATCTCAAGGCGACGGCAGCGGTGACGTAGTGTTGGGCGACGATTGGGTCGCCCCGCAAAGCACCGTTTCGAAAGAGCTGCGGGTCAAGCGGGCCCGGCGCAGCTTGTTTTCGCTCAAAGGTTCGCCGCTGACACGTAAGATCATCACGTTCAACCTGATTGCTCTCATCATTCTGGTTGCGGGAATTCTGTACCTCAGTGACTCACGTGATAGCCTGATCACTCAAAGAGCCGGGGCGCTGGTTGGCGAGACCCGGTTGGTTGCAGACGTTTTCGAAGCACAGATGCCCGAAGGCAGCCCGGTCAATCTGGCAACCGGAGACGGTATCGACGCAGCCGAAACGCTGAACGGGTTAAGCCTGCGTGCTGGTGTCGAAGTTTACGTCTATGACAGTGCCAACACATTGATTGCACACGGGACTGGCAATGAAGGCCCCGGATCATTGTCTAGCCAGGCGGACAAGAACGACGGGACGACATTCATCAGTGATACGTTGGCGGCTCTTTGGGGGGCTGTTTCCAGCCCGTTTTCAACGCCAGTGCAACAAACCGCAGCCGATCTTGAAACCGAGTTGCAGAAACTCGTGCCGTTGGCCCTGTCTGACGGCACCCAAGTTGAAGTCCTGCAGAATGTGGCAGGCGGGCGTGTTTTTGCAACCGCGACACCGATCGTGCAAAACGGCAACCCGGTGGGTGTTGTTGCGATGGCAAGCCCCTCGGGTGAGATTGACATGCTTGCCAAGCGCGAGCGTGAACGAGTGTATCAGATGTTCATTGTCGCACTTTTGGTGTCTGTGGGGCTCAGCTTGGTCTTGGCGTCGACGATCGCAAATCCCTTGGCGGACCTTGCGGAAGCCGCCGAGTTGGGTCGCGATCGTAACGCGCGCAGGATGAACCCCGGCCGCATTCGTATCCCCGACCTTTCGGCACGCCCAGATGAGATCGGGCGGCTGAGTCGAGCGCTCCGTGGGATGGTCTCGGCGCTCTATACGCGTATTGATGGCAATGAGCAGTTTGCGGCAGACGTGGCTCATGAAATCAAGAACCCGCTGGCGAGCCTGCAGTCTGCTGTTGGTACGCTTCGGATGGTCAAGCGCGATGATCAGCGTGAAAAGCTGATGGAGGTGATCGAACACGACGTGCGACGCCTTGATCGCCTGGTCAGTGACATCTCCAACGCCTCGAGGCTGGATGCTGAATTGGTCAAAGAAGACGAAACCCCCTTCGATCTTTTGGCGATGCTTGGCAATCTGAACCAGTATCTGGGAGAGGATGCGCGCAGTAAGGGTATCGATTACATTACCGACCTGCCGCCCGAGCCCATCGTTCTTCATGGACTCGAGGCACGTTTGGCGCAGGTTTTTGTTAACCTTATTACCAATGCAATCTCGTTCTGCGAGGATGGTGACGCAATCCGGGTTTGGGCACGCAAAAGATCCAATCGGGTTCTGATTGTGGTCGAAGATACGGGGCCGGGAATTCCTGATCAGGCTCTGAGCAAGATCTTCAAGCGCTTTTATTCCCAACGCCCGGAAGAGCACTTTGGCAACAACTCGGGCCTTGGGCTTGCGATTTCAAAACAGATTGTCGAGGCTCATGGTGGTGTGATCTGGGCAGAAAACATTCGGCCCACCGAAGCGGATGTAACCTCTGATCCATTGGGCGCTCGCTTTGTTGTGGGGCTTCCGGTTTGATCCATGCCGGGTGGTCCTGCTGATCAACCGACAATGACGACAATAATGCATGCCAGCTGCGTCTCGATGTCCGGCCAGGCCCTGTTGATCGTTGGGGATTCGGGCAGCGGAAAATCTGCTTTGGCTTTGCAGCTATTGGCATTTGGTTGCGATCTGGTCGCGGATGATAGGGTCTCTGTTTCAGTTGGTGCAGACGGTCTGACAGCAGAAGCTCCTCCCAGTCTACCCAAATTGATCGAGGCACGGGGTATCGGTTTGCTCCGGTCGGTGATATGTGAACCGGCAAGACTTTGTGCAGTTGTTGATATGAATACTCTTGAAACAGACCGCTTGCCTCCAGCGCGAAAATGGTCGCTGCTTGGACAGGACCTCCCCTTGTTTCTTAGGGTCGAAGGCCCACATTTCGCAGCCGCACTGGCTCAGATGATGAAATACGGTTGGTATGACCCGGAATGACTGAGATCGCGGAAAAATCGAAACAGATCGTTCTGGTGACCGGGCCCTCAGGGGCTGGCCGAACAACAGCGATCCGTGTGCTTGAGGATCTGGAGTTCGAAGCCATCGACAATCTTCCGATGGGGATGGTGACGCGTCTGGTCAAGGCATCGACTGCGGAGCGCCCTTTGGCGCTTGGCATTGATACCCGCAATCGCGATTTCACCACGGCTGGATTTTTGGACCTTGTAGAGCATTTACGCGAATTCCCCGATACCGAGGCGACGACGCTGTATCTGGATTGTCGCGTAAAGGTTCTGTTGCAGCGGTTTTCCGAGACGCGGCGGAGGCATCCGATGGCGCCTGAGGATCGGCCCGAAGTGGGCATTCGCAGAGAGATGGATTTGCTTAGCGCAGTCAGGGATGTCGCCGATTTCTTGATCGATACTTCGGATCTGAATGTCCATCAGCTGAGAGATGAGGTCGAGAGATGGTTCGCACCTGAAGGGGGGCGGCAGTTGGCCGTTTCCGTGCAGTCATTTTCTTATAAGCGTGGGTTGCCCACAGGCGTTGATATGGTTCTGGATTGTCGGTTCTTATCCAACCCCTATTGGGACCCCGCATTGCGCGCGATGGATGGACGGCACGCGGGGGTCGCTGAACACGTGAACAAGGACGAACGGTTTGAACCGTTTTTTAAGCGGGCCATGGATCTGATCCAGTTTTTGATTCCGGCCTATCAGGCTGAGGGAAAGACACATCTGTCGATCGCGTTTGGATGCACGGGTGGGCAGCATCGTTCGGTATTGCTTGCGGAAACCACGGCAAAGGCTCTTGCAGAGCAGGGCATGCAAGTGTCAATTAGGCACCGCGAACTGGAACGCCGCAAGGGCGATTGAGAGGCGGGATTGATCGGAATAGTGATCGTGGCACATGGGGGGCTGGCCAAGGAGTATCTGGCCGCCATGGAACATGTGGTCGGACAGCAAGCAGGTATGCGCGCCATCTCGATCGAGGCGGATCATGATCGAGAGGAAAAGCAGCAAGAAATCTGCGCCGCAGCAGATGCTGTGGATTGCGGCGACGGGGTTATCATGGTCACCGACCTTTTTGGTGGCTCGCCATCCAACTTGAGTTTGCGAGCCTGCACGCCGTCAGATCGCCGGATCCTATATGGTGCCAACCTTCCCATGCTCATCAAGCTGGCCAAGAGTCGCCATCTGCCAATAGCGGAGGCGGTGCGTGGGGCCATGGAAGCAGGCAAGAAATACATCAACATGCGCAATGTCGCGCCTGAATGACAACTTTGGTTTCATATGATTAATCGAACGCTCAAAATCGAAAACGAAAAGGGTCTGCACGCCCGCGCCTCGGCGAAACTGGTCGAGGTGGTCGAAGGCTTTGACGCTTCGGCAGAGGTGTCCAAAGATGGCCTGTCGGCCTCGGGTGACAGTATTATGGGTCTTTTGATGTTGGCAGCGTCCCGCGGAACAACTATTGACGTCGAGACGTCTGGCCCGGATGCTGAGGCGTTGGCAGATGCTCTGGAAACTCTGGTCGCTGATAAGTTTGGCGAAGGGTTCTAAGGGTCTTTGTCGGGGGAGACACCGGAACAGAAAGACGTGCACGTGGCCGAGACCACCCAAAGCAACAAAACGGGTGCGGTATCCGAACTGGATGACGCCGTTGGCGAGATCTATGATCGTCGCACTTTGACCTACGCCAATTCGTTTGATGATGCGTGGACGTCAACCGCGATCAAAGCGATCGAATGGATGACGGGCAAGATCACCATTTTGCGGATGGTCAATCGGTTCGAAAAGCAAAACGAGAACTATCGCGGACAGAAGTTTTGGCGCGGCGCGCTGAACATCATGGGAATCGATCTGCAAACCCCACAGGAGCAGCTGGAAAACATTCCAGATAGCGGGCCTGTGGTGGTGGTGGCCAACCATCCCCACGGGATGGTAGATGGGATGATCCTGGCTGATCTGATCGGCAACGTGCGCCAAGACTATCGCATTTTGACTCGTTCGGTCCTGACCGGGCTCGACGAGGCGGCGACCTCTTTTATGATCCCGGTTCCATTCCCTCATGATCCAGATGCCCAGGCCAAGATGGTCGAGATGCGCGCCAAGGCAATGGGGCATCTGAAAGATGGTGGTGTTGTAGCGCTGTTCCCGTCAGGTGTCGTGATGTCTTCGGATACGATGTTCGGCCCCGCGATCGAGCGGGAGTGGAACGTGTTCACCGCCAAGATGATCCGCCGTTCGGGCGCCAAAGTGGTGCCAATCTTCTTCCCCGGCCACAACTCGCGTTGGTATCTGATGGCCAACCGGTTCTCGGCGATCCTGCGTCAGGGTTTGCTGCTGCACGAGATCGTGCGGTCTTGCAACAAGCCGCAGGCGCCGGTTGTTGGCAAACCGATCTCGGACGAAGATATGAAACTGCTGGAAACCAATCCGCGCGGGTTTATGGCCTGGTTGCGCGAGCACACGATGAACTTGGGCAGAAAGTAGTCTCGGTCTGCTTCAACGGGTCGGGACTGGTGCGTCTCCACGGTAGTCATAAAAGCCACGTTGGGTCTTGCGGCCCAACCAGCCGGCTTCGACATATTTGGTTAGCAGCGGGCAGGGGCGATATTTGGTATCTGCCAGTCCATCGTGCAGAACGTTCATGATCGCGAGACACGTGTCCAGCCCGATAAAGTCCGCCAGTTCAAGTGGCCCCATAGGATGGTTCGCGCCCAGTATCATGGACTGGTCGATAGACCGCACGTTCCCGACGCCTTCGTAGAGGGTATAGACCGCTTCGTTGATCATGGGCATCAGGATGCGGTTCACGATGAAGGCCGGGAAATCTTCGGCGCTGGCTGCGGTTTTGCCCAGTCGATCCACGACGCCTTTGCAGGCTGCATAGGTTTCTTCGTCGGTAGCGATGCCCCGGATCAGCTCTACCAATTGCATCAGCGGTACGGGGTTCATGAAGTGGAACCCCATGAACCGTTCGGGCCGGTCAGTGCGGCTGGCTAGGCGCGTGATCGAGATCGAAGACGTGTTAGACGTCAGGATCGTATGCGGGAGCAAGTGCGGCTGAATCTCGTCAAATATTGCTTGCTTGATGTCTTCTCGTTCGGTTGCGGCTTCGATTACCAGATCGGTCTGTCCCAGTTCCGGCAGGTGCAGGGTGGTCTGGATGCGGCCCATTGCGGCCTTGACGTCCTGATCGGCAATCTTGCCCCGCGATGCTTGGCGCGACAGGTTTCCGCCGATTGTATCAAGGGCGGCATCAAGCGCGTCCTGGCTGATGTCGCTCAGCAACACATCATATCCTGACAGGGCCAAGACGTGGGCGATGCCGTTGCCCATTTGACCTGCTCCGACGACGCCAACCTTTTGGATGCTCATATGACTTGTGCCTTTTTCTCCGCGCTAAGGCGACCTTATGCGCAGGGCGGGGGCGGCGGCAAGAGGCGGGGGTGTGAACAAATTGCTTCAAATCCGCACATTAGGGGAATCGCAACGCTTGGGACCGAAAACTGACATCGGGTGACAAAACACTTTGGTGGGTGACATGAGTTATGAAATGCAGGGCGCGCATGCGCCCGATCATTTGACTTGTCGATATGGGGTATCAAGGCTGTACTTTCGCGGACCGAAACGGTCGCTAGAGGCGCCATATGTGGCCTGTATCGGGGGGACAGAAACATATGGGCGCTTTGTGTCCGATCCTTTCCCCGCATTGCTGGAGCGGCGTCTGGGCGGGGCCTGTGTGAACTTTGGCAGTATCAACAGCGGGCTTGATTCGATCCTTAATGACCCTGAGCTGATGCGGCTTGCAAGCGGGGCCGAAGCTTGCATCGTGCAACTACCGGGCGCGCAGAATCTGTCGAACCGGCTCTACCGGGTTCATCCGCGGCGCAACGACCGGTTTCTTGAGGCATCCAAGCTTTTGACGGCGCTTTATGATGAAGTGGATTTTACCGAGTTTCATTTCAACAAGCATTTGTTGACGCGACTTTTGGAATTGTCTCAGGGCCGGTTTGAAATCGTACGCGAAGAGTTGCGGCAAGCCTGGATGGCTCGAATGCGGTCATTGGTTGAGGCGATTGACGGGCAGGTTTTGCTGCTATGGCTGCGCTATGCGCCGCCTGAAGAGGGAGAGGTGCCCTTGGGTCCAGAGCCGTTGATGGTGACGTCTGATATGGTGAACAGCCTGAGAGGGGCCGTGGCATCGATCATTGAGCTGCCGGTGAAGATGGCCGGAGAATCCGATGAGCTGGGCGATATGATCTTTGGCACCATGCAGGAACCAGCAGCCGAGCATATGATTGGCCCGGCCACGCATCAGATCATTGCAGATCGCGTATACCGGAATTTGCGGGATCTGGATTGACGAAAAAGGCCCGCCAAATCTGGCGGGCCTTTCAAATTTCAAGCCAGCACTTCCGGCTTAGCCGAGTTTCTCAGTCAGCTCGGGAACGGCGGCGAACAGGTCTGCAACCAGGCCATAGTCGGCAACTTGGAAGATCGGTGCTTCTTCGTCTTTATTGATTGCGACGATGATCTTGGAATCTTTCATACCGGCCAGGTGCTGGATTGCGCCCGAGATGCCGACAGCGACATACAGCTCGGGTGCAACAACCTTACCGGTCTGACCAACCTGCCAGTCGTTCGGGGCATAGCCCGAGTCGACCGCGGCGCGCGAGGCACCAACAGCAGCGCCCAGCTTGTCTGCCAGACCTTCGATCAGTTTGAAGTCCTCTTCCGAGCCAACGCCACGGCCACCCGAAACGACAACGCCAGCCGAGGTCAGCTCGGGGCGGTCGCTTTCGGCAACCTTATCTTCGACCCAAGACGACAGGCCAGGATCAGCAGCAGCCGATACGGTTTCGACAGCGGCCGAGCCGCCTTCGCCAGCGGCGTCAAAGGTCGAGGTGCGGAAGGTGATGACCTTCTTGGCGTCCGACGATTTGACGGTCTGCATGGCGTTGCCAGCGTAGATCGGGCGCACAAAGGTCGCGCCGTCAACCACTTCGGTCGCGTCCGAGATCACCATCACGTCGAGCAGAGCCGCAACGCGGGGCATCACGTTCTTGGCGTCGGTGGTGGCCGGTGCAACGATGTGCTCGAAATCGCCAGCCAGCGACACGATCAGCGCTGCGGTCGATTCCGCCAGGCGGTGGCCCAAGGTTTCGTCTTCGGCGACCAGAACCTTGGCGACACCGTCGATCTTGGCAGCCGCTTCGCCAGCTGCGGCGGCAGAACCACCGGCGGCCAGTACGGTCACGTCACCCAGTGCCTTGGCGGCGGTGACAGCCTTGGCGGTGGCGTCCAGCGCCAGTTCACCATTGTTTACTTCGGCGAGAAGAAGAACAGCCATTACACAGCCCCCGCTTCTTTGAGTTTCTCGACCAGCTCGTCAACCGAGCCAACGACGATGCCTGCGGCACGTGCGGGTGGCTCTTCGGTCTTGACGATTTCCAGACGCGGGGAAACGTCGACGCCATAGTCAGCGGCAGTCTTGGTATCCAGCGGCTTTTTCTTGGCCTTCATGATGTTGGGCAACGAGGCATAGCGCGGCTCGTTCAGGCGCAGGTCAACGGTGATGATGGCGGGCATCTTCACGTTGATGGTCTGCAGGCCGCCGTCGACCTCGCGGGTCACCTTGGCGGTGTCGCCTTCGATGTCCAGCTCGGACGCGAACGTACCTTGCGACCAACCCAGCAGGGCCGACAGCATCTGACCGGTGGCGTTCATGTCGTTGTCGATGGCCTGCTTGCCGGCCAGAACAACACCGGGCTGCTCTTCTTCGACAACTTTCGCCAGGATCTTGGCAACAGCCAGCGGCTCGATGTCGGTGTGAACATCGTCAGCAGCTTCGACCAGGATGGCGCGGTCCGCGCCCATGGCCAACGCGGTGCGCAGGGTTTCCTGAGCTTTCGCGACGCCGATGGACACGACGACGATCTCGTCGGCCTTGCCGGCTTCTTTCAGGCGGATCGCCTCTTCCACTGCAATCTCGTCGAAGGGGTTCATCGACATTTTGACATTGGCGAGATCGACACCGCTACCATCCGCGTTAACGCGAACCTTCACATTGTAGTCAATCACGCGCTTGACAGGCACAAGTACCTTCATTTTTGCGTTTGCTCCTTACAAAAACGGCAAGCCGCAGGGCGACTCCACCAATGCTCTCTCGGGCTAGATAGCGTCTTGGGCCACCTCGCAACAGGGCAAAATCGTCACGTCAGTGCCTATCGACGTCGCGTTTCGATATTTTGCGAGCGCTAAACGCAAGAAAATTTCGCCCATGCGCGGCTGAAGCCCGAGTCGGTCAGGTGCGGGCAGGGCCAATTTGTCGCAACTGGAATGCAGGTTTCAGCGGTTCGCGCCAGGAACCCAAAGCACATCATCCTTGCCGCCATTGTTGGAAGCACGCGCTGCGACAAAGAACCAATCGCTCAGACGGTTGAGGTATTTCACCACCGACGGGTTCACTGCCTCATGCGCACTCAGCTCAACCGACAGACGCTCGGCGCGCCGTGCCACGGTACGGCAAACGTGCAGATGTGCGGCCAAGGCAGTGCCACCGGGCAGGATGAAGCTGCGCAGCGGATCAAGGCTGCCGTTCATCGTGTCGATCTCACCTTCGAGCCGATCCACCTGTTCGGGCGTGACGCGCAGTGGCGGGTATTCGGCCTCGGCGTCGTTGTCCATGTCGGGGCGGCACAGGTCCGCGCCAAGATCAAACAGGTCGTTTTGGATGCGCGACAGGGCTGCGTCCATCTCACCTTCGGCCACCAGCCGTGCAACGCCGACAAAAGAGTTCAGCTCGTCAGTGGTGCCATAGGCGGTCACGCGGTCCGAGTATTTGGCCACGCGGTCGCCATTGCCCAGGGCGGTGTCGCCCTTGTCGCCGGTACGGGTGTAGATCTTGTTGAGGACGACCATTTACTGACCTCCTTGACCGCGTAGATAGACGTAAAGAACGATCAGGATCACAGCGATGGCCTGAAACAGGATGCGCAGGCGCATCATCTTATTGGCGTATTTGGCGTTGAACTTGCCGCCTGCACCAAATCCTCCGATGCCGATGGCCAAGACCAGCACGACGGCAAACATGGCCCCGAGCATGACGACAAAAACCAGGTTTTCCATTTGCGGCCTCACAGCAAAAAAGGTGAACACTTGCCGGTCATCTAGCGGCGGATGGGACAAAAGCGAACAGGTTTTTTTGTCTCAGAGCCGCGTCAGGATGCGGTCAGTGGCCCGAGTGGACAGGACGCGCCGCAGGAAACCACCGATGTAAGTGGGGGTCGTGACGTAATAGCGTGGGCGCGGTCGGGCGGCTGTGGCCGCGTGCACAAGACGCTTGGTCACGAAAGAGGGGGGGAGCTCAAAGGTGTCTGGGTGTCCCGAGCTGTGATAGAGGCGCTTGAGCAGTGAGCTTTCATATTTGTCGCGTAGGGCCGAGTTTTCCCAATCGATGTAGCGCTCAAAAATCGGAATTGCCTTTTCCCGAAGCTTAGATGTGACGGGACCAGGTTCGATAAGCGACACTTCGATGCCAGAGCCATGCAGTTCCAGCCGCAGGGTATCGGTGAGCCCTTCGAGGGCATATTTCGTTGCCACATAGGCGCCGCGCCAAGGAAAGGCGACCAAGCCAAGTATCGAAGAGCATTGAACGATCCTGCCGGCCCCTTGTTTTCGCATCACTGGGATGACCTGACGGGTCAACTCGTGCCAGCCAAAGAAATTGGTCTCGAAAATGTGCCGCAACCCGTCTGTGGGGATGTCTTCAACCGCTCCGGGAAACCCATGCGCGCCGTTGTTGAACAAAACGTCAAGCGTGCCACCAGTGGCGTCCAGAACCTCTTGCAGGCCAGAGGTGATGGACGCTGCATTGGTGTAGTCGATCAGTGGGCTGTCAAAACCCTCTTCACGCAGGCGCTCACAATCGGTTTGCTTGCGGCAAGAGGCAAACACGCGCCATCCTTGGTCGCGCATGCCCAAGGCCGCGTCATAACCAATGCCGGATGAGCAGCCCGTGATCAGAATGGTTTTTTGCATATCGTCCCTCGCCTGCGTTTGCAGGGAGCTATGCCGATTGTGACCGGCGAATCAATGCAAGGTAGGGATCAGGGTGTCTTTTTGCTGACCAGTGAGGCTGCAATCCACCCCATCTGCTGTTCGGGCAGGACACGCAGGCGCAGCCAGCCGGTGCCGGATTCGCCCAGTACCTCGACCTGGTGACCGATGTTCAGGCGACCAACAACTGGATAGATGGTGCCGGGGCCGTCGCGCATGTTCACGCGGGTGCCCAGAATCTCGCGGATGTCCGCCTTGGGCTGTTCTGGCTCTGCGACTTGAGGCTCTGTAACTTCGGTGTTTCGTTGGAGAGATGTTGCGCCCTGTTGCAGGGATGCGAGTGTCAGGCCAGCGCCGACATTTTCGCCGAATCCGTTAAGGCCTGCTTGAAACCCCGGTGCCAATTGGGCGAGTTTCTGCGCGGCTTCATCCGAAGTAAGCTCGGGCGCTGCCACTGGCTCGGGCTCAACTGTCTTGGCCTTGCGTGGCGTCAGCGCAGGTTTTGCCACCAAAGCAACAGCCGTCACCGGCTCGGCCACTGGTTTTGGCTTTGGTGCCGGAGTGTAGGCCAATTTTTCAGGTTGGGCCGGGCGCACGCCGCGCGGCTCAAAATCGGCGCCTCCGCTGAGCTCGTAAAACGCAAAGCCCAAAAAGGCGAAAGAGATCAATACAAATCGCATCGCGTGCCTCCCCCCGAAGGCAAATGGTGAATGACTTTCAGAAATCGATAGCAGACTTATCGACACAGATTACCATACCGTGACCGAAGAGTCGAAATCTGGGGGAAGGGGGGCGAAACGCTCCCCCCAAACCGGGTGTTGTGGCGCATTTACCAAGTTGTCCCCAGCAAAATGGCCCTTGCTTGCTTTACCCGCGCCCCTCGGCGGCGTATCACATCATCTATGACGGATACTATCGACGACCCCAACATGAAGTCCCCCGAAGGTGCCGGAGAGGTGGCAGAGCCGCTACGCCGTGCCATTGGCGAGCGCTATCTGACTTATGCTCTGAGCACGATCATGCACCGTGCCCTTCCGGACGCGCGCGACGGGTTGAAGCCGGTTCACCGGCGAATCCTTTATGCAATGAACCGCTTGCGGCTGGCGTCGAACGGCAAGTTTCTGAAGTCTGCCAAGATCTCGGGCGACACGATGGGGGACTTCCACCCCCACGGTGACGCAGCGATCTATGACGCAATGGCGCGCTTGGCGCAGGACTTCAACGTCCGCTATCCGCTGGTCGATGGGCAGGGCAATTTCGGCAACATCGACGGCGACAACCCGGCCGCCAGCCGATACACCGAAGCGCGGATGACATTCGTGGCCGAGGCGTTGTTGCAGGGCCTTGATGAAGATGCCGTTGATTTTCGTGACAACTATGATGGTCGTCTGACCGAGCCGGTGGTTCTGCCGGCCGAGTTTCCGAATCTGTTGGCCAATGGGGCCAGCGGCATCGCGGTGGGCATGGCGACCAACATTCCGCCGCACAACATCGCCGAGCTGTGCGACGCCTGCCTGCACATGATCAAAGTGCCGGATGTGCGCGACGACACGTTGCTGAATTATGTTCCGGGGCCGGATTTCCCGACCGGGGGCGTGATTGTCGAGCCGCAAGAAGACATCGCCAAGGCCTATCGCACCGGGCGCGGTGGGTTCCGCCTGCGTTGCAAGTATGAGGTTGAGGATCTCGGCCGGGGGCAATGGCAGATCGTTGTCACCGAGATCCCCTATCAGGTGCAGAAATCCAAGCTGATCGAAAAGATCGCCGAGCTGATCCAGACCAAGAAGATCCCGATTCTGGCCGATGTGCGCGACGAATCGGCGGACGACATTCGGGTGGTGCTAGAGCCGCGATCGAAAAACGTCGACCCGGACGTGTTGATGAACATGCTCTACCGCAACTCGGATTTGGAAGTGCGGTTCAGCCTGAACATGAACGTGTTGATCGACGGCGTGACGCCCAAGGTCTGCTCGCTCAAAGAGGTGCTGCGCGCATTCCTGGATCACAAGCAAGATGTGCTGCTGCGCCGCTCGCGCCACCGCATGGCCAAGATCGACCACCGTTTGGAGGTCTTGGAGGGCTTTATCGTCGCCTTCCTCAACCTCGACCGCGTGATTGATATCATCCGTTATGATGACGACCCCAAAGCCGCGCTGATGCGCGAGGATTGGGGCATCAAACATGTCCGTGCCATGGACGAGGCCAGCTATGTCTCGCCGCTGCCGGGCGAGGGTGAATTGAGCGAAGTGCAGGTTGATGCGATCCTGAACATGCGCCTTCGCAGCCTGCGTCGCCTCGAAGAGATGGAGCTGGTGCGCGAACGCGATGCCCTGATGGAGGAGCGCGCGAACCTTGAGGATCTGATTGCTGATCCTGCCCTGCAGTGGGCCAAGATTGCCGAGCAACTCAAAGAGACCAAGAAGACCTTTGGCAAGGACTATGAAGGCGGCGCGCGCCGCTCGGTCTTTGCCGAAGCAGGCACCATCGAGGAGGTGCCACTTGAGGCGATGATCGACCGCGAGCCGATCACCGTGGTCTGCTCGCAGATGGGCTGGATCCGGGCGATGACCGGCCACATCGACCTGAAACGCGAGTTGAAGTTCAAGGACGGCGACGGGCCGCGCTTTATCTTCCACGCCGAAACAACCGACCGTTTGCTGGTCTTTGGCACCAATGGTCGCTTCTATACCGTCAGTGCCGCGAACCTGCCTGGTGGGCGGGGCATGGGTGAGCCCTTGCGCTTGATGGTCGATTTGCCCAACGAGGCCGAGATCGTCGACATCCTGATCCACAACCCGGAACGCAAACTGTTGGTGGCGTCAAATGCGGGCAATGGGTTTGTTGTGCCGGAACCGGACGTCGTGGCCCAGACCCGCACCGGCAAGCAGGTGCTGAACGTCAAAGGCGAAGACGAACACGCGTTGATCTGTAAACCGATCGAAGGAGACCACGTGGCCGTGGTGTCGCAGAACGGCAAGCTGCTCGTGTTTCCAACTGCCGAGTTGCCCGAGATGGGACGTGGCAAGGGCGTGCGTCTGCAGAAATACAACATGGCGCGCGGCAAGCAGGGGGCGCTGGAATTGGACGGCGGGTTGTCGGACATTACCACGTTCAACTGGGACGATGGGCTAAGTTGGCCCATGGGCGGCGAGAAGACCCGGCACGAGCCCGATATGTCGCAATGGCTGGCCAAACGGGCTGGCGTCGGCAAGCGTCCGCCCTATGGTTTCCCACGCAGTTACAAGTTTTCATGACGGTTAGAATGCAGGTGCGAGGAAAAGCGCCGATGCTGCTTGGCATCGACAACTGCACTGCGATACACCGTCCCAAACATAGGCATATCGAGACCTGATCCATGATCCGAATTCTGATTTCCCTGGCCTGCGTGTCCTTCTTGGCCGCTTGTGGCTCTACGCAGCTGAACGAAGCGCCTGAAGATATGGGAGCTTTCAGCGCTCGAGTCATTCACGTCTATACGGACAAGGCCAAGCAATGGCCACTGTCGCGTAGTGCTGAGCCTTCGGAATGGAACGCTCAGATGGAAAACGCCATGGAGACCCGCCTGCGTCGCTATGATGGTGGGCAAGAGTACGATGTGGCCGTCTCGCTTGAGGGGTACATGCTGGCCCCTCCCGGTGTTCCTGTTCTGGTCAATCCCAAAAGCGTGGCGGTCGTAAACGTCTTTGTTTACGACGTCGCCAACGAAACATTCCTGGCCAAGAAAGAGCAGATGGAAATCTTTGAGGACACCACTGGTCAGAGTGTGATTCTGGGGTCTGGGCACACGCGCACCAAAGAGGAGCAGATCGCGGGTTTGTCGCTGAATATTGCCGACACGATCGAAGAGTGGATGGCCAAGCAACACGCTGAAAACGGCTGGTTCAACAAGCGGGCTGCGCCAGCGGTGGCATCTGAATAACATCAGAGGCGGTAAAACCTGCTCAAGGGCGATCCAGAGTGCAGGATGCTCTTGATTTTCCCTCTGGAACCAAATATCCCGCGCGCGCAGATGCAAACCGGGACCGAGGGTCCCCCAAATCGCAAAAGGGCGCCTGAGGAATGGCAAAGGAAAAGTTTGAGCGTACAAAACCGCACGTCAACATCGGCACGATCGGCCACGTTGACCACGGCAAGACCACGCTGACCGCAGCAATCACCAAATATTTTGGCGACTTCAAAGCCTACGACCAGATCGACGGCGCACCTGAAGAAAAAGCCCGCGGCATCACCATCTCGACCGCACACGTCGAGTATGAGACCGAAAACCGCCACTACGCACACGTCGACTGCCCCGGCCACGCTGACTATGTGAAGAACATGATCACCGGTGCGGCGCAGATGGACGGCGCGATCCTGGTTGTGAACGCAGCTGACGGCCCGATGCCGCAGACCCGCGAGCACATCCTGCTGGGCCGCCAGGTTGGCATCCCGAAGATGGTCGTCTTCATGAACAAAGTTGACCAGGTCGACGACGAAGAGCTGCTGGAACTGGTGGAAATGGAAATCCGCGAGCTGCTGTCTTCGTACGACTACCCGGGCGACGACATTCCGATCGTTGCAGGTTCGGCTCTGGCCGCGATGGAAGGCAACAAGCCTGAAATCGGCGAAGAGAAAATCAAGGAACTGATGGCGGCTGTTGACGACTACATCGACACCCCTGAGCGCGCTGTTGACCAGCCGTTCCTGATGCCGATCGAAGACGTGTTCTCGATCTCGGGCCGTGGTACCGTTGTTACGGGGCGTGTCGAGCGTGGCGTGATCAACGTTGGCGACGAAATCGAAATCGTCGGCATCCGCGACACCAGCAAAACCACCTGCACCGGCGTTGAAATGTTCCGCAAGCTGCTGGACCGTGGTGAAGCAGGCGACAACATCGGCGCCCTGCTGCGTGGTGTTGACCGTGACGGCGTTGAGCGTGGCCAGGTTCTGTGTAAGCCGGGTTCGGTCAAGCCGCACACCAAGTTCGAAGCCGAAGCCTATATCCTGACCAAGGAAGAGGGTGGCCGTCACACGCCGTTCTTCGCCAACTACCGTCCTCAGTTCTACTTCCGTACAACTGACGTCACCGGCACCGTGAACCTGCCCGAAGGCACCGAAATGGTCATGCCTGGCGACAACCTGAAGTTCGACGTTGAACTGATCGCGCCGATCGCGATGGAGCAGGGCCTGCGCTTCGCGATCCGCGAAGGCGGCCGCACCGTCGGCGCCGGCGTCGTGTCGAAGATCACCGAATAATTCGCTTTAGCGAATGATCAGACGGAAAGGGCGTCCCTCGGGGCGCCCTTTTCTTTTGGATTTGGTGATCCCGAGACGCGCGAACATAGTGCGTCGAAAATCACTGAGTAAGGTCGAGTTTCCCCAGGAAACTCTGGCCAGTGGCGACAGGGGCTTTTGCCGCAAGGAAAAGCTCCCGAAAGCCACACCGGTGAGAAGAAACAGAAAGGCCGCTCCAACCGGAGCGGCCTTTTTGTAGTGCTTAGAGCTCTCGCACAATCCGACATGGGTTCCCCGCCGCAAAGACTCGCTCAGGCAAGGACTGTGTCACAACCGATCCCGCGCCAACTGTGGTGCCGTCGCCGATCTCAACCCCGGGCAGGATAATCGCACCCCCTCCGATCCAGACATGTTTGCCGACCGTCACAGGCTGGGCGGATGTGCGATATTTCGGCAGGCCATCTTGGGTATAGATGCGGTCCTCGGCCCGGATCGGGTGGGTGGTGGCGTAGATCTGCACCGACGGACCCAAGAGGGTGCCTTCGCCGATGTGAATTTGATCGCCGTCCAGCAGGGTGCAGTTGAAGTTGATAAACACGCCCGCATCCACGTGAATGTTGTCGCCATAGTCGCAAAAGAACGGCGGTTCGATCCAAGCACCTGGGCCGCAGGTGCCGAGCAGGTCGGACAGAATCTGCGTGCGTGTTTCCCGCTCTTCGGCATCCGATGCATTGTACACCTTGAGCAGGCGGCGCGCTTTGGTGTGGCGCGCCATGATTTGATCTGTGCGGGTGTCGAATGTGTCGGTCACAGGCGGCCTTGGGGTGTTCTACTCAGCCGGAGCAAAGCCGGTGATCAGTTGCTTCAGACCAATGGCGGCGCCTGCGAAGATCGCCACAAACGCTACTGGCGCGCTGTAGGCCAGCACCGAAAAGGCCGAGACGCCTTGGCCCAGGCTGCATCCAACGGCGAGGATCGCTCCCGGTCCCATGATGACGGCGCCCAGGATCTGACGGCGCAGCTCGCGAGGGTCTTCGCAGGCTTCCCATCGGAAATGACCCTTGGAGAATGATCCCAGACAGGCGCCCAGGATGACGCCCACAACCGAACCGACGCTGAATGACAGCGTGTTCCCCGAGGCAGTCATACCGTAGTAGATGGTGTCGCCAATTGGGGCGACGAAACTGTGGGTTTCGATCGGTTCGGCGTCAAACCCGGTGTGGGCGACCCAATAGGTTCCAACCCATCCCGAGACCACGGCCAACCCCACCACGGTGCCCCAGAAGATGTGTTTGGGCGAGGCGCGCAGCGCGGCGCTGGACAGGGTAAAGGCAAGGATGGCCCCGCCAATGCTCAGCCCGGTGACAAGGGGCGGGATGCCCCAGAATTTCTGGGCATAGGCGCTGATACCTTGGGGCGTTTCGGCGTTGAATTCGACCGGAAAAATCATGACTCGTGTGTGCGCAAGGGGGCCGGACATGACGAAATAGGCTGACAGACCCATGACAATCACGATCACAAAGGCGCGCAAGTCGCCGCCCCCCAGCCGAGCCAAAGCGCCATAGCCGCAATTGCCGCTGAGCGCCATGCCATAGCCGAACATCAGCCCGCCGATGATTGTGCCCATAGGGCTCCAGACGCGATCCAGATAGGTGGTCTGTGCCACATCCATCGCGCCATGATACATCGCAAGATGCACCCCAATGATGGCGACGCCAATGGCGATGCCCCACATGCGCAGGCGACGGTCGTCGGCGCCGTAAAGAACATCTTCGATCGCGCCCAAGGTGCAAAAGCGGCCAATGCGGGCCGCCAATCCCAAAGCGACGCCCCCGATCAAGCCGATCAGGGCCGCGGTATTGGCCTCTCCCATATTTTCGAGCAGCTGTTCAAGCATGTGCGGCCTCCTCCCCAAAGGCAGACCAGCGATGGTCTTGGATCAGTCTTGCCTGCAAAAGAGGTCATAGACCACTTCCATGATTTGTTTGGGGCGGTCGTCTGTCAAGGAATAGTAGATCGTCTTGCCATCGCGTCGGGGGGTAACGAGCCCTTCGAGCCGCAAGCGCGACAGCTGTTGGGACACGGCTGCTTGGCGGGCGGACAACAGCTCTTCGAGCTCGGTGACCGATTTTTCTCCGGTGGCTAGGTGACACAGAATCATCAAGCGCCCCTCGTGGCTGATTGCCTTGAGGAAATTCGACGCCTGCTGTGCATTCTGCATCATGCGCTCCATATCTTCGGCGCACATGTTGGGGTCAAAAACGGGCAGGCGCGATGCAGTGTCGGGGCGGGGTTCAGGTGTCATGGCACTCATCCTGTTGTGTCCAGGGGGATCCTTGCCTGTTCAAACATCTGATTGAGTAGGCCCCAAAAGAAGTCTTCGCCCGGGTATCCTTCGACGCGGCCCACCTCGGCCCCATCCTGAACAAGGATGAAGGTCGGGGTAAAGTGGACGCGGCGCACAAAGGAGACGTCGGGCGTTTCACTGTGCAGGTCGTAACGCCTCAGCGGCGCTGTCTTGCCTTCGACCGTCTTGGGGTAGATATGGGCAATCTCTTCGTTCCATTTGGCACACCAATAGCAGCCGTCCTCTTCTGCCATTAGCAGATAGGTCTCGGCGGTGGCGGCCAAAGGCAGCCAACCCAAGGTTGCGATCAGAAAAGTGCCCAGCAGTTTCACGTGCTTCCCCAATTGACGAGTCATTGCATTACATCATAATCCTATGTTTGAATATTACAAGCTTTGCGATTTGAGGGGCACCATGTTCGACGTCACGTATTTTGGGGCTTTGGTTGCGGGGCTGCTGTCCTTTCTGTCGCCGTGCATTCTGCCGATCGTGCCATTCTATCTGAGCTATCTGGCAGGCGTCGGCATGAACCAGATCTCGGCCGATGCCGCGATCACATCGGACGTCCGGCGACGGGCCTTTCTGGCGGCGTGCTGCTTTGCGCTTGGGGTGATCACGATTTTCATGGGCTTGGGCGCCACGGCCAGCGCCTTTGGCCAGATGGTACGCGAGTACTTCGACATTCTGCGGTGGGCCGCTGCTGCTCTGATCATTGCGATGGGTCTGCATTTTCTGGGCGTCGTCCGCATCGGGTTTCTGTATCGCCAGTTTCGCGCCGATGCGGGGGACACGAGCAACGTTGGGTATATCGGGGCCTATGTGATCGGGTTGGCCTTTGCCTTTGGCTGGACGCCTTGCGTCGGCCCTGTGTTGGCCGCGATTCTGTTTACGGCTGCGGGGCAGGATTCGGCGGCGCAGGGGGCGACGCTTTTGTTTGTGTACGGGTTGGGGATGACCTTGCCGTTTGTGGTTGCGGCGCTGTTCATCGGGCCGTTCATGTCCTGGATGTCCCGGTTCCGCCGCCATCTGGGCACGGTCGAGAAAATCATGGGCGGGATGCTGGTTCTGTTCGGTGTTCTGATCGCAACCAATTCAATCAATCTGATCGCGCAATGGATGCTGGAGCACGTTCCGTGGTTCAGCGCCATTGGCTGACATAGTGGGAGGAAGACCATGTTTCGAGCCTTTGTTCTGGCCCTTACGGCCCTGATTGCAATGCCATTGGCCGCCGCCGAGATTGGAGATGACGGCCTGCACAAAGCCCCTTGGATGCGCGACACCTTCAAGGATCTGCGCGAGGACCTGGATGAGGCCAACGCCGAAGGCAAACGCCTGATGCTGATCATCGAGCAACGAGGGTGCATCTATTGCAAGAAGATGCACGAAGAAGTCTTTGTCGTCGACAAGATCGCCGACTACATTGAGGCCAATTATTTTGTGGTGCAGATCAACATGTTCGGTGATGTCGAGGTGACGGATTTTGATGGCACCGCACTGCCGGAAAAGGACATGGTGAAACGCTGGGGCGCCTTGTTCACACCCAACATCTATTTCCTGCCGCAAGAGGTGCCCGACACCCTGACCGCCGCGCAGGCAGCAGTGGCCAACATGCCGGGCGCCTTTGGCAAGGGGACAACATTCAACATGTTGAATTGGGTGGTTGAAAAGGGGTACGAAGAAAGCGAACCTTTCCAAAAGTACCACGCCCGCAAGCTGGAAGAGCAGAAAGGTTGAGCCTTTCTGCGGGCGCGAAAGAAATGTTCGCCAGTTTCTGCATGTGCGAACAGATATAAAAATTCATGTAGTTGAATTTGATATTGCGATAACGCCACAGTGTGCATTAGTGTGCAACGAACGACGGATAAGAATCGTCTGAGGGAGGATACATGAAACGCGCACTCATCTTGACGCTTTGCACCGCTTTTGGCGCGACTGCGGTTGCAGCCGGCGAGGTAAAGCCTGCAGACGTTGTTTATGAAGACGGGGTGGTGAACGCCTCGTTGACAGGACAGGCGGGCGATGCGGCCAACGGTCGAAAGGTCTTTGCAAATCGCAAGCAAGGGAACTGCCTGGCATGCCACGCAAACTCTGACATGCCGGAAGAGGGGTTCCACGGCGAAGTTGGCCCCATGATGGACGGCGTCGGTGAACGCTGGACCGAGGCGGAACTGCGCGGCATCGTATCCAATTCCAAGATGGTTTTTGAGGGCACGATCATGCCGGCCTTCTACATCGACAGCGGCTATGAACGTCCGCTGGATAAATTCGCAGGCCAAAGCATTCTTTCGGCGCAGCAGGTCGAAGACATCATCGCCTATCTGATGACGTTGAAAGACAGCTGACGCCCCCGAACCTAGGAGAACATCATGAAACTAACTCGGCGCAATCTGCTGATCCTGAGCTCGGCCGGTGTTGCGGCCACGGCCATGGGGTCGCTGCCTGCATTCGCCTCGCTGACAGACGATGAAATCGCCAAGCTGACCGGCGGTGCAGAATTGGGTGAGGGTGCAATCACCATCACGGCCCCTGAAATCGCGGAAAACGGAAACACCGTACCGATTGAGGTAAGCGCACCCGGCGCGGTCGCGATCACGCTCTTTGCGGATGGCAACCCGGTTCCCAACGTTGCGACCTTTAACTTTGGTCCCCTGGCCGCGTCGCGCAGCGCGTCGACCCGCATTCGTCTGGCGTCGACACAGAACGTTGTGGCGATCGCCAAGATGGAAGACGGCTCGTTCCAGAAGGCATCGGCCAACGTCAAGGTAACCATCGGCGGCTGCGGCGGCTGACCCGGAACACGAGGAGAAACAACATGGCATCTGGTGTAAAACCCCGCGTCAAAGTCCCCAAGTCGGCTGCTGCTGGCGAAGCGATCACCATCAAGACCCTGATCAGCCACAAGATGGAAAGCGGTCAGCGCAAGGACGATGATGGCAACGTCATCCCGCGCTCGATCATCAACCGCTTCACGGCCGAGTTCAACGGCGAGAGCGTGATCGACGTAACGCTGGAACCGGCGATCTCGACAAACCCCTATTTCCAGTTCGAGGCAACCGTGCCTGAATCCGGTGAGTTCAAGTTCACTTGGTATGACGACGACGGCTCGGTCTACGACACAAGCAAGAAGATCAAAGTCCAGTAACAAAAACGGACGATCTCGCCAGGGAGGAGGGACCGAAATGACCAAGAAACTGTGGGCTACATTTGCACTCATAAGCCTAGGCACATCTGCCGCCGCACAGGACAGCAACTCTTTGTCCATCGACGGAGAGGCAATGGTGACCGAAGTTGCCGCACCGGCGCATATGGAAAACGTCGATACGATCTATTCGGGTTGGCGTTTCCGTTCTGCCGAAACGCAGGCGCTGGAGATGGATGACTTCGACAACCCCGCGTTTGTCTTTGTCGAGCAGGCCGAGGACCTGTGGGACAAGGTGGACGGAGCGGCTGGCAAGGCGTGTTCGTCCTGCCACGAGGATGTCGCGGATTTCGCGGGCCTGCGCACGCAACTGCCACGCGTTGACGATGGCGAGTTGGTCACGATGGAAAATCTGATCAACGAATGCCGGACCGAGCGTATGGAAGCCGAGCCTTGGAAGTGGTCCAAGGGCAATATGACCGCAATGACGGCACTGATCGGGGTTCAATCCCGTGGCATGCCGATGAACGTGGCCATCGACGGCGATGCGGCACCGTTCTGGGAAAAGGGTAAAGAGCTCTATTACACCCGTGTTGGTCAGCTGGATATGGCCTGTTCGAACTGCCACGAAGACAACTATGGCATGATGATCCGTGCGGACCATCTGAGCCAGGGGCAGGTCAACGGATTCCCGACCTATCGTCTGAAAAATGCCAAGCTGAACTCGATCCATGGTCGTTTCAAGGGCTGCATGAAGAACATCCGCGCAACCCCGTTCAAGGAGGGCGGCGATGAGTTCAAGGCGCTCGAGCTCTACCTTGCATCGCGCGGGCAGGGCCTGTCTGTCGAAACCCCGTCGGTACGTAACTGACCTGACTGTGGCCCCGTGCCTTTTGGGTGCGGGGCTCTTTTCCACATATTAAATTCATACATGCGCATATGTAATGAAAGAGGTGCACATGATTTCGCGGCGGGATTTCCTACAGGTTGGCATGGCGGCTTCGGCCATTGTCGGGGCGTCGGGTTTTGGCAACTGGGCCAGGTTGGCGGCGCAGCAGAAGCTGACACAGGATCAGTTGCTGGAGTTTGATACCTTCGGGAATGTCTCGCTGATCCACATCACCGACATTCACGCGCAGCTCAAGCCGATCTATTTCCGCGAACCCTCGGTCAATCTGGGCGTTGGCGGCAACAAGGGCGCGGTGCCCCATGTGACCGGTGCCGACTTCCGCAAGCTTTATGGTATCGCGGATGGCTCGCCCAGCCATTATGCGCTCAGCTCGGGCGACTTTTCGGCGCTGGCGGACATGTATGGCCGCGTTGGCGGATTGGATCGGGTAGCAACTGTGGTCAAGGCGATCCGCGCGGATCGGCCCGACGCCATTCTGCTGGACGGTGGTGACACCTGGCACGGCTCTTACACCTGCTATCACACCCAAGGGCAGGACATGGTCAATGTCATGAACGCCCTGAACCCCGATGCCATGACCTTCCATTGGGAGTTCACGCTGGGATCGGAGCGGGTGAACGAACTGGTCGAAAGCCTGCCGTTTGCTGCCCTTGGCCAGAACATCTTTGATGCTGAATGGGACGAACCCACTGATCTGTTCCCGCCCTACAAGATGTTTGAACGCGGCGGCTCCAAGATTGCCGTCATCGGGCAAGCCTTCCCCTATATGCCGATCGCAAACCCGCGTTGGATGTTCCCGGAATACTCGTTTGGCATCCGCGACGAGAACATGGCCGCGATGGTTGCAGAGGTGCGCGCAGCAGGTGCCGATTGCGTTGTTGTCCTAAGCCACAATGGCTTTGACGTCGACAAGCAGATGGCCAGCGTGGTGCCGGGCATTGATGTGATCCTGTCGGGCCATACCCACGATGCGTTGCCCGAACCGGCCGTGGTCGGGAATACGATCATTGTTCCGTCAGGCTCGAACGGCAAGTTCGTGTCACGGGTTGATCTGGATGTGCGCGATGGCCGGATGATGGGTTATCGCCACAAGTTGATCCCGATCTTCTCGGACGTGATCACGCCAGACGCTGAAATGACGGCCCTGATCGACGAACAACGCGCGCCTTATCTGGATCAGATGACCGAGGTGATCGGTCAGACCGACAGCCTGCTGTACCGCCGTGGCAACTTCAACGGCACCTGGGATGACCTGATCTGTGACGCGCTCTTGTCCGAGCGTGAGGCCGAGATCGCGCTCAGCCCGGGTGTGCGCTGGGGGCCGTCGCTGGTACCCGGTCAGGACATCACGCGTGAAGATATCTGGAACGTCACATCCATGAGTTATGGCGAGGCGTACCGGACCGAAATGACCGGCGAGTTCCTCAAGGTCGTGCTCGAAGACGTGGCCGACAACATTTTCAACCCCGATCCCTACTACCAGCAGGGCGGTGACATGGTGCGCACAGGTGGTCTTGGCTACCGCGTCGATGTGGGGCAGCCGCAGGGCTCGCGTATTTCCAACATGACCTTGCTGAAAACCGGCGAGCCGATTGATCCGGCACGGTCCTACGTCGTGGCCGGTTGGGCCTCGGTCAATGAGGGCACCGAAGGGCCTCAGATCTGGGATGTGGTGGAAAACCACGTGCGCAAGCTGGGCACCGTCCGGGTCGAAGACAACAACAGCGTCGAAGTTATCGGCGTTTGACGATGGAGAAGATGAGAGATGGATGAACCCGTGAAATCAACCTCTCGCCGCGCCTTTCTGAAAGGCACGGCAGCCGCCGCGGTGGGCTCGGTCGCTGGTGCGGCGGCTGCTGGTACCCCCGACCCGCTGATCACCGAATTGCAGGATTGGGCTTCGATCACAGGCGCGGGCGTGGACGAAACCCCCTACGGCCTGCCGATCCGGTTTGAGGCTGACGTCATCCGGCGCAATGTGGAATGGCTGACCGCCTCACCCATTTCGTCGATCAACTTTACCCCCATTCACGCGCTGGATGGCACGATCACACCCCAGGGCTGCGCGTTCGAGCGGCACCATTCAGGTGCCATCGAGCTGACCAAAGGCGACTATCGTCTGATGATCAACGGTTTGGTCGACCGGCCCCTGGTGTTCACCTATGAGGATCTGGAACGGTTCCCGCGCGAAAACCATGTCTATTTCTGCGAATGCGCAGCCAACACAGGTATGGAATGGGCGGGCGCTCAGCTGAATGGCGTGCAGTTCACCCACGGTATGATCCACAACATGGAATACACCGGCGTTCCGCTGCGCGCGCTGTTGAACGAAGCCGGGCTTGGCGCTGCGGGCGATTTCAAAGACAAATGGGTCTACGTCGAAGGCGCTGATGCGTCGTCGAACGGTCGCTCAATCCCGATGGAAAAGGCGCTGGACGATGTGCTGGTGGCCTTCAAAGCCAATGGCGAGGCGCTGCGGATGGAGCACGGCTATCCCGTGCGCCTGGTTGTGCCCGGTTGGGAAGGCAACATGTGGGTCAAATGGCTGCGTCGGGTCGAAGTGACCGATGCCGCCGTCGAAAGCCGCGAAGAGACCTCGAAATACACTGACGTTTATGAGGACGGGACCGCGCGCAAATGGACTTGGGTGATGGATGCCAAATCGGTCATCACCTCTCCCAGCCCGCAGATGCCGATCACCCACGGCAAGGGGCCGATGGTGATTTCCGGCTTGGCGTGGTCCGGGCATGGTCAGATCACCCGTGTGGATGTCTCCAAGGACGGTGGGATCACTTGGGAAACCGCGCGTTTGGGCAAGCAGGGCGACACCAAGGCGCTGACCCGCTTTTATCTGGACACCGATTGGGACGGCGCGCCGATGCTGCTGCAATCGCGTGCGATGGATGAAACAGGCTATGTCCAGCCAACCAAGGACCAACTGCGCGATCAGCGCGGGGAAAACTCTGTCTATCACAACAACTGTATCCAAACCTGGTACGTGAACGCAGAAGGGATCGCTGAGAATGTCGAAGTCTCCTAACCTTGTGCTCCCCGCAATCGGCGGGATCGCCCTGATGCTTGGGGCCGCCTACGGGTTTTCGTCCCGCAACTATGGCGCCGACACCATCGCGCTGCTCGAAGATCGCGTCGAAAAGGCGGAGGCGCGCGTGTCAACTGCCAGCGACAAGGCCAAGGCCGAAGCCGAGCGCATCACGGCGCTGGAACTCGCCGTGGTCGAGGCGCAGGAGCAGGCCGCCAAGGGCACCAACCTGACGTCACCCGCACCCCAGATGGACGGGACCTATGGCTTGGGCCGCGTGGCCATGGCCGAAGAGATCGCAGCCTGGGACGTGGACGTGCTGCCCGACGGGCGGGGCCTGCCGGTGGGCAGTGGAAACGCCTTTGATGGGGAAGAGGTCTTTGCCGACAAATGCGCCTCGTGCCACGGGGATTTCGCCGAAGGTGTCGACAATTGGCCGGTTCTGGCCGGTGGTTTCGACACGCTGGCAGACGAAGATCCGGTCAAGACCGTAGGCTCGTACTGGCCGCATCTTTCGACAGTCTATGACTATGTTTATCGGTCGATGCCCTTTGGTGAAGCGGGTACTCTGACCCCGGACGAGACCTATGCGATCGTCGCTTACATCCTGTATTCCAACGATCTGATTGATGATGAATTCGAGTTGAGCAACGAAAACTTGGCCGACTTTGACATGCACAACAAGGACGGTTTTGTCGTCGACGACCGGCCTGATCTTGAATACGCGACCTGGCGGGCCGAGCCGTGCATGGAGAACTGCAAGGACGCCGTTGAGATCACCATGCGCTCGGTCTTTTTGGTAGAGACCCCGCCCGAGGGTGGCACCAATTCCATGATGAACCCGGCCAAGGTCGAAGGGCTCCCAAGCTTCTCGGCAGATGGCCCGTCGTTTATCCCCGAGGCTGCGCCGAAACCGGTCAAAGCTGCGGTTGAGCCCGCACCAGAGCCTGCCAAGGCTGATGATGGCGACGCTTTGATCGAAGCGGGTAAAAAGGTCTTCAAGAAGTGCAAGGCCTGCCACCAGGTTGGCGACGGGGCCAAGAACAAGACGGGCCCGCATCTGAACGACTTGTTTGGGCGCACCTTTGGTTCGGTCGATGGGTTCAAATACTCCAACACGTTCAAAACTGCGCTGGAAGAAGGCCGCGTGTGGGATGAGGCATCGCTCGCCGAGTTCCTGTCCAAGCCAAAGGCTTACATGAAAGGCACCAAAATGTCGTTCTCGGGCCTGAAAAAGGACAGCGACCTGCAAGCGATCAACGCCTATCTGGCAACGTTCGGGAACTGACCCATGACGCGGTGCTCTTGGGTGCTCTCAACGGTTGCGGCGGCTCTGATCGGGGCCCCGGCAAATGCCGATGAATTCGGTGACCCCGAGGCTGGCGCCAAGGTCTATTCCCAATGCAAGGGATGTCATCAGGTCGGTGCCGGGGCGAACCATCGCATCGGTCCGCATCTGAACGGGCTTTTTGGCCGTGCTGCCGCAGGGCTTGAGGACTTCAAATACTCCAAAAGCTTCCAGCGAGCCGGTGCCAGCGGGCTGGAATGGCATGCCGAAACGCTGGATGCCTTTCTGGAAAACCCCCGCTCATACGCATCCGGCACTCGGATGAGCTATCGTGGGCTGAAAGATGAGACCGACCGGAAGAATGTGATCGCCTACTTGCGGGCGTTTTCGGATGATCCGGCCAACATCCCCGAGGCTGATCCAACGGCAACCCCAACGGATCACGACATCGACCCGGCGATCCTGGCGATCCAGGGCGATCCGGAATACGGCGAATACCTGAGCAGCGAATGCACGACCTGTCATCAGGCCAGTGGCGGCGATGATGGCATCCCGTCGATCGTCTATTGGCCCGAGGACGAGTTTGTCGTGGCCATGCATGCCTACAAGAACAAGCAACGCCAGCACCCGGTCATGCAGATGATCGCGGGGCGGTTGAACGACGAAGAGATCGCCGCCTTGGCGGCATACTTCAAGAACCTCGATAACTGAGGTTCCAGTGGGAGGAGAACGCGACATGAAACTGAACAGACGTACGTTCCTGGGAACAACGGTTGCCGCATCGGCCACGTTGGCGGCCCCGATGGTGTTAGGCGATGGACACGGCAAACCCCGCGTCGTCGTGATCGGTGGCGGAGCAGGCGGCGCAACAGCAGCTCGCTACATCGCGAAAGACAGCAAGGGCGCGGTTGACGTGACCCTGATCGAACCGACGCGGACCTATTACACTTGCTTTTTCTCGAACCTCTATCTGGGCGGGTTCAAAGAGATGAGCGATCTGGGTCACAGTTATGGTGGCTTGGCGGCCAGCGGTGTGAACGTTGTGCACGATTGGGCCGTGGGTGTTGATCGTGATACCAAGACTGTGACGCTGGCGGGTGGTGCGCAGATCAAATACGACAAGCTGATCCTCAGCCCCGGTATCGACTTTGTCGACATGTCCGTGCCGGGTTGGGACGTTACCACGCAAAACGCGATGCCGCATGCCTATAAGGCCGGATCGCAAACCGAACTGCTCAAGGCGCAGCTGATGGCGATGCCCGAAGGCGGGGTCTTTGCCATGGTGGCGCCCCCGAACCCCTACCGCTGCCCGCCGGGTCCGTATGAGCGGATCTCGATGGTGGCGCATTACCTCAAGGCCAACAATCCGACGGCCAAGATCATCGTGGCCGACCCCAAGCCCAAATTCTCGAAAATGGCGCTGTTCCAGGAAGGCTGGGCCAACCACTACGAGGGGATGGTCGATTGGATTGGTCAGGACTTTGGCGGTGACAACGTCAGCGTGGACGCCAGCGCCATGACCGTGACCATTGATGGTGAAGAAACCAAGGTCGACGTCTGCAATGTCATCCCAGCCATGAAGGCAGGCCGCATTGCCGATATCGCCGGTGTCACCGATGGCAACTGGGCGCCGGTGAATGCTGCCGACATGTCCACCAAGGCGGATCCAGATGTCTACGTTCTGGGCGATGCATCGCAACAGGGCGACATGCCGAAATCGGGCTTTTCGGCCAACAGCCAGGCCAAGGTGTGCGCCAATGCCGTGCGCGGTGCATTGACGGGGTCAAAGGTGTTCCCGGCCAAGTTCTCGAACACCTGCTGGTCGCTGATCGCTGCTGATGATGGGGTCAAGGTAGGCGCCACCTATGAGGCCACGCCGGACAAGATTGCCAAGGTGGACGGGTTCATCTCACAAACCGGCGAAAGCGCGGATGTGCGCAAGGCAACCTATCAGGAATCTGAGGGTTGGTATTCGGGCATCACAGCCGACATGCTTGGGTGATCTCCCCCCTGTCGTCCCGGTCTCTGACATGGCTCAAGGACTGGGGCGACAAGGGATGCCAAAGTGTGGCGACGGAACAGGAGGAAAGAACATGAAAGCGTTGAGTTTTGCACTGTTGATGGGGTTGGCCTCGGCGGCCTGGGCCGAAGGGCCGGTAACCGTCCCCTTTGACGGCTCCTTTGACGACGCGACATTTGCGGTCGAAAGCGCCATCGTGGGCGAGGGGCTGGTGATCGACTATGTCAGCCACGTCGGCGAGATGCTGAACCGCACCGGCGCCGATGTTGGCAGCGATGCACAGATCTTTGCGGCGGCTGATGTTTTCCTGTTCTGCTCGGCGGTCTTGTCGCGCGAGATGATGGAGGCGGATCCGATGAACATCATGCACTGCCCCTATGGCATCTTCGTGGCCGAGCGTGAGGGCGAAGTGATGATCGGTTATCGACCCTACCCTGAGGGGCCGATGAAAAAGGTCGAGGGTCTGCTCGCCAAGATCGTCGCCGAGGCGGCCGATCAGTGATGGATTTCGACGGGTTCTTTCGGGCTGAGCTGGACCAGTTGCGCGACGAAGGCAACTATCGCCAGTTTGCCGATCTCGAGCGGCAACGAGGCGCCTTTCCCCGTGCCAAAAGCCACGACCTGAACCGTGATGTGACGGTTTGGTGCTCGAACGATTACCTCGGCATGGGCCAGCACCCCAAGGTTCTGGCCGCCATGCACGATGCCATTGATCGCAGCGGTGCCGGGGCCGGGGGGACGCGGAATATTTCCGGCACCACCCATGCCCATGTCGAGCTCGAGGCCGAGTTGGCCGACCTGCACGGGAAAGAGGCTGCGCTTCTTTTTACCTCGGGCTACGTATCGAATTGGGCCGCGCTGGGCACTTTGGCGGCGCGTATTCCTGGATGCGTCGTGCTGTCGGATGAAAAGAACCACGCCTCGATGATCGAAGGCATCCGCCATAGCCGCGCGCAAAAGGTGATCTGGAAACACAATGATGTTGCTGACCTTGAGGCGAAACTGGCCGCCTTGCCTGCCAATTGCCCCAAGCTGATTGCCTTTGAAAGCGTCTATTCCATGGATGGCGATATCGCCCCCATCGCGCAGATATGTGATCTGGCGGATCGCTATGGTGCGATGACCTATCTCGATGAGGTGCACGCCGTTGGCCTGTATGGGCCACGCGGCGGTGGGATTGCCGAGCGTGAGGGGCTGTCGCATCGTTTGACGGTGATCGAGGGCACCCTTGGCAAGGCCTTTGGCGTCGTGGGTGGCTATATCGCGGCCTCGACCGAGCTCTGCGATTTCGTTCGCTCCTTTGCGTCTGGCTTCATCTTCACCACTGCGTTGCCACCTGCGATTGCGGCGGGTGCCGCGGCCTCGGTTAGGCACCTCAAGCAAAGCTGTGTCGAGCGGCAGGCACATCAGTCCCGCGTGGCGCAGGTGCGGCAGCGGCTTGATGCCATCGGCTTGCCGCATCTGGAGAACCCCAGTCACATCATTCCGGTGATGGTGGGCGATCCGATAAAGTGCAAATACATCTCGGATATTCTGCTGCGTGATTACGGGATCTACATCCAGCCGATCAACTATCCAACCGTGCCAAAGGGAACCGAACGCCTCAGGATCACGCCATCGCCGGTGCATTCGGACGCGGACATCGATGTGTTGATCGACGCGTTGGAGGCCCTTTGGGCGCAGTGCGAACTGGCCCGTCAGCCGCTGGCGGCACAGTAGTCAGGCGCTTCGACGCCTGGCCGCAAGGTTCAGCGCGGTATGGGTGGTGACGGCGCCAACCCACATGGAAAACACCGCGACCCATGCGGTGAGCGCGAAAATCGCGCCACCGGTCATGCCTGCACCCACGGCGCACCCTCCAGCCAACATGCTGCCAAACCCCATCAGAACCCCACCGATCAGATACCGCTCCATCGGCAGGTCCGCCTCGAACCTCTGAATGCGGGCCTCGCCCTTGATGAGTGCGATGGTCATTGCGCCAAGAAAGACGCCGGGCACCAGACCCAGCCCAAAGGTCAAAGGGATCGAGCTTTCGTTGATTAGCGCCATGAGCGTGTCGGCGGAGGGGCCGGTGAAGGTCACCGATTGCACGGCCACGACCTCGAACGAGGCACTGGCGATCGCATAGGTCATTACCCATCCGCCGCATACGGCGAGACCGACAATGGTTGCGGCCCCCAGTTCCAAAGGTGTCAATCCGCGCTGGCGCCCAAACCAAAGGGCCGTCAGAAAGGCAAGCGTGGCAAGGGCCACCACGGCAAAGAACATTGGTTCGTGCGGGTCAAACAGCACCCGGTCAGGACCGCCAGGAATGGTCCAGAGTGTGCTCAGGTCCTCTCGCAAAGGGGACAGGATTCCTCGCAGCGATGCCTGTGCTGTCAGCGTCAGAACCAGGCCTGTCACAATGGCGCGCAGGTTGCCCGAGGCTGACAGAACCAGCAGGCGACTTGCGCAGCCTCGCGCCAGGATCATGCCCGTTCCGAACACCAACCCGCCCAGGATCGCACCTGACAGGCTGCCTGTGGCTGCGATCTGCCGGGCGTTGGAAACATCCAGGACACCCGCCAAGATCGCCAGTTGAACCGAGGCCAGAGCGGCAAAGAACGCGGTCAGCCAGATCGCCAGTTTGGGGCCCAAGACGCCGTCGGCGACCTCGGCGCAAGCGGCGCGCAGACAAAAGCGGGACTGGTACGCGGCGGCCCCAAAGATCAGACCGATGATCGCGCCTGCGGCCAGCAAAAGCCAGCCTTCTCCGTATTGGTCGATCAGGGTTTCCAGCATGAATTCGCGACCTCTTCCCGTTCCGGCAGGGATGCCACAGCGCAGCCCAACGGGCTTTGATGTGGCTCAATTGGCGCTATTCAAACTCCATCTGCTCATAGACGCGGCCCGCATTCTTGGTCGCCAGTTCGTCGTAAGTATCGAGATGCTTGTAGGGGGTCTGATCGACGTAGTAAGCGTCGGCCAGTTCGCCGCCGTTGTCGATGTGCTCGCGGATCTGGGCGCGCAGATAGACCAGGTAGTCCTTGGTGTAGCGGCGCACCTGATCCATGTTTGTCGGATGGCCGTGACCGGGGATGACATAGGTGGCGTTCAGGGGCTCAAACTCGGCGTCCCAGGTGTCCAGCCAGTCGGCCGTCATCGTGTCGCCAAAGATCGGCAGCATCCGCTCGTGAAATGCCATGTCACCGGCAATCACCAGGCTTTGTTCAGGCAGCCAGACGGACACGTCACCGGGGCTGTGTGCCGGGCCAAGATAGCGCACCTCAAGTCGGTAATCGCCCATCTCGATGATGTATTCATCGTCAAAGGTCTCGGTCGGTCCGGCCAGAAACGTCCCTTCGGCCTTGTCCTGGTTGTAGCGCTGCATGCCTTGCAGGATCTGCGCGCCATACTCCTCGAACTCGTGGGCGGCATCCGTGTGGGCCACGATCGGGACGCCCTGTTCCGACCAATACGAATTTCCGAGCATTGCATGGCCTTGACCGTTTTCATTGACCACGATTTTCACTGGCTGATCGGTGATCATCTTGATCTCGTCATGCAGGGCCTTGGCCAACCCATGCGCAGCACCGCCATTGATCACCACGACACCATCGCCCGTGACCACAAAGCTCAGGTTGTTGTTGTGGCCTGCATTTTCATAAGTCGGCGGGGCGGTGGCCCCGATGGCGGACCAGACATTGGGGATCACTTCGACAGGCTTTGAATAGAGCATCGAGCCGGGGTATTGATCCGCGATATCCTCGTCCGCCCACGAGGGCATGGCGATACTGGCGGCCAGCAAAAAAGCAAGTGTTCTCATTTATTAAATGTCCTGTATGAAACGGTATCCGTCCGAAGCTTTCTCGGCCCGCCCGATGCCCCCATTCGGTAGATGAAACCCGATGAGCGAGAGTTCGTCGGCAAGCATCCGGTCGAACAGAGCTTGGCGGGTCTGTGCCGCGAGCGCTGCATCTTGGTCCGAGCCACTCGGCCAGTTGGGCCTGCGAAAGGCCACGTGGTGATTGCCGATCGCATCGCCTGCGATCAGAGCCGCTGTGCTACCATCACGCACCTCAAAGCTCATGTGGCCCGGAGTATGCCCGTAGGAGGCGACCGCCGCGATACCCGGCAAGATTTCCTGCCCGTCGTCAAAGCGTTCGATCTGTTCCTCGATGGCCTCGAGCCGTCGTTTGGCCCCCACTGCAAAGGCCGCGCGTGCCTCTCCGATGGTGTTTACGGTGTCGGGGTCCCACCAATAATCCCACTCATCCCGACCGATCATATAGGTTGCATTGGCAAAGACTGGATCGTCGAAATCATCCAGCAGCCCCCAGATGTGATCCGGATGGGCGTGGGTGAACACCACATGGGTCACATCGTCCGGGGCAACCCCGATGGCGTCGAGGTTTTCGACGACGCTGCCAGCGGATGGCATGAAATCAGGGCCAGAGCCGACATCGAATAACACCGTATTGCCGCCCCCTTGATAGAGGGTCACGTTGCATTCCGGCTGCAACCGGTCGCGCGGAACATTGGCTTGGTGCAGCAGGGTGGCGAGTTCTTCTTGGGGCATATGCTGAAAGATGAAATCGCCCGGCAGCATCAACGAGCCGTCGCTGACCGTCGACACGCGGCTGTCTCCGATTGCAAGCTCTGCCCAGACACGCGGGGAAACCAGGCCCAAGGCGGCGGCACCTGCACCGGCGCGGAAGAGTTGTCGTCTTGTGAAACGCATTTTCGATTCCCAATAATTCTCACATTAGAATATGATTTATTGTTTGCGCGCAGCAAGACATTTGTGAGGGTGATGGCATGGCAGACAGAAGGCTCGGTCACAGCGGGTTTCCTGCCGTTGGGCGTCAGCCAATGGTAAACGATTGCGGTAAATAGGGTTTAGGCGCGGTCTGGATTTTTTTGGGGGGGCTATACCACGTGCGACCAAATCTTGCGCCGGCAGCACGCACTGGCAATGCTGCTACGTCTCCTGTCACAAGCACTGCGTGGTGGGGTGTTTTGAGTGGTTGAGATGCGCTCATCCCTCACTGGACGACAGAATTCAACGACCGGGGTTGAGGTTTACCAATTGATTTGTCGTGATGATGAGCGCCCGGTAAAGCTTTCATGTCAGTTCAAAGAAATGAAGTGGGAGAAGGAAATGAAACATCATTTCAAAGCTATGTTGGCGGCAGCTGTCATCGCAGTGTCGCCAATGTTGGCGCGGGCCGAGACAACAATCCGGGTCACATTGCAACTGCCGGAAACTCATTCCCTCGGACAAAATTGGAACGCATTCAAGGAGATCATCGAAGAGAAATCCAGCGGTGAGCTGACCGTGCAATTGTTCCCTTCCGCGCAGCTTTTCAAGGACAAAGAGGTCCCGGGAGCTGTTGGCTCGGGCGCTGTTGAGGCGGGATCAGCGTTCTTGGGCCGTTTCACCGGGGCCGTCCCTGCTGTGGATGTTGTGAACCTGCCGTTCTTTTTCCGGGATGAAGCACATTTGAGGGCCGCTGTCGCGACAGGTTCGCCAATGCGCAATGTCCTTGATGCCGCCGTTCTCAAAGAGACTGGGGCCAAAGTTCTTTGGTGGCAGGCCTTTGGACGAAATGTCTATCTGTCCAACGGCACAGCGATCCGTACGCCTGCAGACCTTAGCAATCAAAAGGTGCGAACTTATGGCAAGGTACTCGGCTGGACTGTTGAGGCGCTTGGCGGTGCACCAACGCTTATGTCGGGGTCAAAGCAGTTTCTGGCATATCAACAGGGCGCTGTCGATGTGGGCATGACCGGTGCCTCTGCTGTGAAATCTCGCAAATTGCACGAAGTCATGGATCACATGACGCTGTCTTACGACAGCGCCATCGAATTTGTGGCTGTCATGAACAATGAATTCTTTGAAAGCCTGTCTTCTGACCATCAGCAGATCGTTCTGGATGCCGCAGCAACCGTTGAACAACAGTTGCGAGACGCAATCTATGCCGAAGAGGACTCGATTGTCGAAGAGATGCGCAGTCGGATGACAGTCATTGAGCTTACCGAAGAAGAGCGTCAGCAATGGGTAGATGCAACGTCGAGTGTTGCCCAACGCTTTGTGAACGATGCCGGAGAAACGGCAGCTCAGGTCGTCTCTGCCGTTTCGGGCATGTAACGACGTGGAATGCAGCCAAGACAAACCGGGCCTGACTTGGCCCGGCTTTGTATTTGCGTCAAGAGCGGAAAATCGTGATGTTACAAACCATTGCCAAAGTCGTAGACGGGGTGTCCGAAACTTTCGGTATCATCGCCGGATGGATGTTTTTCGCAGTTGGGCTCTTTGTGGCCTACGAAGTCTTCATGCGATATGCGCTGACCAGCCCAACGGTATGGGTGGATGAAATCGCACGGATCTTTCAGGTTTGGGGGACATTTGCGGCAACGGCCTATGTCCTCAAACACCGCCAACACATCATTATCGATCTGTCATTTCGCAACCCGGACACGCTGGGTCGACGGCTTGTGGAAACGTTCTCGTTGTTGGTTGTTGTGTTTTTTGGGTGCGTTGCTGCGAAGTATGGTTGGGACATTTGGTTGAAATCCACGCTGGCGGGACACACGACCGACAGCTATCTGGCTGTGCCAAAGATGTTCACGCAGTCAGCGATCTGGGTTGGGTTTGGCCTGTTGGCCCTGCAAGCACTTGTCGAAATCTACCAGGTTTGGGCAGGGCAAACCAACCCGCAACACTCAGATTCCGGGGAGCATTGATCCATGGAGACGATCCTGATCATCAGTGCCCTCTTGGGTCTTTTGCTTTTGCGGGTTCCCGTTGCGTTCGCGATGGGGGCGCTTGGTGTTGTGCTGCTGTGGCTCAAGGGATTTTCACTCATTGCTGTTCCCCAACGGCTCTTTGGCTCCATGGACAGTTTTGAACTCTTGGCCGTTCCCCTGTTCTTGCTGATGTCGAATGTCCTTTTGAAGGGCGGCGTTGGTCGAGACCTCTTTGCCAGTGTTCAGGCGTGGGTTGGACATTGGCCTGGCGGTCTGGGGGTTACTACCATCAAAAGCTGCACGTTGTTTTCCGCCATTTCCGGCTCGTCCGTGGCCACGGCTGCTACGATCGGAACCGTTGCGATCCCGGAAATGGAGAAACGCGGTTACGACCGACCGTTCATCATGGGGCAACTCGCGGCTGGCGGAACACTCGGTATCCTTATCCCTCCTTCGATCCCACTGATCATTTACGGAGTTATCACCGAAACTTCGATCCCGACTCTGTTTCTGGCCGGTATCGGTCCAGGACTGTTCCTTGCTACGCTCTTTGTCATCTATGCCGTCCTTTATTCACGCGGGAAGGACAGTTTGAAAGTTGATCGCCTGCCGATGCGCGCGCGGTTGCGGTTGACACTTTATGCCTTGCCAACGGTTCTGCTGGCAGTAGCGATCATTGGATCGATCTATGCCGGGATTGCGACGCCTTCGGAAAGCGCGGGCGTTGGTTTTGTGATGGCCATGTTGATGACCATAGTGATGGGTCGCATGACGTTCGCTAAGCTTCGAGAAGCGGTACATGATTCCCTTATTACGACGGCGATGATTTTTATCATTGTCGCAGGTGCAAAGGTGTTCTCATATGCGATCACGCTTTACCTTATCCCACAGTCTATCAGCAGTTTTCTTACCGAGAACATCACCAGCCCAACCATATTCATCTTTGCCGTTGGATTGGTGTTGCTGATTATTGGCTTCTTCCTCGAAGCGCTCTCGATGATGCTGATCATGGTACCTGTGTTGTATCCGGCCTTGGAGGTCATGGGCATAGACCCGATTTGGTTCGGTATCTTCTTTGTGGTGCTGATAGAAACGGCGCTGATCACCCCTCCGGTCGGGCTGAACCTATTTGTGATTCAAGCGGTTGGAAAAGCAAAGCTGGAAGAGGTCGTTCAAGGAGCTATCCCGTTTGCCTTGATCATGCTTTCAACCGCCATTTTGCTGTGGTTCTGGCAAGATTTGGCTCTCTACGTTCCCTACAGATTGTTCTAAACTGAACAAGGTTCTCGGGCATTTTCGTTATGTGATGGCCAGTCGAAAACGTGCGCTACAACAGAAGGTTTGGGTTCACCAAACAAGCCGATTTTATCAGCTTGGAACCTAAGTTTTGCGCAGTGATCTAGTACCCGGTTTCTGGGCACGACTGACGAGCTTGATGCAAAGAGTTCCGCGCATCCAATTTCCCAACGACTTTGAACAGATTTCAGTTCGCGTGCGGTTTCTATAGGCGTCGCCATTGGGGCGATGCGGGCAAGCTTGCGTACAATCAATTTTGGGAGATGGCAGGGGCACCAGGGCTCGAACCCGGGACCTACGGTTTTGGAGACCGTCGCTCTACCAACTGAGCTATACCCCTATCGTGGCGATGGAGATATGCCAGCCGGGCGCGGGACTCAAGAGGCTTTTTTCATTTCCGCGCCGAAACTGCGTCCGCAACAGAAACGAGTTGCACCGATGGGTGGTTGCAGTATCACCATGGGAGCCTAACCGGAGAATTCAAAGTGAGCCTGCGCAAGAAAATCGCAGACAGTGAGGCCGTATTGAACTGGGTGGCGCGGCGCATCGCGGGCTATGCTCGTCGGGTGTATCGCAACACCAAATGGCAACGGGTCGGGTTCGAAGAGCTCGACCGGCTGGCCGATGCGGGCGAACCGGTTGTCGTGGTCCTATGGCATCAACGCCTAGTGATGTCGCCGTTCCTTTATCCGCTGGACAAGGGACGCATTTGCACAATCACATCTGCGGCGCGAGCAGGCAGCATGGTGGGGCGTGTTCAACATCTGCTTGGGATGGATACGATTGCCATGTCCAGCCACAAACGCCACGTGGCCCTGTCGCGTGAGGTATTGGCGATGACCAAACAGGGCGTTTCGATCGGGATTGCAGCCGACGGCCCGCGTGGTCCGGAACGAGTACTGTCGACTGTGCCTTTGATCTGGGCCCGTACCACAGGAAAGCGGGTGTTTTGCATGACCTATTCGGTCAAGCATGGACGCGAGGCCAGCAGTTGGGACCGGATGCTTCTGCCACGTGTTTGGGGAAACGAAGGGGTGTTCCTTTGTAAAGAGTGGCCTCATCAAGTGCCACGAAAGGCAACGGAAGAACAAACTGAGGAACTGCGCCTGTCGTTGGAGGTCGCGATGAACGACCTGACGGCAGAAGCGGACCGAATGGTTGGCCGGGCGCCGTGGGAGCCACGGGCCAAGTAAGGGCTTGGGTTTTGCCTTACCCCCGTTTGCGTTACCTTGGACGGACAGCAGCAGGTGGAGGGGACGATGCGTAAGTTACAGGTTCAGGGGGTTCATCACATTACGTTGACAGGCGCGGACCGTCAGACATCGCTCGACTTCTGGGAGGGCGTGCTTGGCATGCCCTTCATTTTTGATCAACCCAATCTGGATAACCCGGACGAGGGGCATCTGTATTTCGATCCCGGCGACGGTCGGCTGATCACAATCTTTACCAATGAAACGCGCCGAGCGGTTCATGATCGCACGCCGACCGATCCGGGATGCGTCCATCATTTGGCCTTTGCCGTCAGCCAGGCGACATTTGAGCAGGCAGTGGAACGGCTGGACGAGCGCGGGATTTCTCATTCTGGGGTGAAAGACCGCGGCTTCATGAACTCGATCTACTTCACCGAGCCAATGGGATTGCTGATTGAACTGGCCAGTTATGTGTTTGAGCCGCCCATGGGCTGCAGTCACGCAGACGTTCTGATCGAAGCGCACCGACTGCGGGTGGCGCGTGGCGATCATAACATTGGGCGTATCCATCTGGCGGATGCGATTGAGATGCTGGTAGAGCGGCGGCAGGACAGCCTGTCATCTGACCGGGGGCCAAAGAACCCCTATTGATCACTTTACCAAGGTGGCTGGAATACGAGCCATCACGGAAATGCTGCGAATAAACTCCGAGCAGGCTTCGGGGTCGGTGATCGGGATCATATGGCCGCGTCCCTCGAGGACCTGATGGCTCAGCCCATACTTCTTCATCGACGCACCGTGGTCGTGTGCTGAAACGATTGGGTCTTGAGCCCCGAACAGAATACCACCGGGGGTGCTGAGGTGCGCATACTGGCTGGCTTGGTCTCGGATCGATTGCTCGGCCCAGACTAGATCAGCCGAGGCCGTGACAAAGGCCTGCGGGCGCAATCCCAATGCACCGCCAGCCTTTTCCAGGAAATCCTCTGGACAGCTTTCAGGGGCGAAGACCATCTGCAATGTTTCGGCCGCATTGCGTTTGCCCATCGGAACCGCAAGCGTATTACCGATCCAGCGGCGCACACGCGGCGAGCGGATCTCCAACGGTTTGAACGCAGGTGCGGCGCTGTCCATCGGATGGGTGAGCGGGCAGATGAGTGCGAGCGCTGCGATCTCTCGGGGCCGTTGCAGCGCAATTGCCAACGACACAGCGCCCCCCAAGGAATGCCCGACCAGGACAGCATCCGTGATGCCTTTCTTGTCCAGAAACTCTCCGATCATACGTGCTTGTTCAGGCAAATCCGCCAGCGCATCGTGATCGCGGGGCGAGTAGCCACAGCCAGGACGATCTAGCGCGATCACGTGATGGTCCCGCGCCAGGTCTTGAGCCAGCGCATAGGTGAAATGCTGCAATTGCCCTGACAGCCCGTGGATCATGACCAGGGTCTGCTTGCGGGGATTGCCCATCTCGACATAATGAATGCCGCCGCCACGAACGGGGATGACCTCGCCTGCCTGGGGCACAAGGTTTTCACCCATGCGGGCCAGCCTTTGGGTCCAGATGTACAAAAAGACCGGCAGCCCGACCGCAAGGATCAGAACCAACAGAAAGATCGCAGCAAGTAGGGACATTGGGTCAAACTCCTAGCGTGCGCCATCTTTCAGGCAGGGGCTCAGTCAGTGCAAGCCCTGGGGCGGTCTTGAAGCGGAATTTCAAATTTCCGTTGCAGTTCGCGCAAAGGTCAAATGGGGGCGTTCAGCGCGCCCAAGTCCGGTTTGGGCAAAATGTCCAAAAGAGCAAAAACAGCGTCCCGGCAATCTGGACCTCGCCAATCATCCGGGAAAAACATCGGTGGCAGATCGGGATTACGCAGTACCACGCGCCGCCACCTGTGTACTATCAGCGTGCGGAGGGTCGCTATTTGTGCGGCGGTCAAGTCAACCTCGCCCGGCTTGGTGCTCCGGACCTCTTTCACCGCATCTGCCAAACAGCAGCAGGCGGCGATCAGGTCGCTTGGACACAGGCGGGACTTCAGCCAGTCCGGGACATTGCGGGCGTTGACATCAAAAACAACCATGTCGTCGCAATTTGATGGAACGTTGCCCGAACCAAGAGCTGCGCTGCGTCCGATACTAATGTAGCTTTCTGTCAGCAAAAGGTCTTCAAGCGAACCACCGCCTTCGGACATCAACAGATGCCAGTTCTGCGGAACCTTTGGGGCTCGGTCATAGATCCGGGGGGTAACGGCCGCCGATTGCACCCGGCCAAACTCGGTCAAGTGGTGCTCGCTCGAGCGACCAGACCGAGCGCTGTCAATCCACCCATCCTTGCGCAGTCGGTGCAACGCCACGCGGATGGCTTCGGGTTTGACATGCATCGGCTGAATGATGCGGGTCAGGGCGGCTCCACTGATCCGGTCGTCGGGGCCTTGCGCAAGATCACCGAACAGGGAAACGATAATCGACCACACGCGCTGGTTCTGGGGATCCGCCAGGCGCGTGATCGCGCTGTCGAACCATTGGTCTTGAGCTGTCATAGCGTCAGTTTACGACGCAAGCTGCGGCAAGACCACGTAAAAAGGGTCCTCGGGGTCTTTAAGGGCCCAATTCGCGGAACGGGCAAACGTCTTTTTCGAATGGAACATGGCGGTGCCTGAAGGTGGTGCCCTCGACGGTTCGTGGGGTGCTGATCCGGTCCATGCGAAAATGTCGGAAGTCCGAGCGATTTGGATCCCATGCCACCAGGTACCAAAGCGGCGGCAGGATCAACATGGCTTGCGGCTCGACGTGTCGCTCGGTTTTACGGCCTTGGGCGTCACGGTAGTCGAACCAGATCAGGTGCCGATCCAGGAAGCCGCTTTGAAACACGGGCAACAGGTCCGGATCCATCACGCCCATGTCAGACAGATCCTGCAGCGGCGAGAGTTGCCCAATGTACAAACGGTCCAGAAACGCCCGCAGCTCTTTTACCTTGTCAGACGGCAGCGCCCTTTCGATCTTGGCCAATCCGGCGTCGGCCAGGTCAAAGAAGGGCAGGTTTCCCGCTGCTCGCATCGCCGCGGCGCTGATCAACAGGGCAAAGACCTCGGGCACGGACAACCGTGCGGTGGTCTGCATGGACTGCGGATCAAGCTGCAGGCCGCCGCCGCGCCCCACGTCGGAGTGGATGACAAACCCTTCATTCCGCAGCGCATTGATATCGCGCAGGACAGTGCGGCGTGAAACGCCAACCTCGCCAGCCAGGTCATCAACCGTGGTTGTCCCGTTGCGGCGCAGGCTGCGCACGATGGCATCATGGCGGGTGCGAATATTCATTTGGCAACCATAGCATTAATGGTGACATTTTTTGGCACTATTTGGATTTATCCGGGTTTCAGTAACGCGAAACAAGGAGCATCGAACGATGAAACGTACGCCCGTAAACCCGTGGGATTGGTCGCTCAAGCTGGGCTACAATCAGGCCGAAATGATCCAAGGTGGCATGCGCCAGTTGATCTGCGCGGGCCAGACTGCGGTGGATGAGACTGGCGCACCCCAGCATCCGTATGACATGCGCGCTCAGATCAGCCTGGCGCTGGATAATCTGGAGGCTGTTTTGTCAGACGCCGAGATGGACCTGAGCAACGTCACTCGATTGGGTATCTACGCCACGGATGTGGATGAGGCCCTGAAAAATTTTGATTTGATGGGGATGCGGTTTGGTCCGCATCAGGTTGCGCCTCCAATGACACTGCTGGGTGTCACGCGGCTGGCCATCCCCGGTCTGTTGTTCGAGATCGAGGCCACGGCCATGGCTTGAAAAAAGGCGCGCGGGGTCAAACCGCGCGCCTTTTGTTTTAGTAGGCGTTCATGGTCAGCAGTTCATATTCCGCGACCATTTCATCATCCTGATTGGTCAGTGTCACGTGCCAGCGTACTTCGCCGTAGTCATCGGTGCGGCGGGTCTTTTTCTTGACGCTCAGGCGCACCTTGATGCTGTCACCGGCGCTGACCGGTTTCATGAACCGCAGGTTGTCCAGACCGGTGTTCGCCAGAACCGGGCCTTCGTTCGGTTCGACAAACAGACCAGCCGCAAAGCTGAGCAGCAGATAACCATGCGCTACGCGACCGGGGAAGAACGGGTTCCGTTTGGCAGCGTCATCATCCATGTGGGCATAGAAGGTGTCGCCGGTGAAGTTCGCAAACAGCTCGATATCGTCCATCGTCACGGTGCGCGACGCAGTGTGCAGCGTCTCGCCAATCGACAGCTCGCCGAACTTGCGGGTGAAGGGGTGTGCGGGCCCTTCGACTTCCGGAGCACCGGGTACCCAGGTGCCGCCAATGGCGCTGAGCATCTCGGGTGAGCCCTGGATGGCGGTCCGCTGCATGTAATGTTTCACGCCGCGCACGCCGCCCATCTCTTCGCCGCCGCCAGCCCGGCCGGGGCCACCGTGGACCATGTGCGGCAGGGGAGAGCCGTGGCCGGTCGATTCCTTCATCGAGGTTCGGTTGTTGATGTAGATCCGGCCGTTGTAGGCCGCCGATCCCAACACCACGCCACGTGCAACAGCCGCGTCGTTGGTGATCACGGATGTCACCAGCGAGCCTTGGCCGCGGTTGGCAATGTTGATCGCGTGGTCCAGATCGCGGTAGCCCATGATGGTGGACACGGGGCCAAAGGCTTCGGTGTCGTGAATGCGTTCTGCCTTGTCCGCGTCGGGGCAGTGGAACAGCATCGGCGGCAGGAACGCGCCTTTGTCCTTGTCGGCCCCTTCGACGGTGAAGTTTTCGGGATCGCCAAAGACGCGCTCGGCCTCTTGGCCGATGATGGCGGCCTTTTCCAGCACGTCTTGTTTCTGGCCGTTCGACACCAGCGCACCCATGCGGGTGGTTTCCAGACGCGGATCGCCGATCAGGGTTTTGGACAGGCGCGCAGACAGGGCTTCGATCACCGCCTGCACTGATGTTTCCGGTGCAATGATGCGGCGGATGGCGGTACATTTCTGACCCGCCTTGGCGGTCATCTCGCGGCTGACCTCTTTGACGAAAAGATCAAATTCGGGCGTGCCGGGTTCGGCGTCCGGCCCAAGGATCGAGGCGTTCAGGCTGTCCTGTTCCGACACGAACCGCACCGCATTGTTCACGATGGCGGGCGTCTGGCGCAGTTTGAGGGCGGTGTCGGCAGAACCGGTAAAGCTGACCACATCCTGCATGCCCAGACGGTCCAGCATGTCGCCCAGGCCACCAGACACCAGCTGCAGGGCGCCTGCGGGTAGAATGCCGCTGTCGAGCATGATCTTGACCGCCAGTTCGGTGACATAGCAGCTGTTGGTTGCCGGTTTCACGATTGCGGGGACACCGGCCAGCAGGGTGGGGGCCAGTTTTTCCAACATGCCCCAGACGGGGAAGTTGAAGGCGTTGATGTGGACTGCGACGCCGTGCAGCGGGGTGCAGATGTGTTGCCCCAGAAAGGTGCCATTGCGGCTAAGCTGTTCGACATCACCGTCCAGATAGACCTGCCCATCGGGCATTTCGCGGCGACCTTTGGAGGCAAAGACAAACATCGTGCCAATGCCGCCATCGATGTCGACCATGTGGTCGCTTTGGGTGGCGCCTGTGTTGAAGCTGAGGTCATACAGCTCTTGTTTGCGCGCGCCGAGTGCACCGGCCAGGGCCTTGAGCATCTTGGCACGGTCGTGGAATCCCATCTTGCGCAGGGCAGGCCCGCCCACGGTGCGGGCGTAGTCCAGCATGCCTTGGACGTCGAGCGCGCTGTTGCCCGCGCTGGCAAACGCTTCACCCGTGATGGCCGAGGCGATGGTGCGGGCACCGGTTCCCGGCGAGATCCATTCACCGGCGGCAAAGCTGGAAATCTGCTGCAAACTCATCGGAAGTCTCCTTGGTGTCGATCAGGCAGAGTCGCGCCCGGTTTTTCTCATGTTATGATTAACCGAATGATCGGTCAATTAATTGAGTCAAAAAAATCCGCCGAAGCGGGAATAGGCCGGACGCGATGGCATCCGGCCAAATTTTATCAGTGGCCCAAAGCGCCCATTTGTTGAGGCAGATAGAGTACCACGATGGGAACCAGAACGATCAGGGCAAGGCGGAAGATGTCCGCGATCCAAAAGGGCGTGACCCCGCGAAAGATCGTGCCGGTGGACACATCGCCAACAACCCCTTTCAGGATGAAGACGTTCAATCCCACGGGCGGGGTGATCAGCGAGATCTCAGTCACCACAACCACGACGATTCCGAACCAGATCGGATCGTAGCCAAGCGATGTCACCAGCGGGAAGAAGATCGGCACCGTTAGCAACAGCATCGAGAGCGATTCAAACACGCAGCCCAGGATGATGTAGATGCCCAGGATCATCAGGATGACCACAAAGGGCGCGACGTCATAAGCCGTGACCATGGCGATCAAGGCTTCGGGCAGGCCTGCCAGGTTGATGAAGTTCGAAAAGATCTGCGCCCCGATCAGAACCGCGAACAGCGCCGCAGCCGTAAAGGTGGTTTCTTTCAGAACCTCAAAGGTCGATCCGATAGTCAGGCCACCCCGGAACAGGGCGATCAGGAACGCCCCTGCAGCGCCCATGCCGGCCGCTTCGGTTGGCGAGAAGGTCAGGTTCAACGGCTCGAAATCAAACGCACCGTAAAGCCCGCCGATCACCAGGAAGAACAGCAAGAGCACAGCCCAAACCGAGCCGAGCGCCTTGAAACGCTCACCCCAGCTTGCGCGCTCGCCTGCCGGGCCCGAGTTCGGGTTCCGCCAGACAGTCCAACGGACAGCAAACAGGTAGAACAGGATGCCCAGGATACCCGGGATGATCCCGGCCATGAACAGCTTGCCGATCGAGGTCTCGGTCAGCAGGCCGTAGATCACCAGGATCACGGACGGCGGGATCAGGATGCCAAGCGTACCGCCCGCCGCGATCGACGCTGTCGACAACTCATCGGAGTAGCCATAGCGGCGCATTTCCGGCATCGCGACTTTGGACATGGTGGCAGCAGTCGCCAGCGAGGAGCCACAGATGGCGGAAAAACCGCCACAGGCGGCCACGGTTGCCATGGCGATCCCGCCGCGCATGTGACCCAAGAAAGCGTTGGACACGGCATAAAGCTCGCGCGCCATGCCACCTTTGTTCACAAACAGACCCATCAGGATGAACAGCGGAACAACCGACAGGCCATAGTCCTGCGCGGTGTCGGTGATCTGACGGCCCACCATCGACATCGCGGCCTTCAGGCCGCGTTCGTCAAAGATCGAGCCACCACGCTCGTAAGCAAAGCCAAATGTACCAACAAGGCCCATGGCAAAAACGATTGGCATCCGCACAAGCACGAGCACCAGGACAAGGAAGAATCCGATCAGGGCGGCGGTCATTGGGTCGGCTCCGCAAGAAGGTTGGGGGCAAAGAGAAGGATCAGGCCATTGATGATCATCGCGATGGCCGAAATGGCAACGGTGAGGGTGATGAACCAGCCTACGTAGAAGACGGGGATCGCCAGATATTCGGTCACATCCCCATAGTCGCGCGCACGTTCCGCCAGGATCCAGACACGTTGAACGGGCCAATACAGCAGCGCGCCGCAAATGACGTTCAGCAGTCCGTCGCGCAGACGGCTGAGGCGAAAGCGGTTGAACAGACCGTCGGTTAGGTCAACGGCGATGTGCCCGTTCTGAACCGAGATGATGGGCAGGACGGAGAAGACCAGAACCGCCATCAGTATGCGGGTCAGTTCGGTTGCAGCCTCGATCGGTGAATTGAACATCGACCGCAGGATGACATCGGCAAAGGTCATGATCATCAGGATGAACAGGGCAATGCAGGCCACTACGACGGGTAGGATGCTTGCACTGCGGGCGAGCTTGAGAAGGGGAGACATGTGGGCTCCTTTGCAGGGGTCCGAAGGGTGGGGCGGCAGAACCCGCCGCCCCAAGGACTGGCGTTGAGCGATTTCGGGTCAAACAGGAAAACTGGCAACAAGCCCGGCACCAAAGGCGCCGGGCCAACATCGAACCGCTTTAGTTTGCAGCCATGTCCGATTTGATCTGGTCGTATGCGGCTTGCGCATCGATGCCAGCCTCAGCGACTTCGGCGAGAACTTTGGCGCGCACCTCTTCGGCGATGGCGTTGAACTTCTCCAGATCCGCGTCCGAAGCCGCGTTGATCGCGTTGCCATCGGTCGATTGGGTTGCTTCGCGGCCGATACCGTCGATCTCGTCCCAGATCTTGCCGATCTCACGGCTCAGCGGTTCACCAAAGACCTTCTCGTCCAGCGCGGCCTGGATGTCGGCGGGCAGGTCGGCAAAGGTGTCTTCGTTCATGATGAAGGCAAACGAGCCACGATACAGGCCGCCGGGAACCTCATAGACGTTCTTGGCAACTTCGGTCAGCTTGAAACCCTTGCGGGATTCGAACGGCATGACAACACCGTCGGCCGCGTTCGACGCCAGGGTTTCGTACACTTTCGGCGCGGGAACCTTGATGCCGGTGGCACCCAGGGCCGCGCCCACGTCGCCGCCCACACCGCCGGGGATCCGCACCTTTAGGCCCGAAATCTGGCTCATGTCGGTGACAGCAGCGTTCGAGTGCAGCTGTGCCGGGCCGTGAGTGTGCAGCGCGATCAGCTTGACGCCGCGGTGCTCGTTGGCCTTGGACAGATAGTTTTCGTAAGCGCGCCAATAAGCCACCGAAGCGGCCTCGGCCGAGCCTTCGTAGCCGGGCAGTTCGATCAGCTTGGTGGTGACAAAGCGGCCGGGCTGATAGCCGTGGAAGATGATCGAAGCATCAGCGGCGCCGTCCTGGATCAGGTCCATCTGCGCGGGCGGCGGGGCGATGCCCAGTTTCAGCTCGGCTGTGACCTTGCCGTCGGTGGCTTCTTCAACCATCTCGACGAACTTGGGCCACATCTTGGCGTTGATGCCATGGGTTGGCGGTGCCCAGCTGGAAATCGTCAGCGTGTAATCAGCTGCAAACGCCGCTGCGCCCGATACGGCCAAGGCCGCCGAGGCCAGCAGAGTGCCTAGTTTCGTGAATTTTACCATTGGGTTTCCTCCCTCGCAGAATGGTGTTGATGAACGCGGATAATGGTTGTTTTTGTAACCATCAACGCATTGTGGGTGGTCTTATGATCGGTTCATTTTTCCGATTTGGGGTGTGTCTGAGGTATTTTGGATTTCGTTAAGATGCAGATTTCATGCAGCTTTTTCCTGCTTGGATGAGGCCAGGAACATCGGCCCACCGCGCCAGCGCGGAAAACCGTAGCCAAAAAGTTTCACCACATCCACATCTTCGGCACGCTCGGCGATTCCCTCGTTTACGATCTGCTGACCCTCGTCGGCCAGCACGTTCAACAGCCGGTCCGAGATCTCTTCGGCTGTGAAAATGTGGCGGGTCAAACCGTTGTTTTTGGAGTAGGCGACGATCAGTTTTTCGACCTCTGCGTCGCGGATCGGGGTGCGCGATCCCTTTTCGTAGCGATACCAGCCCTTGCCGCTGCGCTGGCCCAGGCGGTCCATTTCGCAGAGCGTGTCGGCGATGCGCTCGTACCTTTCGTTCGGGTCACGTGTTGTGGCCTGACGTTTGCGGTTGGCCCAGGCGATCTGCAGCCCCGTCAGGTCCTGCAATTCGAACGGTCCCATCGGCAGACCCGCCTCGCGCATGGCCGCGTCGACCTGATACGGCAAGGCCCCGTCGGCCAGCAGGTATTCCGCCTCGCGCCGATAGGCCGCCAGCATCCGGTTGCCGATGAACCCATCGCAAATGCCCGACAGGACCGAGACCTTGCGCAGCCGTTTGCCCAGGGCAAATCCGGTGGCGATCACCTGCGGATCGGTATCCGGCGTCTTTACGATCTCGAGCAATTTCATGACGTGTGCTGGGCTGAAGAAGTGCAGGCCGAGGCAGCGCGTCAGGTTGGGGATGCCTTCAAAGATCAAGGTAGGATCCAGGTAGGAAGTATTGGTCGCAAGGATCGCATCCGGCCCCATGACGGTGGATAGCTGGCGGAATACGTCACGTTTGACGCCCAGATCCTCGAACACCGCCTCGATCGCCAGGTCCGCGTCGGCGGCGTCTGCATAGCGGTCTGTTGTCGCCAAGCGCTCCATCATATCGGCATGTTGATCGGGCGAGAACTTGCCGCGTTTCACACCACCGTCGATGAGCCCATCCACGCGTGATCGCGCGGCATGAGCGGCGGTTGCATCTCGTTCGATCAGTGTAACCGACAGACCACCGCTCAGGCAGGCCATGGCAATTCCGGCGCCCATCAGGCCGCCGCCCACGATGGCGATCTGGTTCAGTGGGCGTGGCTCAACCCCGTCGATCAGCTTGGGTTTGCTGACGGCGCGTTCGGCAAAGAACGCATAGCGCAGGGCGCGGCTTTCGATCGAGTGACGCAGTTTCAGGTGCAAGGTGCGCTCGACCGGCTGACCCTGTTCAAACGGCAACGCAGCCCATTGCAACGCCTCGAGGTTCAGGATTGGCGATTGCTGGCCTTTGGCGCGTATTTTCAATGCAGCTTCGGTCGCTGCATATTCTTCCAACGGCAATGCGGCGACGGTGCGGTCACGCACTTTTTCTGGGCGCTCTGGCAGGTTCTGTGCAAAGGCCCGGGCAACCTCTTTCAGGTCGCCCTGCGCAATCTGATCCACCCCGCCCAGGTCCAGCAGCTGCTCGGCGAACAGGATCTTACCCGAGCAAGCCATGTCGATGGCTGCCTTCATCCCGATCAGGCGCGGCGCGCGTTGCGTGCCGCCTGCACCGGGGACCAGACCCACATTCACTTCAGGCAGGCCAAATCTGGTGCCGGGCGCAGCGATCCGCCAGGCGCAGCCCATGGCGATCTCGAACCCTCCACCCAGAACATTACCGTGCATCGCCGCGATAAAGGGTGTTTCGCTGTCCTCGATCATCTGCACCACGTCTGGCAGGTGCGGCTCCTCAGGCGCACGGTCAAATTCGGACATGTCACCACCTGCCACAAAGGTGCGACCGGCACAGATCAGAATGGCAATGCGTGCGCCTTGGACCTGTTGCACCGCCGCAGCAAGGCCCTCACGAACAGCGGTCGAGGTTGCGTTCACCGGGGGATTGTCAATCTCAACCCAGGCGATGTCACCCTCATGCGTGACCGTAACAACAGTGCTGTCCGTCATGTGCCTTGTCCTCAAGATCGGAGAATCAACATATTCGAAAAATTTATTGACCAACCGTTCGGTTAATGCAACTGTTTTGTAGAAACATCTGCAAAGCGGGCCTGACATGAGTGATACGATTCTTGCGCAAGATCATGGAAATTGGGTTGAAATCACCCTGAACCGCCCTGATCGCCTGAACAGTTTCAACGACGAAATGCACTATGCGCTGCGTGCAGCGCTTGAAAATGCTCGCGATTCTGGTGCTCGTGCGGTGCTGCTGACTGGGGCTGGTCGTGGGTTTTGTGCGGGTCAGGATCTGGGCGATCGCGACCCGTCAAAGATGGACGGCCCCCCTGATCTGGGCAACACGGTGCGGACATTCTATGCGCCATTGGTCACACTCATTCGGTCGCTGAACTTCCCCGTCATCTGCGCCGTCAACGGCGTTGCAGCCGGGGCAGGGGCCAACATCGCCTTGGCCTGCGACATGGTGCTGGCCGGCGAAAGCGCCAAATTCATTCAGTCCTTTTCCAAGGTGGGCTTGATCCCGGACACCGGCGGTTCGTGGCATCTGCCGCGCCTGCTGGGCGAGGCGCGGGCCAAAGGGTTGGCGTTCACGGCGCAGCCCTTGCCCGCCAAACAGGCCGAGGATTGGGGGCTAATCTGGAAAGCCCTTCCGGATGACGAATTGATGGCCGAGGCCCGCGCGATGGCCGAGCAGTTCGCCAATGGCCCGACATTGGGCATGGGGCTGACCAAACAGTGTATTCAGGCTGCGGCAACCGACGATCTGATCGAGCACCTTGAAATGGAAGCCGATGCCATGAAAACCTGCGGCGAAAGCGCGGATTACGCCGAAGGTGTCACCGCGTTTCTGGAAAAACGAAGCCCCAAGTTTCAAGGCAAGTGACAATGACGCCAAAGACCCGAGCAGAACGCGCCGCCCAGGCCATGTGGGATGGGGATCAGGCCTCGAAATGGGCCGGTATGGAAATCACCCATATTGATGAGGCGACCGCGACACTTGAGATGACCGTTGAGGCGCATCACTGTAACGGGCATGGTATTTGTCACGGCGGCGTGACCTTCATGCTGGCCGACAGCGCCTTTGCCTTTGCTTGCAACAGTCGCAACCAGTCGACTGTTGCCCAACACAATGTGATCAGCTTCATCGCGCCCGGACAATTGGGCGACCGGCTGATCGCCACCGCAACCGAGCTGAGCCTGACCGGGCGCAGCGGGATTTATGATGTAACTGTGACCAATCAGGATGGCCAAAAGATCGCTGAATTCCGGGGGTTTTCCCGGGCGATCAAGGGCACCCTGTTTGATGAAGATTAAGGTGTGGAGGACGCCATGAAGGACCTGACCCCGAACAAAGCCGACCTGGACCCGATCGAGATTGCCTCGATCGACGAGATCCGCGCCAAACAGCTGGAGCGGATGAAGTGGTCGCTGCGCCACGCCTATGACAACGTGCCGATGTACAAGCAGCGGTTCGACGAGGCGGGCGTGCACCCCGACGATCTGCAGACATTGGCCGATCTGGCCAAGTTCCCGTTCACATACAAAAATGACCTGCGCGACAACTATCCATTTGGCCTGTTTGCCGTCCCGCGCGAACAGATCATCCGCCTGCATGCTTCGTCCGGCACCACCGGCAAGGCGACGGTTGTGGGCTATACCGCCAATGACATCAACAATTGGGCCGATTTGCTGGCGCGCTCGCTGCGGGCTTCGGGCCTGCGCAAGGGCGATATGGTGCACAACGCCTATGGCTATGGCCTGTTCACAGGCGGTCTGGGCGCGCATTATGGCATCGAACGTCTGGGCGCGACTGTGGTTCCCATGGGTGGCGGCCAGACCGAGAAACAGGTTGGCCTGATCAACGACTTCAAGCCCGACGGCATCATGGTGACGCCGTCCTATATGCTCAACATTCTTGAACAGTTCCACAAGATGGGCCTGGACCCCCGCGAAAGCTCGTTGTCGGTGGGTGTCTTTGGTGCCGAACCCTGGACCAACGCCATGCGGCTGGAGGTCGAGCAGGCGTTCGACATGCATGCAGTCGACATATATGGCCTGTCCGAGATCATGGGGCCGGGCGTCGCAAACGAGTGCGTCGAGACCAAGGATGGCCTGCATGTGTGGGAAGACCACTTCTACCCCGAGGTGATCGACCCAGAAACCGGCGAAGTGCTGCCTGATGGCGAGATGGGAGAGCTGGTGTTTACCACGCTCACCAAAGAGGGCCTGCCGATGATCCGTTATCGCACGCGCGACCTGACGCGACTGCTGCCGGGTACGGCGCGTTCGCTGCGACGGATGGAGAAGATCACCGGCCGTTCGGATGACATGATCATCCTGCGCGGTGTGAATGTCTTCCCGACACAGATCGAAGAACAGCTGATGGCCACCGGCGGGCTGGCCCCGCATTTCCAGATCGAACTCTACAAATCCGGGCGCATGGATGCTATGCGGGTCTTTGTCGAAGCCAACCCCGATGCGGCTGACGAGCTGAGCAAGACCGCCGCTGCGCGGATGCTGAGCAAGCGGATCAAGGACATCGTGGGCGTTTCAACAGAAATCATCGTGGGCGATCCCGGAGAGGTGGCGCGCTCCGAAGGCAAAGCCAAGCGCGTCGTCGACAACCGAGACAAGGAATAGAATTTGGCCCGCACGATTGCAAAAGACCATGATCAGAAACGGGCTCAGATCCTGAAATCCGCCGCGCGCGTCTTCGCGCGCGAGGGGTTTGACCGCGCGTCAATGACCCAATTGGCGCGGGAATGCGGGATATCAAAGGCGAATATCTATCACTACTACGACAGCAAGGATGCCATCTTGTATGACATCCTTGAAACCTATCTGCGTGAGCTGCGCGACTTGATTTGCGGAATCGAACTCGAAGGGCTCTCAAGCGAAGAACGCCTGCACAGGGTGGTGGCAGAGATCCTGTTGGCCTATCAGGGCGTAGATGATGAGCACCGGGTGCAGACCAGCGGTATGTCTGCCCTGCCGGAAGAGCAGCAAAAGGTGCTGCGTCGATATCAGCGTGATATGGTCGAGTTTGTCAGCAGCATCATCGCCGAAAACGCACCGCAACAGGTTGCAAATGACGGTGAAAAGCTCCGCTCGGCCACCATGTCCGTGTTCGGGATGCTGAACTGGTATTACATGTGGAACACTGGTGCGGGAACCAAAGCGCGCGAGGATTACGCGTCAGTCGTGTCAAACCTGACGCTTGGTGGTCTGACCAAAATCTAAAGCTTGAAAAACACTTTTGGGACACCGGGCCAAGAAATTGCTAGGCCTGCGGACGGCGTGAGCCTGGCCCAACGGTAGGCGATGCCCCGCAAGGGGCATCACCGACGGGCGGGAGTATCCCCGAATTAAGGACGCTTGAGACCGAGGCTTTCGAGAACGGTAGAGGCCTCCACCTCCCAACGCGTCTTCAGCTCGGAGTTTGTGGTGCGGCGCAGGCCCATCTCTTTGAGAGTGGCCGCTTTGTTCGAAGCACCCGATCCAAAGCTTGCGGCGACACGCGGCCACCAGTAACCGGCAGACTTCTGCATGTCCGATGTCGCGCCCTCCTGCGCCAGCTTGAGCGCGCCTTCAACCGCCAGTTCCGAGTGGCGTGTTTCCACTGGCAAGATTGCGCGGAAGGCTTCGGCGAGCGGTTGGTACGAGATCAGAGAGAACTCGGTCAGCTGAATCACCACGGCGCGGCTCATCAGTACGTTCATCACCACCGAGTCGACCCAGCCATCGAGCGGGTAGTTGAATACCGCCAATCGCATGTCATGATCGCTGCGGGACATGCCAATGTCGGCATCACGCTCGAGGCGCGCAGTCCAGGGGTGGTGTGAGGCATAGCGATCGGCGTCCACACCAAACTCGGCCATGACACGTAACACGCGGTCAGCATTGTCGGTCTTTTCCAGCACGATCTTGGCGGCGGCAATGCGCTCCTTGATGCCGGGGCCTGCGTTGATCACATCTGCAAAGCCCGCAGCACCAGCCAGCTCACTGTCGACAAAGGTCGCCATCAGTTTCATCAGCTCGGCGCGATAGCGCGGCGGCACATTGGTGGGATTGGTCAGCACCCCGCCGGCGGCCAGGTAGCTTTCGATTGTCATATCTTCTGCCATGATCCCTCTCCTTACTGATCAAAGTCGACTGTGACGGAATCCGTCAGCGGGAAGGCCTGGCAGGACAGGACATAGCCTTTCTCGACTTCATAGTCCTCCAGCGCGTGGTTCGCGACCATTTCGACCTCGCCCTCGAGCACCTTACAGCGACATGTTGAACAAACTCCTGCCTTGCAGGCATAAGGTGCGTCCATCGCGTTTTCGAGCGCACCATCAAGGATCGACATGTCCTTGGGCAGGGTGATCGTCTGGGTCGAGCCGTCCATCGTGATGGCCGCCTTGGTCTGGTTTGCACTGCTCGCAGCATCACCCGAAGCGGTCTTGCGCTTGGCACGACCCGGCTGGGCGCTGGCAAAAAGCTCAAACTTGATCTGGGCGTCGTCCAGCCCGTGATCGCGTAGAGCAGCAGCAATGCCCAGCATCATCGGCTCTGGCCCGCAGATGAATGCGGTGTCCACGGTCTTGACGTCGATCCAGTGCTTGAACAGCTCGGCGCATTTTTCCTGCGTCACCAGACCGGTGAACAGGTCAATGTCCTGCGCGTCGCTTTCCAGGATGTGGATCACGTTCAGGCGACCCATGTAGAGGTTCTTGAGGTCTTCCAGCTCCTCGCGGAACATGATCGTGTTCACGCCCTTGTTGGCGTAGACCAGCGTGAACCGCGCCTTGGGCTCGCGTGCCAGGGTGGTTTTCAGGATCGACAGAACCGGGGTCACGCCCGAACCGCCGGCAAAGCCAAGATAATGCTTATCCGCATTCGCATCGAGTGCCGTGAAGAAGCCCCCCATGGGTGGCATGGCCTGGATGGTGTCGCCCACCTTCAGCTCTTCATTGGCCCAGGTCGAAAAGGCACCGCCGTCGACGCGTTTGATGCCGACCTGCAGGATGCCGTCGTCCTTGCCCGCACAGATCGAGTAGGACCGGCGCAGCTCTTCGCCGTCGAAATCGCGGCGGAAGGTCAGGTATTGGCCTTGGGTGAAATCGAATTCTTCGGCTGCGCCGTTAACCGGTTGCAGCGTGACCACGACAGCGTCGCGGATGGTCTTGTGAACGTCTGTGACGGTCAGATCGTGAAAGCGCGCCATGGGGCGTCTCCTCTTATCTGGGGCTCAGATGCATTTGAAATAGTCGAACGGTTCCAGGCAGTCGGTGCAGCGCCAATGCGCCTTGCAGGGGGTCGAGCCGAACTGGCTGACCTTCTGCACATTGCCGCTGCCACAGTTTGGGCACCGCTCTGGGCCGCCCGCGGGTTGCGGAGGGGCGATCCCATAATCTTCCAGTCGGGCCTTGCCGCGCTCGGTCAGCCAATCGGTGGTCCAGGCCGGGCTAAGCTGCTGTTTGAGTTGCAGCTTTTCGATGCCTTGGTCCCGCAGGGCTGTCTCGATGTCCATGTTGATCACGGATGTGGCGGGGCACCCAGAGTAGGTCGGCGTCACCGTGACAGTCAGCGTGTCGTCTTGCCACGCGACGTCCCGGATGATGCCAAGATCCACGAGCGAGATCACAGGGATCTCGGGGTCGGGAACGGCATCCAGCCATTCCCAAACCTGTTTGACGCTTGGCTGTTCCATGGTGCTTTACCAGTTTCCGTCCGGATAGGCCCGTTGCAGCCACTGCATCGAGCACAGCAGGTGGCCCAGATGCTCGGTGTGCATGGTGCCGGTCTTGCCGCCCTTTTGGGCAAAGCGATTGCCGGGGATGCTCAGCGTGGCCTCGTCCATCACCTTTTGCACCAGCGCGTCATATTCGTCGCGCAGGGTGCTGGGATCCGGAGCAATACCCGCCGCAATCATCTCGGCATCGACTTCGTCGGAAAGGAACATCTCACCCACGTAGGGATAGAGATAATCCAGCGCCTTTTGCATGCGCGCGTGGCTTTCTTCCGTCCCGTCACCCAGGGCGACAACTGTATCGGCCGAGCGTTCCAGGTGATAGGCGATTTCCTTGCTGGCCTTTTCGGCAATCTCGGCCACGCGGGCGTCGCTGCTCTTGATCAGGCGCGCGATGTAGATCGAGTGCCAGGCATCGAACAGGAACTGGCGCATGATGGTCTGGCCAAAATCGCCATTGGGCATTTCAACCAGCAGCACGTTGCGGAAATCCCAGGCATCACGGTGAAACGCCAGACGGTCCGCATCACGGCCTTCGCCTTCAACCTCGCCCGCATAACCCAGCCAGAACTGGGTCTGACCAATGAAATCCAGCGCGGTGTTCGACAGCGCGATGTCCTCTTCCAGAACCGGGGCCATCCCGCACCATTCACTGATCCGGTGTCCCAGGATCAGGGTGTTGTCCCCCATACGCTGGAGGAACTCAAACAGAGCCTCGTTGCGAGTCATCACATGGCCCCCACTTCGTCAGGTATGTCAAAGAAGGTCGGGTGACGGTAAACCTTGCTTTCGCTGGGTTCATAAAGCGGGCCTTTGTCCGACGGGGACGAGGCGGAAATGTTCACGGCCTCGACCACCCAGATCGATACGCCTTCGTTACGACGGGTATAGACGTCGCGGGCGTTCTTGATCGCCATTTCGGCGTCGGGGGCATGCAGGCTGCCAACGTGGCGGTGGCTCATGCCGTGCTGGCCGCGGATGAAAACTTCCCACAGGGGCCATTCGTTGTTCATAGCTTGGGTCTCCTCCTGGCTGGGCACGAGGGCAGAAACCGGTGGCTAAAACCGGGTCCCTCGCGCAGCGGATGTGTCTTCGTTTGTTACTCTGCCGCGACTTTGGCGGCGGCTTTCTTGCGGGCGTGGGCCAACATGCCTTCGCGCACCCAGGCGCCATCGTCCCAGGCCTTGTTGCGGTCGGCCAGACGGTCGACGTTGCAAGGGCCATTGCCTTTGATCACGTCAAAGAATTCGGACCAGTCGGGCTGGCTGAAGTCATAATGACCACGCTCTTCGTTCCATTTCAGGTTTTCATCCGGAACGGTCAGACCCAGGAATTCGGCCTGCGGCACGGTCTGGTCCACGAATTTCTGGCGCAGTTCATCGTTGGTGTTGATTTTGATCTTCCACGCCATCGACTGTTCCGAATGCACCGAGTCCCCGTCCGGCGGGCCGAACATCATCAGCGACGGATACCAGAAGCGGTTCAGCGCATCCTGAGCCATCTTCTTTTGCGCGGGTGTGCCCTCGGCACAGGCGCGGATAGCGTCATAGCCCTGACGCTGGTGAAAGCTCTCTTCCTTGCAGATGCGGATCATCGCGCGGGAATACGGGCCGTAAGAGGTCCGCTGCAAAGGCACCTGGTTCATGATCGCCGCGCCATCCACCAGCCAGCCGATCGCGCCGATATCGGCCCAGTTCAGCGAGGGGTAGTTGAAGATTGACGAGTACTTCATGCGGCCATCGAGCAGCATCTCGGTCATCTCGTCCCGGCTGACGCCCAAGGTCTCGGCCGCGCAGTAAAGATAAAGACCATGGCCGGCCTCGTCCTGCACCTTGGCCAGCAGGATCGCCTTGCGCTCCAACGTGGGGGCGCGGGTGACCCAATTGCCTTCGGGCAGGGTGCCGACGATCTCGGAATGGGCGTGCTGACCGATCTGACGGATCAGTGTCTTGCGATAGCCCTGAGGCATCCAGTCCTTGGGTTCGATCTTTTCGCCTGCGTCAATGCGGGCCTGAAAGGCTGCCAGCTTTTCAGGATCTTCCTGTGACGCTTCGGATTTGACCATCTGTGCATACATGGCAGTTCCCTCCTTAAACTCGTTCCAGGATCAGGGCAGCACCCTGTCCGACTCCGACGCACATGGTGCACAGCGCATAGCGCCCGCCCGTGCGTTGCAATTGATAGGCCGCCGTCAGCACCAGACGCGCGCCCGACATACCCAACGGGTGCCCGATCGAGATGGCACCACCGTTGGGGTTAACATGGGGTGCATCATCGGCCACGCCAAGTTCGCGCAGGGTGGCAAGACCCTGGCTGGCAAAAGCTTCGTTCAATTCTATCACATCCATCTGCTCGATGGTCAGACCCGCACGGGCCAAAACCTTGCGGCAGGCCGGAACCGGCCCGATGCCCATGACGCGGGGGGCCACACCTGCGACCGACATGCCCACCACGCGGGCCATCGGCTTGAGATTGTTCTTGGCTGCGGCCGCTTCGTTTGCCATCAGGATCGCCGCAGCACCGTCATTGACGCCCGAGGCGTTGCCTGCGGTCACGGTCTTGTCCGGGCCATTGATGCCCTTGAGCCCTGCCAGCTTTTCGGCAGTCGAGCCGGGGCGGGGGTGTTCGTCGGTGTCGAACACAATCGGATCGCCCTTGCGCTGCGGCAGTGTCACAGGGGCGATTTCGTCCTTGAACACGCCAGCCGCATCAGCCGCAGCCCAACGCGCCTGGCTGCGCGCGGCAAAGGCATCCTGGTCCGCCCGGCTGACGCCATAGTCATCCGCCACGTTGTCAGCGGTCTGCGGCATGGTGTCGGTGCCATACATCTGATGCATCTTCTTGTTCACGAAGCGCCAGCCGATGGTGGTGTCATAGACATTGTTTGCGCGGCTAAAGGCGCTGGTGGCCTTGGGCATCACAAATGGCGCCCGGCTCATGCTTTCGACACCTCCGGCGATGACCATGTCATAGTCACCAGCCTTGATCCCGCGCGAGGCCATGCCAACAGCGTCCATGCCGCTGGCGCACAGCCGGTTCACCGTGGTGCCCGGAACATCGATCGGCAGACCGGCCAGCAGCCCGGCCATCCGAGCCACGTTGCGGTTGCTTTCGCCGGCCTGATTGGCGTCGCCAAAGATCACGTCGTCAACACTGGCCCAGTCCACATCGGGGTTGCGTTCCATCAGGGCGGCTATTGGCAGCGCAGCCAGATCGTCGGTGCGAACCCCGGACAGGGCCCCGCCGTAGCGTCCGATTGGGGTGCGTTGTGCGTCGCAGATGAAGGCGTCCATTCAGAATAGTCTCCAATTGTTGGCTGCACCATAAGGTGACCGCTTGGTCGGTTATATTGTCGAAAAGCGATTCGAGGCAAGAAAAATGTAACAAGAATGATGGTGTTATCAAAATACGGTAACACGTATCATTTATGTGATTGTAAATATTCAATAAAGATTTCTGTCTCTGTGAAGGGGAGAGACCTGAAATGGAGAGTTCCTGGTCTCTCTCGTTGGTTGAGCCGCTGTGTCGCAGTGATCTTCTGCCTGCGTTAGTTTGCAGGCGGAGAGTACGGATCAGGTGTTCCCGGAGCTATGCGGGGATACTTTTCGAAAGACGCCAAATGCTCACCCAGCTGCGGCAAAGCCTTCGCGGCAACCCAAGTGTAAGGGAACAGCACGTTGTCGCGTTCACCGGGATCGTTCAACAGATTATAGACCCGGGGCGTATCAAAGGACTCTGTGGGGCTGAAAATCGTAGCGTTCTCTTTGAACAGGACTTTCCAATCCTGCCATTTCACGCCGTAAATCTGCTCTCCCATGTAGACGATCACGCCATCTCGGTTCGAGTTCTTCTGTTCGCCCAGAAAAAACGCGGACTGATCGATCCCGTCAAATGCGCGATCTTGTGGGACTGAGCCGCCAGCAAAGGCTGCAAGTGTGGGGAACAGATCCATGGAATGCACCACTTCATTGCTCGCCGATCCAGCCGGAATCCTGCCGGGCCACTTGATCGCAAAAGGAACCCGCATGCTGCCCTCGAGACTGGTGAACAAGGTGCCACGGAACGGGCCGGACGTGCCTTGAACTGCCGGAGTGGGGGAAACATTGGAGCTGCCGACAGGCAAGGCTTCGGGGCCGTTGTCCGCAGTGAAGATCACCACCGTTTCATCGCCGACTCCAGCGTCTTCCAACGCCTGCACGACCTGCCCGATATAGGTATCGGTCTGCAACAATATATCCGCCCAAACACCATTGCCGGTTGCGCCTTCAAACTCTGGATGGGGGATGTTTGGATAATGCGTGTTTGTGTAAGCCAGATACAGAAAGAACGGATCTTCGGTTTGGCTTTTGCGGTTGATGAAATCGACGGCTTTTTGGGTCAGGTCCCCGTCAATTAGGCCTCGGTACTCGATATCATAATCTCGGGCCACGGTGGCTGGCTGCCCGGCCACGCCTTGCATGACAACGGGGGCTTCCATGTCGGCCTCGGCAAATCCACTAAGTGTGCGCCACACCGTGACATCCGTTGTTTCGACGCCATAAAACTCGTCGAAACCCTGACTTGTTGGGAAACGCCCTTCAGTCCAGCCCAGATGCCACTTGCCGAGCATTGCGGTGTCATACCCGGCCTCTTTCAGCATCTCGGCCATCGTGATTTCCCACTGCACCAAACCGTAGACGCCGCCACCAAGTGGCACAGTGTGATTGCCGCTGCGGATGCCGTATCGGCCCGTCATCGTGGCCGCGCGCGATGGGGTGCACTGGCTTTCGACATTGAAATTGGTCAACCGCAGACCTTCTGCGGCCAGCGCATCCATTGAAGGTGTCTCGGTTCCGCGGACAATGCCACCGCCATTAAACCCGGGTTCACCCCAGCCGAAATTGTCCAGAAAGATGAAGACGATGTTGGGTTTGTCTTGGGCTGCGGCCATGGACGACAAAGAACACGTCAGACCGGCCGCGATCAGTAGACTGCGAAATATCTTCATGAAAGTACCTCCAGATCAACTGGAGGTATTCTAACGTTTGAATTCGAACCCTAGTCAACTGTTTTGGGGGGTCACAGCTGTCCGGCTTCTTCCAGCACCTTGCGGGCCACGCGGAAGCACTCCAACGACTGCGGCACCCCGCAGTAAATGCCGATCACGTGGATGATGGCGCGGATTTCCTCTTTGCTGACACCGTTATTCAGTGCACCGCGGCAGTGAATCTCCCACTCATGCATCTTTCCGAGGGCGCCGATCATCGCCAGGTTCATCATCGAACGTGTCTTGGGCTCGATCACGTCATCGCCCCAGCCAAAGCCCCAGCACCAGGCGGTCATCGCCTCTTGAAAGGGGCGGGTGAAGTCATCGGCCGCGGCCAGGTTCTTTTCGACGTATTCGGCACCCAGAGTGCCCTTGCGTTGCTCCAGGCCTTTGAGGAACAGATCTTCGTTGAACAAATCGGCCATGTGTATCTCCGTGTCGGTCTTGGCGTTTGGTCAGCTCTCAGGTGGTCTGCGATTGGCTGCCGCTTGAAAGCTTTGGTGTTTCGGTGTGTCGTCGGGCATGTGCCGCGCAAGCGGGTTGCGGGATGACCCAGTGGCAGTGGTTTCCTGGCAAATCCGTCATTCCAATGTCCCGCCGCTACAATGGATCATGGCCATCAGCCGAGCCCGCGTATTTTGGCAAGTCATCGGCAAGCTTCATCCATGAAACCCGCTCGGCCCAGTGGTAGTGCGCTTGGGGTTCGAACAGCTTGTGATCGTCCAGGGTCGCTGCAAACAGATGCGTCTCATCCGGCCAAACATCGGCCTGATAGTAAAGCTGCGAGCCACAGCTTGCGCAAAACCCTCGGTGGACGCCGTCCGAAGACTGCCGATCCGTGATCTCTCCGGTCCAGGTGACCCTATCGCGGGGAACGCCGAAGAAGCTGGTGACCGGGGCCGCGCTTGCGCGCCTGCAGCTGTCGCAATGGCAATGCCCGGCCCAAAGTACGGGACCCGAAGTCTGCCAAGTGACAGCGCCGCAGGCGCAGCGTCCCGTTCTTTTGGTCACAGGTCTCCTCCTTGCGGCGGGCTATGGATCAACCGCCTCGCGCATCCATTGTTGCAGCTTGGCGATCGAGTGTTCAGACATCACCCCGCCGGACGGATCCAGCACCAGCGGTCCGGGTTTGTAGCCCCGCGATTTAAGGCCGCGATAGACCGATTCCACAAGGTGAATGTCTTCTTCCACGGTGGTTTCGCGATCCTGCACCGCGAGCTGCCGGATGACCGCGCTTTCCGAGCCGCCCTCGGTATACCAGCCGCGCCAGACAGTGCAGTGATCGGTGCCCCCGGCGCGCCAGTGATAGGTGTTGAGCACATTGCCCGGATAGCATTGGAACGAAAACATTGGCCACAGGAACCACGACTGATAGTCACCCGCATGAGGCACCGACATGTCGATGGGATAGGTCATCTTGTCGAGGGCTTGGCACTCGGTCGTGTGGCGCAGGACGTAGCCACCACCCTCATCGGGCTTGATGTCATAGGTCTCGGGTTTGACGACACCTTCGGCAAAGGTGGGGTGGTTGGTCGGGCAGTGATAGCATTCCGAGTAGTTCTCGATGCTGACTTTCCAGTTGCAGTTTTCCGGCACCTCGACCCATTCCAGCGGTTCAAGCGCGTCGATATGAGGCACATAGGCAAGGATCTCTTCGCGCACGCCGGGATACCAGACGTCCATTGGTGCGGCATCATCATCGAGATTGACAAAGATGAAGCCGTTGAACACCTCGGTGCGCACCGAAGTCAGACAGATGGCTGAGCGGTCAAATCCCGGCACCGACTTGATGTTTGGGCCAGCGCGTAGCTCGCCTGACAGCTCATAGGTCCACGAGTGGTAAGGGCACACGACCACACGCGTATTGCCCGCACCGGTGACCATTTCATGCGCGCGGTGTTGGCAAACGTTATAGAACGTGCGGATTTCCCCGTCACGGCCGCGAATGCAGAACAGGCTTTCACCAGCGATTTCGAAGGCAAAATAGTCCCCGATCTCGCGCACTTGGGCGATATGGCCGGCAAACTGCCAAGTTCGGGCCAGAAGCCCCTGCATTTCCTGCTCGAAAATCGCGGGATCGGTATAATAGCGCGCGTCCAGAGACTGCGTCAGGGGTGCGTTCATTCAGGCTCCTCCGCATATAGGCCCAATTGATGGCGACGACGATGAAACCGCTCGACTCGTTCGACAATCTCATCACTGGAGACGGCGATCACAAAGGACAGCAGCGTTTCCAACAGAGCGATGGTTGAAACGGACGAGGGGAAGAATTGCGGCGTGTCGGCGGCAACCACAAAGCCGTGATGGGCGTTCAGGATGACAGGACTCGCCGGGCTGTCCGAGATGCCGACAACCGTCAGCCCCTGTTCGCGTGCCAGTTTGATCGCTTCGATCACTTCGGTTCGATAGGGGCGGCAGGTCATGGCGATCAGCACGTCCTGCTCATCCGCCCAGGCCAGATCGTCGATTGCTGCTGATCCGGGGCGCGGGATCGCGTGAAACTGCTTCATGCCGGTTGAGGCGAGATAGGTGAAATTGCGCGCGTTCGAGTTGTTGACGCCGACCCCCAGTGTCAGAACCTGTCGCGAGTTCCAGATGTCCGTCGCGGCCGCCTTTAGGGCTTCTTCGCTGATCCCGCCAAAGGTTTCTTCGATGTTTCGGATCGCAGCGCCGACCATATCGGCGTAAAGCCCACCAAGCTCGCCGGACTTCCCAATATCCTGCAGCCATCGAGCGCGATCCGGGAAGGATACGGTCCCGCGTCGAATCGCATCGCGGAACGGGGCGCGGAAATCCTCGTACCCGTCAAAGCCAACTTGCTGAGCCATGCGAACAAATGTGTTTGGTTTCACATTGGCGGCTTCGGCAATCTCGCGCACGGTCGAAACCCCCACATCCGTAGGGTTTTCCAGCACGTAACGGGCGGCCTTCTGCGCCTCGGGCGTCAGGGCATCCCATTCTTCGGTCAGCCGGTCCAGAACGATTGATGATACATTTGTGTCATTCATGATTGACGATGGTACAAATGTGGAATTAGCCTGTCGAGCAGAATCGTGATGCATGAAGTGGAAAAATCATGTCCGAGAATAAACTGCCGTCGCACGCCCGCGTTGTCATCGTGGGTGGGGGGGTCATGGGGGTGGGTCTTGCCTATCACCTGGCGCATGAAGGCTGGAGTGACGTCGTCTTGCTTGAGAAGGGAGAGCTGACGTCCGGCTCGACCTGGCACGCCGCTGGCCAAATCACCCATTCGACCAGTTCCTTTGGTCTGGGCAAATGCGTGGACTACAACATCGGGCTTTATTCCGGCGCGCTAGAGGCCGAGACAGGGCAGGCCGTGACATGGCATGGCTGCGGGTCGTTCCGCCTTGCCTATACCGAGGATGAGATGGATTGGCTGCGCCACACCTTGTCGGTGGGCCGGTCTCTTGGCTTCAACATCGAGCTTGTGGGCCCCGAGAAGGTGGCCGAGCTGCACCCGTTCTACAACCTCGACGGGGTTCTGGGTGCGCTGTACACGCCGGATGACGGCCACGTGGATCCGACCAATGTGACGATGGCGATGGCGGCAGGTGCCCGTGCGCTGGGCGTCAAGATCGTCCGCCGCTGCCGTGCCACAAACATCACCCAAAGACCAACTGGCGAATGGATGGTTGAAAGCGAACAGGGCACCATCACCTGCGAACATGTGGTCAACGCCGGCGGCACCTACGCCCGCCAGATGGGTGAATGGTCCGGCCTGCAATTGCCGATGACCTCGATGACACACCACTATTTCGTCACCGACCCGGTGCCCGAGTTCGAGGGGCTGGACAAGGAACTCCCCGTCATCCGCGACGACAAAAAAGTCTCGGGCTACATCCGGATGGAGCAGAAGCGCGGCCTGATCGGCATTTATGAAAAGGCCAACCCTAACGCGGTTTGGCTGGATGAATGCCCATGGGATTACGAGAACTGGCTGTTCGATGCCGACTACGACCGCGTCATGCCCTGGCTCGAAGAGAGCCTCAACCGCATGCCGATCTTTGCCGAGTTGGGGATTTCCCGCGATGTACATGGCGCCATTTCGCACCCGCCGGATGGCAACCCGCTGATCGGCCCTGCACCGGGCGTGCGCAATTATTGGTGCTGCTGCGGTACACAGATCGGCATCGGCTGGGGCCCGGGCCTGACACGTGAGCTGGCGCGCTGGATGGTGCACGGGTCTGCCGACATTTCGATGCGCGAATACGATCCGCGCCGCTTTGGCAGCTATGCCACCAAGGACTGGCAGGTCACAAAGGCCAAGGAAGACTACTGTCTGCGCCACGAGATCCCGTTCCCGCATTTCAACCGCCTTGCAGGGCGACCGATCAAGCCCTCGCCGCTGTACGAGCGGCTCAAGGACAAGGGCGCGGTCTATGAGGAGGTCTTTGGCCACGAACGCCCCCGCTGGTTCGCGAAAGACGGCGTTGAGCAGCGCGACCACTATTCGTTCAAGCGCAACGCGGTGCACGACATGGTCGCGACCGAGTGCAAAGCCGTGCGTGAAACTGTCGGCATCATGGACATCTCGGCATTCACCAAGGTTGAGGTTGCAGGTCCGGATGCCGAGGTACTGCTGGACCGGCTGACTGCCAACCGCCTGCCGCAAAAGGTCGGGGGGATTGCGCTGACCCATATGCTCAACCGCCGGGGGCGGATCGAGCTGGAAACTACTGTCGTGAAGCTGGACGAGGGGCGATACTATCTTGTCTGCGCGGCCTTCTTTGAGCAGCGCCTGCTGGATCATCTGGAACAGCAACGCGATGGCGAAAATGCCGAGATCATCCTGCGATCCAATGATTGGGCCGCCTTGTCAGTCAACGGCCCCGCTGCCCGCGACGTGATGGGGGCCTGCACCGATGCGGACCTGTCCAACGCCGGGTTCAAATGGCTCACCGCGCAAGAGATCGAGGTCGCTGGTCACAAGCTCTGGGCTTTCCGCATGTCCTATGCGGGTGAGTTGGGGTGGGAGCTGCACATCCCGCGCGACAGCACCCTGGCCGTTTATGACGCGCTTTGGGCCGCGGGTGAGGCGCACGGCATCACCGACTATGGCTCCTTTGCGATGAACGCTCTGCGGATGGAGAAAGGGTTCAAGGGGGCAGGTGAATTGACCAACGAAGTGACGTTGGCCGAGGCCGACGTGCTGCGCTTTGCCCGGCAGGACAAGGACTATCTGGGCAAAGACAAGACGCTCAACACCGATCTGCCCTGGGTCTGCGCCTACTTGGAGATTGAACCCGATGGCGTCGAAGATGGCCATGGTGGTGAGGCCGTGATGCTGGACGGGCAGGTGGTCGGCTCAACCGCGTCGGTGGCTTATGGGCACACAGTCGGCAAGATCCTGGCCTTTGCCTACGTCAAGCCGCACGCCAACCAACCCGGCGCCGAGGTTGAGGTCATCGTAGCGGGCAAACCCCGCAAAGGCCGTATCCTGGGCGAACCGGCTTACGACCCGCAAAGTCTGTTGCCGCGCACTGATGCCACCAAGGTGGCCGCAGAATGATCCATCCCCTTCTTCTTGTTCCAAATACGGGAGGGGGCGGCGCCCCCTTCCTACATTGAAAGGACCACTGACATGACCATTCCCGCAACGATGAAGGCCATGGTGCTGACCGGCCACGGCGATCTGGACAAATACGAATGGCATGAAGATTGGCCCACGCCCCAGGCAGGTCCGATGGAGGTGGTGATCAAGGTCGGGGCCTGTGGCCTGAACAACACCGACGTGAACACCCGCACGGGCTGGTATTCCAAGGCGGTGGACGAGGCCACAACCGGCGGTGCTTATGATGAAGTCGACGACGAAGACAGCACCTGGGGAGGTGCCCCGCTGACGTTTCCCCGAATTCAAGGCGCGGATGCAGTCGGCGAGGTTGTGGCGGTCGGAGAGGGCGCCGATCCGGGCCTGATTGGCAAACGCGTCATGGTGGCAGGCTGGCTGCGGGACTGGGATGAACCGATGAACCGCGATAAGGCCGGTTACTTCGGCTCGGAATGCGACGGTGGTTATGCTGAATACACCAAAGCCGACGTTCGCGGGGTCGCGCCGATTGACTGCGATCTCAGCGACGCTGAACTTGCCACCTTCATCTGCTCGTATGTCACGGCCGAGGGCATGGTGGATCGCGCCGACGTGGGGCCGGGCGACACCGTTTTGATACCCGGCGCATCGGGTGGCGTTGGCGGTGCCTTGATCCAACTTGCCAAATTGCGCGGTGCTCGCACGATTGCAATGGCGTCCGAGGCCAAACATGCCGAGGTTGCTGAATTGGATCCGGACATGATCCTGCCCCGAGACCCCGGAAACCTGCGCAAGGCGCTCAAAGGTGAAAAGATCACGGTGGTTGCAGATGTTGTTGGGGGCGACAACTTTGGCAAGCTGATCGACGTCCTCGAACGTGGCGGGCGCTACACATGCTCGGGCGCCATCGCTGGCCCGTTGGTCGAGCTTGATTTGCGCACCTTCTACCTGCGCGATCTGACCTTCACCGGCTCGACCGTCAATGGACCGGAAAACTTCACCGATGTCGTGAAATTTATAGAGGATGGCAAGATCAAGCCAGCTTTGGCCGCGACCTACCCCCTTAATCAGCTACGAGAGGCCCAGCAGGCCTTTATCGACAAAACCCATACTGGAAACATCGTAGTGATCCCATGACCCTCGACGCTGTCCTTGAAGCCGCCCGGCAGTTGCATGCTGCGCACCCTGATCTGAACGGGTTCGCTCCCTGGCCGGATGATCTGACCCCATCTGGCCTGCAACCGCGCGCCGTTCCCGCCACTGACTTGGTCGCGAACTTGCCGCTGCCGGGAACCTCGCAAACGGATCCATTGGTACAGGCGGTCAAGAAGGCCACACATCTGGCCAGCTGGAAACGCACCTATTCCGAGGAGGAGGTCGGCGCCGACTTCCGCAACCGCTACGGCTATTTTGAGCTCTTCGGCCCCACCGGCCATTATTACTCAACCCGGCTGCGTGGCTATATCGGTTATTGGGGCGAGCGGTTGAGCTATGACTGGCACAGCCACGAGGCTGAGGAGTTGTACCTCAACATCGCGGGTGAGGCGACGTTCTACGCTGATGAGGATGAGGCCTGCGTCAAAGCGGGTGAAACCCGTGCCCACACCGGCTGGCAAAGCCACGCGATGGTGACAAACAACCAGCCCATCCTGACCTTTGTGCTGTGGCGCGGCGCGGGCATGGCCGATCTGCCGCAAATGGACGCCGCATGAAAATCACCCGCATCCGCATCTTTCAGACGGACCTGCCCTATGTGGGTGGGGAGTATGTCTGGGGCGCGGGCAATGCGATCAACGTGGCGCAGGCCTCGGTCGTGGTGATCGACACAGACGCAGGACTGCAGGGGTGTGGTGAGTTCACGCCCTGCGGCGAGAACTACATGGTCGCGCATTCCGAAGGGGTGCCCGCGCTGGCCCGACTGATCGCGCCACATCTGCTGGGCGAGGACCCTTGCAACGTGGCCCGGATAGAGCAGGTCATGGACCATTTGGTGCAGGGACACGGCTATGCCAAATCGGCGTTTGATGCGGCCTGTTGGGATCTTCTGGGACAGTCGTTGAACGCGCCCCTTTGGGCAGTGTGGGGCGGCAAGCTGACCGATGGTGCGCCCATGTACCGCGTCGCGCCACAGAAAGGCACCAGCGAGACCATCGCCGAGATGGAGGGCTATCGCGCGCAGGGCTATCGCCAGTTTCAGATCAAGGTGGGCGGTGATTGGGCCGCCGATATTGACCGTATCCGGTCTACCGTGCCGTTGCTGAAACCGGGCGAAAAGGCGATGGCGGACGCCAATCAGGGCTGGCGCGTTGACAATGCGATCCGTGTGGCCCGAGCCACGCATGACCTGGACTATATCCTGGAACAACCCTGCCGCACTTATGCTGAGTGTCTGCAGGTGCGCGCCCGGACCGACCTGCCGATGAAGCTGGATGAATGCGTGACCGGCATGGCTGTGGCGCAGCAGATTGTGGCAGATCGCGCTGCTGAGCTTGTGTGCCTCAAGATCTCGAACCTTGGTGGCCTCTCCAAAGCCCGCCGTGTGCGGGATTACCTGGTCGAGAACCGCATTCCGGTTGTGGCCGAAGACACCTGGGGCGGAGAGATCACCAGCGCCGCACTTGCCCATTTCGCAGCCACCACGCCACCCGAGTATCTGCACAACACCACCGATCTGATGAACTACAACACCCGATCAACCGGCATCGGCGGGCCAGAGGCACGCGACGGCAAGCTGTACGCCACAAACACGCCGGGGCTTGGTGTTGCCGCTGATTTCGACAGTCTCGGCACCCCGGTAGAGGAGTTTGTCCAATGACAGAGCAAGCCAAAGCCACTCAGATGATCGACGACAACCGGGTTCGGGTCACTCGGTTCGATTTCACGCCCGGCGCAGAAACCGGCTGGCACCGCCATGCCATGGATTACGTCATCACCGCAGTCACCGACTGTCACATGCGGCTGGAACTGCCCGACGGCACGACGAACGAGGTCACCGTCCCTGCAGGCACCTCTTATCGACGCGACGAAGGTGTCGAACACAATGTCATCAACGCCTCGGATCAGCCGATGAGCTTTGTTGAAGTGGAATTGAAATGAAAATCACCCGCATCACGGTCTATCACGTCGACCTGCCGCTCGAGCATCCCTATTGGCTTTCAGGCGGGCGGCTCAAGTTCGAAGTATTGGATGCCACGCTGGTCAAGCTTGAAACCGACGAGGGGCTTGTTGGGTGGGGCGAGGGCACGCCGTGGGGGCACACATATGTGCCTGCTCATGGCCCTGGCATCCGTGCCGGGATCGAAACGATGGCACCCTTCATCATTGGCCTTGATCCGCGCCGTGTGCTGGATGTGGAGCGCGCGATGGATCTGGCACTGCCGGGGCATCTTTATGCCAAATCCCCTATCGATATGGCCTGCTGGGATATCGCAGGGCAGGCGGCGGGCCTGCCAATTGCCGATCTGATGGGCGGTGGCTCGCGCACACCGCGCCCGACTGCCTCGTCGGTCGGGGCTAAGACGGTGGCCGAGACCCGCGCCGTCGTCGACCGCTACCGCCAGCGCGGCTATGTCGCCCATTCCGTCAAGATCGGCGGCGACGTGGAACGCGACATCGAACGCGTCCGCGATATGGAAGACATTCGCCGCCCCGGTGAGATCGTGCTCTACGACGTCAACCGGGGCTGGACCCGGCAGCAAGCGCTGCGCGTAATGCGCGCGACCGAGGATCTGCACGTGATGTTCGAACAACCCTGTGAAACCCTCGACGACATCGCCGCCATCCGTCCGCTGCATTCAGCCCCGGTCAGTGTCGACGAAAGCCTCGTCACCCTGCAAGACGCCGCCCGCATTGCTCGCGATGGTCTGGCCGAGGTGTTTGGGATCAAGCTCAACCGTGTTGGCGGCCTGACCAAGGCTGCCCGCATGCGCGACATCGCGTTGGCCCATGGCATCGACATGTTCGTCATGGCCACCGGCGGCTCGGTCCTGGCCGACACCGAAGCGCTCCATCTGGCGGCCACTATCCCGGATGAGAATTGCCACGCGGTCTGGGCTTGTCAGGACATGCTGACGCTCGACATCGCCGGTGGTCGCGGCCCGCGCAATATCGACGGCCACCTGCACCTGCCCGAAACTCCGGGCCTCGGTGTGCATCCTGACGAAGATGCGCTGGGCGATCCAGTGGCGGTTTACACCCCATGATCTTCTTCTCGTTCCAAATACGGTGGGGGGAGCCGCAGGCGGGGGGCAGCGCCCCCCAATGCCCAGTATGGACATGAAAGGCCCGCTATGAAACTCACGCGCATTTCCCTATGGCACGTGCCGCTCACGTCGCACACCGCCTATTATATGGCCGACGGCAAAACCTGTGATACGGTTGAAACGGTGGTCGTGGCCCTTGAAGCCGACAGTGGCCTGACCGGGTGGGGAGAGGTCTGCCCGATCCCCCATTACCTGCCCGCCTACGCCTGTGGTGTGGCGCCGGCGGTGCAAGAGATGGCCCCGGTGCTGCTCGGCGCTGATCCTGTCGGCCCCGAGGCGCTGATGGCCAAACTCGACAGACATCTGCAAGGTCACGTCTACGCCAAATCTGCACTCGATATCGCCCTATGGGACCTGACGGGCCAGGCCGCCAACCTGCCGCTTCATGCACTTCTTGGTGGGCGCCGCGCCGACACGATGCCGCTCTATCATTCGATCACCTGCGTCGCGCCCGATGAAATGGCCCGCATCGCCCAGACCGCTTATCAGTCAGGTATGCGCCAGTTTCAGGTCAAGCTGGGCGCCGACGCGGATTGGCAGGCCGATGTCGCCCGCTTGCGCAAAGTACGCGAAGCGGTCGGCGACGGGCCGCTGGTCTATGGCGACTGGAACTGCGGCGCCACCTCGTTGGATGCCACCCGCGTAGGTCGCGCCGTAGCCGATCTGGACATTATGCTCGAGCAGCCTTGCGCCACCATCGACGATTGCGCCCGGGTTCGCGACGCCACGGGCCTGCCGATGAAACTCGACGAAAACGCCCATGACACGGCCAGCCTGTTGGCGGGGCACGCGCAGGGCTGCATGGATGCAGTCGCGCTGAAATTGTCGAAATTCGGCGGTCTCTCGGCCACGCGTCGTGCCCGCGATCTGTGCCTGCATTTGGGCGCCAAGATGTGCATCGAAGACACCTGGGGCTCGGACATCACCACAGCCGCGCTGCTCCATCTGGGCGTGTCGACCGATCCAGCCCGCGTTCTGAACGTCTGCGATCTGTCAGGCTATGTGGCCCCGCGGCTCGCCCCTGATGGTCCCACACGCGATCAAGGACGGATCGCACCACCAGACGGACCCGGTCTTGGCATTCGACCTGACAAAGATGTGCTCGGCCCACCCGATCTCGTTCTTGACTGATTTTTGACTTTCTGGTCAAAATTTTGAAAACCCAAGGAAAACGCCCTACGGCAAAGGATCACAGCAATGGACAAAATCCTCTCACAAGCCGATTGGTTCGAACGCGCCCAATCCGTCCTGCCAGGCGGCGGCTTTGGTAACTTTGACCCGACCATGTTCATTCGCGATGGCAAAGGCAGCCGGGTCTGGGACGAAAACGGCAAGGAATACGTCGACTTCCTGATCGGCTCGGGCCCGATGCTGTTGGGCCATGGCCACCCCGAGGTGCTCGACGCGGTGGCAGAACAACTCCCCAAGGGCATGACGTTCTTTGCCAACAACGCCGCAGGTGTCGAACTGGCCGAAGAGATCTGCCGCGCCGTGCCGTGCGCCGATCAGATCCGTTATGTCTCGTCCGGCGGCGAGGCCGATATGTACGCGATCCGTCTGGCCCGTGCCTTTACCGGGCGCGACAAAGTGGTGAAATTCGAAGGCGGTTATCACGGTATGAGCGCCGAGGCGCAGATGAGCCTTGCGCCGTCGCGCATGGTCAACTTCCCGCAGGCGGTCCCGGACAGCGCAGGCATCCCCGAAAGCGTGCGCGCCGAGATGCTGATTGCGCCGTTCAACGATCCCGACTACATTCGCTCGCTTCTGGCCGAGCATGGCGATCAGGTTGCGGCGATCATTGTCGAACCCTTGCAACGGATCATCCCACCCGCGCCCGGTTTCCTGCAGTTGCTGCGCGATGAGGCCGACAAATATGGCATTGTCCTGATCTTTGACGAAGTGGTTACCGGCTTTCGCTTCTCCTATGGCGGAGCGCAGGAACTCTACGGTGTGACGCCGGATGTAGCGACTCTGGGCAAGGTTATCGGCGGCGGGTTCCCCTTGGCTGCAATTGCAGGGCGCGCGGACATAATGGCCCATTTCGACAAGGCGGCTGTGGGCGCGGACAAATGGCTCATGCAACTGGGCACGCTTTCGGGCAACCCGGTGGCGGCCGTTGCGGGCCTCAAAACGATGGAAGTGCTGCGCCGCGATGGGGCCTATGACCAGCTACGCGCCAATGGTCAGCGTCTGATGGATATGGCGGGGGCGGCTTTGTCTGCGCAGGGTATTGCGCATCAGATTGTGGGCGATCCAACCCTGTTCGAAATCGTCTTCGCCGAGGCACAGCCCCGCGACTATCGCGACACGTTCAATGCTGATACCGCGAGGGCGACCAAGTTCAACGCGGTTCTGATGCAAGAGGGCATCTTCAAGGCGCCTGGCAAGACCTATCCCTCGCTGGCTTTGACTGAAGATGACTTCGATTTGACGCAGCGGGCCTATGAAACCGCTGCGGCATTTTTGATCCAATAAGCTTTTGGGGCCGGGCTCCGGTCCCAAAAACCTTTACAGCACGTCTGCCATCACGTGGCGGATGATGTTCTCGCGTTTGATGCCACGGGCGTCCAGTTCGGCGTCGCTGAGGCTCGACAGGTCTTGAATGCGACGTACCTTGGCGTTGGCTTCGCCGATTTGGGTCAGCGATTTCATGATGCCCACGAAGATGTCAAAGGCGGCCCCCAGGATCGAAGGAACGGTGTGCGACTGTGAAGCGGAAACGGCCATTTTCAGAATCTCCCGGCAAGGGTTTCGGTTGAGCCATATTTATGCTGCACTTGCAGCATTGAGTAGGTGCGACCGCGGAATAGCTGATGTGCAATTCGTGCAAGGGTGTATTTTCGCCTCATATTTTGCGCGGCTTGGGTCAAATCAGAGGTTGCAACGCTCGCAGGTCCCGCCTGGCACCGGGGGCGGGAGGCGTCAATTTACGCCAAGAGTAATCCCGGTGCATTCCACAGCGGTTTCGCACCAACGACCCTTGCGTTTTTGACGTCTTCTCCGCAGGATGCAATGCAATGAAACAGGGCATAAGGACCCGAGCAGTGACCGATTCACAGACCATCGCCGCAGAATGCCTTGGCGTCAAAGTACCCATGACGCGGTTCCTGCACGAAAAGCGGATCGAACGGATCAAGGCCGCCCGCTATGAGGGGCAAGAGATCGAAGGCTCTCTTCATGTGGTGACGCCTGACGATACGGTTTTGGAAATCGGTGCGGGTATCGGGTTGGTCGGGGCTGTCATAGCCCGTAATGCAAAACCCAAGGCGATCCATTCGTTTGAGGCAAACCCGGAACTCATGGACGCCATCAACGATCTTTATGTGCTTAACGACCTGCAAGATCGTATTTCTGTCACCAATCAGGTTCTTATCAGCGCTGCAGACCGGCCTGACACCCTGCAATTCCACATACGCACCAGCTATTTGGGGTCGTCTCTCTTGAACCCCGGCAATCGCCCTTCCAATGTGGTGGATGTGCCAACCGCGTCTTTTTCGCAGGTGTGCGAGCAAATCAAGCCGACCGTTTTGGTAATGGACATCGAAGGCGGCGAACTGGACCTTCTACGTCATGCCGACCTCAAACCGTTCCGTGCTGTGGTGTTGGAATTTCACCCCGAGTCCTATGGCGTTGAGGGGATGCGCGAATGCAAAACCATTTTGACAGAGGCCGGGTTCGAACGCGTTGACGAAAAATCCACACGTACCGTCTGGACCTGTGTACGATCCTAGGATCAGCTCTGTGTTGATCCGCCTCGGCGGACCTCCGAACTCAAATTCAACCTTACGTCGCATCGACGAATTCTCCTTGATCTTGGGGTCGGGGCGGACCACCCTCGTGTTTGCGGAACAATATTCCGCAGCGTGAAATAACTGCCGAACGCATCGTCAGGAGACGACCCGAGGGTGGCAAGGCCTGCCACGTCGGCGGTATGTTCGGCCCAGAGAAGGTGGCGCGTCATATTCTTTCGGCGCGCAGTTTGCCGTAGGGGAGTTGATGCCAATGTCAGAGGCAATTGGGTATGAGTTGATCGGGGATATCGCGGTGTTGTCCGCTCAAAATCCGCCGGTCAATGCTTTGGGTTTGGATGTGCGCCAGGGACTGGTGGACGGGATGGCGCGCGCAGAAGCCGATGGCGCCAAGGCGGTGCTGATATATGGCGAAGGGCGCACATATTTTGCGGGTGCCGACATTCGTGAATTTGGAAGGCCGCCGACCGAACCTCTTTTGCCCAACGTCTGCACGCGCATCGAATCCTCACCGCTGATTGTTGTTTCGGCATTGCACGGGACTGCTTTGGGCGGCGGTCTCGAGATCGCGCTTGGTTCACATTATCGCATTGCAGTTCCCTCGGCGCGGGTGGGTCTGCCCGAAGTGCTGATCGGGGTCATGCCTGGAGCAGGCGGATCGCAACGGTTGCCTCGTCTCATTGGGGTCGACGCCTCGGTGGACATAATCACATCGGGCCGTCAGGTCGGGGCCAAAGAGGCGCTTGAGCTGGGGATCCTTGACCGTGTCGAAGACGGGGCTCCGCGCGATATCGGCTTGGCCTATGCTCGTGAATTGATTGACAGCGGTGCGGAACGCCGTCCCATCAGCGAAATGCGTGCGCCCAAAGCGGTCGATTTCGATGCGCTCTATGATGTGGTGTTCAAGAAAAGTCGCGGCATGATTGCACCGGCCACAGCCGTGCGTGGTATTCAGGCTAGCTGTGAGCTGCCGTTTGTCCAAGGTATGTATCGTGAACGCGAGTTGTTCATGGAACTCATGGCCTCGGATCAACGCCAAGGGATGATCCATGCATTCTTCTCGGAACGGGCCGTTGGCAAACTGCCAGAGCTCAAGGGTATCAAACCGCGCGATTTGAACGCCATCGGCGTGATTGGCGGCGGAACCATGGGGGCTGGTATTGCTACTGCGGCTTTGCTGTCGGGGCTGTCGGTCGTGATGCTTGAAATGTCAGCCGAAGCAGCCGAGGCCGCCAAGGGCCGGATCGAAGGGAACCTGGGTGGAGCCTTGAAACGAGGCAAGCTGAGTCAGGCGCAGTTCGAGGACCTGACAACCAAAGCGCTGACTCTCTCGACAAATTATGAGGCGCTCAGCGACGTCGATTTGGTGATTGAGGCTGTGTTCGAGGACATGGAGGTCAAGAAAAAGGTTTTCACGCAGTTGGATGCCGTATGCAAACCCGGCGCGGTTTTGGCCTCGAACACTTCCTATCTCGACATCAATGAAATCGCGGCTTGCACCAATCGGCCCGAGGATGTGATTGGGCTGCACTTCTTCTCTCCTGCGCATGTGATGAAACTGCTCGAGGTGGTGGTGGCCGATGCGACCGCGCCGGATGTGGTTGCCACGGGCTTTATGCTTGGCGCGCGGATGCGCAAAATCTCGGTTCGCGCCGGTGTCTGCGACGGGTTCATCGGAAATCGTATCCTGTCCACCTATCGGACCTGCGCCGATCACATGATTCTGGACGGAGCATCGCCTTACCAGATCGACAAGGCATTGACCGACTTCGGCTTTGCCATGGGCCCATTTGCCGTGGCCGATCTGGCCGGTCTGGATATCGGGTGGTCAGTGCGCAAGCGCAAACGGGCTGAGGGGCTCGATCCCCGCGCACGAGACAGCTCTTACGCGGACAAGCTGTGCGAGGATGGCCATTTCGGCCAGAAAACCGGCAAGGGGTACTACATTTACGATGCCGGTAAACGGGCCGGTGTTCCCAACCCGGATGTGATGCCCATGATCGCGTCCGAACGCCTGGTCAAAGGGATCACAGCGCGTGAATTCACCGACGAAGAGATCGTGCGTCGGTATATGGCTGCTATGGTCAACGAAGCCGCCAAGGTGGTTGGCGAAGGCATCGCGCGACGACCGCTCGATGTGGATGTGACTCTGCTCTATGGTTATGGGTTTCCGCGCTATCGCGGAGGGCCGTTGAAATGGGCCGACATGGTGGGATTGCCGGCGTTGCTGGCCGATATCAAGACATGGGCAGAGGAAGACGACTACTTCTGGCAACCCGCCCCCCTTCTTGAACAACTCGTGGCCGAGGGCCGCACCTTTGATGACCTGAACAAGGAAGCTGCACAATGAAACAGGCCGTAATCGTATCCACCGCCCGCACCGGGCTGGCAAAATCATTCCGCGGGTCGTTCAACATGACCCATGGCGCAAGCATGGGCGGTCACGCGGTTCAGGCCGCTGTCGAGCGGGCCGGACTGCAGGGCTCGGACATCGAGGACTGCGTGATTGGCTGTGGCCTACCCGAGGGGGAAACCGGCGGCAACATCGGCCGCCAGATCGCGATCCGTGCTGGTTTGCCGGTGACGGCATCGGGCATGACCGTGAACCGCTTCTGTTCGTCGGGCTTGCAGGCTATCGCGCAGGCCGCCAACGCGATCACGCAAGAGGGCGCAGGCCCGATGGTGGCGGGCGGGGTCGAAAGCATCTCGCTGGTGCAGTCGAAAATGCGCCCGGCACCCGATCCGTGGATCCTGGAACACAAGCCCGCGATCTACATGACAATGATCGAGACTGCAGACATTGTGGCCGAACGGTATGGTCTGAGCCGCGAGTATCAGGATGAATACTCTTTGCGCAGCCAGCAGCGAATTGCAGCCGCGCAAGAGGCGGGGAAGTTCGCGGACGAGATCGTGCCCATGACCACGACCATGGCAGTCAAGGACAAGGAAACGGGCGAGATTTCGCAGAAAGAGGTCGTGGTCGACCGTGACGAATGCAACCGCCCGGGTACAACGCTGGAGGGGCTGGCGGGATTGGACCCCGTGCGTGGCGCAGGAAACCACGTGACAGCAGGCAATGCTTCGCAACTCAGCGATGGCGCAGCGGCGGTGGTGCTGATGGAAGCAGGTGAGGCCGAAAAGCGCGGGTTGGAACCCTTGGGCGCGTTCAAGGGCTTTGCTGTTGCAGGCTGTGAACCCGATGAGATGGGCATCGGTCCAGTCTTTGCGGTGCCGCGTCTGTTGGAGCGGCATGGGCTGAAAGTGGATGACATTGACCTGTGGGAGCTGAACGAGGCCTTTGCGAGCCAATGTCTCTATTCCCGCGACCGGCTGGGGATCGACCCCGAGAAGTACAACGTCAACGGCGGCTCGATCGCGATTGGGCACCCGTTCGGTATGACCGGCGCCCGTATGACCGGTCATCTGATGCTGGAAGGCAAGCGTCGCGGCGCCAAGTTGGGCGTCGTGACCATGTGCATCGGCGGTGGCATGGGCGCGGCTGGCCTGTTCGAGATTTACTGATCGGTGGGGGCCTTTGTCCGGGCCATCGAGGCCCGGACAAAGGCGGCCCGGCACGGAGTGCCGGGCGTCGCGCTGCCGCGGATGTTGAGGGAGAGAGTTCAGAGATGGATCTGAGTTACACGGAAGAAGAGCTAGCGTTTCGCGACGAGGTGCGGGCGTTTCTGGAGGAGAAGTTGCCCAAGGACATGTCGGACAAGATCCGGCGGGGTGAGCATATCGGGAAGGAGGGTCATGAGCTGTGGCACTCCATTCTCAACGAAAAGGGCTGGCTGTCGTTCAACTGGCCAAAGGAGTTCGGCGGAGCGGAATGGAACGCCGTGCAGCGTCACATCTTTGAGGATGAATGCGCAGCCGCCTATGCCCCCCGCATCGTGCCCTTTGGCCTGTCGATGCTGGCGCCCGTGCTGCAGAAGTTCGGATCGAAGGAGCAGCAGGATCATTACCTGCCCCGCATCCTGGATGGCACGGATTGGTGGTGTCAGGGCTATTCCGAACCCGGCGCGGGGTCGGATCTGGCCTCGCTCAAGACCCGAGCCGTGCGCGATGGCGACCACTACGTGGTCAACGGACAAAAGACCTGGACCACGCTTGGCCAATATGCCGATTGGATCTTCTGCCTGGTGCGCACCGATCCGGATGCAAAGCAGCAAGAAGGCATCTCGTTTCTACTCATCGATATGAACACGCCTGGCATCGAGGTAAGGCCCATCGTCTTGCTCGATGGTACGCCCGAGGTGAACGAGGTGTTTTTCGACAACGTCCGCGTGCCGGTCGAAAACCTTGTGGGCGAAGAAAACAAGGGTTGGACCTATGCCAAGTATCTGCTGACCCATGAACGCACCGGGATTGCAGGCGTTGGGTTCAGTCGTGCAGGCCTGGATGCAGTCAAACGCGTGGCCCGCCAAGAGAGCGCCAATGGCCGTCCGCTAATCGAAAACCCGCATTTTGCGGCGCGTCTCGCGCAGGTCGAGATCGACCTGATGGCCATGTCTACCACGAACCTGCGCATCATCAGCCAGGCTGCGGCTGGACAGGCACCGGGTGTCGAAAGCTCAATGCTCAAGGTCAAGGGGACCATCATTCGGCAAGAGATCAACGATCTGGCGCGTCGGGCCGTTGGGCCATATGCGATGCCATTCGTGTCTGAGGCCGTTGAGGGGAACAACGACCCAATCGGGCCGGATTATGCCGGGCCGGTTGCGGCGCAGTATTTCAACAACCGCAAACTGTCGATCTTTGGCGGATCAAACGAGATCCAGCGCGGGATCATTGCCAAGGTCAAGATGGGGGGCTGAGGAACATGGATTTCAACCTGACCGAAGAGCGGCAGATGCTGCAGGACACGCTGCGGCGCTTTCTGTCCGAGCGCTACACCACGACCGAGCGCAATGCGATCATCGACAGCGATACGGGGCTGAGCGCCGAGATCTGGGGCGAGTTGGCCGATTTGGGCGTCATCGGCGCGCTGTTCACCGAAGAACAGGGCGGATTTGGCGGCGCGGGTTTTGACATCTCGACCGTGTTCGAGGAACTGGGCCGCGCTGGCGTGGTCGAGCCGTTTCTGGATACTGCAATTTTGGGCGGTGGCCTGATTGCGGCGCTCGGGAATGACGCGCAACAAAACCTTGTCGAAGAGGTGATCGGCGGCGCCCTGCATCTGGCGCTGGCCCATGGTGAACCTGCCAGCCGCTATGATCTGAGCCGGGTGGAAACCACGGCCAAGGTCGACGGGGATGACATCGTGATCGAAGGCCGCAAGGCAGTTGTGATCAACGCTGAGGCTGCTGGATATCTGATTGTATCAGCGCGCGAAGGCGGCGGGCCGTTCAGCCTGGATGGGATTTCGCTGTTCCTGGTGCCTGCGGGTGCCGCCGGTTTGACCATGCAGGGCTATCCTATGATGAGCGGGGGGCGCGCGGCCGAGGTGACACTGGACAATGTGCGGGTGCCCAAGTCAGCCCGGCTCGGGGCTGAGGGTGCGGGGTTCCAGGCGCTCACCGATGTTGTGGCCCGTGCCAATGTGGCCTTGGCGGCCGAGACAATGGGCGCGATGGAAAGCGCCACGGAACTCACCCGCGAGTACCTTATGACCCGCAAGCAGTTTGGGCGCCCCATCGGGACGTTCCAGGCGCTGGCGCATCGGTTCTCGGACCTGCTGATCGAGTTGGAGCAAGCGCGCTCTGCTGTCACCAATGCAGCCGGTCATCTGGGCAGTGACGACCGTGATCGTCAGATCGCTGCTGCGCGCAATTTGATCGCTCGCACGGGCAGGTTGGTGGCCGAAGAGGCGATCCAGATGCACGGCGGTATCGCCATGACGCAAGAATACGAACTGGCCCATATTGCCAAGCGCATCGTCATGACCGACCATCGCTTTGGCGATGCAGACTATCATCTGGAGCGGTTCATTGGACTCAACGCAGCCTAGCCCTTCTGCTTCGTGGACACGTCAGAAATCCGGTTGTCAGACGATGACCGGATACGAGATCGACCACAGCCGCACGGGCATAAGCCGGGCCTGTTATCTGGATATCGGGCCCGAGCATCTGAACTATCACGGCATCCTGCATGGTGGGCTGGTGTCGATGCTGCTGGACGTAGCATGCGGCCAAACGGCTTCAGCCATGTTCTGCCCCGAGGACCCTGCACCCGTTGTGACGGTTGCACTGAATGTGCAATTCGTGTCCGCCGGGCGCGGAGGGCGCGTGACAGCCGTGGGCACCCCGGCGGGCAACGGGCGGTCTATGGCTTACGTGTCCGGCGAGCTTCGCAATGAGGACGGGGAGTTGCTGGCCATGGCGCAGGGTACGTTCAAACGCAGTGGCAAAAGGAAAGATCCGTGAGCCTGGCCTGGGTCGAGGATCAGGGCGATCGTTTGGTTGTGGTGAATGGCAACACTGCGAAACGCGGCGCGTTGTCACCCGAGCTTTATGATGCGATCACTTCAGCCGTGGAACAGGCAGCAGATAGCCGCATCCGCGCCATCATACTGACCAGCGAGGGGCCTTTCTTTTGCGCTGGTGGCGACTTGAACGTGCTGATCGAGCGACGCAAGCTGGGCGAAACCGAGCGCAGGGCGCGAGTGGATCTGCTCCATGATGTGGTGCGTGCAGTGCGCAGCAGTCCGGTACCGGTGATTGCTGCGGTCGAAGGGGGAGCTGCAGGTGCCGGGCTCTCGCTTGCCTTGGCGTGTGACCTGATCGTGGCGGCCGAGGGGACCAAATTCACAGCCGCTTATGTCAAGGCTGGGCTGGTGCCGGATGGGGGTCTGACCTCGGCTTTGGCGCGGACCGTTCCGCGGCCCCTGGCAATGGAGATGTGCTTGCTCGCCCGCCCGGTTGATGCATCGCGGATGGCTGCATTGGGTGTCGTAACCGATTTGGTTGAACCCGGAGAGGCGCTGGCCGTCGCACAGGAATTGGCGGACCGGTTGGCCGCAGGTCCAAGAGAGGCACAAAGTGTGATCCGAGGGCTGGTGAGCCAGGCCTTTGAGACGGCTGAGGCAAACCAGCTTGATGCCGAACGCGATGCGATGGCGCGGGCTGTGGCGGGGGACGAGGCAGGCGAGGGGATCTCGGCGTTCCTGGAGAAGCGCAAACCGCAATTCTGACGCGCTCGATGGGGGCGCAGCATGCTCGGCGACAGGGAGGGTCTTATGGGCAAATGGCATGATTTCCTGGAGGATCAGATCTCGGTCCGTCCTGATGCGATTGCTTTGACCGACAATGGCGGCGCGTGTTGGAGCTTTGCTGCCTTTGGTCAAGCAGTGTCAGATCTGGTGGCAGAGTTGCAGGTGCGTGGGGTACGGCCCTATGACCGGGTCATGATCGTGTGCGAAAACTGCTGCGCGGCCATAGCAGCGCTTTTTGCCTGTTCCCGGATCGGTGCCTGTGCGGTGCCGGTAAACGCCCGTCAGACGCAGGGCGAACTGATGCGGATCATCGAACATGCACGGCCTGCGGTGGTCTTGCTGACAACAGCGGCGTCACCGGACGCAACGCAACATGCGGGCAGGATGACGGCCGAGGCCTTGGTCGGGTCGTTCGGGCAGTTCCATGTGGCGGCTCCCTTTGCCAGCGCGCCGGATGCGGATTTGGATGATGTGGCTGTCATGCTCTTTACTACCGGTACGACGGGCACGCCCAAGGGGGTTATGCTGACCCATGACAATGTGCGGTTCGGGGGGATGACCTCGGCTAATTTGCGGGGAATGACGCGCGAAGATGTGGTCTATGGTGTTCTGCCGATCACCCATGTCTTTGGCCTGTGTTCAGTGGTGACGGCGGCCAGTTATGCGGGCGCACAGGTTCGGCTCGAGGCGCGGTTTTCTGCGGCCCGGCTATACGATCAGCTGCGCGATGGCGTGACCCTGTTTTCGGCAGTGCCGCAGATGCATGCGCTGTTGATGCAATACGCCAAAGAACAAGGTGTCGATGGGGTGCAGGACTGTGCGCTGCGTTACACCTCGTCCGGGGCGGCCCCTTTGGATCCGGCGTGGAAACGCAAGGCCGAGGCGTTCTATGGCGTGCCGATCCAGAACGGCTATGGCCTGACGGAAAGTACCGCAGGGGTCAGCGCGTCGAACAACGATCTGGGCGATCCCGACATCTCGGTCGGCAAGGCGCTGCCCGGGGTCAAGGTCCGGATCGACGAAACGGTCGAAGGCGGAAGTGACGGCATTGGCGAAGTGCTGACAGCGGGCCCGCATGTGATGAAGGGTTACTATCGCAATGCCGAGGCGACCGATGCCGCCTTGCAGGATGGTTGGTTGCGCACGGGTGATTTGGGGTATTTCGATGAGCACGGACGGCTCCATATTGCGGGCCGGTCCAAGGAGCTTATCATTCACGGTGGCTTTAACGTCTATCCTCCCGAGGTCGAGGCGGCCTTGAACGACCACCCGCAGGTGATTCAGTCGGCGGTGATCGGCTGCACTGTGGAGGGGGACGAACTGGTCTATGCTTTTGTGCAAGCCGCCAAGGGCGACTTGCCGGACGTTGAAGATCTAAAAGGCTTCGCCGCCGCGCGTTTGGCGGGCTACAAACGTCCATCGCGCATCGTTGTAGCCACCGAACTACCTGCGGCACCAACGGGCAAGATCCTCAAACATCGGTTGCTGGATCATTTCGCCGACCAGTTGGGATAAACGAGAGGGGGTGCTCCCGCGTCCGAGCAAACCTGACTGCGTCAGCTCTGCTAGCGGACTTGGGCCGGGCCTCGCTTCGCTCGGCAGGGGCGCGAAGACGACTCCGTTCAGTGTTAACCCAATCCTGGGCGTCTTGTCGCAACCGCGCCGCGCTGAAAGCGCGGCGCCGGGCCCAACGGGAGGAGGTTTTTCTGCCAAGAAAAACTGACGACGGGCGGGAGCATCTTGCCCCGCTTCGCGCCGCTTAGGCGTAGACGCCTTCAGCGGCCGCGCGCACCGCGCGGATGTTTTCGCCATAGACCTCCGGGTTCGAAACCGACCCGCCACGGAATACGGCAGAACCCGCAACCAGCACATCCGCACCCGCTTGCGCCACCAAGGGGGCGGTCTTGGGGTCGACGCCGCCGTCGATTTCGATGTGAACGGGACGGTCCCCGATCATCTCGCGCAACTGGCGAACCTTGCTGGTCATGTCGATGAACTTCTGTCCGCCAAAGCCGGGGTTCACGGTCATAACGCAAATCAGATCGGTCAGGTCCAGCAGATGGGCCACTGCCTCGGCCGGGGTGCCTGGGTTGAGCGCGACACCGGCTTTCATGCCCGCACCACGGATTGCCTGCAGAGTGCGATGGATGTGCGGGCCGGCTTCGATGTGGGCCGTCAGCACATCGGCGCCTGCGTCGGCATAGGCGTCGATGTAGGGATCAACCGGTGCGATCATCAGGTGTACGTCCATCACCGTTTTCACATGCGGGCGAAACGCTTTCACCGCCATCGGACCAAAAGTCAGGTTCGGCACGAAATGGCCGTCCATCACGTCCACATGCACCCAATCAGCGCCCTGCGCCTCGATGGCCTGGATCTCTTGGCCGAAGTTGGCGAAATCAGCCGACAGAATCGACGGAGCGATTTTGATGGAACGGTCAAAGGTCATGGTAGCACCTGCATCTAAATTGCCAGAGTGAGTCGGTGCGGATATATGCGCAAATTCGCCACAAGAACAGGGAGTGTTCGCGTTCCCGGTTTGATCCTGGGTTCCAGCCTCATTGATTTACAGCCGGAACAAGACGGTAGCTGAGAGTGCGCTAGCCGAGAGGATGACCTTCGGGCATCGATCATGGCGAGTGGCGACACGGCGTCAGTCCTTCAGGCGCCCTAACCTGATCTCAAGTCGCGTGCAGCGGCGTTTGTCATGGCGGACAGGTTCGTCACACCGCCCTTTTTCGCAGCCGGTCCGATCACGATCCGAACGAACATGTCCATACCGCTTGACCGTTTCCATCGGTTTAATGGCATCTTGGGCGGCCCACATTGGCGAGGGACGTGGGACCACCGCAACCCATTGCGGGTAATGACGATAACCCCGCTCAGAACACGCCGGACTTCAGCTATCGGCTTGCCATGGCTTTTCGGAAAGTCGGGCGGAGGACGCTCCATCTGTTCATCAGTCAGCCAGGCTGGAGTGCTGGTGACGTACCCCTGAACCTCAGGAGCTTGACACATGCAACCGAGACAGCGGCACCCAAACTCATGGGTCCAGAACCTGGGTGCAATTGAATGTCAGGGGTTCGCCGGGCGCGCAACCGATCGCGCACCTTGTCCGCTTCTGGCTCGTGCACGACATACGGCGTCCGGTCTTGATCCAGTTTGGCGGCAAACGGATCAACCATCCGGTTTTCTCAACATGCGTCACTCGGTCAAAATCAACGTTAATGCTACTTCTAGGTGCAATAGCTCGCCGATATGATTGTTTGACTGCCGAAGTGAATACCAAGGCAAGCTGCCGGACGCCCGTTACAAAACCTTCACCGCTTCGACACATACGTTTTGTCTTTGCCCCTTAGCCACCCGACATCAATCACTGGGGGTGGCTCGTGCTGCGGATCAACAAACTTACCAAACGCTTTGGCGCAAATACCGCTGTCGATGCGGCGACGCTGGATGTCGACAAGCCCTGCATGATCGGGATCATCGGACGCTCTGGTGCAGGTAAATCGACGCTCTTGCGCATGTTGAACCGCCTCGAAGAAACAACCGAGGGCACGATTACGTTTGAGGGGCGCGACGTGACCGCCCTCAAAGGCAAGGACAAGCGCGCCTGGCAGGCCGAATGCGCCATGATCTTTCAGCAGTTCAACCTGGTGCCACGTCTGGATGTGGTGTCGAACGTGCTGCACGGCACGCTCAACCAACGCTCGACGTTGTCGACCATGTTCAACCTCTTCCCCATGTCCGACATCCACAGGGCCATCGACATTCTTGATCGTTTGGGCATCGCCGAACACGCCCCCAAACGTGCCGAGGCGCTGTCAGGTGGTCAGCAGCAGCGTGTGGCCATCGCCCGCGCCCTGATGCAGGACCCCAAGATCATTCTAGCGGACGAGCCTATTGCCTCGCTGGATCCGATGAATGCTCAAGTGGTGATGCAGGCCCTGCGCCGCATCCACGAAGAAGACGGTCGCACGGTAATTGCCAACCTGCACACGCTGGACACTGCACGCCGCTATTGTGACCGCGTGGTCGGCATGCGCGACGGGCGCATCGTGTTCGACGGCTTGCCCGAGCAGCTGACCACCGGCGTAGCCCGCGAGATCTATGGCGCAGGTGCCGATTTCTCCGAGGCCGCGACCTCGACCGAGATCGACACGCTGGAAGCCGCTTCAACGGCAAACCCCGTCAAAGAAGCGGTCTGACCCGCACCAATCCCTTTCATCACCCGGGCCCGATGGGGGGTCGGGAAAACCTAACCGGAGAACCCAAAGATGAAAAAACTGATCGCAGCCCTCGTGGCAACCACAGCTCTGGCCGCACCGGCCCTGGCCGAAGACAACACCATCAGCGAATTCCGCATCGGCCTGCTGGGCGGCGAAAACGCCCAGGACCGTCTGAACAACAACGAGTGCCTGCGCGCCAAGACCGAGGAACTGCTGGGCGTTCCGACCAAGCTGTTTGCCCCTGCCGACTACAACGGCGTGATCCAGGGTCTGCTGGGCGGCACCATCGACATGGCATGGCTGGGCGCCTCGGGTTACGCCAAGACCTATCTGTCGGACCCCGAGGCAGTTGAGCCGATCCTGGTCAAGGTCAACACCGACGGCGGTTACGGCTACTACTCGATCGGTTTTGCCCGCAAGGACAGCGGCATCACGTCGATCGAAGACCTGAAAGACAAGACCTTTGGTTTTGGCGACCCGAACTCGACCTCTGGCTTCCTGATCCCCTCGATCGAGATCCCCGAAGTGACCGGCGCGACCATGACCTCGGGCGACTATTTTGGTGAGGTCAAGTTCACCGGAGGCCATGAGCAGACCATCGTTGCCGTGAACAACGGTGACGTGGACGGCGGTGTGACCTGGGCCGACGGTCTGGGTGACTGGGAAGACGGTTACCAGTCGGGCGCCCTGCGCCGCGCGGTTGATGCAGGCCTTGTTGACATGAACGACCTGGTGCAGATCTGGCAGTCCAAGCCGATCCCCGAAGGTCCGATCGTTCTGCGCAAAGCTCTGCCCGCAGACGTCAAAGTCAAGTTCACCGCTCTGATGGCCTCGCTGCCCGCAATGGACCCCGATTGCGCCTACGGCGTTCTGTCGGGTGAAGCCAAGGGTGTTCAGCCCATCGGTCATGACGCCTACGAAGTCATCATCGAAGCGCGCAAACTGAAGTCCAACTGATTTCAGCACAAAATGCGCGGGGCTCGGCATCAACGCCGGGCCCCGTTTTTGACGGGAGCATTCCAATGACAGACCTGAGTGCAGGGTCCCCTTCGGTCGCAGAAATTCGCGACGATTACTCCGCGCTGGTGCAGCGCAAACGGGTCTACGGTGGTATTCTCCTGATCCTGTTCATCAGCTTGATGGCGGCTGGGTTCCGTACGGCGGACGCCCGCAACGCAGGCTCGTTTGTAGACGGCTGGCGTCGCATCCTAGATTACCCGACCGAGGTGTTGAGCGAGGCCTGGGAAAAGGTCGCACTGCTGCCCGGTCACCTGGCTCATTTCATGCCGGCCCTGATCGAAACGCTGAACATCGCGGCGGCCTCGACCCTGATCGGGGCGGTGCTGGGGACGTTCCTGTCGTTGCTGGCCACGCGCGGCATGGCGCCTTGGCCTGCACTGATCCCGATCTTTCGCCGGATCAGCGACATCTGCCGGGCCATCCCCGAAATCGTGATCGCGCTTGTGTTGATCTTTGTTTTGGGCGGCGGACCTGTGCCCGCGATGATCGCCATTGCCATTCATACGGCCGGTGCTTTGGGCAAGCTGTTCTCGGAAGTGAACGAAAACGCCTCGCTCAAGCCTGTCGAGGGGCTGCAGTCGGTCGGCGCGTCCTGGGCGCAGCGGATGTATCTGGGCGTGATCCCGCAGGTTGGCCCGAACTATGTCAGCTATGCTTTGCTGCGGTTCGAGATCAACATCCGCGCCTCGGCCATCCTGGGTTTTGTTGGTGCCGGTGGCATCGGGTACGAACTGCGCAACTCGATGTCCTGGGGGCAGGGGCGCTATGATGAGGCCGCCGCGATCTTTGTCCTGCTGTTTGTCACAATCGTTCTGGTCGACCAACTCTCTGGCGTCCTGCGCAATCGCCTGACCCACGGAGCTGCATCATGAGCACATTTGCCACCAATCTGCCCATTGAGGCGCTCAAGGCTGAGGCCGACAAGATCTTTGTCCGCAAGCGCATCATGAACTTTGGTCTGCCGATTTTGGTGCTGCTGTATATGGTCTATGTGTTCTTCGCTTTCGACGTGCCGAGCCTTTATGAGAAAGCCAGTTGGAAGAACGGCAAGACGCTGGTTTCGGACAGCTACAGCTACAAGACCCACGTGACCCGCGACAACCGCAATGGTGAGGTTTCCGTCGCCATCGAAGGCGAGCGCAAGGGCGAATACCCCGAAGGATTGTCGCCTGAGTGGGTCGAGATGGGCGAGACCACGATTATCGACCTGGAAGATGGTTACATCGTGACCTTTGGTCCGGACGTGATCGAATTTGACATCCCCGACTATGGTGTGATCCGCGCAACCCCGGACCGCCGCAAAGGCGTTCAGGCTGAATTGCCCGCAGGGGACGTGCCCGATTGGATCAACCTGTCCAAGAACCGTCTTGCGGTGACCACGGATGCCGGCCGCCTGACTGTGACCCGAAACCGTGCCGAAGTGTTCCGCTATTTTACTGGCTGGGAGCTGTTCTGGTTCACACTCGACAGCCCTTACTATGGCAAGGGGCCGGGTGAATTGATGGGGCTGGCCTTTGCGGGCGAGGCGGGTGCGATCTGGAACGATTTCTGGACCAACAAGATGTGGCGACATCAAGACGTGGCCTGGGCGATCTTTGAAACGATCCTGATGGCATTCTTGGGCACGCTGGGGGCTGGTATCGTGGCATTGCCGCTCGCCTTTATGGCTGCGCGCAATTTCAACCCGCTGGGGCCGCTGCGCTTTGGCGTGCGTCGGGTGTTCGACTTTGTCCGCGGCGTGGACGCGCTGATCTGGACCGTGGTTCTGAGCCGCGCCTTTGGACCCGGCCCGATGACGGGTGCTCTGGCAATCCTGGTGACGGACACGGGCACCTTTGGCAAGATCTTCTCCGAGGCGCTGGAAAACGTCGACAAGAAACAGATCGAGGGCGTGCAGTCCACTGGCGCCAACGCACCGCAGCGCTATCGGTTCGGGGTGATCCCGCAGATTACACCGGTGCTGATCAGCCAATTGCTGTATTTCCTGGAATCCAACACCCGCAGCGCGACCATCATTGGCGCGATCACCGGGGGCGGTATCGGTCTGTTGCTGACGCAGGCGATCATCACCCAGAAGGACTGGGAAGAGGTTGCATACTACATCGTGCTGATCATCCTGATGGTGATGTTCATGGATTGGTTCTCGGGCTGGCTGCGCCGCAAGTTGATTTCGGGTGATTCCAAGAGACCGCGCAAGCGCAAGGCAGATCCCAAAGCTAAGCCTTTTGTGCTGCCCTGATGATATGAAGATGCGCCGCTGACAGGATAGCCCTGCCAGCGGCGTGATGCGTTTGAGAAAGACCCAAAGATGACCGAGCCGCGCCTGAAGGCTGATAGGCCCTTTATCCACACCGACTGCCAAATTCACGAGAGCCGGTTCGGCGCCTACGTCGAGATCGGCGCAGGCACGCGGCTGAACAACACGGTCTGGGGAGACTACTCCTACTGCGACCGGACATGCGACGTGGCCAACGCGCAGATCGGCAAATTTGCCAACATCGCGAGCTTTACCCGGATTGGGGCAACGGATCACCCGATGGAGAAGGCCTCGCTCCATCATTTCCACTATCGGTCGGCGGACTACTGGGCAGATGCCGAACATGATGCGGATTGGTTCGCACATCGCGCCAGTCGCATGGCGCAAATCGGTCATGACACCTGGATCGGCCATGCGGCCATCATCAAGCCCGAGGTGACCATTGGACATGGCGCGGTGATTGCGTCAGGTGCCGTGGTGACCAAGGATGTCGCCCCCTATACCATCGTCGCCGGGGTTGCCGCGACTGAGGTGCGTCGCCGGATCCCCGAACACGTGGCCGAGCGCATGATGGAACTGGCTTGGTGGGACTGGAGCCATGAGGTCCTGCGCGAACGTCTTGCTGACTTTCGCACGCTAAAGGCCGAGGCGTTCTTGGAGAAATACGCCTGAGCCATTCGGGTGCACTCCCGCGCCCGCGCTGATCCCGGCTTCGCCGAAATCGCTGGCGGCCTTGGGCCGGGCGCCTCGCCTTCGGCTCGGCGCGCCCGCGCTTGGGGCGATTGTTTTGCCATATACGCCAACCGCCGCGCGTAGCGCGGCCCGGCCCAACGGGAGGAGGGCATCTTTGATGCCCGATCGACGGGCGGGAGCGCTCCGCCTATGTTTCCCCTAGGGTCAACGTCACGTGATCGCCGGCAAACCAGGTGCGCCCAAACTCGATCGGACCCCCGTCAGGATCGACATTGACGCCCACCGATTGCATCACCGGCGCGCCTTCCGTCACGCGCAGATGCAAGGCCTGTGTTGCGCTGGCGCGACGGGCTGTCAGTCGGGTCCATTTGCGGGTGTAGTCCGGGATGCCGAGCCCTTGCAGTGCGCGGGTGACGGATTGGGTGTCTTCGAGGGCCTGCAGCATGTCGGGAAAGCGGTCGGCTGGGAATACGCTCTGGAATACTGCGATCGGCAGCCCATCCGCCAACGACAACCCATCGTAGACATGCACCGGATCGCCACCTGCCAGACACAGAGCTTCGGCCTCTTGCGTGTCCGCCACACGTGTCGTCAGCGCCAGGATCTGCTTGCCGGGGATCTTGCCGCCGGCTGAGATATTCTGGTGGTACCTAACCCGCTTGCCGATGGGGTACTCGGTCGGCCGCGCGGCGACAAACACGCCTGCCCCACGGCGGGCATGCACCAGCCCCTGTTCGGATAGATCTGCCAAAGCGCGTCTGACCGTATGGCGGTTCACGCCATGGGTGGCGGACAACTGCGCCTCGGTCGGCAGGCGGTCGCCGGTATCATAGCGCCCCTCGGCAATATCCGAGGTGAGGCTGGCGGCGATGGTTTTCCAGACGGGTGTGCGGCTCATGTCATCAAATCTTCACAAGATGCAGGATTGCAGGGCGACCCCTAAATCCGTATGATTTGTCTAGTTGTATAGTTGTTGTAGACAACTTCGCCAAGAGGCTAATATGGCAAATGACATGAAGACCGGCAATTCCGCCCGCAAGGCGTGGATGAGCCTTATGGCGTCGGCCCCCGAGGGGGCGATGATGGCGCTGTGGGGTGCGGTGGATAACCGCCCCGAATTCAACTGGCTGCGCGCGCCCGAAGTGGGCGGCGTCATGGTACGGGGCCGCATGGGCGGCACGGGTGCGCCATTCAATGTGGGTGAGATGACCGTGACTCGCTGCTCACTGGTTCTGAGCGATGGCACCGTCGGGCATGGCTATGTGCAAGGCCGCTCGAAACCCAAAGCCGAGGCCGCGGCGCTGATTGATGCGCTGATGCAGACAGACGCGGCTGACCGTGTGCAACGTACGGTCCTGACGCCTTTGGCCGAGCAAGTCACTGAGACCAAGACCAAACGCGCGGCCAAGGCGGCGGCGACCAAGGTCGAATTCTTCACCATGGTAAGGGGAGAGGATTGATGCAGGCGCAAGCAACCCAATTCGCAGGCGGTTTCACCAATGCGCCCGTCGATGCGGCCCATGCGTTCCGGGCCGCAATGACCGTCATGGCTCGCCCGGGTGAAATCCGCACGCTAACCGGCGCACAAGCACCGGCACCACTGTCTGAGGCGGCAGCGACTTTGCTGCTGACGCTTTGCGATCCAGAGACAAAAGTGCACCTGGCGGGCGAGGCTGATACACCCGAGGTGCGCGGTTGGCTGACTTTCCATACTGGTGCGCCTCTGGTCGATGCCGGAGAGGCGGATTTTGCCATCGGCACGTGGGAGTCGTTGATCCCGCTTGGAGCGTACAAGATCGGCACGTCCGAATATCCCGACCGCTCTGCAACCCTGATCGTGGAATGCACGGGCGTGACCCAAACAGGCGCCACCATGACCGGTCCGGGTATCAAGGAATCGGCGCAGCTGAGCTTGCCCGATGTCGAGGTACTGCGGACCAATGCGACGGCCTATCCCCTGGGGTTGGATTTCTTTTTCACCAGCGGCACCCAAGTCGCGGCCCTGCCGCGCAGCACGCAGATCTCAGAGGGCTAAGGCATGTATGTAGCTGTCAAAGGTGGCGAACGCGCCATCGAAAACGCCCACGCCTGGTTGGCCGAGGAACGGCGCGGCGACACATCCGTTGCGGAACTGTCCATCGCGCAGATCCGCGAACAGCTGAGTCTGGCGGTCAACCGCGTGATGGCCGAGGGCTCGCTGTTCGACCCCGACCTGGCGGCGCTGGCGATCAAGCAATCGCGGGGTGATCTGATCGAGGCGATCTTTCTGATCCGTGCCTACCGCACGACCCTGCCGCGGTTCGGGGCCAGCTTGCCAGTGGAAACGGGTGACATGGCCTGTGATCGCCGCATCTCGGCCACCTTCAAGGATGCGCCGGGCGGTCAGGTGCTGGGGCCGACCTTCGACTATACCCACCGTCTGCTGGATTTCAAACTGGCCGCCGAGGGCGAGGTTGCTCCTGCCGAACAAGGCATGCCGCGCGAAGAAGCGACGCCGCACATCACCGAGTTTCTACAAGGCGAGGATGTCATCCAGCGTGAACCCACCAGCGATGCGGTGCCGGGCGATCTGACCCGTGAACCGATGGAATTTCCCGCCAACCGCGCGTTGCGCCTGCAGTCGCTGACACGGGGGGATGAGGGGTTCATCCTTGGCATGGCCTATTCGACCCAACGCGGCTACGCCCGCAACCACGCCTTTGTGGGCGAGTTGCGGATCGGCAAGGTCGCGGTCGAGATGGAGATCCCCGAGCTGGGGTTTGCCATCGAGATTGGCGAGTTGGAGCTGACCGAATGTGAAACGGTGAACCAGTTCCAGGGCTCCAAAACCGAGCCGCCACAGTTCACGCGCGGCTATGGTCTGGTTTTTGGTCAGTCCGAGCGCAAATCCATCGCCATGGCCTTGGTCGACCGCGCGCTGCGGTGGGAAGAACTGGGTGAGGACAACCTGGGCGCGGCGGCGCAGGACGAGGAATTTGTGCTCAGCCATTCCGACAACATTCAAGCGACCGGGTTCCTAGAACACATCAAACTGCCGCACTACGTCGATTTCCAGTCCGAGCTCGAACTTGTGCGTAAGCTGCGCCGCGAGGCCGAGGAACGCACCGCCGGATATCAAGAGGCCGCGGAATGAAGGCTGTCGTCTTTGATATCGGCAATGTGCTGATCCGCTGGGATCCCTATCTGGCCTGGCTCGATGATCTGGGCAGCCGCAGTGCGGTGACCGAGTTTCTGACGCGGGTGGAATTCTTTGATCGAAACCTGCGGGCTGATGGGGGCGAAACCTTTGCCGATCTGGCGGCGGAGTTGGACAACGCCGAGGATCAGCGCCGCCTGAGCGCATATGTCGAACGCTACGCCGCCACGGTGCCCGACAAGATCGAGGGCACCTGGCAATTGCTCTACCGGCTCAAGGAACAGGGCAGGCAGGTGCATGCAATCACCAACTGGTCGGCCGAAACCTGGCCTGTTGGCGTCGGTACGCATCCGGAATTGGGCGAGGTTTTTGATGTCACGGTGGTGTCTGGGCAAGAGAAGCTGCTCAAGCCGCAACCGGAAATCTTCCACCGCCTGTGCGAACGCGCGGGACTGACGCCACAAGACTGCATCTTTGTCGATGACACCCTGAAAAACGTCGAGGGCGCGCGCGCCGTCGGCATGGACGCCATTCATTTCACCACGCCTCAGGCGTTTGAGGCGGCTTTGAATGAAAGAGATTTGCTATGAGCGAATACAATTTTGCTTACCTGGATGAGCAGACCAAGCGGATGATCCGCCGAGCCATCCTCAAAGGTTTGGCAGTGCCTGGCTATCAGGTTCCCTTTGCCAGCCGCGAAATGCCAATGCCCTATGGTTGGGGCACAGGGGGCGTGCAGGTGTCGGCGGCGACGCTGACGCCAGAGGATACGTTCAAGGTGATTGACCAAGGAGCGGATGACACCACCAACGCGGTCTCGATCCGCAAGTTCTTTGAGAACACCGCAGGCGTGGCCGTGACCGAAGAGACCGAGAAAGCCACCGTCATTCAGACCCGCCACCGCATCCCCGAGGCCGAGCTGACCGAGGATCAGATCCTGGTCTATCAGGTGCCGATCCCCGAGCCGCTGCGCTTTCTGGAACCGCGCGAGACCGAGACCCGCAAGATGCACAGTCTTGAGGAATACGGGCTGATGCATGTGAAGCTCTACGAAGACATCAGCCAGCATGGCGACATCGCGACCTCATACGCTTATCCGGTGATGGTGCAGGACCGTTATGTGATGGACCCATCCCCCATTCCCAAGTTCGACAATCCCAAACTGGAAATGTCGGCAATCCAGCTGTTTGGCGCGGGTCGTGAACAACGGATCTATGCGGTACCGCCACACACCAAGGTGGTGAGCCTGGATTTCGAGGACTACCCGTTTGAGGCCACCAAGGCAGATCACGCCTGTGATCTGTGCGGGGCCGAGAACAGCTATCTGGACGAGGTGATCCTGGATGACGCAGGCAACCGGATGTTTGTCTGCTCGGACACCGATTTTTGCCGCTCGCGCCGCGCGGCGGGCCACGTGGGCCGACTGGGTACGGAGGATGCAGCATGACACCGTTGTTGCAAGTCAAGGGCATCGAAAAACGCTATGGCGCGCGGATCGGGTGCAAGGATGTGAGCTTTGACCTCTACCCCGGCGAGGTGATGGGGATTGTGGGCGAAAGTGGTTCGGGCAAGTCGACCTTGCTCAACTGTCTGGCGGGCCATCTGGATTCGGACGCAGGGCAGGTCATCTTTGACACCCGCGCCGATGGGCCGGTGGACACGCTGCAAATGTCCGAGCCCGAGCGTCGGATGTTGGGCCGCACCGATTGGGCCTTTGTCCATCAGCACGCCCGCGACGGGCTGCGCATGTCGGTCAGCGCCGGTGGCAACATCGGTGAGCGGCTGATGGCCGTGGGCGACCGCCACTATGGCAACATTCGCGACACTGCCATCGACTGGCTGGGTCGGGTCGAGATTTCTGAGGCCCGCGTTGACGACCGCCCGACCGCGTTTTCCGGCGGGATGCAGCAGCGGTTGCAGATCGCCCGCAACCTGGTGACCGGTCCGCGGCTGGTTTTCATGGACGAACCCACCGGGGGCCTCGATGTCTCGGTCCAGGCGCGACTGCTCGATCTGCTGCGTGGCCTGGTGCGCGAGATGGGGCTGAGCGCCATCATCGTGACCCATGATCTGGCTGTGGTGCGCCTGTTGGCGGACCGGCTGATGGTGATGAAAGACGGACATGTGGTCGAGGCTGGTCTGACAGATCAGGTGCTGGACGACCCACAACATGCCTACACGCAGCTGCTGGTTTCCAGCGTTCTGCAAGTGTGAGGGGCGAGAGAGATGATTGAACTCGATAACGTAAGCAAGAGCTTTACCCTGCATAACCAAGGCAGCGCGGTCATTCCGGTGATGGAGCGCGCGACTCTGAAGGTGAACCCCGGCGAATGTGTGGCTCTGACCGGAGCCTCGGGCGCGGGCAAGTCCACGCTGATGCGGGTGATCTATGGCAACTATCTGGCGGCCTCGGGGCGTGTTATGGTGGGGGGCTTGGATGTGGCCCAGGCCGAGCCACGTGATATCCTCGCGCTGCGGCGTGAAACTTTGGGCTATGTCAGCCAGTTCCTGCGCGTGGTGCCGCGTGTGCCAACGCTCGAGGTGGTGGCCGAGCCGCTACTGGCGGTAGGCGTCGATAAGGCCGAGGCCCTTGAGAAGGCCGCAGGCCTGTTGGCGCGTCTGAACATCCCCGAGCGCCTTTGGACCCTCAGCCCCACCACCTTTTCGGGTGGTGAACAGCAGCGTGTGAACATCGCCCGCGGCTTTGCCCATGAATACCCGGCGATGCTGCTTGATGAACCCACCGCCAGCCTGGACGCAACCAACCGAGAAACCGTGCTGTCCCTGATCGAAGAGGCCAAGGCGCGCGGCACCGCCATCGTCGGTATCTTTCACGATATCGAGGCGCGTCAGCGGGTCTGCGACCACGAGGTCAACGTCTCGCACTTCACACCGGAGGCCGCATGACACTGGCAACCGTCATAGCCGTCGTCGGGCCGTCCGGCGTTGGCAAGGACAGCGTGATGGAGGCGCTCGCGGCACGCGGCGATGGCCTGCAATTGGTGCGCAGGGTCATCACCCGGCCGCTGGGCGAAGAGGGCGAGACGTTCACCCGGGCCAATGACACTGAATTTGACACCGCTCTGGCTGCTGGTGATTTTCTGTTGTACTGGACAGCTCACGGTCTGCGGTATGGCATCCCGGTGACGATCCACGAGCAACGGCGCGCGGCGCGTGGGCTGTTGGTGAACTTGTCGCGTTCTGTCCTGTTGGATGCGCAGGAGTTGTTCGATGACTTTGCCGTCGTGTCCCTCACGGCCTCCCCCGAGGTTCTGGCGGCCCGGCTCGACAGCCGCGCCCGCGAGAGTGTCGAGGACCGGCAACGCCGACTGGACCGCGCGCGCCTGAAACTGCCCGAAGGGCTGCGCCGGGTGATCGAGGTCGACAACTCCGGCGCCTTGGATCAGACGGTCGAGACGATCCTGTCGCGGCTTCAGCGGGAAAGCGCGTAACGATGGATCATCTGGAACCGGCCATCGCTGCGTTCGCCCACAAGCGCCAGATCGCTGATGACAAAGGGTTTGGGCAACATCGGGGTCAGTACCTGCTCCAATGCGTCCTGAACGCCGGGCAGTTCAGGCTTGGGCAGTTTGCCGGTCAGGGTGATGTGAAAGCGGAACTCGTCCATCACATACGGGTAGCCCCATTGCAGCAGGTTCGCCTCTTGCGTGGGGCTCAGACCTGCCGCGCGGCGCCGTTCCAGCTCTTCAGGCGGGGCAGGGGCACGAAAGCTGTCCAGACCGCGCACAGCTTGGGCCGCCAGTTCCCCCAGCTCGCTGGTGTTGCCCATCGGGCGCAGCGCCAGAAACCGACCCAACCGCGCCAGTTCCAACCCGTCCAACCAAACGGGGCCAAGCGCATCGGCCAATTCGCCGCAGGCGCGCTCCAGCGCCCCGGCGGTCTGTCCCTCGGCCAGTCGGAACGGCGGTTTGATGGTCCCATGCAACCCGTATTTGTGTGGCGTCGCCGTGATCCGGGGCACATCCAGCCCTGCAAGGTCGGGATGGGCCACCGTCTCACCGGTTTCCATGTCCCAACCCAACCAGCTGGCTCCAAACCGGGTCCACTCCGCGTCGGCGGGTGGCGCAAAATAGATCGCGTATCGCGAGAATGTCACATTGGCCTCCTATGTCGTGGCCTTCCCAATAGCTCAAACCACGTGAAGTTCAGATGACAGAAGAATTGATCCTTGCCAATGCAACGCTGATTTTCCCCGATGAGACCCGGACCGGGTCCCTGCGGGTGGTGGGCGAGCACATCGAAGCCATCGACAGCGGTGCGACTGTTCCTGCGGGTGCCGTGGACTGCGAGGGGGATTTCGTCTGCCCCGGCTTGATCGAGCTGCACACAGACAACCTGGAACGCCACATCCAGCCGCGCCCCAAGGTCGATTGGCCGCATGCGGCGGCCATCATCGCCCACGATGCCGAGCTGGCAGGCACCGGCATCACCACGGTCTTTGATGCCATGCGCGTTGGCTCGATCCCGTCAGGCAAGGCGCGCTACGGCAAGTATGCCCGCAACCTTGCGACCGAGTTGCTGGAGCTGCGCGCGGCAGATGCGCTCAAAATCAGCCACTTCCTGCATCTGCGCGCCGAAGTGTGCTCACAAACCCTTGTGGATGAGTTGCGTGAGTTTGGCGAAGAGGACCGGGTCGGGATCGTATCGATCATGGATCACACGCCGGGACAACGGCAATTCCGCGACATCACCAAGCTGGAAGCCTACATGAAGGGCAAACACGCAATGAGCGATGACGACTTCCTGCAGCATGTGGCTCAACTCAAGGGATTGCGCGATCAATATGGCGATCTGCACGAGGTCGAGACTGTGAAACAGGCGGCTAAATACGGCGCGGTGCTGGCCAGCCATGACGACACCACGGCCGAACAGGTGGCAGTTTCGGCCGGTCACGGCATTCGTCTGGCTGAATTCCCCACAACGGTCGTGGCAGCACGGGCCTGCCACGAATACGGCATCCAGGTTATGATGGGCGCCCCCAACTTGATCAGGGGAGGGTCACATTCGGGTAATGTGGCGGCGCAGGAGCTGGCCGAGTTGGACCTTCTCGATATTGTCTCGTCCGACTATGTGCCTTCAGCCCTGCTCTTGTCGGCGGTGAAACTGGGCGAGATCTGGGGTGATATGGCGCGCGGGATCAAGACAGCGACACTCGCCCCTGCGCAAGCGGCAGGCCTGTCCGATCGCGGCGCACTGCGCATCGGCGCACGGGCTGACCTGTTGCGGTTCCGGATGCGGGCTGGTGTGCCAGCGCTGCGGGCGGTCTGGTCGCGCGGGCAGCACGTGGCGTAATGCCACGCTCGCGACTTGTGATCCGGTCAAACGGGTCTAAACCGGTTGCATCTTGCGAGGCTCATGCGGGCTTGTCCCGTATGAGCCCGGCCCAACGGGAGGCGGTGCCCCGACAGGGTCACCTCCGACGGGCGGGAGTTCGTCCTGCTTTCCCAACACCTCAAGCGCGGTAAAACAGGTAACGATCGGGAGCGATGGTCTCGGGGCCTTTGATCTGCCGGAAACCCACCAGCGGTTGACCAGACACCAGCAGCGCGCCGGGTTTCATTACTGCCGCGATCAACGGGCTCAGGCGCGCGGCCTCGGCCACGTCATCCACTTTGATCCCCATCCCGAAGTCATAATGCGCCAGCGCGAGGCTCTGCCCGTGGTCTGCCAGTTTGCGCAGCATTGGTTCGGCTTCGCCTTGCAGGAAGTCCTTCTCCGGCGGTACGCAGGATGGATGGCATTGCAGCACCCGATCCATCACCCAGATGCGGCGACCTGGCAGGATCTCGCGCAGGTGATCATATGTGCGGCCATTGCCCAGCCCCATGTCCAGCACATCGCCGTCCAGTTCAGCAATCGTTTCGGCTGCCCAGTTCAGCCCATCCCTCTGGGCGGTGAAGCGGCGCAGCATCGAATCCAGTCGGCTCATCAGGTGGGGTCCTCTTGCAGGGTTTCGGCCATGGTCCAGACGCGGGTGGGGCCGTCCATCAGGCGGAGCAGCACCTCGTGGCTGAACCGCCAGATGTCTTCATCATGAACCAGATGGTGGGTCAACAGCCCATAGGGTTCGGTATTGTCCGCATGCCCTTTGCGACGGTCCTGCAGGTGTTGAACCAATAGCGCAACGAGCTGTTCGGGGGGCCGCAGACTGCGGGTGCCCCGCCAATCTATAGGGTCCAGGTGGGTGTTGATTTCCCACATCCCGGCTGCGGCCAAGGTGGTCTTGCGCGGTGTGGCGGTCGAGAGCACGCGAAACCCAAGCGCAGGCATCTTTGCAACCACGGCCTTGTCGATCCGGTTCCACGGCGGCACAAACATCGGTTGTAGACTTGCCCCAAACAGCTCTTGCAGACGGGCGAAACCTCGGCCTGCTTCTTCTACCATCTCATTGAGAGGGCGGTGCGCGCGAAACTCGGCCTTCTTTTCGGAAACAGGTGCGTGGTTCGCATGTGCCCAGCCGTGCACCACGGGGATCAATTGGGCGTCCGGGTCCATGCGTGCAGCCAGCCCTTCGGTGGCATGAGCCGGGATCACCGCCAAGTGCACGGGAATACCGACGTCAGCCGAAATTTCACTGAGCTGATCCAGCGCCGCAGTCGGCTCAACCGCATCGTCATCGCGCCACCAAAGCGGCAGGGAAAGGCCCGTGGCCCGCCAAAGGGCAAGTTCCCTGTCCAACACTGACCAATCCGCTATCACCTGCGAGCCCCCTGTTGTGACACAACGCTTCTCACGGTTTCGGCAGCCCCATCAAAATCCGCCGCTTGAACGGTGCGGGGTCCTGCAGCCAGAACTTTTTCAACCGCCTGCGCCAACTGCATACTGTTTAGATTTGCACTGCATAGCACGTGAATTCCGGGCAGTGCTTCCAGGCTCTTTGCCCGTAGCGTCTGTTCAACTTCCTGCCCATCATCAAACGGGATCAGAACCGCAGGTGTGCCCGCTTGCAACAGGTCCAGAGCGGTGTTGTAGCCGCACATGCTGACCGAGGCAGCGGCGTGATGCAGCATGTGCCGAAAATCGGGGCGGGCGGGTTCCAGCGTGATGTTCTCTGTTGGCGCGCCTTGCATCAATTCTGCAATCTGGGCAGGTGCTTCCGAACCACCCACCAACAGGCGCCAGCGCCGGTTGGTGATCTTTCGAGCGGCCTCGATGGAAGCGCGAAAGATTGGTGCGCCAACGGATCCACCACCTGCACTGACAAGGATCTCCCCATCGCCCAAGCGATCACGATGTGGACCCGCTGCTAGAGGCGCCACGTAACCTGTGTAGATTAGCTTGTTGGCCAATGCTTCAGAAACAGGCCAGCTTGTCTCTAGCGGGGTGGTGCTAGGGTCCGAATGAACCAGAACCGCATCGTAGAATTCTGCGAGGATGGCTTCGGTCTTTTCGACCTTTCGGGCGTTTGACGGCGGAGCCAGAATGTCCCTGATCGAGCAGTAGGTTTGCGGCGGATTGGGCATCGCGCGCGCTGCTTCCAGCAAAGCCAGAAACTCGTGCTGCAATACCCGACGTCCGAACGGAAAAAGTTCCGTGATCAGCGCATCAGGTTGCACCTCGCGCAGGATATCGACCATCGAATTGGACCGCGCTGCCAAATACGTGTCATCCGCAACCTCACCATCGTCGGTCAGCAGCCGGGTGAAGTTTGTTCCATCCGACCGGAGCGGAGGAAGCGTGCGCAGATCAATCCCGTTGCTGTCCAGCTGCGGCACGGCAAAGCCGCCCGAGATCAATACAACCTCATGACCCTCGAGGGCAAATGCACGACCCAAAGTCAGGGCGCGGCTCAGATGGCCGCTACCCAGCAGATGGGTGACAGCGATCAAGACCTTCATGCGTGGCTCTCTCGGATCAGACGAACAGGCTCGGCCTCAGGCGCAAAGGTATCCAGGTCGACAACAAACAACCGGTTGCGCTTGATCTTGAACGGGGCCTCGCCGTCAAAATCCCAGCCGTGCGCCTTGGCCAGGATCACCCGCATGATCCCGATGTGACACACGGCGATGGTGTCCGTGTGGCGGGACTGAACCCAAGGTTCCACCCGATCCCACAATTCGCGCGGGCTTTCACCGCCGGGCGCACGATAGTCCCATCCCCAATCCTCGATATGGCGAAACCCGCTGCCCTCTTGTGCCAGCAGATCGACACCACGCTTGCCTTCCCAATCGCCCCAATTCATTTCGGTCAGTTCGGGCGCCGTTAGCGGTACGCGATTGGCCACGATTGCGGCAGTTTCACGAGCGCGGTGCAAGGGGCTCGACCACAGTTCGGCCCGGATCCACTCGGGCGGCAGGCTGAATTGCGACAGATCACGGCGCGCTTCATCATCCAGGGGAATGTCGCTGCGCCCCTGAATTTGGCCGGCACGGTTCCAAGAGGTATGGCCATGGCGAAGAAGAGCAAGACGGGTCATCGGGAACCTTTCAAATGCGGGGCAACGGCAGACCAGAACCGCGCGGTTGCGGCAGGCCTGAGGTGGGTGTTTGCGATCATCTCGCGGGCGTTGGCACCCCATGTTGCGCGATGGCCGGGATCGTGCAAGAGCGACATGACCAGAGACGCCAGCGCCTTTGTCCCGACTTCGGTTGCAGGGTACCCATCGCCCAACAGCACATCCCGTACGCCCGGGCGGTCCTGTGCCACCACAGGCAGGCCATGCGCTTGCGCCTCCAGGTAAACCATCCCGAAGGCCTCATTCACGCCTGGCCACAGGAACAGGGACGCCGCGCGATAGGTTTTGTCCAGCGCAGCGCGATCCAACTGCCCCAGAAACCGCACGCGCGATCCATAGGGGGCCATCAAGGCTTCGACCTGTGCTCGGGCGGGGCCGTCGCCTGCGATGTCCAGCTGCCAATCGCCTGTCAGATGTGCAAGCGTTTCGGCGATGATCTCATACGAACGCAGTTTGTCGCCTTCGCGCATCATGCCGGTTGCCAGCATTGGACCCGACAGGGTACTGGCCTCGGGCAGACGAACAGCGGGCAGAAACGGCGGGAAATGCACGAGGGTTTGCGTGCCTGCGCGCTCGCGTTCAAGGGTGATCAGGTCGTTGGCCGTCAAGTAGAATATCACCCGAGCCGCGTCGCAGGCATCATGGGCGGCTTGCGCAAACCCAGACCAGGGGCCGGTCAATCGGCTGTAGGCCCGGGTGCTTTCGATCTGGACGTATGGGATATCCAACGCCGCACAGACGCGGGGCCCGATCAGATCGGGGGCCTTGTAATAGTTGTGGTAGGTGACCCACAGTTCGGTGTCTCGGGGCAGGTCGCGGATCAGGCGGTCAACTTCGGCCTCCGCTTGCTGGCGCAAATCGGCCTGTCGCGCTTCGTCACCGGCCTTGTCATAGATCTTGAGCTCTGAGACCAAATCGACGTCTACGCCGTCGCGTTGACCAATCGCCTGCATCAGGTTGCGCGCCATTTCGCGGTCCCCAGAAGGCACCACGCTGTGGGGCGACTTCATGGGGGCGTAGAATGCGACGCAAGTCATGAGATCATCCGCCCCGCGTCAACTGCGTCAATTGCGTCAACCGGGCGGACAAGCGTGCGATCCCGGGGGCCATCCCGAACTCTCCAACCAGCCGGTCATACGCAGCCGCTGCGTAGGCCTGAGTGCGTGCAGGCTCGGCCGACAATTCACAAATGGCAGAGGCCAATCTGGCCGGATCATCTTCGACCAGCAGGCCATGTGTGCCACTTTCGATGAATTCGGGGATTGCCGACACGGGCGTCGACAGGATCGGCAACATTTGCGAAGCCGCCTCCATCAGCACATTTGGCAAGCCATCGCGATCGCCGTCTTCGGCAATGCGGCTCGGTAGCACGAACAGATCAGCCGCACGCATCGCCTCGATCACCTCGGGTTGGTCACACGCACCGCGCCATGTGATGCGGTTTGCAACACCGGCGTCTTCGGCTTGCGCTGAAAGGGTATCTTTCAAACTGCCACCACCGATGTGGGTCCAATGCCAATCCAGATCTGCAGGCAACCCAGCAAAGGCCGCAATCAGGCGGTCAAAACCCTTCTTTTCGACCAGACGACCAACCGACATCATGTGAAACGGACTGGCCGAGTCGCGCAGCGCGCGCTTTGGGGGGGCGGGAAAACGGGTCAGGTCGAGGCCATGATAGACAAGGTCAACCCGTGCTGCGTCATCGGCCATCTCGCGCAGGTGCTCGGCACCAAAGGCAGTGCACGTCGCGCCAAAGACTGCACCATGCGTGTCTGCACTCAGCTTTTCGCGTTTTTCCCATTCGTCCGACGTCCAGATATCTTTGGCATGGGCCGAAAAGCTCCACGGCAGGCCGCGCATGATCGCCGCGTAGCGCGCGACAGAGGACGGTGTGTGCATGAAGTGCGCATAAAGCCCCTTTGTGCCTTCAGGCAGTTCGGTGGCCAGGACGCAGGCCTGTCCAAAACGCCGGATGCGGTTGTGGGTCAGGTCGCGTGCAAGATCGGCACGCCAGACGCGATAGGCCTCGGCATAGCCCGGTAGGGCCTTTGCCGCCGCGCGGGCGCGCCAGACCCGTTCCGGATCTTCATACAGGTATTCTGGCAAGTACCGCACCCGCGCCTTGATGCGGTCGTGCAGCGGGTGGCGCTTTTTGTCAGTGGGATAGCGCAGCGACCAGATGTCAAAGTCGTGGCCGCTGTCTTCGAGTGCAGCCAGTTCCTGTGCGATGAATGTCTCGGACAGGCGCGGCCAGCCTTTGACCACGATCGCCAGTGGCGGATTTTGGGACGTCATTGAGCGGCTTGTTCCGTCTTGTTGGTCAGCAGTGCGTTCACTCGATGAGTGACATAATCCAGCCCGTCGAGCAGCCCAGATGAGATGGCTTGCGAAGGTTTAGGCTGTGTCGACAGGCCGCGAATGGCCTGGATCATCGCATCAGGCGTCAACCCGTCGCGGGTTTCATCAAGCATGCGTACCAAACCTAGGTCTTCGGCGCGGGAGGCGCGCAACCACTGTTCCAGTCGCGGCGTGGTGCGCGGCACGATGACAGCGGGTTTGTCAAAAGACAGCACTTCGCAAAAGGTGTTGTACCCGCCCATGCAGATCACACCCTGAGCCCCTTTGAACAGAGTTTCGATTTGCGATTCAAAGCCCACTGCCGTGACACGTCCATCAAGGGCTTCGACCCGGGTTTCAAATTCGTCACGCAGCTCGCCCGATAGAAACGGGCCATATACCAGAACTGCACGCGGCGTGAGGGTGGGGTCTTTTTCATAGGCGGTTAGCACAAGGTTAACCATGGCCTTGCCGTCGCCACCCCCGCCAGGGGTGATCAGTACATAAGGCTGCTCAGGCGGCTTGCCGTCGGCACTTGCTTCGCGACGCAAATAGCCGGTCCAATGCATACGGGCCTGCACTTCCGCAGACAGTGGCAATCCGGCTGTGGGGTCATAGACCGACCGCAAGCCATACACCCAGATTTCGTGATAAAATCTTTCGGTTGCAGTCACTGCATCCTTGCGGTCCCATTCAGCCGCCAAAACCTCGGGTTCGTCCAAAACATCGCGCAGACCAAGAACCAGCTTGGTCTTTCCTTCGTTTTGCAGCGTTTCAAGGGTCGGGAGCAATTCGCCACGAAACCCGGTGGGCTCTTTGTCGACGATCAGTACGTCGGGTTCGTATTGTCTGGCCGTGGTGCAGATCAATCCGGACCGCAGGTCGGTGACCTCTTCAATACCCATGCCAATCGTTTGCGAGGCATACGAACCATCGCTGCGTTTGGTGACACCAGGCAACCTTACGTGATCTACCCGTCTTGGGAACGTGAAGCGGCCCGCAACCGGAGAGCCCGTCAGAATCAGAGCCGAAGCCTCTGGATCAGCGGCTGTAATTGCCGCGGCCAATGCGCGTGATCGGCGCAGGTGACCCAGCCCGAAGGTGTCATGGCTGTACAGCATGATACGAGGCGCACGGCGCGCGCCCCTGTGTACCGTCTTGGTTGCGTCTCCACCCATATTCACGTCTTCGACCTCGGTTTTGCGCCGGACAAAGTGTTTGTTTTGAAGGCACCGTAACCAATTGTACGGTGAAATCCAAAGCCTCCAGTATCGGCAGGCGACAATTGGTCAATAGCCAATTGCGCGGGTGCCACATCATCTGCTTCGTCGGCTGGTTGAACGTGCGCCTTGATGCAGGTCAAGCCATGTACGCTCGCGCAGATTTCCGCAACTTTGTCGCATAAAGACAACCGAGAAAAGCCAGATACAGGTGGCGCCCAATTGATCCAGTTGTCCAAGGCGCGTACCGTCATGCCCAAGTCCCGTTGGCAGCCGATCCATGTCGGCAATTTTTCTGCGTGCAGACGTGGCTTGCTTCCAAAACCTGTCCAATCCTTCGTTCTGTCCTAGTATTTGACCTGATCAGGATTGGAAACAGGATTTTGCCAAAGGAAAGGGCAGTTGCATCGGTTCAAGGAGTGTTTCTGTCCATGTCATTATCGTGTCACCAAGTCATTTGAATAACATGCACCCGTCAGATAGGTTCCCTGCCAGGTTCAGTTAACCAAAGAAAGACCTCCATGCTGACCATTGTCCTTCGCATTCTCGCAATGCTGGCGCTGACCATTGCGGTGTCCACGACGGCCGCGCAGGCGCAACTGTCACTCTACTCTGGCGCGTCCGGTTCCAGCAGCAGTGAAACTGCGGCGGACAGCGAACTGGCAAATGCAATCCGCGAGGCGACCGAGGCGGGCGCCAGCGTGATCGTCATCGACAGTTCGGGTAACCTTGCCACGACAGGTCAAACATCGGGATCAAGCGGTGAACCTGACAAGGCCGACCCGATGGGAGAGGCCTCGCAATTGATGCAGGCGCAATCGCAGTGGGCCGAGTTCCGAAAAGCCTTGGAATCAAGGTTGGCAGCTTTGCCGTATTCGATTTTCGAGGTCCAATATATCTTGCGCCAAACCAGCCCGGATGGTCAGATCAGCACCTATTTGTGGGTGCTGGCCATTAACATTGGCCTTCTTCTGATTGGTCGATGGCTTTCAGTCGAAATCTACGGCAAGCGTGTCGCGCGCAAATACGTGGTGTCTCGGATCAAGGAAAACCCGGTTGGTTATCGGGACAAGATGCCGTTCTTGGTATTCCGTTTTGTCATGGGCATCGGCGGCACATTGTTTGCCATGCTCTTTGCCACAATCATCGGGTTGCTGATTTTTGGCGAATCCGAGGACATCTCGATCCAATTCACCGTCACGGCGATCTTTACGGCCTATTTCCTGTCGCGCACGGTGTCCGATCTGTGGCGGATGGTCTTGTCGCCATTTCTGAGCCAGTACCGCATTCCGCCGTTTTCGGACAGAGATGCAAAACGGCTCTACATCTGGGCGTCGGTGTTGGCGACCTATGACATTTCGACGGTTCTTTTTGCCACGTGGGTGGCGGACTTTGGCTTGAACTACAACGTCTATGCCATGGTCTATGGCGTGCTGACGGCTGCTGGGGCGGCGTTCAACGTGCTTATGATCCTGTTCAATGCGCGTGCGATTACCGAAGCTATCCGCGCAGGTCGCAGCAAAGAGCAGGTCTCGTGGATCCTCTGGGCGATCTCAATCGCCTGGGCTCCGGTCCTGATCCTTTACATTGCCTTCAGCTGGTTCGAACTGGCGCTGGATCTGGTTCTTGAGAACCCTGTGCCGATCCCGCTGATTGCTGGAACCTATGGCATCTTCATGTCCGTGGTCGTGGCCTATGGCGCGATGAACTACTTGCTTGAGCGTTACTTTGATCGTTCGCGCAAGGTGCAGGAGATCAACGCTGAGCTGGCCGAGGCTGAAGCGAGCGAAGAGCCCCAAGTTGCGCCGCCGATAGAATTGGCGCATTCGATTTCGACCTATGAGGATCTGGCACGCCGGGTTGCAGGAATTCTGGCCTTTGTCGTTGGGGCCTATGCACTTCTGGTGATCTGGAACCCGGATGCAGATTGGACTCAGGATCTGCCGATGGAACGGTTCCTGGACGTGATGATGATCCTGTTCATCGGCTACGTCGTCTTCCACTTTTTCCGTATCTGGATCGACAGCAAGATCGCCGAAGAGGGCGGAGACATGGAAGAAGGCGAACTGGGCGACGAGGGCGGCGGTTCATCCGCCAGCCGCTTGGCGACCCTGTTGCCCCTGTTCCGGGGCGCGATCCTGGCCGTTGTTGTCGTGTCGATCGTTCTGATTGTGCTGCTGGAAATCGGCATCAACGTGAGCCCGCTGTTTGCGGGTGCCGGTGTTGTTGGTCTGGCGGTGGGTTTCGGCTCGCAAACGTTGGTGCGGGACATCTTCTCGGGCGCGTTTTTCTTGCTGGACGACGCGTTCCGCAAGGGGGAATACATCGACATTGGCGATGTGAAGGGCACGGTCGAAAAGATCTCGGTCCGGTCATTCCAGTTGCGCCACCATCTGGGTGCGCTCAACACCATTCCCTTTGGCGAGATCAAGGTTCTCACGAACTACTCGCGTGACTGGGTGATCATGAAGCTGCCCCTGCGGGTGACCTATGACACAGACGTGGAAAAGGTGCGCAAACTGATCAAGAACCTCGGGAAAGAACTGCTGACCGATCCGGTGATTGGCGACAACTTCATCCAGCCGCTCAAATCGCAGGGCGTGATCGAAATGCAGGATTCCGCGATGATCATCCGGGTCAAGTTCATGACCAAACCGGGCGATCAGTGGCTGGTGCGCAAGCGTGTGTATCAAGACATTCGCGAACTGTTCGCCCGCGAAGGCGTCAAGTTTGCGCACCGCGAGGTCACGGTGCGTCTGGCGGACGAGAAAGAAGCGGGCGATCTGACCCCCAAACAGCGCGAGGCCGTGACAGGCGCCGTTCAAGCGGCCATCGACGAGGATTACCTTGACGATATCGGCCCGGGTGGCGGCGATCGGGATTAAAGCTCGGGGGCGCTCCCGCCCCCTCGGCGCCTTTCTGACGAAAGACACCTCGGGGTTGGGCCCGGCGCCTCGCCTCCGGCTCGGCGCGGTTGCGTTGCCTGGCGGATGGAGCGCACCATCCGCGCCGGGGTAAGCCGTCCTCGTTCGCTTGTCAGAAACAACCCGAGAGAGATGCGCAGCGACGGGGGCAGAGCCCTCATCCCCGCCTATTGCTGATAGGGATCGAGGCTGTCGCGCAGACCATCACCCAGGAAGTTGAACGCCAGCACCACGATGATGATCGGGATCATCGGGATAGCGGTCCATGGATAGATCTCGATTGAGGCCAGGTTTTGCGCATCGTTCAGCATCACGCCCCAGCTGACCGCCGGTGCCCGCAAGCCCAAACCCAGGAAGCTGAGTGCCGTTTCACCCAGGATCATCGCCGGAATCGACAGCGTGGCGCTGGCGATCAGGTGGCTCATGAAGTTGGGCAGCAGGTGCTTGCGGATCACCCGACCCGAGCTTGCACCCATCATTTCCGCTGCGCGTACGTATTCCTCTTCACGCAACGACAGGAACTTAGCGCGGACCGCACGGGCGAGGCCCGGCCAGTCCAGGATGCCGAGGATGATCGAGATGATGAAGAAGACGGCCACCGGCCCCCAGTTCGACGGCACGGCCGCCGACAAAGCCAGCCAAAGCGGCAGTTCGGGCAGGGATCGCAGGATCTCGATCACGCGATTGATGACCCAGTCGATGCGACCGCCAAAGTAGCCCGCAATCGAGCCAAGCAGGATGCCCAGAAAGAAGGACACAGATATGCCGATCAGGCCAACGGTGAGCGAGAGTTGCGCGCCATAAAGGATGCGGCTGAACACATCGCGTCCCAAACGGTCGGATCCCCACAGGAACAATGTGGCCCCGTCAGGGGCGCAGAACAGATGCGTGTCGCTGGGGATGAAACCGGCCAAGCTGTACTCGGCGCCTTCGCAAAAGAACTCGAGCGGTACCGGCGTCGTGGTGTCTGGCTTGAACACCCACTGGAACGTTTCCAGGTCTGCCTCTGCCGTGATGGGGTAGACAAAGGGACCCAGGAATTCGCCCTCGTGCACCCAATGCACGGCCTGTGGCGGAGCATAAAGGTGATCCGAGTTCCGCTCATTCGCTCCATAGGGCGCGATGAAACCGGCAAAGGGCAGCATCAAATAGCAAAACAGCAGAAAGATGCCCGAGATCAAGCCCAGCTTGTGGGTCTTGAACTTGCGCCAGATAAGCACCCAATTGGGCGCGTCCAGATCGCGGCGTTCCAGCTGTTGGATCGAAACCTGCGGGTCGTATGGCGCGTCGTCGACGTAGCGCCCGTCTGGAAGTTTGGTCATGACTCGCGCCCCTCGTACCTGATGCGCGGGTCAAGCATGACCAGCAGGATGTCTGATATCATGGTGCCTATGAGCGTAAGCAAGGCCACAAACATCAGGATGAATGCTGAAAGGAATTGATCCTGTGTCTTGAGCGCAGTCAGCAGGGCCGGACCAATGGTTTGCAGACCCATCACAACCGAGACCAGAACCGAACCCGAAACCATCGAGGGCAGCAGGTTTCCGATGTCGGCCACAAAGGGGTTGAAGGCCACGCGCAGCGGGTACTTTGTCAGCATCCGGCTGGGGGCCATGCCTTTGGCAATCGCCGTTTCCACGTAGGGTTTTCCCAACTCGTCGAGCATATTGGCACGCAGGCGTTGCATCATGGCCGATGCACCAGCTGTGCCGATCACGATGGTGGGCACGATCAGGTGAACCATGATCGACTTGATTTTCTCCCAATTCAGCGGCTGCCCTTCGAACGAGGGATCCATCAAGCCACCGATGGGAATGTTCAGGTACTTGCGACCGTAATAATACAGGATCAACGCCAGCAGGAAGTTCGGCGTGGCCAGACCCAGATAGCCGACAAAGGCTGAGGTATAGTCGATCCATGTGCGCGACTTGGCGGCGGCGATCACACCCAGGGGCAGGGCCAAGGCATAGACGAACACGATGGCGGCCATGTTGACCAGAACCGTCAGCCACAGGCTGTCACCGACGATCTCGCGCACGGGACGGTCGAATTCGAACGACCAGCCAAAGTTGCCCTGGATCAGGCCAGAGAAGCCATGCGGGCCGGGCATGAAGCCCATCCAGATCATGTATTGCTCCCACAGAGCGCGGTCCAAAGCGTATTCCTTGCGCAGGAATTCGGCCTTGGCGACGCCCGCGGATTGGCCCGAGGCCTTGAGCTCGGCGATCTGGTTCGACAGGTAATCACCGGGGGGCAGGTTGATGATCACGAACACCAGCACCGACACCACCAGCAGGGTCAGCAGCATGGTGCCAAAGCGATAAATTGCGTAGCGCAGGATGCTCATTCAGCTTGTCCCGTCACTCGGCCATGAAAAATTCATCGGGGCGGTGAACGCCGAAATGTGCACCAGGGTCCCAGGCCCAAAGGCCCTTCTTGGGCACATTGCGCATCCGGTTCGACACGACGATGGGTTGCGGGGCTTCGGCCAGAATGCCAATGCCATAGAGCTGTTCCGAGTGGATATCCAGCATCTCGCTCCAGGCGGCTGCGCGTTGTTCATCTGTATCGGCGCGGTCCCAATTCAAGGCCAACTCCATCAGGCGCTGCGCCTCGGGCATGTCGGGCGCTTCGCCGACGTCACCGTTGGTTTGGTAATGCTGACCCCATTTGGGCCAGGCCAAGAACTCCTGATGGCGGGGCGCGAGATAATCGGGCGAGGTATAGGTCTGCGGGATACCATTGTCCCAGCCAAACCAGACCGAGGCCATGGTGCTGCCGGCATAAACCCGGTTGCGCAGGATATCGCGATCCAGCGGGCGCATGACCAGTTTGACGCCGATCTCGCGCCAGGTATCGGTCACGATCTGCAACGCGTTTTCAACCTCTTGCCGCTCACCTGCGGTCTCAATCACGATCTCCATGGGGCGGCCATCTGGCAGCATTCGGATGCCGTTGCCATCGCGTTTGTTCAATCCGGCCTCATCCAGCAGAGCATTGGCGGTTTCGGGGTCAAACGCAGCCCAGGCATCGCGGCGTTCCTGTTTGAAGAACGGCGAGGCGGGCAGCACGGTCATCGACCCGGGCTTGGCCAGCTTGAAATAGAGCGCCTGATTGATGGTTTTGCGGTCGATGCCAAGTGACAGCGCCCGACGCACGCGCACATCACGCATGATTTCACGCCAGACCGGATCGGCGTAGTTCAGGTTGGGATAGATCGCGATCTGCGAGGCCACGCCGGTTTGCCACAGGTTGGTCTTGTAATTCCCGTCAGCTTCGCCCTTTTTCAGGATCGACGTGTCGCGAAAGTCCAGCCCGCGCCCCTGCAGGTCAACCTCGCCCGCGTTGGATTTGGCGGCGACCAGACCGGGGGCCACGATCTCCATTTCAACGATGTCGATATAGGGCAGTTGCACGCCGTTGCTGTCGATGCGGTGGTAATAGGGGTTGCGGACAAAGTTGTGGCGGATCTTCTTGCCGGCGCTGGCGTTGATCCAAGGTTGCAAGGTGGGCAGTTCGGAATTGTCGAACTTGTACATGTTGTCGCGCTTGTTGTGCAGCGCGGCCCAGCTTTTGACACGGGCCTCTTCGACTTTGACCGCCAGTTGCTCGGGTTCGGCGAAATCGCCGTGGTAGTCCTTCAGGAAATGCGCCGGGCGGTAGATGAACGGCGGGCGCGCCTGAGCGAGCGATTGCAGGAAGTTGGGGTTGGGATGCTCCCATTCATACACAACGGTCAACTCGTCGGGGAACGAGACCTTGGGCAACTCACCCTCGATACGCAGGAAATCAAGCGGGCCGGCGGGGCTGAGCAGCGGGTTGTTGGCGACGTCTTCCCACCAGTATCTGAAATCGTCCGAGGTGAACGGCGCGCCATCCGACCATTTGTGACCCGGTCGCAGGCGCAAGGTGAACTTGCGGTTGTTTTCATTCTCAAAGGACGCCAGCAGGTCTGGCACCAGCTCGTAATTTTCGTTGTAGCCGACCAGACGGGCATAGCCGTACACGACCATCTGCCGAATATCTTTGGACCGGGTCACCATGGTCGACAGCGTGCCGCCTTGCAGGCCGAACTCGCGGCCTTTGGCCTCGAGATCGACAATGATCGGCTCGTCCGGGATGCGTTCGTTGACCGGGGGCAGGTCGCCGGCTTCAACTTCGGCCTGCCAGAAAGTGCTTTCCTGCAGCGGCGGGATCGGGTTCGCTCCGGCGGGCATCAGGCTGGCGATCACCAGCGATGCGGCAAGAAACAGAGAGCGGCGGTTTGGTTCAAACATGACAGCGTACCTTATGGCCGGGTTCCAGCTCTACCAATGAAGGTACCATGGTGTCTGTGAAACGGAAGGCTTCGGCCCATTTTTCAGGAGAGCCGGCGCCTTGGGCGACCAGTTTGAGGTTGATGGGGCGTTCGATATCCGGCTCGGGTTGAGCCGCGATCAAAGCTTTGGTGTAAGGATGTTGGGGATTATAGAACAAAGTATCAGGGGGCGCCTGTTCGACGATCAGACCCTGACGCATCACGGCGACCTCATCTGCGATGCGGGCCACAACGGCCAGATCGTGTGAGATGAAGAGATAGCTGAGGCCCAGTCCCTCTTGCAGCTCTTCCAGCAAGGTCAGGATCTGTTCCTGAACAGAAACATCAAGGGCCGAGGTCGGCTCGTCGCAGACAATCAACGACGGGTCCAGCATCATGGCACGAGCCACCGACAGGCGTTGGCGTTGACCGCCCGAGAACGCATGCGGATAGCGTTTCAACATGTCCGCGTTCAGTCCTACGCGCTGCAGCATCTGGGCCGCCTTGTCGCGCTGTTCGGACTTGGTGCCGATTTTGTGGATTTCCAGCGGCTCGGTCATCGCATCCTGCACCCGCATGCGCGGGCTGAGCGAGCTGTAGGGGTCTTGAAACACCATCTGCGCGTCGCGTTGGAACGCGGTGCGGGTGGCGCGGGACATCTTGTGAACAGTGACAGGATCGGCGCCGGGTTTTGCGCGGAACAGAACTTCGCTGCCCTCATCGGGCTGTTCAGCCCCAAGGGCAATGCGGGCCGCCGTGGTCTTGCCCGAGCCACTTTCGCCCACGATGGCCAGCGTCTTGCTGCGCGGCAGTTTCAGGTCGACACCCCGGCAGGCGTGAACCAGAACATCCGGCTTCCAGGCCGAGCCTGAGCGCATGGTGAACGTCTTGTTGACGTTGTTCATCTCGAGGATCAGATCCTTGTCAGGCAGGGGCGGAGCAGGGCGCGCCTCGGCCGGGATGGCCGGTGCCGCGTTGAACAGCTGCTGCGTATAGGGGTGGGCAGGGGATTTCAGCAGGGGTTCGGCGTCGCCTGCCTCCATCACGCGGCCTTTGTGCATGACCACGACCTTTTCGGCCATGTTCGCCACCACACCCAGATCATGGGTCACCAGGATCAGCGCCATGCCGGTTTCCTGTTGCAGCTCCTTGATCAGGCCCAGTACCTGCGCCTGTGTGGTCACGTCCAGGGCGGTGGTCGGCTCGTCCGCGATCAGCAGATCGGGTTTCGACACCATCGCCATCGCAATCATCGCCCGCTGGCGCATGCCGCCCGACATCTCGAACGGATAAGACCGATAGGCGCGTTCGGGGTCAGGAAAGCCCACCCTCTCGAATGTCTGCAGAACCTGACGCTTGGCCTCTTTTTCGGACGCGCCACGGTGCAGCCATAGAACTTCGCTCACCTGATTGCCGATCCGATGCAGCGGCGACAACGAGCGCATCGGTTCCTGAAAGATCATCGAGACTTGATCGCCGCGTACATCACGCATCTTGCGCTCGGACATCTCGGACAGGGTTAGGGGCCCTTTTTCCGTGTTCAGCGTGATCCGACCCGACCGAATTTGCGCGGCCCTTGGCAGGATGCGCAACACCGCGCGGCAGGTCACGGTTTTACCTGATCCGGATTCGCCAACCAAAGCCAAGGTTTCGCCGGGCATCACCTCAAAGTTCACGTCTTTGACAACCGCGTCGCCAGACCCGAATCCGATGCTCAGATTTTCAACAGACAACAAAGGGGTCATTCAGGCTGTCCACCCGACTGGCCGGTACTCAACATAAGTCTTTCGATCCCCCTGGTCATTCTGCGTCACTTTCGCGCGCGCACCCCCCTCTAGTCAAACCCGAATTTGTGACTAAACGTCACGAAAAAGGGAGAATTTCGACAACTGTGCCTACACAACCCCACCCGGATTTGGCATGAGAGGGCAAGTTGCGGTCATACGGGCCGTTTGTGTCAAAGGAGTGACCTGCGTGACCAAAGATGTAAGCCGCCTAGATTTGTTCATCGATAGAATGGTGTCGCAGCGTGCCTGCCTGGATTTCGCGATCTCGGAAACCGCCGACATGACCGGCCCGGTTTTCGAGCTTGGATTGGGCAATGGGCGCACCTACCACCACATGAAAACCCACATCAAAGGGCGCGACACCTATGTGTTCGAACGCGCCGTCGCCTCGCACCCGGATTCGACGCCTCCGGATGAGATGTTAATCCTGGGCGATGTACGTGAAACTCTACCCGCCTCGGTCGAACGTTTCGGGGCCGCGGCCAGTCTGATCCACGCGGATCTGGGGGGGCACAACCGCGAAAAGAACGATGTATTCGCCCGCTTTGTCTCTCCGTTGATAGAGCCGCTGTTGGCCCCGGGCGGGCTGATGGTATCAAGCGATCGGATGTATTTCGAAACCCTGACTGAACTGCCGCTGCCACTCGGTGCGGTCGAGGGGCGCTGTTTCGTATATCGCCGCTGAGGGGGCTGACATGGCCGGGCTTCTGACGCTGAACGCTGGCAGTTCCTCGATCAAGTTCGGGGTCTACCTGGTCGCGCCCGAACCCGAGTTGCTGCTGTTGGGGCAGGTCGAGAACCTTGGCCCTGTGGCGCAAATGGTTCTGGATCATCCTGAAAAACAGACGATCGAGATCGGGCCCGCCGACCATTCCACCGCAGTGCAGGCCATTTTGCAGGCCATCCAACCTGCGCTGCAGGATCACGAGGTGACAGGGGTCGGGCATCGCATCGTGCACGGTGGCAAGACGTTCACCGGACCAGTAGAGCTGACCGAGCAGGTGATGGCACAGCTCGAGACTTTGGTGCCGCTGGCGCCCTTGCACCAGCCGCACAACCTGGCTGCGGTGCGCGCGGCGCAGGCGGCGTTCCCCGCGGCGGTTCAAATCGGTTGTTTCGACACGTCCTTTCACCAAGGGCATCCCTTTGTGAATGACGCCTTTGCGATCCCCCGTCGGTTCTATGAAAAGGGTGTGCGACGGTACGGGTTCCACGGGCTGTCCTATGACTACGTCACCGACGCCTTGAAACGCGAACATCCGATCCTTGCCCGGGGGCGGGTGGTGATTGCGCATCTGGGCAATGGTGCGTCGATGTGTGCGGTCAAAAACGGCAAGAGCATTGGCTCGACCATGGGCTTCTCGGCGCTTGATGGTTTGCCCATGGGCACGCGGTGCGGGCAGCTTGATCCGGGCGTTCTTCTTTATCTGATGGAACAGGGTCACAGCGCCGAGGCGATCACCCACATCCTGTACAAGAAAAGCGGCCTGTTAGGGCTGAGTGAGATCAGCCACGACATGCGCACCTTGCTGGCGAGCGATGACCCTCGGGCGGCAGAGGCCATTGATTACTACGTCTTCCGCATCAAACGAGAGCTGGGCGCGATGGTGGCCATCATGGGCGGGCTGAACGCGGTGGTCTTCTGTGGCGGAATTGGCGAAAACTCCGCCGAAATTCGCGCGCGCGTTCTAGATGGTCTGGCCTTCATGGGCCTGTCGCTGGATGGTGCAGCCAACGAGGCGAACGAACAGGTGATCTCGGACGGGGATGTTCCCGTTTTGGTGATCCCCACGGACGAAGAACGCGTGATCGCCCGTGCCCTGGCGGGGCGCCTGATGCCGTAAGGTTATTTTCCGGGGGGCTATGCGTGGCGGCTTGAGGTTGCCATCGTTGCACGGAACCCGACAGGAAAGGCCGCCCATGCTGTTTTATGATTGCTCTACCGCCCCCAATCCCCGCCGCGCACGGATGTTCATTGCCGAAAAGGGGCTGACAATCGAAACCCGCGATATCTCGATCGCGAAAGGCGAGCAGTTGCAACCGGAATTCAAGGCCGTGAACCCGCGCGCAACGATCCCGGTGCTTGTCACCGACGAAGGCACGGTGTTGACCGAAAACCTGGGCATTGCTGCGTACCTTGAGGCACATACGCCCGAGCCGCCGCTGATGGGGCGCACCCCGGATGAGAAGGGGCTGGTGTTGATGTGGAATTCCATCGCCGAGCAACAGGGCGGCATGCCCGTGGCCGAGGCACTGCGCAACACGCACCCGGCATTCAAGGACCGCGCCATTCCCGGGCCTGCAAATCATGCACAGATCCCTGAATTGGCCGAGCGTGGACTGGCACGGATCGAGCAATTCTTTGACGTGCTCGAAGAACGCCTGCAGGACAGCCGCTATATTGCGTGCGATCATTTCACATTGGCCGACATCTCGACCTTTGTGTTCGTCGATTTCGCACGGGTGGTGAAAAAACGCATCCCGGAAAGCCACTCCGCCGCCCTGGACTGGTACGAGGCGATCAAATCCCGGCCAAGCGCGCGGCTTTGAACTCGCGACAATTCACAGGGCATGAGGCCGACGCGATGTCGGCTTCTTTTTTGCTCCGATGGTATTGTACAGAAATGTCTAGACAGGTGTGAACAATCGCAATAGCGTCGCTTTGACATCAGGTAAGGGAGGGTCCGATGAAGTCGAATTATCGCGTGGTTGTCATTGGGGGCGGCGTTGTTGGTGCCTCGGTTCTGTATCATCTGGCCAAATACGGCTGGACGGACGTGTGCCTGATCGAACGCAAGGTGCTGACCGCCGGGTCCAGCTGGCATGCGGCTGGTGGTATCCATGCGCTGAACGCCGATCCCAACATCGCGGCTTTGCAGGCCTATACCATCGACCTGCTGCCCGAGATTGAGCGCGAGAGCGGGCAGAACATCGGCCTGCACATGACCGGTGGCCTGACGATGGCCGGAACCCCGGATCGTTGGGAATGGTTGCAGTCAGCATATCGCGTTTTCCAGTCCATCGGCATCGAAGATTGCCGCCTTGTCACCCCCGAAGAGGCGCGCGAGTTGAACCCGGTGATGTCCACCGATGGTCTGCTGGGTGGAATGTGGGCCGACCGCGAGGGCTATATCGACACCACTGGCACGGTACAGGCCTATGCGGGCGCGGCCAAGAAACGCGGCGCGACCGTAGTTGAAAACAACCGTGTGCTGGAACTGAACCAGACCGCCGACGGCTGGGAAGTTGTGACCGAAAAAGGCACCATTCAGTGCGAGCATGTGGTGAACGCTGCCGGTTTGTGGGCCAAGCAGGTGGGGCGTATGGCGGGCGTAGAACTTCCGGTCTCGCCGCTCAACCACCACTATCTGATCACCGATGCGATCCCAGAGGTTGCAGCGTTGGACTTTGAGCTGCCGATGACCGTCGACCTCGAAGGGTTCACCTATATGAGGCAGGACCAGAAGGGCATGTTGGTCGGCATCTATGAGATCGACCACGACCACTGGATGGAAGACGGCGCGCCATGGGAATATGGGTTCGAGCTGCAGCAAGAGGATCTGGGCCGGATCGAAAACGAGCTGACACTGGGATTCCAGCGTTATCCCTGCCTGAACGATGCAGGCATCAAGACTTGGGTGAACGGGGCGTTCACCTTCTCACCTGATGGCAACCCGCTGGTCGGTCCGGTGCCGGGCAAGCGTGGATACTGGACGGCCTGCGCGGTCATGGCCGGGTTCCTGCAAGGCGGCGGCGTGGGCAAGTCGCTGGCCGAATGGATGATCCACGGCGAGCCAGAAGCGGATGTCTATGGCATGGACGTCGCCCGGTACGGCGATTTTGCGCAGAACAAACGATACATCCGCGAAACCACCGGGCAGTTCTATTCCCGCCGCTTCGTGATGACCTATCCCAACGAACAGCTGCCCGCTGGGCGACCGCTGAAAATGGCCCCCGCGCATGACGCAATGACAGCCGTGGGCTGCAAATGGGGGGTGAGCTGGGATCTTGAAGTGCCTTTGTATTTCGCGCCGGAGGGGTTCGAGGAAACACCGACCCTGAAACGCTCGAATGCACACGACATCGTGGCCGAGGAGTGCAAGGCGATCCGCGAAAACGTGGCCCTGCTCGACATCACAGGGTTCTCGCGGTTCGAGGTGTCGGGTCCTAACGCGACTGCCTGGCTTGATCGGATCATGGCGTCGAAGCTGCCAACTCCTGGTCGGGCCAAGCTGGCACCGATGCTCAGCGAGACCGGCAAGCTCAAGGGCGATCTGACCGTGCTGAACTGGGGCGATAGCCGCTATTGGATCATGGGCAGCTATTATCTGCGCGCCTGGCACATGCGTTGGTTCAACGATCACATGGATGATGGCGTCACGGTGCGTGATCTGGGCGAAGAGGTTTGCGGCTTTGCGGTCATCGGACCGAATTCACAGCAGGTGGTCGAGAAGCTGGCAGAACAGGATATCGGTGCGCTGAAATTCATGGGGTGCGGTCAGTTCGACATCGGGCTGGTGCGCACGCATGTGGCACGCATGTCAGTGACGGGCGAGAAGGGGTATGAGCTCAACTGCCGCTATGGCGACCACATCGCCCTGCGCCGGATGCTGCTTGAGGCTGGTGCGGATCTGGGCATCCGCGAGGTGGGCTTCAACGCCATGCTGTCGACCCGGATCGAAAAGAGCTTTGGCATCTGGTCGGCAGAATTCACCCAAGGCTATACGCCGGGCATGACGGGCATGGACCGCTGGATCGACTGGGACAAAGAGTTTGTCGGGCGCGAGGCGGCGATGGCCGAGCGCGATGGCAACGGCCCGGGGCAGGTGCAGGTCACGCTGGAGATCGAAGCAGATGGTGCGGACGCCAGCGGCTATGAACCGATCTGGTCGGATGGCAACCGCGTGGGATTTGTCACGTCGGGCGCATACGGACACCACACCGGTAAATCGCTGGCCATGGCGCTGGTGGATCGCGAACAGGCCGCCGTGGGCACCGACCTGAGCGTGCACATCGTAGGGGTCGAGCGTCAGGCCAAGGTCATCGAAGCCTCTCCTTACGACCCTCAGGGCAAGGCGATGCGGGGATAATCCATGACCACTGACAGCCAAACACGCGGCGAGACTCGGGGGCGACGCAGGCGCGGGCGGGCCGAGGCTGCGCCAACGCCAAGCCGCGACGTGAACTATCGCCAGCTGAAGAACCCCTTTCCGCTGATGGAAGTGTTCCCGGCGGATCAGATCGCCGACATGCATGAAACCGCGCTCAGGATGCTCGAAGACCTGGGGATGAAGGTGCTGTTGCCCGAGGCGCGGCGCATCTATGCCCAAGGCGGCGCGCGGGTCGATGAAGACAGTGAGATGGTCCACATCGGCCGCGACATGGTCGAGGCGGCGCTGGCGACGGCCCCTAAGTCGATCGCCTGCCAAGCGGGCGCGCGGCACCGGGATTTCACGCTGGAGCTGGGCAGCCTGGTATTTCAACCCGGGGCAGGGGCGCCCAATGCCACTGATCTGGTGCGCGGTCGCCGCCCGGCCTCGGGTCAGGATTATCTGGAGTTCCTCAAGCTGACGCATCACTTCGATGTCTTCCAGATGATCTCGCCCCAAGTCGAGCCGCAGGACGTGCCGACCCATCTGCGCCACTACTTCACCACGCAGGCGCAGATGGAGCTGACGGACAAGTTCCCGTTCTTCTTCTCGCGCGGGACACCGCAGGTGATGGACTGTTTCGAGATGCTGTCGATCGCGCGTGGATTGTCGGACGATGAGTTCCGGGGTGCCGCTCATTCCTACACCATCATCAACACCAACAGCCCGCGCACGCTGGACATTCCTATGGCGCAAGGGCTGATCGACTTTGCCCGCTATGGTCAGGTCTCCATCGTCACGCCCTTTACTCTGATGGGGGCGATGGCGCCAATCACCGTGGCGGGGGCTATCACGCTTAGCCACGCCGAGGTGCTGGCGGCACTGGTGCTGACGCAGCTGACCAACCCCGGCGCGCCGGTTTGCTATGGCACCTTTACCAGCAATGTGGACATGAAATCGGGCGCGCCCGCGTTTGGGACCCCGTCGCATTTCCAAGCTTCGCTGGCCGCGGGACAACTGGCGCGGCATCTGGGGCTGCCTTGGCGGTCTGCCGCCGGGTCGGCATCGAACCTTAACGATGTGCAAGCCGCAAACGAAAATCAGTTCGGCCTTTGGGGCTGTTTGATGGCCGGGGCAACGGTGGTGATCCATTCAGCAGGCTGGCTTGAGGGCGGTTTGACGGTGTCCTTTGAAAAGATGATCTGTGACGCCGAAGTGCTCAACATGGTGGCCGAGCTTTGCGCGGGCGCGCAAGCGGGCACGGCCGAGATCGGCTATGACACCGCGCTGCGCGAGGTAGATCCCAGCGGGCATTTCTTTGCCACCAGCCAGACCATGGAACGCTACAACACCGCGTTTTATGAACCGCATGTCCACGACTATGCCAATTTTGGCACCTGGACCGAGCGCGGGGCGGTCGATGCCAACAACCGTGCCACCGGCGTGTGGCAGAACATTTTGGCGAACTTCCAGCCGCCGAAGCAGGACGGTGTCCGCATTGGCAATCTGAAAGACTTCATCGCACGTCGTACCGAAGAAGGCGGCGCGCCGCCGGAGAGTTGAGAGAGGACGCAAACATGAGCAATCCAGACGCAATCATCATCGGCACCGGCGTCATCGGCGCGGCCATTGCTTTCGAGATGGCCAAGGCGGGCCACAAGACCCTGTCCTTGGATCGCAACGCGCAGGTGGGCCACGGCTCCACCGCCGGTTCCTGCGCGATCATCCGGATGCATTACTCGACATTCGACGGCACCGCCTTTGCCTGGGAGGGCTATCACTATTGGCGCGATTGGGCCGACTATCTGGGCCTGCATGAAGGGGCGAACCTGGCGCAGTTCAAGCAGACCGGGTGCCTGGTCATGAAAACCGAGGCCAACGGTCAGCTTGAGAAGCACATGAAATACAGCGCCGAGCTCGACTGCCCGTTCGAGGAATGGTCGCCCGAGCAGATCACCGACAAACTGCCCGTCTATACGCTCGACAGTTTTGCCCCGGCCAAGCGAATGGATGATCCGGAATTTGGCCATCCCAACGGACGCAAGATGGGGGGTGCGGTGTTTTGGCCACAAGCGGGTTATGTCACCGATCCTGCCCTGAGCGCCCAGAACCTGATGGAAGCGGCCCGTGAGCATGGGGCCGAAGTGCGCACCGGCGCCGAAGTGGTCGAGATCCTGCAATCGGATGGTCGTGTCAGCGGTGTGAAACTGGCGGATGGAGAAGAAATCCACGCCCCCGTGGTGATCAACGTGGCGGGGCCCGGTTCGGCCATTGTGAACGCCATGGCTGGTGTTCTGGATGACATGACCATCGAAACCCGACCCTTGCGGCAGGAGGTGGTGCATGTGCCTAGCCCTGAAGGGTTCAATTTCGAAGAGCAGGGCACCATCGTCTCGGACAGCGATATCTCGCTGTATGTCCGGCCAGAGCATGGCAACCATATCTTGATCGGTTCGGAAGACCCAGAATGCGATCCGCACCAGTGGTGCCAGGATGACAAGGACTACAACCGCGAATTCACCGACCAATGGACCACGCAGGCCATGCGCTATGCACAGCGCGTGCCGAGCCTTGGTATCCCGTCGAAAACGCGCGGGGTGGTGGACTTGTATGATGCATCCACCGACTGGATTCCGATCTATGACAAATCCAGCCTGCCGGGGTTCTACATGGCCTGCGGCACCAGCGGGAACCAATACAAGAATGCCCCGATTGCGGGCAAGATGATGGCGGCCCTGGTCGACTATTGCGAAGGCGGCGGTGATCATGACGCCGCGCCGTTGCAGTTCCAGCTGCCCTATACCGGGCACATGATCGACGTCGGTTTCTACTCGCGTAAACGCCCGATCAACGAGGAAAGCAGCTTCTCGGTTTTGGGCTGACATCTGGACGGCCAATCGGATCGGCCTAGTTTGGCGCATTGAGATGCCGAGCAGGAGGCCGATCCGATCATGACACAGACGGGACCAAAAGTTCTGATTCTGGGCTCTGCACCTTGCGTGCAGGACGCGGCGGATTGGTCACGCGGGCCCTTTACCCACATCCTGGCCATCAACAATGCCTGGCGGGTGCGCCCGGATTGGGATTTCTTGATCCATCCCGAGGATTTTCCGGTCGAGAACCAGCCCCAGCAACTGCTGCCCACGCAGCAAATCATAACTGCGCAGAACTATGTCCCCGCGCAAAACGCTTACGGTGGCTTTGTCTATGCAGGCGGCACCATGGCGTTCACGGCGGGGTATTGGGCGCTGCACGCGTTGCAGCCTGATGTGATCGCCTATTTCGGATGCGACATGGTCTATCCGGCGCGGGGCAATACGCATTTCTACGGCACGGGGCAGGCGGACCCTTTGCGTCAGGACATCACGCTCAGATCGCTGGAAGCAAAATCATCGCGGTTGATGCAATACGCAGCACGACAAGGGTGCCGGATGGTCCGTCTGTCTGATGGTGAAAGCCGACTTGTGTGCCCGTCTTCAAGCGTTGACCAAATGGGCGACGTTCCATTGATGGACGTTTCGGGTCTGGCGCATGTAGAGGCGCAAGAGAGGGCGCTGGGCTACTATGTCCCCTCGGGCCGGTATTGGAAGGATCAAGCCCGCTTTGATGTGGCGGAACTGGACCGGATCGACCGGCTGTGGCTTGGCGACACACAGCCGGATGATGTTAAGGCTGCCTGACTTTAAAGAGCGCTCTTTAGGTCTGTGAACTTGGCTTTGGCGTCTTTGACAGCCTGTTCACGCACTGGCCCGTATCCGCGAATGTCATCTGCTACCGACAGGATCGCCTGCCAAGCCTCGGTGTCCGTGGCCTGATCCAACAACCCCTCGTACCACGCCAGCGTTTCGCGATGCATTTTGGCCTCGGAATGATAGCCGAATGGGTTCAGGGGCGAATTCCGAATACCCTTACCCTTGGCCAGCAGACCCAGAACCGACTGCATCCATGGCCCAAAGGCGCGCTTTGCGGGGCGACCGCGACCGTCCTTACCAAGGTTCAGGATCGGCGGGGCCATGTGATATTTGACCTTGAAATCGCCTTCGAAAGTCTCGGCCAGTTCGTCAGCAAAGGCTTGCCCCGTCATCAGGCGCGCGACCTCGAACTCATCCTTGTAAGCCATCAGCTTGAACAGGTTGCGCGCGGCGATCTTGGTCAGGTCATCGGATGTTCGGGCGCGGAGCTTCTCAATCCGGTCGGTGTAGCGTTTCGCGTAGTCCGCGTTCTGATAGTCGGTCAGGAAGGCGGCGCGGCGCGCAATCATCTGGTCCAGCGTTTCTGGCTGTTCCTTGGGTGAAATCATGTCGTTCAGGCGCGCAGGATCAGCCGCCATCGCACGCCCCACGGCAAAGGCCAGCTTGTTCTTTTCAACGGCCACACCGTTCAGGAGGATCGCTTGTGACAGGGACATCTGGTCAACCGGGACCAGCCCTTTTTGCCAGGCAAAGCCCAGCATCATCACGTTGGCAAAGACCGCATCCCCCAGCACCTGCTCGGCCAGCGCGTTGGCATCGAACCCGGCCACATTGTCTGCTCCGACAACACGCGAAATCTCGACTTCGCGGGTGTCGACGTTCAACTGTGCATCGCGGCGCAGAACCAGATCTCCGGTTGGCATCTCGGCCCGGTTCAAAACCATTCGCGTGCCCGACCGGTAATGCGCCGATGCCTTGGGGGCAGAGCTGACCACCACATCGCAGCCAATCACCGCGTCCGCCGTGCCTTGGTCGATCCGAACCTGGTTCAATGCGTCGGGCGCCTCGCCCAGGCGGATGTAGCTGAGCACGGTGCCGAATTTCTGGGCAAAGCCGGTGAAATCAAGCACTGAGCTGCCTTTGCCCTCAAGATGCGCGGCCATCGTGATCAGCGCGCCAACGGTCACAACGCCGGTGCCGCCCACCCCCGTGACCAAAAGGTCAAAGGGAACGTCGAGTGGTGGAAGCTCAGGGGTGGGCAACCCGGCCTCGACAGATTCCAGATCCAGCGTCACGGCGCGTTTGCGCCGGGTGGCGCCTTCGACGGTGACAAAGCTGGGACAGAAGCCGTCCAGGCAGGAAAAGTCCTTATTGCACGAGCTCAGGTTGATCTTGCGCTTGCGACCCAGTGGCGTTTCGCGCGGCTCGACGCTCAGGCAGTTCGATGCGACCGAGCAATCGCCGCAGCCTTCGCAGACCAGATCGTTGATCCAGGCGAACCGCTTGGGGTCATCCATGGTGCCGCGTTTACGGCGGCGGCGTTTCTCGGTGGCGCAGGTCTGTTCGTAGATCAGGACAGTGACGCCGGGAATATCGCGCAACTCGCGCTGCACCTGATCCATTTCCTTTCGGTCATGGAATGAGGTGTTGGCCGGGAAATCAGCGCGTGAGAACTTGTCGATGTTGTCCGACACCAGCGCGATCCGTTCGACCCCTTCGGCGCGGCAGGTCTGGGCGATGCCATGTACGCTCACAGGGCCATCTACTGGCTGGCCGCCAGTCATCGCCACGGCGTCGTTGTAGAGGATCTTGTAGGTGATGTTGGTTTTGGCGGCGACGGCCTGACGGATTGCCAGCGAGCCCGAGTGATACCAGGTGCCTTCGCCGAGGTTCTGGAAAATATGCTTGCCGCCGTTGAACTTCGACGCAACGACATGCGGCACCCCTTCACCGCCCATCTGGGCATACCCCACGGTTTGGCGGTCCATCCACGAGGCCATGACGTGACACCCGATACCACTGGCTGCGGTGGAACCCTCGGGCACTTTGGTCGAGCTGTTGTGCGGGCAGCCCGAGCAGAAATACGGCGTGCGGGTGGCACCGGGCACGTTGATCAACTGCGGGGGCGTGTCAGTCAGTGCCTTGGCCTTGCCTGGCAGCCCCTCTTCTGGGAAAAACGCGTCCAGCCGCGCGGCGACGATGGGGGCCAGCATCAGTGGGCTCAGCTCTCCGGTCCAGGGGATCAGCGGCTCGCCGTGGCTGTCGTATTTGCCGACCATCTTGTGCGGTTTGTCACCCGGCCAGTCATAGAAATACTCTTTGAACTGGCTTTCGATGATGCCGCGCTTTTCCTCGACCACCAGCACCTCGGCTTTGCCTTTCACAAAGCGCAGGGCGTTGCGGCGGGCGAGCGGCCAGACCATGCCGACCTTGTAGATGTCGATGCCCAATTCGCGGCATTTGCGCTCATCCAGCCCCAGCAGGCGCAGCGCCTCCATCAGGTCCAGATGGCCCTTGCCTGTGGTGACAAAGCCGAACTTGGCGTTCTCGATGTCATAGACGCGGTGGTCGATCGGGTTGGCTTCGGCAAAGGCCCGAACGGCGCGCAGTTTGTGTTGAATGCGGGTTTCAATCTCGGGCGAGGGCAGGTCAGCAGATCGCACATGCAACCCGCCCGCTGGTAGGTCGATCTGGGGCAGTTCAAATGTTCGATCAGGGTGCAACTCGACCGAACGCGCGCTTTCCACCGTCTCGCTGATTGCCTTGAACCCCACCCATGTTCCGGAAAACCGAGACAATGCCAGCCCGTATTCGCCGTATTCAAGATACTCATCAATCGACGCCGGGTTCAGCGTCGGCATGAACCAGGTCATGAAGGCCACATCCGATTGATGCGGCATCGAGCTGGAGACGCAGCCGTGGTCATCGCCCGCCACCACTAAAACGCCACCCTTGGGGGCCGAGCCGTAGGCGTTGCCATGTTTCAGCGCGTCACCTGAACGATCCACACCTGGGCCCTTGCCGTACCACATGGAAAACACGCCCTCGACCTCACAATGTGGGTCCAGCGTGGCCTGCTGCGCGCCCAGAACCGCCGTGGCGCCCAGGTCCTCGTTCACGGCGGGCATGAATTTGATCTTGTACTCGGTCAGCCGATCCCGCGCGCGCCACAATTCCAGATCCAGCGCGCCCAACGGCGACCCGCGATAGCCCGACACGAAACCCGCGGTGTTCAACCCCGCCTCGCGGTCGCGCCGCGCCTGATCCATCATGATCCGTGCCAGAGCCTGCGTTCCGGTCAGAAACACCCGTCCAGTGGTGTTGGTGTAGCGATCGCTGAGTTGATAAGGGCGCAGGTCGGGCGTGTGTTGGGTCATGGCTGGCAAACCGTGTTTGTTGGCAGGAGTTTGAACAGTTTGCCTTGATTCCATTGGAATGAGGTTCCAGATTGCGCGATTATTGACGAAAAACTGGTTCAATTTGCCAATATTCTGGGATAGTTTGGATGAATGAACCAGATCACTCAATTCGACGAACGCGATCGGCACATTCTGCGATTGCTGGAACAGGACAATCGGATTTCAAATGCCGATCTGGCCGAGGCAGTGGGTATGTCGACTTCGGCGCTCTGGCGTCGGGTGCGAGCGCTCGAAGATGCAGGCGTGATCGAGCGCTATGGGATTGTCGTGAACCCCAAGGCGATGGGGCTGGGCTTTCAGGCCATCGTGCATGTCCAACTCACACGTCACGACCCCGAAAAGATCGTAGATTTTATCCGCGCGGTCGAACGCGCGTCAGAGGTGCAAGAGTGTTTTGCCACCACGGGGCAGTCCGACTATCACCTGCGTGTGCTATGTGCCGACCTAGAGCATTACAACCGCTTTCTCGAAGACTTTCTGTTTCGTCTTCCAGCCGTTGCCAGTGCGCAGACCAATGTCGTTTTGCGCACTGTCAAAGACCATGGTCCTGTCGCGGCTCCATGATCGTGTCCCTTGAATCAAGCCAGACTTGGGATCAGCACTCGAACCAGACTTTGGACGGTTCGGTTGGAACTTCGGTCAGGAATGTTGCACCTGAACATGCGCTTTGTGCTGCTTGGGTGGCAGCTGTGCTTACCGTACCGGTTTGAACCCTGGGCAAAGTACTGGTTTGAGTTGAGCAGGCGGAAACGGTCAAGACCGCGACGATAGCTGAAAATCTAATGAGCAAAGCAACCCCCTCTTGGAAACAAGAACTGGAGAAAGGCTAGCCATCTGGCCTGCACCTTGCAATGAGCAGCATGAACCAAGATCGCAAACTTGGCGTCAAAATTGGCGACAATCTCAATTCCCTTGACGTTTTGCGGTCTCTGCGGCGACAATCAAACCGTGGTTAACGCCCGAAACCCCTTATTTTCTTGTCTCGGGCAATGGTCTTCGGAAGAATATTGTAGATTTTTATTCAAAGACTTCGGTTTGGCTGGCTGTGGGAGCAAGCACAATGAAGTTGATACAGACAACAGCGGTGCGAAGTGCACGCGCGTCATGCGCAACGATTTTGGTGATGTTGGCAGGTGTCGGGCTTGGGACAGGCAAGGCGCTTTCGGAAACAGATCCATTGGATGCTCCGCTTGAGATCGTGGAATTCAAAGAGGGTGACACCCTGCGCGGCGTTGTGGGGGAATACCTGCGCGACCCCGATCTGTGGCCCGCCGTCCTGAAGCTCAACAACATCGTTTCGTCCGCGGATCTGGTGCCTGGCACAGAATTGCGGTTGCCGGTTCGGCAGGTGGCAGCAGCGGACGCGGCTTTGTTGTCGTCGTTGCAGGCGATCCAGAACGCAAATGCAGAAGGCGCCCGCATTTTTGCCCCTGACGAAATCGGACAGGCCATCCAAAGCCGTGACGAAGCGGTGACGCGCCGCGAAGTGGGCGAATGGCGCGAGGTTGTTAACTATGCCGGCGTCGCCCGCGATTTTGCCCGCGATGCGCTGGACATTTCCATCGCGCAACGGGACCGCTCGGCCGAGGCCGTGGTGTCCGATGTTCAGGGCAGTGTCGAAGGGCGCGCGCCGGTCGAACCCAGTTGGTCGGATCGGGCGCGCAATGACATTCTGGTCGAGTTCGAACGCATTCGAACCCTGTCTGCCAGCACCACCCAGGTCACGTTCCGCGATCTCAGCCGCTTGCGCTTGAACCCCAACTCAAACGCTACGATCCAACGGATGCGATCGGACCCGCTGACGGGTGGAGAGGTGACCAAGGTATCCCTGGCTGAGGGCGACTTTTACGCGCTGCTTAATCAGTTGTCAGACAAGACCACTTTTGAGATCGACGTTCCGGGGATCGAAACCACGACGAACTCGGCCGATTTCTGGATCAAGAACGACCAAAGCGGCGCGCGCTTTGTGAACTACGACAAACCGGGGTTGGAAATCGAGCGGGACGGTCAAACTTTTGAGCTGGGCGAGAACGAGGGCGTGGTGATTGCCGGAACCGGCGCGCAACGGGCCGAGGTGCTGGCCAGCCCGTTGCTGAACCTGCCTGATGTTGGTCAGATCCTGTATTCCGAGACTGCGGACCTGAGCTGGGAGGTCTTCTCCGGGGCCGAGGCCTATTGGCTCGAGGTCGCAAGCGATCCGGGCTTCAATCAGATGCAGATTTCGGAGTGGGGCATTCGCGACACGGCTTTTGCGGCCTCAGGGCTTGCGCCTGCGCGCTATCATTGGCGGGTTGCCGCGCTCGACAAGTTGGGGCTGCCGGGGGAATGGAGCACGCCGCGTGATTTCACGCTGCGTGTCGACAACACCCCGCCTTTTCTGACGTTGATGTCCCCTGCCACGGGCACCATCGCGACCGAGCCGCAGATCGAGGTTCTTGGCGCGACCGAGCTTGAGGCGACGCTGACGCTGGATGGTAAACCGCTCAAGGTGGATGGGGACGGCAGTTTTGTTACCGACGTGGCCCTGGCGCCCGGCGAGAACGTGATCGAAGTGGTGGCGATTGACCTTGCAGGCAACGTCAGTCGACGTAGCCAGTCGGTCATCTATCGCCCCTCCGCCGAGGTCGAGATTGCGCTGTCGGATCAAATGGCACGGGTGGGGGATGTGCTGGCCTCGCGGACGGATCAACTGTCGGTGTCAGCCAGCACGACGGCGGAACCGGGTGCGGCTGTTCTGGTCAGGGATGCGTCGGGGAGCGTTGTGGTTCAGACACAGGTTGGCGTAGCCGGGGCCATTGGCTTTACAGTGCCGGTGGTTGAGGCTCCGCGAGAGTTCTCCATCCAGATTCTGGCACCTGGGGGCTCGAGCGAAGGGGCTCTGAGCTTTGCAGCATTGCGCGATCAGGTCGCGCCCGAGATCAAGCTGGATCTGCCGCCGCCGCGCGCAACCTCGGACGATGTGCTTTCAGTGACTGGAACAGCCGACGATGCTGTTCGTTTGACGCTCAATGGGACGGACCTGCCGTTGCTTGAAGGACGATTTGACCTGGCCGTGACATTGTCGCCGGGCGCGAACGAATTTGAACTGGTGGCGGTGGACGCAGTTGGGAATGTCAGCGTCACACGCCTGAGCACGCTTTTGGACATCGACCCGCCCGAGGTGCTGAGTGTCGAGCTGGGGCGCCCACAAGGCGACACCGGCCCGATCGAGATTGACGTGCAGGCCCGCGATGCATCTGGCCTGCGTCAGGCAGCACCATTTGTCATCAGCGTTGATGGGATCGAGGTCGAGGGATTTTTGCGCTGCGACAGTGTCAGCGGATTGTGTCGGGCGGTGTTGCCGCCCGAGGCGGGCGAGTTGGAGTTGGTTGAACTGATTATCGAAGATTACGCGGGGAACACCGCCTTCGAATAACCCAAGGTCGGACGGGCGTGGGGGCGTCGGTCCGGACCAGATGGAACGGGGAAGGGGAACGGAACATGTGGTGGATGAAAGGCTGCGCAGCTGCCGCGCTGGCTATGGTTTTGTCGTCCGTACAGCTTGTGGCGCAACCGGCCCCTGTGTCCGATGGCCTGCTGGTGGTCTACGGTCCGCTTGCCCCCGCGCGCGAAGGTGACGTGGACCGCCGCGAACAGGTGTTTTTTAGTATTCCCGCCGATTTGAAAGACCGCGTTTACGTGCGCATTTTCGACCCTGAAATCGCAGGAGACAATGATTTTACCTATGGAGGGCCAGGCGACTCTGAAACCACGTTTCGGGTCTTTGGTGGCGATGGGGCCTTCACGGATGCTGACCGACCGGAGCCGGTCGAGGACGGCGCGCGCGAGCCGCGATTGATCCCCTATGATCCCGTTACGCAGCCCGGCAAACTGATCAAGGAAAAGGCCTGGACATCGGACCGGGACACGGATGGTCGCTGGGTTAATCTGACCGCCTTGCGCGCCCGCCAGGGCGAGGTTGTGGAGGGCCGCGCTTATTTCCGCATCGATGTTCAAGGCAGCAAGGGCAATGACGGCAATGGGTACACCTTGGGTGTCAGCCTGTCGCGTGATCGCGCTCGCCCGCCCGAGGGGCTTGAGATGTTTGCCTATCGCCCCACCGTGCGCTGGTCGGCGGGGAGCACCGCAACGCAGGTTTGGTTCACCCGCACCACCGATGGTCCGTTTCAGGTCCAAAGCTTTGATGGCGCCAATGGTGAATTGGCGCTGGTGACGGACTACGGGGATCTGGGTTTGCGGATCTCGGGGCAGAACTTCTGGACCTCGGACTCTGTCGACACCGAAGAGACCAATCTGGCGATCAGCCTTCTGGGCGGGTTCGAGACCCCCAATGACGTGACGCTGGCCGTCTTCGATGCGGCGGGCGATCCAGTGCCGCTGGACATGCCGCCCAAACACGCGCCTGAACCGGCCCGGCCAACGGCCATCGGCACCGGGCGTCCCTTGGCCGATTGTCGCTCCGTCGCTTTTGATGGCAACGGGTCTATCGGCTTGACACCTTTGGGGTTTGATTGGGACTTCGGGGACGGCAACCGCTCGAGCGAACCGGTGGTGGCGCATCGCTACGCTGCCCCGGGTCGCTACACCGCGCGTTTGCGCGTGCTTGACCCCGGCACGCGCCCCGGTCGTGGGGATGAGGTTTCGGTGCCCGTACATATCCGCAACGCACCCGTTGCTGTTCCCGGCAGCGACATCGTTGTCGCGCCTGGGCAGGTGGTGGCGTTTGATGGATCGAACTCGCAGCCCTCGGACGGCCCGATCACCAGCTATGGGTGGAGTTTCGGCGACGGTGGCCGCGCCCAAGGAGCCAAAACCTCTTACGTCTACAAAACTCCTGGCCAATACCGCGCGGTGCTGCGAGTCAAGGACGACGCAGAGCATCCCTGTAACGTGGGTCTTGCGACACGGCGGGTCACGGTCAACTTTGCCCCGGTGGCCGAGGCCGGAACAGATCAGAGCGCGATCATCGGCCAGACGATCATTGTTTCTGCGGGGGCAAGCTATGACGTGGACGGGTTGATCAACACCTACCGCTGGTCGATGGGCGATGGCACCGTATTGGAGGGAGAGACCGTCACCCACCAATATGCCGAGAGCGGATCCTATCAGGTGCTGCTGACCGTCATCGACGACAGTGGCGTTGCCAACAACCTGGCCACAGACGGGATGCGGATAACGGTCAACGCGCCGCCTGAGCCAAGCTTTATCATCCCAGACCGACCGGTTTCCGTCTCGGAACTGGCGATGCTCGACGGCACTGCCTCTTTGGACACGGACGGGCAGATCCTATCCTACATCTGGGACTTCGGCGATGGCGCCATGGGCGAAGGGCCGATAGTCGACTACGCTTGGACCCGTGCCGGGGAATACACCGTCACCTTGACCGTCGAGGATGACAGCGGCACGGCTTCGGCCCTGCAGTCGGTTACGCGCATTGTGCGTGTTGATGCCGCCCCAGTTGCGGATGCGGGCGCCGATCAGTTCGTCACCGCCAGTGAGGTCACGTTTTCCGGCGGCGGCTCTGTCGATCCGGATGGCGCGGTGACGGAATGGCTGTGGGAGTTCGGCGACGGCGGCACAGCGTCTGGCCAGAATGTCAAACACGCCTACCTGCGCCCCGGCACATACGAGGTGGCGCTGACCGTGCGCGACGACAGTGGCGCGCCGCTCAACACCGACCGAGACACCATGCGGGTGACCATCAACGCCACACCCATCGCGGACGCAGGCCCGCCGCAGGTGGTGGCACCAGGCGAAGAGTTCGTGGTTTCGGGCCGGGCCTCAGTGGACCCCGATGGCGAAGTGTCCGAATACTTGTGGACGTTCCCGGACGGGCAAACCGTCAGCGGGCTGCGCGCGGCGCATACGATCAACGAGCCGGGCCTTTATCGGATCGGGTTGGTAGTGCGCGACAATTTCCAGGGTGGCGCGGCCGAGGACGAAGCCGAGGTGTTCATCACCGTCAACGCTCCGCCCGTTGCCGTAGCCGGTGCCGACCGTCTGATCGCGCCCGGGGACAGCTTGCAATTCGATGCGGGCCAAAGCTTTGACAGCGACGGGCGCGTGACCAGCTATCGGTGGGAATTCGACGATCTGGGCGACCCGCTCGAGGCGCGCACGGTCGAGCGTCACTATCCGACCGCGGGTGTCTGGTCGGCGCAGCTGGTGGTGACCGATGACAGCGGTGTTCTGAACAGCACCGCCAGCGACGACATGACAATCCGCGTGAACCACCCGCCCGTAGCTGAAGCGGGGCCGGATATCGACACCGACAAGCTTTATGTCGCCTTTGATGCTTCCCAATCCAAGGACGCAGATGGCGATGCGCTGATGTATGTATGGGACTTTGGCGATGGCTCGACTGCGGCCTATGGCGAGCAGGTGACCCATGTCTATCCGCGCTCGGGCGTGTTTCCGGTGACCTTGCGAGTGGACGATGGCACCGGCCTGTCGAACGCGCGCGCCATTGATGCCACCCGCGTCACCATCCGGGCGCGGCCTATGGCGGATGCGGGCGGTAATCGTGATGTGTGTTCGGGCGAGCCGATCCTGTTCGATGCCTCGGACAGCGCCGACCCCGATGGTGGGTTGCTCTTGTATGAGTGGGACTTTGGCGACGGCAGCGGCTCGGACCTGATCAACCCGACCAAGACCTTTGAGCTGCCAGGCGTCTACCCGGTGACACTCACGGTGCGCAACGAGACAGGCACGCAATATGGCACCGACATAGATCGGATCGCTGCCCTCGTACGTGAAGGGCCAATTGCTGATGCGGGGGGGGATCGGACGGTGTGCTCGAACCAGCAGGTGCGCTTTGACGGCTCAGGCTCGACCGATGCCGATGGCGCGGTGAATGCGTTCTCGTGGACTTTTGGGGATGGCAACACCGGCAGTGGTGAAAACCCGGTCCACATCTTCAAACGTCCCGGCACCTATGCAGTGACACTGACCATTACCGGTGAGGCGCGCGGCGCGTGCAGCCCGCTTGATAGCGACGTGGCCAATATCATCGTGGTCGCGGCCCCAACGCTTGAGATCGCGGGGCCCGATCGCGCCGCCGCAGGTCTGCCTGCCACGTTCCGGGCCGAGCTGGGGCAATTGGGTGGCGCACAGGCGCAAGGGTTCTCGTGGGAGGTTTCGGACGGCACCACGATGCAAGGTGGCGAATTGGTCCATACCTTTGCCGAGCCGGGTGAATATCTGGTGACCCTGCGCAGCAATCTGACCGGCGGCACCGCAGGCTGCACCGATCTCGAGGTCGTACGCAAGGTCATCGTCAACGCCCCGCCAGAGCCTGTGATCGACGTGGTGGCCGAGGTCGCCGTGGGCCAGGCCGTGCGTTTTGATGGCGGCGGCTCCAGCGATCCGGATGGGGCGATCACCCGTTTCCGCTGGGAGTTTGGCGATGGGAATGCGGCGGACACGGTCCTGACTTCGCATCGCTTTGCCGAGCCGGGGGACAAGACCGTTGTGCTGACTGTCTGGGATGACGCAGGTGTCGGAAATTCCGAACAACGCGTGGAAAAGATTGTGCGCGTGACACCTGCTCCGGTGGCGGGCCTGGTGGCGGACGGGGCGGTTTGTCCGGGTGTCGACACCCCCTGGAGCGTTGGCGTAGCAGAGGGCACGCAAGTCATATGGACGTTTGGGGATGGCACGCAGGCCACCGGTGCCTCGGTCGATCACGTGTTTGCCGCGCCCGGTCAATACCCCGTGCGTGTCCGCATGGATGACGGGCGGGGGCTGCTCAGCAGTCAGCGCAACGAAGAGGCTTATGTGCGCGTCAATTCCGAACCCACCGCTTTGGCCGGGCCGGACCGGATCGTTTGCCCGGGTGATGTGGTCCGCTTTGATGCCAGTGCCTCGGGCGATCTGGATGGGCAGATCACCGACTGGAGTTGGGAGTTCAGCGATGGGGTGATCCTGGAGGGGGAGCGCGTGGAGCGTGTCTTTGACAGCCCCGCCGATCTGATGGTGCGCCTACGGGTGCGCGATGACAGCGGAGCATTGGGCTGTGACGTGGGAACGGATGCCGCGCGCGTGCTGGTCAATGCACCTCCGATTGTGGATGCAGGCCCGGACCGGACTGTGCCTGTGGGGGCGGCCCATGATGTGGTGCGATTTGCAGAAGAAAACGCCCGCGATCCGGACGGGCAGGGGACACAAGTCACTTGGGCCTTTGGCGATGGGACCGAGGCCAGAGGCGCCGTTGTCCGCCACCGCTATGCCACTCCGGGCAGCTACACCGTGACAGTGCGGGCGCAGGACAGCACCGGACTGACCTGCGGGATCGGGCGCGACACGGCAACCATCACAGCGATTGCGCGCGAATGAGGTGTGGAATTTTGCAGACGCTAGAGGCCATGTGAACTAGGATCGGCGCTGATGAGATTCCCTTTGCGCCTCAAGTTCTTTGTCTTTGCCGTTTTGCTTGCCGTCGGCCCTCTGGCCCTGGTTGGGCAGAATTTGACACAGCTGTCGCGGGATGAACTCAAGAGTGCGGCCAACGAGGATCTGACCACTGTGGCCGCGCAGCTGCGCACGGCGTTTGACAACACCTTCGAAGGACGTTGGCTGACACCCCTGGTTGTGATCCGCAATGGGGTGGACAGCAATGAGTTGGGTGTGCCGCAAAAGGTGTCGCTGCTGACCTTGGGTTTGGCCGAGCTGCCGCAAGTTGTAGCGCTTCAACTGTCGGTCGAAGGATCAGACCTGCCCATTTTGGTCACCAACACGACCTTTGCGGACAAGTTGACCCACGCAGGACTGGATCCTGTGGAAATCCTCGCAACGTCTCCGGATCTGATCAAGGTTTTTGAAGGCACAGGACAATTCGGCCTGCCGGTTGTGAGCCGTGTTCCCGAAACCGGCGACTGGCTGGCCACGCTCGCCCTGCCGCTCACCACGCAGATCGCGGGTCGTCAGGTGACGATGGCGGCGAAGATCGAACTCTCGACGTTGGGCGACATGGTACGCCGACATCCCTTTGCGCAACGTGGCGAGATTACCATCGTCGATCAAGCGGGGCGTCGGGTTCTGGGCGATGAACCCGATCTTTTGATCAAGCGTCAGATTGTGGCTTCGACCATGCCCTTGATCGTAGCGGGGGCCCGCGCAGACGCTCTGGAGCCCTACGTGCGTCCCAATGGGATGGCGATGCTTGGGGCTTATGCCTTTCCGGATTGGTTCCAATGGGCCGTGATTACCGAACTCAGCGAGGAGAATGCCTATGCCGTGGTCAACGCGATCACACGGCAGATCCTTGTTGTGGGTTTGATCGGCTTTGCCATTGCTGCCGTAGGGGCGTTGATTTTTGCGCGCCAATTGACCCGCCCGATCCTGGCCATCGGCGAAGTGGCCGAGAAAGTGGGCGAGGGCGATTTTGCAGCCCGTGTTGAAGATGTCCGCGCGCGGGACGAGATCGGTGATCTGGCCCGCCGCATCAACCAGATGATTGCCCATCTGGGCGAGCGAATGGAACTGATGAAATTTGTCTCGCATGGCACCATGTCGGCCATCCAGAAAGCCGAGGCCGAAGGTATGGAACGTGGGGGAGAGCGACGGCGGATCTCGGTCATCTTTACCGACATCCGCGGCTATACCGAGTTCTCGGAACGCGTCCCGCCCGAAGTGGTGATCGAAGTGCTGAACCAGTATTTTGATGTGCAGGCCGATATCGTCACCGAATATGGCGGCGACGTGGACAAGTTCATTGGCGACGCTCTGGTTGCGGTCTTCGAGGGAGAGGGCATGGAGCTCCGCGCGGTCGAATGTGCCGTGGGGATCACACAGGCAATGGCGCGGCTGCTGGAAGAACATCCAGAACACAACCTGCATGTGGGCATCGGTGTGGCGTCCGGAGAGGTGGTCATGGGGGCTATGGGCGCGCGAGATCGCATGGATTTCACCGTGCTGGGATCAACCGTGAACCTCTCGGCTCGGCTCTGCTCCAAGGCCGAACCGGATCAGGTACTGGTGGATCAGGCCACCCGGGATGCGGCGCGCGGGCAAAACGGCGTTCATTTCGATATGTTGGAGCCAATCCCGCTCAAAGGGTACGCCGACCCGGTGTCCGCCTTTTCCGCCACGCGCAGCTGATGATCCATGAGATCGGGGGGCTCCCGCGCCCGCGCCAACCTGACTGCGTCAGCTCAGCGAGCGGCCTTGGGTCGGGCGCCTCGCCTACCGGCTCGGCGCGGTTCCGTTCAGACGGGAGGTTCGATCCTTTTGTCTTCGGTTGCAACCAAGCGCCCGCCGCCGCGCGCAGCGCGGCGGCCCGGCCCAACGGGAGGAGGTTTTTCGCAGAAAAATCAACGACCGGCGGGAGCACTCCGAGCCGTCAGTGACTTCGTGTCAGGCAGCGTAGGTGACCCAAGCCCAGGTCATCGCCACATAGGTCAGATTGTGCAGGCATTGATCCAGCCCGACTGCCCGCCAGAACGCGCCTTGCGTCGGGTTGAGCTCTTTCTTCTCGGAATAGCTGGCCTTACCAAAGTCGATGTTGAAATGAACCACCCATTCAAGCACGACCACAATCGCAATGAATGCCAAAGGCGCACCCATGATCAGGAACACCAGGATCGAGCCCACCCCATGAACGCCCGCATGTTGCGCACGCCCCAGATGCCAATACTGGCAACGACCAGACAGCATTTTAGGTGTCTGCAAATAGAAATCCGCAAACATGTGCTTGACCATCAGCAAGCTAAAGAGCAACAGCACAGAGCTGACCAGTTCAGGCAAAGCCATCCTCCCAAGAATTGCCGAGAATCAGCTTAAGCGCATATCGGGGTGGCTGCAAATGAACTGGTTCACAGACGGACCAATCGAGCCATACGTAAATCCATTTGCCTGCAAACCGTGACGCAGAGTAGGTTTGGTCAATGATTACGAGTATCGCCCGTCAGGTGTCCGGCCGCGCTGCAATTCAGGAATAGTCCCATAGAACGTTCAATCTTTAGCTTTATCTGGAAGTATTCAAAGCGCGACCAGCTGATTTTGCTGGCGGTGACGACCACGCTTTTCCCGTTGCTTTACCTGACTCTGGAGTTGCCCAAGCGGATCATCAACGACGCCATCGGTGCTGCCAGTTCCACCATCGACGTCTGGGGTTATACCTTTGATCAGGTCACGTTCCTGGGCATCCTGTGTTTCGCCTTTCTGCTGTCGGTGTTGGCCCACGGGCTGATGAAAATGCGCATCAACACGATGAAGGGTGTGCTCAGCGAACGGATGTTGCGCCGCTTCCGCTATCAGCTGATCGCGCGGATCATGCGCTTTCCACAGCCTTATTTCGAACGCGTCAGCCAGGGCGAGATGGTGTCGATGGTCACCGCCGAAAGCGAACCTATGGGCGGTCTGATGGGCGACGCCATCAGCCAGCCGGTGCTGCAGGCCGGGCAAATGATCACCATCCTGTCGTTCCTGTTTTTGCAAAGCTTCTGGTTTGGGCTGGCCGCTGTCGCCCTGATCCCGTTGCAGGCCTGGCTGATCCCCAAACTGCAAAAGCAGATCAACCTACTGAACAAGAAACGTATCCAAGAAGTGCGCGTTCTGGCGGCCCAGATCGGGGAAAGCGCGGCGGGTGCCTCGACGCTTCGTGCAAATGGCGGCTGGCGCTATCGTCGGGCCGCGATCACGGATCAGTTAGGGCGCCTGTTCGACATCCGTTTCGAGATCTACCAGAAGAAATTCTTCATGAAGTTCCTCAACAACTTCATCTCGCAGCTGACGCCGTTCTTCTTTTTCTCGATTGGTGGCTATCTGGTTCTGCAGGGCGCCGTGTCCCTGGGGGCTTTGGTGGCGGCGCTGGCAGCCTACAAGGATCTCAGCAGCCCGTGGAAAGAACTGCTGACCTATTACAACCAGACCCAGGACATGTCGATCCGATGGGAAGTGATCCTGGACCGCTTCGCCCCGCCCGGAATGGTCGACGAGAAGCTGTTTGAAGGCGAACCTGAAAGCCGTCCCAACCTGGATGGGGACATCGAGCTGGATCATGTCTCGGTTCGGGACGCGGATGGCAATCTGGTGCTGGACGATTTGACCGCTACGCTGCCCGGCGGTGGTATCATCGGCATCGCTGCTCCCAGCGAAGAGGACCGGCGCGCCCTGGCCGAATTGCTCACGCGTGAGATCATGCCCTCCAGTGGCACGGTTCGGATCGCGGACAACACCCTGCCCGAATTGCATCAGGCCGTGATCGCAGCGCGGATTGGTCACGCCACCTCGCGGCCGGTGATGTTTCAGGGCAGCATTGGCGACAACGTGATGATGCCGATGCGGCATCAGCCCCAGAGCGACAGCACCAACGGCATGGCCTATCGCGAGGCCAAGCGCGCGGGCAACAGCGACGACCCGTTCGATGCAGAATGGCTCGATCCGAAACTGGCGGGGCTCGAGGATGAGGCAGCTTTGCGGGCTTGGTGGTTGCGTTTGGTCGAGGGGATGGGCTCGGGCGCGGCGCTGTTCCGGCGTGGTGCTGAACAGAAGTTCGACGAAGCGGACCACCCGGAACTGGCAAGCCGCCTGATCGAGCTGCGCCCGGTGGTGCAGCAGGCAATGCAGGACGCCGGGCTCGAGCCGCAGGCTTATTTGTTTGATCCCGATGCTTACAACCCGGCCTTGCCCGTGGCCGAGAACCTGCTTTTTGCGACGCCAAGGGTGGCGTTCTCGCAAGATATGATCGCTTCGCAGGCCGAGTTCCTGGCGCTTTTGCGGTCTTTGCATGTGGATGAGACATTGGTCAGCCTGACCCAGGACGTGATCGACATGCTGCGCCAAATCTTTGGGTTGGACGGTACCGATCACCCGCTTTTCCGCAAGCTTGGGCTTGAGGTAAAGACCTATGAAACCGCTGTGGAACTGGTCGAAAAGACGCGCACCGATGGGGCGGCCGCTCTGGAAGACACCGAACTGGCAAACCTTCTGGCTGTGCCGTTCCGAATTTCGGCCGATCAGATCGGGCCTGCGTTCTCGGACGAGCTCAAGGCGCGTATCCTGGAAATTCGACGGGGGCATTCGGCCGAGCTGTTGCGCTCGCTGGATGGGGTGTTCACACCGCTTTCTCCGGACAGTTACGCACCAGGGTTGACGGTTCTGGAAAATGCGCTTTTTGGCAAAGTCAGCGAGGTCGGCGGCGCCAAATCGGACGAACTGCGCAAACTGATCGCGGACACTTTGGCTGCCCATGGCGCACAGGCGCAGGTGATCGAGCTGATCTATGATGTGCCGGTGTCCTTGGGGGGCACCAACCTGCCGGCAGTATTTGCCGAGCCGCTGGCCTTTACCCGCGCGACGATCAAAAAGCCGGATGTTCTGATCCTGGACAAGGCACTGGATAGCTATGACATGGACACGCAAGTGGCGGTTTACCGGAACCTGCGGGCGTTGTTGCCGGATACGACCGTGATCTACCTGAACGATCAATTCCAGTCGCCGGGTGTTTTCGACGTCTTTCTTGAAATTCAACAGGGCCGGATCGTCAGCGAAGAGGCACAGACCGAGGCCGAAGAGGACAGCGTCGCCTCGGCCGATTTGGCGCGCAAACTGCGGGCGCTTGAGCAAACGCCATTGTTTTCTGGCCTCGACCGGCGTCAGCTGCGGCTCTTGGCCTTTGGGGCGCGCTGGTATGATGCCAAGGCGGGTGATGTGGTGTTTCTGAAGGACGATGAACCCACTGACGGCGCCTATATGATGATCGATGGCGAGGCGGGGCTCTATCTGCCTCAGGACGATGCCGAGGACCAACTCATTGCCAAGGTGGGGGCCGGGACTTTGGTTGGTGAATTGGGCCTGATCCGCAAGGTGCCCCGCGCGCTGTCCATGGTGGCGGAAACCGACATCACCTGTTTGCGCATCGGCGAAGAGGAATTCCTGGCGGTGGTCGAAAATGACGCCGCAACTGCGTTCAAGCTGTTGCAGGTGGTTGCGGGTTATGTTTCCAACTGACGTCTAGGTGTTGATAGCCAGCACAGTTCTAGAATTCAAAGCACTCCCGCCCGTCGTCGATGTTTCTGACGAAACACCTCCTCCCGTTGGGCCGAGCCTCGCTGCGCTCGGCGGGTGGTGCCTGGTTACTGACCTTTCATGGCAGAATTCCCCGCTCTCGTGAGGGTGCTGTTGCGCACAACGCCTGCCGCAGGCGCTACCACGCCGGGCCGATAGGCGAGGCGCCGGGCCCAAGGCCGCCAGCGATTTCGGCGCAGCCGAAATCTGCGCGGGCGCGGGAGCCCGCCCATTCTGCGAGTTCTGCCGTTGTCAGGTGTCTCGGGTTTGATCCTGGGCGCAAAACAAGCTGTGAAGCAGGCCGATAACCTGCTCTGTCTTGTGGTCCAGCAGCGAATAATAGATCGTCTTCCCGTCGCGTCTGGTTGTTACCAGCCCCTCATCCCGCAGCCGCGCCAGCATCTGGCTGACAGCAGCCTGCCGCATCTGCAACAACTCTTCCAGTTCGCCCACTGAACGTTCGCCTGTGCCCAGGTGGCACAGGATCATCAGCCGCCCCTCGTGCGCCAGGGTCTTGAGGTAAGCCGCCGCCTGGCTGGCGCTGGCGGCCATGCTGTCGGGGGTGTCGGGCGAGAGAGGGGCAGAGGGCTGAAGCGTCACGGTCACTGGTTCCTGCAAAATCGTGGACGTATAATGCCCCAACAGCCCGCAAGATGTCACCCCTCCTTGGCAGGCGCGCCGCCCTGAAAGGCGTTGCCGCCTTTGTAATCGCAGGGAGCTTCTTGCATCTGCAGGTGCAGGCCGTCGTCAGAATAGGGGTGCGTGCGGGCCAGGTCTTCATCCACCGTGATGCCCAGACCGGACGTGTTGGGCGGCGTGATAAACCCGTCCTCGACCCGGATCGAGCCCTTGATCAACGCGTCGTGAAAGGGCGTTTCGATGCTCTCGGCCAGCAGGATGTTGGGGATCGAGGCTGCCAGCTGGATGTTGGCGGCCCATTCCACCGGTCCCGCATAAAGATGTGGGGCCATCTGGGCGTTGAAGACCTCGGCGATGGCCGCGACCTTTTTCATCTCCCAGATGCCTCCTGCGCGGCCAAGAGCAGGCTGCAGGATTTCGGCCGCGCCTGTGCGCAGAGCGGCAGCAAATTCGGACTTGGTGGTCATCCGCTCGCCGGTGGCCACCGGGATGCGCACGTTGCGCGCCACCCGCGCCATGTCCTCGATGTTGTCGGGGGGGGTCGGCTCCTCAAACCAGAGCGGCGAATAAGGCTCCAACGCCTGACCTAGCCGGATCGCACCAGCGGTGTTGAACTGCCCATGGGTGCCAAACAGCAGGTCGGCCTTGTCGCCCACAGCGCCCCGGATGGCTTTGCAGAATGCCACCGACAGCGAAATGTCGGTCATTGCAGGCATGTGCCCGCCGCGCATTGTATAAGGCCCTGCCGGGTCGAATTTGATGGCGGTATAGCCCTGGCGCACCATTTCAGCGGCGCTTTCAGCGGCCAATTCGGGCGAAGTCCAGAACTCGTTCAGATCGTGGTGCGGCAACGGGTAGAGGTAGGTGTAGGCTCGGATGCGATCGTTCATCCGCCCACCCAGCAAAGCATGCACGGGGCGGTCGCGGTCCTTGCCCAGGATATCCCAACAGGCGATTTCCAGCCCCGAGAATGCCCCCATCACGGTCAGATCGGGGCGCTGTGTAAAGCCGCTGGAATAGGCACGGCGGAACATCAACTCAATGTTTTCGGGGTTTTCACCGGCCATGTGCCGGGAAAACACATCGCGGATTACGGGTTTCATGGCCTCTGGCCCAACCGAGGAGGCATAGCATTCACCCCAACCGGTGAGCCCCGTGTCCGTGGTAAGCTTGACCAGGATCCAATAGCGCCCCCCCCAGCCTGGCGCTGGTGGGGCGGTGACGATGATGTCTAGGTCCTGCAGTTTCATGGCTAACGCTCCATCAGTTCGGCAAAGGCGTTCAACTCCCGTTCGATCTCATCGATCACGGGTTGACTGGAAAAGAAGTACAGATCCGGCGCGTCGATATCGTCCATAAAGGCTTCGATCTCGATCGTGACCCTGGCGCCGTCAAAATCCGCGTCGATCTTCCAGCGCTGCCTGCTGTCGACCGCAATCCCCGGCAGGGCTTCGGATATCAGGCTGGGCAATTCGGGGGGAAGGCCAAAGCGGGGGTTGTTCATCAAACCGATCAAAAAGGGCTGCACGTCCTGTGCGTCAAAGTTCATCGACGTCTCGGATGTGATCGGCGGCGCTTTTGCGGTCTGGGGCTTGAACAGATCGGTGAGAAAGTTGAGCACGGGCGGTATTGGCTCCAAAAGGAGGAGGGGCAGGGACAAACCCCGCCCGCATCCGTTATCGATCAAAGATGATGACGTTGCGCTTGGCGCTGCCGGTCTTGGTGTCGGCAATCGCTTCGTTGATCTGGTCCAAAGACCAGCGGCCCGAGATCAGCTCGTCCAGTTTCAGGCGGCCTTGTTCATAAAGGTCGATCATCCAGGGAATGTCGCGTTGGATGACCACATCGCCCATTTTCGAGCCCACCAGCCCCTGACCGATGGCAGCGAGGATGACGGGTTCATAGCTTGCTTGCGCGCCAGAATGGGGCATCCCGATCATCACAGCTTTGCCGCCACGGCCCAGATAGCGAGGGGCCTGATCATAGGCAGGAATAGCGCCTACCGTGATCAGAACCACATCCGCGCCGCGCCCTCCAAGGGCCTTATAGGCGGCCTTCCACGGCGCATCGAGCGTGGCCAGAACACCGTGAGTGGCGCCAAACTCCTTGGCGATCTCCAGCTTTTCCTCGGTCATGTCTACGGCGACGATCCGGCGCGCACCGGCAATCCGCGCGCCTTGGATGGCATTCAGGCCGACACCGCCTGCGCCGATGACAACAACATCCTGGCCTGGGCGCATCTGTGCCGCGTTCACGGCAGCGCCGACGCCGGTAATCACGCCACAGGACAGCAAACTGGCGACGTCCTTGGCCATGGTTTCGGGGATTTTCACGATTTGAGAGTGGTCGACGACAACCTTTTCGGCAAAGGCCCCGCAGGCCATCGCCTGATCCAGCGGGCCGCCATCTGCGGTGCGCAGCGGGCCCTTGACCGTATTGTGTGGCGTCTCGCAAATGGTGGGTTTGCCACCTGCACAGGACGGGCACGAGCCGCAGGCCCGGATCAGGGTTACAACGACCGACTCGCCCTCTTTGAACTTGCTAACCGCGGTCCCAACCTTGGTGATCACACCTGCGGCCTCGTGCCCATAGACGGCAGGTAGATGCCCGCCCCAGGCGCCACTGGCGAAGGTGATGTCGGAATGGCAGATGGCGACCGCATCCAGCGTGACCTCGACCTCGCCCATGCCGGGATCGGCAAGCTGCACATCTTCGATCACCAATGGAGCGTTGAACTCGCGGCAGACGGCCGCTTTGATGGTTTGCATGAAATCCTCTCCCTTGCTTGGGACAACCGTGGCCTGCGGGCATCGCACCTGCAAGCCGGAAACCGGCAAAGGGGCGTCGGTATTACGTCACGGAAAGGCGGGTGCGCAAAAATACGACCAACCCAAGCAGCAACAGGACCATTGCCACCAGGAAGGGCGCACCGGGCAGATAAACGCTTGCCCCTTCTCGGGTATAGTGGGCAAAGACGCTTGCCATCATGAGCGGAGAGACGATCATCGACAAGGCGTGGACGGCGGTCATGACGCCTTGAAGTTCGCCTTGCTGATCATCGCCGACTGACTTGGACATGATCCCCTGCAGGGCGGGGGATACCACCGCCCCGAGGGCCGAGATCGGGGTCAGGAACAGGGCCAAGGTTCCGCTGGTGATGAAGGCCAGGAACCCAAAGCTGACAAGATCCAGCAGTTTGCCTGCAACCACAGTGCGCCGCTCTCCCAGGTATTTCAGCGCGACCCGGATCAAACCACCTTGCACGATGGCCATCATGATACCAAAGATCCCCAATGACAGCCCGATCATTTGCGGGCCCCAATCGAACCGGGCTTGTGTGTAATAGGACCAGATCGCCGGATAGACATAAATGGCGACAGAATAGAGAAAATAGACCAACAGTAACCGGGCGATGCCGGGGATTTCGGCCATCGCCTTGAACGCGCCAAAGGGGTTGGCCCGACGCCAATTGAACGCACGTCGGGTTTTGTCAGTGACCGTTTCATTCATCACGAACCAGCCCAGGACGAAGTTCATGCCTGCCAGGATTGCGGCGGCGTAAAAAGGCGCGCGCGTGCCAAGTTCACCCAACAGGCCACCGATCAACGGTCCCAAAACAAAACCCATGCCAAAGGCCGCACCCAACAGCCCAAAGTTGGCAGCCTTTTTGTGCGGCTCGGATATGTCAGCTATGTAAGCTCCGGCGGTGGCATGGGTGGCCGCGGTGATACCGCCCACGATGCGCCCGATCAGCAAGAGCCACATGGTGCCCGCAACGGCCATCACCAGGTAATCCAGTGCCATCACAAACAGCGACACCAGCAGCACAGGCCGCCGTCCGACGCTGTCGGACAGGTTGCCGATGACTGGGCTGAACAGGAACTGCATCACCGCAAAGACGGTGCTCAGCACACCGCCCCAAAGCGCTGCTTCGGCCAGTGTGCCACCCTGCACCTCGACGATCAGGTCAGGCATGATCGGCATGATCAAACCGATGCCCATAGCGTCGATCATGACGGTGATCAGGATGAAAACGATGGGCAGGCGCACGGGGTTGCTCCGGTTGATAGCTTGGTGCGCAACCTAGGTCGCCCTGGGCGCGATGAAAAGGTGAGCTTTATTGTGTCGCTGCGGCACGCACCCGCTCGGCAAAGGCGCGAGCGGCTTCGGGCGCTTGTCCCATCTGGTTTGTGGGTTCGAACAACATCTGCGTGTTCAGTTGTGGCCAATCGCGCGCCACGACCTCGCGCAGGGGGGTATCGGTTTCCATCGCATCCTTGCACAGCGCCTTGGTGGCGGCCTGCGCCTCGGGACGGGGCAGGTGCTCGGTCAGGGCAAAGCTCAATGCTTCGGCATGGATCAGGTCCAGAGATTCATCCAGCGCCCTAAGCATCTTCGCAGGGTTCGGAGCCAGGAATTGGCACAAAGCCACGCCCTGTTGCGCTGCGGACGCCGCGCCCAGAACGATCTGTGGCAGGCACATCCACTCGGTGAACCAGGCGGCTCCATCGCGTTGATGGCGATGCACAGCAGCACCCTGCAGCACAGGCATCAACCCGGCTGTCTGACGAGACAGCGCCACCAGCACCGAAGGCGCCACCGGGTTCTGCTTTTGCGGCATGGTCGATGACGACCCACCACCGCCCAAGGTGATCTCGGAGATGCCGCTTTGCACCAGGTCGGTGACATCCTCACCCAATTTGCCAAGGGCAAGGCCTACGCGGCCGAGCCACTCGGCGATGCGCAGAACGGGCGTGCGGTCGGTGTGCCACGACCGTTCGGGGTCTGTCAGGTTCAGCAAGTTGGCCAGCTTTGCCCGCGTCTCAACCGCCTGCGGTCCAAGCGCCGAGGAGGTCCCAGCCGCGCCCGACAAAGATACCAGCAAGCAAGATCTGCGCAGCTCGGGCAGTTCTGTGAGCAGGCCCAACAGCGGCTCGCCCCAAGAGGCGACAACAGCCCCAAAAGAGGTGGGCGTCGCGTGCTGACCATAGGTGCGCGCAGCCATGGGTGTTTTGGCGTGCGCGTCGGCCATCTGCGCCAGCCGGTCCAACAGCGCCCGCAGGTCATTTTCGATCAAACCCAAAGCCTGCCGCAGACGCAGCATCAACCCGGTGTCGATGATATCCTGCGAGGTCGCGCCCCAATGGGCATATTGCGCGTGTTCCGGTGCCTGCATCTCGGCCCGGAAGGCCGCGACAAGGGCGGGTACGCTGACGCCGTTTTGACCGGTGGCGGGCGCCAATGCACCGGGGTCGAGCTGCACCTCCATCGCGGCGCGGCTGATGGCGGCGGCACTGTCTTCGGGGATGATCCCCTGTTCGCCCTGTACCTTGGCCAACATCCCCTCGACCAGCAGCATGGCGCGCAATTCGGCGGTGTCGGTGAACAGACGCCCCACCTCGCCGGTGGGAAACAGTTTGGAAAAGAGCGCGCTGTCAAAGACGCTAGCCGCCATCAGAATTGCCTTTCGATCCGGGTCAAGAGCGCCGCCAGCCCCTGCGGGTCAGAGAAAAACGGCGAATGTGAGCATTCCATAACGTGGACATGGTCCGGGGGCCAGTCGCGGGTCATCTGGGTTTGATACTCGGGCGGAATGGTCCGATCGTCCGCGCAGCGGATATAGGATTTGGGAACGCCGTCAAAAGCTGCACTTGTTGGCAGCGGAGTGTCTTGTGGAGCAATGGGTTGTGGCAGCAGATGCGCCATTGCATAGGCCACTGCATCTGGCGGGCAGTCGTGATAAAAGAGATCTGACACGCGGTCGGGTTGGATCGTGTAGGATACGCCATCGTCGGATTTCACCACGGCTTCGGCCAGGGGTTGGCGCGGCGCGCCTTTGCGGCGGTCAACCATCGACAGACCATCCACCGGGAAATAGGCGCAGAGGTAAATCAACCCGCGCATGGCGTTGGGATCGGCTTCTGCCGCTGCGCTGATGGGGTAACCGCCCCACGAATGTCCCACGATCAAAGTGTCGGGTGTGGACGCCGCCAGCACGGCACTGCGGCAATCGTCCAGCGTGATCTGCGCCAGCGGCGTTTGATCCTCGCCCATGCCAGGTAGGTCGATGGCCTGCACCACATGCCCCTGAGACTCTAGCGCTGGGATCAAGTCGCGCCAGCACCACGCGCCGTGGCACGACCCGTGCACCAGCAGGAATTCGGCCATGGTCAAAGATGCCCGGTGTCGTGGATGAACTGCGTCAACACGCGCGCATACTCCTCGGGCTGTTCGACGCAGGGCAGGTGACCTGCTTTGCGGATCAGGTGAAACTGCGAGCCGGGGATCAGGTCGGTGGTCTCGCGCATCAGATCAGGCGGGGTCGAGCCGTCTTCGGACCCTGCAATGCCCAAGGTGGGCAGGCGCAGGCCGCTGGTGGGCGTATAGAAATCCGTGCCCGAGATCGCCGCTGAACAACCCCAGTATCCTTCGGCCGGGGTGCGCACCAGCATGTTGCGCCACAACTCGAGCTCGGATGTGGCGCGGAACGCTTTCGAGAACCACCGCTCCATCACCCCGTCGGCCAGCGCCTCGATCCCGTCTTTTTTGACGGCCGCGATGCGCTGGTCCCAGATCTCGGGCGTGCCGATCTTGGCGCCGGTGTTCGACAATACCATCGCGCGCACCAGATCCAGCCGTTTGACCGCCAGCCCCTGTGCCGTCATGCCCCCGATCGAAAGGCCCACAAACAGGCTGTCCTTGATCTCGAGCATATCCATCAGGCGTTCCACATCGCGCACCAGACTGCCCATCGTGTATGGCCCCGCAGGTGTTGAGGACAGTCCGTGACCGCGCTTGTCATACCGGATGAATTTCAACCCTTTGGGCAGCAGCGGCAGGATCGGGTCCCAAAGACGCATGTCGGTACCCAGCGAGTTGGAAAACACCACAGGTGCGCCGTCCGGGTCGCCGTCAATGCGATAATGTAGTCGAACGTCACCCAAATCCGCGATTTGCATATGCCCTCTCCCATGCTTGGCTCTGGCGTACCCTAGGGGGTGCCTACCGGCAAACCAAGGGGGCGATTGCTCTGACTGATGCAGATTTCTATCGTGACGCTAAAGTGTAAAAGGAGAGAGCCGTGATTTCACTTGCAGGTCAGGTGGTGCTGATCACCGGGGCGTCGGCACCGCGCGGGATTGGTCGGGCCATTGCCAAGCGTCTGGCGCAGGATGGTGCCCGGGTTGTTGTCACCGACATTGATGGCGCCCTTGAGGTAGATGGGCAGGTGCGCCCGCACCTTGGTCTGCTGCAAGACCTTGCCGCGCAGATCGGTGGGCTGGCCTTGAAGATGGATGTCACCGACCCCGAACAGATCGCCGTCTGTCTTGACGAAACCCGGGCCAAATTCGGCCCTGTGGATGTATTGGTCAACAATGCAGGCTCTCTGGCGGGGTCCGACAATTTCCTGTCCACGACGCCTGCGCAGTGGCAAGCCAGCTTTGCGGTCAACCTGCTGGGACCGATGCAACTGGCCCAAGCGGTGATCCCAGACATGCAGGCCAAGGGGAGCGGGCGGATCATCAACATCGGCTCGACCGGCTCCTTGGGCGCCGAGGCCGGGTTTGGCGCCTATACGGCAATGAAACACGGGTTGGTTGGTCTGAGCAAAACCCTGGCCGCCGAGTTTGGCCCCGATGGGATCCTCTGTAACACCGTGTGTTCTGGCTACATTGCCACGGACATGCACATGGCGGCCAACGCGCGCTTGTCACATGAGAAGGGCGTGTCGTTGGACGAGATTAAGCGCCGCCGCTATTCGGACGTGGCGCTGCGCGATGCAGGTTCCCCCGAAGATGTGGCCGAAGCCGTGGCCTATCTGGTCGGCCCTGCAGGGCGCTATGTCACTGGCATCAACCTGCCTGTGACTGGGGGCGTACCTTTCGGTATCTGACAGCAGTTTTGATCAGTCTTTGCGTGACATATTGCATATTGCGCATATCATGATGGGTGACGCGACAGGGGAGAGACCGACGTGAAACGGATGATTGCACTAGGGGCCGTTCTGCTGGGCTTGGCCACCGCAGGGCAGGCCAGCGAGGAAAGCAAGACGTGGGAGGCATCCGACAAGGCAAAACTGTTCGTGCAGGACACCATTGTTCTGGGCATGTTGGCCAGCCCCTATGGCACCGGCTGGACCGAATACTCGCAAGTTCACGACTACTTTCAACGCGCCCGGGACAATGGGATCACCGGGCATGAAATGACCCTCGCCGCTGCGGACATGTCGTTTGAGACGCTGCTGGAACAGCATTATCATTTCCGTGCTGCGATGGCTGAGCAGCCTCAGAATTATCTGGTGGTCAATCAGACCCGCGATATTGAAGCCGCCCATGCCCAGGGCAAGACAGCGGTGATCTGGAACAGCCAGACGGCCACCATCCTGAACGGCGATTTGAAAAAGATGGCGCTGCTCAAGGATATGGGGATCAAGAGCATGATCCTGGCCTACAATGACATTTTTCGCACCGGTTCAGGGCAGCTTGCAGCTTATAACGGAAACGACATCGGTTTGACCCCGTGGGGCAGGTCGGTGATCGACGAGATGGTCCGATTTGGCATCCTGCTGGATCTAAGTCACACCGGATCAAAGACCGCCAACGATGCCATGGATTACATGGATATGACCTATCCTGGTGTGCCCTATGTCTATACCCACTCGGTTCCGGCGGGCCTTTACAAGGGCGAGCCGGGGGCCACACCGCGCGGCTGCTATCGCGCCATTCCGGATGATGAGGCGCTGCGGGCGGCCAAGTCGGGGGGCTATATCTCGCCGACCTTTACCGAATGGATGATGGACGGCATCTGGCCCGATGACATCTCGCCGGCGCAGGCGGCGGACATGATCGATTACTACGTGCAGCTGGTCGGCGTTGATCACGTGGGCATTGCCACGGATGACATGTTCTCGACCAAGTTGGTGGTGGATTTTGCGACCGCCAACGCGGCGATGTATGACGATGGCGGATATATGATCGAAGCCTTCAACAAGGGCGCGACAGGCAACGGAGAACTGGCCAAGATATTGGCGGCAATCACTGATGACCTGTGGGCGCGCGGCTATTCAAACGAGGATCTGGCCAAGATCTATGGCGGCAACAAGATGCGCGTCTATGCGCAGGTGTGGGAGGGCAAACCACCCGAGCAGTTCCTGCAGGAATATCCCGAACGCCTGCGCCTGCGGCAAGAGTTCCGGGATCAGTTCCATTCACGGTAAGGAACCAACGAGACAATAACGCAAGGAAACGGGGGCGCTCCCGCCCGTCGTTCGTGCATCAAAGATGCCCTCCTCCCGTTGGGCCGGGCCTCGCTTCGCTCGGCGGTTGGCACTGCGCCGCACCAGATGGAAGCAGCATGAACCCTTCGCCTCACGCGGAACCGCGCCGAGCCGGTAGGCGAGGCGCCCGGCCCAAGGCCGCTCGCTGAGCTGACGCAGTCAGGTTGGCGCGGGCGCGGGAGTTCCCCGTTACCGAGAATCGTTAATTCAGCCGGATATGCGCCATGATCTGGCCGTGGTCCGAGGCGAGCTTGTTATAGGGCGCTTCGGGGTGTGAGCCATCCGTCAGGTGGTCGTTGAAGACGCTGTAATACTCCATCTCGCCCATGGCCTTGCCCCAGGCGCTGTCGAAATGGCGCGACATATAGATCTGGTCGATGCTCTCATACACCCCGCCAAAGGCCGCCGTATAAACCATGTCGCGCAGGGATTTGCGCACGAACATCTTCTCGGCCGAACGTAGCCGAACCCGGTCCACGGCCTCGGTGATCTGTTCATTCTCGTCGCGCGAATAACGATCATTGGGGGCCTGGGCGTCGTGGCGCAGCATCCAGGAGTAGTTCTTGAACGGATGCTCGCCCGAGATGATCTCGGAACTCACCGCATGTTCGCCATCGTTGAAGTCGCCCAGAACCATCACGGGGTGACCCTTGTCCAGTTCGGCCACGATCTCGCGCCGCAGGACCCAGGCCTCGGCCATGCGCCGCAAGGCCGAACGCAGCGCGCCCATGGCGCGGCCTACCGGGTCATAGGCGGTCAGTACGGCCTCGGGCGCGAACTCGGCGCCATCGGGGCGAATGAACTCTCCTAGCTTCGATTTCAGATGGCAGTTGAAGACGGTGATGACCTTGCCCCCAACCGGGACACGGACTTTCAGGATCGGTCGCGAGATGCGGGTTAACGTGTAGTGACCAGCACCTTCATCGCCGCCCAAAGCGGACATGGGGATGCGCAGGGGCTCCGGCAGCTCCTGGATGATTTCCGGTTCCTCGGGAAAGCCAAAACGCGACAGCACCGCCAGCCCGGGCCGTCGTTCGCCCGGACCGCCATCTGATGCATTGGCTGCAAAGGCTAGCGCCGCGTCCTTGTACCCGCCAAAGGCCAGCTTTCGAAAGATTGCCTTCTTGTGATAGCGCTTGGATCTATCTGGCAGATTGGCGTCATTTGCCTCCCTGCCGCGCCGGTCCGTTTCCGCTATCACATCGCGCAAGGCTTCTTCTTCAAAGATTTCCTGAAAACCGACGACATCCGCGTCCATGGTCAGCAACTGGTCCGCCATCCAATCCTGTTTCCAGGCGTATTCCTCGGGCGCGTATTTTTGGAAGGTATAATATTCCTTGTCCGCCCCGATCAGGTTTTTGACGTTAAACGATGCAATGGTGAACCGGGTCATGCGAAACGCTCCAGGGCTGTGCAGAAAATCTTGGCGTCTACATTGCCACCCGAGGCGACGGCGATCACAGCCTCGCCCTCGATCTGATCCTTGCGGAACAGCGCTGCGGCCAAAGCGACGGCCCCGCCCGGCTCTAGCACGATCTTGAGCCGTGAAAATGCCAGCGCCATGGCGTGCAGCGCCTCGTCTTCGGTGACGGTCATGCCCGGGCCACAGCGCTCGTACATGATCGGGAAGGTGATCTCGCCCGGTGACGGGGTCAGGATGGCATCACAAATGTTGCCTGAGGTTGCTGGGTTCTGTTCGATCTGACCCGAGGCCAGCGAGCGTGTCACGTCATCGAACCCCTGTGGCTCACAGGGCCGGGGGCGCAGACCTGGCGCGTGTTCTTCCAGCGCCAGCGCTATGCCCGACGTCAGCCCGCCACCTCCACAGCAGACCAGAACGTCGCCTTGGGTAACGCAGTGCTCGGCGGCCTGTTCCGCGATCTCCAAGCCTGTCGTGCCTTGGCCTGCAATCACCTGGGGTTCGTCATAGGGCTTGATCAGGGTGAGCCCCCGTTCCTGCCGCAGCCGCTCGCCAATCTGTTCGCGGCTTTCGCTGCCACGATCATAAAGCACCACCTCGGCCCCAAGGGCGCGTGTGTTGTCGATTTTCATCTTTGGCGCATCCGACGGCATGATGATCACGGACGGCGCACCATGTTTGGTGGCGGCCATGGCAATGCCCTGCGCGTGGTTGCCGGACGAAAACGCAAGAATGCCGCGCGTGCGGGTGTCCTCATCCAGCGCGGAGACGGCCGACCAGGCGCCGCGAAACTTGAAACTTCCCGTGTGTTGCAGGCATTCGGGTTTCACGAACAGCCGCCGCTCGGCCAACTCGTCCAGAAACGGAGAGTTGAGAAGCGGCGTGCGCCGTGCGTGGCCCTTCAGGCGCTCTGCGGCGGCGTGAATCAATTCGATTGAGCTCATAAGGCGCGCTCCAGAATGTTACGGATGAGGGAAAGGGACTGAGGCTCGTCCAAAAACGGCACATGGCCCCGATTGGGGATGACAGCCGTCAACATCTCGGGGTGCCGGGTTTGCATCTCGGCCAAGGTGCCCGGTTCCAGAATATCCGAGTTTTCGCCTCGGATGGCACCTGTGGGCAGCTCTTTGAGGGCCTCGAACAGCGGCCAGAGGTCCGGCACAGGACCAGCTGCAGCCTGTTCAATCAGCGCATCCCGTAGTTTTGCGTCATAGCGCAGGGCCAATCCGTCCGGTGTCTCGTCATACTGTGTCTCGACCTGTTGTTGCCAGACCTCTGCCGGGACATCAGGGAATTGCGGTGCAAGTGCGGCGTGCATCGCCTTAGCCGCCTCACCATAGGTTTTGGAAACGGGCGGTTTGCCCACATATTCCATGATCCGCGCGATGCCTTCGGGGCTGACGACCGGGCCCACGTCATTCAGGATCACACCTGCCAATCGCTGTGGCTGCGTCGCGGCCAAGGTCATTGCGATCAGCCCGCCGCGCGAAGTGCCCAAGAGGGTCACGCGCTCAAGGCCAAGGTGATCCAGCAGCTCGATGGCGTCCTGCCCTTCGCGCATCACATTGTAGTTCATGTAGTCGGGGTCATACTCTGATTGCGCGCGCCCGCGATAATCCATCGTGATCATGCGCAAGTCGGTGACATGCGGTGCGAGATGGGAAAAATCCCGCCCGCAACGGGTCAATCCCGCCAAACACAGGAGCGGCTGCCCGCTCCCAGTATCAGTATAGTGAATGCGCTTGCCGTCCGAGGTGGTGAAATCGGCCATCAAACCCCTGCCAGTTGCGGAATGCTCGTGAGGTCGGACAGTACATGTGCAGGCGTCCATGGCAAGCGGTCCATCGGCTCGGCAGCGCGATTGACCCAAGCGGTGGTGAACCCATAGCCGCTGGCCCCGACCGCGTCCCAACCGTTCGAGCTGACAAACAGCACCTCATCGCGCGCGCAACCGAACCGGTGCCCGACAAGATCATAGACACGTGCGTCAGGTTTGAAGATGCCGACGCTTTCGACCGAGAGCACATCATCCAGCACATCGCCAACGCCCGCCGACTGTACCGCGCCATCCAGCATCGCGGGGGAGCCGTTCGACAGGATCGCGGTTTTCAACCCGGCATCCTTTAGCGCGCGCAGCATTTGCGGCACTTCCGGATAGGCTTGCAACTCCCAATAGAGATCAAGCAACCGTTGGCGTAAGGCTGGGTCACCGTCCAGACCCGTTGCCTCGAGCGCCCAATCCAAGCCGTCCTGGGTCACATCCCAGAAATCGGTATGCGCGTCCGTTATGGCGCGCAGCCAGGTATATTGCAGTTGCTTCAGGCGCCAATAGTTGGCGAGATCCATCCAGGTGTCCTTGAGCGCGGCATGCGCAGGCTCGGATGCGGCTTGTCGAGCAGCGGCGGCCACGTCGAACAAGGTGCCGTAAGCGTCGAATACGCAGGTTGTGATTGCCATGATGTCCTCTCCCTCAACTCCGAGGCGCAGGGTTGCACAGGCGGGGCAGGGGGAAAAGCCCCGAACCTTTACATTGGCGTGAGGGTCCGTCAGGGTGCGCCATCTTTCAACTCCCACTCGATCGGAGACCCAATGACCAAGGTCAAATCAGGCGACACAGTGCGCATCCACTACACCGGAACCCTGCTGGATGGCAGCACTTTTGACAGTTCGGAAGGGCGGGATCCGTTGGAGTTTGTGGTGGGTTCGGGTCAGATTATCCCGGGCTTGGATAAGGCGCTTCCAGATATGGAAGTGGGGGAGAAGAAGAAGGTGACGATCGATTGCAAAGAAGCCTATGGCCCGATCAACCCCGCCGCCCGTCAATCCATTCCTCGCGAAGGCATCCCGGATGACATTCCGCTGGAGATCGGCACTCAGTTGCAGATGCAGACCCCGGACGGTCAGGCTCTGCCTGTGACCGTTGTGGAAGTGGACGAGGCAACAGTGACCCTTGACGCCAATCACCCGCTCGCGGGCCAGGATCTGGTGTTCGATTTCGAGATCGTTTCGATCAATTGACCCGTTGCACGTGGGGCGGGGGGCTCCCGCCCGTCGGAAACGCCCCTGACGGGGCGCCACCTCCCGTTGGGCCGGGCCTCGCTTCGCTCGGCGGTTGGTGCATCGTTGGGATCTAAGCGCTATTGAGGCCGACTTTGTGCGCGGCGTTTGCTGCTGGCGGGACCGCGCCGCGCGCAGCGCGGCGCTCGGCCCAAAGCCGTTAGCGGTGCCGACGCAGTCGGGATCGCTCGGGTGCGGGAGCGCTCCCGAAGCGGTCAAACGCAACGCCGTTGTATGGGATAGGCGGTGCAGTGCCTTGGTGGTTTCGACTTGGTTCCAAGACGCGCTTGGCGCTCATTCGTCCAAAGTCAGGCCGCCTCTGCGCACGGGAATACGGCTGCGGGGCATGGAAGAGACAATCGGGACGGCAGGTGTGTCGGACTGCTCGGCATCTCCGCCAAACATACTGCCCGCGTCGGGCAGGTTGAGGCTGCCCAACCATGTAGAACCGTTTTCGGCTGGTGATGACGGTTCGGCGTTGGGGATATCCAATTGCGCGACAACTGAAGTTGCTTCTGTCGCCTCGCTCACATCTGTCGCCGATCCAATTTCTGTATCAGCGACCTGATGCACATCAACATGCGCCTTCGGTTCGGTAAACAGCCCTTGTACCTGGGGTGAAGACATCAGTACCACCACCATCAAACAGCCGCATCCAGCCACCAGCGTGACCTTCAATCCGCGCAAGGGGTTGGCGTTTGGCTTGGGGTCGCGCATTCGGGCGCTAAGGGTGACATCGGGCTGAGGCATGCAGGCACCATGACCCGAAACCTTGGCAATCAAAGGGCGGGGCCATGGCAATCTCTTGCAGGCCCCGCCGCCACAAAATTACATGCTTTCAGGCTGCGGCATACCCAGGACGTGGAAGCCGCCGTCGACGCGAATGATCTCGCCTGTGGTGCAGGCGCCCGCATCCGAGGTCAGGTAAACCGCTGTGCCGCCAACCGCCTCAAGCGTTGCGTTCGAGCGCATGGGCGCGTTGGTGTCAGCAAACTTGAACGTCTTGCGGGCCCCCCCGATGGCCGCGCCGGCCAGGGTTTTCATTGGTCCGGGCGAAATGGCGTTCACGCGGATGCCTTCGGGGCCCAGATCGTTTGCCAGATAACGGGTCGCTGATTCCAGCGCTGCCTTGGCCACGCCCATCACGTTGTAATTCGGGACAACCCGGTTCGACCCGGCATAAGTCAGCGTCAGCAGCGTGCCGCCGTTGTCTTTCATCAGCGGATGCGCTCGGCGGGCCACTTCGATAAAGGAATAGGCCGAGATATCCATCGAGTTTTTGAAGTTCGCCCGGCTGGTATCTAAAAACCGCCCCGTCAGTTCGGTCTTGTCCGAATAGGCGATGGCGTGCACCAGAAAGTCGATGGTGGGCCAACGGTCACCCAATTGGGCAAAGGCCGTGTCCAGTGACGCATCATCGGTGACATCCACATCCACCATGAAATCAGAACCGACGCTCTGCGCCAGTGGCTCCAAGCGTTTGCCAAAGGCTTCACCCTGATAGGTGAAGGCCAGCTCGGCCCCCGCCTCGGCCATGGCTTTGGCGATGCCCCAAGCGATCGAGCGATCATTGGCAACGCCCATGATCAGCCCGCGTTTGCCCTGCAATGCTCCGGTCATCGGTTTATCCTTTGTACTTGCTCAGGATCATCGATCCGTTGGTGCCGCCAAAGCCAAAGCTGTTGGTCATGACCGAATCGAGGCCTGCATTTTCGACCAACTCGGTTGCCACTTCGCCCGGGTTGATCCCCTCGGCCAGAGTCTCGACGTTGATTGACGGTGTGATGAAATCATTGTCCAGCATCAGCAAGCAGAAGATCGCCTCCAAAGCGCCAGCTGCGCCCTGCGCATGGCCGGTCATCGACTTGGTCGAGCTGATGGGGGGCACGTTGCCTTCGCCAAAGACGCGGCGCACGGCTTCAACCTCACCCACGTCACCGACTGGGGTCGAGGTGCCATGCGCGTTGATGTAGCTGACCTTGCGGTCTTCGGGCAGGGTCGACACGGCCAGACGCATGGCGCGTTCGCCGCCTTCACCGCTGGGGGCCACCATGTCATGGCCATCGGATGTGGCCGCGTAACCGGTCACTTCGGCATAGATCTTTGCACCACGCGCCAGAGCGTGATCCAGGTCTTCGAGCACAACAATGCCGCCACCGCCCGAGATCACGAACCCATCGCGGTTCTCGTCAAACGCGCGCGAGGCCTTGTCCGGCGTGTCGTTGTATTTCGAGCTCATCGCGCCCATGGCGTCGAACAGGCACGACAGGGTCCAGTCCAGCTCTTCGCCGCCGCCTGCAAACATCACGTCCTGCTTGCCCAGCATGATCTGCTCGGCCGCATTGCCGATGCAGTGTAGAGAGGTCGAACAGGCCGAGGTGATCGAATAGTTGATGCCCTTGATCTTGAACGCCGTCGCCAGGTTGGCAGAGATGGTCGAGCTCATGCATTTGGGCACTGCAAAGGGCCCGATCCGCTTGGTTGCCCCGGTTTTGGCAACCACCTGATGCGCAGCCAGCATGGCGCTGGTCGACGGGCCGCCCGATCCGGCCACCAGACCGGTGCGCACATTCACGACGTCATCCTCGGTCAGGCCGGCATCAGCGATGGCCTGGCTCATGGCGATATGGGCATAGGCCGCACCCGGCCCCATGAAGCGCAGCGCGCGTTTGTCCACGTGCTCCTTGATGTCGAGTTTCAGCGTGCCGGCGATCTGGCTACGAAAGCCATGTTCAACCATCTCGTCACTTGAGACGATCCCGGATTTGCCTGCCTTCAGCGAGGCGACGACCTCTTGGGCATTGTTGCCGATCGACGAGACAATGCCCAGACCGGTGACCACGACACGACGCATACGTGCACTCCCTTGTTAGCTTATGTCTTAGTATGCATTGCGACGTGGGGGTGCAAGATGGGTTGACGCTGTGTGGTCGCTTGATCCCCGTCTTGAAACGCTTGCGGTGGGTGGCGACCCAAAAACTTTCAAAGTTTTTGGGTCGATTTCTTTCAAAGAAATCGGCGCCCGTAATGATGGCGTCGCGTTTGATCTCTAAACACTTTGAGGTCGATGATCGGGTGCATTGGCCTCTCGTGATGCAGATGCGATACAAGCGGTCAGCGGTTTTGCACGCATCATCCCATGTTCTGATTGGCACGCAGCCGCTACATGATCTCAGCTAAGCATCAAGCGCTATAACTTTTGGCGGCGGCGGCCGGTCGATCAGAATTCGTTGGGCAGGGACGAGTGGTGCAGGACGATGCGCAGGGTGCCGTCTGCATCTTTCTTGTAGCCGAACGACTTGTCCACTTTGGTGACGTTGCCGTCCTTGTCCGTCAACATGACCCAGCCCATCCACATTGCGATGTCACCTTCGATGTATTCGGCCGACGTTACGCTGTCCATGGCCCGCCAGCCTTGGATCGCAAACCCGTTGTCCCGCGGATATTCTTCGGAATGGCCACAGAAATAGGCCAAGGCGCCTTCTTTGGTTGGCCGAAAGGATTGCGGACCGCTGGCCATGGTCGGTTTGAACAACACAGGACCCAAGTTGTAGCCATAGATCGCATCCAGATGGGCATCTGCGACCTGACGTGCCGCGTCAATTCCACCCTCTTCAAAGGCTTTTGAGATGGCAATCTTACCCTGACCCCATGCTGTGCGGGCATCAGATAGATCTTTGTGAGTGATCGACACGGCGTAGTCCTCTCTGTTGCAGGTGCGAAAAAGAGGCCCGTGAGCCTCTCTTTCGATATCGGTTTTAGTGCGGCCTCAGCTTTCGGAAAGGGCCACTTTCATGTCTTTGACCTGATAGATCATTTCGCCGTCTGCTTCGACGATACCATCGGCAACACCCATTGTCAGGCGGCGGGTCTGGATCGCTTTTTTGAAGTCGATCTTGTAGGTCAGCATCTTGCGGTCCGGGCGGACCATGCCGGTCAGTTTGACTTCGCCAACGCCCACAGCCATGCCGCGACCTTTCCAGCCACGCCAGCCCAAATTGAAACCGGTCAACTGCCACAAACCATCCAGGCCCAGGCAGCCGGGCATGATCGGGTTACCGGGAAAGTGGCAATCAAAGAACCAAAGGTCCGGGGTGATGTCGAATTCCGCCAGCACGTGACCTTTGCCATGCGCGCCGCCATCACCCGAAATCTCGGTGATCCGGTCCATCATCAGCATCGGCGGCGCCGGAAGCTGAGCGTTGCCGGGGCCAAAAAGCTCGCCACGGGCGCATTTCAGCAGGTCATCTTTGTCAAAACTGCTCGGGAATTGGGACATGCTGCCGCTTCTCCTGCCTGGGGTGTCAAATTTCACTTTCGACCCTCTAGCATCGCGCCTAGCCGTCCCGCAAGTGCCCGACTGGTGGATTGCGACGTCGGGTCCGTTCAGTTGCGAATGAATTTCATTTGAAATTACCGGGGAGACGGCCCTATATATACAGTCAGCCATGAGCGAGTCTTGACGTAATGACACCAGATAGCCAACAGATTGCCACCGAGTGGTTGGTTGACGCAGGCCTGCGTCCGACCCGTCAGCGTGTAACGCTGGCTGAACTTCTGGTTGGCGATGGCCGTCACCGTCATGTCACAGCAGAAAGCCTGTTCGAGGCCTCAAAGACCAAAGGCGCGTCTGTATCTCTGGCCACTGTCTACAATACGTTGCGCGCTTTTTGTGACGCAGGTGTGCTGCAAGAAATCACTGTGGACGGCTCGAAAAGCTATTTCGACACCAACACCCACGATCACCCCCATTTCTATTGGGAGGACGAGGCCCGTCTGTCGGATGCGCCATCCGATCAGCTGGTCATCCAGCGCCTGCCCGATGCCCCCGAAGGGGTCGAGATCGCCTCGGTCGATGTGGTAATCCGCCTGCGCAAGGTCTGATCAGGGCCGCTGGCTCTTTAACGCTTCTGTCAAAATGTCCATTGCACCTTCGATGATTGGGTCTCCGGGCCCGGTGCCGTGACGTGCCAGGATCACCGGCTCGCTGGCGTCGGGGTCGCGGATCGGGATAGCCACCAATGGCTGGCCATCATAGCTGTGAAGGGCAAAAGGCGCGGCATAACTGATGCCGGCGCCTTCACCATGGGCGGTGAGGCTGCGCATGATTTCCAGCGATGGCGTGCGATGTGCGACCACGGGCTGCAGACCGTGACGCCGGAACAGCCCCAGCATATGCTGTGCCGATAGCCCTTCATCCGACAGGATCAGCGGGTGCTGCGACAGGTCACGCAATGAGATGTCGGGTTGCCTGGCTAGGTGGTGATCCGGTGACAGCACCGCAACAGGTCGCTGATGAAACAGCGAGGTCCGGGTAAATCCAGCGTCCAGCCCCAGGTCATATGTCACGGCAATGTCGATACTCCCATCTAGCAGCGCGCTGATCAGCGGCTCAAAGGCGGCGGCGCGATGGCTGACGGTGATCTGCGGATAAGCCTGCCGCAGGTGTTGCAGGGCAGGGGCCAGCAGAAAAGGAGCCAGATCCGAAAAACACCCAAGCGTCAGGCGTGTTGTGGTCGGTTGCGCGTCTTGTCCGGTCTCGAGACTGGCCGCACGCGCCAAAAGCGCCTCGGCCCTCTCTACAAACCGGCGACCTTGTGGTGTCACGGCAAGCGCGGCCCCGCGTTTGCGAATGAACAGCGGATACCCCAGCTGCGTGTCGATCCGGTCCAGTGCATTCGACAACGCGGGTTGCGATACGTTGAGGCGCGCGGCGGCGGCCGACAAGCTGCCCTCAGCCGCGATGGCGCAGGCGTATTCGTAGTGGCGGAGTGTAAGGTATAACATGAAGTTAAATATGTCATTTCTAGATATGATTTGAAATGTTGTTTTCGCCGGGGCAGAACTCTTTCAACACCCAGTATGGAGGACCCGATGACGCACCCAACTGTGACGCCCGAAATGATCGAAACCTATCAGCGCGATGGCGTTGTCCTTGTGCCAGGCCTGTTTGCCGATCACGTCGATGCCCTGCGGGAAGGGATCGAGGTCAATATGGCTGAGCCGGGGCCTTACGCCTCGGACAACAAGAAGGAGGGGCAGACGGGTCTGTTCTTTGACGACTATTGCAATTGGACCCGCATCCCGCAGTTCCGTGACGTGATCCAGGCCTCGCCCGCTGCGCAGGTGGCTGCTGATCTGATGCAATCCGAAACCGTGCAGATGTTTCACGACCACGTTCTGGTCAAGGAACCCGGCACATCGATGGCGACACCCTGGCACCAGGACGGGCCGTACTATTTTGTCGAAGGGCAGCAAACCGTCAGCTTTTGGTCGCCGCTTGATCCGGTGAAAGAGGCAACCTTGCGCTGCGTTGCAGGCTCGCATCTGTGGGAAAAAGAGGTGTTGCCGACCCGGTGGGTGTCGGAAGAGGGGTTCTTTGCCGACGAGGGCCAGTACATGCCGATCCCCGATCCGGATGCCGAGGGCATGAAGGTGGTCGAATTCGAAATGCAGCCCGGCGACGCGGTGGCGTTCAACTACAAGATCCTGCACGGCGCACGCGGCAATACATCAAACAGCCGTCGTCGGGCTTTTTCCCTGCGTCTGGTTGGGGATGATGCCCGTTATGTCGAACGCCCTGGCCGCACTTCGCCGCCGTTTCCGGGGCACGACATGCAGCCGGGTCAACGCCTGCGAGAGGATTGGTTCCCGATGTTGATCGGATAAGACCCGAGAAATTCGCGCAAAAGTGGGGGCTCTGCCCCCGCCGCTGCGCGGCTCCCCCGGGATATTTTCGGCAAGAGGAAGAGGGGCGTGGCGTTAAAACCACTGCCCCGGTTCCATGAGTCCCAAATCAAGCAACTGGCGCGAGTGCCATTCGAACGGCGTCGAATTGTGCCAGCGAAAGCTGTCGATTTCAAACGTCGATCCGGGGTTGCGCTTGAGTGCTTTGGTGGTGCGGAAAGAACAGATCGCCGCTGTCAAATTGTGGTGCCAGGGGCAGGCATAGGTGTTGTATTCCTGATCCTCGAAGGTGTGGTTCGGCAACAGCTTGAGCCCCGGTGCCGATTTGAACAGGGCAATCCGGTCGATCTTGCGGCTTTCCTTTGGGATGTGCTCTTCGTACCGCCAGCGAACGCCACCGAAGAAATCCAACTGCCGCTCGCGAGGGTGGCCCGTTTCAGGGTCTTTGCGGGCCTGTGCGTAATAGCCTGACTTGTCCAGATTGGCCTTGTCCAATGAGACCCCGTCGGGGTGCGCCTTGAGGTCATCGGCATATAGATCGATGACATAAGTCAGCATGGAATCCCGGCGCTCTTCGTTGTGAAACATCAGCATCTCGCCGACGCTGCGGGTCTCGCAGAAGGGATAGAACAGGTATTCGGCGTTGTAGCAGTAGTACATCCAGACGCCCGGTGCGGCTTCGATGATCCGGTTGATAGCGTCGACCACCGATTTGCGGGGGCCGCAGTCGAAAGGCACCCTGTGCACCCGCGCTTCGACGTCCTTGGGCAGTTGAAACGCGTCGGGCATAAAGGCCAGCACAGAAGCAAAGCCGCATTGCAGGTGGTGGCGCATCGTGGTGGCCAGTTCGACGTCGTCCTCGACAAAGATCAACGCCAGCGGGCCTTTGACCAGCGTCTCCTTGCCTGTGCGCAAGAGATGATCGAGTGAGTTGTATTCCATCCGCGCGTCCCTGATTTGCCGTGCTGGCATCAAACACCAAAATCGGTTAATTGCACGTGCATTGCAAGCGGTGCTGGAACGGTATAAAGCCCGCCGCTGATCCCGCGAACGCAAAGGCCTGTCCAATGTCCGAGCCCAAGAAGCTGTATATCAAAACCTATGGCTGCCAGATGAACGTTTACGACAGTGAGCGTATGGCCGAGGCCCTGGGCGGCAAAGGCTATGTCGAGACCAAGTCGCCCGATGACGCGGACATGATCCTGCTGAACACCTGCCATATCCGGGAAAAGGCCGCCGAAAAGGTCTATTCCGAATTGGGCCGGTTCAAGGGGCTGAAGGCCGAGAAGCCCGATCTCAAGATCGGTGTGGCGGGCTGTGTGGCTCAGGCTGAAGGGCGGGAGATCATGCGCCGCCAGCCGCTGGTCGATCTGGTCGTGGGGCCGCAGAGTTATCACCGCCTGCCGGAAATGGAGGCGAAGACCCGGGCTGGGGAAAAGGCGCTCGACACTGATTTCCCTGAGGAAGACAAGTTCGAAAAGCTCAAGAACCGCCCGAAGGCCAAGCGTGGTCCGACCGCGTTTCTGACCGTGCAAGAGGGTTGTGACAAATTCTGCGCCTTCTGCGTCGTGCCTTACACTCGTGGGGCCGAGGTCAGCCGCCCGGCAGATCGAATCATTCGCGAGGCCAACGAGTTGGTCGAACGTGGGGTGCGCGAGATCACGTTGCTGGGGCAGAACGTCAACGCGTACCATGGGGCCGGTCCCAACGGCGACATGACCCTGGCGCAGCTGATTTGGGAATTGGACAAGGTCGATGGGCTGGAGCGCATTCGGTTTACCACCAGCCACCCCAACGACATGATGGACGACCTGATCGAGGCGCATGGCACCTGTTCAAAGCTGATGCCTTATCTGCATCTGCCTGTGCAGGCCGGATCGGACAAGATCCTGAAACGGATGAACCGCAGCCATACGGCCGAAAGCTATCTCAAGCTGATCGAGCGTATCCGCGCGGCGCGGCCTGACATTGTCATGTCCGGGGATTTCATCGTCGGCTTTCCTGAAGAGACCGAAGAGGATTTCCAGGCCACGCTCGATTTGGTGGAGCAGGTCAAATACGGCTACGCCTATTCATTCAAATACTCGACCCGCCCTGGCACGCCCGCGGCGGAACGGCCCCAGGTCGATCCAACCGAGGCCGACGACCGCCTGCAGCGCCTGCAAGCAATGATCACCCAACACCAGCGCGAGATCCAGGACAGCATGGTTGGCCGCGAGGTCAGCGTTCTGTTCGAAAAAGAGGGGCGGTTTGACGACCAGATGGTCGGAAAATCCGAGTATCTGCACGCGGTTCACGTGACCGGGTCTGGTGCGGAAATCGGCGACATCACGCGGGTCAAAATCGTGTCGTCCGGCGCAAATTCGCTGGCAGGAGAAGTCATCCGCTGATCGCGCTGCGATTGTATTGGGGCGACTCACTCAATTTTCTGAACTGACCAAAGTTGCCAGTTCAGCGACAATCTGTTGAATTTCTGGTGAGTATCTCCAGCTCGGCCACAATATGTGGTGGATTTTGCTTCACAATTATCTCTTATTTTCCTAACCTTAGGTCAATTGGGTTATGGGTACTCGCCGATGCATGTCAGCGGTGCCAATTTTTTGGGGGAACTATGGTGAGGGATATCAGCGGTGTTTAGTTTCAAAATCAAGAGCGCTGTAGCGGCGCTTGCTGCCATTGTTGCGATTGCCGGGGTTACTGCCACCCCCGCCAGCGCACAGAACCAACGTACAGTTATCGGTGAGCGCTATGTGCCCACCATCTGGGTCGATCCTGATGGGTGCGAGCACTGGGTGATGGATGACGGGGCCGAGGGGTATATGACGCCGCACGTGACCCGTCAGGGCATTCCGGTCTGCCGTCGCGGCAATCTGTGCGGCACACTGCCTGCGGATCAGTTCTTTGCCACCGACAGCTTCCGTATCAGCTCGGCCGGTCAGGCGCGTCTTAAGGAGTTTTTCCGGACCACCCAGGCCAATGGCTATATCGTTACTGGCCATACCGACAGCCGGGCGTCGGATGCGTATAACCTGCGCCTGTCGCAGAACCGGGCCAATTCGGTCGCACGCGTCGGTCGCAGCACGGGCGCGCGCATTGTCGATGTGCGGGGCTACGGCGAGCGTGATCCACGGGTGCCGAATACAAACGCGTCGAACATGGCGCAGAACCGCCGCGTTGAAATCATCTGCGTGAATTGAGGAGAGCTGTCATGAAACTGATCAAAGGCATTGCGCTTCTCGCAGCCTTGGGTGGCTTGGCCGCCTGCGAGGCAACCGACAAAACCGTGGACCGGGGCTTTGATTCCGGTGACCTGTCGAACCTGAAGGCGGGCATTTGGGTTGACCCAACGGGCTGTGACCACTGGATCATCGACGACGGGCTCGAAGGGTACCTGTCCCAGCGTCTGGACCGCAACGGCAAGCCGGTCTGCTCGGGTGCGGCCCCTCCGGGTGTGGCCACCGGGCCGTTCAAGAAAGGCTCGGGTGTCGTAGACGCGATCTGATCGCCTGAACATTCGCATCAAACACGGAACGACCAGCAATGCCTTTGCTGGTCGTTTTCTTTTTCATGCTGAAAAGGGGGCGGTGGCAGAATTTTGCCTTTGCCCTCACCAATTTTGTTTCAGTTGGATGAAAAGTGAACATGGCGGCTTGCGCACGCGCGGTGATCGTGGCTACGCTTGAACCAGACTGCCAAAACAGGAGAGCAGATTGGCCATTGGTGCCCTGACCCCACCGCCAACCGAAAGCGCCCCGCGCGAGGCGCAGATCGAATTTTCTGACAACCGACTGTTGATCGACCTTTGCGGCGAATACGACCGCAATCTGGCCATGATCGAAAAGGCGCTCGACGTGCAGATCGCACGGCGTGGCAACCAATTGGTGATCATGGGCGGCGAGGCTTCGCAGAAACGCGCGCTCGAAGTGCTGCAGGCGCTTTATGACCGCTTGCAGGCGGGTCGTACTGTTGAACCCGGCGATATCGACCGCGAGCTGCGCATGGACACGTCAGCCAGGGACACCGGCGCACGCGACGGTGACCAGCTGGAGATGTTCAAGGGCGGCAAGGTCGAGATCAAGACCCGCAAGAAGCTGGTCGAGCCGCGCACCGACGCGCAAAAGGCCTATGTCCAGTCGCTGTTTGAAAACGAACTTGCCTTTGGCATTGGTCCTGCCGGTACGGGTAAGACTTATCTGGCTGTGGCCGTTGGTGTGTCGATGTTCATCGGCGGTCATGTGGATCGCATCATCCTGTCGCGTCCTGCGGTCGAGGCGGGTGAAAAGCTGGGCTATCTGCCCGGTGACATGAAGGACAAGGTCGATCCTTACATGCAGCCGCTTTATGACGCGCTGAATGATTTCCTGCCCGGCAAGCAATTGGCCAAGTTGATCGAAGAAAAGCGGATCGAAATCGCGCCGCTGGCCTTTATGCGGGGCCGTACGCTGGCCAATGCCTTTGTGGTGCTGGATGAGGCGCAGAACGCCACCACCATGCAGATGAAGATGTTCTTGACCCGTCTGGGCGAAGGCTCGCGCATGGTCATTACCGGCGACCGCAGCCAGGTGGACCTGCCGCGCGGGGTGCAATCGGGTCTGCAAGACGCCGAACGCCTGCTCACTTCGATCCCCAAGATCAGTTTCAACTACTTCACCTCCAAGGACGTTGTGCGTCACCCGCTTGTCGCCGCGATCATCGAAGCGTATGAGGCCGACTCGGGCCGCGCTTGAGGCCAAGGCAACGGGGCAGGCATGCTGGATATCGCAATCGAAGACGACCGCTGGCAAGATGCCGGTCTTGAGGCGTTGGCCGAACGCGCCACTGCTGTGACGCTGGCTCATCAGGGGTTGGACGCCGAGGCGTGCGAGATTTCACTGCTGGCCTGTGATGATGACCGAATTGCGGTGCTGAACGCCGAGTTTCGCGACAAACCCACACCCACCAACGTGCTCAGCTGGCCCGCGCAAGAGCTGGCACCCGAAAGGCCCGGTGGTGAACCAGATCGACCTGAGCCCGATTTCATGGGCGAACTGGCCGTGGGCGACATCGCGATCTCATATGACACTTGCGCCCGCGAAGCGCAGGCTGCGGGCAAGCCGATGGACGATCACGTGACACATTTGATCGTACACGGGGTTTTACATCTGCTGGGGTATGACCATATCCGTGACGCCGATGCCACTGTGATGGAGGCATTAGAGGTCGAGATACTTGGCAAAATGGGCATCAATAACCCATATATAGAGTGAAGGGGCCTTTTGGGCCTTGGTTTTGGAATAGGAATAATGGGCGACACAGACGGCAGTTCTAACGCAGCGCAAAGCGCGCAGTTGCAGAACACAGCAGATTTCTCCGCCGACACTGCATCGGCGGAACGGGGCTTTTTCTCACGCATCATGGATGCGATCTCCTCCCCAACGGAAGAGCCTGAACCAGTGGAACCGAACCATCCGGCGACCACTACGGCCCAACCTCATGGCATGATCAACCTGCGTCGGATGCGGGTCGAGGACGTGGCGATTCCCACGGCCGAGATTGTGTCGGTGCCCAACACGATTTCCCGCGACGAACTGGTGCAGGTCTTTCGCGACAGCGGTCTGACCCGAATACCGGTTTACGAGGGGACTCTGGATACGCCGCTTGGGTTCGCCCACCTCAAGGATTTTGCCCTGATCCACGGTTTCAATGGCAACTCGACCGAGTTCGACCTGCAAAGCATGGTCCGCCCGTTGCTGTTTGTGCCCCCCTCCATGCCCATTGGTGTGCTGCTGGCCAAAATGCAGACCGAGCGGCGCCACATGGCGCTGGTGATCGATGAATATGGCGGCGTCGATGGCTTGCTGACGATCGAGGATCTGATCGAACAGGTCGTGGGTGAGATCGAGGATGAGCATGACACCGGCGAGGATCAGACCTGGCTCAAGGAAAAGCCTGGCTGCTATGTGGCCCAAGCCCGCACGCCGCTTGATGAGTTCGAGTCCGAGATCGGCCGCTCGCTGACTAAACACGAGGATGTGGACGAGGAAGAGATCGACACGCTGGGCGGTTTGGTCTTCATGCTGTCGGGCCGCGTACCCGCGCGTGGCGAAGTCGTCTGCCACCCCGATGGGCCCGAGTTCGAGGTCATCGACGCTGACCCCCGCCGTATCAAGCGGTTGCGGGTCATGCTGCCAGATCTGATCGAATGAACCGTCTGCTGATGGGGCCTTTGTGGGCTAGGCTGTCGCTGACGGTTTTGCTCGGCGCCATTGCCGCCTTTGGATTGGCGCCTTTTGGAGCGTGGTGGGTCACGCTGGTTGTGTTGACTCTGGTGCCATGGCTGATGACCTCAGTAACAGCGCCGCGCCAGGCCTTTGGTTTGGGCTGGGCTTTGGGGCTGGGGTATTTTGCACATGGGTTGCTCTGGATCGTCGAGCCGTTTTTTGTCGACCCCGAGCGGCACGCATGGATGGCGCCATTTGCGCTGAGCTTTTTGTCAGGCGGGTTGGCGCTCTTTTGGGGCGCGGCCTTTTGGGCAGCGCACCGATGGGGCAAGGCTCCAGGATCGCGCATGTGGCTGTTGGTCTGCACGTTGTCCTTGGCCGAGTTTGCCCGCGCATACGTGTTCACGGGGTTTCCCTGGGCCGGATTGGCACAGATTTGGGTGGGCTCGGATGCCGCAGCGCTATTGGCTTGGGTCGGTCCGCACGGGTTGGCATTGTTGACCGTGATGATCAGTTTTGCCACCGGGTTGCTGCTGATCGGCCCACGCTCGGGCCGCGCGCTTTGGAACGCAGCCCCGGCGGTGGCTTTTGGTTTGGCTGTCCTTGGGGGGGGCGCAAGCGCGCCGCCGGTGACGGGAACCGGCCACACCGTGCGCCTTGTACAACCCAATGCACCGCAACACCAAAAGTGGGACCCGGCCCACATGCCAACTTTCTACGAGCGGCAGATTGATTACACGGCTGCCGTGCCGCGTCCGGATTTGATCGTTTGGCCGGAAACGGCGGTGCCGGTGTGGCTGGAAACCGGTGGCCCAGCTTTGGACAGGATTGCTGCAGCTGCTGATGGCGCGGCCCTTGCACTGGGTATCCGCCGGTCCGAAGGCAGCCGCATCTTCAACTCGATGGTCTATCTGGATGAGCAGGGCCAGGTAGCAGGGGTATATGACAAGCACCACCTGGTGCCGTTTGGAGAGTATGTTCCCTTTGGGGATTTGATGGCCCGTTTCGGGATTTATGGGTTCGCTGCCAATGCGGGGCAGGGGTTCAGTTCGGGCCCGGGGGCTGAGCTGGTGTCGATGGGCACGCTTGGTCGTGCGCTGCCGCTGATTTGCTACGAGGCGGTGTTTCCGCAGGACATCAATGCTGCCAGCGCCCGGCCCGAGTTTCTGCTGCAGGTGACAAATGACGCCTGGTTCGGGGCGCGTTCTGGTCCCTATCAGCATCTGGCCCAGGCCCAGATGCGCGCCATCGAGCAAGGCGTGCCTCTGATGCGCGCCGCCAATACCGGCGTCTCGGCCATGATCGACCCGCTTGGTCGCGTGACCGCCAGCCTGGGGTTGGGGCAGGCGGGTTACGTTGACGCGGAATTGCCCGCGCCTTTGCCGCCGACGCTCTATGCGCGTACCGGTGATCTGTTGGCGCTTGCCGCCTTGATCCTGCTGAGCCTTGCTGTGGCCGCAAGTCAACGTCCCGGAATGCGTGGCAAATAGGCGTTGACCGCCCCAATCCTCGCGCGTATCCCTCGGTGGAATTGTCACAACGGCTTCCTGGCGTGGCAGTTGTAACCCTAATGGAGCACTATTGATGTCCCGAAAAAATTACACTTTCACTTCGGAATCCGTCTCCGAAGGCCATCCGGACAAAGTCTGCGACCGGATTTCAGACGCGGTCCTGGATGCCTTTCTGAGCGAAGAGCCCGAGGCGCGCGTTGCGGCGGAAACCTTTGCCACCACCAACCGCGTGGTGATCGGCGGTGAAGTCGGCCTGTCCGACCAGGACAAGCTGCGCGATTACATGGGCCGGATTGACGAGATCGCCCGCGCCTGCATCAAGGACATCGGCTACGAGCAGGACAAGTTTCACCACGAGACGGTTGAAGTAACGAACCTGCTGCACGAGCAGTCGGCACATATCGCCCAAGGTGTTGATGCGGCGGATAACAAGGACGAAGGGGCAGGCGACCAGGGCATCATGTTCGGCTACGCCACCACCGAGACCGAAGCGCTGATGCCCGCCCCGATCCAGTACAGCCACGCGATCCTGCGCCGTCTGGCCGAAGTGCGCAAGAACGGCACCGAACCTGCGCTTGGCCCCGATGCCAAATCGCAGCTCTCGGTCATCTACGAAGATGGTAAGCCGGTCGGCGTCAGCTCGGTCGTGTTGTCGACCCAGCACCTGGACGAGTCGCTGAGCAGCGACGACATCCGGGCCATCGTCGAGCCTTACATTCGCGAGACCCTGCCCGAAGGCTGGCTGTCGGCAGCGACCGAATGGCACGTGAACCCAACCGGTAAGTTCGTGATCGGCGGCCCCGACGGTGACGCAGGCCTGACCGGACGCAAGATCATTGTTGATACCTATGGCGGTGCCGCGCCCCACGGTGGCGGTGCGTTCTCGGGTAAGGACCCGACCAAGGTGGACCGTTCGGCGGCTTATGCAGCGCGCTACCTGGCCAAGAACGTTGTGGCGGCTGGCATGGCCGAACGCTGCACCATCCAGCTGAGCTATGCCATCGGTGTCAGCAAGCCGCTGTCGATCTATGCCGACACCCACGGCACCGGCGAAGTGGAACCCGCCGCGATCGAGCAGGCGATCGACCAGGTCATGGATCTGACCCCGCGCGGTATCCGCTCGCATCTGGGTCTGAACAAGCCGATTTACCAGCGCACCGCAGCCTATGGCCACTTTGGCCGCACGCCGGATGCAGATGGCGGCTTCAGTTGGGAACGCACCGATCTGGTAGACGCACTCAAGGGCGCTGTGTGATCTGAGACGATCAACACGTTCGAAAAGGCGGTCCACCTGGGCCGCCTTTTTTTGTGGAGATGGGGGCATTCATGAAGCGGGAGTGCTCCCGCCCGTCGTTCGCGCATCAAAGATGCTCTCCTCCCGTTGGGCCGGGCCGCCGCGCTGCGCGCGGCGGCGGGCGCTTGCCGCAACAGGATCGTTCAGGTCGCATCGTTGGATCTGGAGGCAACCGCGGCGAGCCGAAGGCTCGGCGCGCGGCCCAAGGCCGTTAGCGGGGCTGACGCAGTCAGGTCTGCTCGGGCGCGGGAGCACTTCCGCTAACATTGGGTTTCGCATTTAGGCTGGGTGCAGTAGATTTGCGGGCTCGTTTGGTTCAAGAGTTTGGGAAACGCGCCATGCAGCGGATCATGATCATTGGTGGGCCGGGGTCGGGCAAGTCTACCCTGGCGCGGGCTCTTGTTGACAGGCTGGATCTGCCCGTTGTGCATATGGACCCGATCTATTGGAAAGGCGACTGGATCCTGCGAGATCCCGCGCAGGTGATGCAGATGGCCAGGACGGCTGCTGATGCCTCGGCTTGGGTCTTTGACGGCAACCATTCGCGCAGCATGGCCTACCGCGCGGAACGCGCCGATTTGATCGTGATGCTCGACATGCCGCGGTCCGTTCGCATGTGGCGCGTGCTCTGGCGTTCGGCCCGATTCTATGGGCGCACGCGACCCGATATGGGACCCAATTGCCCCGAACGTTTCGATTGGGCATTTCTGAAATTTTGCTGGAACTACCAGACCGACGGCCGCCTGAGTGCCTTGCAGTTTGTCACCGAGTGGTCTGATCGCTGCGCGACACGCATTTTGCGCAGCCGAGCTGAGGTAGAGGTGTTTCTGACCGATCTTGTGGTCCGCTGTCCTCACAGCCCGCTTGCAACACCGCCGCCAAGCCAGTAAGGGCCGGGGCCATGAGCACCGATCACCCAGACCGCCCCCGCCGGAACTTTTATGGTCGCTTCAAGGGCAAGACCCTGAAGCAAAGCCAAAAGACCTATCTGGACGAAGACCTGGCCGCCCTTGCGCCGGGTGCTGTCGCCTGGGACGAAAACCCCACGCGCGAAAATCTGGATCTGGATGGTCTCTTCGGCGGCAAGCCCGTCTGGCTCGAAATCGGCTTTGGCGGTGGCGAGCATCTGGTGCATCAGGCCGCCAGCAACCCCGACGTGGGCATCATCGGAGCCGAGCCTTATATCAACGGCGTCGCGATGCTCTTGGGCAAGATCCGCAAGGCAGGCGTCGACAACTTGGCCGTGCATCCCGGTGACGCACGCGATCTGTTTGACGTGCTGCCTGATCAGAGCATTTCCAAGGCCTTCCTGCTCTACCCGGATCCCTGGCCCAAAACCCGCCACCACCGCCGCCGCTTTGTCACGCCCGAACATCTGGAGCCTCTGGCCCGCGTCATGAAACCCGGCGCGATCCTTCGGGTGGCCACCGACATTCCCGACTATGTCCGCCAGACCCTGGAAGAGGTGCCCAAGGCGGGTTTTGACTGGCTGGCCGAACGCCCGGACGATTGGCGCGTGTCGTGGGAGGATTGGATTTCCACCCGCTATGAGCAAAAGGCCCTGCGCGAGGGCCGGGTGCCCCACTATCTGACGTTCCGCAGGCAGGGGTGACGGCATCGCCAGGTTGGGGTTTTGACATTCGAGGTGACGTCCGAGACGTTCTACCCGTTGCGCGTCCTAAGTCGCGGCGGCATTGTTTGCGTAGCGCAACTCGCGGGTCTCAGTGGTGTGTTTGATTACAGGAAAAGTCTGCGCCGCCGTCTCATGCGGGTCACCAATTTTCTGACCAATCAGAACAAAAAGACGAAGGGCGCTGCTGTTGCCGTTGGTCAAATCTGCTTTTGTCAGTGCAAAGCCCCACTTGCCATGAATTTGTCAATCAAGGCCTCGCGGATTGTTTGCCAAGGGGATTGCAGTTCGGGCGACGCCGCATCGCTGGTGCGGAAAGAGTCAGAGCAGCCCATTTGAAATTGCCTGCTTGAGTTGTGTTTAAAGCGCAGGTCAGCGAAATGGCGAAGGTCTTGCTGGTACAGATGCAGGCCCATGCCTCGCGTGGGTACAACAAGCACAACACATTCTGCGATGAACCGGGCGGCTTGATCTGGAATGAAGGACTGACGACGCGTCTGTCTTACGCATCCAGTTTGAATATGCCTGATCTCAGATGTATACCGATTTGACTTACTGGTCAGGAACCTTCTCCCGCGTGTCGGCGGTGGTTCGCAAAGACTTAGGCAGCCATTGCGTCATTCCTAATCCGTCCCCAAGCGTTACAAGATGCTGGCGTAAACCCGTCGGCAACCGCAATCCGCCGCGAAGCTCAAACGCTTCGTGGTGCACGGTGAACTGTCCCTTTTTCGCGTCGCGACAGATTTGCGCGACGTCGTCATAAAATGTTCTGGGGCCACAAAAATACAAATCAACTTTGCCGGGAATGTCGCGCATAAAACGCATGAGCTGATGGGGTGTTGGTCTACCGGTTCGCTCGGTTTCGATGATTTTCAGCGACACGGTTTCGGGATGGTTGCCCGCAAACGTTTCAAGTGCGCTCAGGTCGGGGGCATTTGCACGCGATCTGCAAATATGCACGATGTCCACGTGGCTCTCGGGGCGCAGACCCTCTGCAGCCCATGCGAGAAACGGCGTAACCCCGATCCCGGCGCTGAGCCACACCTGGCGTGAAGATCCAGGCCGACGAAGAAACTGCCCGTACGGGCCATCAATCCAAATGGTCTGGTCTGATGTGACTTTCCGGAGCTCCCCATTTGTCCATCCAATGCGACGAGAGATCATGAAGCGCATGCTGCCGTCCTCTTGTGGCGAAGATGCGATGGTAAAAGGATGCGCCTCGCGACGAGAACTCCCTTCAAGTTGCAAGAACGCGAATTGACCCGCCTTGTGTTGCAAAGGGCGCCCCTTTGGCGAGAGGGTCAGTTGAGTGAACTGCTCACAGTGTTGCACATCCGTTACCACGTACGGCGTAGGTGCAGGGATAGACCGCGGGCGCAAAGCAAACAGAGCTGCGATCAGGCCAAGTCCGCAGAACCCCAGAAGATACAGGCCAGCGAAACCCTGCAAGGCTAAGGGTTTGGGAATCAGCACGAAATGGGCCATCGACAGGACAAAGACCGCGACCATGAAACGGTGGCTCAGCCGCCACCAGCGATAGGGGATTACGTGGAGGAACGTGGCCGCGATCAAGACAAGCAGGCTGTTGTAGACCCAGCCACCAAAATCAGAGGCCAGCTCGTGCAGGCCAAAGAGATCCGGCACTCCCTTGACCTCGGCCTCGAAGGTGTCGTGTACCAGCATCGCGGCAAAGGCCGTGAGACCAAGCCATTTGTGTACGACATAGTTCTTGTCGAGCCCGCCAAAGACCACATCAATAACACGAAGGCGTGCCGACAGGATGACCGTGAGCGCCATGGACATGAGCGCCACGGTACCGAACGCATGGCTGAGCATCTGTTCAGACGGGCTGTCAAATGAAGCCATCACAAGCGGAACCGGCACCAGAACGAGGATGACCAGCACGAGTGTAGCAAGGCGCAGACGCCAATGAGCGCTCATTCCTGCGGCTCCAGTTCCGGAAAGATCAGTTTCGCCGAAAATCCGTCGGGCTGATTGGGCGCAGGTGAGCGTAACTCAAGGCTACCGCCGATGTCTTCCATCACCGCTCTCGTGATTGCCAGCCCCAGCCCGGTGCCGCTGGTCTGCGTATTGCCGCGCGTAAAGCGTTCGCCAAGCCGTTCCAACAGGTCCGCGGGGATACGTTGACCTGCGTTGATCGCTTCGAAGGTACGGCCTTCGATACGGATACGAACCATCGAATTGGGCGGGCTGTAGCGCAGCGCATTGGTCATCAGGTTGCGCAGGGCGATGGCGCAAGCGTCCGCATCCATGTGAACCTGCAATTTCAGCTCTTCGGGATACTCGACGTCAAAGCGGTCGTTTTCGAAAGTAGAGAAAAAAGGCTCGGCCAGGACCACCTCCATCACCTGAACCACGTCGATCACCTTGTCCGAGATAGCAAAGCCGTGCTGCAAACGCGAGTTCTGCAAAAGCGTCTCGGCCAAACTGGCAAGGGACTTCAGGGATGTTTCAACCTGATCAAGCACCACCTGTTTTTCCGTACCATCGCCTCGGGCGGCCTGAACGCTTGCCAGCGCACCGGCAAGCGGCGTGCGCAGCTCATGGGCGCATTCTGCACTGAAGCTGCGCTCTGCCTCGAGTGCGGCACGAACCCGGGCGAGCAACCGTTCGACTTCGGTCGCGACGGGGTCCAGTTCGGTGGGGATGTCGATGGACTGAATCGGGCTGAGGTTGCGACCATCACGCTGCCCGATCTGTCGGGCAAAGCCCAGGATCGGGTCCAAGGCTTTGCGCGACAGAACATAGGCCAATGCGGCCATGATCGGCACAGCCACCAGCAAGGGAATGATCATGGACGGCAGGATTTCGACCAGCGTATAGGTGCGCAACCCCGCAGTTTCCAGCACCGCGACCCCGTAACCACCAGCTGGATCCATCAGGACAAAGGTTCGGGCCCCGTTCGTGTCCGAAAACCCGGGTTCCAGCGTGGCGGGCAGGGGCACGTCGGCCTTGTGAAAGAGGACTGCGCCATTCGCATCAAGGACTGCAAAGTCGAGTGCTTCGGCCAGATCAGCGAACTCGCCGATCTCGGGTACGTCAACGACCACCTGCGGCAATACATTGCCCTGTGCGATCTCGGACGCCAGCGGCAGGGTTCTGATCGCGTTTTCCAAGAGAATGTAATCGAAGGTTTCGACCAGTTCGTGGTTGGCATGCAACATCGCGTAGGTGACCATAGCCAGCCATATGCCAATCATGGCGAGAATAAGCGAGCGGGACAGCTTGAGCGAAATGGAGCGGTTTGCAGTCATTGAGTGGCGGCTATCCTGTAACCCAGACCGCGTTCGGTCTTGACGAAATCCTTGCCCAGCTTCTTTCGAATCCGACTGACGAACACCTCTACCGAATTGCTTTCGGTTTCGGAGTCGAAATCATACAGGCTGGATTCAAGGTCAGCACGGCTTACGATTTTGCCCGATTTTGAAACCAGTATCTCAAGGACCGCCCATTCTCGCGCCGTCAATCTCACCGGCTGACCGGTGACAGACGCAAGGCGTTGAGAAAGATCAATGGCCACTGGTCCGCACACATAGTCCGGTTTGACATTTCCATGAGATCGGCGAATGGCCGCATGAATGCGGGCCAACAGCTCATCAAGATCATAGGGTTTGATCAAGTAGTCATCTGCACCTGCATTCAGCCCTTCGATCCGCTCAGAGATCTTGTCTTGAGCTGTCGCGATGATGACAGGTGTCTGAATGCTGCGCTTGCGAATGCTTCGCAGAAAATTCAGGCCGTGCCCATCTGGCAACGAGAGATCTAGCAAAATTACGGCATACTCGATTGTATAGGTCGCTTCGTCCGCTTCCGCGAGCGTTCGAAACATATCCACGGCCAATCCTCGCTGAGCGAGGTGCTTTTTTACAGCAGCCCCGAGCATCGGATTGTCCTCAATCAATAGAATTCGCATTTCTTTCCAACCGGTAAACCATCAGTGCTGGACGTCTATTGGCACAATCTGAACCGGAACTGAATGATGGCCCCACTGCGGCCACCTATTCGTTTGTATGGTCGATCCTTTGACAACGTACATTAAACAATGTCCCAAACGTGTTCGACAGAAAGCAGAGCGCCAGTGCTGTCAAAGTACTCAGTTTGGGTCTCGAAATCCGCTGACTCCGAGAGATCATGGGTTGTTCTGATGGCACGAATGCCACCTACGTACTTGGTCTCGATCTGATCTCCGTTATCCATGAGCAATGTGCGGAGTTCCAAATATCCATTCGTATCGAACGTGTCGACATACTGGCTCCAGTCGGCTGAGTTGTTTGCCCCTACGCCATCGGTGACGGTCCGACCCGTGCGCTGGCCATTTTCGTATTCGAACACGGTCGACGTGCTGCCACCTGCATCAAATGTGTACTGCCGGGTAGCAATGGTGCCATCTGGGTTGAAGGTGTCGACATACTGGCTCCAGTCGGCTGAGTTGTTTGCCCCTACGCCATCGGTGGCGGTCCGACCCGTGAACTGGCCATTTTCGTATTCGAACACGTCAGTCCTGCTGCCACCTGCGTCAAATGCGTACTGCCGAGTGGCAATGGTGCCATCTGCGTTGAAGGTGTCGACATACTGGCTCCAGGTCGCTGTGCTCTCCTCGCCCGCGCCATCCGTGACGGTTCGACCCGTGCGCTGGCCATTTTCGTATTCAAACACTTCGGACCGGTTGCCGCCTGCGTCAAATGTGTACTGCCGGGTGGCGAGGGTGCCATCTGCGTTGTACGTATCAACATACTGGCTCCAGGCCGCTGTGCTCTCCTCGCCTGCGCCATCGGTGGCGGTCCGACCCGTGAGCTGGCCATTTTCGTATTCGAACACGTCAGTCCTGCTGCCACCTGCGTCAAATGCGTACTGCCGAGTGGCAATGGTGCCATCTGCGTTGAAGGTGTCGACATACTGGCTCCAGGTCGCTGTGCTCTCCTCGCCCGCGCCATCCGTGACGGTTCGACCCGTGCGCTGGCCATTTTCGTATTCAAACACTTCGGACCGGTTGCCGCCTGCGTCAAATGTGTACTGCCGGGTGGCGAGGGTGCCATCTGCGTTGTACGTATCAACATACTGGCTCCAGGCCGCTGTGCTCTCCTCGCCTGCGCCATCGGTGGCGGTCCGACCCGTGAGCTGGCCATTTTCGTATTCGAACACGTCAGTCCTGCTGCCACCTGCGTCAAATGCGTACTGCCGAGTGGCAATGGTGCCATCTGCGTTGAAGGTGTCGACATACTGGCTCCAGGTCGCTGTGTCGTTTGCCCCTACGCCATCGGTGACGGACTGACCCACGCGCTGACCGTTTTCGAAGGTGGTTGCAACCTTGCGCCCGTCGTCCAACAGCGCCCAGCTGAACGTCGTGTTGCCGCCGTTTGATACGATCACCGATGTGGTTTCTCCGCCGTTTTTCGTGACGTTTACGTCCAGTGAAACGTCAGCAAAGTCCAGGACTTCGATATCGAACAGAGTATTTGCGCCCTCATCCCCATTGGTCTGCCTGGCGGTGTCTGTCACCACGAGGGCGCCATCCTGCACATGGAACACAAACTCGTCGGCAGCGCCGGTGAAAAGCACCGTATCAAGACCGCTGCCGCCACGGATCACGTCATCTCCGGCTGAGCTTTGGAAGGTGTCGTCCAGCCGCGTACCGATCAGTTCATCCGCTGCGGAAGTGCCCTGAAATGAATTGGATACCCCATTGATCTGTATCGACAAGGCATGCTGTGTGCCGTCCGCAGCCGTGACCATCAACGTGTCGGTCACGCTTTGACCCGGATCAAGGTTCGGGAACAGGCCCGTCAATGTATAGTGCCATTGGCCATCAGCAGTAACGTCTGCAAAACCCTGCGCCCCGAAGACCCGCCCTGCGATCAGCGCATCAGGGCCGTCAATGTCGGAAACAACGATCTGCCCGCTCAATGTGGTGCCGTCTTCATTCATGGCAGCCGTCAGATCGCCCGAGAATTGGGCAGCGTCATTGACCGGGGTAAGTGCGATTGGCACTTCGAAAACAAAACCATAGGCAGGGTCGTGACCGGGCGGTACGACCCGGATGGTGAGCGATGTTGTCGTGGCAGATGTCAATTCATCCGGTGCAGTGTAAAGCAGCGCAGATTGGATCACTTGCGAAGCGGTGGCCATGTCGCCGCCAAACGCCCACCCCCCTTGCGGATCGGTCTGGACAACAAGGGCAGACAGGCCATGGTCCGAACGAATGGAAAGCTCACCAACCTCGACGTTGAAATACATCGTCCAATTGCCCGCCAGATCCGGGTCAAACAGCTCGACGCCTGCAAACGCCGCAGTCGCGGAGTCGCCTTCGGCCAGGGTGATCGGCGTCTCGGGCAGTGAGATCGTGACAGGATCGTCGATGAACTGAACAGAGATCGCCGTATGCGCTGTTTGAGCAACCGTTTCGTCCGCGCGAAGGAAGCTCCATGTCAGCTCGGTTGTCCCAAACCCATATAGCCGTTCCTGCCCGGTTTCAAACGTGACAAGTTGCAAGGCGGCATTCACGAGATCGGTTGTTGGTGTTCCGGCCCCGTCACCAAAGTCGAAACGTGCCGTCAGATTGCCATTGGTCGTGTCCAAGCGGAACGTGCCAAAGCGTTCTCCGCCAGCAATGAGCGCCCAGCTTGTCCCGTCAATCGGTTGGGTCGTGATCAGCTCGCTTTGTCCGATGCCAAAGATCGGCGCGTCTCCGGCCCGTGCTGATACGACAACGGATGTACCGGAATAGTCCCCCTGACCGCCATTGAGCAGGTCATAATCCACGGCACTGGCGGTCAAAGCCTCTGCCGGGGTCGAAACGACTGTTTCGATATGAGCCTGATTGGCGGCCAGACCACCTATCGTGACCGGGTCATCCACCGGCGTGATCTCAAGCCCGATCTCGCCAATGGTCACGGGGTTGGAACCGTCAAGGCCGGTTGCCGTGACCACAAGTGGACCAAAGGTTCCGTTGGCATTGGGCGGCGGCGTAAAGGTGATGTTACCGATGGTCGCCAGATACGCCGAAATATCCGCTGTCGACCCCGACAGGGTCAAACTGTCGCCAGAGGAAGTCGCGATTGTGATTCCGGTTGCGGCGACTGCGGACAACATGGAGGCCGGTACGCCGCTCAGGGTGACCGTCAGGCCGTCGGTATCGGTGAGCGTGACGCCAGAAAAATCAAGCGCAATGGCCGTGTCTTCGGCCCCCGATTGCGCGGTCAGCGTGCCCGCAACCCGCGTGATGTCGTCCACGTTTGTGACGTCAATCGGAACAGGCCCGATCTCTTGCAATTCCGCCCCACTATCATCCGTCAGGGTCATGGTCAGTTGGGCACTTAGGCCTCCGGCCACATCTGCGGGGTCAACAAATTTGACGCCACCCGCCAAAAAGGCGTTCAATGCCGCGGGCGTGCCGGTCAGGGCCAGCGCTCCGTTTACTGTGGCAACCGAAACCCCCGTTACGCCGGTGGCCGTCAGGTGCCCGGCGTCGACGGATAGAGTCAGGGTGACAACAGGACTGTCCACGTCTGCCAGGTTCAAGCCTGACAGATCCAAAGCGGTCTCTGCATCCGAGGTAACTTCAAGCCGGGTCGGCGGCGTGTCGAACGTGGGAGCGTCATTGACGTTTTGCAGCGTAATCTGCACATCAAGCGTGCCGGTGTCGGTCCCATCGTCAGCGGTCACACGAATGGTCAAGACACTGTCTGCCCCGCTGGTGCCGGACGAATTTGCAGGAAGTGTGCCGGTGATCAGACCCGTTGCTGAATCAATCTCCAACCCGGCAGGCAAGGGCGTGCCATCCGCCAATGTCGCCGAGAAGGTCAGCACATCGCCAGCGTCCGCATCGCGGAAGGCAGAGCCTGCCGCGATCGAAACGACCGACCGCTCGGCAAAAGGCGATGGTTGGGTGAAATCAATCGCAACGGGGGCGTCGTTTTCCCCGTTGATGGTAAAGGTCACCGTGCCTTCCGAGACCCGACCGGTGCTGTCTTGGATGGCGTAGGTCACTGTTTCCGTCGCAACACCCGATGCATTCAGGTCGCGAAACGCATCAAGCGGCAGATAGCTTACGGTCCCATCAGCGTTCAGCTGCACAAAGGCCCCGCTGGGCAATTCCACGAGGTCATTTGCTGTCACAGCCGTCCCGTTCAACGAAACGACCCGCACCACGTCCCCGTCCGCGTCGGTATCGTTGGCAAGGACATTGACGTTCTGCACTTCGCTTTGCTGACCCGTGCTGGTGTCGTTCACAACCACAGGCGCATCTGCGACAGGGGTGACAACAACGTCCAGCGTGGCCGAGGATGTCCCACCCGCGCCATCCGAGATGACATAGGTGATCACTTCGGTCCCGTGAAAATTCGCATTGGGCGTATATGTGATGGTCTGCCCGTCAAAGCTGGCCTGGCCATGGGCGGGGTCCGAAACGCTGATGATTGTCAGGCTCTGGCCATCAACATCGCTGTCATTGGCAACGACATCGAATGTCAGGGTGCCATCTTCCTGAAGTGTTGCGGCGTCATTCAATGCGACCGGCGCGTCGTTTACCTCGGCCACGGTCAGTGTCACGGTCACAACGGTTTCGGCGACCCCATCGGTGATGACATATGTAAAACTGTCAGAGCCGGCGTAGTTTTCCACGGGCGTGTAGCTGACGCTTCCGTCCTCGTTCAAACGCGCGAGCCCATGTGCCGCCGTGCCAACCCGCACCAGCGATACGGTGTCGCCGTCAACGTCAGACGCGGCAGCGAGAGGGTTGAAGCTGTAGGTGCCATCTTCTTGTATGGTCGCCGATATATCAGCGGCCACAGGTGCATCGTTTTCCGCTGTCACCGTGACGGTCACAGTGGCAGTCTCAATGCCGCCCGCACCGTCCGAGACGTCATATGTGAAGGTGTCGGTCCCAAAGAAATCGGCATTTGGCGTATAGATCAGCTGACCACCGGAGATTGTGACCTGGCCATGGGTTGCGTCACCCACTGCTGCAATGGTCAGCACAGCTGTTCCGGGATCACTGTCATTGGCAAGCACATCGATGGTCACGGCCGTGTCTTCCGCCGTCGTAACAGCGTCATCGCCAGCCACCGGAGTGTCCGCGGTGTTGTTAACCGTCACCGTGATGGTTTGCGAGGCTTCGCGCAGCCCGTCACTGACGGTGTAGGTGAGGGTCTCAACCCCGGTGAAGTCAGCGTTCGGAGTGTACGAGATGTTCTTACCACCATCCACGATGGTCACAGTCCCGCCGACGGCCCCGGACACAGCGGTAATCGTAAGTGTCTGGCCGCTGTCCACATCACTGTCATTGGCAAGTACGTCAAAGATATGCTGCCCGGAATCTTCTTGGATCGCATACCCATCTGCAATCAATTGCGGGAGCGTTGAAACATAGACCGTCGCAGTTGCGCTTGAGGTCAACCCACCTGAATCGCGCAGGGTATAGGTGAATGTCAGCGTTCCAATAAAGCCGGGGTTGGGCGTAACCCAGATGCCGTTGTTGCCGAGCTCGAAGGTTGCATTGTCGGCGGTATCACCAACGGCCGTGACGCCCGTGATCAGGCGCGCTTCCATCTGATTTCCGGGGAAAATACGGTCCGCGTCCGTGTCATTCCCCAGCACATTCAACCACGACCGAGCCTCTGGATCGACGCCGATGTGATCGTCCACGCCGACGGGGGCGTCCTGGGTGTTTTCAAAAAACACGCTGGCAAAACTCCTGGTCTCAAGCTCGCCGTCGGTGATCGTGTAATAGAAATCGATGTAGCCGTTGTAATCGGCATTGGGCGTGACTGTGACAGTGCCGTTTTCGTTCAGTGTGACCTGGGCCGCGCCATTCCATGCTGGGCCGACGCTGACAAGGCTCAGCGCATCGCCATTGGGGTCCGAGGCCCAGGACAGTGGGTCGATCGTGATCGGGCTGTCCTCTGTCCCGCGCGGGGCAAGCCGGAAGCCCGCAACAGGAGCAAGGTTCGTCTGAACGGTGACTGTTACCGTTTCAGTTGTCGTCGCACCGGATGTGCTCAGGATCGTATAAGTAAAGCTGTCTTCGCCAGCGAAACCGGCATTCGCTGTGTAGCTGACCGTTCCGTCTGCATTCAAGGTCGCCGACCCGTTGCCCGGTTGCCCCACCCCGGTGATGCTCAGCGTGCCGTCGGCGTGGCTGTCATTTGCCAGCGGCGACAGGGCGACCGTGCGATTGCCATTGATGACCGTCAGATTGACCGGATCCGGTGTCGCCGCAATCGCGTCCGGTTGCGGGGCGACGGTTACGGTTACTGTTTCCGTGACTGTGGTTTGGCCATCAGAGACGGTGTAGGTAAAGCTGTCGGTGCCATAAAAATCTGCAGCAGGCGCGTAGCGCACAGTGCCATTGTCGTTAAGCGTCACCGTCCCATGCGCCCCGTCCGTCACGGACGTGACAGTCAGGATGTCGGACGTGTCGGTGTCCGTGTCGTTGGCCAGTACGTCGATATCGATCACGGCGTCTTCGTTGACCGTGGCCGTATCCGCCCCGAGGGTCGGCGCGTCATTCACCCCATTCACCACAAGCGTCACGGTGGCCGTGCTGGTTGTGACGCCATCGCCGAGCGTATAGGTGAATGTGTCTGTCGTGCTTTCGCCAACGGCCAGATAGTCGAATGCCCCGCTGGGGTCATAGGTGAACGTGCCGGAGTCTGCATTCCACGCCACGGATGCGCCGCGCGCGCTGGTTGTTGCAAACGCGACGATGGCCGCATCGGACACGCCGGGATCAATGTCATTCAAAAGCGTGTCGGCGGTGATCAGAACGGTGTCTTCGTCTGTCTCATATCCCGTTCCGGCATCGTCCGTTGCCTTCACGGCACCATCGACCACCTCCATTGTCCAGATGGTCAAACCGCCTGTTTGCGTGGCTGCCATGTTCAGGTCCAGCAAGTCTGCCGAAGAGAACCGCACAGTCGTCTGGTCGAATGTCACCACGTAGGCGTAGCTACCCTCCGAGCCCGTCCGAACGACGGCGGGCGAAGCGCTGGATCCGGTCCCATGAAATTCCAGCACTTCGCCCAAGGCAAGATCCGTGAGTGTATCGTTGCCGTCGTTCGTCCCAAAGACGTATCGATCCGCGCCTGCGCCACCGGTCAGCGTGTCATCCCCTGCGCCACCGGTGATTACATTGGCGCCATCATCCAGAACGATGACATCGTCCTGCCCCGTGCCCACGACATTCTCGAAACCGGCAGCCGTATCGCTGCCCACAAGGGCGCCAGAGCTGTCGAAAATGCTGATCGACCACGGCGCCGTGGTCGTCGTTGCGGACAGAGCAAAAGTATGGCCCGCCGCAAGCCGGCTGAAATCGAGCGTGTCGGTCCCTTCTTCCCCGTCCACCGTGTCGTTGCCAAGGTTGACGTAAAACCGGTCATTGCCTGCTCCCAGGTTGACCAGATCGTCATTGTCCCACGTCTGGACCGTGTTATGGATATTGTAACGATCAATCGTCGACCTGAAGTCCTCTCCAAGGTCTGCGTAAGAGATCAGATCGACAACAAACGTGCCGTTTGTCAGTATGATTTCTTCAGCGTTCCGGACTTCATCGTAGTCATAGATTGGGTGATACGTGCCCGAAACGCCGGTTTCGTCTGGTGTGAATTGCTGCCCGGCGATGAACCGCGACCCCATCAGGATGTCATAGTCAAAACGCTCGGCGTTGAAGCGCGCGTGATCTTCGAACCGAACCGTTTCGCCAGCGGCGTCCAGAGTGACGACGTCATATCCGCCGCCGGTATCAATCAAAGCACCGGTCAAGGCACGGTCCGCACTGGCCACGGTCCATGGGTCGAAGGCCAGGATATCCGTCACATGGTCGTCACCCTCGCCGGTTGTCGCATGATCCAACCCGGCTCCAAGCCGCACCACATCTGAACCTGTCCCGGTCGTTACACTATCATTGCCGCCGCCACCCGTGACGGTGTTGTCTCCATCCCCCGCATCAATGACATTGTTCCCGGAGGCAGCCATGATTTCGTCGTTGCCCGACCCCGCGATGACCGTGTCATTGCCTTGACCTGTGACAATCAGGTTGTCACCGCCCGCATCGGTGATGTGGTCGTTGCCCAGACCACCCAGAATCACATCTTGCGCCGCTCCGGACGTGACGATGTCGTCGCCTTCGCCACCTTCCAGACGGTTGACGCCTTCGCCCCCTGACAAGGTATCGTTGCCCAGACCGCCCAAAAGCTGGTCATTGCCGCTGCGCCCGACCAGCTGGTCGTCACCCGCCTGACCCAAAATCCGGGAACCTGCATTGGCAGCATAAATGACATCGCTAGCTGCCGACCCGACAGCCCACTCAAACCCTTGGACCGTGGCGCCTGTATCAATGTGTTCGACCAGGTCGGGTGGTGGTGTTGTTAACCACGGAATGTCTTGCTTGAACGCCCATCCAAGTCGGCTTGCCCCAGTCTCCAGATCCAACGACGTGAAGAAATAGGCGTCGGAGACATTGTCCGGCAGCAGTATCTCGAACGTATCAACACCCGACCCACCATAATAAGTTGCGCCGTTCACCAACTCGCCCGCGACATAGTCATGCCCGGCGCCTGCATCGACTGTGACAAGCTGTTGCGACGTGTCCGAGTAGTGCGAGAACACAAGCCCGTTGTTTGTGTTGCTGACCCGTGCATTGATCAACCGCGATGTGTCGATGATGAACGTGTCCCCAAAGTCGCTACCAAGAATGTTGGTTGCGTCGGTCGATGTCGTGGAGTCCACGGTCGACAGCTTGATACCCTTGGTCGCGTCGCGGAAATCGGCAAGCCGCAAATCCCCAACCTCGATCCCCTCAAAGTTCGTGTAGTTCACCAGAACACGGGTGTTGTTCGAGGTAATCGTGGACGTGTCGGCCAGCATGATAGATACGGTCGAACTGGTCACGATCAGATCGCCGCCATGTCCGGCAGTGGCCGAACCTGTCAGCGCGGTCAGGTCCAGAACATCAGTCCCATCCCCACCATCCACCGTCGCTGCGACCGCCGTTGCGTAATGGTTGCTGCTGTTGTTTCCGGGGCGTCCGTCCACGTCTTGGCGCAGGACAAATCTATCATCGCCCCCAAGGAGCGAATAGCTTTGCCCTTCATAGGTAATTACCGTGTCCCGATTGTCCGAGAAAGACGTCTGCGCCGTCCCGTGTTCAAGAATATAGAGGGCATCGCCAGTGCGTACATCGGTTGCCGCATTGGCGTAATTCGATCCGGTGAATGGGTTAAAACCGACGACCTGCTCGATCATCGACCACGGATCAGTTGTACCATCGAAAAAGTCGATGAATGCCGGCCGATAGGCAGTCCCGTTGACGCGGGCAAAGATATATTTCTGTGGGCCGAGGTTCGGATGCAGCGTCAGCGTAAGTTCCTGATAAAAATCCGCGTCACCGTATTGGGCAGCAATCTTCTGCCAAAGGTTGGTTGACATGGTCGTCAGCGCACTTGCGATGGTCCTGGCTTGGTCGGCTGCCTGATTGAATTGCTCTCCGTCGCTTCCGCCCGCGGTGTACCACCAATCAGGCAACGTCCCGCCATTGTTGTGCACCGCTGCTTCGATCAGGCCCTGACTGATCGCGGTTGGGGACAGATCAACCTGCCCGCCCGATCCGTCAAGCGCATTAACCCCGGCAGATATCGCAATAGGCAGGATGTAATCGAAGACGTAGTCGCTGACGCCCCAGGTGAGGATAGACGTAACGGTCTGGACGGCAATCGTGAACAGCTCGGTTGGATCGCCGTCACCCTTTGCGGCCGCAATGATCCCTGGCACAAGGTAGGTTGCAATGTTGACAACATTGGCCGCGGCCTTGGCGGCGGGCGGCAAGGGCAAAGCGGACAACAGCGTGGTCGCGGCCCGCAAGGTCGCGGCAGCCGCAACGCCAATGTCGGCGGCGCCCGCCTGGCCCGACAGGATGTTGCCATAAACATCCCGCGCTTCGGTCATGGCACGCATCGCCTCGCCAATCGACCCGCGGAACAAGTCCTGTTCAGCATCCGTGCTTGGCAAAATACTGCCGTTGGACGCGTTTTGGGCGATAGCAGCGTCAAATTCTGCCAACATGTTGTCCGCCAGAGTTGCAGCGCGTGCCTGCAATTCGCTTGCAGTGGGTTGCGTGCCAGCCGTGGACAACCCCTGGCTGCCCGCAAACATTTCCGCCAACTGAAGCTCAAATTCTCGCACGGACCGAACGGCAGACGGCGCAGCCCCACCAACGCCCTGTTCGCCAAACAACAACATCGCTGCCATGCTGGTGAAATCGGCCTGGGCCTCGGATGCTGACATCGTGCTGGCATCTACGCCGTACAGCCGCACATCGGTCAGATCGAGGCTGACCTGCCCGCTCATCACATCGCGGGCGTAGGCTTCGTAAGCGGCAAAGATTTCGGTGTCAGTCGTAAAGTCGCGGGCCATTTTGGGGCTTTCAGTCAGGGTCGGGCAGTGGGTCGTCCGGGGGGATGGTGATTGTCACAAGTCATTAGAATCAGCAACTGAACTGAAGCTGAATGAAAAGTGGAATTTTCGGGGCGGCTTCAGCTACTTGCGACTGGATCCAGGGTCAACATCGTTGAAAACAAAAACACGATCTGACAGCGTCAGCGCGTCCGTCGGATCACGGGTGCGTGTACAGTCGTGGTGCTCAGATCGTGCGTCAGAGCTGTTGGCTGCTGCTGGCCGCGGGATGGCTGTGCTGGATGACGATTGCCAAAAGCACCCACCTGCACCATACCGAGGGCGCGCTTGTGCGGCGAAAAATCGTTGATCGGCTTGCCGTCCAGTAGGATTTCAACGCGTGTCGCTGTCTCAAAACCAGAGAACATCATTGGACATGTTGATTTCCCTGAACCTGATGGCCCAAGCAATGTCATGAAATCCCCTTTGGCAGTTCAAGATTTGGATCCTTTGCAACCCATGTTTCGCCGTTACACCTCTTTGGAAAGCGCCCGAACGGGACGAACGCATTTTGTGCTGTAGAACTCACAGCGCTTCCTCCATCAGTAAACTTGCGGCCGCGAGGGGCAGCGCTAAGCAAGCTCTAAATCATCACAGACTAAGTTCAGGGCACCTTAGAGGGTTGACTTATTGAAGTTAATCGGCAAATCCTGAAAAACTTATTGAGGTTTGCGATAAATAAATGGACATACGACAACTCAAAAGCTTTTTGACGGTTGCCGAGCTCGGCAGTTTTTCAGCTGCTGCAGAGCGACTTGGTGCGAGCCAATCAACGATCAGCGGGCACATCAATAAGCTTGAAGACCATCTTCAGGTTCATCTTTTTCAACGAACCACGCGCATGTGCGAGATTTCCAAGGCAGGGCAGGATCTTATCGCCTATGCCAAAGACGTCGTTTATGCCGAAGAAAGGTTGAGTGACGCATTTCTTCCAAATAGGACCGGTGGATCGATAAGACTCGGCGTCCCTGACGACTACCATCTACTGCCGCGGGTCGCAGGCGTGATTCAGGATTTCCAACTCAGCAGACCCCGCGTCACGATACAGCTGGATGCTGGACTATCAGAGCACCACAAAGCAGCACTCGATGACAATCGGCTAGACCTCGCTATTTTGCGTTTTCCGTCCGAGGAGAAAAGTAAGAAGACACCGCTGGAAGCTAGATTGGTTTGGATCAAGTCGCCTGACTTGGCAGTGGATTTTTCTGAAGATCTGCCAATCGCTCATGTGGCGCGTCCTTGTGCATATTTTGGATCGGTCCGGAGCGCACTGGAACAAAAAGAAATATCCTGGCGATCTGTCTTTTCTTGTACAACGCTGGAAGGGGTCCGAGCTGCGGTGACGTGTGGGATGGCAATTGCAGCAGTCCCAGAGAGAGATTGCCCTGATGCTTCAATGCTCTTTCAGGACTCAAGACTGCCTGAACTGCCAGTTTTTGGGATCGAGTGTGTCACGGCCAGTGACGACCCGCCGATGGTTGTAAGACAGTTTGAAAAGCTTCTGAAAGCAGAGTTGTATTTGTAGGGCATGAAGACAATGCCAACGTTAGCGATTTGATGCGTTGAACCAGACGCGCGCTCGAGATCGTAGCCGTGGAAGTCTCTTCCGGGCGCTAGCCCCAAGGCCAAAGGGCTTGGGCGACCCCCAAACCACCTTTGCCGCTGGACGCTGCGGGGGCAATTGGGTAAGCGGATTGAGACTGACCGCACGAAAAGGAACCACCCCATGTCTGGACACGGCACGCCCATCCCGATGACCTCGACCCCTTGCGGTCCGCTGAGTGGTGTGGCCGAGGTGCCCGGCGACAAGTCGATCTCGCATCGTTCGTTGATCCTGGGCGCGATGGCTGTGGGCGAAACCCGGATCACCGGCCTGCTCGAGGGCGAGGATGTGCTGGACACCGCCAAAGCCATGCGCGCGTTTGGGGCCGAAGTGATCAAACATGACGACGGCAGTTGGTCGGTGCATGGCGTGGGCGTGGGCGGCTTTGCCGAGCCGGACAATGTGATCGATTGCGGCAATTCTGGCACTGGCGTGCGGCTGATCATGGGGGCGATGGCCTCGTCCCCGATCACGGCGACCTTTACTGGAGATGCCAGCCTGAATGGCCGTCCCATGGCCCGGGTGACCGATCCGCTGGCCTTGTTTGGTACGCAGACGGTGGGCCGCAAAGGCGGGCGTCTGCCGATGACCATCGTGGGTGCGGCAGACCCGGTGCCGGTGCGTTACGAGGTGCCGGTGCCTTCGGCGCAGGTGAAATCGGCTGTGCTGCTGGCTGGTCTGAACGCGCCGGGCCAGACTGTCGTGATCGAAAAAGAAGCGACCCGCGATCATTCCGAACGGATGCTGGCAGGCTTTGGGGCCGAGATTACGGTCGAGGACACCGACGAGGGGCGTGTGATCACTCTGACCGGACGCCCTGAGTTGAAACCGCAGGTGATCGCCGTGCCGCGTGATCCGTCGTCGGCAGCGTTTCCGGTTTGTGCGGCTCTGCTGACGCCGGGTTCGGATGTATTGGTTCCTGGTATTGGCCTGAACCCGACACGCGCGGGGCTCTTTACCACGCTGCGCGAGATGGGGGCTGATTTGACCTATGAGAATGAGCGCGAAGAGGGCGGAGAGCCGGTTGCGGACCTGCGCGCGCGCTACTCGCCCAACATGAAGGGCATCGAGGTGCCGCCCGAGCGCGCGGCCTCGATGATCGACGAATATCCGGTGCTGTCCGTTGTTGCCGCCAATGCCACGGGAACAACCATGATGGCGGGTGTCAAAGAACTCCGTGTCAAGGAAAGCGACCGTATCGACGCCATGGCGCGTGGCCTGCGCGCCAATGGTGTGAGTGTGGATGAGGGCGAGGATTGGTGGTCGGTCACCGGTCTGGGCATTGGCAAAGTGCCAGGAGGTGGGACCTGCGAAAGCTTCCTGGATCACCGCATCGCCATGTCGTTCATGGTGATGGGCATGGGCGCGCAAGCGCCGGTCTCGGTCGATGACGGTGGCCCGATCGCCACGTCCTTCCCGATTTTTGAGCCACTGATGGCCAGCCTTGGGGCGAGTGTCGCGCGGGGTTAACCCCCCGCGCTGTGGCTTAGACGTAACCGAGCGACCAGATCACGGTGCCCGCACCGATCACGAACCACACCAGCAGAACGGTCCAATAGGTCCAGGGATCCTCGTCTCGCACTACGGGCTCCCACAGGTATGTGTAGCCCATGAGCAGATCCTTGATCGCCCAAAGGATCAGGCCGATGCCGACGTAAAACCAGATATCCATGACAGTCTCTTGAGTTGGAGTGAGTGTACGTTCTTTACAGCCTCAACATTGGGCTCGCAATCGTGCGATCAACGGGGAAATAAGTGAACGATAACTCAAATTTCATGTTACACTCTGAAGGCGCCACATTGAACAGGCGCAATCAGGGAGAGATGAATGTTCAAACAATCCATTTTCCAGGCGCTGACCATCACCGGGTTTGCACTTTTGCCAACGTGGGCCACCGCCTTCGATCAGGTTGACCCGGCCGAGGCCGGCTTTGATCCGGACAAGGTGGCAGCCATTGCACAGATGCTGGACAATGATGTGGCCGAGGGGCGCATTCTGGGCGGCACCGTTTCGATCTTGCGGAATGACAAACTGGCGCTGCATCATGCAACAGGGCAGCGGGCGCCCGATGGAACTGCGCAAGAGATCGACGACATATTCCGCATCTTTTCGATGACCAAACCCATCGTCTCGGTCGCCGCCATGATGCTGGTCGAGCGGGGGCAACTGGACCTCGATGCACCGCTTAGCCAATACATCCCCGAGTTTTCCGACACCAAGCTGATCGAAGTCAGCGGACTTTATGAGCCCGAGCGCGAGATCACCGTGCGTGATTTGCTGCGGCACACGTCGGGCATCGTCTATGGCTTTTTTGGCGATACATTCGCCCGCGACGAATACAAGAAACACAACCTGCTCGACACCACCGTCAGCACCGGTGACCACGCTCGTTTGATCGCGGGCCTGCCCTTGGAACATGAACCCGGCGCGGCCTGGGAATACGGACGATCAACCGATGTTCTGGGCCATGTGATTGAGGTTGTTTCGGGCCAACGCCTCGATGTTTTTCTGAAGGTCGAGATTCTCGATCCGCTGGACATGGCCGACACCGCCTTCCATGTTCCGCAGGACAAGGCTGATCGCGTTGCCCTGCCGGGGCAGCACGGGTTCATGTTCGATCCGATGATCGAGCCCGCCTATCACTCGGGTGGCAGCGGGTTGATGTCCACTGCGCCCGATTACCTGCAATTTGTCGGCATGTTGCTGAACGGGGGAGAGCTGGATGGGGTCCGCATCCTGCAACCCGAGACCGTGGCTGATATGGGTGCAGATCACCTGCAGGGCGTGCGCCCTGGCAACTATGACCTGCTGGGCGACGAAAACACCTTTGGCCTCGGTTTTGCGGTCCGCCAAACCGAGGCGGGAACCGGCAAAGGCTCGGTCGGGGACATGTGGTGGGGTGGCTTTGCCGGGACGTATTTCTGGGTTGATCCGGTGCAGGACATGGCCGTCGTTTTCATGATCCAGAACCCCGACCAGCGTGAATTCTACCGCCCGGTTTTGCGCAACGCGGTCTATGACGCCCTGACCAGCGACTAAGCCGCAGACCCCGGTGCGGAAAACTCTGTGCCGGGGATTGCCAAAGACGGGCGCAGGTCAAATAAGGTGGGGCAGACCTAAAACAGGGGGCACCCATGCGTTTCACCATAGCCATCGACGGCCCGGCTGCGGCCGGCAAGGGCACGATTTCCAAGGGCGTGTCGGCCCATTTCGGCTTTGCCCATCTGGACACCGGGTTGCTTTATCGCGCCGTGGGTCGCCGCACGATGGACGGCGAGGGGGCCGAGGCAGCGGCGCTGGCTTTGACACCCGAAGATCTGGACCGGGGTGACCTTCGCACGGCCCATGTGGCCCAGGCCGCCAGCAAGGTGGCCGTCATCCCCGAGGTGCGCGCGGCATTGGTCGACTTTCAACGCAACTTTGCCCGCCGCGACGGCGGCGCCGTCCTGGACGGCCGCGATATCGGCACCGTGATCTGCCCCGAGGCCGAGGTGAAGCTCTATGTCACCGCAACGCCCGAAGTGCGCGCCGAGCGTCGCTATCTCGAGTTGTCGGGCAAAGGCTCGGACATCAGCCGTGAACAGGTTCTGGCAGACGTCAAAGAGCGTGACGCCCGCGATATGGAACGCGCGCAAGCCCCGCTGATCCCGGCCAAGGATGCGGTGCTGGTGGACACCAGCGACCTGTCGATCGAAGATGCGCTGGCCACTGCGATTGCAGCCGTGCAGACCAAGCTGCCTAGGTAAGGCTCAAACGATCACCAACCTGTGTATCGCTCATAAGGATGCACCTCCTTAGGCTTGGGGAAACTCAATCCCGGAGGTGCGCCATGTTCCGTCTTGTTCTGCTTTTGTCGATGCTATTGCTGGGAACCGCGACCTTGGCTCAGGATGCACAAGAAGAAACCCAGGCCGAAGAGCCGATGACTTATGAGCGTCTGGGAAAGATCATCTTCGCACTGGACGAAAGCGCGCAACCCCGCGGCCCGGGATTTGAGCTTTCGGTGTCGGGCGTGCCGATCATCGTGGTAACCGACCCGGTGGCTGACCGTATGCGCGCCATGGTCCCAATCCGACGCGCGGATGAGCTGACTCAGGACGATTTGCAGCGGATGATGCAGGCAAATTTCGACAGCGCACTGGACGCGCGCTATGCCATCGCCAATGGCACGCTTTGGGCTGCTTTCATTCACCCGCTGTCGCCGTTGGAAAAGGATCAGTTCATCTCGGGCTTGGCGCAAACCGTCAACATCGCCAAAACCTACGGCACGCTTTATTCGGGCGGCGCCGCGCAATACGGCGGCGGGGACAGCGGCAATCTGCAACGCGCTCTGATCGAGGAACTGCTCAAGAAGGGCGAAGAGATCTAAGCCGACGCAAGCGGGTTGTCGGCGCTTGTTGTCGGCGTTGCATATCTGCAGAGCAAAACATGGCGTCGCGCAGGCGTTGTTTGTACCGGTGTCTCTAATTCTCCAGGGTGGGTAACGGCCCCGAAAGAGACCGCATTTTGCGAAACCCGATCAAAAGGGCATACTTGGACGCAGCTTTATTTCTGAATTTCCCCCAAGGAATTCTTCCCATGGTGGCCAAACAACCCAATGTTCTGACCCGATGCGTTGCAGCGATTGGGCTGTCGATCCGCTCCAAACTGCTGATCGCATTCATGGGCATCACCGGTCTGCTTGTCGCCCTGGCGCTCTTTGGGCTCTATTCTCTGCAACAGTCAAACGCCCGCACCCAAGCATTGATCCGAGATCAGGAGCGCATCGAATATTTCACCCAGATCCACGCATATGTCGGCGATCTGATCGCGATGACCTTGGGGCAATACACACCCTATGAGCTCAACAATGCCGGGGCAGGTGGATTTTTTGGCGCCCCGGTTGATGCCCGTGTTGGCGACCTTCAATTGTTTGTTGCCAAGGGCGTTCGACACTTCGGCCAAACTGGCATGCAGGACGCGGACCTTGTTGCGCGCCTTCGGTCTGAATTGGCCATTCTCCGGCCACATGCCATCGAGGTGCAACGCCTGCGTCGCGAAGAGGGCAAGCCGGTCGCAGCCCCATTCGCCATGGAAAAACTGTTTGAACCGCTGCGCGGCATTCAGCGCGATGTTTATACCGTTGTGCAAGGCATCGAAAGAGACATGGCCGCCCGGGCCAGGTCGACGGCTGTGGCCTATCAGGCCTCGCGCCAATTGGTGGTCACTTCGGCACTGGTCGCCGTTGGCATATCGCTCTTGCTGGGCTATGCCATCTCGTCCTCTCTGGTCTGGCCGGTTCGTCGGATCGGACATGCGTTGGATACAGTTGCCAAAGGGGGCTTCGACGCCCGTGTCTCAGTTCCAAACCGGGATGAGCTCGGTGAATTGGCCGGCAATGTCAACGCCACGAGTGAGCAGCTTGGTGATCTTTATCAAGAGGTCGAAAGCCAGCGCGCAGAGCTGGCAAAAGAGCATGCCAAGTCCGAGGCGCTTTTGTACAATCTGTTGCCTGCCGACATAGCAGCCCGCCTGAAGCTTGAACCGGACAGCACAATCGCCGACAGCCTGCCCAGGGTGGCGATCCTGTTTGCCGACATCGTGGATTTCACGCCCAGGGCCGTTTCTCTGCCGCCTGAGGATGTCGTGGGCTTTCTGAACAAGATATTCAGCGCCTTTGATGAGCTGGCGGAAAAACACGGGCTGGAAAAGGTCAAGACCATCGGGGACGCGTATATGGTTGCCGCTGGAATGCCGTCCCCGGTTGGGGACCCGGTCCATCGGGTGGCAGAGATGGCCCTGGACATGCAGCATGTCGTGACCGAGATGTCTGGCGAGTTTCCCGAGGGTCTGGAGGTTCGCATCGGGCTTCACGCAGGTCCGGCCGTGGCTGGTGTTATCGGGAACCGAAAGTTGTTCTACGATGTTTGGGGCGAGACCGTGAACACGGCCTCCAGAATGGAAAGCCTCGGGGAACCGGGCCGTATTCAAGTCACTGCAGAGGTCAAAGCAGAGCTGGAACCGGGGTACCAATTTGTTCGACGCGGGCAGGTCGACGTCAAAGGCCTCGGCGAGGTAGAGACCTGGTGGTTGTCTGGAAAGCAGGCTGCAACTTAGCGCTTGTCTGACATACGAAAGTGTTGGCAACCAACGCGGCCTGATCCGAGCGTGATGTTCTTGTCAAAAAGAGAGGAGGCCGGAGCAACCTTTCGGCGCTCCGGCCCAACCCGCCGTTCGTGAGTGATGGCAGGACGTCAAAGTCCACGGCGGGTGTATCTGATCCTTGCAGTGCAAAGACCGTGCCGCCGTCGGAACATCGTCAAAATCCAGTCCGGGGAGGCAATCTGCCGGACGTACCTATGTCCCCGGAACGAAGGGTTCAATTAAGGTTTTCCATAGTCCAAAGCGGAAAAGGCGCTTGCAAACAGCCCGAACTGGCGATTTCCCACTCATGACCCTACGTCAATGCGTGTTCTTTTGCCTGTTCAACTCCGCTTGCTCAACGGGTGTTGGCGTGTGGTTGAACACAAAGGCCGTGCGACAGGCCTCTTCGCCACCAAGTTCTGCGATCTTGAGACGCTGATCATCAAAGGCGCGGGCGTTGACGTCGTCGGGATCACATATCTCGCGCAGGCGCCGTTCGCCTTCGATCAGGGCTGCCTGGACCTCGGGGTCATTGACGCCGTCCATGGCGCGGTTCACCTGTTCATGCGGGTCCGTGTTCAAATCAAAAAGCTGCGGTGAATGGCCCACGTAATGCACGTATTTCCAGTGTCCCCACCGCACCATGAACGTGCCAGTCTTGGAGCCGCCGTCGTGATATTCGCTGAATCCGGTGCGATCCAAATCATCCGGCGCATTGGCAACTGCGCGCAGGGATATGCCTGGCAGTGCCGCGCTGGCCTCGTCCTCGGGCACCGCGCAGACCTCGCGCGCGGTGGCCGCGATATCGACCAGGTTGGTGCAGGTTGCCACCCGGTGCCCGGCGGGAACTCCGGGTCCGGCAGCGATCATCGGCACGCCGGCGCTGGCCTCGTACATCACCTGTTTGGTCCAGAACCCCTGATCCCCCATCATGTCGCCGTGGTCCGAAACATACAGGACCACCGTGTTTTCCAGCTGCCCGCTCTCTTCCAGCGCTTTCAACACGCGACCGACGCAGTCATCCATGAAGGACGTCAGACCGTAGTAGGCAACCTTGGCCTCGCGCATCTTCTGCTCGTCGAAATAGTCGTCGTAGTGGAAGAAGTCCTTGATGTTGCGCAGTTCGGGGTGGTCGGGGATGCCTTTGCCATAGCCCACCGGAACATCCATATCGGCAGGGTCATACATTGCCGACCATTCTTCTGGGCAGGTGAGGGGGTAGTGTGGGCTGACCAGCGAAACAAAAGCCGCCCAGGGCTGGTCTTGTCGCACAGGATCGGTCAGCCAAGCCTCGGTCGCATCGGTGATTGCAAGGTCATAGTCGGTGTAGGTCGACGATCCCACACCCACGTCGCCCGCCAGTTCGGCGGCTGAATCATAAGGCGGCGGGTTCTCTCGCAGCAGCCCCACGGCCCAGCCGACGCCGCCCACCACATGCATCGGCAGGATTTCCTCGGAAAACCCGTTGTCATCCTCGCCCGAGCGGAAATGCAGCTTGCCGATGCTGACCACCTCGCGCCCGGCATCTCGTAAATGCCCCATCCAGCTGCGTGGGTGTCCCGCATAGGGTGTTGCGCTGTCCCAATGACCCGTCTTGTGGACCCAATCACCGCTGGCCAGGGCGGCCCGTGTCGGCACGCACATGGGAGAGGGGGTGTAGGCCGCATCAAACATTGTGCCCCGTGCAGCCAAGGCGTCCAGGTTAGGCGTCTTTACGATTGGGTGGCCCGCACAGCCCATCGCATCCTTGCGATGCTCGTCCGAGATGATGACCAGGAAATTGGTGTGCTCGTTCATGCTGCTGCCCTCCGCGTTGCGCAAAAAAGCAGGCCCTGAACGGGCCTGCCCGATCTTTTCCAATCCCTAGCACGCAGGGGTTACAGGCGGTCCTTCAAAAAACGACGTAGAATCTTGCCCGACGGCGATTTTGGCACTTCGTCGATCACCTCGAGCACGCGGACCTGTTTGTAATGCGCCAACCGGTCGCCCAGATAGGTCTGCACGGCCGCTAGATCGGGGGCAGCCTTGCCCGGAGCGGCTACGACAAAGGCCATCGGCAACTCTCCGACGGCATCATCGGGTTTGCCAATCACAGCGGCGTCCACGATGTCGGGATGGGTGAGCAACTCGGCCTCCAGCTCTGCCGGGGCGACTTGAAACCCGTTGTACTTGATCAGCTCTTTCAAGCGATCGGTGATGTAAACATATCCTTCGTCATCGAAATGCGCGATGTCCCCGGTACGCAGCCAGCCACCGTCAACAATGGTCTCGGCTGTGGCGGTGGGGTTGTTCAGGTATCCCTTCATCACCTGCGGCCCGCGGATCCACAGTTCGCCATCCTCGCCGTCTGCAGCATCCTCCATCGTGTCGATGTTGACGATCCGGCATTCGGTGCTGGGGATGGTCACGCCCGAGGCGCCGGATTTGCCCACCCCGTTGGGAGAGATATGACTGACCGGGCTCAGCTCGGTCATGCCATACCCCTGATTGACCCGCGCGTCCAACCGCCCGGCCAAAGCATCCCCCACATCCGCGCCCAAGGGGGCGGCGGCGCAAAAGATCTGATCGGTGAACGACAGGTCATATTTGTCGATGAGCGGATGCATCGCCAGCGCCAGTGCCACCGGTGGTACGATCCACAGGCGCGGCGTTTTGTGTTCGCTGATCAGGTCAAGATACTGCTCCAGATCGAACCTGGGCATGGTGACCAGCGCACCACCTGCGGCCAGGTAGATGTTCATCATCACCTGCAGGCCGTAGATATGGAAGAACGGCAGAAACACCACCGTCCGTTCGCCGTTGGTCAGGTCCGATGGCACCAGTGTCTGATCGGTGTTCACCACCAGGTTCTGGTGGGTCAGCATCACTCCCTTGGGTAGACCGGTCGTGCCAGAAGAATAAGGCAGCGCCACCACATGTTCGGCCGCATCCACCGGGGCCTGCTCGGCCATGGGCGCGCCCATCAGGTCGGAGAACGCCACCGTGCCCTCGGGCGCGTCACCTATCACCACGATCTGGGTCACGCCTGTGCCTTTGATCGCCTCGCGCGCGGTGTCCAGAAACATCTCGATCGTGACCAGCGTATCCGCCGAGGCATCGCGCAGCTGATGGTTCACCTCATGCGCGGTGTAGGTCGGGTTGATCGTGGTCACCGTGCCCCCGGCCCAGGCCACGCCGTGAAAGGCGATGCAGTATTCCGGGATGTTGGGCAGCATCAGTGCCACGCATTTGCCCGCACCCATGCCGCGCGCGTCTAGGCCCCCGGCCAGGGATTTGACGGCTCCCATGAACTGCGCGCCCGTGTAGCTGCGCTCGGTTGGACCGTCGATCAGAATGGTCATTTCGGGGTCGATCCCCGCAAACACCCGTTGCGTGATGGTCTGATCGGACAAGGCCACGTCCGGGAATGAACTGGTGATGATACCCACGCGAAAATCTCCCTGAATTATTCTTTTGATTGCGACCACTGTAGGAGCGTCCGCGCGCAAACCAAAAGAATATTCTCTGTGGGGTTATGCGTCTTCCACTGCGACCTCGGCATCATATGCTGCGCGGGCCTTGTCGATGGCGCCCAGGTTCTCCAACGCCCAGAGGCCCATGACCTCGACCGGCTTGCGGAACGATTGACCCAGCGGGGTCAGGGAATACTCCACCTTGGGCGGAATGGTCGGGTGATAGGTGCGGTTGACCAACCCGTCCCGCTCCAAAGCACGCAACGTCAGGCTGAGCATGCGCTGCGAAATCCCAAGATGCCGCTTGAGCTCATTGAACCGCAGCGTACCGTATTGCGCCAGAGAGATCACGATCAGCACGCTCCAGCGATCACCGACGCGGCCCAGAACCTCGTTGATGCGACCACATTCGGGGCATTGATTGGCTTTGTTCATGGCAGTGGTTCCCTCTGTGTAACCGGGGCTCAGAGATGTGCCTTCTTGCGGGTCTTTATGGTGTTACATATATCGTCGGTTACAAAATTATACCACCCCGGGGCGGGTGCCCCACAAAGGACGCAAGATATGACCAAAAGCACACTGATCGACAAGCTGAACTGGCGCTACGCAACCAAGAAGATGGACCCCGCCAAACCGGTTGAGCAAGACAAGGTCGACCAGATCGTCGAGGCCGTTCGCATGACCCCCACCTCGAGCGGCACCCAGCCGTTCGAGCTGTTTGTTGTGACCAACCCCGACATTCGCGCCCAGATCCGCCCGCACGCCTGGGATCAGGCGCAGATCACCGAAGGCTCGCATCTGTTGGTGTTTGCGGCTTGGGACAACTACTCGGCTGATCGCATCGACGCGGTGACCCAGCAGATGACGGACGAGCGCGGTGAGATCCCGATGCTGAACCAGTACTACGAGAACCTCAAAGCCAACTACCTGCCGCGCGACGAACAGGTGAATCACGACCACGCCGCCCGTCAGGCCTATATCGCGCTGGGCTTTGCCATGGCTGCGGCGGCCGAACTGGACGTGGACTGCTGTCCGATGGAAGGTTTTGATCCCGCCAAGGTCGACGAAATTCTGGGCCTGAGCGAAAAAGGCCTGCGCTCGGTCGTGCTGTTGCCACTGGGCTACCGTCAGGAAGATGCCGACTGGCTGCTGCCGATGAAAAAGGTCCGTAAATCGAAAGAGACCTTTGTGACAGAAATCGCCTGATCTGGCGGTTGACAGGGCGGTCCGTTTGGCCGCCCTCTTTCTTTGACACACCTTGCAGGATCACAGACATGACCCAGGCCGACGCCTTGTTCCGCCCGCTGGAAAGCGAGAAATTGACCCTAAAAAACCGTGTCGTGATGGCCCCCATGACCCGCACCATGTCGCCCGGCAATGTGCCAAATGACGAGGTGGTCGATTACTATCGCCGCCGGGCCGAGGGCGGCGTTGGCCTGATCATTACCGAGGGCACCTTTGTCGATCACCCCGCCGCCATCGCCTATCCGAACGTGCCCGCCTTCTTTGGGAACGAGGCGCTGGCTGGATGGAAGCGGGTTGTCGAGGCCGTCCACGAAGCAGGCGGCAAGATCGCGCCCCAGATCTGGCACGTGGGCGCCATCCGTCGCCCTGGTGTGAACCCTGGTGGCGACACACCGGGCTACAGCCCCAGCGGCATGGCCGTGCCGGGCAAGGTCCGGGGCCACGCCATGACCCAGGACGACATCAACGACGTTGTTGCCGCCTTTGCCAAGGCCGCCAAAGACGCCGAAGAGATCGGTTTCGATGCAGTCGAAATCCACGGCGCACACGGCTATCTGATCGACCAGTTCTTCTGGGACGGCACCAACCAGCGTGACGATGCCTATGGTGGTGACCTTGCTGCGCGCTCAAAGTTTGCGCTCGAGGTGGTGCAGGCCGTCCGCGCCGCCGTCAGCCCCGATTTTCCGGTGATCTTCCGCTTTTCACAGTGGAAACAACAGGATTATGGCGCACGCCTGTGCGAAACGCCCGAAGAACTGGGCGCCTTCCTGCAACCGCTGGCCGAGGCCGGTGTGGACATCTTCCATTGCTCGACCCGTCGGTTTTGGGAGCCCGAGTTTGACGGTTCTGATCTGAACCTGGCCGGTTGGGCCCGCAAGCTGACCGGCAAGCCCTGCATCACTGTGGGTTCGGTGGGCCTGAATGCCGACTTCCTGCCCGAAGACGGCACAGCCGACTTCAAGGCCGCAGAACCCGCCAGCATCGACAATCTGGTCGACCGTATGGACCGCGACGAGTTCGACATGGTCGCCGTCGGCCGCGCCCTGATCGCCAACCCTGACTGGGCCAATCAGGTGCAGGCCGGCAAACTCGCCGACCTGGCGGCCTTTGAAAAAGAGATGCTGCACAAGCTCTACTGACGGCTTTGCTTTGATTGCCGATGCCGAATTCCGGGGCCCGCGCAAAAGGGTCCCGGAAAGCCAAAGACAGCTAGGCGCCTGAGCCTGGTGGCTATTCATTGGCCAAGTTCGCCAAGGGTTGAATTGCAATGAAATGTCTCTTGCCGTGCAATCAATGGCGCGAATAGGCCCCAATTTTCGAAGTGCCCAGCCGGTTGTTCACCAGCGCCTCGGCAAATGTGACACCTGCTGCGACGCCATCGATCACTGGTAACCCGAATTCCTCGCTGAGTTGCGCCATGAGATCCGCCATTCCGGCACACCCCAAAACGATTGCTTCGGTATTGTCTTGCTCAATTGAATCGCGGATTTCGGACTTGATCTTGAACATTGTTGCCGGGTCGCCCTCTTCCAGTTTGAGGACAGGAATGTCTGTTGCTCGGACGCGCGCGCATTTTTGAGCAAGCCCATAGCGCATCAGGTTGTGCTCCAGCCCAGGAACCGAACGTGAGAGCGTTGTGATGACACTGAACTTGTTGGCAATCATGGTGGCTGCATGATAGGCGGCCTCGCCAATACCCAAGACTGGTACGTTGACCAGAGACCGCACTGCATCCACGCCGGTATCATCGAAACAGGCAATCACAATAGCATCAACATCCTGATGTCGCGAAACCTCGGCCAGCAGGCCGGGGATGCAGTTGGCGACATCCAGATAGCCCTGAATACTGGCGGGGCCATCTTGCGAGTTGGTGGCCACAATCTCTGTATCCGGACGGGCAACAGCCTTTGCTGCGATCCCAATTTTTTCTGTCATAGAGGTAGTCGTGTTCGGGTTGATAACCAAGATTTTCATATCAATTCACACCTCACCGCCAAGGTAGGCGGCCTTGATCCGGTCATCGTGCAACAGGTCCCTGGAGTTGCCTTCGATGACAACGTTCCCTGTCGCCATGGCGTAGGCACGGTGCGAAATACTCAACGCCATGCGAGAGTTTTGTTCCACCAACAGAACCGACACGCCTTCGTCACGATTGATTGCGACGATTGAACGGGCAATGTCCTGCACCAGCTTGGGGGCGATCCCGAGGCTTGGTTCATCCAGCAACAAGAGCTTGGGTTTTGCCATCAACGCACGCCCGATCACCATCATCTGTTGCTCACCGCCCGACAACGTTCCGGCGGCTTGACTGTAGCGTTCTTTCAGGCGTGGAAAGCGGTTCAGGATGCTGTCCAAAGTGTTCTGGATCTCCGCCTTGTCGTTGCGGGTGAAGGCCCCCATCATCAGGTTGTCTTTGACCGACATGAACGGGAATACGCGGCGACCTTCTGGCACCATAGCGATACCGCTTTTGACGATGTCCGAAGGGTCCACGCCGTCTACGCGCGCGCCCTCGAAGGTCACAGAGCCGCTTTTCGGCTTGGCCAAACCGGTGATGGCGCGCAAAATTGACGATTTGCCTGCGCCATTCGCCCCGATCAGGGCAACGGTTTCACCTTGGTTCACGTTCAGGGACACGCCTTTCAGCGCGTAAACATGATCGTAGTAAAGTTCGACGTCTTTGAAATCCAACATGGCTGTCATGGTTTACATCCCGATCTCATCGTCGACGCTGCCAAGATAGGCCTCGATGACTTTTTCATTGCTCTGGATTTCGGAAGGTGTGCCCTCGGCGATCTTTTCGCCAAAGTTCAAAACCACAATCCTGTCCGAGATATTCATGACCGCAGGCATATCGTGTTCTACCAGCATGACCGTAACACCGCGTTCATCGCGTACAGAGCGCACCAGATTGACCATATTCATGGTTTCATCGTGGTTCATTCCCGCGAACGGCTCGTCCAACAGCAGCACCTTCGGGTCGGTCGCGAGGCCGATCGCAATACCAAGCGTGCGCAGACTGCCTTGTGGCAGATTGCTGGCCTGTTCATTGCTGATCTGAGACATGCCAAGGAACTCCAGCAACTCGTCCGCGTATTTTTCAAAGGCAGTCACATCATCCTTGGCCGTTTTCGACCCCCAGAAATATCCCGCAAGCGACGCCTTGGCGCGCAAGTGCTGCGCGACCACAACGCTTTCACGCACGGTCATATTCTTGAAGATCGTAGTTTCCTGAAACGTGCGCACGACCCCTTTGCGCGCCACGATATGTGGCTTGAGGTTCGAAATGCGCTCTCCCTGATAGATGACTTCGCCCGAGGTTGTGGGTGTAAAGGAGGAGATCATCTTAAACAGCGTGGATTTGCCCGCGCCGTTCGGGCCAATCACCGACAGGATTTCGTTCTCGGCCACATCAAAGCTGATCGCATTGTTTGCCGTCAGACCACCATATTTTTTGGTGACGTTGTTGATTTGAAGAAGCGGGCTCATTTGTCACCTCCTTTGCCGAAACGGATGCTCAGCAGGCCATTGGGAAGGAAGCGGATGATGATGATCAGGATCGTTGAATAGATCAGCATCTGGTATTTGCCGAACTCGAACAACAAGTCCCAGCCAAAATAGAGCACCAGCGTGCCAAGCATCGGACCAAAGACATAGCCGAGCCCTCCAAGGAAACAGTTCAGCATGAAGTTGACCGAGTCTGCGACCTGAAAACTGGAAGGGTAGACCGACTGTGCGATGGATCCGAACATGGCCCCACCAAGCCCACCAAAGAAGCTGGAGATGGCAAAGATCAGGATGCGGATGTAGGCGATGTTGACCCCGATGGAGCTGGCAAGTTCTTCGTTCTGCTGCATGGAGCGGCACAGATGCCCGAGGCGCGAGTTCACCAGCCGGTAAAGCGCGGCATAGGTCAAGACCATGATGATACAGGCGGTGTAATAGAACGCCAACTTGGTGTTCCCCATCTCGGCAAAGTCAGGCAGGATTGGAATGCCAAACAACGAGATGCCCGAGGGCAGCGGGATGTTCGAGATGCCCTTTGCCCCGTTGGTTATGGGCAGCGCCAGGGCTGTCAGCGTGACAACCTGTGTCAGAACCAGCGTGATCATTGCGAAATAGACGCCGCGAAGGCGCAGTATTGGCAGGCCGATCAAGATCGCCACTACTGCTGCGAACAGCCCGGCCGCAGGGAGTGATATCCAAAAGGACCAGCCCGCCTTTACCACCAGAATGGCCGAGACATAGGCACCGATCAATGCGAAGGCGCCTTGGCCGATATTGATCCGGCCGATGTAGAAAGTCAGCCAGACCCCGGCGCTTGCTATGGCCAGAAGGGCGACAGAGGTTAGCGTGAAATAGAAGTCCCAGCGGCCTGTTGCGCCAATAATCAGCGGCACGCCGATGAAGATCGCAAACAAGAAAATCCCGACACTGACAAGCTGTTTTGAAGTAAATCCCAACATCAGATCAACCCCACGGCTTGCCCATCAGTCCTTGCGGTCTGATGGCGAGGAAAATCATCAAGGAAACGAAGATCAGCAGATAGGTGATGTCGCCGTACTGATAGAGCAGCGCGAGGCCGATTGCCTCCATAAACCCCAGAATGATACCGCCCCAAATCGCGCCGGAGATCACACCTGCGCCGCCAATCATCACCATCATAAAGGCTTTGATCGATGTGGGACCGCCCATGCCAAGGTTAACGCCCGTGATCGTGACCAACAGGCCGCCGACCAAACCGGCGAGCATCGCGCCAAGTGCAAATCCGATCATTGAATAGCGGCCGACATTCACGCCCATCAACTGGGCTGCTGTCCGATCCTGGGCCAGGGCGCGCAGGGCGCGGCCCGTCTTTGTGTATTGCATCAGGCCGACAAAGGCGACGATCGACAGGATCGCCAGCACACAGATCAGGATGCGGTCGTAGGGCATTATGATCCGGAAATCCCAGTTGAACACGCCGTCGATGATCTTGGGAACACCGCGCTGCTTCTCACCGAAGATCAGCAGGATCAATGCATCGAGGAAGAAGGCGATGCCAGCGGCCAGCAGCATCGTGCTTTCCTCGCGCGCCGATCCTTTGATCACCGGCGCGAATAGAAATTTCTCGATCAATGCACCAAGGATGGCCAGCGTGACGCAAGACATCACGAGCGCCAAGACAAACGGGACGCCCCATTGACCGTAGAAAGTGTAAGTGACGAAGCCGCCGATCACATACATCTGCCCATGGGCAAAGTTAAGGACGTTCATCAGGGCAAAGATCAGGGTCAGACCAAGCGCGATCATCGCATACTGGGACCCTAGATAGACGCCATTGGCCAATATCTGTTCCATCGTGGTGCTCTTTCTTGGAAAAGCCCCGGGCCAAATGCGGCCCGGGGAGGTTCTGCTCAGGAACTGGTCACAGGCAGAAAAGGACGTCTTTAGTCGACTTCAGCGACAAACAGCGTTTCGAACGCGCCATCCTGATAGACGTTTACCACCAAAGGCACTGCAACCTGACGGCGCTGACCAAAGGATGTCATGCCGACATAGCGGAGTGTTGCGTCACCATTCATATAGGGATTTGGTGCCTCGAAAGTGTCCATGGTGGCCTGGAAGGTGTCCACGTCGTCGATGGCGGCAGGATTGGCTTTCAGGGTCTCGAGAATGTATTCCAACGCATAGACCTTGGTATTGGACTCGTCGTTATACTCTCCGAACATCTCGGTGTAGCGCGCAACGAATTCATTCATCAACGGCGACGCAAGCTCTGGTGTGGATGCACCACCAACAGAGATGAAGCCGTTAGCAAGATCACCAGCTCCCTCGGCTAGAACGCCGGCGTCTTGTGCTGTTTCTGTAGAGATGAGGCCCTGGAACCCAAGTTCACGCGCAGATCGAATGAGCTGCGGTGCATTGGCAGGCGACACGCCCGACAACACCAGCAAATCTGGCTGCGCGCGCATCACGGGTGTCAGCACCGGCGTGAAATCCGTGGTATCGACCTGATAAGTGACGCTGGAAGAGACAACCTCCAGACCAAGAGCTTCGGCCGCGGCTACGCCACCGTCACGCTGGCTCAGCGGGTCAGATTCGTTGGCCGCAATGAACGCAACCGTTTCCACGCCTTCGCTTTCCATCAGATGTTTGTAGATCGCCGGACCGGATTGGTAGTTGGCAACCATACCAAGGACGGCGTTCGAAGCGGGCGCTTGATAGAGCTCTTTCGGGAACGCGTATGGGAAGTACATGATCCCGTTGGCTTCGGCCACCGGGCGAACAGCCGCAGCGCCGTCGTCGACGTTCGGACCCACGACATAGTGGATGCCCTCTTGCGCCATTTTCTCCATGCCCGCGATTGCGCGCTTGGGGTCTTTCTGGTCATCAAAGGAAACGATTTCAATGTCATAGGTCGTGTCGCCGATGGTGTAACCGCCGGTCTCATTGATCCAGTCTGCACGCACCTCCATTGAACGCTGGTTGGAAATTCCCCAAGCGGCGGCAGGGCCACTGGTCACGCCAACAAAGCCAATTTTGAGAACCGGGTTCTCTGCAAAGGCCGCGGTTGCCCCAAGTGCTGTCAATGTTGCAGCAGTCAGGGCAGTCTTCATGAGTGATCTTCGATGCATTTTTAACTCCCGTTGAATTCAATTTCGACGCATTTCGCGCCTTTCTTGGCTGACAGTTTGATGGGCCCCCCATGCTTGCCGCGTGGTCAGTTCACAATTGTTAACAATCTTTGTCAACACTTTTAAAAATCTTTGTCGACACACTCTGTTGCTTGGCCTTACACTGATTGAAGGCTATGTTTTTCCAGCGAAAGAATTCGCCAAGTAAATTAACCCTGAAAGTAGTCTCGTGCCCTCCATTCCTCAGAAAAGCAGCATTGGCAAAACGGACCCAAGCCCAGAAGTAGATGAGAATTTTATCGTTGAGCGCATCTACAAGGCCATCATGGAACAACGCTTGGCGCCCAATACCAAACTGAGTGAAGGCCGATTGTGTGAGACCTTTGGCGTTGGCCGTATGCGGGTTCGACGGGCACTTCTGCTGCTCTCAAGCCAAGGGCTCATTGAGCTTCAGTCAAATCGTGGTGCCTATGTTGCTTGTCCTGACAAGTCTGAGGCGAACGATGTATTTGCAGCTCGGATGTTGATTGAGCCACCTCTTGTTCGACAATTGGCCCAAAGCGCTGGTGAAATTGATCTGACGGTTCTCATCGAACACATCGCGCTGGAGGATAGGGCCCGCGAAAAGAACGAGCGAACCGAGATCATTCGTCTGTCCGGCGAATTCCATACGAAACTCGCTGAGGCGACGGGCAACAAGTTCATTTTCCGTATGACGCGCGAGTTGGTCACGCGGACGTCCCTCATCGTCGGTCTCTTTGGATCGTCAGAGAATGCGAGCTGTCCAGATGATGAGCACAGCAACATCTTAAAGGCGATCCAATCAAAGGACGCAGAGATGTCTGAGCAGCTTCTGATATCTCACCTGAACCACATTCAGAGCGGTCTTGACATGGAAGCGCGGCAAAAGCCTCAGGATGATCTGGCTGCTATTCTCGGTTCGGATTGATCAGGTTGCCAGTGGTTCTCGGGAACGAAAGGCATTTGGAAATCGTTCAGTGTAGTTAGGTTGCCCGCTCAGGGTTCAGGGTCCCAGGTGACTGCGGCCAGTCCTGCAGATCCCAGTATCCGATAAGATGGGCTCAAAGCAGAAATCTGCATCAGCACTTCAAGAGATCATGTTTGGCTGTTTTGGACTACCACGACAGTGGCCCCGCGGATGAAAGTGGGATTTCCACTTGATCTCAAGCTAGGTTGAGCCTGCATCCTTGTCTTTGACACGCAACTTGAGGGCCGCAATGCACGTACTCACCGTTCTGGACCATCCTGACCCCGCCTCCTTCAGTGCCGCCGCTGCAAGGCAGTTCATGGCGGGCGCGCAAGCTGCGGGGCATACAAGCGAATTGGCCGATCTGCACGCCGAAGGCTTCGACCCCCGTTGGACGCTCGCGGACGCAAACGGCGAGACCTCCTCTGACGTTCTGGCCGAACAGGATCGCATCGCCCGCGCCGATGCCATCTGCCTGGTGTTTCCGCTGTTCTGGTGGGGGATGCCTTCGATGACCAAAGGCTGGGTCGATCGCGTCTGGAGCTGGGGTTGGGCCTATGATCAGCTTGATGACCGCGAGGTGTCCCTGCAAAGGCCCCGTACCGGTGTTTTGCTGATCCCGGCAGGTGCCCGCTCGGACGAGATCGAAGATAAGGGTTATGGGCAATCGCTAGATACGGCATGGACCAAGGGCACGTTCGGCTATTTCGGCTGGTCGCCGCGCCATATGGAGCTGCTTTGCGGGGCGACCGGGTCGTTTGAACGGCGTCGCGCTCTGCTGGATAGATGCCATCACATCGGCCTGACCTTGCCAACGCCGACTTGCGCAACACGGCAAGTGGTTCGCACGCAGCCGGTGCAAAATTAGTGGGTCCTGACATCAGCGCCACAAACAGAACCGGGCCACGATGTCTACTGCCGTGGCCCGGAACCGGCCGTTCACCCGTGAGTGGGATTGCGGGTCGCAATCGTCGGGAACGGCAATCTTTGTGCACCGGTATGAGGCGCCTTGTTTCTATTCTGTATCGTTGTTCCAGCCGTTGGTCGTTTTGCTGTGGTCACAGCGTGCGATCGTTACATTCTTTTTGAGCCCCGGGGTGTAGCGAAACAGCATCGCCAGGACGCCCAGCACCACAAAAAGTCCGATCAGGTATCCAATCGCATTGAGCAGCACGATTTGCGCTGTATGCGCGCAGCTCACCGAGTGGTTCTCTTCGATGCTGTGCACCAGCAGTGAAATTAACAATGATGCCACAAATCCACCAAACAGCAGCAACCTCCAGGCGCGTGAGTGCATCATGTCTTCACGGCGATTGCACAGTGTTGTCCAATCCAGGACGCAGAACACGATGGATGCGGTGCAGATGTTCACTACCAGAATTGCGAAAAAATCAATGTTCGGCATTGCCGGGTCGAAGTAAGTTAATTGGCTGAGCAACGCGCCCGGCACCAAGAACAATGGCGCCTGTTTACCTTCGAAAAAACTGACAATCACAATGATGCCCAGCGGCAAAAGCACTACGGTCGAATCTGAAAGGGGGCCAAACAGATATTTGTGTTTCAAGGGAGTAATGAGCTCGGCCTTCACGGCGGTTACAAGAAACAACACCGAACTATAGGTCAGGGTTCTCAGGGCAAAGTCCGAGCGTCCAATTTTCAATAAGCCACTGGTCATTGGTCTGGGCCAGAGGCGTAGTCCGATCCTTTGGAACACTGAGCGTGACCGTGGGGGACGGGCTGTGCAGCAGGCGCCGACGGTCCGGCCATGGGCGCCGCCAGAGGGGCCGCTCCAAAAAGGCGCCAGATCCTAACTTTTCGGGAGTGCATACAAGCCCGCACCAAGCGAGCGGTCTTGCAGGACCAAACCTTTCTCCACCAGTTTTTTGAGGGTCCTGTGGAAGGTTGGTTGGGAAATACGCTGTATGGTCGGATGTTCTCGCACAACATCTGTTGTGCAGACGGGGCGGTCGTCGCCATCACACCAAGCATTGGCATAGAAGGCAAGCAACACATCCCTTTCATTGGGTGAAAGCTTGTCAATCCCAAGGTCTCGCTCCATCGTGTTAAGCAAATCTCGCAGTTGTGCGATTTGGGCAAAAATGCCTGCGCTCATAACCAAATCCCGTGCTTTGTACCGACGAAGTAAGTACAAACACGGTATTTTAGATCGAAAGCCCAGTCAACTTGATTGTCTCTGGTGGGCTGGCTTAACGTTGGGGTAGATAGTCCCTAACAGTTGTCAAGTCAACTGGTTGTATCCATGTGAGACGCATTTGTGAAGTCTTCGAACGTTGTGTATCGACGTGCAAGAGCGTTACTTCGAGCAGCGCCAATTGCAAGGCCAAGTGTCATAGTCGTCGTCGGTAACCTTAACGAGCAATCCGCAATGGCCTGACGCACTATGGAGAAGTCATTGCGTGCAAAAGTTGTAGACAATATGACTATGCTGAGATCAGGCTTTTTCTGCCTTAGGGACAGCAGTTTATCGACAACGTTGACGGTTTCCTCGAATGTGTCGATGTCAACAAAAAGCACAGTCAATTTGGGCTCCAGCTGATCAACTCGCAACCACGCTTGATCCGGATGCATGCAGTAACTTATGGACCGTGCGTAGGGGTGCAATGTTGTCACCTGTGCCCTGAATTCAAAGTTTTCTGAAGTCATTATGACTAAGTCTAGATTTCTGCAATCGGGTGAAACCGGATGCCCAGCCTCGGTCGCCTTTTCATCGCACATCCTTGAAAGCCTATTGGCCAAGGAACTGTTCCTGGGGCGTTCACAAGTTTCTGTTCCCTGCTTTGAAAAACGGGAAAACAACCCGGTGTAAAGCAGGCTCAACAACGATGTGGACTGCTCATAGGATCTGGTCGAGTTCATTTTGCTCCCCTCAAAATGTATGTGCCACACAATAATCAATATGACTAATCAAAATGAATATCAAGAAAAATTGTCATTTCATCTCAAAAGGGCAGTGTCGATTGTAAAATGGGACGAGACCGAGCGAAGTCTTTTCAGGGGACCAGAACTTCAGGGACGTTGCTTCGCATTATGAGCAAGACCGTTGCTTTCTCTTGCGCACATGGGGGAATCTGTCTATATCGCGCGTTGTCTGTACATGGGCGGTCAACGTCCGGATGACATATCTGAGCAGGGCTGGGGTACACCTCGGCCCTTTGTGTTTGTTTGATCAGATGTGTCCCGGTCCACGTGCTGGACAGGCTTAACCAAGACCGGCGGAGACAACCGCACGGCCAGAAAAAAACCGTTGTAAAGGACACACACGCCACATGGCTGATACATCCATGGAGGAATTCGAAGCCCTCCTGCAAGAAAGCTTCGAAATGGACACCCCCGAAGAGGGTTCGGTTGTCAAAGGCAAGGTCATCGCGATTGAAGCAGGCCAAGCCATCATCGACGTCGGCTACAAAATGGAAGGCCGCGTCGAGCTGAAAGAATTCGCAAATCCTGGCGAAGCCCCTGAAATCGCTGTTGGCGATGAAGTTGAGGTTTACCTGCGCGCGGCTGAAAACGCCCGCGGCGAAGCTGTTATCTCGCGCGAGATGGCCCGCCGTGAAGAAGCATGGGACCGCCTGGAAAAAGCATACGCAGACGACCAGCGCGTCGAAGGCGCGATCTTTGGTCGTGTCAAAGGTGGCTTCACCGTCGATCTGGGTGGCGCAGTTGCGTTCCTGCCCGGCTCGCAGGTTGACGTTCGCCCCGTGCGCGACGCTGGCCCGCTGATGGGTCTCAAGCAGCCGTTCCAGATCCTGAAAATGGACCGCCGCCGTGGCAACATCGTTGTGTCGCGTCGCGCCATTCTGGAAGAATCGCGTGCCGAACAGCGCGCCGAAGTCATTGGCAACCTGTCCGAAGGTCAGGCAGTCGACGGCGTGGTCAAGAACATCACCGAATACGGTGCGTTTGTTGACCTGGGCGGCGTAGACGGCCTGCTGCACGTCACCGACATGGCATGGCGCCGTGTGAACCACCCGTCCGAGATCCTGTCGATCGGCGAAACCGTCAAGGTTCAGGTCATCAAGATCAACAAAGAGACCCACCGTATCTCCTTGGGCATGAAGCAGCTGCAAGAAGATCCGTGGGATCTGGTTGCTGCCAAGTATCCGCTGGAATCGGTACACAAGGGCCGCGTCACCAACATCACCGACTACGGTGCGTTTGTTGAGCTGGAGCCGGGCGTCGAAGGTCTGGTTCACGTGTCCGAGATGTCCTGGACCAAGAAAAACGTCCACCCCGGCAAGATCGTTTCGACCAGCCAGGAAGTCGACGTCATGGTTCTGGAAATCGACGGCGCCAAGCGTCGCGTTTCCCTGGGCCTCAAGCAGACCATGCGCAACCCGTGGGAAGTGTTTGCAGAAACACACCCCGAGGGCACTCAGGTCGAAGGCGAAGTCAAGAACATCACCGAGTTCGGTCTGTTCATCGGCCTCGACGGCGACATCGACGGCATGGTTCACCTGTCCGACCTGTCGTGGGACGAGCGTGGCGAAGATGCGATCCAGAACTACCGCAAAGGCGACATGGTTTCGGCCGTTGTCTCCGAGGTTGACGTCGACAAAGAGCGTATCTCGCTGTCGATCAAAAACCTGGGCGGTGACAAGTTCGCCGAAGCCGTTGGCGGCGTGAAGCGTGGTTCGATCGTGACCGTCGAAGTGACCGCAATCGAAGATGGCGGCATCGAGGTGGAATACGAAGGCATGAAATCCTTCATCCGCCGCTCCGACCTGTCGCGTGACCGTGCCGAGCAGCGCCCTGAGCGTTTCTCGGTCAGCGACAAGATCGACGTCCGCGTCACCAACGTCGACAGCAAGACCCGCCGTCTGGGCCTGTCGATCAAGGCACGCGAGATCGCGGAAGAGAAAGAAGCAGTGGAACAGTATGGCTCCTCGGATTCCGGCGCATCGCTGGGCGACATCCTGGGCGCAGCTCTGAAATCGGGCGACTGATCCATCCGCTTGGAAGGTACGGGGCCTCGCAACGCAAGTTGCGGGGCCCTTTTTTTGTCAACGATTTGAGATGTTTTCGACGTCGCCCAGCATCCAGTTCTTGAACCAATCTTTGGATTCAGGACGATAGAGGCGGAACAGGAAGAACCAGTCGTTGGCGTTTGTCGCACTCTGGGTGGTCACCCAATTTGCCTCATAGCCTTCGGGCACCTCGTCCAGGTTCGGGGCGTAATACACGTCGACAGAGCCGTCGTCGTTCTTGACCATATTATCCAGGTCTTTGGTCGACGCGCCCACGCGATCGACGCCGCGATTGAAGTTTTTGGTTTCCATGTTGTAGACGATGGCCGACCAGAAATCCTTGGCCGGGACATCGGCAGGCACGTTGAGCTTGTAGGTGTCGGTGCCGTTCAGCATGTTGCCATCGGAATCGCGCAGACCGGTCAGATAGAACGTTGCACCGCCCAGTTTGTTCGGCAGGAAAGTGACGTAGAAATAGGTCGCGGCGCGTTTGTCGATCAGGATCTCGTCGCCATCTTCGAATGGAAAGCCCATCTGCGCCTGGGGGCCGAAGTTCCAGAACGACCACTCGGACAGCTTTTCGCCATCCTTGACCCAAAGCGGGGCAACGGTCTCACCTTCGGTGATGAACTTGTTCTGCATGTAGGCGTAGGCGAGTTCCAGACCCTCGAGCGCGGCTTTCTTCTGGATGTCGGTCGGCTCGAACGCCTGGCCTTTCTGGATGCCGATGCTTTGGAGCATGGAATAGATGGCGCGGTCTTTCTCGCGCACCGGGTTGTTCTGCACCACGTCGTTGATGTCTTCGATGAAGGTCATGTTGTAGTAGGGCAGGCAGTCGTAGGGCAGGTCGGTGGCATCCAGATAGTGCGTCGGCTCGATGTCTCCAGTGACATCCTCTTCCAAGGTATAGACCTTGATGCCCTTGGCATGTTCGCCAGCCTCGGCATGGGTGGCCCCGTTCAGGAGCGTCGGGCGGAATGAGTAAGACACATCATGCGTGTCCAATCCGGGCACGATGATATACCCCTGCGCCTCCAACTCGGCTGCCGTGCCAAAGGCGTTGTCGTAGCCCGGCGGCAGAAACAGGTATTTGCCGCCCTTGCCCTGGTCCGCACCTTTGGAGCCAACATCCACCATGGGCACGTGCCAGGCCGAGATGAAGGACCCGAAATAGTCCACCTTGTCATTCATCGGGGGAACCTCGACCACCATCGGACCGGTCTTGGTCGAGATGGAGCCCCAGGCGTAGGCGGTTGTATCATTGGCGGTCAGGAACCCTTTCTCTGACCCAAACGGTTTGGTCACGAAATTGACCGTATCGTAATCCCCGCCCGCGCGCAGGGTGGCCTTGATGAAGTCAACCTGGGCAACTGCAGGCATATAGTAGATCGCGGCCTGTGTCGCGCGCTGTAGCATGATGTCATAGTCGATGTCGGTGTGCTGCGCAGAGCGCGCCAGGATGTCGCCGGTATCGCTAAATTCCGAGTCCGTGGGCGAGACAGCCAAAGCAGCGCCAGCCACAAGAGAGAAAGCGAGAGCAGTTGAGCCAAGTAGATTCTTCATAAGTTTATCCCAATGGTTTCAATCAGGTGGTCAATTCAACGTCACGGTAAAGCTAGTGTTACCAAGGCTATCAAATAATCTTGATTGCAAAAGGGCAATGATGTTGCAGGGTACATGACGTATTGCACCGGGACGAAGGTGACCGGTTGCTGCGCTTGCGGAAACGGCAATTCCGATCTGGCGACGCCTGCGGAACAGGACAATTGGCGGTGTCCTCATCCGCAAAGCTCTCCCGCCCGTCGTCAATTTTTCTGGCGAAAAACCTCCTCCCGTTGGGCCGGGCGCCGGGCTGCGCCCGGCGCAGCACCGCTTGACGCAGGTCTTTCCTGTCCGCGGCACCGGGGCAGTGGAACATCTTGCCAGGACATACCCCGTTTCGCGGGGAACGTGCTATTCACGAGAGCGGGGCGCGCGCAGAAGGAGACAGCATATGACCAAGGTTACCGGCGGATGCCTGTGCGGCGAAGTTCGATTTGAGGCTCAAGGCGAGCCGCTCCGGATCGGCCTGTGCCATTGTATGGACTGTCGCAAGCATCACGGTGCGGTGTTTCATGCGTCTGCGATCTATCCCCAAGACGTCGCCACCGTGACGGGGCAGACGCAACACTACGAGGGGAGGCATTTCTGCCCGCGCTGTGGATCTTCGGTGTTCTCTGTCTCAGACGATGAAATCGAAGTTCATCTGGGCGCGATGGACGAACCGAACCAATTTGCGCCGACTTACGAGCTCTGGACCAAACGGCGCGAGTATTGGCTGCCCTCTGTTGTCGGGGCGGTGCTCTTTACAGAGAACCGGTGAACAAGACGTTGGAAAGAGCCAGGAACCGGGTTTCCGCTCCAAGCTGATTGAGCGGCGCATGATGACGCAACGGCACCGAATCATCTGTCGCCGTCCCTGTGGCGCGAGCCAATTGCGGCGATGCAGCACGACTGCCAGTTGAAAATCTCGGAAATTCGTGGTCGAATTTCGGGCGTCAATCCCAATTTTTCCCATCAAGTCTTTGACTTAACGTTCCCCATCCCCTTAATTTTCCTGTACGATCACAAAAATAGCTACGCGCCACCATGTTGCCTTGGGAGGGGAACTGACCATGATCCGTTCGGAACTGATCCAGAAAATCGCCGATGAGAACCCGCATCTGTATCAACGGGATGTGGAACGGATCGTAAATACAGTATTCGAAGAGGTGACCGGCGCCATGGCGCGGGGCGACCGGGTCGAACTGCGTGGCTTTGGCGCCTTTTCGGTGAAAAAGCGCGACGCGCGGATTGGTCGCAATCCAAGAACCGGCGAAACAGTGCATGTCGAAGAAAAGCACGTGCCGTTCTTCAAGACCGGCAAGTTGCTACGGGATCGATTGAACGGAAAGTAACAACATGCGCTACCTTCGCTACGCGTTTCTGGGGGCTTTGGCCATCATTCTGGTGTCCGTGTCCGTGGCCAACCGGGACTTTGTGACCCTTAGACTTGTGCCAGAAGATCTGGCCGGGGTTCTGGGCTTCAATTTCGCGATTTCTCTGCCACTGTTCGTGGTGGTCCTGGGTGGAATTGCGGCAGGTGTCATTATCGGCTTTGTGTGGGAATGGCTGCGCGAGCACAAACACCGGAAAGAGGCCACGGTGAAACACCGCGAGGTTCGCAAGCTCGAGCGTGAAGTGACCAAGCTCAAGGACAAGACAAACGAGGGCAAGGACGAGGTGCTGGCCATCCTGGATGAGGCCACAGCCAAGTAAGCCGATGTCGCAAGCTGTCAGTGCAAAGATTTGCGGGGTCAAGGCGCCCGCAGACATCGCGGCTGCCGCCGAGGCGGGTGCGCGCTATGTCGGATTTGTCTTTTTTCCAAAGTCCCCGCGGTGCCTGACGGTTGAACAGGCCGCAACCCTGGCGGCCGAGGTGCCCCTTGGCGTAGCCAAAGTCGCTTTGACGGTGAATGCCACCGACGCAGAGCTGGATGAAATCACGCGCGCCGTGCCGCTGGACATGTTGCAGTTGCACGGCACGGAAAGCCCCGAACGCGTGGCCGAGGTCAAGGCCCGCTATGGCTTGCCGGTGATGAAGGCGATCGGGATTGCCGACGCCGAGGATTTGCCACAGATCGAGCTATACTCGGATGTCGCCGACCAACTGCTGATCGACGCCAAACCACCCAAAAACGCCGACCTTCCGGGGGGCAATGGATTGGCCTTTGACTGGCGCCTGCTGGCGGGCCGCAAGTATTGGCAAAAGCCCTGGATGCTGGCAGGTGGCTTGACGCCCGACAATGTGGCCGAGGCGATCCGGATGACCGGCGCGCGTCAGGTGGATGTCTCTTCGGGTGTTGAAAGCGCGCCCGGGGTCAAGGACCCAGAGCGCATTGCGGCCTTTGTGAAATCGACAACAGCCTGAACCCAAAAGACAAATCTTTTGCGCGTCATGGCGCGGAAGGATGGCGGCATGTGATCAAGTGATCCAATGTCGGGATGACCGCGTATTCCTGTTATTCCAACATGGAGGACATGGAATGTTTCGTCGTATGTTTTTGAGCATGACCGCAGGCGCCGCGATCGCGGCCTCGGTGATGACCCCCGCAACTGCTGCCGGCCAGGATATCGTAGACACTGCCGTGGGCGCAGGCACATTCGGAACGCTGGTCGCAGCCGTGCAGGCCGCAGGGTTGGTGCCGACGCTGAAAGGACATGGCCCGTTTACCGTTTTTGCACCCACGGACGAGGCATTCGCGGCGCTGCCTGAAGGCACGGTCGAAAGCCTGCTTCTGCCTGAAAACAAGGACCAACTGGTTGCTATTCTGACCTATCATGTTGTCCCGGCCAAGGTGATGGCAGGTGACATCGCAGGCAAAAAGGCCAAGGTCCTGACGGTTCAGGGCGACCGTTTGGACGTGAACGCCCGCAATGGCGTAAAGGTTGATGGGGCCAAAGTTGTTGCTGCAGATATCGAGGCATCCAATGGTGTGATCCACGTGATCGACAAGGTGCTGCTGCCCTAAGCGCGAATGCAAATAAGCAGCCAAACACCCAAGCGCATCGCTTGGGTGTTTTTCTTTTTTGGAAACAGGTTGCTACATGTGATCCGCCACACGCGCCACATCGTAGCCACTATGACAGGAGGGCAGAGTGATGATCGCGGCGATTGGCGGAGTTAGGTTGAAAAGCTGGTTTACTGCGCCTGAATTCTTCTGGCGCGCGCGGCAGGCGCTGCAGCAGGCCAAGGACAGCCCCGGATGCAGTCACGCACTCGTATTCCCCCGAGATGGTATCTATTTTTCACTCACCGTCTGGGACAGACCAGAGGATATGATGTCCTATGCGCACAGCGGTCCCCACGCGCGTCTGCTCAAGGTCACACCGCGCCTTGCGCATGTGCTCTACTTCCACCACTTCCCTTGCACCAAGATCCCGAACCCCGACGTCGCGTGGCAGCTGTGGCGACAACAGGGGCAATCCGCAGCCTGATGCCTTTTTTGCATGGCAAATCCGGCGCGCACCTCCTATGAACATCTGGCACGACGACGGAGACTCTCATGGCCAACGACCTTTTCAACTCCTTCATGTCCGGCCCCGACGAAAGCGGGCGCTTCGGTATCTTTGGCGGACGGTTCGTCAGCGAAACCCTGATGCCGCTGATCCTGTCGCTGGAAGAGGAATATGAAAAGGCCAAGGACGACCCCACATTCTGGGCCGAGATGGACGATCTCTGGGCGAACTACGTGGGCCGCCCCTCGCCGCTCTATTTTGCCGAACGCCTGACCGAGCACCTGGGCGGGGCCAAGATCTATCTCAAGCGGGATGAGCTGAACCACACCGGCGCGCATAAGATCAACAACGTTCTGGGCCAGATCATCCTGGCGCGGCGCATGGGTAAGACCCGCATCATCGCCGAAACCGGTGCTGGTCAGCACGGCGTTGCCACCGCCACCGTCTGCGCCAAGTTCGGTCTGAAATGCGTGGTCTACATGGGCGCGCACGACGTGCAGCGCCAGGCCCCCAACGTCTTCCGCATGCGCCTGCTGGGCGCCGAGGTGATCCCGGTCACATCCGGCCGCGGCACGCTCAAGGACGCCATGAACGACGCTCTGCGCGACTGGGTGACCAACGTCCGCGACACTTTTTATTGCATCGGCACCGTTGCCGGTCCGCACCCGTATCCGGCGATGGTCCGCGATTTCCAGTCGATCATTGGTAAAGAGGCCAAAGAGCAGATGCAAAAGGCTGAGGGCCGTCTGCCCGACACGCTGATTGCCGCCATCGGCGGGGGTTCGAACGCCATGGGCCTGTTCTACCCCTTCCTTGACGACAAGGACGTCAACATCATCGGGGTCGAGGCAGGCGGCAAGGGCGTCAACGAAAAGATGGAGCACTGCGCCTCACTCACCGGTGGCCGCCCGGGCGTGCTGCACGGCAACCGCACCTATCTGCTGCAGGACGACGACGGTCAGATTCTCGAAGGATATTCGATCTCGGCGGGCCTCGACTATCCCGGCATCGGCCCCGAACACGCCTGGCTGAACGACATCGGCCGCGCGCAATATGTCTCGATCACCGATATGGAGGCGCTGGAGGCGTTCCAGCTGTGCTGCGCGACCGAGGGCATCATTCCCGCGCTGGAGCCGTCCCATGCGCTGGCGCATGTGATGAAGATCGCGCCCGAACTGCCCGCTGACCACCTGATCTGCATGAACATGTGCGGCCGTGGCGACAAGGACGTGCAGACCGTCGCAAATTACCTTGGTTTCGACATGTCCGACACCGAAGGTCGGACCGCAGGCTAGACCCGCCTCCAGGTCCCTGTTTTTGAATGGAAACCCCGGCAGATTGTGTTCTGCCGGGGTTTCTCGTTGGGCGGCGACGCCCGGTTCACGCCTCGTGCAGAACCGTCTCGAACCCTTCGAACTGAGGATGACCCAGGATCGGGCTTTCACCCTCGCGCTTGCCTGCGTTCTTGTGGGCATCGCGGAACTGCTGCGATTTGGTCCAAGCCTCGAAATCGTCACGGCTGTCCCAGATCACATGACTGGAATAGAGCGTATGCTCGTCGCTGGACGGCCCCTTGAGCAGGCGAAACTCGCGAAAGCCCTTGAGCTCCTTCAAGCGGCTTTCCCGCGAGGCCCAGATGGTTTCAAACTCCGCTTCCGACCCCGGGCGGATCTTGAAACGGTTCATGGCAATAAAGCTCATCGGCTGTGCTTTCTTCTGAGAGTGCAAGAGGGTTGGCGCACGGCGGACCTCTGCCCCTCACCGCTGGCTGCGGCTGATTAGACCGAAAGTTGCGGGCGGGCGCAAGCGGAGAGATCTGTCGCCAATCCGAGTTGATCATTCGCATCCTTTGACCCGGTGGCTGCGTAGTATCGGCGTGATCCTTCTTATTTCTGACCAATCCGGTTGCAACGGTATTGCAGTTCGCTACGCTGATTCTGAATATGTCGTGACTGCAAGCCACTGCAATGCGACCCGACAAAAGAGGAGAGCTAGTTGAACACCTTCGTTAAAATATCGGTCGTACTGGGGGTGGTCGCCGCCTCAGTTGCATGTACCCCGACAACACCTACACAACATGAAGTGGCATGCGTCGGCGGAACACTCGCTGGGGCTGCAATTGGTGGTGCAATTGGTAACCGGTTTGGTGGGGGCACCGGGCAGACCATAGCCACTGCCGCAGGCGCGTTCACCGGCGGTTTAACGACCGCGCGAACCATGGGGTGCTGAGGATGAAAACCATGAAAATTTCCGCACTGTCCGCCTCTGCCATTTTCGCTCTTTCCTCAGTTGCATTCGCTGAAACGATGCCTGGTGAGGCATTGCTGCTCCTCGATGGCGACAGAGACGGTTTGGTCACTTATGAAGAGTATTCAAACCAGATGGACACGCTGTTTGGGGGCATGGACACAAATCAGAATGGTCGGCTCGAACGCGGCGAAGTCGATAGCTTCATGAGCGGGGACGTGTTCGATGGAGCTGACAGCAACCGGGACGGCAGAATTTCTAAGGCCGAGTATGACGCACAGGTCCGGAAGGATTTTGAGGGTGCAGACCGGGACGGTGATGGATCGCTGGATTGATTGATCCGAAGGTCCAAGGCCGAAATCCGCGACCTCACTCCGCACAGTCCTGCAACACCTCCAACCGCACAATCTCCAGCGCGCGCTGGTGCGTGGCCTCCAGCGACACCTTGGGCGCGCAGCCCTCGTCGTGGGCCTGCATGAAGCGGGCCGCACACAGGCACCAGCGGTCTCCAGGCTTCAATCCGGCAAAGTTGAACTCAGGCCGGGGTGTGCTCAGGTCGTTGCCGACGTATTTGGAATAGGCCAGGAACTCGGCCGTCATCACCGCACATACCGTATGGCTGCCCTGATCGGCGGCACATGTGTTGCAATGCCCGTCGCGAAAGAACCCGGTCACCGGGTCCATCGAGCAGGGCGCCAGCGCCCCGCCCAGTACATTCACACTCTCGTCGCGGTCCATGGGGCCAGCTTACAGGCTCTGCGCGATTTTGCGGAACATTTCTATGTTCTGGGCGCTCACGCCCTCGTCGCGGAACTTGCGGTCGGCGCCCGTCGTCATGATCAGCACACCGCGCGGCTGGTCGAAATAAAGGTATTGGCCGTAAACCCCGCGTCCCATGAACTCGCCCTCATGCGCGTCCATGGGGATCCACCACTGATAGCCATAGCCGATCTTGCCGGGGGCCGTAGGGGCCGAGGCGGCGGTGGATTCTGCGATCCAATCTGCGGGCACCACCTGCTGTCCGCCGTATGCGCCGTCCTGCAGAATCATCTGGCCAAAGCGCGCAAAGTCCCGCGTGGTGAAGTTCAGCCCGCCCAACACAAAGGCCACGCCCGCGCCGTCGGTGATGTAGTACCCATCCCGCTCCAGGCCGAGCGGTGCCAGGACCTTCTCGCTCAACAGCTCGGAGACAGAGCGCCCGGTGGCACCGCGGATCACCATGCCGACCACATGGGTGTCGATCGAGACATATTGCCAGGTGTCACCCGGAGGGGCGAAGCTGTCCTTGAGCGAGGCCGCGAAATCATCCAGCTCGCCCCCCAATGCGACGACACGACCCATGCGGTTGATGTCGGAATTGTAGTCCAGATAATCCTCGTCAAAGACCACGCCGCTGGCCATGTTCAGCACGTTGCGGATGGTGGCATGCTCATAGGCGCTGCCCTCAAGCTCGGGCGCGTATTTGGTGACCTTGTCGTCAAGCGAGGCAATCGCTCCTTCCTCCAGCAGAATGCCGAACAAGGCGGATAGATAGCTTTTGGCGATCGACCATGAAATGCGACGGTCGTCCGGTCCGGTGCCAAGGAAATACTGTTCATAGCGGATCTGGCCGTCTTGCATGATCAGCAAGGATGTGACGGCACGTTCCTCAATCCACTGATCCACACCCGTTGGCAGATCGTATTCCGGCCCATAGGTCAGTTCTGAGGTGGGCCCATTTCCACGCGGCAAAGAGACGGTCAAAAAGGCCGCGTCCATGTTCGAGAAGTTGTTCACGATGTTCTCTTCGGAAAACAGCGAATTCACAGCCAACAAGCGCGTGAGCTCTTCGCGCTTCCAAACGCCGACGACCGCCGCCGCCAGGATCAACGCCAGTAGAATTCGACCCAACCATTTCCCGAAAGTGCGCATGTTCGAAACCTCCTCGATTACAAGTATCCTGAGGGCGAGACCGAGCAAGCACAATGGGAACGTCACGGAAACGAAATCCAATCGTTCGCTCCCAGCTGGAGCGACTCTAATCGGCTCAAAGGAACTCCCGCCCGTCGTCGATGCCCCTTGCGGGACACCTCCTCCCGTTGGGCCAGGCTCATGCGGGCTTTGCCCGCATGAGCCTGGCCCCCTGCCGTCCGCAGGACGCAAGGCCGACAGGCCGCGCAGGTGTCAAACGTCGTGGAGTTCTACAGAAAACTCAGCTGAAACGATCCAAGAGCTTCTGTATCGGCGAGCGGGCATCCTCTTCAGGCTTCGCTTCCCCTTTATCGGTTATTGCAGCGGTTTCAGATTTGGGGGCCTTAGACTTTGACGAACGCGGCGGAGCCGTGCGTAACGCCACCGCGTTCATGAACTTTCCGCCATCCCCATCTGCCAGATGCGCTGCCCCGTCCGAGATGCCGCGCAATACGTTGTCCAACCACTCTTCGTCTGCCTTGGCAAAGTCGTGCAGCACGTATCCTGCCACCAGTTCCTTGCGGCCTGGATGGCCGATGCCAAGACGCACCCGATCATAAGTCGCCCCGATGTGATCATGGATCGACCGCAGCCCATTGTGCCCGGCGTGACCGCCACCTGCCTTGACCCGCACTTTGCCCGGCGCCAGGTCCAACTCGTCGTGCAGGACCGTTACATCGCTGCTGTCGAGCTTATAGAACCGCATCGCCTCGCCCACGGATTGGCCTGAGCGGTTCATGAAGGTCTCGGGTTTCAAAAGCAGTACCTTTTCACGGCCCAAGCGCCCTTCGGAAACCTGGCCTTGAAATTTGCTTTTCCAGGGACCGAACCCGTGATCCCGCGCGATCTCGTCCAGGGCCATGAAGCCGATGTTGTGCCGGTTGCGGGCGTATTTGCCGCCCGGGTTGCCCAATCCAACAAAGAGTTTCATGGCGCGCCTCGCAGATCTGTCACGGTTTGGGGTCTAGATGCACCGAAACAGTCCGAATTGCCAGCAATCCTCTCGCAAATTCGCAAAGACAAAGGCACGCTCACTCAAGACCATTGGGATCTGTCGCTGACGGGTGTCTGGAAGAATGGGCAGTACAAGGCAGCCTCCTGCGTGTTCTTGTTTCACATGCACAAACCCTGCGATTGCGGCCGGGTGACATCTTTCACGCACAGAATGGCGACGAGCATGTGGCCCACCCGGATGGACCGGTTCGCGCTCTGGTCATCGAAAAATCCGGCTGTGTCTGAGCGACGCGGGCATTCATGACTGGTGGAGCTGGGTTGCTCATCAATCAACCTGATCCTGGGTTCGATCACCCCGCCTATCACTCATGCGCATAAGAAAACACCCCCCGACCAACGGTCGAGGGGTGCCTAAAGCTTGCGATCCGGAAAGGGACCGGCACTGCGGAAGATTACTCTTCTGCGGCTGCTTCGACTTCGGCTTCTTCACCTTCACCTTCGCCTTCTTCATCATCCGACGAAGCCAGACCCGACGGAGCCGAGATGTTGGCGATCACGAAGTCGCGGTCGATGGTCGGCTTGGCACCGCTGGGCAGGTCGATGGACGAGATGGTGACAACGTCGCCAATGGCCAGACCGGTCAGATCAACAGTGATCTTCTCGGGGATCTCGCCCGCGGTGACCATCAGTTCAACTTCGGGACGCACAACAGTCAGAACACCGCCGCGCTTGATGCCGGGGGCTTCGTCTTCGTTCACGAACTCAACCGGAACAAACAGGTTGATGCGGGTGGTGCGGCGCAGGCGCATCAGGTCGAAGTGGGTCGGCAGGTCCTTGACCACGTCACGCTGAACGTCACGGCAGATGACGCGGACGTCTTCCTGGCCTTCGACTTTCAGGTTGAACAGGGTCGACTTGAACCGGCCTGCTTTCAGTTTCTTCAACAGAACGTTGAAGGGGATCTGGATTGCCAGCGGATCTACGTCACCGCCAAAAACAACACCCGGAACCATGCCAGCGCGACGCGCTGCGCGAGCGGCGCCCTTGCCTGTCCCCGCACGTTCCTGGCACTCAAGATCAGGAATCTGACCAGCCATATGAATTCTCCATAAGTTAGGGCGGGAATCCTCCAAGGCTGTATTCCCGCGTGAAGCCGCGCTCATAGACCAGATCGGGGGAATTGAAAAGGGCTGAATCGTGGTCTCGCCAGACCGAGACCCCTCATAGCGTCATATTATCATGTCCGCTGTCGCTTTGGGATGGTCGGTGATCTGCTCATAACCCTCCTCAGTGATGATGAAACTGTCGCCCACCTGCGCCCGGAACGTATCCGTCGTGACCGAGCCATCGACGGCAAAGACCATGCCGGGCTGCAACACGGTGGTATCGCCGGTCACCAGCTGCGGATGCTCCAGATAGCTGAAACCCGTGGCCCGCCCACATCGGAACGGGTATTCGAACCCGGCGCCCTGGATTACGTCGGCGTATTCCGCGTGCACGCTTTCAGCGGTCACTCCGGGTCGCAAGGCGCGCAGGGCAGCTGCCTGGCTCTCGACCGCGATTTCATAGACGCGTTCCTGCGTCGGGTCACCGATCTCTCCGATCCAGAAGGTGCGATCGAACCCCAGCTTGAAGCGGTGGAAGTTGGTCATGCCGCAAAAACACAGGAACACCGGCTCGCCCAGCCGCATGATCCGGGTCGAGGCGCGGTGATGGGTTTTGGTGATTTCACGCCCCGACGCCATGATCTGCAGGAAATGGGTGTTGGGTGACATGTCGGCGTCATCGTAATGCGCAGCTAACAGTTCTGCCGCCTTGCGGGTTCCGGCCTGCGATGTGGCAATCGCCACCTCGAACTCGGGCACCCCGTCGCCAATGGCCGCGCGGCCTGCAGCCATCATCGCACCCGCAACCTGTCCCGCGTGGCGCGCCAGTTGCAGCTCTTGCGCCGATTTGATCATGCGCATGTCGGCAAGCAGGGAAGAGACTGATGTGATGCGCTCGATCGAAACCAATTCATCAACATAAGCCCGCACCAAAGGCGGCATGTGATCCGGCTCGATGCCGACCCGGCCAACGCTGCCAAGCGCACCCGGCAACTCGGCCCGCCATTCCGCACCCATCCCGTCGTTCCAGGCCGCGATCCGATCCACATGCGCCGCCGCTTGCGCCGCGTTCAAGTCGATGGTCGGGGTGATCAGCAGGCTGTCGCCATGTCTTGACACCACCAGGATCGTAGGTCGCCCAAATTCCATATGCAGATAGTCATAGTATCCGGTCAGGTAATAGACGTTGTCGTCATCCGTCACCAACGCCACGTCGATTCCCGCTTCGGTCAAACGCTCGCAAAAGCTGTTCAAACGGTGTGCATATTGGCTCATCTTGTTCGCTGTCTCTCTGGCTGCGTCGTCACGGGTGAATGTGGTCGTCCAGTGTCAAGTTACATGATCGAGACGCTTTCGGGCGTTCATTCGCGACACGTGAATGGCCGGATTTCAAAAGCGAACCTGCTGCTTCCAGGACCAGGAAGTTGAAAAAATGGGGTCGGACCGACGGAAATGCAAAAGATGTGCGTTCTATTCCACACTCAAACAGACAACATTCGATGATGGGAGCGGCACTATGCGTAACGGTTTCACGGCTATGTCTTCGCGGTTGGCGTGGCGGGGTGCGCTGGCTTGTACAATGGGTCTCACGCAGGTTCTGTTCGCGCCACCCTTGGCATCAGAAAGCGCTTCCGCCGACCAGACCTGCGTGGGTAAGTCGCTGGCCGACTTGGGGTTCAAGGACCTTGTGTCGGCTGAGGACCGCTTGGCGCTTGAGGCAAAGGGTCTTCCCAAAGCGGTCTACACCTGCTTCTTCACCGATCCCGAAATGAACGAAACGGAACACTGCGGGTTCACGGATGAAACCTCGTCCGGACCCTATTTCGTCGCCAACACCCCGGTTGCTCTTGATGGAAACATCAACCCCACGAGCGAGCCCGGCGATCCGATGCAGCTGACCATCCGGGTGTTTGATGGCGAAACAGGGAAACCCATTTCAGGCGCCAGGATCGAACCCTACACCGTCGATGCGAAAGGTGAATATTATCCCTATGCGCCGGGGTTTGCCGAAGATTTTGATGACATTCGCATGCGCGCAACCCTATTGGCCGACACGGTCGGCGTTGCCGTCGCCCATTCGATTGTTCCAGCTCCCTATGAAAACCGGCGGCGGCACATACACTATTATTTTTCGGCCCCGGGCTATCTGCCCTTTTTCACGCAGAGCTATTGGGCCGATGATCCGGCGGCGGCTGGCGATCCGATTGACCGGAACACGGAACCGTGCCGAACCATAGAATTCATCGACATCGACGGTGTTTCAACGGGCACATTCGATGTGTACATGCGCCCGGACACCGGGACGAACTAGGGACTTAACTCCAGCGTCCGCCAAAGCCCTCGGGCACCAGCAGATTGTCACGGTTCAAACCCGCGACCGACCGCTCGCCGCACAGCGCCATGGTGGTGTCCAGCTCCTTGTGGATGACCTCCAACGCCGAGGTGACCCCGGCCTGTCCCATCGCCCCCAGACCATAAACAAAGGCGCGCCCGATATAGGTGCCCTTGGCCCCCATCGCCATCGCCTTGAGCACGTCCTGGCCCGAGCGGATGCCGCTGTCCAGATGCACTTCGACCTGATCGCCGACCGCATCGAGGATCTCGGGCAGCATGCGGATCGAGCTCAGCGCGCCATCAAGTTGCCGCCCTCCGTGGTTCGACACCACGATGGCATCCGCACCCAGTTTGGCAGCCATCTTGGCGTCTTCGGCGTCCAAGATCCCTTTCAGGATCACCTTGCCGCCCCATTCGTTCATGAGCTTCTCGATCTTGCCCCAATCCAGGCTTGGGTCGAACTGTTCAGCGGTCCATGCCCCCAGGGACGAGGCGTCGGAGATCCCCTCGACATGGCCCACGATGTTGCCAAACTCGCGCCGATGCGCGCGGGCCATCCCGGCCAGCCAGCCCCATTTCGTGGCCAGATTGAGCAGGGTCGATGGCGTCAGCTTCGGCGGAGCGGACAACCCGTTCTTCAGATCCTTGTGCCGCTGACCCAGGATCTGCAGATCCAGCGTGATCACCAGGGCCGAGCATTTCGCGTCCTTGGCCCGCTGGATCAACCGGCTGACATAATCGGTGTCTTTCATCGTGTAGAGCTGAAACCAGAACGGCTTGGTTGTGTAACTCGCCACATCCTCGATCGAGTTGATCGACATGGTCGACAGCGTAAATGGCACACCAAAGTCTTCGGCCGCCTTGGCTGCTTTCATCTCGCCATCTGCATGTTGCATGCCGGTCAGACCAACAGGGGCGAGCGCCACGGGCATGGCGACATCTTCGCCGATCATCTGCGTCGCGGTGCTGCGCCCGGTCATGTCCACGGCCACGCGCTGACGCAGGCGGATCTGGTCGAAATCGGAAGTGTTCTCGCGGAACGTCTGCTCGGTCCAGCTGCCGCTTTCGGCATAGTCATAGAACATCCGCGGCACACGCCGCTGATACAGACGCTTGAGGTCGTCGATGTTGGTAATCACGGGCATTGCAGACTCCGATCCGGAATTGGTTAGAAGTTTTTACCAATTCTTATTTTGTTGCGCAAGTGGCCTAAATCTTCGCCACCAGAACGCAACAAGGCGCCAGAGTGACCTCTCGCGCCTTGCGTAAAACAAACATGAAAGCAGTGGTTTACGCCGCGTGTGCGCCATCCGCCAGCGACTTCACGAAGTCCAGCACTTCACCCACTGGTTTGCCCGCGCCAATCTGGCTGACGATGGCAGACCCCACCACAGCCCCGTCCGCGACACTGGCGATGGCCTGCGATTTTGCAGGCGTGTTGATGCCGAACCCCACGATGACCGGCAGGTCGGTGGCGGCTTTGATCCGCGCCACTTCGGGGCCAACATCGGTGGCTTCGGCCTCGGCCGCGCCGGTGATGCCGGTGATCGAAACGTAGTAGACGAAGCCGGATGTGTTCTGCAGTACACGTGGCAGGCGCTTGTCGTCGGTGGTTGGCGTCGCCAGACGGACAAAGTTCAGACCGGCGGCTTGCGCGGGAATGCACAGCTCATCATCCTCTTCGGGCGGCAGGTCCACCACAATCAGACCGTCGATGCCTGCGGCCTTGGCCTGGCTCAGGAACGTCTCGACCCCACGGCTGTAGATCGGGTTGTAATAGCCCATCAGCACGATTGGGGTGGTGTTGTCTGCCTTGCGAAACTCAGTCGCCAGCTCCAGCGTGCGGTCCAACGTCATGCCCGCCTCAAGCGCGCGCTGACCGGCCAGCTGAATGGTTGGGCCATCGGCCATCGGATCGGTAAAGGGCAGGCCCAGCTCGATCACATCCACGCCCGCACCCGGCAGGCCCTTGACCAGCTCCAAAGAGCTGTCGAAATCGGGGTCGCCCGCCATGACATAAGACACGAACGCCTTTTTACCTTGGGCGTTCAACTCTGCGAATTTGGCGTCGATACGGGTCATCGGGCGTCCTTGAAACTGTGGGTTACGCCCGATGTGCAGAAACTTGGGCGGAAAATCAATCCCGCTTGGTGCGCTTGGGTCAGAATGGGGTGTCAAAACGCAACGTGATAGCGCAAAAGCACCGCGTTAACGCCGGGGTTGAAGCTTGACACCGAGGCGTTGGATTTATGGGTGATCGCCAATGACAGCGCATCGCCCCGCTCGAACCGATAACCCAGGCCCAACAGGCTGCGTACTTCGAACTTGCTGCCCAGATCGTTGTTGCTGTCGGCCTCAATGAACGCGCCCGGCAAAACGCTGGCCTCGATGAACCAATGCTGGTTCAGCTTGTATTCCGCCGCGATCCCGACACCCAGATGAACGTCGCCATTGGCATGAATTGACGCGGCCCCGGCAAAGGCAGCGCTGAACCGCTCGCGTTGGTGAAAGGGCGCGTGTTGATATTCGATGGACGCCAGCGCCTGATCGGATGAGTCTGCAAATTCGAAATCCGCATATCCCAGGCCCAGGATCAGGGATTGCGCGTGCAAAGGGGCGGCCGTCGACATGGCCAGAGAGAGTGCAACTGCGAGGTGTTTCATGGTGGTCTTCCAGTGATCTTTTGGTACTGATCCAAATGTTTACCGATCGGTACACTTACAATGAGCTGCGGGTCACAAAACCGTTGTCTGATTGTGATCTGACCCGGTCAGAACCGGTGCGGCTTGCCAATTTGGGTCTGCGCAAATAGAAGGCCCACTGGAATGACAGCAGGAGTCGGTCATGGGCTTTAAAATGGGTATCGTGGGTCTGCCGAACGTGGGCAAATCGACCCTGTTCAACGCGCTGACCAAAACAGCAGCGGCACAGGCAGCGAACTTTCCGTTCTGCACCATTGAACCCAACGTGGGCGAAGTGGGCGTACCAGACGCGCGTCTGGACAAGCTGGCCGCGATTGCAAGCTCCAAGCAGATCATCCCGACCCGCATGACCTTTGTGGACATCGCCGGTCTGGTCAAAGGTGCCTCCAAGGGCGAAGGGCTGGGCAACCAGTTCCTGGCCAACATCCGCGAAACAGATGCCATCGCCCATGTGCTGCGCTGCTTTGAGGACGGCGATGTGACCCACGTGGATGGTCGTGTTGATCCGGTGGCCGACGCCGAAACCATTGAGACCGAGCTGATGCTGGCCGACCTGGAAAGCATCGAAAAGCGCCGCGCCAACCTGGTGCGCAAGCTCAAGGGCAACGACAAAGAAGCACAGCAGCAGGACCGCCTGCTGGCGGATGCCCAGGCGATGCTCGAAGACGGCAAGCCCGCCCGTCTGGTCGAGGTGGATGCCGAAGATCTCAAAGCCTGGAAGATGCTGCAACTGCTCAGCACCAAGCCCGTGCTTTATGTCTGCAACGTTGGCGAATCCGAAGCGGCAGAGGGCAACGCGCATTCTGCCAAAGTGGCGGACATGGCCGCAGCGCAAGGCAACAGCCACGTCATCATTTCGGCCCAGATCGAAGAAGAGATCAGCCAGTTGGAGGACGACGAGGCCGAGATGTTCCTGTCCGAGATGGGCCTGGAAGAGGCAGGCCTCGACCGCCTGATCAAGGCGGGCTACGAGCTGCTGCACCTGGAAACATATTTCACCGTCGGCCCGAAAGAGGCGCGCGCCTGGACCATCCGTCAGGGCACCGCAGCCCCGCAGGCCGCGGGCGTCATTCACGGGGATTTCGAAAAGGGCTTCATCCGCGCCGAAACCATCGCTTATGACGACTACATCGCTTGCAACGGCGAAAGCGGCGCCAAAGATGCGGGCAAGATGCGGGCCGAAGGCAAGGGCTACGTCGTCAAGGACGGCGATGTGATGCACTTCCTGTTCAACACCTGATACGACTGTCCCCGGACCTGGACAGGGCGAGGGGACATGACCATCGACAGCTACATCATCTGTACCAACCCCCGGTCAGGCAGCACCTTGCTCTGTGGGTTGCTGTCGCAAACCGGAGTGGCTGGAAGCCCGGATTCCTTTTTTCGCGGCCCGTCTCGGCAATGGTGGGCCGATCACCTGCAGGTGCCCCAGGCGGTTGATCTGAACAACCCCACCTTTTGCACGTCCTTTCTGTCTGCGGCTGTGGCCGAGGGGACAGGCGCTGGCGAATTCTTTGGATGTCGCCTCATGCACGAAAGCCTACCTGATCTGATGGCGATGACCGCGTGCCTGCATCCCGACGCACAGGATGACCTTGCTCGGATCAAAGCGGTCTTTGGGCACACTGCCTTTGTCCATCTGATCCGCGAGGACAAGGTGGATCAGGCAATCTCCTACGTGCGGGCGGAACAGACGGGCACGTGGCACGTCGCGCCCAATGGCGAGGCGGTCGAACAAAAAGGCCCACCACAACCACCACGTTATGACTTTGCCCGCATCCATGAAAAGGCGGTGGAGTTCGAAGCGCATGACGCGGCTTGGGCCCGGTGGTTCGAGCAGACCGGCGTGCGCCCGCTCAAGGTTCGATATTCGGATCTTGCCGAAAACCCCAAGCACGAATTGCGCCGCATCCTATCTCACCTCGACCAGCCGACCGAAGCCGCAGAGCGGGCGACCCCGGGTGTGCGCAAACTGGCCGATGAGATGAACGAAAAATGGGCCGCGCAGTACCGGGGGGACCGGGAACAGCACGCGGCCCATTCTCTATCCTAGGCGAGGCTGATCCTCAGCGCCGCCCGGATTCGAAATTCCGCTCAACAGGTCCGCCGTATTCAATGCGCACCAGTTTCGAATAAGACCGCCCCGCCTGAGTTTCAGGCGCATGCGGCCAGTTCGACCAGCGCGGGTCATTGTCCGGCACACTCTTGTGCGCTTTGGTGCTCGTCTGCGCATCGCCCTCTGCCACGGCAACCGCCGGCAGGGTCAGGGCGGCAATCGCCAGGATAGTTTTCAGTCGTGTCATGTATTGAACCTCCGATACGGGCCATTGGGCCGGTTTAGTGCTGTTGGTCTTGATGAACGTCTGTGTCTTGAACCTGCGCCTGTGGGGGGCTTTCGGCAAATCAACGGCATTCACTGCTGCGTGAGGCGTGGGATTTGACTCAGGTCAAATACGCGAGCCATACGCTGTGACATCAAAAATTAGTGAACGATAACTATATTTGGAGTGACACAATGAAAGTCCACGTGCTGGTACAGCCGTATATGCGCAGCAAGGGAGAGGATGTGGTTCTGCCGGGGTCGGACCCGGATCGTTATGCGACCCTGCTGGACCGCACGACCGAACAGATGAAGTTTGCGGATGAAAACGGCTATGCGGGCTTTTGCATGACCGAGCATCACTTTCAGGTCGAAGGCATTGAGACCACGACCAACCCGCTGCTCTGGAACATGCACATTGCCGCCAACACCAAGAACCTGATGGTGGGGCAGGTGGGCATGGCGCTCACCGCGCATCACCCCATGCGCTTGGCCGAAGACATGGCGATGATCGACCACATGTCCGGCGGGCGGCTGTTCTGTGGCTTTGTGCGGGGCAACACGCCGCGCTGGTTGAACACTCTGGCGCAGCATCTGGACATCACCACCACGCAGTCTGACCGTTCTAAAGAAGACGCCCGCAACCGCCGCCTGATGGAGGAAAGCTGGGCCGTGGTCAAAAAAGCCTGGACCCAAGAGACATTCAGCCACCATGGCGAGTTCTGGAACATCCCGGCCGACAACATCACCTGGCCTTTCCCGCCAACAGCCGAGTATGGCGGCAAAGGCGCGGTGGATGACAACGGCACCCTGCGTAAGATGGGCATCGTCCCGCGTCCGCGCAAACGCACCGACGGGCGCGATTTCCCGCCGCTCTACGTGCCGTTCTCGTGGTCGATGGAAACGGCCAAGTTCTGGGCCAAAGAGGGGGCCAAACTGGTGTCTTTCGTCAACAAGGACGAGTTCATGGACATGACCATGCCGATCTACCTGGAAGAGGCGCACCACCACGGCCACACCGACCTGACCGTTGGCAACACGCTGGTCCTGGGCGGGCATCTCACGATTGGCTCGACCGAAGCGCAGGCCGAGCAGCATTATCGCGACTTCGAAGAGCTGTTCAATTTTGCCTACAACGCGCCGCCCTATCACGTACCCATGGGTCGCGTCTGGAAAGGCACCGTCAATCAGGTGATCGATCAGGTTGGCGTTCTGAAAGAGAAATACGGGACCGAGGAATTCGTGGTCTGGCATCACGTTGGCTATTTCGAGCAGGAAGAAGAGCTTGAGATGCTCGAGAATTATTCAAAGGTCATCAAAGCCTTTTCTTAAGCCCGATCTGGCGGCGAACCTGCACCTGCGCACATCCCTCGTGCGCAGGTGTTCTTCATGTTTTTCTTGCGCAAATTATAAATATGACTAAATCACTCAGGTAATGATAGCAGCGATGAATGCAGGAGTGAAAGAATGGCGCAAGCAGAAGGACGCAAATTGCAGGTTCTGGACGCATGGAACCTGACCCCGAATATGCGCCGCATTGTTCTGGCGGGCGATGACCTGCACGGGTTTCCCGAAGACAGCGAAAGCGGCTACATCAAGCTGATCTTTCCTGATGCCCCACGCCCGCGCCCCGATCGTCCGGCGATGCGAACCTTCACGGTGCGCGCCTTTGATGAAGCGCAAAACCGCCTGACCGTCGACTTTGCCCTGCACGACGACCTTGATGGGACCACAAGCGGGCCCGCGGCTGTCTGGGCCCGAAACGCCAAGGTAGGTGATGACATCCTGATCGCCGGTCCGGGTAAAATCAAATGGATCGACACCTCGTCCGACTGGTTGCTGCTGGCCGGAGATATGACCGCGCTGCCTGCGCTTCTGTGCAACCTCGAGGCTCTGCCTGCAGACGCCAAAGGTGAGGTGATCATGGAAGTCACCAGCGCCGAGGACGCGCCAGAGGTCACCCTGCCCGGCGGCATGAACTTGCACGTGATCCTCAACCCGCACCCGGATGGCACCTCGACCGCTTTTGTCGATCACATCCAGTCGCTCACCTGGCGTGACGGCACAGTGTCTGTATGGGCGGCGTGTGAGTTCAAATCCATGCAACAGTTGCGGACCTACTTCCGAAACGAACGCGGAGTGGACCGCACCAAGATCTACCTCTCCAGCTATTGGAAGGCAGGCGTGGCCGAGGACGAGCACAAGAAGATCAAGGGAGAGGACGCAGCCCGCCTGCAAGAATTGGAAGCAGCAGGCTGAAATAGAGCCAACAGTAGCCGGGGCAGGGGCGTCCCGCCGGGGTGGCGTCAGACCGTGCCGTAACACGCTTTATGCCCGCAAAACACATTGCATTTTGAACACCTGATGCAACGTCGGCAAAGCGCCGCCCCGAGGGGGCGGGACGGCGCTGGCACGGCGGCCTTCGGCCTTGATTCCGTGCCTAATGAGTTCAGAGTGCGGCTTCGCTGCCCAGAACGGCAGTGTACTCGTTCGAGAAGGTGCCGCCGTTGCCGTGCGCGATGGCGATGTTCACGTCGTCGATCTGACGCTTGCCACCATCCCCACGGATCTGCGTTGCTGCCTCGATCAGGCAGAACAACCCGTACATGCCCGGATGCACACAGCTGAGGCCACCGCCATTGGTGTTCACCGGCAACGAGCCACCGGGTGCGATGTTGCCATCGGCCACAAAGGCGCCAGCCTCCCCTTTCTTCACAAAACCCATGTCCTCAAGGAACAGCAGAGTGTTGATGGTGAACGCGTCATACAGCTCGACCACATCCACATCCTGGGTGGTGATCCCGGCCATGTCGAATGCCCGCTTGGAGCTTTCCGCCGCGCAAGTGGTGGTCAGCCTCGCGGCCTGCGCGATCTCGCGGTGCGAGATGGCGTTGCCACCGCCCAGGAAGTAGGCGGGCTTTTCCTGATAATCCTTGGCGCGGTCGGCGGAGGTCACGATGATCGCCGCACCGCCATCCGACATCAGGCAGCAATCCAGAACCGTCAGCGGGTCGGCCACACTGGGCGAGGCCAGGTATTCTTCCATCGTCAGCTCTGTCTGCATGGTCGCATCAGGGTTCAGCTGCGCCCATTTGCGCGCCGAAATGGCGACATGGCCAAAGTGCTCTTTCGGCACGCCATACTCATGCATGTACCGCTGAGCAGTAAAGGCATAGCCCGGAACCGGAACCATCGGCTCATAGGCGCGCTCCCACTGCGGTGTCTCGATCAGACCGTTCAGATCACGCGCCGATTTCGCGTTCGAGCCATAGCAGATCAGCACGTTCTTACACAGACCCGCCTGGATCGCCATGGTCGCCTCGACCAGGTAGGACATGAAGGACGAGCCGCCCACCATGTCCGAGTTCGCCCAGGTCGGCTTGACGCCCAGATACTCGGCAATCGAAAGGGTGGGGAAGAAGTGATAGAAGGTGCCGCCACAGATGCCGTCAATCTCGGACAGGTCCATGCCCGCGTCATCCAGCGCGTTCTTGGTCGCCTTGGCGATCAGTTCCATGGGCGAGGTGTTGGGCGTCTTGCCCAGACCCCAATAGCCCTTGCCAACAATTGCGGATTTGCCGCGCAGTGCGTGTGCCATGTGTCTAACTCCTTACGCGGGCTTGAAAAATACGGCGGGTTCGCCGGATTTGGCGTTGGGGCCGAAATCGGGGGTCATGACAACGGCCTGAACCTTCATGCCGATCTCGATCGCCTCGTTGTCGCAGTCGATGATCCGGGTGAACAGGCGCGGGCCTTCGTCCAGATCGACCAGAACGTTGTTGATGTCGCCGCCGTATTTGGCGGGACGGCGGATGATGGTGCTGGCGTAAACGGTGCCTTTGCCCGACGCCTCGACCCACTCCAGATCGTCGGCGCCCGTGGTGGGCGACAGCGCGCGGGGGTAGAAGTTGTATGCGCCGGTGGTCGTGGACCGCTGGATCAGGAACTTGCCAGCAGCCAGGCCTGCGCGGAACGCCGCGTCGGCCTGTGGGCTGGCTTCGGGGAGTGCAAAGTCAGTCATGTTGCTTCCTTGGATTAAGCGGCAAACAGCGCCGCGTCATGTGTGGGTTCGGGGCTCAGAATGCGCCGTCGCAGCAGCGCGGATTCCGGCAACAGGCGGCTGCGCACATGGGCAGCAGCAGCCCGCAGCAAAGCGGGTTCAGGGGCGTTGTCAGCGGCGGCTTCCATGTCCGCCCAAACACGCCCGAAATAGACAAGGCCGGTCAGGCGCATGTAGTCGTTGACCGATGGGCCGATGTCGCCACGTGTCTGCATCGCGGCGGTGGCCTGACGCCAATCCTCGATCGCGTCGGCCAGTTCCATTGACGTCTCGCCGGTTGACACCAACTCGTCGAACGCGGTCACAGCTGCGCCATCATTTGCCCGGATGGCGCGGCGCGCCACGCCGGTGGCCAGCACGCCATTGGTGCCTTCATAAATCGCCATGATCCGTGCATCACGCATGATCTGCTCGACCCGGTATTCCTTGCAAAAGCCGTATCCGCCGTGGATCTGCACCGCGAGGCTGCTGGTCGCATTCACCGCATCCGTGGCAAAGGCCTTGCAGGTCGGGGTCAGGATATCAAGCAGACCCTGATCGGCCCCCAGATCCATATCCACAAAGGTCTTATAGACCATCGCGCGGCAGCCCATGGCGTGGGCGTAGATGTCCAAAAGCATCCGCTGCACATCGCCATGTTCGGTGATCAGCGCGGTGCCCTCGGACGTGGTGCCCTGACGACGACCTGCGGCATGTGCGCGGGCGCGTTGGAATGCGACATCCATCTGCCCTACGGCCTGCAGCGAGACGTCCAGACGCTCGGCGTTCATCATGGTGAACATGGCCGCCAGGCCTTTGCCTTCTTTGCCGAGCAACTCGCCGCGCGCGCCATCAAATGCCATCTGGCAAGTGGGCGAGCCATGCATGCCCATCTTGTCCTCAAGCCGCACGGTCTGCACCGTGTTGCGGGTGCCATCGGGCAGCACAGCGGGGCAGGCAAAGAGGCTCAGCCCCCGCACACCCGGTGCCGCATCCGGCGTCCGCGCCAGCACCAGGTGCATCACATTGTCGGTGTAATCGTGATCGCCGCCCGAGATGAAAATCTTGGCCCCGCTGACCGCATAACCATCACCATCCGGAACAGCCATGGTCTTGATCCGTCCCAGATCTGAACCCGCATCCGGTTCCGTCAGGCACATCGACGCCATCCATTCGCCCGACACCAACGGCGGCAACAGCCGCGCCTTTTGCTCGTCCGAGCCAGAGGCCTTGATCGTACGAATGCAACCCTGCGCCAAGCTCAGCACCATCTCATACGAGATACACGCACCCGCCAGCATATCCGCCAGCACTGCGCCAAAGACATGTGGCAGGTCCATGCCGCCGAACTCTTCGGGTGCACACAGCCCCGGCCATCCGGCCTCGGCATACCGTTTGTAAGCCGTCACCATCTCTGGCGGCATCCGCACCCGGCCGTTTTCCAGCTTGGCCCCCACCTCATCCCCGATCACATCCAATGGCGCGATCTCGGCGTTGATGAATTTCGCCAGCGCCGGGATCAAATCTTCGGCCAGATCGTCGCTCCACTCGGGCAGACGCTCGGGCCGCCCGATCTGTTTCAGGACAAAGGCAATTTCCGCCTCGGACGCGGTATAGTCGATCATGCGTGCACCTTGACCGAGGCAATGACGCGCTCGGACCCTTCATAAAGTTCGCTCACCGCCCCGTCGCGCAATTCCAGCGCCAGACGCTGGTTGATATAGCCCTTGTCGGTGATCTCGTTTTTCTCGACCGACGGCGCGTCGGTCTGGACCAACACCCGCTTCACGCGCGTGGCGCTGCCGGTCTGGCCTGCGTTATAGGCGCTCAGCCGTTCCTCGATGAACGCGCGCACCGCCGGGTCACTGGCATAGCCCGCCAGATCATCAACCCGACCCGCCAGCGACTTGCATTCATCCGCATTCAGGAACAGCAGCGCACCGATGTCATTGCGGTTGTGCCCGGCGATGACCGCATCCGAAACAATGGGCTTCAACGCATCCAAAAGCGCCACCCGCAGGTTGCCCACGGCCACCCAGGTCCCGGTCATCAACTTGAAATTCTCGGACGTGCGCCCGTCGAAATAGATGCCCTTGCTCAGGTCACCCTGATCCACCAGACGCCCGGCATCCCCGGTCAGATAGAACCCATCCTCGTCAAACGCCTCGGCCGTCTTTTCGGCATTGTTCATATAGCCCGGTGTCACATGCGGCCCGCGAACGCGCATCTCCAGCTTGCCACCATTGGGCAGGAATTTCAGCTCATAGCCCGGCGTCGGCAAGCCGATCACATCCGCGCTTGGCACCGGGAAGTGCACGCAGGTGATCAACATCGCCTCGGTCGCGCCCCAGGCACTGACAAAGGGCACCTTTTCGCCTCGCTCGGCCACGCCCAACTCTTCCAGCCCTTCCCACAGGTGATCCGGCAGACCGGCGCCCGAGAAAAAGATCAGCTGCAACCGTTCAAAGAATGCCTTGCGCAGGGCGGCATCCTCGCGCATCACCGGCAGCATCATGTCGAACCCTTTGGGCACGTTGAAATAGAGCGTCGGCGACACATCGCGGATGTTGCGCATGGTCTTTTCGATCTCACCCGGCACCGGCTTGCCATCGTCGATATAAAACGTGCCACCGTTCCACAGGATCTGGTTGAAGTTGAAATTGCCGCCGAATGTGTGGTTCCACGGCAGCCAATCCACGATCACTGGCGGCTCGACCTCCAGAAACGGCCAGATCTGCACCAGCGCCTGCTGGCTGGCCAGCATCATTTCCTGGTTCACGATCACACCCTTGGGCATGCCGGTCGAACCGGATGTGAACAGGATTTTACCAACGGTCTGATGGTCCACTTTGGCGGCCTCGACGGCCACCGCATCGCTGACCGGGGTTTGCAGCGCTGCGTCATAGGTCAGGGCGCCATCGTCCGATAGCAGCGTGATGCCCTCGCCGCCCAGGTAGTCAAACGCATTGGCAAAGGCCTGCGAATCCGCCGCATAGGCCATGCCCGGGGACGTCACGGAAACGATGTGGCGCAGCTTGGCCAGCGTCTGATCATGCAGGGAATAGGGGACAGATACTGGCACCACCGGAATGCCCACATGCATCGCGGCCAGCATCAGCACCCCATGACGCACCGAATTTGCCGACAGAATCAACAGCGGCTTGTTCGGCCCCAACCCTTGCGCCAGCAGAAACGCCGCCAATGACTGCACCTGCGCGTGCGCCTCGCCATAGCTTACGCCCTGCCACACATCATCATCCTGACTGCGCTCCATCAGGTAGGGACGGTCAGGGACCTCGCTGGCCCAACGATCCAGCAGAGCGGACAGGTTCTTGACCTTGATGTCGAACAGCTGCGGGCTGCGCAGCGTAAAGGCTCCATTGCCCAGGTCTTCGCGCACAACTTCGGCGGGGGCAAATTTGGTGGCTGGGTAGGCCGATGTCATCGTCTCGCGACCCTCTGTGGTCATTTCGTCTCACTCCCTGGCGTCTTCTGCCGGAATCACGCCTGTGTTTCCGGTTTTGTCAGAATTAGACTACCCAAGAGATTGTTAGTATGCAAATGTATTATTGAGCGTTCACTTAGGTTCGCAAATCGAGATAAATCGCCCAAGGGCATGACGCAAGCCGATGGCAGATGTGCCGTTGCGTACCTTGGGCCGGGATATGAGGAGTTCGAAATGAAAATCGAAAACGCATCCGCGATCGTAACAGGCGGGGCTTCGGGGCTGGGCTTTGCCACCGCCAAGGTGCTGGCCGAAAAGGGCGCCAAAGTGGCCCTGTTCGACCTGCCGGGCGACAAGCTGGAGGCCTCTGCCAAGGAACTGGGCGCGGTTGCCGCCCCCTGTGACGTCACCAGCGCCGATGGCGTTGCCGCCGCGCTGGAAACTGCCATCGCCGCCAACGGCCTGCCGCGCATCGCCGTCAACTGCGCCGGTGTCACCCATGGCGAGCGCATCGTCGGGCGCAATGGCGCGGCCTCGCTCGAAGCATTCTCCCGCACGGTTCAGATCAACCTGATCGGCACCTTCAACGTGATGCGTCTGGTGGCCGAGAAGATGGCCCAGAACGACGCACTCGACGACAACGAACGCGGCGTGATCATCAACACCTCGTCGGCTGCGGCGTTCGAGGGCCAGATCGGCCAGGCGGCCTATGCTGCGTCCAAGGGCGGTGTCGCCAGCCTCACCCTGCCAGCCGCGCGCGAGTTCGCCCGTTCCGGCATCCGCGTGCTGGCGATTGCGCCGGGCATCTTCTCGACCCCGATGATGGATCTGTTGCCGCAGGACATTCAGGACAGCCTTGGCGCCAAGGTGCCGTTCCCCTCGCGCCTTGGCAAACCCGCCGAATTCGCGCAGCTTGCAGGCCATATGATCGAGAACACCATGCTCAACGGGGAATGCGTGCGCCTTGACGGTGCCATCCGCCTTGAGCCGAAGTAAGGGACGCCCGCAATGGAATATACCCACATCACCAGCGAGACCGACGGCAATATCGGTATCCTGACGCTTGACCGCCCGGCCAAATTCAACGCCATCAACCAAGGGCTGCTTTACGAGATCGAGCACTATTTCGACACCCTGCCGGATGAGGTGGGCGCGGTGGTGATCCGCTCGTCGGGACAGCATTTCTGCGCGGGTCTCGACCTGCTGGAACACTCCATGCGCGACGCCGCGGGCGCGATGCACGAATGCCGCCTCTGGCATCGGATTTTCGACAAGATCGAATACGGCCGGGTGCCAGTTGTGGCTGCCATGAACGGCGGCGTCTTGGGCGGTGGGATGGAACTGGCCATGACCGCCCATATCCGGGTGAGCCAAGAGGACACCTTCTATGAACTCCCCGAAGGCCGCCGCGCGATCTTTGTCGGCGGTGGCGCCACTGTGCGCGTGGGTCGCATCATCGGCGCAAGTCGGATGATGGAGATGATGCTGACCGGTCGCCGCTATCTGGCGCAGCAGGGCCTGGATCTTGGGCTAGCCCACTACGTCGAACCCAACGGCACCGCCTTTGACAAGGCGATGGAGCTGGCCCGCCGCGTGACCGAAAATGCGCCGCTGTCGAACTACATGATGATGCAGGCCATCACCCGCATCAACGACATGTCCGCCAGCGACGGTCTGTTCACCGAAAGCCTGGCTGCCGCCATCGCCCAATCTTCGCCCGAAGCGCGCGCCGGGATGGAGGCCTTCCTGGCCAAGACAGGCAAACGGGACAATCAGTAAACGCGCAAAGCCCTGGCAACGTCCGGATTGACCCACCTCGGGGGCCAGTCCATGCCGTAAATGTTTAAAAACCGCCCGCCCGTCGCTGACTTGGCGGGCCTTTGCAAGTTGAACCCCTCGAAGGTATTTCGAGGGGTTACTCGTATTCCAAAAGCAGACATTGACAGAACTCCCCTCAACCTCCGCTTGGCGGGACTTTGCTGCCTCTAGCGCAAAAGACCTCAATGACGGCTGCCAGCCCAAAGCGGACATGGCTGTCTCGCACCTCGGGCGGATTCCCGACTTTCGCTGCAGTAGCGTAGAGGACTGAACGGTTTCGTGGAAGCAGACGTTGGATTCGGGCCGCTAAAGGCAGCGGCCCTCGTGGTTAGATTTCAATGGCCTCTGCAATGGCAAGGGCATCCTCAAGCTCGACGCCCAAGTATCTGACCGTGCTGTCCATCTTCGTGTGACCTAGCAAAAGCTGAACCGCCCGCAGATTGCCTGTCTTCTTGTAGATCTGCGTAACTTTTGTTCTTCTCATTGAGTGCGTGCCATAAGCGCTGGCTTCCAGTCCAATCGACGTAACCCAATCGCGAACAATCCGCGCATACTGACGGGTTGAGATGTGCAAGCGTTCATGGAAACGGCCTGGCCATAGGTACTCAGAGCCGACCATTAGTTCGTCTTCCATCCACTTCTCAATAGATGCGCGTGTACCCTCAGAAATCTCGAAGCGTACCGGTTTCTGAGTTTTGCTTTGCAGAATGGAAGCGCGCTCATTGATTTGGCCCGATGCCATGACATCGACCACTTTCATCTTCACGAGATCACAACCTCTGAGTTTGCTGTCGATGGCCATGTTGAACAATGCTAGGTCGCGATGGTTCTCGGCAAGTTCAAGCCTTACGCGGATCGCCCAGACGTGCTTTGGTTTAAGCGGACGTTTCTGGCCGACTATGCGGCCCTTGTTCCAAGCGGGGCGAAGTGCGCGAATGGCTGGTAGGTTTGGTGTTTCCATGACTGATCCTCCGATCCGCCATGCCCCCCACAACGACAACCCGATGTTGACCAATGCGGGTTATCACAAAAATTCTGCGCCGCCTCCGAGGCTCACAAGTCGCCCTCCTAGATCTTTCGTCAGTGAACAATGGTCGCCTGGTTCGTAGCGTAGATCGAAGGACTGGCTTGCTGGAGCAATCTAAGTCGAACCCGGCCAGAAATTGACTGGGTTCGTGGGGTTCCGAATTACTCGATCACGCCAGCCTCGCGATAGTATCGCGCGGCGCCGTGGTGGAGCTCAATCATGCCGCGGCTCTCTGACGCAAATGAGACGTCCAGAGCTTTCGCCCATGGTGCATCCGACGTCACTTGATCGAGGTTATCCCAGAACGCTTTCGTCAGATTGTAGACAGTTTCTTCGTCGACGTCTGCGCTGACGGCGATACCGACGGCTGTGTTCCAGGATTCAATTGCGCCGTCATTAAGTTGACCGTCGTACTGACCTGGCTGGACCTGATCGCGATACCGGAACGGCCCGAGCCATTCGTCGATACCACCAGCGAAAGGTTCGGCAGGAGCAAGGAAGCGCACCTCTTCTGTCTCAGTGAATTGGATAAACTGACCACAGGGATCGAGGCAGCCGTTTACGTACATGTCGACTTTGCCGTCCAGAAATGCCTGGAAACCGGTTTGCCAGTTCGCAGCGATTGCTTCGTAGTCTTGCCCGGCAACAAGACCTGTCGTTGCCTCGATCCACCCCTTGGCTCCGTTGTATGCGCCACCGCCCTGAGGGCCGAGAAAGACGGTTGTGCCTTCAAGGTCATCCAGAACCTCGATGTCACTGTCACCCCGCACCGCGAAGTGATACGGACCCCAAGGGAACCACATCAAAAGACGCACATTTTTTGCGGCATCCGGCGCGTCTGTCTCTTTGGCGTACATGACTTTGCCGCCCGCCATCAGGTTGTAGATAACCGGGCTGGTCATCGCCATTTCGAGGTTGCCACGGCCGACTTCCAGTTGGTGCAGAGTGGCAGCACCACCGGCGGCCACCTCGATTTCGACCCCTTCAACATTCTCGTTCACCACATTGGCAAAAGTGGCCATCGTGATGGACGCCCCAAGGCTTGGGGCAATTGTCGCCATCTTAAGTTTCGTGTCATCGGCCTGCGCTGGAAGCGTCAAACCCGCAGCTAGTATCGCTGCAAGACCAAAGTTACGCATGAGTTTCCTCCCTGTTTTTAGCGTTGTTCGTTTGGTTGTCGATGGACCCAGATTGCGGCGGGCTCAAAAGCCTGTGCACGACAATCAGGGACATGGCCGCGGCAAGCGATATGGCCGCGGTAAGGGTATGGGGGATCAGAATGGCTATGCCGACGATCGCGCGCAAAGCACGCTCCCAGCCGCGCAATTCATTGCGCTCAAAGCCGGTCAGTGCGGAAGAGATCATCCACATTGCCACGACAAAGGCGATGAAGACCCAAGCGAGACCCAACCAAGTGACCGCGGTCAATTCGACCATTGCCTTTGATCGCGGCAGGTCTTCCCCGAACCAGACAAACAGCGTCTGCAATTTGTAGAGTGCGGCAGGGTGGTAGACGAAGACAAAGGGTATGATGAAGCCCGCGACCGACAGGCGGGCGGCTTGGAGGCCGGTTATCAAGGGGCTTGCGCCCGCTATCGGCGCTGCCGCGAAAGCTGCGAGCGCGACAGGCGGCGTGACGGCAGAGATCACCGCAAAGAACACAACGAACATGTGGAGTGTAAGGGGCGCTATTCCCACAGCTTCGATGCCCGATGACAACGCGATTACGATGATGAAGTACGTCGCACCTGGTGGAAGGCCCATGCCCAGGACGATCGCGCCGAGTGCCACAACAATGAGGGTCAGGAACAATGGGCCAGATGCCAACTGAGCAAGCAGCAACGACAGGCGCCCGGAGAAGCCAGACACTTGGATGAGCCCAACGATCAAGCCGATCGTCGCGACAATCACAACGATAGATGCGCTCATCCGACCAGCTTCTGCAAACGCGCCATAAATCTTGCGCCAAGACCGATAATTCGGGAACAGAACCAGCGCGGCAAGCAATGCAGTTACAAATCCATAAAACCCTGCTTTTTGCACTGAGGGCTGCGCGAACAGCATGTAGCTCATGACCCCAAGAGGTAGAATGAAGACTAGGCATTGTACTTTTTCGCGGGTGGTAAGTCTCGGTCGTTCGTCGCGCGGGAGAGCGCCGATGCCCTGACGGCGTGCTTCGAAATAGACGGTCAGGAAAATACCGATGTAGTAGAAGATCGCGGGCACAATCGCGGCAACCACGATGTATCGGTATTCAAGTCCGATTTGGCCAGCCACGAAAAAGGCAACAACGCCCATCACTGGCGGCATGATTTGCCCACCGGTTGAGGCAGAAGCCTCAACGGCCCCAGCAAAGCTTGGCTTGAAGCCAGAGCGTTTGATGACCGGAATGGTCATCACGCCGGTGGATACGACATTAGAAATCGCCGCCCCGGACAGGGTCCCAAAAAGTGCCGAAGACGCGACCGCCGCGTGCGCGGCACCGCCTGTAATTCCACCGGTTAAGCGGTTTGCGATTTTCATTAAGAGCGAGCCTGCACCGCTTGCCATCAGCACCGAGCCAAACACCAAAAAGATGAGGACGTTCCCCGACACGACTTGCAGGGGTTGGCCGAACATGCCCCCGGTTTGAGACCAGAAGTTTAGAACCATAGATCTGATTGATTGGTCGAATGAACTTTCGGCACCCGCAAAGATGCCCGTCCATTCGGGCAGTGCACCGCGCACGACGAAATACACGATCCAGAACAGGCAAAACCCGACGATAAAGGCGCCAAACAGTCGCCATGTCAGGTAGATCGTCAGAACAGTGGCGATCGGAAACAGGATAAAGTCCATCGGTTTTGCCGATGGCAGGATGCCGACATCGACACCGAACAGCTTTCCGATCCACACGGCAAATACGAATGCAGAGAGCGCAGCCAAGACCCAGTTCACCCACTTTGCCTTCATCGGTAAGGCCAAAAATGAAATCACGAAGGACAACAGCAGCGGCAGCCCAAGGATCATGCCTGTCGGAAGTAAGAAGTTCCGCTCAAAAGACTTCAAGCCGGCGCCCAGCCAGTGCTCTTTGAAAAGCACGCGTTGGTCCCGGCGGGACATGTCATCGAAGCCCGGTGTCGTCGTCTCGATAAACCATCGCACGAAGTCGGTGAGTGGCCCGGATGCCGCGTAGATCACAATCACCAGCGTAAAGATAACGCCAACAAAACTGCCGAAACGCTGCTCTACCGATTTGGTCACCGCGTCGCTCAAGACATCCTCCCAATGTCAAAAACAAAAATGAGAATACTCATTCTTGTTGACATGGCAAGCCATCCTTTGCACGATTTGAACAAAGGCCAAACACGGGGATTGCAGCGTGGACACCACTCTTCTGGAACTAGTTGATCCGATCCCGGGGGTGCGGCCCGCAGAGCAGAACCGCAGCAGAGCGCTACAGGACAGGTTCGTCACCGCTGGGCGCGAGGTTCTGTTGTCGACCCGACTGGACGATCTCGCGATCCCTGCTCTTGCCAAGGCTGCGAACAGTTCGGTCGGCGGATTTTATTCGCGCTTCGAAACCAAGGACGCGTTCTTCGAATTCTTGAGGCACCGTATGCTCACCGAGCATATGACCCTTTATAGCGAACACCTATCGCCTTCTCGGTTCGACGGCAAAACCCGACAGGATGTGAGCGAAGCCTTTGTGGATGTCATGCTGATTGTCTTTTCGGGACACTGGCGTGGTGTTCTGCGCGAAGCTTACGCTCTGTTGACGCTACGGCCTGAAAGCTGGGCACCCATGAAGGCGCGCGGTCAGTATCTTCGGCAGCGCGTAACGGAGTTGTATAGCCCTCTTGTTAGCAATCGTGTTGGGCTTGAAGAGCGGGTTTCTTTCGCCATGCAACTGCTGTTTTCGGCGCTCAACAACGAGATGATGAACCCGAACCTGTCGTTCAGCATCAAAGATGAAGCGTTTCGCCGTCATCTGATTGTCACCTTGGATACGCTCGTCGCCGGGGATTTGACACTGCCCGTGACGGGTGGAGAGGGCAAACACGATGCATGACCTGAGTGCCCTAGAGGAACGGCTATTGGCGTCCACTGAAGCCGCCAACAGTTCTGTCGCCACGCGCCTGCCACTCAACGATCTTGCGGATTTCGACGCAGCCCAAAGAGGGAAGATCGCGGACCTTCCGTTCGGCGGGGTCATGAATGCGCATAGGAGCAAAGCTTGGGATATGGCGCAATACGATTTCCTTAGGGAAGAGTGCCCTGTCACGGTCAATCCGTCGCTCTGGCGCATGGCGCAGTTGAACGCGATCGGCGGGCTGTTTGAGGTGACGCGAGGTGTTTGGCAGGCGCGCGGCTTTGACTATGCGAACATGACGATCATCCAAGGTGACACCGGCTGGATTCTTGTCGATCCGCTTATGACCGCCGAAACGTCCGCATCTGCATTGCAAGTCGTCAACGATACATTGGGCGCGCGCGACGTGAGTGCCGTGATCATAACGCACACGCACCCTGATCATTTTGGTGGCTTGCGTGGTGTGGTCGATGCTGCAGCACCACCGCCGATCTATGCCCCCGAAGGCTTTATGGACTACGCCGCTTCAGAAGGCGTGCTGGGCGGCAACCATACATCACGGCGGGCGATTTATCAGTTCGGTCTAACGTTGGGAGAAGGCGCCGAAGGCACCGTCGATGGGGGCATTGGAAAAACCGTCGGCAAAGGCAGCCGCACCTTTGTGCCGCCAACAGAGTTCGTCGGCGAAACCGGCGCAGAACGCATTATCGACGGCGTGCGCTTTGTCTTTGCGATGGCAAGCGGAACAGAAGCACCGGCCGAATTCACGTTTCTATTGCCGGATCATCGAGTGATGTGCATGGCCGAGGTTTGTACGCAAACACAGCATAACATTCTGACCCCGCGCGGCGCGCAGGTGCGCGATGCTCTGCTTTGGGCCCGGTGCATCGACGAGGCGGCCACTTTGTTTGCCGATCAGGCGGACGTACTCATCAATTGCCACAACTGGCCCGTTTGGGGGCAAGACAATCTGCGAGCTTATCTTGCGGAGCAGCGGGACATTTACAAATACATCCACGACCAGACTCTGCGGCTCGCCAATCTTGGGCACACACCAAATGAGATTGCTGAGAAGATCGCAGAGCCGGACTGGCTCAGCACTAAGTTCCATGCGCGCGGTTATTACGGAACGCTCAAGTTCAATGCACGTGCCGTATACCAGTACTACTATGGATTCTTCGATGGCAACCCGGTCAACATTGATCCGCTAGCGCCAACTGCTTTGGGGACGCGGTTGACAGAGGCCTTGGGCGGGCCTGATCGCGTCATGGAACTAGCGCAAAAGGCCATTGAAGACGACGACCTGCAATGGGCCGCGACGCTGCTTTCCGGCCTTGCCTTTGCAAAAGAAGGTGGAGCACGTGCCAAGCGCCTGCTTGCCCTCGTATATCGGCATCAAGGCTTCCGCGATGAAAGCGGCATTATGCGCAACATCTACCTGATGGGCGCAAAGGAGCTTGAGGAAGGCGTCACGCCTGTGCCTGCAGCCGGTGGGCGTAACGCAGATCTTGCCGCGACACTCAGCGCAAAAGATTGGTTTGACGCTTACGCCCTACGGCTGAATGCCGACAAAGCAAGAGATGTGAACCTTGTCTTGAACTTCAACGTTGATGGGCAAGACCTATGCGTCACGGTTCTGCGACAAGTCGAATTCGCGCGCATGAACGTGCTACATCCGAACCCGGATGCCGAAATCACCGTGTCCTTGCCGCTTCTGGAGGGTCTCGCAAATGGAGATCTGTCCTTCGAGGATGCCCAATCCAAAGGCGCCTTGATCAAAGGGAACTCAGAAGCCTTGAAACATTGGCTGGCGCTGCATGACACGTTCGACCTTTGGTTCGACATTGTGACGCCATGAAGCAAGGTGTCTGGTCTGTCGATGACGCGCGTTCTCTCCGTTTTCAAGATGGCGCGCGACGGTCTGAGTGGCACAATCGATACGGACGCCACGTGCAACATCTCGTCCAAGCGGCATTTCACGCGTCTGGCACAGTTTTCGGCGACCGCGTTTACTCGCCGGTATTGCGACGTGCATCCGCGCGAATGAACGCAAATCGCGAAACCGCGTACAATGGATACGACCCGAAACCAACCGACATTATCTGCTCGGCTTACTTCAAGGCCGGGACAAACTGGATCATGCATGTGTGCTATCAGATTGCCCATCTGGGCCAAGGTGAGTTCGCACATGTTCAAGACGAAATCGCGTGGCCGGACGCCGCTCAACCCAAGTACTGGCGCGCGCTGTCGGATGACAACGCAAGCGCATCGCCAACAGGCTATCGTGTTGTTAAATCTCACCTCTCAGCCGATCGCACGCCCATCTATAGCCCGGCAAAGTTCATCGCCATGACGCGCGATCCCGTGGATTGCGCGGCGTCTGGGTATCATTTCTTTGCCAAGCTCTACTTTGGTCCGATGACACCGCCGCCTGACGTCTGGCTTCGGTTTTTCGGGTCGGAACATGCGTTCTGGGGGCCATGGTGCGATTTCACCGCGTCGTGGTGGGCCGAGCGGCATCGCAAGAATGTGCTGTTCCTGCGCTTCGAAGACATGAAATCTGCACCGGAAAATACCGTTGCGCAGATCGCTGGCTTTCTGGGTGTAGACCTTTCGACAGGCCAAATCGAGCGCGTGCTAGAGCGGACATCGTTCAAGGCCATGAAGGCGCAAAATGAAAAGTTCTATCCCGTACGGCAAACAATCTGGAGTGCGCCCAAGGGGGAGATCATCCGCAAAGGCGCCGTGGGTGATGGCGACGCCCTGTTCTCAGATGCTGCCATCCGAAACTACCGCGCGTCCATGTCCGAAGGCCTCAACCGAGCCGGATCGGATTTTCCCTTCTATGACCTCCTTGAGGGCACTTCATGAAGAAACTCGAATTCGATTATGTGATTGTCGGCGGAGGGTCGGCGGGATGCGTGGTTGCCGCACGCCTTGCGGCCGAAAGCGGCGGCACAGTTGCCCTGATCGAACGCGGACGCACGGACAGCAACCGTTGGATCCAAATCCCCGCCACGTTTTTCAAAGCCCTGCAAAGTCAGGATGCAGAGGCAATTATTTCCGAACCCGACGACAGCCTTGGTGGATTGAAGTTTCCGGTGCCGCAAGCGCGTGTGCTGGGTGGGGGATCGTCCGTCAACGGCATGCTTTATATGCGTGGCCAGGCTCAGGATTATGATGACTGGGCCGAAGTGCATGGCTGCGACGGATGGCGCTATCAGGACGTTTTGCCTGTTTTCAAGCGCCAAGAGGCCAATCGGCAGTTTGTGAACGAATACCACGGAACAAAGGGGCCGCTTGTCGTTGATGGGCCATCTGCGCCCCATCCGGTCTCTGAGCGTCTGATTGATGCCACGGTTTCAGCGGGTGTGCCGCGAACCGACGACTTCAACGGCGCACGTCAAGAAGGTGCTGGCTGGTATCAGGTCACAGCGAGCAAAGGGCAGCGTCAGTCCGCTGCCTATTGTTTTTTGGCGCCAGAGCTGTCCCGTGAGACCCTAACCGTTTTGACGGGTCATATTGTACAGCGCGTGAGGATTGAAAACAGACGCGCCGTCGCCATCGAGGCAAAGGGCTCAGATGGCAATGACATTCTGATCCGGTCGAGACGGGAAATCGTGTTGACCGCTGGCAGCTTCCAGACACCAAAACTCCTGATGCTATCGGGCATCGGACCGCGGGATGAACTTGATCGGCACGGCATCGACATCGTGCACGAAGCAGATGAGGTCGGACGCAATTATCAGGATCATGTCGGCGCACCGGTCACCCGGCGACTGCTGAAGCCCGTTGGTCTTCACGGATCAGACAAGGGATTGAAGGCGCTCAAACATGGCTTGGACTACTTCGTGTTTCGGCGCGGTTTGCTGACGTCAAACCTGCTGGACGCCGGTGCTTGCGTCGATACCGACGGAGATGGCAGGCCGGATGTGCAATACAACCTTGCGCCTTTCGCGCCGGGTGCTCCCGGGCAACCACCGCTCAATTTTCATGCGGTGCAAATTCACCCGATGACGATGAGACCGAAGTCGCGAGGCCGTCTCGGATTGACGTCGCGCGACCCGCTAGAACCTCCAAAATTCGTGTCCGACGCGCTGCGCGAAGAGGCCGATATGGACACACTGCGGCGTGGCGTCCGGCTTGCTCAGGATATATTTTCTCAACCTGAACTACGGGACCTTGTTGGCGAAGAGATCTGGCCAGGGCCGGATGTCAGCACTGCGGTCGGCTCTAACACGTTCGATGACGCGATCCGCTCCCAGGCGCGTACAATCTACCATCCTGCCGGTACATGTCGCATGGGCCCGACTGAAGCGTCTGTCGTGGACACCCAACTGCGCGTATATGGCATCGAAGGCCTTCGAGTGGCGGATTGTTCGGTCATGCCGGCACTCGTGTCTGGAAACACCAACGCACCCACGATGATGATTGCCGGATGTGCCGCCCAACTCATTCTTGCGGACGCACGATAGCCAAGAAAGGCTTAAAATTGAAACGACCGAATATCCTGTTGTTCATGTCTGATAATCAGCCAGCGGACCTTTTGGGGTGTTATGGAAATGACGAAGTCATAACGCCGCATTTGAATGGACTCGCAGCGCGCGGTGTTCGGTTTTCAAATGCCTATTGCGTCAACGCGATGTGTTCGCCCTGCCGCGCATCCGTGCTGACTGGCCTCATGCCCAGTCAGCACGGCATTCATAACTGGCTCGATGATCGATTGATTGATCATTGGCCAGAAAACTGGTCCGCCATTGGGGGCTTCGCCAACATCCCCACCATCATGAAACAGGCCGGGTACACGACCGCGTTGATTGGCAAGTTTCACCTCGGCGTCCCGTTTACTCCACAACTGGCCTTTGATCACTGGGTGACTTTCCCGCACGGACACACGACGAGTTTTTACGACAATGAGGTAATCGACCAGGAACAACGCTACAGGTTCGCTGGGCACACCGTTGACTTCTTCACGGATAAAACCATCGAGTTCCTCGAAGGTCAGGCCGGACAAGACGACCCTTTCTTTGCGTTTGTGCCATACAACGGTCCTTACGGTCATTGGCCGTCGATCAAGGGTCGCGCAAAGACGGAATTTGCAGATCTCTATGATGACGCCGACATGCATTCGATCCCGCGTGAGGGTCTGTCGATCGATGTGATCGAGCGGTTTGGACTTCGGGTTGTCGAGGGCGGTGTGCGCGAGCAACTCAAGGGCCCGCTTCTTTTGCCCAACAATATTGAGTCGCTCCGCAATTACTTTGCGCAGGTCAGTTTGATCGATCATGGGGTAGGGCGCATTCTGTCGGCACTGGATCGGTTGGACCTCGATCAAGACACCATTGTGATCTACACCGCCGATCACGGATTTTCGCTGGGCCACAATGGTGTCTGGGGACATGGCGCCGCCGCGTTCCCCGCCACAGGGCACCGGCCATCCTACAACATCCCACTGATCTTCAGCGGCGGCGGGACCACAAATGGCCATCTGTGCGAAGATCTCGTCAGCCAGATTGATCTGTTTCCAACGTTGGCTAGCTTAGCTGGTGTAAATAACGCCACACCCAGCCATCCGAGTGCTGCGAAGGATCTTGCGCCTGCCTTGGCTGGAGATGATTTGGCAGGGACAGATGCGGTCTTCTATGAGCAGGAAGAAACGCGGGTCGTACGGACAGAGGAGTGGCTCTATGTCAGTCGCTTCAAAGATGCGCCGTCTTACACTTTGAGCGACGAGCTGTATCACATTGCAAGCGATCCGAACGAACGCAACAACCTGATTGACGATCCAACACAGTCTGAGACAGTTGCCAAGCTAACTAAAAAAATCTGTGCATACTTCGACGCATTCTCGTCCGAAAAGTACGACTTGTGGAAGGGTGGTTCAGCGGCATCGAATGTCAGCTTTGACAAGTTTTGGAAAGACGCATGGGGTGAAGACTGGTCGCCTGAGTACAGCGCATGAACGGCACACATCGGAAACATCGGTCCGGTTCGTTTGTATTTAACATAAGACAGACTCTACTCCGTCGGGCAACCTCCGCTTTCGGAAAGCTGCGCCGCGGCATCGCAGGCGGCAACCGGCGTCGGCTCCGGGCCGTCTGTGTAGACGGCCCGGAGACGTTAGATTTCAATGGCTTCAGCAATGGCCAAGGCATCTTCAAGTTCAACGCCAAGATATCTGACCGTGCTGTCCATTTTTGTGTGCCCCAACAGAAGCTGAACGGCGCGAAGGTTGCCTGTTTTCTTGTAGATCTGAGTGACCTTCGTGCGCCGCATTGAGTGTGTGCCGTAAGCACTGGCTTCCAGTCCGATCGACGTGACCCAGTCCCGAACAATCCGCGCATACTGGCGTGTCGAAATGTGAAGTCGCTCGTGGACCTCATACCACAGGATGCCGCGCCGCCTCCGATGTCAGGAACGAGCCCTAAGTGCCCGATGTTGCGGAATGCATGAAAGCCTGCCAATTTGCCAAAGCAGACCTCGGCAGATAGATATCTAAGAGGTCTATTCAGTTGTAGAAATGAGCTCAGGCAGGTCTTTTACGAGAGAGTTCGAACTGCATCGGATGCTCTTCATGAGTTTCTTAACAAACGCTGAGGGTCGCGCCTGCGGGTGGTGGATCAGTTGACAGGAGCGCCATCCGATACTCGCGTTGATCGGTCGGAATTTCAGCCCGGAATGGGCGCTTAAGCGTGCAGACAGTGCCGGTAGGATCAAGAGACCCAGACCAGAACGCGCCATCACCTCCATCGTCATGAGGCGCGAGGCTTCTGCGGTAAAGCTGAATTCCCGGTTCAGTTCGCGTTCGAACACCTCGATCATACGGTTGGCGGATGTGTCCCGCGGCGGGCGGATGAAATCGAATGTTGCGATGGAGTCTAACTCAACAGGTCCATCACCGGTCAGTGGATGGCCTGCGGGGAAGACAACGCAGGGGCAATCACTCAGTAGGAACTCACAGGATAGTGCGGCGTCATTCCCAGTCATTGAGGTTAGTGCGAAGTCGACTTCTTTCGCACGCACCATGTCATAAACCCGATGATCATCGACTTCGCGGAATATTGGGAAAGCATTTGCGCCTTCTTTCCTAAGCTCCGCAAATAGAGGAGCAAGCAGGTATGTGACCAGGGACGTCGGTGTCGCGATCTGAACAATCTCGCGATCCGCCCGCGGCAGGGTCCGCACTTTGTCGAAAATCAGGCTGACGGATCGTTCAAGCTGTTCAAAATCAGGCATCAAGGTTTGCGCGTGATTGGTCGGCAACACCACGCCCCGGCTACGTTCGATCAGCTTGACGCCCAGAAGTTCTTCCAGACGTGCGACGTGTTGGGTGACGGCGGGTTGGGTCAGGTTCAAGGACTGTGCGGCCTTGGTGAAGCTTTGCATGCGCAGCACCGTGAGAAAGCTTTGAACCAGTTTTGGGGGCAAGTCGGAACGACGCATAAGGAAGGGCCTGTAAAGATAACGAATCTTTATTGGACAGCCTTAGGATAACATTGAACGATGGCCCCGACGCAATGGTCGTATCGGTGAAAGATGAAAGTCACGGTTCTACAAATTGATGCCGGTCGGACCGGCGCAAACCAGCGTTGGTCCTTGCTGGAATCCCAAGCGCGCGCGCATGCGATGGACGGAAGCGATCTGCTGGTTTGGCCCGAGTTGTTCCTGTCAGGCTACAACGTGGGTGATGCTTTGCATGCCCATGCCGAACCCTCAGACGGTGTGTTTGCCGAACGGGTGCAGGCCTTGGCGCAAGAATTGGGCGTTGCGATCCTCTACGGCTACCCCGAACGCGCGGGCGGACAGGTCTACAATTCGGCCCTGCTGGTCGATAGCACCGGCGAGGTTCTGATCAATCATCGCAAAACCGTTCTGCCTGATGGAATTGAGCCGGATCGGTTTGGCACAGGCTCGGATTTCACATTGGTCAGATTGGGCGCGGCAATCGTCGCAGTGATGATCTGCTATGAAAGTGAATTCCCGGAAGCGGTGCGGCAGGTATCGGCGAAGGGTGCGGACGTGGTGCTTGTCGTCACCGCCTGCGCCTGGGATCAAGTGCCCAATCTGGTTGTGCCGTCACGCGCTTACGAGAACGGCGTGTTTATGGTCTACGCCAATTTCTGCGGCGTTGAGAATGGCCACGCCTTCGCAGGGCTAAGCTGTATCGTCGATCCCTACGGCAACGATCTGGCTCGTGCTGGCCGCGAAGAAGAAGCGATCACCGCCAAGCTTGATCTTGCCCTTGTGCGCGAAGCCCGTGCCCGGCTTCCGTATCTGCGCGACCACGGAAAAATTCCGCGTAACCCAAAATTTTCAAAGGACAGCCCCCGATGAAGATCAAAGATATCCGCGTCACGCCGTTGCGGCTGGAAACGCGCGTTCCCTACGTCTGGTCGCAGGGGGTCGAGAACGCCTTCACCGTGAACCTGATCGAGATCGAAGCCGAGGATGGAACCATCGGATATGGCGAAACCACCGCCGCCCCTGACGCCGATGCGCAGAAGATCATCCTGCTGAAACTGGCCAAATCCTTTATCGGACGCTCGGTGTTCGACATCACCGCCGCGCGCGACGACGCCTACAAGCGCAACTTCCTTGTGTTTGGCGGGAACATGCCGCGCTATGCCAATCAGCTATTCTGTGGGTTGGAAATGGCGGCGATGGATTTGCAAGGCAAACTGCTGAACCTGCCCGTCTGGGATCTTCTGGGGGGTGAGCAACGCAAAAACGTCGGATATTTCTATTTCCTGCAAGGCGAAAGCACCGAAGAACTGGTTGCCGATGCCAAAGCCGGGGCCGAGGCGGGACATCCGATCATCTACCTGAAAGTAGGCATCTCGCCCGACTATGATCTGGCCAATATCCGCGCCATCCGCGACGCCATCGGCCCGGATCACCGCCTGCGCCTTGACGCGAACGAGGCTTGGGACCCAGCACTTGGGCTGCGCATGCTGAAGGCGATCGAGCCCTACAATATCGAATACGTGGAACAGCCGACCACCAGCTTGTCGCTGCTACCATTGAAGCACCTCAAGGATCGCTCACCCATAGCATTGGGTGCCGATCAATCGGTGTTTACGTTGCAGGATGTCTATCAAGCTTGCGCGACCGGGGCGGCCGACATGATCGCCGTGGGACCGCGCGAAATTGGCGGACTGCGCGCGATGCTAAAGGCCGCTGCCATCTGCGAAGGGGCCGGGCTGACGCTGTGCATCCATTCCAGCATGACCACGGGCATCACCACTTGCGCCGAGCATCACATCGGGCGCGCGGCGGCCAATCTTGACGACGGCAACCAGATCATGTGGCAGCTTCTGAAAGACAACATCATCGACACCCCCAGCCTTGAGCCACAAAAAGGAGCGCTCTCGCTTGAAGGGCGGCCGGGGCTGGGGTTTGACCTGAACCTCGATGTGGTTGCCAAAACGGCCAACACCCACCAACAGTTTGTGGGAACGGCCTGACGGTCTGGCCGATAGACAGGAAAACGCCCATGCCCGACATTGCCCTGGATGAAATCCACCGCGCAACCAAATCAGCCCTCACGCGCCACGGCGCCGCACCGTGGATTGCCGAGGAAGTTGCCCTCGCGGTTCGCAAGGCCGAGGCGGTCGGCAACCGCATTTGCGGACTCTACTACTTGGAAAGTTATTGCCAGCAATTGCAGTCCGGTCGCGTGGACGGAACGGTTGAACCGGTTGTCTCACATCCCAAGCCCGGCGTCGTCGCAGTGGATGCCAAGTTCGGCTTTGCGCAGCCCGCTTTTGCACGGGGTTTGCCGGAAGCCATCGCAGCCGCGCAGGAATGCGGTGTTGCAAGCCTTGCTGTCGGCCATGCGCATACCTGCACCTCGCTTGGGTATTTTACAGAACAGATTGCTCGGGCTGGTCTTATAGGTCTGGGCTTGACCAATGCCTCGCCCATTGTCGCACCGCCCGGCGGCAAGACACGGGTGATCGGCACCAATCCAATCGCATTTTCCGTTCCCGATGGTGCGGGCGGCATCGCCATGCAGTTCGACCAGTCGACCACCACCGTGGCCCTGGGCAAGATCACCATGGCCAAAGCCGCGGGCGAGCGTATTCCCGAAGGCTGGGCTGTCGATGCTGACGGACAGCCAACCACCGACCCCGAAGCTGCTTTGGGCGGGTCGCTGGTCAGCATGGGCAGCCACAAGGGCTGGGGTTTTGGCCTGATGGCTGAATTGCTGGCCGCTGGCATGACCGGCGGTGTGGTTAGTCGCGATGTCAAACCATTGAAAGCCCCTGAAGGCCCTCCGCATGACCTTGGCCAATATTATCTGCTGATGGACCCGGGCAGTTCCCCGGATTTCTTTGACCGGCTCGGCCGAATTGCCGAAGGCGTTGCCCTGGACGAAGGCGCACGGATGCCTGGTCAGGGCAAAGCGGCGCAGGATCCCGTGACGCTGGAGCAGGCCGTTTGGGATCAGACACGCGCCTTGGCTGGCATGACTTGAGGGCAGCATTGGGAGTTACCGCATGACGGTACATTTCTCTGACACCAGAAAGATCGATCCGACCAAAGGTGAGACGCTGGCAGACGGGTCGCCCAATGATGATGACCGGATGGAGATCGGGCCGACCAAGCTGGCGCTGGACGAATGGGAGGCCGCTGGCCTGACCTTACCCGATCTGGACCGGATGCGGGACCATCGCTGGAAAAAGCTAACCAAATCGGTGGTGGACCGCGGTTATGGCGCGATCCTGCTCTTTGATCCGTTGAACATCCGCTATGCTACCGACAGCACCAACATGCAGCTTTGGAATACGCATAACCTGTTCCGCGCGGTCCTGTTGTGCGCCGATGGCTATATGGTGATGTGGGATTACAAAAGCTCGCTTTTCCTGGCCGATCACCTGCCATTGGTGCGTGAAACCCGCACGGGCGCTGCGTTCTACTACTACGCGGCGGGCAACAACGGGGCCATGCGGGCGGCCAAGTTCGCCGCTGAGGTCGATGACCTGATCCGCGAACATGGCGGCGGCAACAAACGTATCGCCATCGACAAGATCATGACCCACGGACTACGCGCGTTCGAGGCCTTGGGTTATGAGATTTTCGACGGTGAGGAGGTCACGGGAAAGACCCGCGCCGTCAAATGTATCGATGAGATCAACGCGATGCGTTGTGCGATGAACTCGACCGAGGCCAGCGTGGCAGCCATGCACGAAGCGGCCAAACCGGGGATGAGCGAGGATGACATCTGGGCTGTGCTGCATGCCGAGAACATCCGGCGCGGTGGCGAATGGATCGAGACCCGTCTGCTGGCGACCGGACCCCGGACCAACCCCTGGATGCAGGAATGCGGCCAGCGGATTTTGCAGAACAACGAAATCCTTGCCTTCGATATCGACCTCATCGGCCCTTACGGCATGTGCTGCGACATCTCCCGCACCTGGTGGTTTGGCGATCAGCCGCCGCGCGACGACATGATCTACGCGATGAACCACGCGATTGAGCATTTGCAAAGCAATATCGAAATGCTCAAACCCGGGGCATCTATACGAGAGCTTTGCTTTAACGGCCACGTGCTAGACCCGCAGTTCCAGAAACAGAAATACGGCACCAAGATGCACGGCGTTGGCCTGTGCGATGAATGGCCCTCGATGCCGCATCCGGATCGCTGGGACGAAGGCGCCTATGATCTGGAGCTGGAACCCGGCATGATCTTCTGCGCCGAGTCGCTGGTGTCGCCAGAGGGCGGTGACTTCTCCATCAAGCTAGAAGATCAAATTCTGATCACTGACACTGGTTATGAGAACCTAACGACATATCCGCTTGATGGGCGATTGATGGGGAACTAGCGGTGCAAGCGATGGCGGTTTTTGCAGGCTAGCCGACATAGGTTGCAACGCTGCAGATAGCAGTTTTGTCCCGCGATCTGTGAGTTCGACTTAAACTGGGTTTTGCGTTCGCGGCGAAGGTCTGCAATGCGGGCTGCGACTGCAGCAATCGAGCACTATGCTCAAGGTCGGCTCTGGGCCGTTCGGGCGACTTTGCAAAGGTAACTATCTGCGCTTGGCGGTCATTCGTGCCTGGTGCAGCATAGGTCAAAATGGGCTCAGCGCGGACATCTGCCAAAGGTCGTCGGTTGTCCGCTTTGTGGAACACGAAGTCAGGTCGCTCGGTCCCTGTTGTGTTCTTGGTTCAGCATTTGCGGCATGGGTTGGACTTCAGGTCGGGTTTTTTGGTGTCCACATTCATGACCAAATCGTTGCAGCAACGCCCGCTCCGCTAACCTTTAGCTGCCTGCAAAACCATGTGTCAGCTGGTGCACGCACGGTGCACAGTTAGTGCACGCATTGTGCTCCGGGAAAAACCGCCAAACAGCAGAACGTTAATCCCTGTCTGCCGTCGGCCAATTGCACTGGTTGAATAGGGGGGAAAGGTGGGGAAAGCGAGGAGGAGAGTTTGCTTTCCCCTGAACGCGACCGGAGCAAAGGGAGAAGCCGGTCTGCATTCAATTTCGGAACACCGGAGCCTCATGTGAGAGCGTGAGGGTCAGCCCCGGTGTTCGGATCAGGGACCGAAGCCCCTGAAATCGTTAGTCAACAAAGGCGCGTTCAACCACAAAGGTCGACGGTTTGTTGTTGGCGCCTTCGTCCAGGCCGAACCCTTCGAGCGCGGCCTTGGTGTCCTTGAGCATCTCCATCGAACCGCAGATCATGCCGCGGTCGGTTTCGGGTGAGATCTGCGGAACCCCCAGATCTTCAAAGACTTTTCCGCTTGCCATCAGGTCGGTGATGCGCCCCTGAAACGGATAATCCTCGCGCGTCACGGTGCAGTAGTGGCGCAAGTTCTGCGCCATCTCACCGACCAGCGGATCCTCTTTCAGCGCCTTGACCAATTGCTTGCCGTATTCCAGCTCGCCTACCTCGCGGCAGGTGTGGGTCAGGATGACTTCGTCAAACTTTTCATAGGTTTCCGGATCACGGATGAGCGAGGCAAAGGGCGCGATGCCGGTGCCGGTCGAGAACATCCAAAGGCGCTTTCCGGGCAGCAAAGCGTCGTTGACCAGCGTGCCGGTGGGCTTCTTGCGCATCAGCACCGTGTCGCCCACCTTGATCTTTTGCAGGTGCTCGGTCAGCGGGCCGTCCGGCACCTTGATCGAATAGAACTCCAGCTCTTCGTCCCAGCTGGGTGAGGCTACGGAATAGGCACGAAATACTGGCTTTTCCGCATTCGGCAGGCCAATCATCACGAACTCACCCGACCGGAACCGGAAAGTCGAAGGGCGTGTTATACGAAATTTAAACAAACGGTCTGTATAGTGCTCGACCGAGGTGACCGTCTGCGCAAAAACGCCAGCGGGGATCGGGAATTCAGTCTTGGGGGCTTCATCAAGCGACATGGGTCTCTCCGTAGCGGTCAGGCGGCTGCAGGGGTTTCGGACAAGAGGTCCAGCTTGCCCTCTTTGCCGTTCCATTCGTCGGCATCGGGCATGGGGTCTTTCTTTTCGGTGATGACCGGCCAGTGTTCGGCATATTTACGGTTCATCTCGACCCAGTGCTCAGCGCCGTCATCGGTGTCTGGGCGAATGGCGTCGGCGGGGCATTCGGGCTCGCAGACGCCGCAGTCGATGCACTCATCGGGGTGGATGACCAAGGTGTTCTCACCTTCATAAAAGCAATCCACCGGGCAGACTTCGACGCAGTCGGTGAATTTGCAGTTGATGCAGTTGTCGGTCACCACATAGGTCATCGGCACTCGTCCTTTCGTTTGTGTGCTAATGAATAATCGACTCGGCAAGTGCCTGTCAATATGTTTGTGTACGTTCAATAAATCAAACCTCATGACGCTTGACGGATGCTCAATTTATATTAGTATGCAAACAATAATTGCGCCAAACCAATCGGAGGGATCCATGTCCGCAAAGCTTGTCATCAAGAACATCGGCCTGTTGTTGTCGGGCAAGATGGAGGAGCCGATTCTGGACGGTGACTGCCTGATCGCGATCGATGGCAAGATCCACGAGTGGGGGTATGAGAAAGATTTGGACTGCGAAGACGCCGATACGGTGGTCGATGCCAATGGTGTAACCGTGGCACCCGGTCTGATCGACAGCCACATTCACCCGGTCGTTGGCGACTATACCCCGCGCCAGCAGCAATTGCACTGGATCGACTCGACCCTGCATGGCGGCGTGACCACTCTGATCTCGGCGGGCGAGGTGCACATGCCGGGCCGTCCCAAAGACATTGTGGGGCTCAAGGCGATGGCGATCGCGGCGCAGCGCTGGTACGAGAATTTCCGCCCCTCGGGCATGAAGGTCCACGCAGGCGCCCCCGTGATTGAACACGGTATGGTCGAAGAAGACTTCAAGGAAATGGCCGACGCCGGTGTCAAACTGTTGGGCGAGGTTGGTCTGGGCACCGTCAAGGACGGCAAGACCGCGAAACAGATGGTCGATTGGGCGCGCAAATACGGCATCCAATCCACCATTCACACCGGCGGCCCGTCGATCCCGGGTTCGGGACTGATTGATGCGGATATGGTTCTGGAAACCGGCACCGATGTGATTGGCCACATCAACGGGGGCCATTCGGCGCTGCCCGATGATCAGATCATGTGCCTGTGCGAAAGCTGTACTGCCGGCTTGGAAATCGTCCACAACGGCAACGAGCGGGCCGCGCTTCTGACGCTGAACACCGCGCGTGAGCTGAAGCAGATGGACCGGATTATTCTGGGCACAGATGGCCCTGCTGGGTCTGGTGTACAGCCCTTGGGCATCATGCGGATGGTTGCGATGCTGTCCTCTCTCGGCAACGTCCCGGCCGAGATTGCGTTCTGCTTTGCCAACGGCAACACGGCGCGCCAACGCGAGTTGGACACTGGCCTGATCGACAAAGGTATGTGCGCCGATTTCGTGCTGATGGATCAAGCGCAACATGCTCCGGGCAAGAACATTCTGGAATCGGTGCAATTGGGCAATTTGCCGGGTGTTGGCATGACCATCATCGACGGCAAGGTGACCTCGGAACGCAGCCGCAATACCCCGCCCGCAACCCGCCTGCCGCAGGTTGTGAGCTAAGACATAACACTCCCCGAACTGCCCCTCGGATGGCTTCGGCCTCCGGGGGATTTTTTTGAAAGGCACATGACATGAGCGCACCGCTGCAAGGTCTGAAAGTTGTTGAACTGGCCCGCATTCTGGCAGGTCCCTGGATCGGGCAGACGCTGGCGGATCTGGGCGCGGATGTGCTCAAGATCGAAAGCCCGGACGGGGACGACACACGCAAATGGGGCCCGCCGTTCATCGAACGGGACGGGGACAAGACGGCGGCCTATTTTCATGGCGCCAACCGGGGCAAGGACAGCATTGCACTGGATTTCGGCGATGCCGATGATCGCGCTAAACTGCTGGACCTGATCCGTGACGCCGACGTTCTGATCGAGAACTTCAAGGTTGGCGGGCTCAAGAAATTCGGGCTGGACTACGACAGTGTCAAACAGGTCAATCCGCGCCTCATTTACGCTTCGGTCACTGGCTTTGGTCAGGATGGACCTTATGCGCATCGTGCGGGTTATGATTTCCTGATCCAGGGCATGAGCGGCATCATGGACCTGACCGGTGATCCTGCGGGCGAGCCACAAAAGATCGGTGTGGCTTTTGCTGACATTTTCACCGGACTTTATGGTGTAATCGGTATTCAGGCGGCTCTGGCCGAGCGGGAGCGTTCAGGCCTGGGACAACATGTCGATCTAAGCCTGCTTGATTGCATGACAGGTGTTCTGGCCAACCAGGCGATGAACTTCCTGGCGTCCGGCAACTGTCCGACACGTCTGGGAAATGCGCACCCGAACATCGTGCCCTATCAGGTGTTCCCGGTGTCGGACGGCCACATCATCATCGCCTGCGGCAATGACCGGCAATACGCCACGCTCTGTACCATTCTGGACGTGCCGGAATTGATCGAAGATACCCGTTTTGTGGCCAACCCCGACCGAGTGGCCAACCGAGCAGAACTGACCGAGTTGCTAACCGCCGCATGTATGAAGTGGGGCAAATGGGACTTGCTGGCCGCGCTTGAAAAGGGCGGCGTGCCGGGTGGTCCGATCAATTCGGTGGCCGAAGCCCTGAGCGACCCGCAGGTCCAGCACCGCGAAATGCAGATCACACCCGAAGGCGTGCCCGGACTGCGCACCCCGATCCGCTTTTCGCGGTCCGAGCTGAAGTTGGACAAGGCCTCGCCAAAGCGACCCGTCAAATCATGACAGCTTGCGCAGGATCTTGACCAGGTTGCGCTGCTCGGCGGCGGTGAGGGGTTTCAGCGACTCTGCCGTGATCTCTCGCCCGACCTCTTTCATCTGAGCAACCATCTCTTCGCCTTCGGGCGAGAGTGAGATCATCGTACGCCGTTTGTCGTTGGGGTCGGGGGCTGTGAGTGTCAGACCCTTTTGACGCAACCGGTCAACGACGCCTTTGATCGTGGCTACATCCATTGCGGCCAGACGGCCCAGATGGTTTTGCGAACAGGTGCCTTGCTCGGAAATCCGGATCAGGGCCGAGAACTGTGTGGGGGTCAGCCCGTTGATGGTTTTCGATTGAAAGATTGTGGCGTGGCGTTGGCTGGCCAATCGTAAAAGATACCCGACCTGGTCATCCAGGCTATAGTCTGTATCTGCTTGGTCTGCCGTTTCGGTCATCCACTCATCCGCCAATTGCAAAAAACATTAGCAGTATAACAAAAACGTGCATGCCCACAACGAAAAATCCGGGCGGGGGACCGCCCAGACAGGCGTCAAACCGCCAAGTATTTGTTTGAGATTTCCGGGTTCTGATCAAGATGGTCAAAGGTTCCGTCATAACAGACCGAGCCTTTCTCGATGATATAGGCCCGATCCGATACCAGGCGGGCGAAATGCAGGTTCTGTTCGCTGATCAGAACCGATAGCCCCTCACGTTTCAGCTCGGCGATGACATTGGCCATTTGTTCGACAATCACCGGCGCGATCCCTTCGGACGGTTCGTCCAGCAATACCATCTTGGGGTTTCCCATCAGGGTCCGCGCAATGGTCAGCATTTGCTGCTCGCCGCCAGACAGCTGCTTGCCCAGGTTCTTGCGCCGCTCATTCAGGTTTGGGAACAGTTCGAACAGATGTTCCAAGGTCCATTCCGGTGCGTCATCACGTTTGTCGCGGCGACCCACCTCGAGGTTCTCCTCGACCGTTAACTCGCCAAAGATGCGCCGTTCTTCAGGCACATAGCCGACACCAGCACGACAGATGGCATGGCTGGGTTTGCCCAGGATGCTCTGCCCCTCATAGGTGATCTGCCCGGTTTTCTGGCGCACCATGCCCATGATGGATTTCATTGTGGTGGATTTGCCCGCACCATTGCGGCCCAACACCGCGACCACCTCGTTTTGACCCAGTGACAGCGACACACCGTTCAGGATCTGCGCCCGGCCATAACGGGCGTCCAGATTTGCGACCTCAAGCATTGGCGGCCTCCTTCTTGTCTTCGAACAGGGTGCCGCCACCCAGATAGACCTCTTGCACGGTTGGGTTGGCGCGGATTTCATCGCCGGTGCCCTCGGCGATCAACTCACCCCGGTTCAGCACCAGAATGCGGTGCGAATGAGCAAAGACCACGTCCATGTCATGTTCGGTAAAGACCACGCTGACCCCTTCGCGCTGCACGATGTCAGCGGTCAAGGCCATCAGGGCGATCCGCTCAGAGGGGGCCATGCCCGCCGTAGGTTCATCCATCAACAGCAGCGCCGGTTCATGCGCCAGGGCAACTGCCAGCTCCAGCCGTTTCAGGTCACCATAGGCCAGTTCCGAGCAGGCGCGCCCGGCATGCTCGGACATCGACACCAGATCAAGCAGCGCCATCGCCTCGTCGACATACAGCCGCGTCGCGCGCGAGAACATGTCGAACACCCGGCGGTGGTGCGAAATCAGCGCCATCTGGATGTTCTCCAGAACCGTCATCGACAGGAACGTCTCGGTGATCTGGAATGTGCGCCCCACACCCATGCGCCAGATTTTCCGGGGTGGGGTGCCCAACAGCTCCTTACCGTTCAACTGTACTGAAGCCCCGCTGTTGGGTTTTAGGTATCCGTTGAGCATGTTGAAGCAGGTGGTTTTGCCCGCGCCATTGGGGCCGATCAGGGCCAGGAATTCACCCATTGTCACGTCGAAGTTGACGTCTTGGACCGCCTTGATGCCCCCAAAGTTCTTGGACAGGTTGCGGACGGAAAGAACCGGGTTCATGCCGCACCTCCTTTCTGGTTGGGCAGGATGGCCCGGATCAGTCGGTTTACCCCGCCTGCGACGCCATCAGGTGCCAAGAGGACCACGACCAGGATGATGCCGCCAAAGATGAAGCGCCAGTAATCCAGACGGGTCACCCAATCCTCGATCATGACGAAGGCCACGGCGCCAAAGATCGGACCGGAAAGGGCGTGGATACCACCGAGCAGGACCATGATCAGCCCGTCGATGCTGTGTGCAATCCCAAGTGTGTCCGGGAAGACCGAGCCCTTGGAGAAGGCAAAGACAACACCCGCCAGACCTGCAAGGCTGCCAGCGACCACAAAGCCCATCCATTGGTGGAACTTGGTGTCCACGCCGATGGCCTCGGCCCGGGTCTGGCTGTCTCGGATGCCACGCAGGGTGTAGCCGAATGGCGAATGGGCCACGCGCCGCAGGAACCAGATCCCGCCCAGGCACAGCACAAAGGCGATGTAGAAATAGACCTTGTCCGAACTTGCCCATTCAGCTGGCCAGACGCCCAGGATGCCGTCGTCGCCCCCGGTAAAGGCCTGCCACTGGAAGGTGACCCCCCACAGGATTTGTGCCGCCGCCATGGTCAGCATGGCGAGGTAAACGCCAGACAGGCGCACGCAGAACCAGCCAAAGAATAGCGCTGCAGCGGCTGCAAAGAACGGCGCAAGCAGCATTGCGGGTAACATGCCAAAGCCCAGGAATTTGACCATCATCGCGGCTGCATAAGCTCCGACGCCAAAGTATGCGGCGTGACCAAAGCTGACCATTCCGCCGATGCCCATCATAAAGTGCAGTGACACGGCAAAGAGCGTGGCGACCATCACATCCACCAGCAGGATCGAGGTGAAGTCAGCCGTCACCGCCGGGCTGAAGGCGAGCACCATCACGGCGGCCAGCAAGACCATCGTCGATTTCTGGCTCATCAGTTTCAGGGGCTGTTCGGGTTCTTCGGTGCCCACGTGTTCACTGCCTGGTTTGCCGAACAGACCATAGGGGCGCAGGATCAGCACAACGGCCATCACGACAAAAGGCAACACGATCGAAATCTGCGGGAAGATCAGGATGGCAAAGGCATTGAGGACCGAGATCAGAACGGCAGCCACAAAGGCACCGCTCACGCTGCCCATGCCGCCGATGACGACAACCACAAAGGCTTCGCCAATGATCGACAAGTCCATCTGCAGGCTCACCGCCTCACGCGGGATCTGCAGCGCACCGCCCAGACCGGCCAGGAAGGCGCCCAGAACAAAGGCGGCAGAGAAGAGCCAGGCCTGATTGACGCCAAGCGCGCCGACCATTTCTCGGTCTTCGGTGGCCGCGCGGACCAGCACGCCCCAACGGGTTTTGTGGAACAAGAGCCAGATGCCCGCCAGAACGGCGGGGCCAATGGCGATCAGGGCCAGGTCATACTCAGGGATCGGCTCGCCCATGATGCGGACGGCGCGGTCCAGCCCGGGCGCGCGTGGCCCCAGCAGATCCTCGGCCCCCCAGATCGCGAGCGTGGCATCCTGAAAGATCAGCACAACGCCGAATGTGGCCACCAGCTGGAACAGCTCAGGTGCGCGATAAATGCGCCGTAGGATGGTCATCTCGATCAACAGGCCGATCACACCAACGATGGCGGCGGCCGCGATGATCGAAAACCAAAAGCCAAATATCCCGCCATTCAGCGCGGTGACGATGGTATAGGCCAGATAAGCGCCCACCATGTAGAACGAGCCATGGGCAAAGTTCACGATGCGCGTGACGCCAAAGATAATCGACAAACCAGATGCAATCAGAAACAACGACGAGGCATTTGCCAGCCCGGTCAACAGTTGTGCAAAATAGAAGCCCATATCGGCCTACCATCCCTATTCGTGTGAATTTCGGGGGGTGGGCAGGGCGCGCCAGAATGCGCGCCCCACCTCAGACTGCGTGAGTGGCGGTCTTATTCAGCGGGACGCAGTTTTGCGGCCTCTTCTTCGGACGGCAGATAGGCGGCGCCGTCGGCATAGGCCCAATCAACCATCTTGGGTTCGCCATCCACCAGGGCGGTTTTGCCCACATAGGCGCCCATGGTCGACTGGTGATCAGCTGCGCGGAACATGAACGGACCGGTCGGGCTGTCGGCCACTTCCAGGCCGTCCATGGCGGCCAGCAGCGCCTCGGTGTCGGTGGAACCAGCTTTGGTCAATGCGGCAGCAATCGCCAGGACCGAATTGTAACCCACGATCGAGCCAGTCTTCGGTGCTTCGCCGAACTTGTCCGAGTATGCCTTGGCAAAGGCGTTGTGGCTGTCGGTATCGATGTCCGCAGGCGGGTAGCCAGTGACGATCCACCCATCTGGGGTCTCGTTGCCCAGGGGGTGTAGATACTCGGGCTCCCCCGTCAGCAGCGAGGCGACAGCGCGGTCTTCGAACAGGAAGCGCAGCGACCCTTCGCGCACGAATTTGGCCAGATCACCGCCAAAGGTCACGTTGAAGATCGCGTCCGGCTTGGAAGCTTCAAGCGCGCGCACGGTCGAGCCCGCGTCGATCTTGAACACCGGCGGCCACTGCTCTTCGACGAATTCGACGTCAGGGCGCAGTTTGCTCAGTTCGGATTTGAACGCTTTGACTGCGTCCTGACCGTAAGCGTAATTGGGTGCAACAGTGGCCCATTTCACCGCGTCCAGCTTGGCAGCCTGTTCGGCCAGCATCGCGGCCTGCATATGGGTCGAGGGACGCAGACGATAGGTGTATTTGTTGCCCTTGGACCAGACGATGGCGTCCGAGAGCGGTTCGGATGCGAGGAACAGAACCTGTTTCTGCTGAGCAAAGTCCGCGACGGCCAATCCGATGTTCGACAGGAAGGTGCCAAAGATCAGAACGGCGCCTTCCTTGGTCACAAGCTCTTCCGCGATGCGGATGGCAGTGGCTGGATCGCCGGTGTCATCGCGGCTGATCACCTCAAGCTGTTTGCCGTCGATCCCACCCGCGGCGTTGATCTGTTCGATCGCCAATTGCCATCCCTTCTTGTAGGGCTCGGTAAAGGCGGGCAGGCGAGTATAGCTGTTCACCTCGCCAATTACGATCGTGTCCGCGGCCTGTGCGGCCTGCGGGCCAAACCCCATCAGGGGTAGGGCCGCAAGCGCACCTAGGACGGTGCGTCTGATCATGGTCATTTCTGTTCCTCCGGTTGGTTCAGTTTTTCCTTTTCGTGCGGCCGGTTATGCCCGGCTTCTGGTTGATTGTCAGTGCTAAGGTGACCTAGCGTCACCTTTTATCGCAGGCCATCCTTGCCTTCGGCGTTTTCGTGGGTCAGACCACCGACGCGAGGCAGCGGGCGGCCGCTGTCGGTGACAGCGACGGCCACCATGATTTCATTTGCGCGCGGCGCGTCGTTCAGGCGAACCTCGATGCCGTCAAAGTGGCTGCGCACATAAGCGGCGTCCTTATGGCCAAGCGGTACGTCAAGCACCTGGCCCGGGCTGCCCATCTTCTTGGAAGAGGGTACCAGGGCTGCGCCCTTTTCGACCTCCTTGCGCAGCGGCGCGCCCAGTTTCGGGTGCAGCAGGGCGGCGGCATGTTCCAGCTCGCCGTTTTCGCCGACCATGGCGGATTTGCCATAGCTTTCGGCCTGCTCGGGTGTGATCCCCAGGGCCTCGACACATTTCTTGCCCAGAATAGTTCCCAGTTCCGCGCCCATATCCATCAGCGGGGTCAGGTCCTCTTCATAGGTCCCGGCATAGGGGTTGGCGATCACCGCCACGGCGACCGCCTTGCGGGTGGCCGGTGCGATGTCACGTCCTGCTTCGATATGGGTTTCTTCGACGTTTACGGCGATTTTACGAATATCCATGGTCATCTCAGACCGTCCTCTCCCTTGATGTCCCAGGCCTCCAACCCGCCCGAGCGTGAATGAATGCGCGGTCCGGTGCTCATCACCAGCGCAAATGCCAGCTCATCGCCGCGCGGCGCATCGTTGCTGCCCACTTCCATGCTGTCGAAATGCGACCGCACGTAAGAGGCGTTGATATGGGTGATCGGCACGTCCAGCCGCGCGCCAACGCCGCCGACCTTCTTGGACGAGGGCACGATTGCGTTTGCATTGCCCAGCAGTTGCCGCATGGCGTAACCGCCCGGTGCGTGCCACAAGGCGCCATGCTCCAGCTCGCCGCCTTCGCCGACGAGGGACCCTTTGCCATAGCCTTCGATGTTTTCGGGACCGCCCAGGATGTCGAGCAGCTTTTGTGCCATTTGCAGACCCAGAGGCTTCAGGTCCTCCATAAAGCCCTGAATGTCGGCCTCATACCGGCCAGCAAAGGGGTTCTTGATGATCGCCAAAACGGCCGCACGGCGTTGAGGTGTTTCCGGAGCGGGGCCGCCCTCGTGAAAGATCTCTTCGTAAGACGCGATTGTTTTTCTTAGAATGACGTCAGGCATTTAGAAGTGTCCGTTTGTTTTGTTGTCCGGTCAGACCGGAAGGTCCTGCATGGCGGGATTCGCCCTGCAGGTGAAGGGATGCAGCGCGGATCAATCTGGCATCGCGCATTTTTTCGGCGACGATCAGACCGCTTTGCAGCGCATGGTGAATATCTGCGTTCGCGAGCGGCGCGCAGTGGGTCGTGACAAGCCGATCGCCCAGATCGCTGTCGTCTTGCAGGTCGGTGGCCGGGCGGCGGGTGATGGCAGGGTGATTGGGCAGGTCGACGGCGTTTGCAATCAGGGTTGCGGCCACATCGGCTTGGGCGGCCGTGCGCGCCAGAACTGTGACGCTGTCGGCGATGCCAAAAGACAGGCTGCGACCTCCGCGACCTGACGTGGCAATGCCGCCAATCCTGTCGCGAGAGGTGATTTCTATACGGCCCAGATCATGGCCTTCGACCGAGGCCATGGCAGAGGTGAAGGATTCACCCGGTGCCAGATGCAACGCAATGTCGCCACCATTGTTCACATAGGCCCGGCGCAGGGGCGTGGCCTGACGCATGGCGTTCAGGATTTCATCGGCCACCGAACCAGCCACTGCCGCCATCGGGGTTACGAAGGTAAGGCTATGAGGTCGAACCACACGCGCCATTCGGCGGGCAATACGCCCATCAAATGGGGTATGGTCCAATGTCATCGGCTGGCGTAGTCGTTCCAACTCGCCAACCAGTTCTTGCAGCACGGTTTGAAACCGTGCCTCCGCAGCCTCAAAAGCCAGTCGACGCGCGTCATCTGCCCCGATGATCAGGTCAATCGGCCCATGCTGCAAATGCAGCCGGGTGCCACAGGGCAATATGGCGGCGACGGGCTTCACTTGGCCCAACGATAGTTGGTGGCCGCCATCGGGTCGGGCTGGTTGTCGAACTGGGACACCTTGCGGGTTTCATCCGAGACAACCTCAGCCACCGGTTTGATTTCCTCCATGTGACCGCCAAGCGTGCCATAGTCGCTGACCCGCATGGTGAATTCGATGGGGGCAACCAGGGCCGGGGTCGGGACGTAACCGAACGAGCCTGTAGGCATGTCCAGCACGTCCACCATCACGGTGATCCCGCCACCGGGCCAGACATAGGCCTCGGCCCCGCCGCAGGACACAAAGGTCAGAGAGTCCTTGACCGATTTGGTCAGGCGAACAGGGTTTTCGGTGACGCCGGCCCGCAAGCTGCCGCCCGCGCCGCCCATGAACAGAACCGAACAGACCGACGGTTCACAGTTCTCGGCGATCAAATCGGCGGATGCTTTTAGAGGGGCCGGAATGTCGACAGTCTGCGGTTTCAGGTCTGCGTCGAGCTCGAAATAGGCGTATTGCTCACCGGTGGTCGAGACCATCAGCAGTTTCATGCCTTCTTTGGCGAATTTCGGGTTGAAGTCACCCAGGATCTTGAGCGGGTCTTCGATATCCGTGCCGCCCCATCCGGTGCCGGGTTCCGCCACCTGGAAGTATCGACCAGGTGTCGAGCGGCGACCGTTGATCTTGATGCCGGTTGCCTCGACATCCAGCAGCTTACCCGCCTGGTGCTCTGACAGAACGCCGGTGATGTGGTCATCGACCACAACCACGTCATCCACATGGTCGACCCACTGTTTGGCGAACATGCCGATGGTGGCCGAGCCGCAGCCGACGCGCATCAGTTTCTCTTCGACGCCGTTGATGATCGGGGCCTTGCCTGCCTCAACAACAACGGTGGTCTGATGCTCTTCTTCACCGATCACCATCTCAACCGCTTCGCGGTTGCAGAGTTTCAGCAGCGCATCACAGGTGATCCGGCCTTCTTTCTTGGAACCACCAGTCAGGTGCTCAACACCACCCAGAGACAACATCTTCGAGCCGTACTCGGACGTCATCACATGACCAATCGGTTCGCCATCGACATAGACCACATCGCGTTCGTGGCCGATGTGACGGTCAGTGTCGATCTTCACTTTCACACCGCAGTACGAGAAGATGCCTTCGGTTACGACGGTGACCATGTCGACGCCCTGCACCTCTTGGCTGACGATGAACGGCGCGGGCTTGTAGTCGGGATATGTTGTGCCGGCGCCAACGGCAGTCACAAAGGGGCGATTGCCCTGCACGATGTTGCCATCCCAGTCATCGGGCCCTTGGCTGTCCTTCATGAAGGGGACCAGCTTGGCCTCGTCGGTGTTTTCGATGATGGTCAGCGCATCCAGGCGCACCAGATCGCCGCCGTGGTTGGCATAGCGGTCACAGGCGCCGGCCTTGCCGTCGGCGATGAAACACATCACCGGGCAGGCGTCGCAGCGGATTTTTTCGGGTTTGGCGCGGTCAGTTGCCATTGTTGTTGTCCTTGATTGCGGCACGGACGCGCGACGGGGTGGCGGGCACTTGGGTCAGCCGCACGCCGCTGGCGTCTTTGATTGCGTTCAAAATGGCCGGAGCGGTGGGGATCAGCACGTGTTCGCCCAACCCCTTGGCCCCATAGGGACCATGCGCATCCGGTTCTTCGATGATGTGGGTTTCGATCGGGGGAATGTCGCCAATGGTCGGGATCAGATAGTCATGCAGGTTTTCGGTCCGGCCCGGCAGGTATTCTTCCATCAGAGCCATGCCCAGACCCTGTGCGATGCCGCCCTGAACCTGCCCCTCGACCAGCATCGGGTTGATCGCCTTGCCGACATCATGGGCGGCCACAAATTTCAGCGGCTTGACGGTGCCCAGTTTGGTGTCGACCTCAACCACCACCAGATGCGCGGCATAGCCGAATTGGGCGTAAGGGATGCCCTGGCCGTTTTCGTCCAGCGGTTTGGTGGGCGGGTCATAGGTCTCTTCTGCGCGCAGGACATAGCCCTCGGCGTCAGGGGACAGCGTGCTCAGGTCGATGACATGTTCGCTGCCCTGATCGGTGATCTTGATCTGACCGTTGCCGATGGTCAGCGTGGCGTCTTCGCTGGCGTTCACACGCGCCAGGATTTGCGCTCGCATCGCCTCGCCCGACAGGCGCGAGGCGCTGCCCGACACATAGGTCTGACGCGAGGCCGAGGTTTTGCCGGCATCCGGCGTCACATCCGTGTCCGCACCGATGATTTCAAGCTGAGCCACCGGAATGCCCAAGGCAGTGGCAAAAATCTGGCTGATGACGGTATTTGCGCCCTGGCCGATATCCATCGCGCCCTGGTGCAGCACCACGGTGCCATCGGCGCGAACGCCGGATTTGATGGTCGAGGGATTTGGCAGCGAAGTGTTGCCGCAGCCGTACCAGCCGCCCGCAACGCCAACGCCGCGCTTTAGCGTGTCGTTGCTTGCGTTGAACGCCTCTGCGTCAGTGCGTTCGTCATTCCACGCGGTACGCAAGGCCTCAAAACACGGCTTGATCCCAACGCCTTGCTCGAAGACCTGACCACAGACGGTCGGGACATTGTTCTCAAGCGAGTTGTTGATGCGGAAATCCAGCCGGTCGATGCCAAGCTTATCCGCCAACTCGTCAAACAGGCTTTCCTGCGCGATGGCCGATTGGGGCACGCCAAAGCCTCGGAAGGCACCTGACGAAGGGCAGTTCGTGTGGATGCCTTTGGATTCAGCTCGGTAGTCGGTGATTTGATAAGGGCCGGATGCGTGGACCGGAACCCGGTTCGCGACAGTCGGACCCCAGCTGGCATAAGCGCCGGTGTTGAAGTAGCCGAAGAAGTCGAAGCCTTTGATCTTGCCATCCTTCGTGGCGCCAATCTTGAGCGTGATCTCGGACGGGTGCCGCTTGGTGGTCGACTGCATCGACTCGGTGCGCGAATAACAGATGCGCACGGGCTTGCCCGTCTTGAGCGCGCCAAGCGCCAGGTAGGGCTGCACCGAAATATCGAGTTTGGACCCGAACCCACCGCCAACACCGGTCGGAATGATGCGGATCTGATCGCGAGGCATGCCCAGAATGATCTCCATCGAATCGAGATCCATGACCGGAGCCTGGGTACAGGCGTGGATTTCAACGCGGCCATTCACCACCTCGGCAAAGCCTGCTTCCGGCTCGATGTAGCCGTGCTCGACAAATCCGCTGCGGAAGCTGCCTTCGACGGTGAGGTCGGCCTCGGCAATTGCCGCCTTGGCGTCGCCGCACTGGACAAAGCCCCCGCACATGACATTGCCGTCACGGCCTTCGTGCAGTTGCGCCGCCTCTGGCGCCATTGCCGCATGTACGTCCTGAGCGGCAGGGCGCTCGTCCCATTCGACTGGGAACGTATTTGGGTCAAAGTCACGGGCAAATTCAGGGGTGGCAACGATGGCAGCCACGGCTTCGCCCCGGAAGCGCGCCTCTTCTTCGGCAAAGACGGGTTGATCCATGAAGGCCGGGATAACGCCAAACAGGTTGCGGCCTGGAACGTCAGCGGCAGTCAAAACAGCTTCCACGCCTGTGACTTCAGCAAATGCGTCCAAATCCCCAAAGGTGAACCCTGCGCGTGGGAAGGGCGAGCGGATCACAACCACTTCGAGCGTGCCAGCAGGGGCGACGTCATCGCCAAAGGCCTCTGTGCCCTGCACTTTGCCCAGACCGTCGAGGCGGCGGATGCCTTCGCCTGCATGACCTTCGGCCTGCATGGGCACCTCGGCCTGACCCACGGCGACAACGGCGTCGATGATCTTGCGGTAGCCGGTGCAGCGGCAGAGCACGCCCCCAAGGGCGTCCTGCACCTGCTCTTCGTCCGGAGCATCTGTGTCGCGCAGCAAGGCGACAGCAGCGGTCATCATGCCGGGTGTACAGATCCCACACTGTGCCGCGCCAAAATTCTGAAAGCTTTCGGACAGACGCTGCGTGATCTCATCCTCGCGCGCCAAACCGCCCAGGGTTTCGACGGCCCGGCCAGCCGCCTGTTGCGCGGGCATCAAACAGGCGCACACGGGATCGCCATCGACCAAGACAGTGCAGGCCCCGCAGTCGCCCGCGTTGCAGCCGATCTTGACGTCGCGGGCCCCAAGGCGTTCGCGCAGGGTCTCAGAAAGACGTTCCCCGGCAACGGGCGTTGTGCTGACGTGATCGCCGTTGAGGATGAAATCAGCGACGGTTTCGCTCACGCGCTTATCCATTCTCGCCTCCTGCCTGTATGATTGCCCGCAGGCATTGTTCCGCAACCGCATCCAGACGGTATTCGCCACTGCCGCGTACATCGTCGATGGGCGACAGCGGGGTGAGATGCGCCTCGGTCACCTCAATTTGATCCAGCGTTTTGCCGATCAGGTCGGATTCCAACCCGGTCAGGCGCTGTGCGACGGGCGAGCATGCCCCAACAGCAACGCGAGCGTGATCGATGCGTCCCTCATCGTCCAGACCAACCACGGCTGCAGTCATCGTGATCGAGATCACCAAGTAGCGGCGTGAGCCGAGCTTCTCGAAAGCGCCCTGCGCATGCGCAGGCGGTTCCGGCAACAGAATTGCGGTGACAAGTTCGTCGTCGAGCAGGTCTGTCTTGCGGACACCGGTGATGAAATCGGACAGATCGATCGTGCGCGTGCCGCGAGCCGAGCCGATTTCAACCTGCGCATCCAGCGTCAGCAGAGGGGGTACACCGTCAGCGGCAGGGGAGGCGTTGCAGAGGTTGCCTGCGACAGTGCCTGCGTTCTGAATTTGCAAGCTTCCCACTTCGCGCGCAGCGGCTTGCAGGCCCGCAAAGGAAGAGGGCAGATCAGTGCGAAAGATCTCACTCCACCGGGTCGCGGCACCAATGCGCCAGCCATCCGTTCCCTGGGTGATACCGGACAGGCCCGCGATGCGGGTCACGTCGAGAAGATCAGATTTAAGCGGTCCTTGTGGACGCGCCGGATAAAAGTCGGTCCCCCCTGCAACGATATCGACATTGCGCGCGCTGAGGCGGTCAAATGCATCGTCCAAGGTCGTGGGCGAAAAGTAGTCCAAGGTGCGAGTTCCCGGTTGGAAGCGTGCCATTGTTGTTTGTATGCTAATGATATTGCTGGATTCGGAAATTTGTCAACGTAAAGTTTGAACATGTTACGGGATTGAATTTATTCGAGGATTCCGGGTGTTGAGGTTGTGGGGGCCAGTTTGCCTTACGCGGGCATTCGGGGTTTCAGGGGGGATTGCGGAAAATTGTCAGACTCGATTGTCGACGACTCGGTAACTTTTTCCTCAGCTCAAAGTTGAAGGTTGCCAAACTGAATTTTGGACCGTTAATTTGTCAAAAAAGATCGTTGACACACAAACGATTATTTTCAACAGTGGTGAACGATCACTAACAAAAAAGTTGGCACGATCAAGCGAATGGGCGCCTATCCGTCCAGGAGCAAAACCAAACCCTTAGGGAGGGAACAAATGAATAAGTTCAAGTCGTTGCTGGTCGGTGCGGTTGTCGCCGGTTTGGCTGCAACATCGGCCATGGCGCAGGAGAAAGTCCGAATCGCCTTTATCGACCCATTGTCGGGGCCGTTTGCGTCGACGGGCAACCAGGGCCTGTCGATCTATCGTCACTCGGTTGACGAACTGGTCAACAAGAAGGGCGCCCTGCTGAATGGCGCGGCCGAGTTCGAGATCGTACCGTTCGACAACAAGATCAGTGCCAAGGAATCCCTGATCCAGCTGCAGGTCGCCATCGACCAAGGCATTCGTTTCATCGCACAGGGTGCATCGTCGGGCGTTGCCAACGCGCTGACCGATGCCATCAAAAAGCACAACAAGCGCAACCCCGACAGCCAGGTCATCTTCCTGAACCACTCGGCGGTTGATCCGGCGCTGACCAACGACAAGTGCAACTTCTGGCACTTCCGTTTTGACGCCAACGCCGACATCAAGATGGATGCGCTGACCGACGACATCGCGGCCAATCAGGACATCAAAAAGGTCTACATCATCGGCCAGGACTATTCGTTCGGCAAAGCGGTTGCGGCCGCCGCTGTTCGTTTCTTGGGTGAAAAGCGCCCCGACATCGAAATCGTCGGCAACGAGCTGCACCCGATTGGCAAGGTCAAAGACTTCACGCCTTACGCGCGCAAAGTTATTGCAAGCGAAGCGGACGCCGTAATCACCGGCAACTGGGGCGGTGACATGGTTGGTCTGGGCAAGGCCGTCATGGGTGCAGGCTTTACCAAGCCGATCTACACCTACTATGGCGCCACCTCGGGCATCACTGCGAACTTTGGTGATCAGGGCGACGGCATCGTCAAGCTGGCCGGTGCCGGTCAGATCAACCCGCCGCTGTCGGCAGACGCCGAAGCGTTCACTGCGTCCTACTACGAGAAGTTCCCGGAGCTCGACCTGGGCCAGCCGCAGATGGCAAACGTTGCTCCGATGCTGGCCGCGGCCATCAACGAAGTAGGCAATGCCGATGACGTAAAAGCGATCGCCTACGCTCTGGAAGGCATGGAGCACGACGGCATCCTGACCGGTAAGACCGTGATGCGCGAAAGCGATCACCAGGCGATCCAGACTGTGACCGTTCAAGGCCAGGCCAAAGATGGTTTGACCTTCGATTATGACAACTCGGGCCACGGCATGATTGCCGAGACCGTCGTCGAGCTGGCCTCGGCAGATGCGCCAACCACCTGCAAGATGAAACGCCCGTAACGTTTCGTCACTGCATTAAAGGTTGCCAGACTGTCCCGTCAGGGGTTTCCTGACGGGACAAGACCAAGAAAAAACCGAAATTCTCATCAGGGAGCCGACAACGATGGCATTGTTCCTCGTTAATATTTTGGATGGCCTGGTTACGGGGTTGCTGCTGTTCATGCTGTGCAGCGGCCTTACACTCATCTTTTCGATGATGGGTGTTCTGAACTTTGCCCACGCCAGTTTCTATATGTTGGGGGCGTATTTCGCTTACCAAATCAGCACAATAACCGGGTTTTGGCTGGGCCTTCTGGTCGCCCCGGTCATCGTCGGCGTCTTTGGGGCGCTCATCGAGCGATACGGGCTGAGGCGCGTTCACAAATACGGCCATGTGCCCGAATTGATCTTTACCTTTGGTCTGGCGCTGCTGATCGAAGAAGTGGTTCAGTTCTTCTGGGGCAAGAGCCAGATGGCTTACTCCGAGCCCGAGGCGCTGAACTTTGCCGCCTTTGCCATCGCTGGAAACTCTTTCCCTGCGTACAAAGTCTTCATGATCTTTGTTGCGATGGGGCTGTTCTTGACGTTGCTGTACATCCTGACCAAGACCCGCATCGGGATGACCATTCAGGCTGCGCTCAGCTATCCCGAAACGGTGCAGAACCTGGGGCACAACGTGCCTTTGGTGTTCATGGGCGTCTTTGGCGTGGGCACTGCGATGGCGGGTCTGGCGGGCGTGATCGCAGGGCCGGTTCTGGGCACATTCCCCGGCATGGCGGTTCAGCTGGGCTCGATCGTTTTCGTAACCATCGTCATCGGCGGCCTTGGCTCGCTTTGGGGCGCGCTTGTTGCTTCGCTGATCATCGGCTGGCTACAAACTTTCGCCGCTGCCTACAACGTCGCGATGGAGGACATCCTGACCGCCATCGGCTTTACCAAACCTGAAAACATCTGGGATCATCCGCTGCAGGATCTGTGGACCCTGACCCTGCCGCAGATCGGGCCGATCCTGCCGTATCTGCTGATGGTCTTTGTCCTTGTGCTGCGTCCACAGGGTCTGATGGGGAAACGTGAGACATGAATACCGCAAGCAAAACACAAGTTGTGTCCAATCCCAACAGGTTGATATCGCTTTCCAACCTGCTGCCATGGGCCTTTGCCGCGCTGTTCCTGCTGTGTCTGCCACTGATCTTTCAGTCCAGTTCGGCCTTGACCATCATGAACCAGATGGCGATCACAATCGTCTTCGCGCTTAGCTATAACATGCTTCTGGGGCAGGGGGGCATGCTGTCCTTTGGGCACGCGGTCTACATGGGCCTGGGTGGGTTCTTTGCCATGCATGTGATGAACATGGTGGAATATGATGGCCTGTGGTTGCCCTTGCCGCTGCTGCCGGTTGTTGGCGGTGTGTTCGGCATGGCCTTTGCCTTCCTCATTGGCAGCTTCTCGACCCGTCGGGCAGGCACCGTGTTCGCGATGATTTCTCTGGGTGTGGGCGAGTTGATCGCCGCCTGTTCGATCATCATTGTCGTCTTCTTTGGCGGTGAAGAGGGGATTTCAGGAGACCGGACCATGGGCCCCGAAGTTCTGGGTTACGATTTCGCCGCGCAGTCCGAGGTCTACTATCTAACCGTGATCTGGCTCTTGGTGGCCACAGCACTGATGTACCTTTTCTCGCGCACGCCGATTGGCCGTATTGCCAACGCGGTTCGCGACAACGAAGAACGCGCCGAGTTCCTGGGTTATTCGCAACGCCGGGTGCGCTGGATGTCGTTCATCGCGTCGGGTTTCTTTGCAGGCGTCGCTGGCTCGCTCTTTGCCATCAACTTTGAGATCCTGACCGAAGAGAACCTGAACCTGGCGACCTCTGGCTCGATCCTGCTGATCACCTTCTTGGGGGGCGTCGGTTTCTTTGTCGGTCCTATCATCGGGGCGATCGTGTTCACCCTGCTGCAGACGGTTCTGGGTCTTTATACCGAGATCTGGTCGCTCTATCTGGGCATCCTGTTCGTGGCCTGTGTGATGTTTTTCCCTGGTGGTTTTGCCGGGATCATCGCGATGCATCGCCGCCCGTTGGCTCTTGGCAAGCTGAACCTGTTGGTCGGTCCTTACCTCAAGGTTGCGATCCCTGCGATCACCAGCGTTCTTTCGCTGGCCGCGATCTTGGAAATCAGCTTCCACAAGCGCCATTCGTTTGGTGATGACCACGAGATGTCCCTGTACGGCATCACCTTCGACAGTCATGGCTATCAAGCACTTGGCTTGTGCATCGTGATCGCTGCCATCTCGCTGTTCCTGGTCTCGCGCATTCTGCCGTCGATCAAGGCCGCCTGGGACGAAGCCAACCACGCAGGAGACGCCCAATGACAGTTCCCGCAATCGAACTGCGCAATCTGGAGAAGAGCTTTGGCCTGGCCAAGATCATCCAGGGCGTCAACCTCAAGATCGAAAAGGGCGAGCGTCATGCGGTGATCGGCCCGAACGGGGCAGGCAAATCCACCCTGTTCAACCTGATCACGGGTCGTTTCGCGCCGACCTCGGGCGGGGTATACCTGCATGGTGAAGATGTCAGCGGCATGCAGCCGTTCGAGATCAACCGACGCGGCCTGAGCCGGTCGTTCCAGATCACAAACATCTTCCCCAACATGACCGTGTTCGAGAACATTCGTTGCGGGCTGTTGTGGACGATGGGTTACAAATACTCGTTCTGGCACATGATCAATGGCCAACGCGATGTGACGGAAAAGGCAGAACAGATCCTGGAAGAGATCAATCTGACTGCACGTCGCGATCTTCTGGCGGGTACGCTGGCCTATGCCGAGCAGCGCGCGCTGGAAATCGGGATCACCATCGCAGGTGGCGCCGACATCATCCTGCTGGATGAGCCCTGTGCAGGGATGAGCCATTCGGAAACCGACCTGATCGTGGATCTGATCCGCAAGGTGACCGAGGACAAGACGCTGATGATCGTGGAACACGACATGGGTGTGATCTTTGACCTGGCCGACAAGATTTCGGTGCTGGTCTATGGCGAAATCATCGAGTCGGACGTGCCGGATGCCGTGCGTGCCTCGGCCAAGGTGAAAGAGGCCTATCTGGGTACAACGCTTGAAGAAGAGGACGCGTAAGATGCTCAAGGTAAATGATCTTCACGCATACTACGGCAAAAGTCACATCCTGCAGGGCGTCAACCTTGAAGTCGGCGAAGGCGAGATCGTCTCGTTGTTGGGGCGCAACGGGGTGGGGCGGTCTACCACCTGCAAGGCGATCATGGGCGAGGTTGAACCCAAGGGATCGGTCCAGTTCCGCGGGGAAGAGCTTGCAGGGCGCAAGAGCTATGAGATCGCCAAGAAGGGCATAGGCTATGTACCCGAAAACCGCGATATCTTTCCCGGCCTGACCACGCGCCAGAACCTGATGCTGGGCGTCAAGCCAGGGCAAAAGGACGGTGACGGGCGTTGGAATATGGAGGACATGTTCGACATGTTCCCCAACCTGCGAGAGCGGGCTGACGTCGATGCCTCGCTGATGTCCGGTGGCGAAAAGCAAATGCTGACCGTCTGCCGTGCACTGATGGGCGACCCGGATTTCATCATGATCGACGAGCCGACCGAAGGTTTGGCCCCCAAGATCGTGGAGCAAGTGGGTGATCTTTTGCTGCAGATCGCTGAGCGGGGCGTTTCCATCCTGCTGGTGGAGCAAAAGCTTACCATCGCCATGCGGGTGACTAACCGCGTATACGTGATGGGCCACGGCCACATGGTGTTCGAAGGGACGCCGGATGATCTGAAAAACAACGCGGAAATCCGGCAGGAGTGGCTCGAGGTCTGATCCCTGAACCACGTACAAAAGAAAACGGCCAGCAATTCATTGCTGGCCGTTTTCGTTTGGATGCTTGATGTCAGCTGATTTCGCGCAGCGAATTGGCCAACCGCAAAGAGGCGAAATAGGATGAGTAGGCCCACTCGGACGGTGGGGCGAGTGGCGCGAGTGAATCCGTGGTCAGGTAGAGACCAATAACACCTTGGGCAACGATATCGCATTCCGCCTTTGGGGCATGCGGATAGTTACGTTGCATGACCTCGCTGGCCATATCGAAAAACGACTGCATGACCGAAATCAGCTCTTCGCGCAGGCCGGGATAGCTATCCGAGGAATGAGTGAGAGACTGGAACACGATGTTCAGGCGCGGGTCGGTTTCGCTTTGTGGCGTATAAAGGGCATCGATGAAGTCCTTAGCCGTGGGATACCCTTCAAGGGCCTCACGCATCCCTTGGACCAATTCATTGATCGCAGAGATCACGTATTCAGACAGGGCTTTGACCATGTCATCTCGGTTGCCCAGGTGATGACGGATCAGCGGCCGCTTCAATCCTGCTTCAGTAGCGATACGTTCCAGCGTGGCGCCTTCTATGCCGTACTTTGAGGCGCAGGTCAGGAATGCATCAAGAACTTCAGCCTTGCGCTGTTTTTGAACCGACGGTCGACCCATCTTTATGAAATGTCCTTTCCAAAAATTCCGTATTCGTCAACAAGCGACTTGGTTAATGATTGTTATGCGCATTCATATGCTGACACTTTGATATTTAATTTTCCACTTTCAGCAGTCCTGTCAAGACAAACTCGTGCAGTGCTGTTTTAACCTCATCAACGGGAAAGTGCCCAATGCTCCAATGTCGCAACGCCCAGACGGTGCATAGGAAGTAGATGAAGTTGGACAAAAGCTCGGTGTTTACAGGCCGGAAGAACCCTTTCTCGACGCCGTCATCGATAATGGCCTGCCAGCGGCGCATGAAGTCACGTTCGGTGTCAAACACCTTCATGCGGTTTTCGGCGCTAAGTGAGCGGGTTTCGGAGTATACCAAATTGATATATTTTCGATTTTCGCCAATGTAGTCGATGTATTTGTCGACTGCGCTGATCAGGTTTTCTTCTGGATTGCCAGAGCTGAATTCCTGATTGTCGAAGAATGTAAACATGCCCTGCATGTTCACGGTCATGATCAGGTAAAGGATGTCGTCCTTATCCTTGATGTATTTGTACATCAACGGCACGGACAGACCTGCCTCACGTGCAATTTCACGCATTGTAGAATTGCCGAACCCATGGCGGGCAATGACTTTGCAAGCGCCTTCGAAAATTTGCAATCGCCGCATTTCAGCGGTGCTGGAAAGAGCTTCTTTTCCTGTGGCAGCGGTCTTTTCGGACCTGTCTACGGCCGCAGCCTGATCTTCGGGCGCGGGTTCCTTGACCTGAAAGACACATAGTGCTTCTGCCACATTTCGTTTCTTAGAAGAGCCTTCGGTGAGCTGCGATAGGATCACCCGGCAGACCTGCTGATCCGCCCCTTTGGCGGACAGCCGTGTTGATTTTGCAACAAGTGATTCCCCAGAAGGCGGCGCGAGGGTCGAAACTGTGCTTGTGATCAGTTGTAGTTCGCCGTCAACATCACGTTCCAGCTCGTGGCGGGCAGCCTCGAGCGCGAGAGACGAAAAAGCACTATCGCTTTGTTTTTTCGATATGAAATCAGCCATTTGTGCTGATGAATACGAATACATTCTTCGCCCCAGGTTCCCTTACGTTGCATGCATACGATGCGTGGCTCAGCGGTGGTTGTCCAGCGAGATTCCTTGGTCTAGAGTGAAAAAGGAGTGACCGTTCACTAAATTTCCTGACGAAGGGTCATTTCTAAACCTCTGTAACATATCAACAAAATTTGTTTGACGACACCGTGTTTTCAGGTGAAGGTTAGTGAACGTTCATTATAGCGGGGAAGCGCGCCATGAAATTCAAGATTCTTGCCATCCCGTTCGCTCGGCAACATGGCGAAGACGCCCAACTTGCCGGTCGCGATCCGGGTCGATTCAACAAGATGATGCACACGCTGCGGGACCAGATGGTTCTGGCAGAAGAGCTGGGATACGAAGGGTTCTGTTTGACCGAGCATCACATGCAGGTCGAAGGGGTGGAATGCACCACCAACCCGCTGTTCTGGAACATGTACATCGCGCAGCACACCAAGAACTTTAAGGTGGGTCAGCTGGGTATGAACCTGACCGCGATGAACCCGATCACCACGGCGGAAAACATCGCGATGCTCGACCATATGACAGGCGGTCGAGTGTTTGCGGGCTTCTCTCGTGGCAACACCCCTCGTTGGACCGCAACCATGGGGCAGCACCTGGACATCACCTCGGCCGAGTCAGACAAGTCCGAGGCGGATCAGCGCAACCGCCGCGCCATGTACGAGAACTGGCGCCTGATCAAATCGCTCTGGACCGACGATCTGACCGAGCATCAGGGCGAGTTTTGGAACTTCCCGTCGAATGTTGAATGGGAATTCAATCCGACCAAACTCTGGGGTGGTGACAACCCGGTTGATGAAAACAAGGTCCTGCGCAAATCGGGCATCGTTCCGCGTCCGCTGCAGCAACCGCACCCCAAGGTCTATGCGCCCTTCTCCTACTCGATGGAAACCGCACGGTTCTGGGCCTCTGAAGGCGCCAAGATGGTGTCGTTCGTGACCGCCGACAAAGAAGAGTTCATGCCGGTCATTCTGGAACAGTGTCTGGCGGCCGCGCATGAAAAGGGTCTGACAGAGACAACCAACAACGACGTTCTGGCGTTGGGTGGTCACCTGCTGATGGGTAAAACCCCGGAAAAGACCAAGCAATACCGCGGCATGTTCGACGAGTTGTGGGGCAAAGCCTATGACGCGCCGCCCTATCACGTGCCGTTGGGCCGTGTCTGGGATGGTTCGCGTCAACAGGTTGTGGATCAGATCAGTGAACTGGCCGAGCGCTATCAGATTGATGAGTTCTTTGTCTGGCACCACGTGAACTATTTCGGCGACGACATCGAGCAAGAGGCTCTGATCGAGTTCTCCGAAGGTGTCATCAAGCAGGTCAACGGCTGATCGCCACGGTCGGGCCGCAACGCCCGACCCCTATGACAAGGGAGGTCGCCATGACCCAAGACAATACGCAAGAGCTGTTCAAGCAGGGCATGCAACTGCTGGCGGCCTCGACCACCATTATCACGTCCGAGCATGACGGCGCGCGCGCAGGCATGGCGGCCACGGCTGTGACCTCGCTGGCGGCGGACCCGCCATCGCTGCTGATCTGCACCAATCGCACGGCGCGCACGTTCGACTACATCATGGGGTCGAACAAGTTTGCTGTGAACGTGGTGCCCGACAGCCTGACAGATGTGGTTGGTGCGTTCTCTTCGAAAGAGGACAAGGAAAAGCAGTTCCAGATGGCCGGTACATGGGAACGGTCGGCGGGCGGTTTGCCGATCCTGAAAGAGGCGGTCGCCTCGTTTGAATGCACGGTCAGCGAATGGACAGACGCGCACACGCATCGGGTCTTCTTTGGCTTGGTGGATGCTGTGCACCTGAACCCGCAAGCCTCGGCGCTGATCTATGCGCAACGTGGCTTTTACAAACTCGCGCCGGTGGCGGCGTAACCCCGTTGGAGGACAAGATGGCGGATATCGCAACACTCGAAGCCATGATGCAGGATTATATGATCGGCCTGCACGAAGGTGATGTCGCAGCAATCGACAAGCAGTTTCTGCCCGAATGTGATCTGTGCTGTGTCAATGATGATGGCAGCTATGTCCACATGACGCTGCAGCAGTACAAGGACCTGGTCGCTGGCCGCAAAAGCCCCAAGGAGTTGGGTTATCCTGTCTATGGCCACGTGGTGCACATCGACCAGTCGGGTCCCAACACAGCGTTCGTGAAAATCGACTGTGCGGTGCAGCCCAAATACTTCATTGACTACCTGTCTCTGATCAAGACCAACGGCGAATGGAAAATCGCCTCTAAGGTCTACTACGTGAAGAAGTACGAAGAGTAACAAACCCTTAGCCTGTCCGAGACGATTATGACCGTGTCCGTGTCCCATCTATCTGCGGTCGAAATGACCGATCTGTTCCGACGCCGCGAGCTGTCGCCGGTTGAGGCCCTGACAGCAACGCTGGCCCGGATCGAAGAGGTCAATCCAAAGATCAATGCGATCTATCACATCGACCGTGATGGAGCATTGGCGCAGGCAAAGGCATCCGAACTCCGTTGGCGCGACGGCGCGCCCTTGGGTTGGCTCGATGGGGTGCCAACCACGATCAAGGACGCGCTGGAAACCAACGGTCTGCCGGCCCATCGTGGGTCGGCAGCTGGCAGCGGGGTGATCCACTCCTCCGATCACCCCACTGTCGCAAGAATGCGCGACAGCGGCGCTGTCATCGTCGGCAAGAACACCATGTGTGACTATGGCATCCTGGCGGCAGGTGTCAGCTCGTACCACGGCGTTACTCGCAACCCCTGGGATCTGAGCAAGACCACTGGCGCGTCCTCCTCTGGGGCCTCGGCCAGCGTCTGCGCCGGGATCGAACCGGTGTCGATTGGCACCGACATCGTCGGTTCCATCCGTCTGCCGGCCTCTTACTGTGGTCTTGTGGGGCACAAGCCGTCTTATGGCCGCGTGCCGTACTATTTCCAAGGTAGCCCCGTTCTGGTCGCGGGTCCCTTGGCACGCTCGATCACCGACGTGGCGCTGCACATGAACGTGCTGACCGGCGCGGATGCGCGTGACTTCTCGGCCCTTCCGCGTGACGGTGTGGACTATGTTGCCGAGCTTGACCGTTTTGATCCGGCAGGCAAACGCGCGCTTGTGATCACCGAGCTGGGGATCGGCGAGCCTGTGGCAGAAGACGTGGCCAATGCCATCGTGCGCGCTGGAGAGGCGCTGCGCGGGCAGGGGGTGCATGTCGACCGCCTCGACACAGTCCCATTTGAGCGCGGAGAGTGGGAACCTGCCGAACTGTTCTACATGGTCCGCACCCTGAGCGAGTTGAGCCAGCACCCGGATGCAGAACAACGCAAGACGCCGGTGATCTATGACTGGACCCGCCGGGCGTTGGAGCTGACAGCGCTGGACCACCACGCCAATTTCTTCGCCACGCAGCTGTTGCGTGAACGGACACTGAACCTGATCAAAGGGTATGATTTCCTGATCCTGCCCTCGACCCCCGACACCGCCTTTGATGCTGAGCTGCCCGGCTCGGACCCGACCCGTATCTTTGAAAGCTGGGCCAATACGTTCCTGTTAAACTTGACCGAGCAACCCGGATCAAACGTGCCCATGGGGCTGGACCGCAATGGCTTGCCCATTGGCGTTCAGATCATCGGTCAACGCTATGACGACGTGGGTGTTCTGGGCCTGAGCCATGTTCTGGAACAAGCCGTCGGACGCCTGACACCACCAAAACTCTGAACCCTATCAAACCCTGAACATCCATCTGCCAGGTGGGGGAGACCCTCCGGCAGTTCAATACGGGAGGATACCCCATGGCCAAACAAACAATCCCCGGCCAGATCATGACCATGCCGCTGACTGTGACGAGCATCTTTCGTCACGCCATGCGCGCCCACCCCGAGGCCGAGATCGTCTGGCGCAATTCGGATATGTCGGTTGATCGCCACAGCTTTGCTGACATGGGCCGCCGCACGCAGCAGCTGGCGCATGCGCTGACCGAGTTGGGCGTCGGTGCCGGTGACCGCGTTGCAACGCTGGCCTGGAACAATGCGCAGCACCTAGAGCTCTACTACGCTCTGGCTTGCATCGGTGCCATCTGCCACACGATCAACCCGCGCCTGCACCCCGACCAGATCGCCTTTATCGTGAACGACGCCGAAGACACGCATCTGTTCTTTGACACGACCTTTGCGCCGCTGATCGACGCGGTATCCAGCCGCTGTCCCACCGTTCAGGGCTGGTACAGCCTGACCGGCCCGGATCGCATCCCTGAGATGAAGACCGAGGTCAGTGATTATGAAAGCCTGATAGCAGGCAAGCCAGACGTCTTTGACTGGCCCGAGATTGACGAAAATGCTGCCATGGCGCTCTGCTACACATCGGGCACCACCGGCAACCCCAAGGGCGTTCTCTATTCACACCGCGGCACCGTGCTGCACGCCATGGGGGTGTCGGGTGGCGACTGGCTGGCGCTCAGCTCGCGCGATGCGACGCTTCCGGTTGTTCCAATGTTCCACGCCTGCGCCTGGGGCATTCCCTATGCGGCACTGATGAACGGCACCAAGCTGGTTCTGCCGGGACCGGGCATGGACCCCGCACCGCTGCAAGAGCTGATGGACGGCGAAGAGGTTACCATGATTTCGGGCGTGCCGACCGTTTGGCTGGGCCTTTATGAATACCTCGATCAGCGCGGCGAAAAGCTCAAGACCGTCAAGCGCGCCATGATGGGCGGTTCGGCTGCACCGCTGTCCTTGATCGAAAAGATCGAAAAGGATCATGGGACCGAGGTTGTTCACGGCTGGGGCATGACTGAACTGTCGCCGGTGGGCTCGCTGGCCGTACTGAAGCGCGGCGAAGACAAGCTGCCCATCGACGAGCGTCTGCAGATCAAAACCAAGCAGGGCCGCGCGCTCTATGGCGTCGAAATGCGCATCGTCAACGACGAAGGCGAGCGTCTGCCGCACGATGGTCAGGCTTCGGGCATGTTGCAAGTGCGCGGTCACTGGGTCGCCTCCAGCTATTGGGGCGGGGCTGGGGCCGATGCCTTTACCGAGGATGGTTGGTTTTCGACCGGCGACGTCGCGGCCATCGACGAAAAGGGCTATCTGCGCCTGACCGACCGCACCAAGGACGTGATCAAGTCGGGGGGCGAGTGGATTTCTTCGATCGATCTGGAAAACATCGCCATGAGCCACGCCGATGTGCTCGAAGCTGCCTGTATCGCTGCCAAACACCGCAAGTGGGACGAGCGCCCGCTGATCGTTGCGGTCAAGCGTGAAGGCTCGGATGTCACCCGCGAAGACGTGCTGGCTCTGTACGATGGTCAGATCGCCAAATGGTGGACGCCCGATGACGTCGTGTTCCAGGCCGAGCTGCCCCACACCGCAACCGGCAAAGTGTCCAAGCTGCACCTGCGTGAGCAATACGCAGATTACAAGCTGCCCACCGACAACTAACTGACGGGGGCGCTTGGCGCCCCCTTTCCCCTTCCTTCTCCTCCTCCCAAAAGGATCCCAATCATGCGTTCCGCTGTTATCGTTTCCACCGCCCGTACCGCCATCGGCAAAGCTTTCAAAGGCGCCTTCAACGACACTCATCCTGCTGTTTATGGCGGCCATGCCGTGGCCGAGTCGGTCAAGCGCGCGGGCGTTGATCCGTCTGAAATCGAAGACGTAATCATCGGTAACGCCGTGCCCGAGGGCGCAAATGGCGGCAACTTGGGCCGTCAGGTCGCGATGCGCGCCGGCCTGCCGGCGACGGCGTCGGGCGTGACCGTCAACCGCTTTTGCTCGTCGGGTCTGGAAGCGCTGACTCGCGCCTGTTCGCGCGTGATGGTCGATGGCTGCGACGTGGTTGTTGGTGGCGGTGCGGAAAGCATCTCGCTTGTCATGGGCCGCGACAACACCTTCCGCCTGAAAGAGGATTGGATCGATAACAACGTCCGCGGCTTCTATGATCCGATGATCAAGACCGCCGATACCGTGGCCGAACGTTATGGCATCAGCCGCGAGGCACAGGACGAATTTGCCCTGCAATCGCAGCAGCGCACCGCAGCAGCCCAAGCCGCAGGCAAGTTCGATGATGAGATCGTGCCGATCACCGTCACCAAGGCCAACAAGAACAAGGAAACCGGCGAGATCACTTATGAAGAGGTCACGCTGACACAGGATGAATGCAACCGTCCCTCGACCACTTTGGATAGCCTGCAGGGTCTGAACCCGGTGATGGGCGACGGCAAGTGGATCACCGCCGGCAACGCCTCGCAACTCAGCGACGGTGGCTCGGCGCAGGTCGTGATGGAGGAAAAGCTGGCCGAGAAGCGCGGGCTTGAGCCTCTGGGGCGTTATGTGGGCTATGTCGTGGCTGGTTGCGAGCCCGATGAAATGGGCATTGGCCCGGTCTTTGCCGTGCCGAAGCTGCTGGAACGCAACGGGCTCAAGATGGACGACATCGGTCTGTGGGAACTGAACGAAGCCTTCGCGTCACAGGCCCTCTATTGTCAGCAGAAACTGGGCATCCCGAATGAGATCCTGAACGTCGATGGCGGCGCAATCTCGGTTGGTCACCCCTATGGCATGTCCGGCACCCGCATGGTCGGCCACGCGTTGATCGAAGGTAAGAAGCGCGGCGCGAAATACGTTGTCGCCACCATGTGCATCGGCGGCGGTATGGGCGCGGCTGGCCTGTTTGAGGTGCTGTAATGAGCACCATCAACAAAGTTGCCGTCATCGGCTCGGGCGTTATGGGGGCAGGCATTGCCGCCCATTTCGCCAACGCGGGCGCGGAGGTTGTCCTGCTCGACATTGTCCCCAAGGATACCGAAGATCGCTCGATGCTGGCCAAGGGTGCGGTTGCCCGCATGACCAAAGGCCGCGCGCCGCAATTGGCCGACCAGGCCTATGTCTCGCGTCTGACCTCGGGCAACTTGGACGACGATCTGGAGCAGCTGCGCGATTGTGACTGGGTGGTCGAGGTGGTCCTTGAGGACCTGGCCATCAAGCACGCGCTTTATGGCAAGATAGCGCCCTATCTGCGCGATGATGCGCTGCTCAGCTCGAACACATCGACCATTCCGCTGGCGGATCTGGTGGCCGAGATGGACGAGAGCCTGCGCAAGCGGTTCGTTATCGTCCACTTCTTCAACCCGCCGCGCTACATGCGCCTGATCGAGCTGGTCACCGGACCGGACACCGACCCGGTTGCAGCCGAACGCGCCCGCGCCTTCAGCGACGCGCGCCTGGGCAAGACCGTGGTGCCCTGCAACGATCGCCCCGGTTTTATCGCCAACCGTCTGGGTGGATTGTGGATGAACGCCGCCGCGCGCGAGGCTGTGGCCCGTGGTATCACCGTTGAGGAAGCCGACACCGTTCTGGCGCGTCCCTTTGGCGTGCCTGGCACGGGTGTTTTTGCGCTGATGGACCTGATCGGCGTCGACCTTTTGGGCAAGTCCCGCCTCTCCATGCGCAACCTGCTAGAGGCTGACGATCCGCAGCAGACCCACACCGAGGGGCTGGAGCTGTTCGACAACATGGCCGCCAAGGGGTTGGCTGGTCGCAAGGCAGGTGCGGGCTTTTACAAGCGCAGCAAGGATGAGAACGGCAAGACAGTGGCTCAGGCCGTCGATCTGTTCTCGCTCGAATACCGCGCGCAGGCCAAGGGGCCGGAGCTGGCCAAAACCTTTGGCGTGGATTTCATCGACCAAGCGGGCGATCGTCTGGCCGATTATGCCTGGTCCGTGATGGGACCGACCCTGTCTTATGCGGCCTATTGCGTGCCTGAAATCACCGCCAACCCTGCCGACATCGATGCAGCGATGGAGCTTGGCTATAACTGGCGCATGGGTCCGTTCAAGTTGATCGACAAGATCGGCGCGGACAAGATCGTGGCGCGGCTGAAAGCCGAAGGTCAGGAGGTGCCGCCCTTGCTGGCCTTGGCCGCTGAACGTGGTGGGATCTATTCCGGCAAAGGCCTGGATCGCAAGGTGCTGCTGCCCTCGGGTGAGCAGGCGGACGTGCCGCGTGGGCCGGGTGTGATCTTTGCATCCGACCTGACCGACGTGCCTGTCTTTGCCACCGACGCAGTTGTCCTGCGTGACATGGGCGATGGTGTTGCCTTGCTGACTATCACCGCCCCCAACGCGGCGCTGGACGATCTGGTCATGAACGGCGTGTCAGAGGCTTTGGACGTGGTGGAACGTGACTTCAAGGCGATGGTCATCGGTTCAGACGGCTACCATTTCTCGGTCGGTGCCAACCTGAAAAAGGCGCTGGACCGTGCGGATGCCGGCGAGCTGGATCTGGTCGCGGATCAACTGGCCATCGGTCAAGCGACCATGCGCAAGATCAAATACGCGCCGTTCCCGGTTGTCTCTGCTGCCTGCGGTCTGGCCCTTGGTGGTGGGTGTGAGATCCTGATGCATTCGGATCGTGTGATGGCCTCGCTGGAAAGCAATATCGGTCTGGTAGAGGCCAACGTGGGCCTGCTGCCCGCATGGGGTGGCACCACCGCGCTGCTGCTGCGCAAAACCGCTGAACTGGGCGATCCGGTCAAGGGGGCCGAGGCTGCGTTTGACGTGATCTCTACCGCGCTGATGGTGGGTTCGGCGCCTATGGCACAGAACGCGGGTTACCTGCGTGCAACGGATGGCGTGGTGATGAACCGCGATCGTCTGCTGGCGGATGCCAAAGCGGCGGCACTGGAACTGGCCGAAGGCTACGCCGCCCCGGCCAAGGCCGAAATCACGCTGGACGCCACTGCAATCACCGTCGCGCTGGAGTCGAAACTGGCCGCCTTGGCCGAGGCCACAGCCGACGCGCCTTATACGGTCGAGATCGCCCGTGAAACCGCTCAGGTCCTGGCCGGTGGCACAGGCGGCACGTTGGACGAGGAAGCGCTGCACACGCTCGAAGCCGACGGCATGATGCGTCTGATCGCTCAGGACAAGACCGTCGAGCGCATGCGTCACACCATGACCACCGGCAAACCGCTGAAGAACTGACGGAGGGTACAGATGGACTATCAACTCCCCCAACGGGACATCACGTTCCTGCTTGATGAGGTTCTGAACCTCGACGACACGCTGGCGCTGCCGGGGTATGAGCATTGCGACAAGGACACGTTTTTTGCCGTGGTCGACGCCATCAACGGCTTTGTGCGTGACAACCTGGCGACCTGCAATGAGGCGGGCGACAGCCCCGGTGCTAAGCTGGTCGACGGTCAGGTTTATGCCGCGCCCGGTTTTGGCGATGCCTACAAGGTGTTCTGCGAAGACGGTTGGAACGCGCTCGCGCTTGAGGAAGAATACGGCGGGCAGCAACTGCCCTTTGTCCTGCATGCCGCGCTGCGCGAGGGGATGGCTGGCACCAACCTGGCCTTTGCCCTGATCCACGAGCTGAACTTTGGCGTGGTTGAGGCTCTGATGGCCTATGGTTCGGACGATCAGAAGACGGTTTATGTGCCGCAGCTGACTAATGGAAACTGGGCCGGGACCATGAACCTGACGGAACCGCATTGCGGCACCGATCTGGGTCTGATCCGCACCAAGGCCGTGCAAAACGATGACGGGTCTTATGCCATCACCGGCAACAAGATCTTCATCACCTGGGGCGACCACGACATGTCGGAAAACGTGGCCCACCTGATCCTGGCTCGCGTCGAGGGCGCGCAGCCCGGCCCGCGCGGCCTGTCGCTGTTCCTTGCGCCCAAGTATATGCTGGATGCCGACGGCAACACCACGGATACCCAGAACACGATCACCATCGCCGGGATCGAGAACAAGATGGGCATCCATGGCTCGCCCACCTGCGCGATCTCGTTCGAGGACACCAAGGCCTGGATCGTGGGTGAAGAGGGCAAGGGTCTGGCGGCGATGTTCGTCATGATGAATGCGGCTCGCCTGTCGGTTGGTCAGCAAGGTCTGGGCATTGCCGAGGCGGCCATTCAAACCGCAACCGCCTATGCGCATGAACGCCTGCAGGGTCGCGCGGATGGCGAGGCGTGGAACCCCGCAGGACCAGCCGATCCGCTGGTTGCACACGCCGACGTGCGTCGCCGCCTGCTGACGGCTCAGGGTGAAATGGATGCGGGCCGTGCGTTTGCTTATTTCGGTGCCAGCCTGCTGGACGAAGCGCATCGCTCGGCCACGCCCGAGGCCCGCAAGGCAGCCGACGCCAAGCTGTCGGTTCTGACCCCGGTGTTGAAATCCTACCTCTCCGAGATGGGGTCGCGCATGGCCAACGAGGCGGTGCAGATGCACGGTGGTCACGGCTTCATCAAGGACTACGGTGTCGAACAGCTGGTCCGCGACGTCCGCATCACCGAGATCTATGAGGGCACCAGCGCCGTGCAGGCGCGCGATCTGGTAACCCGCAAGGTGCGTGGTGACAGCGGAGCGGTGATGAAGGGCTTTGTCGCCGATATGCTGGCCGATGCCGATGCCCTGCCTGCTGAACTGGCAGACGTCCAGACCGCACTGCGCGATGCCGCCGCCCGATTGGGCCGCTGCACCGATTGGGTGCTGTCGACGGCGCAGGGCGATGTTCTGTCGGGGGCTTGTGACTATCTTGAGGTGGTCGCGCTCAGCTTCTCGGCGTGGATGGCCGCGCGTATTGCCAAAGCAGCACACGCCGGGACAGGGGCGCAGTCGGCCGATTACTATGCTGACCGTCTCGATTGCGCGCGCGCGCTCTTGGTGCGGGCGTTGCCGCGTGCGCTCAGCCACGAGATGATCTTGCAGGCGGGTGAGCCGGGCATGATCTGCCGCGCGGATCGCTGCATCTGATACGGACCAACATTCATGACATGGGGCGTCCGAGAAATCGGGCGCCCTCTTTTGTTGGGGGTGCGGCGACCTTAGATCAGTCTCAGCAATGGAGGCTGCGCCATGACCGATTGGATCGACTTGAGTTTTGATCTGAACCCCGAGATGTGGATCTATTCGGCGGAAAACTACTCGGACCCGCCCTTTGGCGCGATGAAGTGGACCGATCCGGAGACCAGCCGATATGAGGTCTGGGCGTTGTCCATGGGCACGCAGATGGGCACTCATATCGATGCGCCGTGCCATTTTGTGCCCGGAGCGGCCACGATGGATGCCTTTGACCCGCAACACTGTTTTGGCCGGTTTCGCCGGGTGGATGCAGCGCAGCCGAAGGTGGATCTGTCACCAGAGGGATGGGCAGGGATCACCCATCTGTTTCTGGACGCGCGCGCGGATCACTTGGCTCGGGTCGCGGATATCGAGGCCCTGCTAACTTTGCCGATCCCGATCTGGGTGATGGCAGGCGGCGTGCGTGTCGATCATCCGGACGGGCTGTGGTTTCATCAGCGCATCGCCGGAGCGGGCAAGTTTTTGGTTGAGGATCTGAATGCGGACGATGCGGGCCCTCTGCCCGAGACGGGTGAGATCATCACGACGCCCTTGAAACTCACCGGTTTGAGCGGGTCGCCCACGCGCGTTTTGCTCCGCGGCACATAAAATAACCGAGGCCAGGCAAACGCCCGGCCCCGGTCCAAAGGTCATCTGGTGCTACTCGGAAAACCGCCCGAGAGGAGTGGAGGAGGGGAGGGGGACCCTGCCGTCAAGGCAAGGTCGCCCTCTCAGGCAAACAAACCCAGACGACCCCCGTTTGCTGTGTCTGTGAACCGGTGCAGGTTGGGGAAAAGCGTGTTCAGCGCGCTGTCCTGAACGCCGAACCACAGTGAAAGATCGGCATAGAGCTGGTCGGTCGAAGTGGTCGGGATCAGCACGCCGTCGCCCACATCCTGCAAGTTGTCGTTGCCCAGGCCAAGGCTCGGGTATTCGCCAAAGACGCGGCCGCCCTGAACAGGTGTGCCCATGACGATGGTGTTGCCACCCCAGCCATGGTCGGTGCCGTTCCCGTTCGAGGTCAGGGTGCGGCCAAAGTCGGACCCGGTGAAGGTCACGACACGGTCGTCGATCTCCATCTCTTCCAGCGAATGCTGGAACTCACCCAAGGCCCGCGACAGAACACTCAGCATGTAACCTTGGTTGTTAAGCAACTCGTCGTGGTGGTCCCAACCGATATAGCGCAGGAAGAACGTCTGCTGCTGCAACCCCAACCGGTCCGCGGCCTTGATGGTGCGGGCGACCATGCGCAGCTGTTGGCTCAGATCACTGCCCGAAAAGCGGCCCGGCGCCTTGATGCCTTTCGTGGCGTCACGGAAGACCTCGTGCTTGGCTTGCGCGTCGCGGGTGAGGCCCAGATAGGTCTCCATGAACGGGTCGCCTGCGTAATCTTCGTTCATCAGCTTGGTGAAGCTATCCAGAAGTACCTCGTTCAGCTGGCTCTTCTCTTCCTTGACATAGAGGCCAACCGACCCCTCGGACTTGATCGAATAAGGCAGGTTGTGCGCGCCGTTCTGCTGGATGTTGTGACCGGCCAGCGAAATGTTCATCGGGATTTCATGTGCGGACAGGCTGGGCTGCAATTGATCGGCGAAATGGCCAAACCAGCCCTGGTTTTCGCGTACGTCCGGGCGCGAGGTTTGCCAGTGCTTGAACTGATCCGCGTGGCTGAGCAAACCAAGCGGAAGTTGCGCTGAACCATCATAGAATTGCTCCTTGCGCAGCCGTTCGACCAGCGGGCCGACGTTGGCGACAAAGGCGAGTTTCTTGCGGTTGTAGAGCTTTTGCACCTCGGGCATCGACGCGTGCAGGCCAAAGCTGCGGCCTGCCGCGTCGTCGGGGCCATCCAGACCCAGCAATTCGCGCCGTGCGATGGCCAGGTTGCCCCGGGTGCGGCTGTATTGCTTGTGATGGGTGCGGTCGGTGGGCACCAGCATATTGTAGCTGTCGTTGCCCCCGTCGAGCATGATGAACACCAGTGCCTTGCGCTGCGGTGTGATCATAGCGCCCGAGGCGCGCGCCAGGCCGGGCAGGCCCATGGTCATGGCGGCGGTGCCTGCCATGGCAAGACCACTGGAGTGCAGGAAACCGCGACGTGTGAATTCGGGATGGGACATGGTTCAGGCCTCCTGCACGGTGAATTCGGGGGAAATGGCGATCATGAAGGCGATGGTTTGCACCACCCATGCGGGATTGTCGGAAAATTGCGCAAAGGCCGCTTTGATACGTGCCTTGGCCTTTTGAGACGTGCGACCTGTGAGCAGGATCGACATCTGATCAATCAACGCATCGCGCTTGGCCGCAGATTTTGCTGATGCGATCTCGGCTTTCAGATCGAACCGCAAGGCGTCATTTTTCTGTGCCCAGAGGGTATCTGGATACATCTCCATGACCATTTTCTGCTCGGCCCCAGACCCGATCTGGGTCGAGACCAGCGGCAGGAAACCTCCAAAGAACCAATAGTACATTTGATTGACGTAAGCGACCGAAGTGGCCGAGGTGTGCAGCTCAAACTCGGGCGCGACCATTCCGGCGTTCTGCAGCGGACCATGAGGGGCAAAGTCGGGCTTGTAGAAATTGAACACCGTGGGTGCCGACATCGGGTGCATCTGCAGTTCTTCTTGCAGATCATCCCCGAGCAGCCACAGCTTGCCGCTGGTGTTGTGGGCGTTGAATGCCAGCAAAAGCTGGGTCACGCGGTGCAGCGGCGATTTCAATTTTTGCGATTGCACCATCTTGTCCCCGGCCTTGCGGGCCGTCGGCAAGCGGTTGTCCGTCACCTCATTGATCAACGGATAAGTCAGCACCGCCTCAAGCGTGGCCTTCAGGTCGCCCTTGGGACCAAACGCCTTGGCCACGGCGCGGATGTAAGCAGGTGAGGGGTTCGAGGTCACAAGCCGGTTGATCAGGTTGCGCGCGATGAATGGCGCGGTTGATGGGTGTGCCACCAGCTGCTCTACCAATGAACGGATCTCGCGCGGGCCTTTTTGACCGCCGGGCAGCGTCAGCTTGCCCCCCAGCAGGTTTTTGGCGCCGCGATCATGGAAATCCTCATCGACCACCATCGGCTTTGTGGCGTCGATGAAGGGCACGGTTTTGTATGCTTTTTCGACATCGTCATCAAAACCAACCGGATAACCGTTGTACGAGCTTTCCCAGAAACTGTTGGTCCATTCGTATTCATAGGCTGCGGGCAGTAGGCCGGTGAACACTCGGGCGAGTTCCTTGATATCGCGGTTGTCATAGGTCGGGATCGGTTTGCCGCCCCCGTCCAGTTTTTCCGACCCGTCCTGGTTCAGCTCGAACAGGCCGATCGAAAACAGCTGCATGATCTCGCGCGCATAGTTTTCATCCGGGTGGATGTTTTTGCGCTTGTTGGCTTTCTGGTTGAGCATGTGAGACAGGTAAATGCCCATCATCGGATGCATCGACACGTCGTAAAGCAGATCAACATACGAGCCAAAGGCGTGTTTGTAGAGCAGGTCATAGTAGCTGGCAAAACCAATGGCATCGAGTTCCAGCGAGGATTGGTCCGAGATCACCAGAACCTCACCCAAGGCCTGTGCCATACGCTGACGCAGCAGATCGTCCTTGCTGCTGAGCGTGTGATCCCACCAGGCCATGTGGAAGTACCATTTGTAGGGCAGGGCGGGGTTGTTGCCATCGCCATTGATCGCGTGCTCGCCATGAGCCGCGACAAGCCGCTTGCGAAAATCCTTCCAGATCGCGCGGGTCGCGTTTTCAAACGTGCGTCCAGAGTTCGGCTTGTGGTCAAGTTGATCTGAAAGCCAGGGCTTGATCCCCTGCGCGCTCACCCTGTCCAAAAGCGTCTGATCGGCCCCAAGTGTGGCTTGCATCAGAAACCGGCTGGTGTCTTCCAATGTGTTTTTCATGTTGATGGCTTTGCCTCGACTGTGCGGAGGGGGGCAGGTGAGCTGCAACTCCTCCAGTTATCTGTCATATATGACAAGTTAAGGTTTTCAATGCGCAAAGCAAGGTGACAGAACGAAAAAGACCCCGCCTGAGCGGGGTCTTTGTGCGGGTTTTTGCCTACGTCACTTATTTGGGCGCGTAGTTCATTTTCATGGTTGGGTTGTTGTCGCCGGTATATTCGAACACTGCTTCGTCATAAGTCGGAGGCGCGGTTGCGCCGGCGTTGTTGGAGTAACCCCAGCCCTCTTCCGGAACGGCGCCTTTCATTTCAAACTGGCCATTGTCGTTGGCATCGTGATGCAACATGATGGCATAGCTGCCGGCCTCCAGTCCGGGAAGAACACCAGTGACAGAACCCTCGGTTGCGGGAATTTTCACATAGCTTACCATTTTGGCGAACATGTTGTTTTCGAACGCGCGTTGATCGTTGAACGCCAGAACGTGGATTGAACCGCCGGATGCATCGACACCGTCGATGGTTACTTCCATGTCGGCTAGAGCAGCGGTCGTCGACAAAGTCGACGCGAACAAAGCGCCACTCAGAATGGGTGTCAGTTTCATGGTCTTTTCCTCACTTGCTAAAATGAACGGGTCGGGGATCAGAACCCGTATGGATTGATGCCAACCAGTTGAGAGATGTCGAAATAGATGCCGAACAGTCGCCACGCGAGGTCCTGAACCACGTAGTAGGCTCCCAAAGAGAACCACATCACGGTGACGGTCCAGAACAGCGGTGGATTTTCGCGGATGTTCACGATTTCCCCGATAAAGGCCTCACCCGCGATGAACGAGGTGTAAGCCCACCACAGGAACAGCGACCCCCAGACCCAGAAATGGCCAAAGAGTGTCGCCAGAAGCAGCGCGACAACAGTCAGCCACGTGACCGGGTGGTTGGTTAGGTACTTCATTGAATTCCCTTACTTTTTAAGCATCGGCGCAACGGCCTTCTTGAATTTCTCACCGAAAGGCGCCCGCAAAGGTTTGAACGGCCCGTCCATATTGATCTGCTTGTAGACGGACTTTTCATGGCTAAAGAGCTTGAAGCCGTGGTGGCCGTGATAAGCGCCCATGCCCGACGGACCAACGCCGCCAAACGGCAGGCTTTGCTGGGTCGAATGCATGATGGTGTCGTTGATGCAAGCGCCGCCCGATGTGGTATTGGACAGAACCTTGTCCTGCTCGCCTGCGTCTTTCGAGAAGACATACAGAGCAAGGGGACGGGGGCGGGCGTTCACGAATGTGATGGCTTGTTCGACCGTGTCATAGGGGATGACTGGCAGGATCGGGCCAAAGATCTCGTCTGTCATCACGTCCAGGTCAGGAGAAGGGTCGACGATGATGGTGGGCGGCATGACCTTTTCGTTCGAGCCGTCAAAGCTCTCATTGGCAGGGTTCACCTCGATCACTTCAGCGCCGCTGTCGCGGGCCTGCTGAACTAGCGCCTTTAACCGGTCGTGCTGACGGTCGGATACGATATGGGTGTAGTCCTGATTGCCCTGCAGGGTCGGATAAGCAGCGGCCATCTTGGTTTTGACTTGGTTCACAAAGTCACCAACCTTGGCGCGTGGGACCAAGGCATAGTCGGGCGCCAGGCAGACCTGGCCTGCGTTGAACAGTTTACCTGCCGTGATCCGCGAAGTTGCCACATCCATGTCGGCGTTGTTGGTCACGATGGCGGGCGACTTACCGCCCAGTTCCAAAGTCACGGGAACCAAGTTGTCGGCGGCAGCATGCAGGATGTGCTTGCCGATCGAGGTCGCCCCCGTGAACAGCATGTGGTCGAACGGCAGCTTGGTAAAGTTCACACCGGTTTCCACGCCACCAGTGATCACCGCTGCCTCGTTGGCCGAGAATTTCTCTTCGATCAACTGCTTCATCAGGGCCGAGGTGTTTGGTGTGAATTCCGACGGCTTCAACATAACCGAGTTGCCGGCAGCAAAGGCTTCCCCCATTGGGCCGATGGCCAAGTAGATCGGGAAGTTCCAAGGCGATACGATGCCAATGACACCCAAGGGCTGGTATTCGATCCGGGCCTTGCCGCCGAAAATGTTCAGCGGGAAATCAACTTTGGCTTTGGTCGGTTTCATCCATTGGGCCAAATGGGACTTGGCATGCTTGAGTTCGGTCAGCGTGCCGCCGATATCGGCGATCAGTGTCTCGGCCCTGCTGCGGTTGCCGAAGTCTGCAGAAACAGCGTCACAAAGAGCGTCCTGGTTGTCGGCGATCAGATCGATCAGACGGTTGATGCGATCAATCCGTTCGTTCAGCGAGGGGGCTCCGGAGGTCAGGAAATGCGAACGCTGCGCTTCGAGCAGGCTCAGCATGTCCGCGTTCAGATTTGGGTCGTGCTTGGTCATTTTAGTCTCCCTTGGGGCTCCTGGGCGCGGTGTCACCGAGGTCAGTCACCACGCCCAGGAAATTGTTAGTTTTCTATGCAGCTTTGTTGCCCACCATCTCTTCGAATTGTTTTTTGTCAAGATTGTAAAACAAAAGGAAAACGATGGACGCTACGTAGATCATGACTGTGAGCAGCGCGTAGTTGATGCCGAGGCTGCTGATGATCTCAGGTGTCAGGTTGCTTTGGTCGGGTGCCGATGGGAAACCAACGAAGGCCAGGAACATGCCCGAGACCGCCAAGCCGCCCGCTGTACCTGCTTTTAGGATGAAGGTGATCGAAGCAGTGATGATCCCTTCGTTCTGGAACCCGGACTTGTGCAGGCCAACCTCTACCACATCCGCAGTCATCGAGGTCAGCACCGAAGAGGTCCAGACAATCACACCAACCTGAATGATACCGTGCGCAAACAGGACATAGAGCAGGGCCTCAGTGCCATTGGCAGGGAACAGATCCAGCCAGCGCAGCAGATAGGGGCCAGCGCCGATGATGGTCGACAGGATCGACAAGTTGATTGCCGCGGCCTTCTTGTTGTCACGGTTGGACAGCACCTTGATCAGGAAACCCGCAATCAGCGCGCCTGCCAAATTCGCCAACAGGATGAGCGAGATCTGATCGTTACTGAGCTCCCAGTAAAAGCTCATCAGATAGGTCCACAGAGCGGCGGCAACGCCGGATCCGATCGCGTAGACTGCCGATGACAGGAAGATTGCGCGCAATGCGGGAAGACCTGCGGCCGAGGCAAACTGACGAAAGAAGCCACCGGCGCCTTTGGTCGGCTCATGGGCGATTTCGGTCATCTGATCTTTGTAGGAGTAGAGACCCAGGGCGGAGATCAGGATTGCGCCACCGATAAGGAAAGCACTGACAAGCCCAGCTTCCTGGTATCCGGCCTGGTTCAGAATGCCGTAAGGCATGAAGTCGGTCGGCACGAGCCAGATGGTGTACATCGCGATCACGATGATCTGACCGGCGATCCACGTCACTGAGACCTTGTGCCCCGACAACAGGGTCCGAGCGTTGTAGTCGCTGGTCAGTTCCGGCAGCATCGCGTTGTGCGGTACATCATACAGTGTCATCGAAAAGCGCAGTCCGATGGTGGTCAGCAACAGGAACCAGAACAGCTGCCCATCGGTGGTCAGGGATGCGGGCGGATTCCAGATCAGCCAGAACAGGAAAGCGGTCGGTACAATCGACAGAAAGATGAACGGATGCCGCTTGCCCATCCGCGATTTCCAGTTGTCCGACAGATAGCCCACAACCGGGTCCGAAATCGCGTCAAAGACCAGCGCGATCGAAAGGGCAAAACCCACAACCTCGGCCGGAAGTCCGATGACCAGGTTGTAATAGATGAGCAGAAAGAAGCTCAAACCATTTGAGAATACGCCGTTGGCGACACCGCCCAAGCCGTAGAACAGTTGCATCTTGCCGGGCGTGCCGGCGGTTTGGGTCTTCATTTTCTTTCCTCCCTGGTCCCGTTCACTGATATATTTTCATAGTTGATTGTTTTGAGGTTAGTGAACGTTCATGATATCTTGAATTTAGACACAGGTTGAATTACTTGTCAAAGGCGATAGTTTGTCATTCATGATAGTAAATGGATAAAGACGCGCGCCCGCTGAGAAGAGAGAGGAGATTCTCGTGACTTTAGATTGCTCTATGCCAGAACACGCCACCCAGATCCTGCCGCGTGAGGCCTATACCTCGCAGGAATGGTTCGACCGTGAAATGAAGGAATTGTTCGCCAAGACCTGGGGATTCGCAGGTCTCGCCAAGGATGTAGCCAACCCCGGTGACTATATGACGGCCCAGGTCGGGACCTTCACCTTGTTTGTGATTCGCGGATCGGATGGCGAGCTGCGCGCGTTCCACAACATCTGCCGCCACCGGGGAACCGAGCTGGTGGATCGTGGCTGTGGCAACAAGGGTAAAACCATCGTTTGTCCCTATCACCGCTGGACATTCGGTCTGGATGGCGCGCTGCGCGGTGTGCCGGATCAAAAGGCGCTGTTCCCGGATTTTGACAAGAAGGAAAACGGCCTGCACCCTGCGTCAGTGGGGGAATTCAAAGGCCTGGTCTTTGTCAGCCCGGAACCTGATCTCAGCTTTGATGCCTACCTGAGCACCATCCCCGAGGTGGTCTGGCCGCATGATCTGAACAACCCCGAGTTGGTGCAGGCGCAGGAAAAGATCGTCTACGAGATGGAGTGCAACTGGAAGGTTTTCTTCGAGAACGCCATTGACGGTTATCACCTGCTTTACCTGCATGAACACACGTTGGGCGGCCCCCACCCGGAAAAGAACGTCTGGGAGCCGCATGGCGATCACCAGGTTTGGTATTCGACCGAACAGGAAAACATCAAAAGCCGGATCCCGCAGTACGTTGCACAGCAACTGCAAAAGATGCGGCTCAAGCCGCTCGTTCACGCAGGCGAGCATGGGTATGGCGGCGTCTATGCGATGTTCCCGACCACCTTGGTGGTGACGTCGCCCTATTCCTTCTCGCTGTCGATCATGCACCCGACCGGGCCGAACACCACACGCCTGGAAGTCCTGAGCTGGATGCCCAAGGCACGACTAAAGGCAATGGGTGGGCTCAAGCACGTCCCGGGCTATGACAAGACAACCGGCACTATCAAATCCTCGCATTGGAAGGTGCACCCGCTGGAAACCGGTGATTTCCAGACCGAGGATGTATATGTCGCCGAAAAAATGCAGCGTTCGCTGCAGTCTCCTAAATATTCTGTAGGTCAACTGGCCAGCGGACCGGGTGCGGAATCGCCGCTGACATACTTCCAGCAGTGTGTTCGGAACTACGTGCCAGAAGAGTGAGTTAAAGACGACAACGGGTCGGATCGTCACGGATCCGGCCCGCTTCCCTTAGAACAAAAAAATGCGCCCAGGGGCGGGCGCAAGTTTCGGGGTTCCAGCGGCGCGATGGTTGGGAGAAACCACCGCGCCTTCGCGAGATATCACTGAGTGGCGTGTGTCTTCTCGCGGCGCGTACAGACCTCGATGATCTCACGCTTTTGGATCTTTCCGGTCGGCCCTTTTGGCAGGCTGTCCCAGATCTCGATGTCCTTTGGAATCTTGAAGTTGGCGATCTTGCCCCGGCAAAACGCGCGCAGCTCTTCGCCTGTGGTGGTCTGGCCATCAACCAGTGTCACGGTCGCATGGATGCGGTCGCCCCATTTGGGATCGGGCAGGCCAAAGACGCTGACCTCATCCACCGCCTCATGCTCGGCCAGGCAGTTTTCGATCTCGACCGGGAAAATGTTGTAGCCACCCGATTTGATACGGAACTTGGCCCGATCCATCAGATAGACGTACCCTTCGGCGTCCTGCGCGGCGATGTCACCAGTGTAGAGCCAGCCATCGCGCACCGTCTCGGTATATTTCACGTCCTGATTCCAATAGCCGGGGATCACGTAGGGCGTGCGGATGAGCAGCTCTCCGGCCTTGCCTTGGGGCAGATCGTTGCCCTCGTCGTCGATGATCCGGGTTTCTACAAAATAGAGCGGGCGGCCGGCACTGGCGAGGCAATTGTGATCGGCGTTCAAGGCAAGGTCATGGTCGGTCGCTGTCAGCATCATCGACATGCCCATCAACTCGGTCGTGCCATACATCTGCAGGAACGAACAGCCAAAGGCCTGCACGGCCTCGCGCACCGTGGCGGGCGGGATCGGGGCCGAGCCATAGCCGAGCTGGCGCATGGACGAGACGTCGTATTTGCCGATCAGGCCGGAACTCAGCAGGCTGTTGAGCATCGTCGGCACCAGGACGCAGATCGAGCATTTCTCGCGTTCGATCAATTGCAGGGCCCGTTCCGCATCCCATTCGCCGATGATTGCGCAGGTGTTGCCGTGAAAGATGTTGCGCAGCAGATGCATGATCGGCACGCCTGAGGCGGGCATCGCGTGCAGCCAGACGTCATCGGGCGTGGCCCCTTCGGACAGAGCAATGGCGGCCATGGATTCGATCATCTGGCGATGCGGATAGATTGCGCCTTTCGGCAGGCCGGTTGATCCGGTGGTGTAGCAGATCATCAGTCGCTCGTGCTGCGACAGGCTGAGTGGTTCGTCTGCCGTGCCTTCGGCGATCAGGGCCTCATAGTCGTCTGACAGATCGTGTCCGCCACCAATGCCGATCAGGCGCGGCTGTCGATCCGAATGGGCCAGCGCCTCTTTGGCCCCATCGACCAGTTCCGCCTGGACAAAGATTTGATCTACACCGGCGTCGTCGATCAACGCGCCCAACTCGGGCGGGGCAAGGCGATAGTTCAACCCGACCCGAACCGCGCCCGCCTTGGCGCAGGCCCCGATGGTTTCGACCACCTCGATGCTGTCTTTCAGGATCACACCGATCCGATCGCCAGGGCGCACGCCCCAACCCCGCAGAACGCGGCCAAGCGCATCCGTGCGCTGATCCAATTCCCGCCAAGTGCGGCGGCGGTCAATCTCGACATAGGCCTCGCGGTCGCCAAAGTTGCGCGCGTTTCGGTTGATCAATTCGCCTAGCGTCAGCATGTCTGTCCGTGCAATCCTGATATCTTGCCGCAAGGCAAGTTAGTGAACGTTCGCTATAGCATCCATGTGGACAACCGCATTTGTCAATTTCTTTTTTGAGACAGACCGTGCCTTTGCATAGGGCCATGCAATGCAACGCTTTTCGCCGCCCTGAATGTCGCTATGATCCGGAAAGGGGGCAGATCCGCCCCGGAGACTGCACCCGTGATCGAATTACGAGACCTGGAATTGCTTAGCGCGTTAGCGCGGCATCGGCACTTTGCCAAGGCGGCCGAGGATTGCGGGATTTCGCAGCCTGCGTTCTCCATGCGGATCCGAAATCTCGAGGACCGGTTGGGTGTCTCCATCGTCAAGCGCGCCAATCGGTTTCAGGGGCTGACCGAAGAGGGCGAAATGATCGTCCGACGGGCGCGGCGCATCCTGTTGGACACCAAAGCGCTGGAGCAAGAGGTGCTGGCGGTCAAGGGTGAGATCACAGGAACCTTGGTCCTGGGGGTGATTCCCACGGCTTTGGCCTTTACCGGCCGGTTGGTGAGGCGACTGCATCAGGCGCACCCAAAGATCGTGCCGCGCATCGATTCCATGTCCTCGGCCACAATCCAGAAGCGGTTGGACGAGGGCACGATTGATGCGGGCGTTACCTATGGTGACAGCATCGGTACAGATCTTCGTTCGGTTCAGCCACTCTATGAAGAGACCTATGTCCTGCTTGTTCCCGAGCACATGACCAGCGAAACGGGACCAATTCCCTGGGCGCGCGTGGCCGAGTTTCCACTTTCGATGCTTGAGCCTCAGATGCAGAACCGGCGCATTCTGGATCGCATCTTTGCCGAACTTGGCCTGCATCCTCAGGTGGTTGCGGAAAGCAGCGGGTTTACCGCCTCGATGGTCATGGCGCGCGAAGGGTTGGCAGCAACGGTGGTGCCGCGTGTCTTGGTGCGCGCTTTGGGGAACCTAAAGGGCACAAGGGTCTTGCCGTTGATTGCGCCCGAGGTCAGCAAGCCCATCTGCTTGGCCACGCTGACGCGTGACCCGGAACTGCCAACGGTTGCCGCATTGAGGCGCGTGGTGACGTCTTTACGGTGATAAGGTGTCGTTATCGTGTGATTGCGATTTGCGATTTGACGATATGCTATTCTGATGAGAGACGGAGCGTCAATCGGAGGGCATCATGGCACCATTAGATACCAAGCCATCAAACGCACCCAAGGGCGTTTGGAAGTCAGGTAAAGGCAAAGGGCGGCACACGCCCAAAGGCCGTCAGTTTTCGGATGAAGCGCAGGCAGAGATCACGCGCCTGTTGGGCGATCGCCCACGCCGCCGGGATCTGTTGATTGAATTTCTGCATCTGATCCAGGATGCCCATGGCCACATCAGCGCCGACCACATTGCCGCTTTGGCGGTTGAGATGCGTCTGGGGCAGGCTGAGATTTATGAGACCGCTACCTTCTACGCGCATTTTGATGTGGTGAAAGAAGACGAGACGCCTCCACCCGCTCTGACCATCCGCGTCTGCGACTCGCTGTCGTGCGAAATGGCTGGGGCTGCGCAGTTGCAAAAGGCGCTTGAAGATGGCCTTGATCCCACTCAGGTCCGCGTCCTCCGCGCGCCCTGCATGGGCCGTTGCGACACTGCCCCGGTGCTTGAGATCGGCCACAACCACATCGATAACGCCACACCTGAAAAGGTGCAGGCGGCGATTGCGGCGGATGACACCCACGCCCATATCCCCGACTACGAAACCTACGACGCCTATGTGGCTGAAGGCGGCTATGCCAAATTGACAGAGCTGCGCGAAGGCGGCGACTGGGAAGCGGTGCAGGATGATGTCCTGTCCTCGGGCCTGCGGGGTCTGGGCGGTGCGGGCTTCCCGTCGGGTAAGAAATGGGGCTTTGTTCGCATGAACGAAGGGCCGCGCTACCTGGCCGTGAACGGCGACGAGGGCGAACCGGGCACCTTCAAGGACCGTTATTATCTGGAGCGCACGCCGCATGTCTTCCTTGAGGGCATGTTGATCGCTGCCTGGGCGGTCGAGGCCGAAACTTGCTTCATCTATATGCGCGACGAATATCCGGCGGTGCTGAAAATTCTCGCCACCGAAATTGCGGCGCTTGAAGCTGCGGGGATTGTCGAGCCCGGTTACATCGACCTGCGCCGGGGCGCCGGTGCCTACATCTGCGGCGAAGAATCCGCGATGATCGAATCCATCGAGGGCAAAAAGGGCCTGCCGCGCCACCGCCCGCCATTTGTGGCGCAGGTCGGCGTGTTCAACCGGCCCACGCTGGTTCACAACGTCGAGACGCTTTATTGGGTCTCAAAGATCTGCCGCGAGGGGCCGCAGATCCTGAATTCTGTTGAAAAGAATGGCCGCAAGGGGCTGCGCAGCTACTCGGTCTCGGGTCGTGTTGCGAACCCGGGTGTGTTCCTGCTGCCCGCAGGGTCGACCATTCTTGACGTGATTGATGCGGCGGGGGGTATGGCTGATGGCCATGCATTCAAGGCGTATCAACCGGGCGGGCCGTCGTCGGGCCTTCTCCCCTCTAGCATCGACGACGTCCCGCTCGACTTTGACACTCTGCAACCGCTTGGCACCTTTATCGGCTCGGCTGCGGTTGTGGTTCTGTCCGATCAGGACACCGCCCGCGATGCGGCGCTGAACATGCTGCGCTTCTTCGAAGACGAAAGCTGCGGCCAGTGTACGCCATGCCGGGCTGGCTGCGAAAAGGCGGTCAAGTTGATGCAGGCCGACAAGTGGGATCAGGACCTGCTCGAGGACCTGTGCCAGGTCATGGGCGATGCCTCGATCTGTGGTCTGGGGCAGGCGGCTCCGAATCCGATCCGCCTGGTCATGAAACACTTTGCTGACGAAATCTGAGGGAGACAGAGCCATGCTAGACGCAAGCCCAACCAAGACCGTCACCTTCAACCTGAACGGCGAAGATGTCACCGTGCCCGAGGGCTGGACCATCTGGGAAGCCGCCAAGGGGCAGGGGTTCACAATTCCGCACTTGTGCCACAAGCCGCAGCCGGGCTATCGCCCCGACGGCAACTGCCGTGCCTGTATGGTTGAGGTAGAAGGCGAGCGCACACTGGTCGCCTCGTGCATCCGTCCCGTGGCCGAAGGGATGGTCGTCAAGAGCGACAGCGACCGCGCCGAGAAGTCGCGCGCCATGGTGATGGAGCTGCTGGTTGCTGACCAGCCCGAACAGCCGCACGACACATCCAGCCACTTCTGGGACATGGCCAAGCTGAATGATGTCAGCGACAGCCGCTTCCCCGCCAAAGAGGCGGATAAAATCCCGCTGCTGGATGACAGCCACGTCGCGATGCGCGTCAATTTGGACGCCTGCATCAATTGCAACCTCTGCGTCCGGGCCTGCCGCGAAGTGCAGGTGAACGACGTGATCGGCATGGCCGGTCGTGGTCATACCGCTGAAATCGTGTTCGACCAGAACGACCCGATGGGTGCGTCAAGCTGTGTGGCCTGTGGCGAATGTGTTCAGGCCTGCCCGACGGGTGCCCTGATGCCTGCCACAGTCCTGGATGGCCAGCAAAAGGGTGACAGTAAGGACTACGATAGCGAAACCGAAAGCGTCTGCCCGTTCTGCGGCGTGGGCTGCAAGGTCTCGCTCAAGGTCAAGGACGGCAAGGTCAAATACGTTGAGGGCATCAACGGCCCGGCAAACGAAGGCCGTTTGTGTGTCAAAGGCCGCTTCGGCTTTGACTACATCCACCACCCGCATCGCCTGACCAAGCCACTGATCCGGCGCGAGGATGCACCGGCCAAAGGGCTGAACGTCGATCCCGGCGATCTGTCGACCCATTTCCGCGAAGCCTCGTGGGAAGAGGCGATGGACCTGGCCGCCACCAAGCTCAAAGCGCTGCGCGAAGAAGACCCGCGTTCGGTTGCTGGCTTTGGCTCAGCGAAATGTACCAACGAGGAGGCCTACCTCTTCCAGAAGTTCATCCGCCAGGGCTTCCGCCACAACAACGTCGACCACTGCACCCGTCTGTGCCACGCTTCATCCGTTGCGGCGCTGATCGAAAATGTGGGCTCGGGCGCTGTGACCGCGACCTTCAACGAGATCGTGAATGCGGATGTGGCGATCATCATCGGTTCGAACCCGATCGAAAACCACCCCGTTGCCGCGACCTATTTCAAGCAGTTCGCCAAGCGTGGCGGCAAGCTGATCGTCATGGACCCGCGCGGCGTTGGCATGCGCAAGTTCGCCGACGAAATGCTGCAGTTCCGTCCCGGTGCGGATGTCTCGATGCTCAACGCGATCATGAATGTGATCGTCGAGGAAGAACTGTATGACAGCCAGTACATCCACCGCTGGACCGAGAACTGGGAAGCCGAGAAAGAGCACCTGCGCCAGTTCACGCCCGAAGCGATGGCGCCGATCTGTGGCATCGAGCCCGAGCAGCTGCGTCGTGTTGCACGCACGTTCGCAAACGCCAAGGCAGGCCTTATCTTCTGGGGCATGGGTGTCAGCCAGCACATCCACGGCACCGACAACTCGCGCTGCCTGATCTCGCTGGCTCTGATGACCGGCAACGTCGGCAAGCCAGGCGCAGGTCTCCACCCGCTGCGCGGCCAGAACAACGTGCAGGGTGCGTCCGATGCGGGCCTGATCCCGATGTTCCTGCCGGATTACCAGTCGGTGATGGACGATAGCATTCGTGCCAAGTTCAACTCTGTCTGGGAGGATGATCGCGACTTCTCGAACGAGAAGGGTCTGACCGTGACCGAGATCATCGATCAAGCCTATGCGGGCAACATCAAGGGCATGTACATCCAGGGTGAAAACCCGGCGATGTCCGACCCGGATGCCGATCACGCTCGGGCGGCTCTGGCCAATCTGGACCTGATGATCGTGCAGGACATCTTCCTGACCGAGACGGCGAACTACGCCGACATCATCCTGCCCGCCTCTGCGCTCTATGAAAAGAACGGCACCGTCAGCAACACCAACCGTCAGGTGCAGCGTGTGCGTCCTGCCGTGGCCCCTCCGGGTGAGGCGCGCGAGGATTGGGCGATCACTGTGGAACTGGGGCAGCGCATTGGGCTGAACTGGGATTACACGGATGTGTCTCAGGTGTTCAACGAGATGAAGCAGACCATGGCCTCGCTCGACAACATCACCTGGGAGCGGCTTGAGACCGAGACCATTACCTATCCGTCGCTGCATGAGACCGACCCCGGTCAGGCGATCGTGTTTGGTGATGGCTTCCCGCGTGCTGAAGGTCGGGCCAAGTTCACGCCTGCCAGCGTCATCCCGCCGGACGAGGCGCCGGACGAAGAGTATCCGATGATCGCCACCACTGGCCGTCAGCTGGAGCATTGGCACACCGGGTCGATGACCCGCCGGTCGCTGGTTCTGGACGCGGTGGAGCCCGAGGCCAACTGCTCGATGAACCCGCGCACCCTGAAACTGATGGGGGTTGAGCCGGGCGAGATGGTGCGTTTGACCACCCGTCGCGGTTCCATCGACATTATGGTGCGGGCTGACCGGGCGATTGCCGAGGATATGGTGTTCATTCCGTTTGCCTATGTCGAGGCGGCGGCGAACATCCTGACCAACCCGGCCATCGACCCCTATGGCAAGATCCCCGAGTTCAAGTTCTCGGCGATCCGCGTCGAAAAGATCGAAGACGCCATCGCGGCGGAATGATTGACGGCGCAGGCGATCCATATGGGTCGCCTGCACCCCAAACATATGCGGTTTCGTTGATCTGATAGCGTGATCGTGTCTATAGTCCTCTGGTATCGTTATGAAACTGGAGGCGACCCTTGAGCAGTTCCATTTCTGATGAGGCCCTGGCGCGACTGCCTTTTTGGGTAACACCGCCGGGTGAGACAGACGGTTTCCTGATCGTCGTCGGATGCGTTCTAGTGGCTGTTTTGCTGGGCTTTGGCGCGCTTTACTTCACGATCCAGGCGATCCCGGACCGGATGGCGTCTGGCGCACACAAGGTGCAGATGCAGCTGGTTGGGGTGCTGGGTCTGATATCGCTCTTTACACTGAACAATGCCTTTTGGATCGCTGCCATACTGATCGCAGCGGTGCCGTTGCACGAGATATTCCCGTCCCACATTTCAGGAACCGTGACGGGGGAAGACGATGCTTGAACTCATCTTCTCGGCCCTGATCACGATTGTGCCTGACTACCTGTATCGCCATTACAAACAGGGCAAACGTTGGGGGCATGAGATCACGCTCTTCAACGTTTGGTATGAGCTGCGATGGGGCCTGACGGCCTGCGCAATTCTGGCTGTGACCCTGATCACCGTGATCTTCTACTTTCACCCCTCGACCCACAATGTTTCGGCCGCGTTTCGCACCGTGACTGTGCTGTCCGACCGCGCAGGCCGGGTGGCAGAGGTCTATGTGCAGAACAACGACCAGCTAAAAGCGGGCGACCCGATCTTTCGCCTGGACACCACGCGGCAAGAGGCGGCAGCCGAAACCGCACGACGCCGCATTGACGAAATTGATGCGGCCCTTGGGCTGATGACTACAGAGATCGCAGCGGCTGAAGCTCGTCTCAGTAGCGCCACTGCCGACCTGAACCAGGCGCGTGATGACCTGGATCGTCGCCAATCCTTGGCCGAGCGGAATAATTCCACGGTCAGCGAGCAAGAGTTGGAGCGGTTGCAGACCGCCGTGTCCCGTGCCGAAAGCCAACAGGCGGCTGCCACGGCGGCGCTGGATGGCGCAAAACTTCGCCAGACAATCTTGCTCCCCGCACAGCGCGAAACCGCACGCGCCACATTGCAGGAAGCCGAGAATGAGATCGCGAAGTCCACGGTTTTTGCCGAAGTGGATGGGACGGTGAAGCAATTCCTGCTCAAACCCGGAGACATCGTGAACCCGATCCTGCGACCGGCTGGCGTTCTGGTTCCTGATGTCACAGGGCAGGGGCGTTTCATTGCAGCTTTTGGTCAGATCTCGGCGAGCGTGGTGAAGCCTGGGATGCTGGTGGAAATTACCTGTCCTGCAAAACCGTTGACCATCATTCCGATGGTCGTCGGCGACGTACAAAACGCAATTGCCGCCGGACAGTTCCGCCCCGGCGATGCGTTGTTGGACCAACAGGACCGGGTGCGACCGGGGACTGTGACGGTGTTCCTTGCTCCGATATTTCCCGCGCACTTGCAAGACATCCCACCCGGCAGCGCCTGCGTCGGCGTCGCCTACACCAGCCGTGCAAAAGAAATCGAAGCCGGAGAGATCAAGGGCTTCTCGGCTTTCATCGCTCGGCTGGTCGACGGCATGGGCATCGCCAACGCCATCGTTTTACGAGCGCAGGCGATCGTGTTGCCGGTCAAGGCGCTGGTTTTCTCGTAATTCGGTTCAACCGGCGACCCAGCTTTGGGTTTGCGCCGCCTTTTCCTTGAGCCACAAGACATCAAAGCCCGCGATGACCCGATAGCCGCGCGCCACCAGCCCCTTGGCCTGATCCCCGTTCAGTGCTGCGTTGCCAAGCGGTATGCCCGCAGCGTTGGCGGCGGCTTCGACCCGAGCGAGAGCCTCGACCACCTCGGGGTGATCGAACTGACCCATGTGGCCCAGATCCGTGGATAGGTCGAACAGGGCAGGGACCAACAGGTCAATGCCCGGTACAGCGCAGATGGCGTCGATGTTGTCCACCGCGTCGCGGGTTTCGACCAGTAGGCAGCAGACAAGCTGATCCTCTATCTTCGATGGGTATTCAGGCAGAGCGGTTTGCCAGCGGGAATGGGCGATGAATGGGCCAAACCCCCGGTTTCCGTTTGGCGGATACCGCATGGATGCAACAGCGCGCTCTGCATCCTGCGGTGTCCGGACCAACGGGAAAACCAACCCCTCGGCGCCCAAATCCAGCACTCGCTTGGCCAGAGCCGTGTCAATTTCGGGCAGGCGGACCAGTGGCGCGCACTCTGTGCCTTGAGTGGCGGCGATCATGGCGTGAGCTGTGCCATAGTCGATGGCACCATGCTCCATGTCGATAATCACCCCGTCCGATCCGGCTGCGGCCATGGCTTGGGTCACCACCGCCGAGGGGATGGTCGCGATGTTCATTGTCATGCAGTCTGTGCTGTTGTTCAGCCTGTCTTTGAAACTTGGCATTCAAATTCCTCCAATCAATTCCGAAGAGCTTAACACGAAAAAAGACAATCCCGAGGATCATGTTAATGTGCGGCCAAACGCCAGAGCAGGAGCCCCCCTTATGCCGCGCCGATTTGTCGATCTGTCTGTCCCTTTGGAAATGGGCATCGTGTCCGACCCGCCCATCATGCTGCCCGAGATCGAGTACCTGAGCCATGATCAGACTGCCGGGCAGGTCATGTCGTTTTTTCCGGGTCTGACGCGTGAGGATTTGCCGGGTGGTGAAGGTTGGGCCATTGAGCGGTTGAAGATCGCCACCCACAATGGCACCCATCTGGACGCGCCCTATCACCACCATTCGACCATGAACAACGGTCAGAGGGCGATCACCATCGACGAGGTGCCATTGGAATGGTGCATGAACCCCGGCGTGAAACTGGACTTTCGCCATTTTGATGACGGTTATGTGGTGACTGCGGCAGATGTTGAAGCAGAATTGACGCGGGTCGGTCACGATTTGCAGCCGCTAGACATTGTTGTGGTCAACACTTCAGCAGGAGCGCACTACGGCCAGCCTGATTACTTGATGAAGGGCTGCGGCATGGGGCGTGAGGCAACGCTTTATCTGACCGAACGGGGTGTGCGGGTGACTGGCACTGATGCATGGAGCTGGGATGCGCCGTTTCCGTTGACGGCTCAGACCTATGCCAAATCCGGTGACCCTTCAATCATCTGGGAGGGGCACAGGGCGTCGATGGACATTGGTTATTGCCATATGGAGAAGCTGTCGAACCTTGAGGGCCTGCCACCCAACGGGTTCGAAATCTCGTGCTTTCCGTTCAAGATCAAAGGCGCCTCAGCCGGGTTCATTCGGGCTGTGGCGATTTTCGAGGATTGAGTTCAGAGCACGCCGATCTCGGCAAGCGCCCTGTTCAACTCGTCCGGGATCGGGTCATCCTGCGTACGCCCCTTGGGCAGATCGGGCGGGGTATCTTCTGGTTTTAGGTAGCGCCAGCCCTGAAATGGGCGTTTCAGGGCCGTCTGGGTTCGGTGCAGCTGGGGATCTAGTACGATGGCACAGCGGCGAATGCCGTCCGAGCCTATGACTTCATCCATTCGCAGGATTTTCTGACGGCATTGGATGACGCCTTTGATGACCCAATAGATCGAGCCGCCATTGAGAATCTCGGCCTCACGCTTGGGCCACATGCGGGTGACATGGCGGGGTAATCCGTCTTCGGTCTGGGCAGCGCGGCTTTGCTGCCAGGCATCAAGCGTCTCGGGCGATTCCGTCCCGACCGAGAGTTTGATGAGATTTACGTACTTATTCACAGCTTGCCCACAGAGTCGTCCCCGGTTTCAACTTCATATTGTAGCTTGATGGTTGCAGTCATCAAGGTGTTGTGGATGTCATCACAATTGGTTTAATCTGTACGCCTCTTCCAAGACAGGGAATCAGCCAATGAGCCGCTTTGCCGCCCCCATCGCCGAGCAAATCTGGGATATGAAATACCGCTTTAAGCAGGCGGATGGAACGCCCATCGACGTAACCGTCGAGGACAGCTGGCGACGGATCGCCCGTGATCTGGCCCGGGTCGAGAAAGATCCGACGCATTGGGAAGAGCGGTTTTTTGGGGCTCTGGAAGATTTCAAATACCTTCCAGCTGGCCGTATCACCGCCGGTGCTGGCACCGCGCGTCAGGTGACCCTGTTCAACTGCTTTGTCATGGGCACCGTGCCCGACAGCATGGGCGGCATCTTTGACATGTTGAAAGAGGCGGCGTTGACCATGCAGCAGGGTGGGGGGATCGGCTATGATTTCTCGACCATCCGTCCGCGGGGCGCGGATGTACACGGCGTGGCGGCCGATGCATCGGGCCCGCTGTCGTTCATGGATGTCTGGGACGCGATGTGCCGCACCATCATGTCCGCGGGCTCGCGTCGTGGCGCGATGATGGCCACCATGCGCTGCGATCACCCGGACATCGAGCAGTTCATCACTGCCAAATCCGACCCGGCGCGCCTGCGCATGTTCAACATGTCGGTCCTGGTCACCGATCCCTTCATGGAGGCCGTAAAGGCGGACGGTCCTTGGGAGCTAGTTTTTGGCGACAAGGTCTATCACACGGTTCAGGCCCGTGATCTGTGGAACAAGATCATGCAGGCCACATATGACTATGCCGAGCCGGGCGTGATCTTTATCGACCGGATCAACAAAGCCAACAACCTGAGTTACGTGGAGACCATCGCCGCGACCAACCCCTGTGGTGAGCAGCCTCTGCCGCCCTATGGCGCATGCCTGCTCGGGTCGATCAACATGGCCCGTTTGGTCAAGAACCCGTTCGAAAAGGACGCCGAGCTTGACCCTGACGCGATGCAGGAATTGGTCGCCACCGCTGTACGCATGATGGACAACGTGGTCGATGCCTCTAAATTCCCGCTGCCCGAACAAGCGGCCGAGGCGCAAGCCAAACGCCGGATTGGTCTGGGCGTCACGGGCCTTGCCGATGCGCTGTTGATGCTGGGCCTGCGCTATGGCTCGGACGAGGCGGCGCGTCAGACCGAGCGCTGGTTGCACGCGATCGCCCGCGCCGCGTATTTGGCGTCGGTGGAATTGGCGAAGGAAAAGGGGGCGTTTCCCTTGTTCGATGCCGAGAAATATCTGGCCAGCGGCACAATGCAGGCGATGGACGACGACGTGCGCGAGGCAATTCGCGAGCACGGCATCCGCAACGCTTTGCTGACGTCGATCGCACCAACCGGAACCATTTCGCTTTACGCGGGCAATGTCAGCTCGGGCATCGAGCCAGTCTTCGCCTACGCCTATACCCGCAAGGTACTGCAAAAGGACGGTTCGCGCACCGAAGAAGAGGTCGTGGATTATGCCGTGCAGCTGTGGCGCGACAAGTTCGGCGACAAGGAGTTGCCGGACTACTTCGTCAACGCCCAGACCTTGGCCCCAACCGATCACGTCAAGATGCAGGCCGCTGCGCAGAAGTGGATCGACAGTTCGATCTCAAAAACCATCAACTGCCCCGAAGACATCTCGTTCGATGCGTTCAAGGACGTCTACATGCAGGCTTGGGATCAGGGCTGCAAAGGGTGCACGACCTACCGCCCGAATGACGTCACAGGGTCCGTTCTGACCGTATCGGAAAGTTCGGAAAAGGCGCCGGGCGAAAGTGCTGATGCCCCGCACGAAGTCGAAGGCGGCGATGTGATCTACATGTCAGAACCGCTGGATCGCCCGCAGTCGCTTGAGGGCTCGACCTACAAGCTCAAATGGCCTGACAGTGAGCATGCAATCTACTTGACCATCAATGACATCATCATCGGCGGCCGTCGTCGCCCGTTCGAAGTGTTCATCAATTCCAAGAATATGGAGCACTATGCTTGGACGCTGGCACTGACCAGGATGATTTCGGCGGTGTTCCGACGTGGTGGCGATGTCTCCTTTGTTGTAGAAGAACTGAAAGCCGTGTTTGACCCGCGCGGGGGGGCCTGGGTGCAGGGCAAATACATCCCTTCGATCCTGGCGGCGATTGGTGGTGTGATCGAGCAACACATGGTGGCGATCGGGTTCTTGGAGGGCGAGGGCATGGGCTTGAAGTCCGATCCGCAGGCGCAGGTGGTCAACACCGACACAAACCGCGGCAAGGCCTGCCCCAGCTGCGGCCAGTTTGACCTGGTCATGATCGAAGGCTGCATGACCTGCCGCAGTTGCGGGCATTCCAAGTGTGGCTGACCCGGCATGGGCTCAAATTCTTGTGAAAGCTCGCATCAGTTTGCAATTTGACCAGCTTAAACTGCAATTTTGACCACTAAAAGTTTGCCACCGCCCTCAAAGGGGCGGTGGCTCTCTATTTTCTGGGATGTGTCGTGATGAGTTGAGTGGCTTCACATCAAGTCTTCTTAGCCTCGCAAGGCTCAGCTAAACTCAGATAGTTGAAGCGTTGCTTCAGAGTTTATCAAACACCGATCCAAGCCGAGGAGCAGACAAGCCTTTATTAGTCTTCAACGAACTGGCGCCGGTCATGCCTGCGACAACGTCACATATCACCCTCAGGACATTGCCTTCTGTTTTGAATGTGTCTGTCGTTACACCCGCCAGGCACTTGCCGCAGAAGTTTGGAACCGCATGGGTTCTGAAGATGGGCTGGAGGTACTCTATGGGCTGTTCTTGCGCCACGGACAGCCAGAGTTCGTCCGAAGCGACAACGGCCCGGAAGTTGCATCACAGGTTACTCAGCGCTGTCTCGAGAGAGTTGGGGTAAGACCGACCCGGATCCTCCCGGGTTCACCCCAGAAGAACGGGGACAACGAAGGCTCAACGGAACGCTCCGCCGCGAGGTTCTCGATTCCGAATGGTTCACAAACACCGGGCAGGCACAGATCGCGATCAATTGCTGGCTGGAACAACACAACCACACCCGATCCCATCAGGCCCTCAACATGCGCCCACCAATGCCCGAAACTCTAATCCGAAATGGTCCATTGAAATGAGGCTGGGCACGGTACGATCAGTTTTCACTGACCACTTTTATCAGAACCTTAGCTTGCACTGATACCACGTGCCTCAAGAAGTCCAGTGAGCCAGTTTGGGTCCATCTCAGGCACCGAACTCAGCAGCAAATCAGTATAGGGATGATGTGGCGGGGTGAACATATCGACCTTGGGCCCCTGTTCGACAACGCGGCCCTTCTGCATCACGACCACCTCGTCGGCGATGGCGCGGACAGTGGCCAGATCGTGGGTGATGAACATATACGCCAGGTTCATTTCGCGCTGGATTTTGTCCAGAAGCTTTAAAATCCCCTCGGCCACCAATTGATCAAGCGCCGAAGTCACCTCGTCACAAACGATGAATTCCGGCTCTGCCGCCAAGGCGCGGGCAATGCCGATGCGCTGCTTCTGGCCACCTGACAGTTCGGTTGGATAGCGGTTGATATACTGATCCGGTTCCAGCTCGATCTGATCCATCAGCGCCCGAACCCGTTCGGTGGCGGCGCGCCCGCGCAGGCCCAGATAGAACTGCACAGGGCGGCCAATGATTTCACCCAGGGTTTGTTTGGGATTAAGTGCTGTGTCGGCCATCTGATAGATCATCTGGGCTTTGCGCAGCTGGTCTTTGCTACGCCTGCGAAAGTGACCCGGCATCTCCTGACCGTCAAACAGAACGCGGCCATCGCGCGGAGGCAGCAGGCCGGTGATGACCCGCGCCGTAGTGGACTTGCCAGACCCGCTTTCACCCACCACGGCCACGGTGCGCCCCGCATGGATGTCAAAGCTCACATTCTCCAGCACGGGCGTCGCGCCATAGGCCGCAGTCACGTTTTCGACCCGCACAATGGGCACCGCATTCGCCGCCGGGGCTGGTTTCGGCTGGGCCTCCATCGAGCGCACGGCCCAGAGTGATTTGGTGTAGTCCTGTTTCGGGGCCGACAGCATGGTGACGGTGTCAGCCTCTTCGACCTCATCCCCTTTCAGCAGCACTTTGATCCGGTCGGCCATCTGCGCCACCACGGCCAGATCGTGGGTGATGTAAATTGCGGCAGTGTTGTATTCGCGTACGATGTCGCGGATCGCGCTGAGCACCTCGATCTGTGTGGTGACGTCCAGCGCCGTAGTCGGCTCGTCAAAGATGATCAGATCGGGGCGACAAGACATTGCCATGGCGGTCATCGCCCGTTGCAATTGCCCGCCCGAGACCTGATGCGGATAGCGAAAGCCGATCTGATGCGGTTCGGGCAGTTGCAGTTTCTCGAACAGCTCGACCGCTTCCTCTTCGGCCTGTTTGCGGTTCATGACACCGTGCACAACCGGGCCTTCGCAGTACTGGTCGATCAATTTGTGGGCCGGGTTGAACGACGCCGCTGCTGATTGCGCCACATAGGCGATGCGCACACCGCGCAAATCCTCGGCGCTGCCGGCGCGCAAATCCGCCCCGTCAAAGTTGATGGTTCCGCCCGAGATGCGACACCCATCCCGGCAATAGCCCATGGCCGCCAAGCCAATGGTTGATTTACCGGCGCCGGATTCCCCGATCAGGCCCAACACTTCGCCCTTTTTCAGATCTATGTCGACGCCATGTACGATCTCGATCCAGTCATCACCGGTGTTTCCCTCAATGCGCAGATCGCGGATGGTCAGGAGTTGTTCGCTCATGTTTCTCTCCTTCTTTAGCTCTTCAGCCCGGATGCGCGATGCAGCATCCAATCCACGATAAAATTCACTGCGATGGTCAGCAGGGCGATGGCAGCGGCAGGCAGCAATGGTGTGACATCACCAAAGGTGATCAGCGCAGCGTTGTCGCGCACCATCGAGCCCCAATCGGCGGTTGGCGGCTGCAGGCCGAGCCCCAGAAAAGACAGGGCCGAGATGGCGAGGAATACAAAGCAGAAGCGCAATCCGAATTCGGCCACCAGCGGCGGCATGATGTTGGGCAAAATCTCTTTGCGGATGATCCAGACCAGACCTTCTCCGCGCAGCTGAGCCGCCTCGACAAAATCCAGCACGATCACGTTCATCGACACCGCCCGCGCAAGCCGGAACACCCGCGTCGAATCCAGTACAGCGATCACCAGCACCACCGAAACGATTGATGTGCCAAAGATGGTCAGCAGCAGCAGCGCAAAGATCAGCGACGGCACTGACATCAGCACATCGACAATGCGCGAGAATATCTGATCGATCCAACCCCCCATGGTCGTTGCCAGAAGCCCCATCGCTGCACCCAGCAGAAAGGCCAACGCAGTGGTGACAAGCGCGATCCCCACGGTGTTGCGCGCCGCATAGATCAGTCGGCTCAACATATCGCGGCCCAGATTGTCGGTACCCAGTAAATACGGCGCGCCCCAGGGTTCGAATTCAGAGCCCACAATCTCGGTCTCGCCAAACGGAGCGAGAACCGGCGCGAAGGCCATCACGATGACATAGAACGCCACGGTCAGGATGCCGAACCAGGCGGTTGGTGGCGCTTTTTTCAGGTCTTTCCACATCAGCGCGGCCCCCTATTTGCGGTGCATCAGGCGCGGGTTGGTCGCAATCGACAGCACATCCGCAGTGAGGTTCAGTAGGATATAAACGGTGGCGAAGATCAGGCAGGCGGCTTGCACCACAGTCACGTCGCGCTTGGCCACGCTATCGACCAGCAACTGTCCAAGACCGGGATAGACAAACACCACTTCGATCAGCACCACGCCAGTGATCAAATAGGCCAGGTTCAACGCCACGACGTTGATGATCGGGGCCAACGCATTTGGCAGCGCATGTTTGACGATCACACGCAGTCGTTTCATGCCTTTCAGCCCTGCCATCTCGATATAGGGTTGCGCCAGAAGGTTGATGATTGATGCCCGGGTCATCCGCATCATGTGCGCAGTAACAACCAGCGTCAGCGTCAGCGCGGGCAAAAAGCCCCGGTACAGGAATTCAGTGAATGGAGCGCCATCTTCAATAGCGGCAAGCGCCGGAAACAGACCCAGTTTCGAAGAAAAGATCAGGATCAGGATGTAGGCCACGAAAAATTCGGGGAACGAAATCGAAGCCAACGTGAATATGTTCACCACCCGATCAAAGATCGTGTTGCGATACAGCGCGGCCAGCAGACCCAGTGTGATGGCAATTGGCACCGCAATGACAGCGGCATAGATCGCCAGTTTGATCGTATTCACGAACCGGTTTCCGATCAATTCGCCAATATCACGGCCATTGGCCAATGAAGTTCCAAAGTCACCCTGAATCGCGCCCCCGAGCCAGTTTACATACCGTTGGTAGGCAGGCTGGTTAAGGCCGAGTTGTTCGCGAAGCTCGGCCAAAGTCTCTTCGGTTGCACCTTGTCCCAGCAACTCCTGTGCCAGATCCCCTGGCAACATCTCGACCGCGCCAAAGATCAGAAGGGAGACAACAAACAGCGTCAGTAACCCGATCCCCAATCGCTGCAGGATCATTTTCATCAGTGCATGCATGGCGAAGTCCCCCCTTTGTCCGGATCAGTCGGCAAGGAACATCATGAAATACTTCTTCATGTGCCCCTCTTGCCGCCAAATCCCGTTAAAACCTTTGGGCATGAAAAAGCTGTCACCGACCTCGAACACTTCTTCGTGGCCCGCCGCGTCGATGATGGTGCAGCTGCCTTCGAGCACGACCATGAATTCATCCGCGGCATAGTCGGTGATCTGCTCGGCATAGGCCGTGCTTTCCCAGATGCCCACCCGCGAGCGCCCGGCCATGTCGCGGCACTGGTCGAAGTAGATCAGGTTGCGGTCCTGTGGGGTGCCCTCGATCACGCCGTCATGGGTGACGTCCTGCCACGGGTTGAAGGTGGCGCCGTCGCCATCAGGATGCAGGCGGATGACGGGGATGTTCTGTTCGGTCATGAGTTGTCCTTCATTCTGCCGCATCCGCATGGGCGGCCTGTCTGTTCAAAGAAAAGCGTTCACGGGCATAGGACACGTCCTGTGCGGCCTGCCCGATTTCCCGACCCAGCCGGTGCCCGGCAAAAACGGCGTGGGCGATCAGACCCGGCGCAACGCAATCGCCGATGGGGGTCACGGAGTTGATCCCGGCCTCGGCAAGCGGTTGTTGCGTCAGCGCATCAAACAGCGCGCTATCCGGTCGGCGGCTGGTTAGCATCAGCAGGTGATCGCCCTCGCGCGTGACGCTTTGCCCCGTTAAGCCATCCACAAAGGTGAACTGGCCCTGCGTGGCGTCAGACAGGGTGAACTCTTGCGACACGGACACACCGCGCTCGACCATCCGTGCCCGCAACCGGCGCTGTTCCAGTGTCAGCCGGGTCCAGCGAGCAAAAGTTTCATGCGGGGTTACAATCTCGACCGTCGCGCCCTGTTTGAGAAGCTGTTCGGCCAGTGCGGCCGCCAGATACGACCCGTCATCGTCATAGATCACCACATGGCCTGACACCTGGTTGCCGTCCATCACGTCATCGGGCGTCAGTACCGGAGGCAGGTCCAGCGGGCGGTAATGACTGCGCCCAACCCCATCGGCCCGCCAGCGCGCGCCGGTGGCCAGAACCACGTTTTCAAAACCAAAGTCCAGCACATCTTCTGCCCCAAGCAGAGAGGAATGGTACAGATCCACGTTGGCCATCTGTCGTAGCTGCAACAGCCTGTGTTCGCGCACGCGGATCCACTCGGCCAGCCCCGGCAGCGCGCTTTCGCGCCGGATCCGGCCACCAAAATCACTCGCGGCCTCGGCGACCGCCACGTCATAGCCGCGTTTGGCCAAGACCAGCGCCGCCTCGAGCCCCGCAGGGCCAGATCCGACGATCAGCGCGTTTTCGGGAGATCCAATGCGTGACACGATCTCGGGGTGCCAATCACGGCGCCATTCCTCCATCATTGTCGGATTCTGGGTGCAACGCATGGTCGTGAATGAATTCTCGCCCGAAATGCACAGGTTGCAGCCAATGCATTCGCGGATTTCGTCCACTCGGCCGGTCCGCACTTTTTCTGGCAGGAACGGATCGGCAATCGAGGGCCGCGCACAGCCGACCAGATCCATCACACCGCGCCGGACCTGACCGGCCATGGTATCGGGTGAGGTAAAGCGGCCCACACCGACCACCGGCTTGTCAGACACCTGTTTGACAAACGAGATCAGATCCTCTTGATGCCCTTCGCCCGCAAAGCGCGAGGTGGCGCTGTCATGACCCCAGTCATTGATGTTAACATCCCAAAGGTCGGGCATGTTTGCAGTCGCTTCGACGATGTCGCGCAGCTCGTCCCGTTCAATGATCCGGTGCCGCTGCAACTGCGCGACCGAGAAACGGATCGCGACAGCGCAACGGTCCCCCACCGCATCTTTGGTATCCGCCAAGACCTCATGAAACAGCCGCATCCGGTTTTCCAGCGATCCGCCGTATTCGTCCGAGCGGTCATTCAGGTAGGGCGAGAAGAACTGAGACAGGATCGAGTTTTCGTGGCTGCAATACAGGTAAACGATATCGAACCCGGCCTCGCGCGCCCTTATCGCGGCCTCGCGGTGACGGCGGCGAAACGCCTTGATATCGCTTTTGTCCATTACCCGCGACTGGCGTGGATCGATCGCCTCAAGGATCGGACGTGAGGATGGCCCCATCGGGAGCTCGCGGCTGATGCGGTTGCTGGCTGCCATGCCGAAATGCGCCAACTCGCATCCCGCCAGCGCGCCGTGTTCGTGGATCGCATCCACGGTGAGGCGCTGCACATCGACATCCCCTGCATCCCACAGTCGCTGCATGGCAAAAGGGGCGATGTCGCTATAGGCATCGACCATCAGGTTTTCGGTGCAGACCACACCCCATCCACCTTCGGCCTTCATTCCCCGCATCGCAGCGATCACATGAGGCGCGGCATCCCCGATGCCGTTGCAATGGGGCACTTGATATAATCTGTTCGGGGCCGTGACCGGGCCAATCTGTACCGGTTCAAACAATAGGGAATGGGCTTTCGCCAGGCTCATACAGGAACCCTTTTGCGCCAGAGAAAAAGAGGGCGGCGCGGGACAAGCCCAACGCCGCCACAGTCGGGGATTTATTAGGTGAACCACCAGCGGTTGGCGATTTTATAGCCATCCATATCCGCGTGTTTTGCCACCTGATCGGCGTGCGCTACCTTGTTGGAATGCGCCGAAACATAGCTGGCAAACATCGGGATGACCGATCCACCGCGTTCGTTCAGGATCGCCTGAAGTTGCCAATACATGTCCTTGCGCTTGGCGGTGTCCAACTCGGACCGCGCCGCGACCAGAAGCTCGTTGAAGTCCGGGAAATCCATGAAGGATTCATTCCAGGCCGCGCCGCCCTCATAAGCGGTGGTCAGCGTGCGGTCTTCGATCGGGCTGCCATTCCAGTATGAGAACGACCAGGGCTTTTTCATCCAAACGTTGGACCAATAACCATCCGCCGGCTCGCGCACCACGTCCAGAGTGATACCTGCAGGGGCCGCGTGCTCTTTATAAAGAACCGCTGTGTCCACTGCGCCGGCAAAGGCTGCGTCCGAGGGGTGAATGCCCACGGTCAACGAGTCCAGGTCAGCCTGTTTCAGATAGTGCTTCGCCTTGTCCGGATCATAGGTGCGTTGCGCCAGCTCGCTGTTAAAGAACCGGTTGGCCGAGGAAATCGGGTGGTCGTTGCCCACCGAGCCATAGCCACGCAGAACGGTTTTGACGACGGCTTCTCGGTCGATGCCATGCTTCAGCGCCAGACGGATGTTATTGTCTGTGAACGGGTTCGTGGTGATGTTCATCGGCAGCGTGTAGTGCTGCATCCCCTTGACCTCTTGAACGGTGATGCCCGACTGCCGCTTGAGCAGGTGCACCGTGTTCAGATCCACCCGGTCGATGTAATCCACATCGCCTGACACCAACGCATTGGTGCGCGCGGTGCTGTCGGCAATCGTGATGAATTCAACCGAGTCAAAGTTCTGACCGTCGCCATAGAAATTGTCATTGCGGCTGGTGCGGGCACGGACGCCGGGGTCAAAGCTTTCCAACTTGTAGGGACCAACACCGATACCATCACGCGCGGCGACTTCGACGCTGCCGCCGTCCGATGGCATGATGACCAGGCGAAAGTCGGACAGAATGAACGGGAAATCCGCGTTGCCGCCGTTCAGCTCGATCACAACGGTGTTTGCATCGGGGGCCGAGATGTTCGTGACCGGATCAAGGAAAGGCTTGGCAGACGAGGTGCTTTCGCCCCGGTGGTGATTGAGCGATGCGATCACGTCATTTGCGTCGATGGTCTTACCATTGTGCGCAGTGACACCCGAGCGGATCTTGAAGGTCCATGCCGTGGCGTCAGAACTGGCTTCCCAGCTTTCGGCGACTGCGGATTGCAGGGTGCTGTCAGTGCCCACTTCGGTCAGCGATGAATGAATCGTCGACCCCAGCGTTTGCGAGAAAGCGTTTGCATAGGTGGCCGGATCCAACGAGTCGGTGGTTGAGCCGCCGCCGACGCCGATGCGGAAATTACCGCCCTTGTTGGGCGTCGCCGCCTGTGCCTGGCTGCCAATTAGCCCAGCGGGCACAGCTGCCATCAGCCCTAGCGCACTGGCCTGTTGCAGAAAGCCGCGCCGCGACAACCGGTTCTCGGACAGTTCGCGCTTTAGAAATTCGAACCGTGTATAATCTGGCATCTGATGTCCTCCCATCTTGCTGGTCGCTGACCATGTTCTGCTGGGGACACTTCCATAAACGGGCACACAATGTGGATTTCGCTAGTTTTAGCTTGTTTTAGCGAAAGATCTCTTTTAGCGAAAACTAGCTAAAGAATTTGCGGGGATTTGGAAAAAAGTGACGGACCAGGACGCCCCATTCAGCGCCAATCTGAAGATGATCGTGACACGAGAAGCATCTGTTTCCGATCTGTGTCGCAAACTGTCGATCAACCGGCAGCAGTTTGCCCGCTATCTTTCCGGGCAAACCCGCCCGTCCCCCCACAACACGCGCAAGATCGAAGTGCATTTTGGGTTGGAGCCAGGGGCGTTGTCCTGGTCCAAGGCCGAGTTCCAACGCAATTATGTGAACCTGCCGCTGACAAGCGCGTCCGACCACCAGGTCAACAAACTGGTGAACGAGGCTTTTTCGCCCGACTTACGGCGGCTCAGACCCTATTTGGGCTATCATCATGCCTATTTCTACTCGTTTGGGTGGCAGGGCAAGATCATGAAAACGCTGGTGCACCTGTATGAACAGGACGGACAGGTGCTGTCCAAAACCATCGAACGGTTGCGGGATCCGGTGACTGGCCACCGGTTCGTTTTCAAATACCGGGGTCTCGTGACGATGAAAGCCGAGCGTCTGTTCATCGCTGAAACCAGCACTATGTCGGCCGGGGAAATGGCCCTGACTATTCTCTATGGGACCTATCGTAGTCAGGCGACGAAACTATCGGGTTTGACCATGGGGTCTTCCAGCGCATCGCGGCGCGACCCCACTGTGGCGCGGGTAATTTACAACAAGATCGGTAACAATATCGACCTGCGTAAGGCACTGGGGGCGTGTGGCTTGTATCTGCCAAATTCACAAGATGTTCCCTCGGGTATCGCGCCATTGCTTGATAACCATCTGGATCCTGCGTTTGATGTGTTGACGGCCAGGCCGGTTGAATAAACGAAGGCCCATTCGTGTCGTTTTGTGTTGTGGGTGCGGCAACACTTGCGGCCTCAAACATACATTGGCTGGGCCGTGCCAGTTCTTCCCTGCGTTCACCCGGAAATCTTCCATTGTGATTGCGCTGCCCGCGTCACTGACAAGAAATGCGTTGAGATTTGCAATCTCTTCAGGTTGCGCAAGGGTTCTCTTAGGGGGGGACGCCGCATGGCTTGCATAGACATCGGCACGCCGTATCCCGGATTTTTCGGTGGTCTGATCCAAAAGGGACTTTAGCATTTCCGCCTATATCCCTGTCGGGCTGACACTGACGCAGGTGATCCCATGCGCAGCACACTCGGGACGCACACTTCTGCCAAGGCCAAAAGACCCGCCTTTGAAGCGCAATTCGTGCCTGCATCCCCGGCAGAGGGCAACGCAAGACCTCGGTCACATACGATAAACGCATGTGCAAACGCCACAACCGGATCGAAATCATATTTGGCACGCTCAAGCAGCAGAAGCACGTCGCAGCCCACTATGACTGCTGTCCTAGGGTTCCCCTTTCAGCAATCGCTCGCAGCAAGCATCATCTATTGATTGGAAAGCCCGACTGTAAGCTACTGGTTTTCTCCAACCCAAGACATCGACGTTTTGGAAATGGTCGAGATATCAAGATTTCCATCGACAACCACCTGATTTCTCCCTTTGTGTTTTGCCACATAGAGCAACTCGTCTGCCTGCTTAAGCAGCGATGCCCCGTCAACCGAATCCGCGCCGAGTGCAGAAAGCCCAATGCTAACGGTCAGGCAGATTCTGTTGCCATCTGTCTTGATTTCCTGCTGCATTACGTTTTTGCGCAAGCGTTCGCATGCAATGAATGCGCCTGAAAGATCTGTTTCAGGGAACACCAGAGCGAATTCTTCACCGCCGAGCCTGCCAACAAGGTCAATTGTGCGGAACTCTCTGATCAGCATCCTGGACAGTTGCTGTAGAACCTTGTCGCCCGCGTCGTGACCATAGGTGTCATTGATGCGCTTAAAGTGATCCACATCCAGCATGGCAACGGAAAGCGGTTGGCCAATTTTGGCGGCACTCTGAAAGTTTGCCTCAAGCGTTTTGAGAAAGGGCCGACGGTTCGATACTTGGGTCAGAGGATCAGTGTTCGCTTCGATCTGCAGCAGGTCGTATGCTTTTGTCAGTTCTCGGATACTCAGAATTCCGACCAGCTTCTTGTCCTCAAGCACTGGCATGTGCCGGAACGAATGCTCATTCATCAACCGCAGGACAAACGCCACCTCGTCCTCGGGACTACAGGATACGACAGACGTGCTCATTACCTCTGAGACACGCTGATTGCACGCCGACGCATCCAGGCTGGCGACAACTGGGATTAGGTCTCGCTCAGATACGATGCCAATCAAATTGTTATGGTCATCGGTGACGACCAAGGCGCCAAGCCTGTGCTCAAGCAACAGTTGAGCGGTCTCCCGTAAAGTGAAATCAGGACTGACCCCTTTAACGTCAGCCGATCTCTTGGACAGCAATAATGTTTCGACTTTCACTTCCCGCTCCTTAATTCACCCAGGGGCAAGATGGCGGGAAATTGTAAATTAGTGCTGAAGATGCTCAAACCGAAAATCGAGCGGGGCACCTCACGCGGGCAATGATTGCACGACGGTTCGAGCGTCAGTATGGCGGTGCTGAAGTTAAGCGCCCATTCCGCTCCTCATCTGGCAGCCAGTCATTGTCTTTTCCGAAACGTATGATCAACGCGCAGAGCTTGCGGTCATACGCTGAGTTTGACGAATTAATGGGTTCCGAACCTGGGTGAAGGATAAACGAATCGGCCCTCAAGTAATGAGCCGACAAGTTGTGCGGGACTAGAAACGCTGTATGGATATGTACAGAATTTGGGTGTAATTCCGGCTAATTTTGACAGATTTCCGAAGCCAAAACGACTGCGGTGATTTTCATAATATTTGTCTTGGGGGATGCTAATGGTGCTGCTGGAGAGAATTGAACTCTCGACCTCTCCCTTACCAAGGGAGTGCTCTACCTCTGAGCTACAGCAGCGCCGTGGGGGGGTGATTAGACTCAAACGAAACGGGGTGCAAGGGCATCTGGACGGTTTTTTTTGGCTCCTGTACAGAAGAAGCATGGCAGACAAAGATACACCCAGAAATAAGGCAAAAACCGAGGCGTCGCGCGAAGACAGGCTCAAGGCGGCGCTAAAGGCGAACCTAGGGCGGCGCAAGGCGCAGGCCAAGGCGCGCTCGGTTCAAAACGACGGTAACGAGGAAGGCGAGGGGTAAGAGCAGATGGATTCGATTCTGGTCACAGGGAACGGCGCGCTTAGCGGCCAGATCCCGATTGCAGGGGCAAAGAACGCGTGTCTGACGCTGATGCCGGCCACACTTCTCAGCGAAGAACCGCTTACGCTGACCAACGCGCCGCGCTTGAGTGACATCAAGACGATGACTGCATTGTTGCAATCACTGGGGGCCGAAGTGTCAACATTGCAGGACGGGCAGGTCATTGCGATGTCCAGCCACGACCTGACAAGCCACACAGCGGACTATGACATCGTGCGCAAGATGCGCGCGTCCAATCTGGTTTTGGGGCCGCTGTTGGCGCGGTTCGGCCAGGCGGTTGTGTCGCTGCCGGGCGGCTGCGCGATCGGGGCGCGCCCGATGGATTTGCACACTGACGGTCTTGCCGCGCTTGGGGCCGAGATCGAGCTTAAAGACGGCTATTTGCATGCCAAGGCGCCCGGTGGCCTTAAAGGGGCTGTGCATGAGATGCGCTTTGCCTCGGTTGGCGCGACTGAGAATATCGTGATGGCGGCAACGCTGGCCAAGGGCACCACGGTTCTCAAAAACGCGGCCCGCGAGCCCGAGATCGTCGACCTGGTCGACTGTCTGCGGAAGATGGGCGCGCAGATTTCGGGTGAAGGGACATCTACCATTGAAATCCAGGGCGTCGACCGGCTGCATGGCGCGACGCATCAGGTGGTCACCGACCGCATTGAGCTGGGCACCTATATGTTGGTGCCTGCGATCTGCGGGGGTGAGGTTGAACTGCTCGGCGGTCGCATGGATCTGGTGGGGGCTTTTGTCGAAAAGCTTGACGCTGCCGGGATCAGCGTCGAAGAGACCGAAAAGGGTCTGAAAGTGTGCCGCCGCAACGGTCGCGTGAAAGCGGTCGACGTGACAACCGAGCCGTTCCCCGGTTTCCCGACTGATCTGCAGGCGCAGATGATGGCGCTTCTTTGCACGGCAGAAGGCACCAGCGTTCTGGAAGAGAAGATCTTTGAGAATCGCTTCATGCATGCGCCCGAGCTTATGCGCATGGGGGCCAATATCGAGGTTCAGGGTGGAACAGCCACTGTGACCGGGGTTGAGCAACTCAAAGGAGCGCCGGTGATGGCCACCGATTTGCGGGCCAGCGTGTCGCTGATCCTTGCGGGTCTGGCTGCCGAAGGGGAAACTGTGGTCAGTCGGGTCTATCACTTGGATCGTGGATATGAGCATGTGGTGCGCAAGCTCGAAGGTGTGGGCGCAAAAATCGAACGGATCAAGAGCTGATGGCAGACGCAACATTCGAAGACGGCCGTGAGGCACCGCTGAACCTTGGTGCGTTGGACGCCGAAGATCTCAAGGTCATTTCGACCCTGACGCAGGACGCGGTGTTTCCGATCACGGAAATGTCCTGGCGCGCGGCTGAACGGCGGTTTGCGCTGTTGCTCAACCGGTTCCGGTGGGAAGACGAGGACGCGGCTCGCAAACGGGGCCGCGCGTTTGAGCGGGTGCAATCGGTTCTGGTAGTGGACAATGTTCTGGGCGTTTCCAGCCAGGGCATCGACCGGTCGGACGCGGACACGGTTCTGTCGCTGCTCTCGGTTGCCTTCGAGGCTGGAGAGGATGGCGCGGGTCATGTGCTGCTGACATTGGCGGGCGATGGTGCGATCCGTTTGCAGGTTGAGGCGCTTGAGGTGTCGCTGCGCGATGTAACGCGCCCCTATCTGGCGCCGTCGAAACACGTACCCAACCATCCTGAGTGATGCAGAACAAACGGGGCATTTCGCAAACCTTTGGCGCGGTGCCCCGGGGCCGGGTTGTGCGCCCGGCCACCGTGTTTGACGTCTTTGACATGAGCGCGATCCTGATCCGCTCGATCACCCAATTGTGCGGGGCCGATCACAAGGGCGATCCAGATCAGATCGCCGCCTGGACCGCAAACAAGACGCCCGATGGCCTGCGGCAGTGGTTCGCGGGGGATCACGTGTTGTGGGTGGCGGAATGGGACGGGCAGATTTGCGGCGTTGCGGCGGCATCCCCCAAGGGCGAGGTTTCGGTGCTCTACGTTGATCCACCAGCCACCGGACGTGGCGTGGGATCTGCGCTGTTGCAGCAGGTCGAAGGGCACTTGCGAGAGGCTGGATTTGCGGAAGCGTATCTCAAAAGTACGTATACGGCACAGGCGTTTTATCTGCGTCTTGGATGGCAGCGGGCGGGTGATGAGTTGCGGATGATCAAGTCGCTTTGATCCGGTCGCTTTGCCGCAAGAGGCGCATACGGCTTGAGGCCTTGGAGTGGGCCGGGTATGTGACCGGGCAAAGGAGACCGCCCATGCCAAAGTTTCTCGACACGACGCAGCCCGATTTCGAGCAGGCCTTTGCCGAGTTGCTCAGCGCCAAGCGCGAAGACAGCCCGGATGTGGATGATGTAGTGGCCGGGATCATTGCTGACGTTCGCGCGCGCGGCGATGCTGCGGTGATCGAGCTGACCGAGCGGTTCGACCGGATGACGTTGACCCCCGAGACGCTGGCGATTTCAGCAGCAGAGGTTGATGAGGCGATTGCCCAGGTGCCGGACGCAGATCGCGAAGCGCTGGAACTGGCCGCCGTGCGCATCCGGGCCTATCACGAGCGGCAAATGCCGGCGGATGACAGCTGGACGGATGAGAGCGGTGCCACATTGGGTTGGCGCTGGTCGGCGGTGTCGGCTGCGGGGCTGTATGTGCCGGGCGGGCTGGCGTCCTATCCGTCGTCGGTTTTGATGAACGCCATTCCGGCAAAGGTGGCTGGCGTCGAACGGCTGGCCATTGCCGTGCCAACACCGGACGGTCAGATCAATCCGCTGGTGCTGCTGGCCGCGCGGCTTTCGGGCGTGGACGAGATTTATCGCGTGGGCGGCGCCCAGGCGATTGCAGCACTGGCCTATGGCACGCAGAGCATTACGCCGGTTGACAAGATCACGGGCCCTGGCAACGCCTTTGTGGCCGCTGCCAAACGTCGCGTGTTCGGCAAAGTGGGCATCGACATGATTGCAGGTCCGTCCGAGATCTTGGTGATCGCCGACAAAGACAATGACCCGGACTGGATCGCGCTAGATCTGTTGAGCCAAGCGGAACATGATGAAAGCGCGCAATCGATCCTCATCACCGATGATGCTGCGTTTGGTCGTTCTGTCGGCGAAGCCGTCGAGCAACGTCTCACTTCCTTGCAGCGTCGCTCCATCGCCGGTCCGAGCTGGCGCGATTTTGGCGCCGTCATCACCGCGCGAGACCTGGATGAGGCCGCAAGCTTGTCGAACCGGATTGCGCCGGAACACCTGGAACTGTGCGTGGCCGATCCGGACGCGTTGAGCCAGAAAACGGTGCATGCGGGCGCGATTTTCCTCGGCCAGTTCACCCCCGAGGCGATTGGCGACTATGTGGGCGGGCCGAACCACGTGCTTCCCACGGCGCGTTCGGCGCGGTTTTCGTCCGGACTGTCGGTGATGGATTTCCTCAAGCGCACCACGCTCAGCAAGATGACGCCCGAGGCCCTGCGTGCCATCGGCCCGGCCGCCGAACGTCTGGCGCAGTCCGAGAGCCTTGAGGCGCACGGACTTTCGGTCAAGGTGCGTCTGGACGCGTTGAACCGTTAGTTCCTGTTGCTCTAAGTCGGCCTGAGACATCCTTATCGGTTGTTCTGTGGTCGGATGTCGCGTGGCAACGGAGGGCTTTTGGGTCAGGTTTCGTGGCCTTGATGCCGCAGCCAGTTCAGTGAATCTGGACAGGGGGAACCGGGCGTTGCCCCTGCTGACGTGATCCTGTAGGACCGTGCGCAACTTACGCTGACCGAGACCGCGCACAGATGAACCGCATCAGTCAAATCGAACTGGACGACCGCAACCTGCCCCCGCCGACACCTGAGATCGAGCAGGAGCGCAAGGTTGCGATGTTCGACCTGCTGGAAGAGAACAGTTTCGCCCTGCCCAAGCGGGATGATCGCGTCATTCCGGACGGTCCATATCACCTGAACCTGTCAATCCGCGATAAGCGCCTGGTCTTCGACGTGAATACCGAAGCCGAGGAAAAGGCAGCGGAATTTCACTTGTCGCTGGGGCCGTTCCGCCAAGTGGTCAAAGACTACTTTCAGATCTGTGAAAGCTACTTCAATGCGGTGAAAACCCTGCCTCCGAGCCAGATTGAAACCATCGATATGGCGCGCCGGGGTATCCACAACGAAGGCAGCCGGGTTCTGCAAGAACGTCTTGAAGGCAAGGCCGACATCGACACCGATACTGCCCGCCGCCTGTTCACGCTGATCTGCGTGCTGCACTTCGGAGGCTGATAGGTGGTGTTGCCGCTTCCGCAGTCGGTTCTGTTTTGCTGCGACCACAATGCGGTGCGATCCCCGATGGCCGAGGGGATCATGAAAAAATACTACGGTATGGATACCTACGTCCAATCTGCCGGTGTCCACAACGACATGGAGATTGACGGTTTTTCAATCGCAGTGTGTCAGGAAATGGATGTCGAGCTTAGCCGCCATAGGTCGCGCTCGTTCGATATGATGGAGCAATGGGGCGATGACCTGAGCTCATTCGATCTGGTGATTGCCTTGTCGCCCGCGAGTCAGCGGCGGGCGCTGGAACTCACGCGATATTTTCACCTCGATGTCGAATATTGGCCAATAATGGACCCTACCGGGCTCGGCGAGACGCGGAATGACAAGCTAAACAGCTACAGACAGACCCGCGACCAGATCATTCAGCATCTCAAGGATCGTTGGGGGGAACCAACGGAGATGACATGACCGAGACCGTCAAACGCTATTTTACAGCTTTCAACGCAGGTGATGTGGACACCATGCTGGACTGCCTGTCCGACGATGTGGCCCACCATGTGAACGAGGGGCAGATCCGCGCCGGGCGCGAGAAATTCGCGGACTTCTGCGCGCATATGAGCCGCTGCTACAAGGAAGAACTGACCGACATGGTCGTGTTCGAGGCCACCGAAGATCATGGGGGCGGCACCCGCGCGTCGGCGGAATACATCGTCAACGGTACCTATCTGGAAACGGACGCAGGCCTGCCCGAGGCGACGGGCCAGACCTATCGCCTGCCTGCGGGGTCCTTCTTTGATCTGCGCGACGGCAAGATCACCCGTGTCACCACCTATTACAATCTTGCGGATTGGGTGAAGCAGGTCTCGAATGGCTAAGGTCACGGATGTCCGCGTCCTGACCGGCGCGGCGCTTGAGGCTGCACTGGACGACGTCGCCGCGTTGCGTATCGAGGTGTTTCGGGCCTTTCCATACCTCTACGATGGCGATCTTGCCTATGAGCGGGACTATTTGCAGGCTTATCGCGACAGCGCGGACGCGATCCTGGTCGGTGCCTTTGATGGTGAGCAGCTGATTGGCGCCTCGACGGGCACACCGTTGGTTGATCATTCGGACGATTTTGGCGCGGCCTTTGCGGGCACCGGGTACGACATGGCGGATATTTTTTACTGCGCCGAATCTGTTCTGCTGTCCAATTATCGGGGGCAGGGCGTCGGGCACCGTTTCTTTGATTTGCGCGAGGGTCACGCCCAGGCGCTTGGGTTCGGACTGGTTGCCTTTTGTGCTGTTCAGCGCCCTTTGAACCATCCCATGCGGACTGCCGACTATCAGTCGCTGGAGCCATTTTGGACAAAACGCGGGTATTCGAAACTGGAAGGCGCCATCGCTGAATTCGAATGGAAAGACCTCGGGCAGAAGGTGGCATCAGCGAAACCACTGCAATTCTGGTGTCGTCATTTGTAGGGTGCCAACGTCATAGGGGCGCCGGTCGAAGGTGCAGCTTTTGAGGCGTTAGGCACTCCTGCAGTACATCATAGGCATCTTCCATGAATTCTGAAGTCGGGGCCGGTGCAGCACCTGTTGGAACACCTCAGCTCAACCCATGAACAGCCTCGACGAACCCGCCTCGACCTCGTCATTTTGCACAAGCTCTTTAGCCTGGAATATGCTGGCGATCCCGCAAGGCCTGCAACCTTGCATTTTGCAGAGACTGCCCCCCATGGTCGAAGCAATCTGTTGGTTTGTTGACCGGTTGGAAGTCCGCGAACAGAGCATTGGAATTAGATAGGCATGCAGTCGTTTATGGCTGAGAAGCGGCCTAAGCTGCTGAAATGTATACAACGATGAAGGCCATTCGCTACGTAACTCCAGTGTAACCCGACTCTGTTGCACAAAACCTCTGATGCCCGAGGCTCCCCTTTCCCCTGACGGCTTCATCCAACGGCTTCTGTGACAGGGATGCCAATCGCGGTATAGCCGTTCATGACGGCGATGCGGAGCTGGACCTCCGCGACCTGTCGGTCAAAGTCTCGTGCCATGAGGCGCTGCCCCAGCAGTTTCATACAGTGCATCCGTTGACCGGCAGCGTTATGCGCAGCATGATCCCGAGAGGTTTCGTTTCGGCACGGCTTCGTCGGTGGTATCCGCTCCAGTTTCGCCAGATCGCTCGGCCAAGATATTTCGACGCCCGTAGAGCCTCGTTTCTGGCCCCCGCACCCGTGGTGACGGTCTTCCACGGCTTGGCATTTTTGCGAGGCGGAATGACAGCATTCGCCCCGTGGTCAGCGATGGCGTCGTGGCACTTGCGTGTATCATAGGTACTGCGGTAACGCTGCCGATCACCTCCTCCTCCGGGATCTGGTTGAGCAAATCGGGCAGCACCGGCGCATCACCGATGTGGCTCCCGGTGATCTCGACGGCGCGGACTTCTAGGGTGTTCTCGTCAATTCCAAGATGGATTTTGCGCCAGGCCCGCCGCTTGGGCCCGCCATGCTTGCATGCGTTCCACTCGCCTTCACCCTCGGTCTTGATGTCGGTGCTATCGATCAGGAGGTGTAGCGGGCCGTTGGAGCCACGATATGGGATGTCCACGGCCAGCGTCTTCTGGCGGCGCGAAAGCGTGCTGAAGTCAGGCACCTTCCAGTTCAGACCGATCAGGCGCAACAGTCTTTCGACGAACACGGTCGTCTGGCGCAGCGCCATGCCAAACAGCACCTTCATCGTCAGACAGGCTTGGTGGCGGTATCGCTGTAGGTCTGATGGCGGCCACGTCTGCCTGATGGCGCGGCATCCCAGTTCATCTCGGGGTCGAACCCGATCGAAAGCGAGCCACGGCGTTTGAGCGCTTCATTGTAGGCCGGCCAGTTCCTGGTCTTGTAGGTCGGAGGTGTGGGTCTGCTCATGCGCTCCAACTACCACGCTGGATTCACGACATGAATCCCGCACGGGATTTGTGCAACAGAGCCGATCACGCCTGGGTCGGATCGATGCTGATTGGGTCTCGCGCCACCCCAGCTATGCGACGGCAAACGTGGGTAACCCCACGGACGCGCTGCACGGAACGGATGGCAACGACATCATTCGGGCAACCAAAGTCGCAGATTGGGTTTATGGCGGCAGCGGAGACGACCTGATCGACGGAAATGAAGGCAACGATAATCTTTTCGGCGAAGCAGGAAGTGACACTTTCGAATTCGCGACAGGAGACGGCACCGACCAGATTCGAGACTATTCTTCAGTAGCCGGTGTGATACAATTTATTGGTCTTCGATTCGCGGATATTTCAACTTCGCAAGTGGGGGGCAACATTCAGATCGACTACGGGAGCGGTGATCGTTTGTTGATCGACAACGCGCAGGTCACCGATTTCAGCGAGGCTGAGTTCCAATTTGTCTAATCCTTCTATGCTGATGTCTTTCCACTGATAATCTTCATTGCGACCCTAACTGCAGGGCCGCAACACCTGCGAACAAGCAAAGAAAAAGAAATCCCGTGTCTTCTCTATCTCCTGATCACAGTCAAATTCAGTTGCTAAAATCAGCGCGGACATCGGGGGCTAATCTGATTGCCGCTGTGTTCGTATTCAGCATCTTCGTCAACCTGCTGATGCTGACAGGACCGTTGTTCATGCTTCAAGTGTATGATCGGGTTTTGACTTCCAGATCCGAAGAAACGCTGGCGGCGCTTTTCTTGTTGGTTGGCATTTTGTATCTGCTTATGGCGCTTTTGGATTACGCACGTGGTCGGATCATGGCGCGCTATGGGGCCAACTTTCAAACTGCGCTTGACCGGACGGTGTTTGAAGCGAGGTTGGCCAGAGTATCGGGCGGCACTGAAAACAAGAGTGCTGGCCGGAACGACCTTGAAACGATCCAGATGTTCACTGCATCACCTGTTTTCCTAGCAATCTTCGACATGCTTTGGTCGCCTGTGTTCTTGATTGCGATCTTTATTCTGCACCCCATGTTGGGGTGGGCCGCCTGTGCCGGTGCGGCTGTCCTGGTCGTCATTGCGGTGCTGAACCAGATCATCACGGCACAAAAGGTGCATCGTGCTCTGGCTGCTGCGCATCAAGCTCAGGATCTGTCGTCGCACGTTCAAAACGCCCGTGAAGTCGTGCAAAGTCAGGGCATGCGAAACGCTGTTTCCGAGCGGTGGTTGCAGAAGCAGGCAGCTGCCTTGGACGATCGTATCAGTTCCGCCGACTGGACTGGCAGTTTCGCTTCGGCCACCAAAGCATTTCGGCTGCTCCTGCAATCCGCAATGCTGGCTGTTGGTGCGTACTATGTTTTGCAAGGAGAGTTGACCGCAGGCGCAATGATCGCCTCTTCAATTCTGTTGGGACGCGCCCTTGCTCCGATCGAGCAAAGTCTGGGGCAGTGGCAGACGGTCCAACGGGCTCGCAATGCCTGGAATTCTTTGGTAGACCTTCTGTCCTCAACCCCAAAGCCTACACCCGTCACCCCGCTACCCCGCCCCGAAGCCAGTGTTCAGGTTCGGAAACTGATCGTCGTTCCTCCGGGCGCATCTAGTCCGACCCTCAAGAGTTTGAATTTTGCAGTAAAACCCGGTCAGGCGCTTGGCGTGATTGGTCGAAGTGGGTCCGGCAAATCCTCGTTGGCCAAGGCCTTGCTCGGCATCTGGCCTGTTGCCAGTGGAGAGGTTCGGTTGGGCGGAGCTGAGCTTTCACAATACGATCCGGATCATTTGGGACGCCATGTCGGCTATCTTCCGCAAAATGTGGTTTTATTACCAGGTACCGTGGCAGAAAACATCGCGCGCATGGCCCAAGACGTAGCTGGAGATGCAGTGGTTGCTGCCGCGAAGCGAGCGAATGCCCACGACATGATCCTGACCCTGCCTGACGGCTACGACACCTTGCTCGACGGCGATCAAAGCCGTCTGTCCGGTGGGCAACGGCAACGCGTCGCCCTGGCGCGTGCATTGTTCGGAGATCCTGTTCTTCTCATTCTGGATGAGCCAAATTCGGCCTTGGACGCCGAAGGATCGAAAGCCTTGAACCGCACTATCAAAGAATTCAAGATCGAAAACAAAGCTGTCATCATCATGTCCCACCGTCCGCAGGCCATCGCTGAATGTGACACTCTTGTGGTGCTGGATCAGGGCACTGTCGTGTCCTACGGCCCACGGGATGAGGTGATGAAAGCACAATTGAAGAACGTAGAAACCCTCCAGCGAAATTTCTCGAACCAGGCGACCGCGCAGTGAATACAAAACCACCAATCCGCAGACGCGCAACCATGCCAATGATCGTTGGGTTTTCTGCACTAACGCTGCTTGTGGGGGGATTAGGGGCTTGGGCCACGACAACGCGGTTGGCGGGGGCCGTTGTGGTCACTGGAAAGATCGAGGTTGAAACCAACCGGCAGGTTATCCAGCATCCTGAGGGCGGTATTGTGGGCGAAATCCTGGCAAAGGACGGCGCACAGGTCGAGGCCGGGCAGATCGTTCTGCGCTTTGATGACACTTTGCTAAGGCTCGAGCTTGCCATCATCGAAGGGCAGCTGACCGAGCTAGCCGCGCGCAAGGCTCGTCTGGTTGCCGAGCGGGACGAAACGGGTGATATCGCTTTTGAGGAAAAATTCGTTGAAGCAAGCAAGAGCGATCATGAAGTGGCCGAGCAACTTGCCGGTCAACGCAATCTTTTTGAGGCGCGCCTGCGCACGACAAATCAACAGATTGACCAGTTGAACGAACAGATCCAGCAGCACAACGCCGCGATTACCGGCGTCGAGGCTCAACTGACAGCGCTACGCACGCAGTTAGACCTGATCAAGGACGAGTTGGACGACCAGAGCGCCCTGCTGGCCAAAGGTCTTACTCAGAATAGTCGCGTGTCAGCGCTCCAGCGTGAGCAGGCATCATTGGCCGGTCGGATCGGTGAGCTTGTGGCGAACATCGCGCAAACAAAGGGGCAAATCGCCTCGATCAAGATCGAGGTGCTCCGCCTTAGGGCAAGCCGCCGTGAAGAGGCAATCTCGACTCTGCGTGACCAGCAGTTCCAGCAGATCGAATTGGTCGAACGAAAGCTGGCCTTGAGCGAGCGACTGAACCGCTTGAATGTGCAAAGCCCGGTCAGCGGGTTGATCTACGGCAGCGAGGTCTTCGCCGAACGCTCTGTGGTCCAACCCGGAGCGCCGATAATGTATGTCATCCCCCAAGATCAACCGCTGGTTATTGTCGGACGAGTCGAACCCATCCATATCGACCAGGTATTCCGCGGCCAACCTGCGGGCTTGCGGTTTTCCGCCTTTGAACAACGCACGACACCGGAACTGTCAGGCAATGTCGTGGGTGTCTCGGCCGATGCATTGGTGGATGAGGTGACGGGGCAAACTTATTATCGGGTCGAGGTGCTGCCTGGCGAGGGTGAGCTGAGCAAACTGGGCGATAACACCCTGCTGCCCGGCATGCCCGTCGAAGTATTCATCAAGACCGACGAACGCACACCGCTGAGCTATCTGACCAAACCGTTCACCGACTATTTCAACAGGGCAATGCGGGGGTAATCATGAGAAGTTTGGAGCGTTATTCAGAATTACACCAAGAATGCAGTAGGGTCAGGACCCATTGATTTCGATCGAGCGTCGTGATTCACCGCAGGAAAACAAGGCGGTGACATGTCTGATCTTTTCTGGCTCACCGATGCGCAGATGGCGCGTTTGGAGCCCTATTTCCCGAAGTCTCAGGGAAAGCCGCGCGTTGATGATCGGCGGGTGTTGAGCGGGATTATCTTCATCAATCGCAATGGGTCGCGGTGGCGTGATGCTCGCAAGGAATATGGCCCTCACAAGACGCTTTACAACCGTTGGAAGCGCTGGAGTGACAAGGACATCTTTGCCCAGATGATGGCGGGCCTGGCGGCCGAGCGCGGGGAAGAGAAGACCCTGATGATTGACGTAACATATCTAAAGGCCCACCGAACAGCGACCAGCATGGTTGTCAAAAAGGGGGGCGTGGACGCCTTATTGGCCGAACCAAAGGGGGCATGAACACAAAGTTGCATGCCATCTGCGACAGCCAGGGCCGCCCGCTCAACCTGTTCGTAACCGCCGGTCAGGTCAGCGATTACATCGGGGCGCGGGCGCTATTAAGCAGCCTGCCAAAAGTCGAGTGGTTGCTGGGCGACCGTGGCTATGATGCTGATTGGTTCAGAGAAGCGTTGAAAGACAAAGGGATACACGCGTGTAGCCCTGGTCGAAAGCAACGCAAAACAGCCATCCGTTACGATAAACGTCGGTACAAACGCCGCAATCGGATCGAGATCATGTTCGGCAGGCTGAAGGATTGGCGGCGTGTCGCGACGCGATATGACCGCTGTCCAAGAGTCTTCCTCTCCGCGATCGCCTTGGCAGCGCTCGTAATTTACTGGCTATGAGTCTTGACCCTAGCAGTCCGTGCCGAATGTGGTTTGCAGTCAATTACTTGGACTTGCCAGGCTGTTTCGCTCTCCGTCAGTTCATCGCAATCAAGCTCACACATATTAGCCCCCATGTGGCACCCAGCCCAGCGAGCGAGCGCCAGATGGCCACCTGTTAACCCGGCTTTGGCACCTTCGATTTGTCTCAAATTTGCAGGGGGTGTTGGCAGTGACGTATGAATTCCGAGGAGCTTCGTTGGTTGATGCAGTTCAGCAGGCCGTAGCTCGCAACGCGCCAGCCATTGAACTGAAGAAGCTCAACAAAGCACCACACAAGTTCGACTTTGCAGCCCGCGCCCGTCTTGGCAGCGCTTTGTTTGTTGGCGAAGGCAATTTTAGCTTTGCGTTGGCTTTGGCACGTTTGAAGGGGGGGCGCCTTCATCTATTCTTGCCACTGCATACGAGGATGAAGTTGATCTGGGCGATACCGCTTGTGACAACGCCGCGAAATTGCTGAAACTTGGCGCGCAGATCAAAACGGGGGTTGATGCAACTTGTTTGTCGAAGACCATCGGGCAGCGTCGGTTTCGCACTATCATCTTTCAGTTTCCAAATGTCGCCTCGCGCGAAGCGCTCTACGGCCAAAATCCAAATCATGTACTCGTCACGCGCTTTCTGAAAAGCAGCCGCGCCCACCTGAAATCCGGTGACCTCGTCGTCATCTCAACGGTGGATAGCCCATTCTATGAGGGCGCGTTCAAGATGGATGACGCAGCCAAGAAAGCTGGCTTCGCAGGGCCAGACATCTATACTTTCAACCCCAAAGACTATCCGGCCTATTCTCACCAGAACACGGCTGATGAGGAGGCAGCGATACATGAGCACACAGCTTTCGCAACTTTCGTTTTTTCAGCCTGATCTGCCTTCGGGCTTAAAGTACCGGCCCGACTCCGTTTCAGGTGAAGAAGCCGATTATCTGGTAAACAAGATTGATGCACAGCCTTGGCGCAGCGATCTGAAACGGCGCGTGCAGCACTACGGCTATCGCTATGACTACAAAGTAAGACAAGCTCGGGAAGAAGACTATCTCGGGTCGGTCCCAGATCAGGTCATTGTGAACGAGTACATGCCGGGTCAGGGAATATCTGCACATGTGGATTGCAGACCGTGTTTTGGAGATGTGATCGCATCGTTAAGCCTGCTTTCGTCCTGCGTCATGCGCTTGGAAAACTTGAAAATCAGCCAACAGATCGATCTGACACTTGAGCCTGGGAGCCTTTGGGTGCTTTCAGGTGAGGCGCGTCATGTCTGGACCCATGCCATTCCTGCACGCAAAAGCGATATCGTAAATGGGCAGAAACACCCCCGATCCCGGCGTTTGTCACTCACCTTCAGAGAAATGCGTTTTGCGTAATCTTTTCGTGACCAGTCAGACTGTCACCGGGCGCTGCATAGTTTTCCAAACCATACCCTGACACGCGGATTCTGGGTGTCTTACGATGTCCGCATAAAACAGATGCTGACAACAAAATCACTCGACGCGATGCACCTTGCAACCTCGAAACGGTACGAAGTGCGTGACCAGAAAATATCCGGCCTGCATGTGCGTGTGTCGACCACAGGTGCCAAGGTGTTCTACACGATGGTCCGCCCGAACGGTTCATGTAGACGCGTCAAAATCGGCCCTTATCCTGTGGTCTCCCTTGCCGACGCCAGACGCAAAGCGATGGGAATCGCGCGTGACGTTGAGTTGGGCGAATTCGACAATGCGGCGTGCATGAGGGACGACACCAAAAGTCCACCGTGCACATTGGCAATGTCCGCGTCGAGCTGTCCTTTTGCGAGATTGACGATCAGGATCTGTCTGCTGTCCATGATCTGACGAAACCGCAGAGGCTGTCTGGGCTCGCAGAGCGCCGTGCGCCCAATCGGGTGAGACAGAAAGGCACCCAGCTTGTAGGCAATGGGAGCCAGACCAACGGCTGCGTTCTTGTAGTTCATGGCTGGGTATTCTTTCGTCCAGGCCTGCCGCACTTGCGGATCTTGCACCTGCGCTAGCACCTCGGATCGAAACTCCTTTTCCAGAAACAGTCGAAGGATGTCCCGACGATCGGTGTGCGGGGGGTATCGAGCAGTGCCAGAATGGCATAGTGCAACAGATGCTCCATGCGCACACCCCAGGCATCGGCCCATTGCTTGCGCAGCGCTTCGATCAATCCAGAAGCGGCTCTGTTGCACGAATCGCGTGAGGGATTCATCTTGTGAATCCAGCGTGGTAGCTGGGATGGATGAGCAGACCTACACCCCCAACCTACAGGACCAAGAACTGGCCAGCCTATAACGAAGCGCTCAAGCGCCGGGGTTTGCTGACGATCTGGTTCGATCCTGAGATGAGCTGGGATGGCGCGCCGACATGCAGGCGTGGCCGCCAGCAAAGCTACAGCGACGCCGCTATACAGACGTGCCTTTCGATGAAGGTGCTGTTCGGGATGGCGCTCCGGCAGACAGCCGGGTTCGTCGAAAGTCTGCTGCGACTGGCTGGCCTCGACTGGACGGTGCCCGACTTCAGCACGCTGTCGCGCCGCCAGAAGACGCTGGCCGTCAATATCCCCTATCGCGGCTCCAAGGGTCCGTTGCACCTGCTAATCGACAGCACCGGCATCGAGGGCGAAGGCGAATGGCACGCCCGCAAGCATGGCGGCCCGAAACGTCGCGTCTGGCGCAAGATCCACCTCGGGATTGACGAGGAAACGCTGGAGATCCGGGCTGTTGAGATCACCGGGAGCCACATTGGCGATGCACCGGTTTTACCCGACCTGCTTGGCCAGATCCCGGCGGACCAGGAAATCGGCAGCGTCACGGCAGATGGGGCATACGACACACGCAAATGGTGCCCGGGGGCGGAATCGAACCACCGACACGAGGATTTTCAATCCACTGCTCTACCCCTGAGCTACCCGGGCACGGGAACGACGTTTGTCGTTGGGTGGGGGCCTTCTATGACGTGCCAAGGGCAGTGTCCAGAGGCTTTTTCAGGTTTTTTTTAATGCGGACGGTTTGGGGCTTTTTCTTCTGTGGAAACATCCACATCCATGTCTTCGGGGGCTTGGGATGGCAGCGCATATGACCCGTTCAGCCATTTGGCCAGGTCAAGGTCCGCACAGCGTTTAGAGCAGAAAGGGCGGTACTTTTGCGCCGTCTCGGCTTCACAAACCGGGCAACTCATCTGAGGGCCTCGGACAAGGTCACACGACCGCGTTTGCGTTGCAGTTCATAGTGACCCAAGGGGGTCCAGCCGACCAGTGTCGTTTCTTCAGGGTCAGCACGGAAAGCTGCCCTCAGGGACGTTTCGAACCCGCGGCGGTCCTTCTTTGGCATTGGCGCCAGATCCAGTGTGATCTGCCCGCCCAGGCCGCGGACACGCAGGGCGCGGGGCAGAGCCTTGGCGCAGGCAAAGTTGGCCTTTTGCCCTGCAGCCATCGAGGTATCGCTGCCGGTGTTGACGTCCACTGCGATGAGAGCGCGGGTTGGCTCGATATAAAGATAACCGCCGCCGGGCAGGGGCTCTACGATGCCTTGCGCCTCGTCCAGTGCGTCCAGTACGCCGTGGTCTTCGAAGCCGCCGGAGTCGGTGACCACTTCGGCTGGATCGCTCCAGTCGCGCCAGGCCAGCGTGTGGGGGCTATCGCCTTCGGCAAGGCAGGCGATGTCGGTGCCATCGTCGCCCATCACGCGGGCGGCCATCTCGGCCATTTCGGCGATGTCCTCGGCGATGTCGCCCTCATCCGCGCCAGCGCAGGACGAGCGGACGATCAGGCCGTAGCCCGACGAACCCATCTCGCCATGGGCGATTTCCAACAGGCGATCCCGTTCATCTTCGTCCCGGATGCTGCGCGAGATGTTGAGGCCGGGCGCATCGGGCGTGACAATGGCATAGCGGCTTTTGAACAGAACCTTTGTGGTCACAGGGATTGCTTTGCCGGGTTCGGCATAACCCGTGACCTGTACCAGCAGCATCGCGCCGGGGGCCAAGCCCTTGACCTGGCGCAGGAATGCGGGGCCGTCGGGGGTGGTCAGGAACATGCCGCCCTGGCCTTTGACCGGGCGGTCGGCGCGGGCGCGATAGATCGTGCCGGGGGCCGGGGCGTCACTCGCGATCAGGAAATCTTCGAGCTTGCCGTCCAACATCAGCGCGGCTGCCTGGCGGTCGTTGATGTGGTCGAGAACGATTGTACGGCCCTTCATGTGCGCTCCTGATACAAGGGGTAGCCCGCGGCCTGCAGCAGGCCCGCGGTTTCCGACAGTGGCAGGCCCACGATACCCGTGAACGAGCCGCTGATCCATGGGATGAAGGCTCCGGCGGGCCCCTGGATGGCGTAGCCGCCTGCCTTGCCCTGCCAATCGCCAGTGGCGAGGTAAGCGTTGATTTCAACGTCCGAGAGGCGTTTGATCTTGACTTGGCTGACCACGTCACGCTCCCACAGTTTGTCCCCCTGGCGCACTGCAACTGCGGTGATCACCCGGTGACGTCGGCCCGAGAGGGCGTGCAGGAATTCGGCAGCTTCACCTACATCGGCGGGCTTTCCCATGATCCGGCGCCCGAGCGCGACGGTGGTGTCGGCGCACAGCACGATGTCATCCGGCGCGGCCTCGACCGCTTGCACCTTTTCGCGCGCAATACGGACGCAATAGGGGCGCGGCAGCTCGCCTTTCAGGGGGTCTTCGTCGATATCGGGGGGGCGGACGGCGTCGGGCTGCACGCCAAGCTGGGCCAACAGGTCCAACCGTCGCGGGCTGCCCGATCCGAGAATGAACGCCATGTGGCTGGCGTTACTTGAAGCGGTAGTTGATCCGACCCTTGGTCAGATCGTAGGGGGTCATTTCGACCTGAACCTTGTCGCCGGCCAGAACACGGATGCGGTTCTTGCGCATCTTGCCTGCCGTATGTGCGATGATCTCATGGCCGTTTTCCAGCTCGACCCGAAACGTCGCATTCGGCAGGAGTTCCTTCACGACACCGGGAAATTCGAGCGTATCTTCCTTGGCCATGTTGTCTCCATCTTGATGTTGCACCTGCAGAATCCGCAGGCCGTGCGTTTAAATGAGCCTATTTGCCCCTTATTTCAAGGCCCCAATCGCTTAAACAAGGCTGTTTGTGACCGAATTAACCCGGCTGTCCTGTTCGGCCCAGTGGGTTCGGTTCAAAACCACACCATCTGCACGCACATGGGCGATGGCGTCCATGTCAACCTCGCCGTAAGTCCAGGCGGGGTGGTTCAAGGTGCCCTCTGCCAAAACGCCGGTCATGGGAAAGCCGGTGTCGGGCGGGCCGAATATGCCGCCCATGCCGGTGGTGACGTCCACCGACTCCGACCAGGGCGCTTCGCCCACCAGTGAAGCCATCGCTGACACACATTGGTTCTCCAGAGCCCGCGCCATTGCTCCGATCCGCACCCGCCAGTAGCCGGACAGGGCTTCGGTGCAGGACGGGACAAGAAGGATTTCGCATTCGCTCAGCTCGCGACCCAACAGGGGGAATTCGCTGTCGTAACAGATCAGGACGCCGATCTTGCCCAGTTCGGTCTCGAAGACCTGCAGCCCATCACCCGGTACCACGTCCCACGGATCGCGTTCAAACCGGGTCATGATCTGCTTGTCCTGATGTCCCCGTTTGCCGTTTGGCGCATAAAGCGTAGCGCGGTTGACCGGCCTGTCGTAACCATCGTTCACCGGGGCAGACGCACCCAGGATGTGAACGCCGTGTTCGGCCGCCAATTTCTGATGCAGCGCGTGCACCGGTTCCATCCGGTCGGACACGGCGTGCAGCGATTGCTCCAGATCGGCAGCTACATTGGCGCCTGCCAGCGTGCATAGCTCCATCGCGCCATATTCGGGGAACACCAGCAGATCGGCGCCTTGCCCGGCGGCGTCGCTGACCCAATGGGCGATCTTGTCTTCGTACTGTGACCAGCTGTCGAGCCAGTCGAGCGGATAGGCGGCAGTCGCGATTTTCATGTGGCTCTCTCTCCCTGCGTGATGCGCAGATTAAAGTCACGTCGCCGGACCTGAGGCAATGACAAAGCGGTCAAATCAGGACAAGTGGATCGGGAACCGTGCCCGGATGTCTGCGTCGATCTCGGGCGGGATGTGATCTGGTTCGGGTGCCGCCAGAAGGTCCGCTGTGCGTTGGCGCGCGCGCTCCAGCAGGCTCCGGTCATCGGCTGCCGCCCATTCCTGCGGTGTGCGGCGATCGGCCAGCGCAGGATAGAAGTAATCCGATTGCATCCGGTTCAGCGTCTGTTCATGCCCCAGGAAATGACCGGCTCCGCCAACGCAGACGTCGCGGATGGTTTCCAGAGACAATGCCTCAGGTGTCACCTCGAACCCGCGCGTGGCGCGCATCAGCGAGCCGATCATGTCGTTGTCCAAGACAAAGCTCTCCAGCGAACAGCCCAACAGTGAGCCATACATGCCTGCCGCCTCATAGATCAGGTTGGCCCCGGCCAGCGAAGCCAGCAGTTCGGTGTACCCCTTCTCATACCCGGCCTGAAAATCCGGCATCTTGCTGTCGGTCATGCCCGCGCTGACGGCACAGGGGATGTCATAAAACTGCGCCATCTGGGCACAGGCGGCCATCAGCAGGCCTTGTTCAGCACTTCCCCCCGACATGGCCCCGGTGCGCAGATCGCTGACAAAGGGCAGGGCACCGAATGTGGCCGGATGGCCGGGGTTCAGTAGGTTTACATAAACAAGCCCGGCCAACACCTCGGCGGTTTGCTGCGCCACCGCCCCGGCAAGGGGCGCAGGGCTGGTGGCGCCCGCCTGTCCGGCCGAAACGAGTTTCAGCGGAATCCCGTGCCGTGCAGCGCATTCGATGACGCCTAGCGCCTCTTCGGCAAAGGTAAGCGGTGGGACGATGAAACAGGTGGACACACAGATCGGTGGCCTGGAACGCAGCGCGTCCCGCCCGCCTGCGATGATCGACAGCATCTCGACCGCCTCTTCCATCACATCAGGCGACCCGAACGAGGTGCCGGTGGGTTTCGCTGTCCCCTTGAGGGAGGCATAGGCGGTGTTCAAATCCATTTCGCGCGGGTCGGTCAGATCGCGGGCCACGACGGTGCGCTGGAACATGTGCAGGTTGGGCAGCGCCTGCGCCAAACGCGCCATGTCATAAAGGTCACGCAGAGTGGAATCGCGGATCTCGCGGGTTTCACTGTCAACGATGTGGACCGCCGCGCCAGAGGTGCCGAAATGGATGCGCGTATCGGATGGGTCGATGTCAAACTCGGGCAGCTGACCATAAAGCTTGAAGCCGCGCCCGGCGGTTTTCAGAACCTCGCGCACCATGGTTTCCGGCATCAGCAAACGCCCATCTTCGGTCATCTGCCCACCCGCGGCACAAACGGTTTCAATGCAGGCCGGTGTGGCCCCCTTCAGGCCAATCTCTTCGAGGATGCGCATTGCCGTCTCGTCGATCATCGCGACCTCGGCGCCGGTCAAGGCGCGGTACCGCCCACCTGCGATGCCAGGCCAAATCGCCTCGGTCGGGCCGCTGCCTGCGCCGTCTGCGCGTTCCAGCCTGCGGGCGCTGCGGCCCCCGGCCCGTTTTGGTCTGCTCATCTGGGGATCTCCTGAAAGTATTTGGCTGCATCAGGGGCGTCGGGCCACTGCAGCAGGTGATCGAAACAGCTGCGCGAGAGGGTGGTGATATCCTGAAACTTGTCGGCGAGCTGGTCCGGGCTCATGGGGTTCTGCGGTGCGCCCAAAGGATAGGCGCAGGTGGTTTCGATAACCTCACCGGACCGCAGCTCAATTGCCAGGCGGTCGGGCTGAAGCGGGTCATAGTTCAGGTTCGGATCACGCGCGGGTTCCGACGCGACCGAAGTCAGCGGGATCAGCCGGGTCACAGGGTCAATGTCCCAGAACCCGGCGGCACTGTCGGCCAACGTCAGGCCTCCGGTTATCAGTGCTTGCGCAAGGCAGGCGGGGGCGGAAAATAAAGCCTCGTTGCGGGTCATAGGGCGATCAAAGGGCAGGATTTCATAGTGAAAGTCAGGCATCCAAACCTGAATGCGTACGATTTGATCAAGGCGGTGCAGAACCTGATCGCGCACGGAAAGGGCGGCTGTCATCAGCCGATGGGTATAGCCGCAACTTGGCCAAGGTTTCAGCACCAGCCCATATTCGTCGAGCGCCCAGGGGGACCCAAGCCGCTGTCGTGTGCGGGCACTGCGATCAGCATCGTGCGCACCCAACAGCCCGGCAAACCCACGTGGGTGGTCAATAACCTGTGCCTGACCTGTCGCGCCTTGGGCCGCCAGTACCGCGGCCTCGACCCCGGTCTGGGCCGCAAACCCCGCTTGCAAGGGTTTGGCGTTCGAGCCGAACTGAACCGTGTAGCCAACCGCGCGCGATGTTGCGATGGACATGGCCTGTGCAATCTGTGCGTCATCCAGGCCCAGTTGCCGCCCCACGGCGCCGGCCGCGCCAATCCCGCCCAGGGTGGCGGTGGAATGAAACCCACGCGCATAGTGATCAAGTGTGAGGGCCTCTCCCAACCGCATGATGATTTCGCACCCGACCGCATAAGCCGCCAGCAGGTCGCGGCCCGATACGGGTTTCAAATGTGCCGCCGCCAGTAACGCAGGCAGCAGGACAACCGTGGGGTGGGTGTTGCCCGGCTCTTCCCAATCATCCAGGTCCCAGGCGTGACCGGCCACGGCGTTGGCAAGGGCTGCATATGAGGCGGGTAAGGTTTGCACTGTGCCAAGAATTGGCGCGGATCCATCGCCCAAACGGCTATAGGCGGCAAAAGCCCGCTGAGCGACCTCGCTGTGCGCGCCTGCCAAAATGCAGCCAAAGCAATCTGCGACCGCTTGGGCTGCCACCGCGTGAACAGAGGGCGGCGGGGCGGCAGTTGCGGCAAATCGGGCCATGGCGTGGACCAGCACGATCATTCCTTTCTCGACGTACGAAACCACAGTGTAACGCTTGAAAAGAACAAAAAAGACGGAAATGGTGAATGACTATAATTCGTGAGTGGAATGATCATGGCTCGTAAGCCCTTGCCGCTGCAACAGATCAACGCGTTCGAGGCCGCTGCTCGGCATCTGAGCTTTTCTCGCGCGGCCCAAGAGCTGAACGTGCAGCAACCAGCGATCAGCCGACAGGTGGCAGCTCTTGAAGAGTGGCTGGAGGTCGCGCTGTTTCTGCGGTCCAAGCCCCGCCTGACCCTGACCGAAGAGGGCCAGGTTCTGGCCACGGCGATTGCCAAAGGGTTCGACGCCATGCATGCGGGGTTCGACGCGGTGCAGATGCGACGACCGGGCGGTGAGATCGTGGTCAATGCTGCCATCGGGTTCACCAGCTTCTACCTGCTGCCGCGACTGGCAGAGTTTCAGGCGCTGCATCCGGACATCAAGGTGCAGGTGGTCACGCGCGATCAGAACCCGGATTACGACGTGGCCCGCTGCGATCTTGTGGTGGTATTTGGCGAAGGCGGCGTGCCCGGCCTGCGCAGCGTGCGCGTTTTTCCCGAGCAGATCGTTGCCGTCTGCCATCCAGACGTTCTGCCATCCCCGGACCCTGTCCCCCTGCGTGATCTGGCGGACATGCCGTTATTGCACATGTCCGGTCCAGCACATGTTGGCGATTGGGACAGATACTTTGACGGCACGGGTCTGCATGCGCCAAAACCGCCCAAACACGACCGTTACCTTAGCTACATGGTCTACTTGCGCGCGATCCAGAGCGGGTTGGGCGTTGGCACCGGATGGCGTCCGATGATTGACGAATTCCTGAGCAGTGGCGCGTTGGTTCTGGCCTGTGAGCATCAATGCAAGACGGCCCGAGGGTATTTCTGTTCGGTCACAAACAGAGCCGATACAAGGCCGGAAGTGGAGCTGTTCCTGAATTGGATTTCAGGCAAGAGTTGTTGACAGGCGGCGGGTCAACGGGGCCCAATGGTCGCGATTTTTGGTAAGCCAATGGTTCCAGTATGAAAAAAACACTCTCCCTTACTTTTAGTATACTTCTGTCGTCCGCTGTCCATGCGCAAACCTATGATATCGTTATCAACAACGGTCGAGTCGTTGATCCGGAAACGGGATTAGATGCGGTTCGACATGTCGGTATCCACGGAGACCAGATTGCAGCGATCAGCGAGTTTCCCTTGTCCGGCGAGACGGTAATCGACGCGCGCGGGCAGGTGGTCGCGCCGGGCTTTATCGATTTGCATGCCCATGGATTGAACGTCGGTGACATGCGGATGCAGGCCATGCAGGGGGTGAGCACCGTTCTTGAATTGGAATCGGGCGTGCTCCCCATCGGGGCCTGGTACGACACACAGGCGAAAAAGGTGTTGCCGTTGAACTATGGCGCGGCTGCGGCCTGGACCTTTGGGCGGATCGCTGCCTTCACCAACACCGAGCCGCGCGCCACGCCGGATTTCTTTCAGGATGCCCAAAGCCTTGATAATTGGAAGCAAGAGATCGCCTATGGCGAGACCTTTAACCGGCTTATGGCGCTTGTGGAACAGGGGTTGTCCGAGGGCGGGCTGGGGATTGGTGTCAACGCAGGTTATGCCCCCGGATATGGCCAGAAAGAGTATTTTGCGCTGGCAAAGCTGGCGGCTGAATACGACGTGGCGACCTTTACCCATGTGAGGTATCTGGGTGATCATCAGCCCAACGGCGCTTTTGATGCGATGCAGGAACTCATTGCCAACGCGGCGTTGACGGGTGCACGCATGCATATCTGTCATATCAACAGCAACTCGGTTCGTGACATTCATGCGACCCTTGATCTGGTTGAGCGGGCGCAAGCGCGCGGTCTGCCGGTCACGGTCGAGGCCTATCCCTATGGCGCGGGCAACACTGTGGTTGGGGCGGCGATGTTCTCGGGTGAGAACTGGCAGGAACGCTTGAACACCACCGCCCAGGCCTTTCAATTGGGCGATCGCCGCTTGACCGAAGACGAGTTGGACGATCTGCAGGCCAACGAACCCGGCACATTCATCACCTGGCATTTTCTGGATGAAGACCAGCCAGAAGACCTATCGCTCGTTGATGTCTCGGTCACGCACCCGTCGGTGATGATCGCCTCGGACGCGGTGTTCTGGTCCTACCTCGACGACAACGGTATGTCATTGATTTATGAGGGCGATGAATGGCCCTTGCCCGATGATGTGTTCAGTCACCCGCGATCTGCCGGGGCTTTTGCCAAGATGCTGCGGTCCTATGTGCGCGAGCGTGGTTTGCTCTCGTTGAGCGAGGCCATCCGCAAGATGTCCCTGATGCCTGCTCAGATGCTTGAGGAGTTTGTTCCGCAAATGCAGCGCAAGGGGCGGCTGCAGGTTGGCATGGATGCCGACATCGTGGTGTTCGACTTGGCCACGATCACGGACAACGCGACCTATGCAAATGCCAACCGGCCCGCGACGGGCGTACAGACCCTGCTTGTGAACGGCGGGTTTGCGGTGCGGGACGGTTCGGTTGTTCTGGACGCGGATACAGGCCGCGCCATCCGGCGATGATCCTGTTGGCAGGCATGAAAAAGGCCGCGGATCACCCGCGCCCTTTTGGTATTGGTCAATGTGATCAGGCGACGTCGAAACGGTCCGCGTTCATCACCTTGGTCCAGGCGTCGACGAACTGGCGCACAAACGCCGCTTCACCGTCGCTGGAACCATAGACCTCGGCCAAAGCACGCAGCTGCGAGTTCGAGCCAAACACCAGATCAGCGCGGGTGCCGGTCCATTTGACCTGGCCGGTGGCGCGATCCTTGCCGTCAAAGACACGGCTGTCCTCGTCCGCTGCACTCCATTCGATGCCCGCGTCCAGCAGGTTGGTGAAGAAGTCGTTGCTCAGCTGGCCGGGGCGGTTGGTGAGCACACCGTGGGCCGAACCGTCCCAGTTGGTGTCGAGCACACGCATGCCACCGATCAGAGCGGTCATGTCCGGCGCGCTCAGCGTCAGCAGTTGCGCGCGGTCCACCAGCAGTTCCTCGTCTGCGACGCTGAAACGGCCCTTGGTATAGTTGCGGAAACCATCGGCGATGGGTTCCAGAACGGCGATGGATTCGACATCCGTCTGCTCGTCGCTTGCGTCTGTGCGTCCGGCTGTGAACGGCACCTCGACATCGTGACCGGCGGCTTTGGCGGCCTGCTCAATCGCGGCAGAGCCACCCAGCACGATCAGGTCGGCCAGCGACACTTTCTTGCCGCCTGACTGCGCGTCGTTGAACGCGGCCTGCACGCCTTCAAGCGCTGACAGCACCGATGCCAGCTGCGCCGGGTTGTTCACGTCCCAGTCCTTTTGCGGCGCAAGACGGACGCGCGCACCATTGGCACCGCCCCGCTTGTCCGACCCACGGAAGGTCGACGCCGAGGCCCAGGCCGCCGAGACCAGTGCCGACACCGACAGGCCGGTCGCCAGGATCTGCTCTTTCAGGGCTGTGACGTCCGAGGCATCAACCAACTCATGGTCTACAGCCGGGACATTGTCCTGCCACAGCAGCTCTTCTGCTGGCACATCCGCTCCCAGATACAGGCTGCGGGGGCCCATGTCGCGGTGGGTCAGTTTGAACCAGGCGCGGGCAAAGGCGTCTGCGAACTTATCCGGGTTCTCGTGGAACCGACGCGAGATCGGCTCAAGATCCGGGTGCATCCGCAGTGACATGTCGGCGGTAGTCATCATCGGCGCGTGGCTCTTTGACGGGTCATGCGCGTCCACAACCATATGCTCGGGTGCGACGTCCTTGGCCTGCCACTGCTGCGCACCGGCGGGGCTTTTGACCAGCTCCCACTCATAGCCAAAGAGGACATCGAAATAGCCGTTGTCCCAGGTGGTTGGGTTCGGCTTCCAAGCGCCTTCGACGCCGCTGGTGGTGGTGTCACCACCCCTGCCGGTGCCATAACCGTTCTTCCAGCCCAGGCCCATCTCCTCGATCGAGGCGCCTTCGGGCTCTACACCCACCAGGTCCGGGTCGCCGGCACCGTGCGCCTTGCCGAATGTGTGACCCCCAGCGACCAGGGCCACGGTCTCTTCGGGGTTCATTGCCATACGACCAAAGGTGTCGATGACGTCGTTGCCTGACAGAACCGGATCGGGATTGCCATCGGGGCCTTCGGGGTTGACGTAGATCAGGCCCATCTGAACAGCGGCCAGCGGGTTTTCCAGATCGCGCTCGCCCGAGTAACGGCTGTTTTCCTTGTCGGACGTGGCCAGCCATTCGGTTTCAGCACCCCAGTAGATGTCCTGCTCGGGCTCCCAGATGTCCGCACGACCACCGGCAAAGCCAAAGACCGGGCCGCCCATGGATTCGATGGCGACGTTGCCGGCCAGGATCATCAGGTCGGCCCAAGAGATCTTGTTGCCGTACTTCTGCTTGATCGGCCAAAGCAAGCGGCGCGCTTTGTCCAGGTTACCGTTATCGGGCCAGCTGTTGAGTGGGGCAAACCGCTGGTTGCCAGTCGAGCCGCCGCCGCGACCGTCCGCGGTGCGATAGGTGCCCGCGCTGTGCCAGGCCATTCGGATGAACAAGCCGCCATAGTGGCCATAATCCGCAGGCCACCAATCCTGACTGTCGGTCATCAACGCGGTCAGATCGGCTTTGAGCGCTTCAAGATCAAGCGACTTGAATGCTTCGGCATAATCAAAGTCGGCAGCCATTGGGTTCGATTTGGCCGAGTGCTGATGCAGAATGTTCAGGTTCAATTGGTTCGGCCACCAGTCGCGGTTGCCAGTGCCCCCGCGTGAGGTGTTCACAGGCGCGCCGTGCATCACCGGGCATTTCCCTGCGCTGTTGTTTCCGTCCATTTTGATCTCCGATCGTGGCTGTACTGTTCAAAATCGCTGCGTGAATGCTGAACAAGGCCCACAGCAACCCACCCGGCCGATTCTCACAAACTTTGCGGGAAATCGGGGTCAGGTAGGGTCTGCGGTCGTCCTTAACAGGTTGGTTTCAAACGGAAATGGCCATTTGTTCCGCAACCCGACTTCAACGCTTCGACTCAAAGCCTAGCGGACAAAATGGATTGGAGAAAATTGTTTATCATCATGATTTCAATAGGATTTGGTTATTGCTTTGCCGCAGGGTGTATATCCGGGAATGAAACCTTGAAAGCAGCGCCAGCATCGGTGGGGATCACGGCAATGTCGGCGCCATGAGCCTGCAGCAGGTTGCGCACGGTGGGCAGGCCCATGCCTGTGCCGCCTGTATCACGGCGAGAGGTAAAGAAGGGTTCAAACACATGAGGTCGGTTGCCGGACGATATGCCAGGACCGTTGTCGGTGATTGTCAGGGCCAGACCGCTTTCGATTTGACTGGCATCCACGGAGACCCGCGTCGCGCCATGTTGCGCGGCATTGTCCAGCAAATGCGTGAGAACGATTTGCAACCCTTGTGGGGCAAGAGGCAGGGAGATGTCCTCTCCCGTCAGGTGTACATCCACCTCGGGGTGAGCTGTGCGCAAGAGCGGCTCTATTCCTTGCAGCTGGCAAGTCCCGTGGTGGGCAGGTTCCCGTGCTGCTGCGATACGGTGTAGCGCGTTCAGCTGATCTTGCATCTGTTGGTTGGCTCCTTGGATCTGCGCCACCAATTGCCGATCCTCAGAGCTCAGGTCCGGGCTGTCTTCAAGCAGTTCCGCAGCAGCGTGGACGGCTGAGACCGGCGTTTTCAGCTCATGTGTCACATGATCGGCAAAAGTGCGGATCGAGGCCTCGCGCCGCTGCAGGGTTTGTGCCATCTCCAGCACGTTTTGTCCCAATCGGTGAAGTTCTTGCGTGCCATAGTGATTGAGAGGGTCCGCTCCTTCGGATTGGCCCCTGCGCACCGCCTCGGCCCGGCGCGACAGCTCGAACACGGGCCGTGCCAAGAGGCGGACAAGCAGCGCACCCAGGACCAGCGTGGCCAAGCCAATCCCAGCGGCCAACAGGATCGCAGCGGGGCGAAAACCGATCTCTGGCCCGAGGTAACGCAGCGCCACAAGCCCTGCGAGCGACAACCCCAAGGTACCCGCCAATGCGCCACCCAAGACGAACCAGAGCGAGGGGCGCCACTTTCCCCTCATGCGGGCCAGGGGCGCAGGCGCAAGCCGACACCATGCACGCTTTCAACGGCATCACTCCAGCCCGCGTCTGCCAGCTTACGACGAAGATTACGCAGGTGGCTATCAAGTGTTCGGTCAGAGACTGGGCTTCCCACGCCATAGATAGCGTCCGTCAGTTGGGACCGGGACAGGACATGATCAGGCCGTTGCATCAATGCCTGCAAGATCTGCGCTTCGGTGCGGGTCAGGGGGACAGGGGTGTCCTTAACAGCGCAATGGTGACGGTTGGGGTCCAGCGTCAACTCGCCATGCCGATGGGGGCTGTTCGCGGGCGCGCGGTGGCTGCGTTTCAGGATCGACTTGATCCGCGCCACCAGTTCGCGCGGGCTGAACGGCTTGGTGACATAGTCATCGGCCCCCAGTTCCAGCCCCAGAATGCGGTCGATCTCGTCATCTCGGGCGGTCAGAAACAGGATCGGCACATCAGACGTCTGGCGCAGGCGGCGACAGACCTCGAGCCCGTCAAGCTCGGGAAGACCGACATCGAGCACGATCAGGTCGGGGGTATCGCGGGTGGCCGAGACCAGCGCCTGCTGCCCGTTCGAGGCGGTCGCGACCTGATATCCGGCCCGGGTCAAGGTCAGGGTCAGCAGCTCGCGCAGGCGCGGGTCGTCATCAACGACGAGGATATTCATGGCTGACCTCTGCTTGATCCATGACCGAGTTCATGCTGGCGAGATTATCCAGCACCCGCCAGCTCCGAAAGCCCCAATCCCGCCAACCTTCGATCTGAGGGGCGGCGACGTCACAACCGGGAACGTCCTGAAGAGATGCTGCTGCCATGGGGCCAAATTGGCAGGCGTAATAGGTGTCTACATCGCCAGCTCGGGACAGGTTGGAGCGCACGATCAGATCCGCGAAGTTCACGAAAGCACAGGCATAGAGAACGCCCAGGCCCAAGGCAGTGCACCGAGCCAGCAGCCAGAGGTTCGACCTGGAGCGCCAGATTTGCCAGGCCACCAGCATCAGCCCGATGGCAACCACCCCCATCCAGATCGCGGCATGCACGCGAAGGTAGGTCAGGCCGTAGACCGAGGTGTAGAGCTCGAGCCGCAGAAGCGATGACAGGACCAGGGCCACGTTCTGGGCCAACCACAGCATCAGCAACGGTTTGAGCCAGCCTTTGGTGCCCAGATGGGGCCGCGCCGCCAAGGCAAAGCCCCCCGCCAGCAATGCGGTGATCAGCAGTGGATAGGCGCCCCGGTGAGCGTATGCGGCGTAACTCATCCCCTCAGGCAGGCTGGCCCCGCCCCAGAGGTAGAGGGCATCAAGGGCGGTTTGCACGGCCAACAACAGATTGAAAGTAACCAGCGCATTGCCGGTGCTGGCCTTGTTCACGCCCCATGTGCTTGGGTCAAAGAGGCCCGAGAACGCCCCGGGTTTGCGGGGATAGGTCTGGCGTTGCGGCAGCGGGGGAACCACCAATGGCCAGATCAAAAGCGCCATACCGGTCCAGAACAGCAGGCGGCTAAGGGCATATTCCGGGTCGAAATTGCCCAAGCGGATGGCGTTTGTCCAATGCAGCAAGATCGGATTGGCCTCGATCAGCAATGCACCCAGAACCAGCAACCCGCCCAAGGGGAAGCCCCAGGCGCGCAGGGCTGCGTTGAACCCAAAGGCCGCGCCCTGTTGCTGGCGCGGGGCGGCGACCCGGTGCCGCCCACTCCAAAGGTCGCGCGCGCCCCGCAGCGGCACCGAGCGGAGAATGAGGCCACCGGTGCGGGCGATCTGGGCCAGCGTTGCCCTGTCCCCCAGGGCGATCCAGGCCAGGCTGCCCAAGAGCCCCAAGGTCAGAAAGAAAACCGATAGCGCCTGCAGATGCTCCACGGCCGGAAGGCTGCCCACGGCCAGGAGAGAGGCGGGGCCGGACCAGTTCACCTTTGGTTTGCGCAAGAGCCAGACCGCGGCAAGGATGGCCGCCGCAAAGATCACCAGCGACAGCCCCTTGGGATGGTCGAAGAACAGAAAGTCCGCAAGTGCGGTTAGTCCGACCAGACCCGCCGACCAGGGCGCGCGCGTGATGCCTGTGCTGCGCTCGGGCTTTTGTCTGGGTGAATCCTCCAGCCACCAGCTGTCTTGCGCAATCGATGCGGGAAGCCCGCGGATCTCCAATGTTCGTGTCATGTCCCTCGCCTTTTTGTTGTTGGCTTGGGATTGTCATGACAGGCGCGGGTGCAGGACCCGCGCAGCAGTTGTGCAGAATTCGTGCAGATCAGAGGGGTCGCGCGAACAGCCGTCCGAATTCGGGGCGCGGATCAGCCACGCCGCTCAGGCGCAGCATGTGCCAGGCCAGCGCCTGATTGCTTGTGATTACCGGAACCCCAGCCTGTGCTTCTGCCTGAGGGATAATGTCAAGGCAGCGCAGGTTGGTGCAGGAGATCACGACCGCATCGCAGTCCGCGCCTTGTGTCACCGCGTCAACTGCATTCAGGATGGCCTTGGGCGTGATCCGGGCCACCACACGGTCATCGCTTTCCTCGAATGAACCGAAGCTGGTGATGGTGTTTCCAGCGTCTTCCAGCTTGTCCCGCATTTGTGCTGACACTTCGGGCAAATAGGGCGTGACAAAGCCCAGCCGGGTTGCTTCCAGCGCCTTGCAGGCTGCGATGATGGCACTAAGCGGGTCGGTGACGCGCGCCTCGGGGCGCGCGGATTGGATGGCATCGCGTACCCCATCGGGCCCGATCACGGTCGAGGCCGAGGTGCAGCCATAGCCGATCACGTCGAATTGCAGCGACGAGGGGAACAGGCTGGCCGCGGCAGGCAGATCAGCCGCCATCTGTTTCAGGGTTTCGGGACGAATCTCGGGCACCATCGGGATGCGATTGTGATAAAGCGCTACACCCGGCACGTGTGTCATTCGCGCGAATTCCTGCTCCAGCGTTTCGTCGGTTTCCAGAACCACGACGCCCAGATTGGCGCGCGTTCCGATCCCCGCGTCCGTGTCGAATGGCAGTTTCATCACATTCCCCCTCAGATCACCGGCAACTCAGGCGCGGCGCGGCGGCTCAGCAGGCGCGGTGCGCCGTCCTGAATCACCAGATTTTCTTCATGCACCATGGTGCGGCCATCCGCGTAGCTCAGTGATGGCTCCAGCGTGATCACCATACCCTCTTGCAGGGTCGTGTCGTCAAATTCCGCGTGCGAGGGCCATTCCGTCAACTGCATACCCAGCCCATGTCCCAGGCGCCCCACATTCGCGTCTTGGTCGTCCAGCTCGGCAATCACCATACGCATGGCATGGAACAGATCGCGGCAGGTGGTGCCAGGGCGGGCGGCGTTCAGACCGGCCTCGGTTGCGCGCCAGAGCACGTCATAGGCACGGTGGGACGCATCGTCGGCTTGGGCGATGGCAAAGTTGCGATCAAAGTCGCAGAAATAGCCGTCAAACGTCGCACCGGTGTCCAGCATCAGGATGTCGCCCGCCTGTAAAGGCCGGCGCGAGGGCGGAGAGATCACGTCGTGATAGCCCCCCTGGTCGGCACCGCCCACAAGATAGGGAACATCATCTGCGCCAAGCATCAGCGCACTGCGGCGAAAGGCGCGAAAGACATCCTCGAGCGGCGTGCCTTCGCGGGCGAACTCTGGGACAGTGTCAAACGTGTCCGAGCCGATGGCGCAGATATGGGCAAGCTTTGCGATCTCGGCCTCGGACTTCACCATCCGCAACTGGCGGATCAGGCCGGTCGCATCTTTGACGCGAATGTCCGGCAGGCCTGCCATCAGGCGTTCATAGTCGCCAAGTGGCATCCGCAAGCCGGTTTCGTGACCCTTCAGGATGCCCAATGTTTGCCGAGATGCGTTCAACGGCCCCAGCAGATCGAGCAGCAGCGAAATGCCGTCATCATCCGGGTTCGGCGCATCCCAGGTTCGAATGTCGCGGACACATGTGCGCCCCATCAGGTCGGCGCCGATGCCGGGGATCACGGCCACCGGCTCCCCTGAACGGGGCAGATACAGGAACCATGGTCGGGTGGGGCTCTGCCAGAACAGGGTGTGAAAGCCACTGAAATAGCGCACGTCGGGTTCGCTGAGCAGCAGGATACCGTCGAACCCCTGCTGCGCCATCAGGTCTTGCGCCTTGCTCAGTCGGGTTTCGAACTCTGATTGTTCAAAGCCGCGCGCGGGTGTTTCAGGCATCGTGCCCCTCCATGATGCGGGCATAAATCTCGGGGTCGGTGACCCCTTCGGAGCCGATCAGCAGAACGCGCGAGGTCTGGTTCAGCCCAAGCGCGGATTTGAGGGTGTCAGTCTGACATGCGGCAATCACGGCGGCCAGCCCGGCGACCGCACTTTCACCTGCTTCGATGGGGTCTTCGCCGTTCTGCGGACGGGCCAGCATGCGGACGGTTGGGGCGACAATACTGTCCGGGATGGTCAGGTAGTCGCTGGCCTCCTGGCTCAGTATTTCCCAAGCCATGGGTGACGGTTCACCGCAGCTGAGACCGGCCATAATGGTCTCTTCCTGAATGGCGAAATTTGTGGCAGCCCCGGCCTTGGCGCTTTCATAGAGGCAGGCAGCCAGTTCGGGTTCCACCACGACCACGCGCGGACTGCTGTCGCCCCAATACTGGCGCAGGCCTGCGGCGACTGAGGCGGCCAATCCGCCAACGCCGCCCTGCAGGAACACGTGAGTAGGGGCCTGCTCCATCGCCTCGCAGGCCTCGCGCGTCATCACGCCATAGCCCGCCATCACATCGCGTGGTGGCTCGGTGTAGCCGGGCCATGAGGTGTCGGACACCACATACCAGCCGTTCTGCTCGGCCTCTTCGCGCGCCAAGGCGACCGAGGCGTCATAGTCGCCGGTGATGCGGATGATCTCTGCTCCCAACTCGCGCATGGCCACGGCACGACCTTCGCTGACTTCGGCGTGGATGTAGATGCGGCAGGGCGCGCCCAGGCGTTGGCAGCCCCAGGCCAGTGAACGGCCGTGGTTGCCATCGGTGGCCGACACAAGCGTGATCTTGGCGCAGTCGTCGCGGTACTTGCCAGTGCTGATATCGGCGAGTGTCACTTCAGTTCCCAAACGCTCGGACAGAACGCGCTGCAACACGCGCATCGCCGCGTAAGACCCGCCAAGCGCCTTGAAACTGCCAAGGCCGAACCGCGGGCCTTCGTGTTTGTAATGGATCGCGCCCAGGCCCAATTCTTTGGACAATCCGTCCAGAGATGCCAATGGTGTCTCAGTATAACCCGGCCAACTGGTGATCTCGGTCACGGCGCGTGAGAAATCGGCGGGGGACAGCACAGTTGTTGCCGCGTCACCTGCGTCGGGTGTGCGGTGAACGTGGTGCAGGGTGGCGGTCTGATAAGGGGTCATCGGGGTTAGTCCTGTCGTTGTGGCAGCCGGTCACGAACCAGCTGCGCCCATAGGTTCGCGCCAATCGGCAGCAGGGCGTCGTTGAAATCATAATCCGCCGAATGCAGCGGTTGGCCGTTGCGCCCCTCGGTCCCGTTGCCCAGGAGGAGGAAGCACCCGGGCACGGCCGCTGCGAAATGGGCGAAATCCTCTGAAAAGCTCATCGGGGTGCGATCGGGGATGGTGTCGAGGCCCTGCGCACGGGCAGCCTGAACAACGGCCTCTGTTGGGCCGGGCGCGTTGTTGGTTTCGATAAATTCGGTTTTGAACGACACGTCGATTTGCACGTCATGGGCGGTGGCGATCCCCGCCGCAATCCGGCGCATGTGGCGTTCTATATCCGCCCGGTCTTGCGGTGAGCGCGCCCGCGCATCACCCTTGAGCGTCGCGTGACCGGGCAGCACGTTTCGCTGCCCGTCGGTCAGAAACTCGGTCACGGACACCACGGCCCCGGCCCCCGGGGCCAGCTTGCGCGAGACAATCGTTTGCAGCGCCTGCACCAGCTCGGCCCCCACGGTGATCGCGTCCACGCCCGCTTGCGGCATCGACGCATGGCCGCCCTGACCGGTGATGGTCAGTTCAAACAGGCTCTCGGACGAACAGATCAACCCGGGCCGGGTCGAGACCTGGCCCACCGGTGCGCCGGGCAGGTTGTGGATGGCATAGACCTCTTCGATGGGAAACCGCTCCAGCACGCCTTCGTCGATCATGGCTTGTGCACCCAACCCATGCTCTTCGTTGGGCTGGAAGAGGAAGACAACGGTGCCGTCGAAATCGGGGTCTTTGGCGAGGGTTTCAGCAGCCCCAAGCAACATGGTCATATGCCCGTCGTGGCCACAGGCGTGCATGACGCCGGAGGTTTCTGATCCATAATCGAGGCCTGCGATTTCGGTGATTGGCAGCGCGTCCATATCGGCGCGCAGGCCAATGGTGCGATTGCCGGTGCCCGCGCGCAGGATGCCGACGACGCCCACGCCCTCGTGCACCTCAAGCCCTAAAGCGCGCAGGTGGTCTGCGACGCGGGTCTTGGTGCGCTCTTCTTGAAACCCAAGCTCGGGTGCGCGGTGAAAGTCGTGTCGCAAGGCGGTCAGGGCATCAAGGGAGGGGGGCATTGTCATATCTCCACGTAGGTGCTGCGAGTATCCCCCGAATTCGGGTTCAATGAGCGTCGGAGTTCGCTCTGATTGTGACGAAAATAGTTGCCATTTGCCGAAATTGATACGAAATTTGGATCATGGACGACAAAGACAAACAGATCCTTCAATTGGTGCAGAGCAACGCACGGCTCACGGCTGAGGTGATCAGCCAGGACGTGGGGCTGTCCCCTGCGGCGGTGCAGAAGCGGTTGAAAAAGCTGCGCGAAACCGGGGTGATCGAGCGCGAGATCGCGGTTGTGTCCCCAGCCAAAGCGGGGCGCGAGCTGACCATCATTGTTGAGGTCATTTTGGAACGCGAGAACCTGGCGCAGCTCGACGCTTTTAAACGCCGTATCCGGGCCGCCGAGTGCGTGCAGCAATGTTACTACACCACCGGCGAGGCCGATTTTGTGCTGATCCTGACGGTGGCGGACATCAAGGAATACGAACGTTTCACCCAGGAGCATTTCTTTGAGCAATCTAACATCAGCCGCTTCAAGACCTCGATCGTGATGGACCGGGTCAAAGTGTCGTTGGACGTGCTTTGAACGTTAGGGAAAAGTGATGGAAGTTCTGTTGGAAACTATTGTTGCTCTTGGGGTGATGTTGAGCAGTGCTTTGGAACAATGGGTTCTGGGCTTGTTCTTTGCAGTGATTGCAGTCGACGCTGTTTTGGGCACTCACCGGAGAAGCTTCCTTGTCTTCGCAGGATTTCAGGTCGTTTTCTTGATTGCGGGCTACTATTGGACACTGTCGACTTTTGAGCAACAGGACGTCGCAGGGCCATGGGCCTGGGCGCAAGTTGTTGGCATTTGGGCTATTGCTGTCATTGTGGCCCACGCTTGGTTCGCATGGCAGTATGTTCGAAGAAGAGCAGCGTAAACCCAAACCCGCACCGGCAGAGGGGGCGCTGCCCCCGTCGCTGCGCTCCTCCCCCGGAGTATTTTCAAAAAGGTGAAGGGATGGGGGGCTATTCGCAGGCCGCCATCAGGCGATAGACGATCTGGGCGGTGGTGAAGTCCCAGGCGGCGTTGCCATCGGGGGCCAGTTCCACAACGTCGAAGCCCACGCATTTACGACCCTTGAGGGCGTGTTCAACCAAATGCAGCGCCTGGTAGTAGCCCAGGCCGCCGGGGACGGGCGTGCCGGTGGCGGGCATCAGGCTGGGGTCGAGGCCGTCGACATCGAAGCTGACATAGATCAGTTCAGGGAAGTCATCCGGCAGATCGACGGCGTGGGTGTTGTGGGTCACCAGCTCTTCGGCGTCTTTGAAGAAAACGTGATTGCTGGCGCGGCTATCGACTTCTTGCTGGCACAGGGCGCGGACGCCGAATTGGGCCAGCTTGACGCCATCCTCGGCCAGCAGGTGCATGACGCTGGCGTGAGAGTGTTTTTCGCCCTGATAGGCCACGCGCAGGTCGGCGTGGGCGTCGATTTGCACGATGCCTACGGGTTTGCCAAGCGCGCGGGCGACGCCGGTGACGGCACCGTAGGACAGGGAATGTTCGCCCCCTAGAGTGACGGGCACTTTGCCTGCGGTGATTGCGGCCTCGGTGCGCTGTGCCAGACGTTCCATGACATCGGGCAGGGGGCCGGTGCAATCCAGCGGGGCCTCGGTAAAAATACCATTGGCGCTGGGTTCCGCCGTGCCGACGATGCGTTCCAGCTCATTGCTGGCTTCGATGATTGCAGCCGGACCATTGGCAGTGCCGGAGCCGTAGGAAACCGTGCGCTCCAACGGCACCGGGATCACCCGAAAGCGGGCGGTTTCGGTCCGCTCAGATGCGGTGAGTTCACTGTCGAGGAAGATGCTCATGCCCATATCCTTAAGAAAGGCGGTCTTTGAAGTCTTGGTAGCCGAATTGTTTGATGATCTTCAGTTCGTCGGTCTCGCTGTTCCACAGAGCGATGGTGGGCAGGGGGACGCCGTTGAAGGTGTTGGTTTTCACCATCGAATAATGTGCCTGATCGAGGAAAGCGAACCGCTGGCCGATCTCCAGCGATGCATCCCAAGTGTAGTCGCCGATCACGTCGCCTGCCAGACAGGATGGCCCGCCCAAGCGATAGGTATGGCCTTTCTCTGCCTCGTCCATCAGGGCGGGGCGATAGGGGGCCTCGATCACGTCGGGCATGTGGCATGTGGCCGAGATGTCGGTGATGGCCAGGTTCATCCCGTTGGTCGGCAGGTCGAGGATCTCGCCCACCAAAATGCCTGCATCGAGCGCAACCGCTTCGCCGGGTTCCAGATAGACCTCGACGCCGTGTTTCTCGCGGATGGTCTTGATGAAGTCGACCAAAGCGTCACGGTCATAGTCGGCGCGGGTGACATGATGTCCGCCACCGAAGTTGAGCCATTTCAGGCCGGGCAGGTAAGGTGCGAGTTTGGGGGCCACCGACGTCCATGTGCGGGCGAGGGGTTCGAAGCCTTGTTCGCAGAGTGTGTGCATGTGCAGCCCGTCTACGCCTTGCATGATCTCTGGTGTGAGCTGTAACACGGGCGTTCCCAGGCGCGAGCAGGGGGCGCAGGGGTCGTATTTGGGGATCTCACCTTCGGAATGTTCGGGGTTGATCCGTAGGCCAACCTGAACGCCAGCCGCCTGTGCTTTGGCCAGGAAACGGTTTTTTTGCGTGGGGCTGTTGAAGATGATGTGGTCCGACAGGGACAGGATCTCGTCGATGTCGCTGTCTTTGTAACCGGCGCAGAAGGTTGCTACTTCACCGCCATATTCCTCGCGACCCAAACGCGCCTCAAAAATGCCAGAGGCGCAGGTGCCGCCCAGGTGGTGGCGCACCAGCGGGGCGAGAGCAAACATCGAGAAGGCTTTGAGGGCGCTCAGGACGTGGGCACCTGACCGGTCGGCGACGTCGGACAGGATGCTAAGGTTTTGCTCCACCGCCTTTTCGTCGACAACGAAGCAGGGGCTGGGCACGCGGTTCAGATCAAAGTCGCGAAAGGCACCGGCATCACCGGCTTGGGTGGTCATCATGTCGGACATGGCCGGCGTCTCCGATAATTGGAGAGGCCGGGGGCGCTGCCCCCGGACCCCCGGGATACTTTTGGCAAGAGGAAAAGGCGGGTGGCCGCCCGTCATTCCTGCTCCTTAGAAATTGACCGGACCTGCCAGCTCGTGAACCTGCCAGGGCAGGCCGTGTTCATTGAGCATGTCCATGAAGTTGTCGGGATCCAGCTGCTCCATGTTCCAGACGCCGGGCTCTTTCCAGTTGCCTTTCAGAACCTGTGCTGCACCGATCATCGCCGGAACGCCGGTGGTGTAGCTGACCGCCTGACTGCCAACCTCGGCATAACATTCTTCGTGGTCGCAGATGTTGTAGATGTAATAGGTCTTCTCACCCGAGCCGTCCTTGGCCTGACCAGTGGCGATGTCGCCGATGCAGGCCTTGCCCTTGGTTTCCGCACCCAGATCGCCGGGATCGGGCAGCAGGGTTTTCAGGAATTGGATCGGGATGATTTCCTGACCGTCGTGCATCACCGGATCGATCCGGGTCATGCCGACGTTTTCCAGCACCTTGGCGTGCATGATGTAGGCGTCGCCAAAGGTCATCCAGAAGCGGGCGCGCTCGATCTCGGGGAAGTGGGTGATCAGGCTCTCCAGCTCCTCGTGATACATCTGGTACATGTTCTTGGGCCCGATGGCGGGGAAGTCATATTCGACTTTGGTCGTCATCGCCGGGCTGTGCTGCCATGCGCCGTTTTCCCAATGGCGCACCTCGGCCAGAACCTCACGCAGGTTAATTTCTGGATTGAAGTTGGTGGCGAATTCCTGATCGTTGGAACCGCCGTTAGCGTCCAGCACGTCGATCTGACGGATGGTGTCGAGCTTGTGTTTCTTGAGCCATTTGGCAAAAACGCTGGTCACACCCGGATCAAAGCCGGAGCCCAGGATCGCAGTCAAACCGGCCTCTTTGAAGCGGTCCTGATAGGCCCACTGCCAGTGGTATTCGAATTTGGCCACATCTTCGGGTTCGTAATTCGCGGTGTCCAGATAGTGACAGCCCGCTTCCAGGCAGGCATCCATCAGCACCAGATCCTGATAGGGCAGGGCCAGATTGACCAGCAGTTCGGCCCCGGTTTCCTTGATCAGCGCAACCGTGTCGGCCACCTTGTAGGCGTCCAGTTCAGCGGTCTTGATGTCGACCCCCACGCGGTCTTTGACGGCCGCAGCGATGGCGTCGCATTTCGACTTGGTTCGGCTGGCCAGCGTGATCTCGGTAAAGATGTCGCTGTTCATCGCCATCTTGTGCACTGCGGCGTGGGATACGCCCCCTGCACCGACAACCAGTGTCTTACCCATGCGCAAATCTCCTCTGGATGGGGGTTATTCGTAGTAAGTATAGCCGTTGATGCTGTCGCGATAAGCACCAATGATCAGCTTGCGTTCGCTGGCTTTCAGCGTACCGGCGGAAATCGCGCCGTCAACGAGCTTGCGGAAGGCGGCGACGCAATCAGTGGGGTCAAATTCGACATAGGACATGACCTGGCTGATCGTATCGCCCTCTTGCTCGTGCAGCAGGTCAAAGCCGCCATCGGCGCGCAGGTCGATGGTGACGACGTTGGTGTCGCCGAACAGATTGTGCAGATCGCCAAGCGTTTCCTGGTAAGCACCGACAAAGAAGACACCCAGATGATAGGGCTGATCCTCGGGCAAGGAATGCACCGGTAACGAGGGTGACACGCCATCGGCCAGGATGAACTTGTCGACCTTGCCATCGCTGTCGCAGGTGATGTCGGACAGGACCGCGCGGCGGTCGGGCGTCTGGTTCAGCATCTGCAAGGGCACGATCGGGTGCAGCTGATCAATCGCCCAAACATCCGGTAGGGATTGGAACAGGGAAAAGTTGCAGTGATAGATGTCTGCCAGCTTTTCCAACTGATCGTCGACATCCGTCTCGCCCTTTTGCGCGGCCACCAACGCCTTGATGCGGGCCATCAGGTTCAGATAGATGCGCTCGCCCCGGGCCATCTGGCGGAGGTCGATATAGCCGCGCCGAAACAGCGCGCGCAGTTCGTTGCGATAGAAGGTGGCGTCGTTCCAGCATTCCTGCAGACGTTCAGCGTTCAGATAGCCGCCCACTGCGGCCAGATCGGAAATCAGGTGGTTGTCGTCGGGGGCGACTTCGGGCGCGCTGGGCGCATCGTAGAGCGTGCTTTCCAGCACGTTGAACACCAGCATGGATGAGGTCGCCACAACCGCCCGCCCGCTTTCGGTGACGATGGTGGGGTGGGCCACTTCGGCTTCGTCCATGGCATAGCTGACGGTCTCAACCACATTGGCGCAATATTCCTCGACCGTGTAGTTGATCGAGTTCTCGGCCGCCTTTTTCTCGCCAGTGTAATCCACACCCATGCCGCCACCCAGATCCAGATGGGTCAGCGGAACGCCCTCGGCGGTCAGTTCGGTGTAATAGCGGCACGCCTCACCCACCGCGCGGCGCACGTCGTTGACGTCCTGTACCTGGCTGCCCAGATGCGAATGCTGAAGCTTGAGGCATTGCAGCAGACCTGCGTCGCGCAGCTTGTCCACCACGGCGACCAGCTGATCGGTGTTCATGCCAAAGGCCGAGCGGTCGCCTGAGCTTTCTTCCCATTTGCCGCTGATCTGGTTGGTCAGCTTGACGCGCACGCCCAGCAAAGGCTCGATCCCGAGCTCCTTGTAGACTTCGATCACAGTGTCGGCCTCTTTCGGGCTTTCCAGCACGATCACGGTGTTGAAGCCCAGTTTGCGCGACAGGATCGCCAGTTGGATGAATTCGGCATCCTTGACGCCGTTGCAGACGATCAGCGCCTCTTTGGCCAGACGATGGGCGAGCGCGATTACCAACTCGGGCTTGGATCCGGCCTCGAGCCCGTAGTTGTACTTGTGGCCGAACTCGACAATGCGGTCGATGACCTGCGCCTGCTGATTCACCTTGATCGGAAAAACGCCGCGATAGTCGCCCTTGTACCCGGTGCGCGTGATGGCGCTGGCGAAGCTTTCGTTGATATGGGCGATCTCGTGTTCAAGATACGAACTGACCCGCAGCACCATCGGCGATTTGATCCCGCGTTCGTCAAGATCGCTCAGGATGCCGGGCAGGCTGACGGCGGGCGCATCGGGCGCCAGCGGGTTCCGCAAGCCGATATCCCCCTCGTCGGTCACCACAATCAGGCCCTTGCCCCATTTGTCTACGCCATAGACCATGTGCGGTTCGTCGAGAGGTTGTTTCAATCAAAGACACCCATTCAGCAGGAGTTTCGTCAAAGGTGGACGCCCTTTAGGCGAGGTCCGCGATTCGTCCAAGTTAAATCTTTCTTCCCGAAGTGTATGTGCCCGTCCTTCCACTTTGACCCACACACCGACTCCAGTGCCGCACCTAATAATGGACCCCGCTTGGGTTTGAGAGTGCATCTGCCTGACATTAACGGTTGTCGGGTGCTGCTTTGCACACCTAGGGTACGGCAGGCGGATGCTCTGAGAGGACATCACTGAAAATGCGGGTTCAGAACGTTCTGATCGTTAGTGATTTTGCAAACGTCAACGGTGGGCAGGCCAAAGTTGCTATTGATAGCGCGCTTTTGCTGGCCCAGGCGGGGGTGCAAGTGGTGTTCTTTGCTGCCTCTGGTAAAGCTGACCCCAAGTTGAGCCATGACAATATTCGGACTGTTTGCTTGGGCCAACATACTTTGGCGGACAACCCCAGCCGACTGAATGCGATGACCACAGGGCTCTGGAACCGAGCCGGATTGCGCGCTTTGAAGCTTGAGGTCGCCAAACTGGATCCAGCGCGCACGGTGATCCATTGCCACGGATGGGCCAAAGCTCTTTCGCCCTCGATTGGGCGTGTCTTGGCCTTAGGTCGGCTGCCCGTGCTCTATACGATGCATGAGTACTTTCTAGCTTGTCCAAATGGGGGGTTTTACGACTACAGGCAACAAGAGATTTGCAAGCGTCGCCCCTTGTCGCTGTCTTGTCTATCGGTGAATTGCGATGCCCGGCATGGCAGCCACAAGGTTTGGCGTGTTGCAAGATCGGCGTTGGCTCGGGGGCCGGGCCATATCCCACGTGGACTGACCGATGTTGCCTATATTTCGCAGACACAGTTGCACGCCATGCGACCCTCGTTGCCCGATTCAACGCGGCTGCACAGCCTTCCCAACCCCGTTGAGGTCGGCGGTCCCAAAGTTGACGCGACACAGAACAAGGCATTTGTCTTTGTCGGACGGTTTTCCCCCGAAAAAGGTGCTTTGCAGTTTGCTAAAGCCGCGCAAGTGGCAGGGGTAGAGGCCGTATTTGTAGGTGATGGCCCGGACGCGCATGATATCCGCAATGCCAACCCGGATGCTCGGATTACAGGGTGGCTCGACAACGTGCAGGTGCAAGCTGAACTGGGACTGGCGCGAGCGTTGGTCTTTCCCAGTCAATGGTACGAATGCCAGCCCCTTGTCCCGATCGAGGCTTTGCTGCGCGGTGTGCCAGTGGTTTGCGGGGGGTGGACAGCTGCCGCCGAAGTGGTTCAGGACGGCGTCAACGGTGTCGTCCATCAAACGCGGACGGTCGAGACCTTGGCCGAAAGCTTGCGCCGGGTGCAACAGATCAGTCATTTTGACAGTGATGAGCTTGCCCAGGACGTTTCACCCGTTCGTCATGTATCGCGTCTGATCGAAATCTATGACGGGATGCTGGGATGACCCGAAATCATTTGCGCCAGGCATCCAGGTTCAAATCAAACGCTTGCTCCAGCGTGGCGTAGGTGGGCGCAAACTCGCGTCTTAACCGCTGCATATTCTCTGCATCGACCTCCTTGGTGACAGGCCGGGTATTAAAGCGCCGGTAAAAATCGCGCGCCAGATTGTAGAGCCGCCCCTTAGGTAAGTGATCGCGCACCGCCATATTCAACCCATGCAAAGACCGATTGACCACTTCGTAGCTCTCGTTGCTGGCGTCGAACGAGAAATTTGCATAGTAATGCGGGTCCAGACCGCACCATCTGGATAGATTGGTCATAAAAGCGCAAGGATTGCGTCTGAGATCTTCGAACAGGCAAACCTTCATGCGTTCGGGTCCCAATCGCGAGCGCCATTGGAGCAGCCAGGGCGCATAATCCGCATTGATCAAAGCGTTTCGAGCCAACTCGTTCCCACCGAATTCGTGGCTTTGGTTGCGAACCTCGGACAGATAATCCGCAAAACTCATTTCTGCCGGAACATAAGTCCAGGTGTTTCGGAAGTAATGATAGATTGACCGGATCTGCGCTGCAGGTTCGCGTAAAACGAACAGACACTTCGGTTTCGATGGCAACTCTGGGATCTGTTCCAACGCACGTGCGCTGTAGATGTAAAGTGGAGTTGCTTCAAACAACACTTTGGTCTCGGTTGCAGGGTCTGGGAAAACCGAGCGGTATGTGTCCAAACCAAGATCGCTGTTGAAATCCGGGCGAAAGGCGTGGCTGTCGGGATCGGCGAAGAAACACGTTTCTTTCAGTGTCGATCCTTGGGCCTGAGGATGGGCGCCCAACCAGTCGAAGATAGAGGTGGTCCCAGCCTTGGGTACGCCAGCAATGATCAAAGAGGGAAGCCGGGGCAACGTCATGATGAGGTTCGAGCCTTTCCATTCGAAACCAAGCCCAGCAAGTGCGAAGCCAATTCCCGGCTGAACCGGTCAAGAGAAAAGCGATCTCGATACAGCGCCAGCGCGTTCGGTCGCATGTCGACAAGGTGTTTGCGATCAAGCGAAGCCAACAGCTCTCCGAGGTCTGTGGGGGCCAGATCAAAGATGTGCCCTGTTTGATCTTGCTGAACCAGATGCTCCATTCCACTTGTGCGGGCCGCCAGAACTGGTGTGCCGTTTCGATAAGCTTCGGGAATGACAAGAGGCAGCCCTTCCCAGCGAGAGGGAACAACAAGCGCGTCAGCGGATCGATAAAAACTGTCGATCTGCGAAGAAGGGATCCAACCGTGATGACTTACCCCCGCCGGTAGATGGGGCATGCCTTCGCTGCGAACCGGTTCGCCGACAAGATGCAAAGCCAAATCCGGATTGTTAATGCGTGCGCGCCGAAAAGCGTCGAGCAGGATGTCCAAACCTTTTTGCTGATCAAAGCGGCCGACAAACAACAGATTTATGGTGTCAGACGTGGGGCGTGGGAATAGATCAAAACGGGCGTCTGGTGCCGCGGGGGCGACGGCATTTTCAACGACCACATGTCGTCCACGGTATTTGTTTTGGCGCGCTGTTTCGGCATCTGAGTGCGAGACATTCACCACAAGATCGGCCAGGCCGCAAAGGTTCCCTTCGATGCGGCGAATGATCTGCTTTTTTAACGTCTCCGAAACACTGGTATTGGCGGCCCAACAGTGGGCGCAATAAACTGCAGGTGTTTTGTCTCTGGATAATCGCAGGAACAAAAGCGGCAACAGAGCAAAGGTGCTGTGAAAAAAATAGATATGGGGCCTTACCCGTCGACGTGCCGCCCTGAAGCCACGCAACAATTGCAGTATTGCAACCGGCCCGCGTTTAGGGCGAGAGAAAGTGATCGCGCGGGACGTGTCGGTCAGTATCTCGAGGTCCGAATCAGGAAGCAGCACATGGCAGGAAAACCCATGGGCCGAGAGGGCACCCAATGCATCCTGATAGCGGCCGACCCCTCCTTGAGCTGTCTCGCACACGTTCAAAATCACAAGTGTTTCGGCTGACATAGTCGGCGTGGGTGTCAACGCAGCCTCTTCTGAGGGCGCACAAGCCGTCAGGGCAACGTCAGTTGCCGAATCATCCATTCCCGTTCCTTTTCAAACTCTTCCGCAAGTTTAGGTTAATGCGACAATTCTGTTGAATCATGGATGATTGTCGCAGGATATTTTCCAAGAAACAGTCTGTTTCCATGCTGTGAACAGGGAATTCGACCAAAAACTGCTGGATTTCAGGCAAATATGCTAGGGTCGATCTTGCATTGCTTGAAATCTTTAGGGTTGGGGGACTCTCAAGATGAAGGAAGATTCAAGACAGCTTCGGCTGAACGAATGCGCACGTCTGACTGACGGGTTATCGTCAAACGAAAGACAGTTTTACAGGTCGGTTGGCAAACGTGTGTTTGACATAGCACTGGCGGTTATTTTGTTGGTTGTTTGTTTTCCTGTTATTCTGCTGATTGCATTTATGGTGTGGTTGGAAGGCGGGCCACCGGTGTTTTCGCACGAGCGTATTGGACGCGGCGGACGCGAGTTCAATTGTTTGAAATTTCGCACCATGCGGGTGGATTCCGAGCGCCTTCTCAGGCGGCATCTGCAACAGAATGCCGATGCTCGGCTGGAATGGGACAACCATCAGAAGTTGACCGATGATCCAAGGGTTACTCGGTTGGGTCTATTTCTCAGGCGGACCAGCTTGGATGAACTGCCTCAACTTGTTAACGTTCTACGCGGGGATATGAGCATAGTGGGGCCGCGGCCGGTGACGGTCGATGAACTGGAGCGCTACAGTGCCAATCTTCCCAAGTATCTGGCCCTCAGGCCAGGCGTGACCGGTGTGTGGCAAGTCCATGGACGCGGACGTGTCAGTTACGAGGAACGGGTCCGGATGGACGCGCGGTATTTTACCAGCCTGACGTTTGGCGGTGATGTGTCGCTGATCCTCAAGACCAGCCTGGTTGTATTGCGACGACAAGGACAATGACGGAAGAGCGAACAAGATACGGCCCTGGACGTTATGCCGACCATGACATGACACTGGCGGAACTCTTCCGTCAGTCCTTGTCGTTTGTGCGTCGACACCTCTGGCGGATCGTGATCTTGGGGTTGTTGTGTGCCTGCGCGACGCTCTATGCGGCGTTGAATATGGAAAGGCTCTACAAAAGCTCTGCGCAGTTGATGATCGAGCGGCCGGCAACCAACCCGATAGAAGAAGAAAGCCCGACCTTTCCTGCAATCGGTACCAGCTATGTCGACGGGCAAATTCTGGTGATCGAAGCCGACGACACATTGCTCAAAGTGATCGAGCGCGCCGATTTGACGTCCGAACCGTTCTTTCAGTCCAAACCGCCCAACTATCTGGATTTGGCGGTCAGATACATCAAGCAATTGGTTCCAAGCGACCGGCAGAAAGGGCGGGGTCCATTGCCCTCGGACGCGCCCGATCCCGCGGCATTGAGTGCGCGAAAAACGCTCGATGATGCGCTGACGGTGTCGCGCGAAGGAGAAACCAACGTTATCACAATCGATGTTCGGGCCAATTCGCCCAAGCTTGCCCATCGGGTGACCCAAGCCGTTGTGGCCACTTATGTCGACCTGCGGATCAATCAACGTCGTGACGATGCGTTGCAGATGTCTGCCTGGATCGGCGCCCGGGCCGAGGAGTTGCGACAAGAGGTCGAAATCGCTGAAAAGGCCGTTACCGATTTTCGCGTAAAACACGGGCTGATTGGCGAGGCCGATGGGGCCTCGCTCAGCGATCAACAGAGCACGGAGCTCAACGCCGAATTGGTGCGAGCCCGGTCTGATCTCGCACTAAAGCGCGCAGCTTATGAACGTGCGCAAGCCTTGTTGGACGGCGGCGGAGACATTCTGGACCTGCCCGAAGTGCAATCATCCGAAATTCTGACCGAGTTGCGTCAGCAACTGCTCCAGGTCGAATTGCGCGAACGGGATCTGAGCGCCACTTCGCGCGGGGACAACGCGCGTCTGGATCAGGTGCGTCAGATCCGAGCTGCCATTGAACGCCAGATCGACCGGCAGGTGCGGCGCATCGTGAATGTTTTGGGCAACGAGGTCGAAACGCTCGAAAATCGTACCCGCCTGCTCAGTGAAGCGCTGCTGCGCGCCAGTGGGCAATCCAAGATCGAAATCCGCAACAATGTCGATCTGCAACAGCTTGAACGCGTGGCCGAAGCGTATCGCCTGCGGTATGAAACCTATCTGAACAACGCAGGTCTTGCCGAAGAACTCAGTTCTTTCTCAACCAGCGGGACGCAGGTGGTCACCAGCGCCACGACCCCGCTCGAACCTGTGTACCCTCCGGTTCGGGTCTTCGTCATATTCGGGTTCATGTTCGGTGCTCTGATTGCCGTTCTCTGGGGCCTCGCAAGAGAGGCTCTTGATACCACCGTTCGCACAGTGGCCCAGATCGAAGGTGCCTTGGGCGTGCAGATTCTGGTGCAACTGCCCAAACTGGACAAGCGTCAAGCCATTCCTGCGGTCATCGAAGAAGAGCCGCTGTCGCCCTTTACTGAAACCGTGGCAGCGCTGCGCTATTCGGTCAGCGCCGATCACCAAGGCAGCGATACGGCACCGGTGATCTATCTGGCCTCGACCGCTCCGCTTGAAGGCAAGACGTCGATCGCGGCCTCTTTGGCAACGTCTGGCAGTGTGGCTGGGCAGCGGGTTCTGCTCATTGACGGAGATCTGCGTCGTGCCGGCCTGTCGGATAAGTTTGGTCTCGCCAACGAGATTGGTCTGGCGGATATCCTGCTCGGCGCCGGTTGGCAGTCCAGCCCAAATGTACAGGATGGTGTTTTGGATGTCCTGCCTGCGGGTATTCTGACGGATATGCCAATCAACGCACTGGAATCACCACACCTTGCTGCGTTTCTTGAACAGGCTCGGAGCGACTATGATCTCATTGTGATCGACGGTCCGCCCGCGGCCAACGTGGCCGATTGTGCGATCCTGTCCCGCCACAGTGATCGCATCTTGTTTGTTGTCCGCTGGGGACAAACCCAAATCGACGGCGCCCGCCGTGCCTTGGCCCGTCTGCCGCGCAAGAAATTGGCGGGTGTCGTTCTTAATTTCAGCGAGCTGAATGAAGATCCCTGGTTGGGCGAGACATATCGCCTTTATGGTCGATCGGGTGCACGAACGGCGCGTAAATCGCGAAGCGGCAAGGTCACGTCACTCTCGGATTGGGGGCGCCGGGCATGAGCGCCGAGGTCGCAGGGGCAGATGTTTCGCCGTTCCTGCGTCTGGCGGTGACAGCGGCGCTGGCAACCGTGACGTTGACTTGGGTGCCGGTGGCTTCGGTTGGCGGGTTCGATCTGCGATTGCCGTATATGATGGCCATGATCCTTGGTGCGGTTCTGTGTGCTTTCCCATCACAGTTTGCCACTGGGGTCAGTTTGCTGTTGCGAATGATCCTTCCGTGGTTGGCCGCCTATGTGCTGTACCTGATGCTGTTGCAGGTCAATCTGGCCGGAGGGCCGACAAAGGGCATGGTGTTCCGACAGGTCTTTTTCCTGGCTTGTGCGCTGACTGTGGCCATTGGGCTGGTGGGCACGCGTGCCGACGCACGCATCCTGCGGCAGGGGGGGATGTTGGCAATTGTCGGATTTTTTGCCTTTACCGAATACTTGGCCCGGCAGATCGGTCTCAGTTGGATCAGTACCCTAGTGCATTTCCTGTCGACCGGGGATCTGGGCTTTGTTTTCTATCATTTCTTGCGCGAAATGTTCCAGATGGTTGCACCCGAAGGGGTGGATGTCCCGGCATCGAACAAGAACATTGTTGCGGTGTGCATGTTCATCGCCATGGTTTTGATGCGCGCAGGCTACACCGGCAAAGGTGCGGATCGTATCGGCGGGATCATCACAGTTGTCACGCTGCTGACGCTTGTTGTGTTCAACACACGTTCGGTTCTGCTGATGTCTGCTATTGGCATTCCGCTTGCCGCCTGGATCGGGCTGGTCTGCCGCGGCGTCCAAAGCCCCGGCGAGTTCTATTTGAAAACCGCCCTGATTGTGCTGAGCGCCCTTGCTTTGATCCTGGTGCTATCAGCAGGATCGGCCGCAATGGACCAAATCACCGCGCGCCTGTCGTTCGAGGATCAATCAACAGAGGGGCGGTTCAACCAATATTCCTGGGCTTTCAGTCGTATCGAACAAAACCCGTTGGTGGGCTCTGGCCTGATCGAGTTTCAGGGCCAGAATGTCCACAACCTGTTCATCGGTGCCTGGTTGCACGCCGGGTTGGTGCCCTTCTTGCTGGTGGTGACGGCCTATTTGGGGCTTTTCCTGTCTTGGGTCCTTTTTGTGTTCCGGCTTGTGGCCGCGCCTGGCAGTTGGGTCTTGCCGGTGCGGGTTGAATGGGTGGCGATCCTGCCGCTTTTACCTTTGTTTCGGGTTTGGGTCGCAGGCGACGCGGGTCATCCGGGGTTTGGCGAATGGATCGGTTTCGGCGCCTTTTTCGGGTTGGTCTTGGCGAACCGACGCGCAAGAAATCAAGACAAGAGTTTCGTGTTGCATCCTGCCTACAGGGTTGCGCCCTCGTGAATGATCCCAAGACCAACGCTGCACCGCTACGCCCATCCCTGCGGCGCAACGTGTTTTTTGCGGCCATCGGGCGTGGGTATCTGGCGCTGACGCAATTGGCGCTGATCATGGTCACAGCGCATCTGGGGCAGGTCGAAGATGTGGGCGCGCTCACTTTGGCGACGGCCGTGGTCACGCCGCTCTTCTTTCTGGCTTCGCTGGGGATGCGCGAAGTGCACACGGTCGATGATCTGACACGATTTTCTCGGGCCGACTATGTCGCGCTGCGCTTTGTTGGTGGCGTTCTGGCCCTGGCCTTGACGGGGGTACTTGCCTTCACCGTGTTCGCGGGATTGGGGGGCACGGTACAAAGCACGTTTCTGCTGCTTGCCTTGGTGAGGTTCTTTGGCACCCAGTCCGATTTGAACCATGGCATGTTCCAGCGAGCCGAGCGATTGGATTACGTTGCCTGGTCCATTCTCGTCCGCGGATCGGCCGGGTTCATTGCCTTTGCTGTTGCCTTCTGGGTGTGGCGCAACTTGCCGTTGGCCTTGTGCTTTCAAGCGCTCGCCTGGGCGCTGGCCTATCGGGTTGCGGATCTGCAACTGCTTGATCGGTTGGGGCAGCGGCTGGCCTGGAGTGACATTCTGTCGATCGACGGGCGCAAACTGATGCATTTGACCTGGTGGCTCCTGCCCGTGGGATTGGCACTGTTGCTGGCACGCGGAGCAATCAGCGTGCCCTCGGTCGTACTCGAGCGGTCGGAAGGCTTGGCAGCTGTGGGGCTGTTCGGGGCGCTTGCCTATGTGCATACCGGGCTCAGCATGTTGGCCAACACTCTGGGCAGCGCCACCGCTGCGCGTCTGCGCAAGCACATCCGGTTCCAGGAAACACAGACGTTGCGCCGTCTGATGCGGCGGTTGATCGGGATGTCGATGGGTATGGCGGTGGTTTTTGTTGCGGTGGCGTGGATGTTCGGTGCGCCGATTCTGACTTGGATGTTCGGGCCAGAATATGCCGCCCGCACGCTGTTCACGGTCATCGTCTTCGGCTCGTCAATGACCCTGCTGGCTGCGCCGCTGATCACGCTGCTGACAGCGGCGCAGATGCTGCAGGTGCGGTTGGTGATTGCGGCCGTCTCGTTCGGGGTTGCATTGGTGGCGAGCATGGTGCTGATCCCGGAGCATGGGACCATGGGTGCCGCTTGGGCTTTTGTCCTGACTTGCGGGGCGCAATTGGGGGCGACCTGTATGACGACCTGGTTACGCCGAGCGGACATTCTGGGCGGCGCTGGAGTGTCATCAAATGGGCATGAGGTTGAAGGGTGATGCGTGTGACGGTGGGCATCGCTTCGACCGGGCGCGCGGTTGTTTTGCGGCAGATGCTGTCTTACATGAGCACCCTCGACGACTTGCCCGACAGGGTCGTGGTGAGTATTGCCGCGCGAGATGATTTTGAGGGTCCCCCACCAGATGATCTGCCGTTCGAGCTTTTGGTGATCACTTCGCCAAAAGGTAGCTCAGCGCAGCGCAACGCCATCCTGAAAGGCGAAGCCGACAGCGATGTGGTTTTGTTTCTCGACGACGACTTTCTGATTTCTCAAGGCTACATCACAGAGCTTCGGAGCCTGTTCGCCCGGGACCCGTCTATCCTGATCGCAACCGGGTGCGTGCTGGCTGACGGGGCCAAGGGGCCGGGTTTGGCGTTTGAAGATGCGGTTGAGTTGCTTCACAGTGCAGGACCTGCTGAAGCCTCACAGCCACAAGACGTTCGCTCAGGCTATGGCTGCAACATGGCGATGCGGATGATCGGACAGCCAGAGCTGTTTGACGAGGCCTTGCCACTTTATGGCTGGCTGGAGGATCTGGATCTGTCGCGTCGCGTCGCGCGACGGGGCAGGGTGGTTCGGTCTGACGGGTTGAAGGGTGTTCACCTTGGAACCAAGAACGGGCGAACCCCTGGAATTCGGCTGGGGTATTCGCAAATTGCCAACCCCGTCTACATGCTTGGCAAGGGCACGCTGGGTTGGCGCCATGCTCTGCGGTTGATGGTGCGGAACATCGCGGCCAATCTGTTGGGGTCGGTTCATCCGCCACCCTACCTTGATCGCAGGGGGCGGTTGCGGGGCAATCTGATCGCAATTGGCGAGGTGCTGTGCCGTCGCAGTAATCCCGCGCGCATACTGGAGTTGGAGTAATCGATGCAATTGCCCGACTGTGTTCAAACCGTGGGGAGGACTTGAGATGGATTTGATCGGTCGTGCGCGCCGGGTCAATCAGGCGATGCTGAACCGCTTGGCACCGCAGCGGTTCGTCTTTCACCACGTGCCGAAATGCGGTGGTACGTCTGTCGGACGCGCGCTGAGGATGCGCTATTTGTCCAGCCAGGCAACGGTCAAGCCTGAGGCCTCGTTCCGCGCGTTGCAGACCTTTACCGGGCGCACCGACACCGAGCGCCTGATGCTAGAGGTCAACGATTTGCGCAAACAGATGCTGCTCTATCTGATGTTCGACGACGTGCGCTGCATCTCATCCCACGTGCCATTTTCGAGCGCGGCACATGCCCAGTTCCGGGACAGTTACAGTTTCATCACGCTGCTGCGAGAGCCGGTTTCACGGTTTCTATCGCACTACAATTGGAGCCGGAACAGGCCTGATTCACACGGTCATATTTCAGATGAATTCGATGTGTTTCTGACAACTCAACGGGCCAGAGCAATGGGGGCGGAGTTCGTGGAAATCTTTGCCGACTTGTCCGCTGAGGCCAACCTGCGCGCGCCCGAGGCCATCGACCGGGCGGTGCAACATCTTGAAGGGTTCGATCTTGTCGGGCGTCTCGACGATCTGGACGGTTTTGCTCATGGCATTCGCCAGGTGCTTGGTGTGAGGGTGCGGTTCAAGCATGAAAACAAGACCAGCTTGGGCGCAAGCAAAGTAACCCGCGCCGGGCTGACGGACGCGCAACTGGCCCTGGTGCGCGATATCTGCGCCCCGGACATTCAGGTTTGGAACCGAATTTTCCCGTCTTAGGCCGCCAGTTTCCTGGCCAAGTATCGCACGACCGGCATGGGAACATCCGGCATGGAATTGATCGCGCAGCTGCGTTTAAGCAGATCAATCGTCTTTGGGCAGCTTTCCGGGCCCGGACCGTTCGGATTGCCCGCCCAGGCCCAAGGGGTGACCCCGGGATGCGCCATCTTGCGGGTCAGGATCGGCTCCCATTCGGTGTAGACATGTTTCGAGCTGTCAAACAGTCGTCTCGCTCCACGGCGTTCTGCGAATTGAATGGCTTCTCCTTCAGCGTCAAAGGTCAAAACCAAGCTGGCAGTCGGCCCGTTCCCGTGAGGCTTAGCAATCGGGTAGCCGTTGCGTTCAAGCATGTCAGCCATCATGGTGACACGCCGCAACATGCGGTTGATCCTACCTTGCAGCTTGCGCAGCTGAACGCGCAAGATCGCCCCCTGGATCTCGCTGATGCGAAAGTTGTTGCCCAGGAATATCTCGTTCGTGTCCAAGGTGTTGGCTTGTCGAAACCCCAGCCCCATGTCGTGCGCGTTTCGGGCTCGGTCGATCAAGGTCGCATTGCTGGTCAGGACGGCGCCGCCTTCGCCGCAGGTCATGTTTTTGTGCTGATTGAAACTGAACGTCCCAATGTCGCCCAGTGTTCCCAGAACGCGGCCGTTGTAGCGGATGCCAACCGCCTGACAGGCGTCTTCGATCACCTTTAGGCCATGCTCTTGGGCAATTGGTAGAATGCGGTCCATGTCACAGGGCCGATTGAGCATATGGACGGGGATAACCGCCCGGCTGCGTGGGGTGATCTTGGCGGCAAAATCTTTCGCGTCCAGGGTCAGGGTTTCGTCCACCTCGACCAGAACCGGCACTGCGCCCACTTGCAAAACCGCGCCAGCGCTGGCCATCCAAGTGTAGGCGGGCACCAGCACCTCGTCCCCGGGACCAACACCGCAGGCCTGCAGAGCCGCGATCAAAGCCGCTGTACCGCTGGATACAGCCAACGCATGATTGCAGCCTGCGAACCCGGCCAATTCGTTTTCAAACCGGTCACAGGCCCCGCCCGCGCGTTCGGTGCGAGTCAAGGTGCCGCCAGCGATGACGCGCCCGACGGCCAGCCATTCACGAAACCCCAGCCGTGCCATCAGGGCATTCCGATACTGGATATACCGGAATGGGTCTGAAAACAGACGGTTGCCGCGTGGGGCAGATTATATGACACTTTGCTATGCATCCCGGTCACTAAAGCAAAATTCTGATGTCCATTCAAAGTCTCAATGAGGTCGAGACCTCAAACCCTTTGCGCGCCGATCTGGTGGTCGTGGGCGGTGGGGCATGTGGGTTGACGCTTGCACGCGCAATGTCCGGGCAGGGACGACGGATCATTGTGCTGGAAAGCGGGGGATTGGACCAGGACGCCAAGCACGAGGCGTTGAACGTTGTTCGGATGGACGGGTGGAGCCCCGAGGAAGCGGCCGCTCGGGACCGCTATCACAGAACCCTGACCCATCACTGGGCTGGCGACCGCCAACAATATGGCGTGCGGTGCCGGGGCTTGGGCGGCGCGACCCAGGCTTGGGCAGGCAAGTCGGCCCCGTTGGATCAGATCGATTTTGAGGAACGCGATTGGGTGCCGTTTTCTGGTTGGCCAATGAGTGAGACCGAGGTTGCCCCTTTCCTAAAGCAAGCATCGCATTTGTTGAACCTTGGGCCAGCCTTCTACGATGCGCGGCTGTGGATGCGTTTACGGCACGAACCTCCTGCGCAATCGCCCGAAGGCGACGCCCTTCGCACCATGTTTTGGCAGTTTGCCCGTTCGCGCCGCCAGGTGACCGACATTATGCGGTTCGGGCCTGACTTCCGGGCCAATATGCCAGGCGGCGTGCAGGTGCTGACCGAGGCCACAGTGACATCGCTGCACAGCAATGCAGAGGGGTCGCTCTGTACCGGTTTGAGCGCGCGGAGCCTTGCGGGGAAAGAGGTGTCGGTCGAGGCTCCGATTTGTGTGCTGGCCTCTGGCGCAATTGAAAACGCGCGACTTTTGTTGATGTCGGACCTGGGCAACCGGCACGACACGGTCGGACGTTTTTTGATGGACCATCCCACCACGACCGTTGCCCGGGCCGCTCCTGATCAGGTCACCGATCTGGCTTCCCGGTTCGGGCTTTTCGGATTGCGGGATCAGGGGCAAAGCCATGTATACATGTACGGTCTTGCCTTGACCGATCAGGTGCAGCGTGCCGAGAGCCTGTTGAACGGTGCAGTCTTTGTGACCGAAGAGCGCGCGCCGGACGATCCATTTGCCGCGTTGCGTCGGTTGCTGCGCGGTCAAAGCAAAGCGCGGTTGTCGGATATGGGATCTGTCCTGCGCAGCCCCGTGCGGCTGGCGCGAGGAGCGGGCGCGCGGATGCTTGAGCGAGGGTATCTGCCAGAGCGGGTGTCGCGCGGAATTGCGGATACAGCTCTGCGATTGTTCCCGAACACCCTGGCCAGAGATCATCGGTTCGGACGCTTGCCGGTCAAACTCTCTGGGGTTCGATTCGAGGCTACAACTGAACATCCCCCTGATCCTGGTAATCGCGTTACTCTGTCCCAGGAGCTGGATCCACTGGGTTTGCCCGTGCCACATGTGACTTGGTCACCCGGCGATGCGGCCCGGTCGAACCTGCTGCAGATCGGACGCAAACTGTGTGAGAGCTTTGAGCAGGCGGGGCTGCCACCGCTGATTCCGGAACCCTGGGTGCGTGAAGGCCAGCCCAGGGCTGCGACGGTTATTGATCTTGGCCACTCACTGGGTACAACGCGGATGGCGGATGATCCTGCACGGGGCGTCGTGGATCGAAATTGTGCGGTGCACGGCGTGACAGGGCTCTATGCGGTTGGTGGATCGGTTTTCCCGACCTCGGGTCATGCCAACCCAACCTTGATGATGATTGCCCTGACGTTGCGCCTGGCGGATCACTTGCGGGGCCGCGTCTGACCCTAGAACCCGTGCATCCGCTTGGCCCATTGATAGGCGATCATCAGACCTTTCATGCGCGGTAGCAGGGCCAATGCGCCAACAACGGCCACCACTGACATCGTTGTGGCCAGTACCCAGGGTTCGGGCCGCCAGTTTACCCACGCGATGTGCAAGGCAAAGCCCATCAAATGACCAACGATCAGAATGGTCAGATAGGCCGGGCCGTCATCGGCTCGTTGATAATGGAACGGCTGCTGACACGCGCTGCAATGGTCGTTCACCTTGACATAGCTATGGAGCAGCTTGCCCTCGCCGCATTTGGGGCAGCGCAGACGCAGCCCGTTGACAATGGCGGGCTTCAGGTCGCGGACCTCGGCTTGGGGCTCGTCAGTGGCAGGGATGTCGGTTGTCATCATCAGCGTCCTTCAGTTTCAGCGTTGCATTTAGGTGAGTCGCGCTGTAGATGCAATCATTATCCATACAATTTTTGAAATTGATGGATAATGATTTGAGCTGGTGGACGCAGGTCGATCGTGCCGGGCGAGTTCCGGCACCAAGTGGAGAATGGAGACGGCAATGACGCAATGGCACCTTACCCTGCAGGACACGGGCAAGCCGCGCTATATTGAGATTGCCGAGGCCATTCACGGCGATATCGAGGCCGGAACGCTCAAGCCCGGTGATCGTCTACCTTCGCAGCGCAAGGTGGCGCAGCAGGTCGGGGTGGATTTCACCACGGTCTCACGGGGATATGCCGAGGCAGTCAAACGCGGTTACATCGAAAGCTTTGTTGGGCGCGGCACCTTTGTGCGTGAATTGTCCGAAGAGCGCGAGGCGCCGGATCCGCGCCGCGCCATGGAAGAAGACCCGATGATGAACATGCCGCCCGAACCCGACGATCCGGATCTGATCGCGCAGATGGAGCAGGGGCTGCGGCATGTCTCGGCCAATCTGGTGCCCCTTCTGCGCTATCAATCCGTCACTGGCAGTCTCCAGGACCGTGAAATCGCCGCACGGTGGATGGCCGAAAACGGGTTGAATGTGACCTTGGAGCAGTTGGCGATCACCCCCGGCGCCCACGCTAGCGTGCATGCGGTGCTGTCGCACCTGAGCGAAAGCGGCCCGACGGTCCTGTGCGAGGCTGTGACCTATCCTGGTATCCGTGCCATTGCGGCGCAGTTGGGGGTGCATCTGATCGGGGTCGAGATGGACGGGCAGGGCATTCTGCCGGATGCGCTGGACCGGGCGATTGGCACGCATTGGCCGTCGGCTGTCTATCTGAACCCAACGTTGCACAACCCCGGCACCTATACGATGCCAATCGAGCGCAGGCGGCAGATCGCGGACATCCTTCGACGACATGAGATCCCTCTGATCGAAGATGACGCCTGTTGCTTCGTCGCCTCGGACGCGCCGCCGCCGATCTCACGCCTGATCCCTGATTTGGGCTGGCACATCGCGGGTCTGTCGAAATGCTTCGGAGCAGGCCTGAGATTGGCGTTGACCACGGTTCCCGAAGGGCAAGCCAAGGGACGATTTGCGCAGGTGCTCCGCGCCAGCAATGTCATGACCTCGCCCATCAGCGCCGCGTTGATGAGCCGTTGGGTCGAAGATGGCACTGCGCGGGCGCTGCAAACCTTTGTCCGACAGGCGGCGGTGCAGCGTCAGGCTTTGGCCCGCGACCTTCTCAGGGGCTGCGACATCCGCGGTCAAGCCGAGGCGTTCAATGTCTGGCTGACCCTGCCTGATGGCACCAGCCGGGCCGAGGTCATGGGGCGCATGGCCAACCGCCAGATCGGCCTTATGCCAAGTGATGCCTTCACCGTGACAGGTCCACCGGCAGAAGCAATGCGGGTCTGTCTGGGCGGGCCGATCTCTGAGGCGCAGCTGGCTGAGGATCTGACCGAGTTGCGCGATGCGGTTTTGAACAAGGCCTGGGCGGGATAGGCCTTATGCTTGCAATGGCGTTTTAGGTGATCTGCCCCTAACGTGATCTCGGGTTTCAGGGATCATGTTCAAAGGGGCGTCTCATGCGCAGCGCAGAATTTTGCAACCGATTGAATTTGCAGGTGCCAATCATTCAGGCCCCGATGGCCGGGGTATCTACGCCTGCAATGGCATCAGCTGTATCTAACGCGGGTGGTTTGGGTTCCCTGGGTGTGGGAGCAGCAACCGTGGACGGTGCGCGCGTCATGATCGAAGAGGCAAAGGGCCTGACGGGTCACCGCATCAATGCCAATGTTTTTTGCCACCGACCGGCCCGGGCTGATGCCGACAAGGATTCAGAATGGCTGGCCCGTCTTGGGTCTGAGTTCCACAGGTTCGACGCTGAGCCGCCCGAAACATTGAACGAGATATACGACTCCTTTGTGGGCAACGGTCCGATGACTGACATGCTGCTGGATGTGCGACCCGGTGTGGTCAGTTTTCACTTCGGGCTACCCACGCCCGAGCAGATTGCTGCACTCAAGGAACAGGGTGCTTATTTGATCGCCAGTGCGACCAATCTGATCGAGGCGCGACAGGCCCAGGCGGCTGGTATGGATGCCATCGTTGCCCAGGGGTGGGAGGCCGGCGGCCACCGTGGGTGTTTTGACGAAAACGGACCAGACGACCGGCAGGGGACGTTTGCGCTGACCCGTATCCTGGTGAAGCACCTGACCGTGCCGGTGATTGCGGCTGGTGGGATCATGGACGGGGCCGGTATTCGCGCTGCCCTGAACCTGGGCGCGGCGGCCGCACAACTCGGCACCGCCTTTGTTGCATGTGACGAGAGCAGTGCAAATGCCTCGTATCGCGCGGCGCTGATGGGGGCACCTGCCGAACATACGGTGATGACCCGCGTGATCTCGGGGCGGCCAGCACGGTGCCTGCAGAACCGGTTCACCGATTGGGGGCAAGCTGTTGCTGACACGGACGTGCCGGATTATCCGCGAACCTATGATGCCGGTAAGGCGTTGAATGCAGCGGCCAGCGCCAAGGGAGTGGGGGGATATGGGGCGCAGTGGGCCGGACAAGGCGCACCCCTTGCGCGGTCTATGCCAACGGCTGAGCTGATGTCCGCCTTGAAGAATGAACTTGCCGTTACTTCTGTCTAGACATGTTATAACATTACGATACTATCGGCTAAAATCTTGATTTATTGTTCAGAGGTCTGACCATGAAATTTGCGCCGATTGCCTGCCTGATTTTACCGCTTGTTCCTGCCATCGCCGGGGCAGAGGAAACTCGGTCATTGGGTGCACACGAGCATGGCTCGGGCACGTTGAACATCGCATTCGAAGGCAACTCTATTGCAATGGAGGTCGAAGCCCCGGGCGCCGATATCGTTGGGTTCGAACATGAGGCAACAAGTGACGAAGATCGCAAGCTGATCGAGACCGCAGTCGCAAACCTTGGCAAGCCGCTGGACCTGTTCGTGCTGTCAGCCGAGGCCGGGTGCTCGGTCGTGTCTGCCAGTGTCGAATTGCATGGGGACGAAGAGCACGATGATCATGACGATGAGCACGCGCATGATGACGATCATGCGAATGAAGCTAAGGACGATCACGCTCATGACGACGATCATGAACATGACACCAAAGATGATCATGATGATGAGCACCACGACGATCATGCCGATCATGAAGATGAAGGCGCCGAGCACGCGGAATTTCATGCCGAATATGCGCTGACTTGCAGCGATATGTCAGCGCTGAGCAAGATTGAATTCACCTATTTTGAACGGTTTCCCAATGCGCTGGAACTGGATGTGCAGATCGTATCAGCCAAAGGCGCGCAAGCCCATGAGGTTGAACGCGACGATCCGGTTCTGGATTTGCAGAGCCTATTCTAGTACCAGCGTCACCAGATGGTGATCGAGGACACAGCCCCCTGTGCAATCGCGATGCGCGATGTGCGCTTTGACTGGCCTGGTGGGCAGTTCGGCTTGGACGTGCCCGCATTTGACGTGAAGCAGAACGAAACCGTGTTGCTGCTGGGGCAGAGCGGTTCGGGCAAGTCCACCCTGCTGAGCCTGATCTGTGGCATCCTGGCGCCCAGCCAGGGTGTGATACAGGTCTCGGGAACCGACATCGGCACTTTGGGGCGAGCCAAGCGTGACAGGTTTCGGGCGGACCACATCGGGATCATCTTTCAAATGTTCAACCTGCTGCCCTATGCATCCGCACTGGACAATATCCTAGTTCCCTTGCGGTTTTCCAAAGCGCGCCGGGCCCGAGTTCAATCGCCCCGACAAGAGGCTCTGGCGCTGACCCGCGCCTTGGGGCTGCCCGATGCGTTGGTCGCACGGGCACAGGCCTCGACGCTGTCGGTGGGACAGCAGCAACGTGTCGCCGTGGCGCGCGCAATGATCGGACGGCCAAATGTCGTGATCGCGGACGAACCGACCTCGGCGCTCGACAGTGGCGCGCAGGAAGAGTTTCTGGAGCTGGTCTTTGGGCAAGTGCGGGACGCGGGCGCGGCCCTTTTGATGGTCAGCCATGATGAACGACTGGCAAGCCGCTTTGATCGCGTGATCCGGTTGGATCAGATTGCGCGGCAACGCAGAGCCGCGGCATCATGACTTTGACCCGACTGGCCTTGGCATCGTTGAAAAGCCGCTGGTTGACAGTTGGCTTGACCGTCTTTGCGGTGGCCATGTCTGTTGCCCTGTATCTGGGCGTCGAAAAACTGCGCACCGGTGCACGTGACAGTTTTGCTGACACGATTTCGGGTACGGATCTGATCGTCGGTGCGCGATCGGGCAATGTGCAATTGCTGCTCTATTCGGTTTTCCGTATCGGTAATGCGACCAACAATATCACCTGGGAAAGCTACCAAGACATCGCAAACCGTCCCGAGGTGTCCTGGGCGGTGCCGATCTCTTTGGGGGACAGCCACCGCCAGTTTCGCGTGATGGGCACAACGGGCGCCTATTTCGATCGCTACAAATACCGGGGTGACCGGGCGCTGGACTTTGCCCAAGGCAAGCGAATGGGTGATCTGTTCGATGCCGTGGTCGGCGCAGATGTTGCGGCTCAGTTGGGGTATTCCGTCGGAGACCCGATTGTTGTGGCGCATGGGTTGGCGTCATTCTCGGAACACGCGGACACGCCGTTCCAGATCTCTGGCGTCCTGGCCAAGACGGGAACGCCAGTCGATCGGACGGTGATCGTCAGCCTCGAAGCGATCGAAGCCATTCACGTCGATTGGAAAAGCGGCGCACAAAAGCCTGGCGCCGCCACCCCGGTCGAGGTGATCCGGTCCATGGATCTGCAGCCAAAAGCGATCACTGCGATCATGCTGGGTGCCGAGTCGCGACTGAAGATATTCTCGCTTCAGCGTGCCATCAATGAATACCCGCAAGAACCCTTGCTGGCTGTCTTGCCCGGTCTTGCGCTGCAAGAGCTGTGGGGCATTGTCGGTATCGCTGAAACCGCGTTGATCGGGGTGTCCGCCATGGTTGTGGTCACGGCCCTTTTGGGTATGGCTGCGATGCTGTTGGCCAGTCTGAACGCACGACGGAGGGAGATGGCGATCCTTCGCGCGATAGGGGCGGGGCCAATGACGGTTGTCGGATTGCTGTTGATCGAGGCGCTGTTTATGGCCGCCGTTGGCGCGGTGCTTGGTGTCGGGATCTTGTATCTGGGTCTGATCGTGGCACAACCGATGCTGGATGCGCGCTTTGGCCTTTTTGTGCCAATCAGCGGGCTTTCAGGCCGCGAGGCGATAACCTTGATCGCCGTGGTCTGTGCTGCGGCCTTGGTAAGCCTTCTGCCTGCCATCCGGGCCTATAGGATCTCGTTGGCGGATGGCATGATGGTGAAGATGTGACTTCATTTCTCGCCAGCTATTTGGCATGCTGACGTCATGTTTCGTCGTTCCGTTTCACTCGCTGCTGTGTCGGCTTTGTTTGCGTCTCAGGCGTGGGCATGCGCCTTTCATGGCTACAATCCGCAAATCACTTTTGTAGAACGCCTGTTGGGCAGCGAGCATATCGTTCTGGCCAGGCCGTCCGAGGCTCGGCCGTTCCGGTACTCGGACATCGAGGTCCTGGAAGGCACCGCCGACTATGTGGATATTCCGCACCTCGTGGACAGCATCGCGCGCCGCAGATTGGCGGCAAACCCTGACGATCATATCCTGTTTGCGCGGGATGGCGCTTATGGCCCCTGGCAACGCATCGCCTATGTGAACCCCGCGATGCAAGATGTTTTGGACGTCGTGATGGCCGAGCTGCCAGAATGGGAAATGGGCGCGGATGAAGAACGGTTCGCTTATTTTGCCTCGTTGCTGAACCATCCTGACAAAGAGGTCCACGCCCTGGCTCTGCGCGAGCTGGACTTGGCCGATTACAGCATCTTGCGCCAGCTTGTTTTGGACGTTGATCCCCAGCGGCTGATTTCGCGGTTGGGGTTGCAATCGGAAACCGACTTGCGCCCGATCCGGGTGCTTTTGTTGGGGTTGAGCGGCGCACGCATTGATCAGGCATTTTTCGAAAATGGCGTTGCCAAGTCTTCGGATTATTCGGGGGGGATGCTTGGGGCGCTTGCGATGGCGATGGTCGAGCACGGTGGCAGCGAGGCGGCTTTGCGATTGGTCAACGACCATTTGTTGGGACGAGATTTGTCCCAAGACAGCCGCGAGCAACTGGTCGAGGTGCTGGCCATTCACGGTACAGTCGGTGACGAAAAGATGCGCGAAACCGTTCAGGCGGCCTTGGGGCAGGCCCTGCGTCAGGATCCCGGCCTGGTGGCTATGGCTGCACGCCAATTGGGGGCCCGCTGGGATTGGTCGCAAAGCGAGCTAGTTTCCGAGTTGATGCGCAGCGGCAAAATCAAATCGCCGCTCGATATGCTGGTTGCGACGCAATATGTTGCCCTGGCACAGGAAAGTGCGGATCTGGTTCAGAACTGAGCTTTTAGCAAGAGAGGGAAGATCGATGGCGCACTCACGGCGATTGTTCATGACACAAGGCCTGGCCGGGCTTGGGGCATTTTCCCTTGCTGGCGGGCTGGCGCAGGCGGCAGACGCTCCGGTCGAAATCACCTGGCGCGATCTGGTGCCGGACAGCGGTGGCACCGAATTTGACGCACTGCGTGACTTGGGCGTGGTCCAGCATGGCCAGTTGAGCACGCCGTTCGATCAGGAGAAAGGCGGAGCAGTGACCACGGAATACAACGGTACGGTGGTGCGCATTCCCGGCTACCTGGTGCCTTTGGATTTTGATGGAACCTCGGTCACGGCAGGCCTGTTGGTTCCTTATGTCGGTGCCTGCATCCACGTGCCGCCACCACCGCCCAACCAGTTGATCTATGTGACCGCCGACAAATCACCCTACGAGGCGCAGGGGTTGTTCGAGCCGGTTTATGTCACCGGTTTGTTCGGGACGTCGGCCGCAACAACCCAGCTTGCCGAAGTTGGATACGCCCTGTCGGCAGATTTAATAGAGCCGTATTCGTAAGCGTTCGGCGCGGGGCAGTGCAAAATGGCGACAGCTGCACAAATTGCGCGTATGGAAATTGTCAGAGATGAGTTTGCCTGTTTAACATAAGCCTCAAAACCCGAGCGGCGCAGGACGGCAAGACCATCAGGCAACAGGTAAACAGGCGCAGGTTTCTGACAACTGCAGGGGCCCAACTGGCTTTGGCAGCCGGGTGTACTGTTGGCGAAGACTTTCAAAAACCCAGCAAGGATGTGCCCCAGCAGTTTCTTGGAGCACAAATAGAATCCTCTATCACCCGCGGCAACGTGGAGTGGTGGCAGGCATATGGCGATGACAAGCTCAATCGCTTGGTGGACCTGGGGTTGGAACAAAATCTGGATATCCGCAAGGCGGTGGCCCGGGTTGAACAGTCACAAGCTATTCTCGAAGGGGCCGGATACCCGATTTCCGGAACGACCCGCGTCTCAGAATTCAAGGTCGCAGGCGGCGGGACAGACGGGCGCGCAGACACTGGCTTTGTTCGAGCAGAAGCCAGTTGGCAAGCGGATCTTTATGGCCGTCTAAAGCGCGAGCGGGAAGCGGCAAGGTATAGGCTCGAAGGGGCCTATGACGATGCCAATGTCGCGCGTATGACCCTGTTGGATGAATTGGTGACAGCCTATATCGACGCGCGTTTTTATCAGGAGCTTATTCGGATCAACCTGCGCGTTGTGTCCTCGCGCGAGCAGACCCTCAACGCGACCTTGCAAGCGCGCAAGCGGCGCACTGAAATGGGGGCCGCTGAAACCGAGGTTACGGATATTCCTGAGGTGTCTGATCTGGATGTTGCGCAGGCGCGCACGCTTGTGGCTTCTGCGCGGGCTGAACTGCCCGAGGCAAAGATCCTGTTTTTCAAATCCGTATCGCGGGTCGGAACACTGCTAGGCCAGGCATGGGATCGCCCGCGCGAAGGGTTGGACCGTACGGCACCGCAGCCGGTGCCATCGACCCGAGGGTTAAAGACGGGTGTCCCGGCTGATTTGATCCGCAACAGGCCGGATGTGCGACTGGCCGAAAAACGCTTGGCGGAATCCGTGGCCTTGGCTGGCGTGGCCGAGGCCGATCTGTATCCCGAGTTGAAGCTGACGGGAAACATCAACATCAACTACTCGGGCAATGACCTGCTGCCAACAGCAGGCTTTGCACGCCTTGGACTGGACATTCCCTTGTTTGACCTGCCCGAGCGCCGGTCCAAAGTCCGATTTCAGAAAGCGCGTAGCAAAGAACTCCTCGCCGTGTGGGAGGAAACCGTGGTTGAAGCGGTTGAAGAGGTGCAAGATTCGCTGGTCAGCCTAAAAAACCACAACGAGGCGGTGAAGTTCACTTCAGAAGCTATCGCAAATCTGAACGAGGTTCTGAAGCTGGCGCGCCAAGCTTATGTAGCGGGCCAAAGTGGCTTCTTGCAAGTTCTCGACGCCGAGCGCGCTTTGCTTGCGGCCGAAAACGCACTGGCCTTGGACAAGCGCAACTTTGCAGTGGATTTTGTGGACTTGAACGTCGCGCTTGGCGGAGCTTACGACCAGAAACCTGTTTAGTTTGTGCAGCTTGCGCGTCAAATACCTGCAGCCCGTTTTGGGCTGCAGGCCTTGTCGACGGTGATCAGCCGTTTAGTTCTGCTTGACACTTACGTGCGGCTTCGATGGCTTTAAACGTGCCGTCCAAGCTGACCGAAAACGCCTCTTCCCTTTTGGGGAAAACAACCATGGTGTAGCGCTTTTGAACTTGGGTAACGAATTCGGGGTTGTCGATTAGGATGTATCCACCCTTATAACCATCTTGCATGTGCTTGGATTTCTTCCGAGCATTACCTTCATAAAGCTTACCATCAAGCGAGATAGTCACCTTCTCCTTGCCGCCACGAAGTTTGATGTCGGCTTTGGTGAACACACCGAGGTACGCAAAATCCTGGGCTTTGTTCAGGCCCATCTGGACGATGTTTGTGTTCGAATCGATGCGCTCGGCCAAGCAGGAATTCCGCGTTACATCGACCCACACAGTCCAGCCTTCAACTTTTCCCCACTCGGTAAACACGTCATCAACCGAAGGCAGAAAATCGTCTGAGGCTAGGGCTGAAACAGCGGGCATCGCAATCAAAGCGGCAGTGGCAGCAAGTGTCTTAAAAGTCATTTAAACCTCCCAGGGTCAGTAGCTTGGTTTTTAGTGGCATTTTGTAATTCAGATATTCTATTCCGTGACTTCAACAGAGCACGCTGGTCGATAAAGTCAACACTGTGCGCGAGAATTTTTTGTTTAGGCAACCGCATTGCGTGAACTGAACTTGCTCGGAAAGTGGGAAGTCAGGGCTTGCCTGGGTTTGATTTCGAAAGCCGACGAACGGTGAACGAGCTGCTATCCGTTGGTGCGGGCTGTTCGAAACAACAAGGCAAACACAAAGATCGACCCAATGGATGTCGTGACTATCCCAACTGGAAGCTCTTGTGGAGCGAGTAGCAACCTGCTGAGGATGTCCGACCCCGTTAGCAAGATGGCACCTACAAGGGCCGCTGTTGGCAACAGGTTGCCATGCAAAGGACCGACAATACCTCGGGCAATATGGGGAACCATCAGTCCCACAAAGCCAATGACGCCAGCCACCGATACAAACGCTGCCGTGGCCAGAGCGGCCGCAAAGAACATGCTGAACCTTAGGCGCTGCACCGGCACGCCGAGTGTTGATGCCGTCAGGTCCCCTGTCAGCAAAGCGTCCAGCCAACGGCTGCGGTAATGGGCAAAAACCAGGATCAAGAGCAATCCAAGGCAAATCAGCGGAAAGGTCTCCCATCTGGCCAACCCTAGACCGCCCAGCATCCAGAAGATGACGGAATGCGCCGCCCGGCTGTCGCCTGCAAAAATCAGATAATTGGTGATGGCGGCGAATAGAAAAGACACCGCCAGCCCCGACAGGATAAGCTTTTCCGGTGCGCTGGTGCGCAATGCGTGAACCAGCGCCAGAACGATCCCTGATGCCACCAGGCCACCGCAAAAAGCCGCCAGCGGGAGAGTCCAAAACCCCAATACGTCTCCGGTGACAGTGATGACAAACACAGCCCCGGCGGCCGCGCCTGATGACAGCCCAAACAAAAACGGGTCGGCCAGATCATTGCGTGTGGTTGTTTGCAGGACAACGCCGACGACGCCCAAACCGGCGCCGATGACGGCCGCAAACAATGCGCGGGGTAAACGCAGGTCAAAGACGATCCGATGCATCGGCGACATTTCACCGTCAACGACCCCGGTGCCCAGCAGAATGGCTTTCAGAGCATCGCCAGCAGGAATGGGCGTGGTCCCGTAGATGGTCGAAATCAGCAAGAAGACGGCCAGGATGGCCGCCCCCAGTATCAAATTAAGGCTCAATCGCCCCATGTCAGTTAAGCTCGGGATGCATCGCCTGCACCATTTTCGAGATCGCCTTGATGCTTGCAGGCCCCGGTGTCAGCTCTTCATAGCGCAGACCGATCCAGCGTTCGTTCTTGACGGCGTCGGTTTGGGACATGACGGGGTGTTCCTGCAGAAACTTGAACGTATCCTCGGCGCCGTTGCCGGTTTGATAATCAAGCAACACCAGAAACTCGGGGTTCGCCGCTGCAACCGTCTCCCACGAGGTCCGACCCCAGCTGGTGTCCATGTCGTGGGTCACGTTTTCACCGCCCGCAGCTGCGATCATCGCATCCGGGATGGCAAACTTGCCGGCGGTGAACGGCGCATCGGCAGGACCATCCAGCAGGAAGACACGCGGCTTTGCCAGATCAGCGGTCTTGGCTTCGATTGCTGCCAGCTCATCCTTCCAGCCGGTCACCAGGGCTTCGGCCTTCTCGGATACCTGCATGACTTTCCCCAGACGAAGCACGTCGTTGAACAGCAAGTCCATGCTGGCTGCGGGGCGGTTTTGGTCCAGATGCACGCAGCTCTCAGACAGAATCATCGTCTTGATACCAAAGGGTTTCAGCGTGTCCGGCGTCACGTCACCGCCCGGCTTCATGCCATAGTACCAACCCGCAAAGAACAGATCCGGCTCAGCCGCGACCAGGTTTTCGACCGTGGGATACTTTGGCGCCAGTTCGGGAATGTCACCGCGCAGGTCGTCAAACTCGGGGCTAGTCTTGTACCAGCCGGTGATGCCGGTCAGGCCAACGATCTTGTCCTGCAGATCCAGGGCAAAGGCCATGTCGGTCATGTTCATGTCATGCACGATCAGCCGCTCGGGGGCAGTTTCAAAGGACAACGGTTCGCCGCAGTTGTCGACGGTGATCCCCTGTGCAGAGGCCCCGCCCGCCATGGCTGTGATCAGCGCCACGGACCAGATGTGTTTCATTCCCAAAGACTCCATAGTTCAGGTTGTACGTGTGGTTTTGCGAATGTCCAACGCCGGTATCATCCGGCCTTCGTGCTGAAAGCGCAGGTAATCGACGCCAAAGGTGTCGCGGACATGATTGGGTGTGAGTACCGCATCCACCGGCCCAAAGTGGGTGAGGCGCGTGGATTTCATCAATGCAACATGGGTGGCAAATTCGGGGATCATGACCAGATCATGCACGATCATCACGACTGTGATCCCCAGCCCGGCCACAAGCGAAAGCATCCGCCCCTTGGCGTCCGGGTCCAGATGGTTGGTTGGCTCGTCCAGAAACAACAACGAGGGCCGCTGCGCCAGCGCGCGTGCGATATGCGCCCGCTGACGCTCGCCGCCAGACAGCATCGACATCTTCTTGGCGGCCAGTTGGTCCAGCCCTGTTGTCATCACAATGCGGTTCAGTTCATCCGCGTTCTCCCGGGCCGAGCGGTCCGAGCGGATGGGGATCTGTCCCAAGGCCACGTAATCTCGCAGCGACAGCCGTCCGTCCGGCAATTCCTGCTGGCTGACGACCGCAATCATGCGGGCGCGTTCGACCGCGGGCATCTGTTTCAGGCTGTGTCCCTTGATCAGGACATCCCCCAAAGCCAGATCCGCCGCGCCGCAAAGCAGGTTCAAGAGCGTGGTTTTCCCCGCGCCGTTTGGGCCTGCGATCGCCAGAATCGCGCCTTGCTCCAAGTCGAACGAGGTGCTTTGCAACAAGGCGTCACCGTTCAGGGCATAGTATTCAAGATGACGCGCACTGAGAAAAGAGTGGCGGGTCATGGCCGATCCTCGGATGTGGCCCACGACGCGCGGCGCAATGCAGCCGGGGCTGTCACCCCAAGCAAATTGCAGCGTTTCAAGACGCTGCTTGATCGAATCCAGCGCGCGGTTTGGATCTGGCGAAATGGATCAGTTGATTTCAGCATTGCCCGCTCCGCTTGATGTCAAGCGCGGACAGTAGGTGCCGTTCATGTAAACACGCAACAAACGTGCCATCAAAGCCTCCTTCCAGGACGCCCCGTCCCGGGTTGGTTGAACATAAGATGGCAGGTCTCCTGACTTGCGGGTCGATGCTTGGCCATCCTTCCCGACCGTTTGGGTCAGTGGGTCACTGGCGTCGCTCTGCGCTTACAGTTGCGGGGGCAGTCACGGATTTGGCGCCGAAGGTTGGGCCGCACCGTATTCCCTTTTCATCCCTGGGATAACCTCCAGGAAACCATCGCGCTGTTGAGTGCCCGACTTTGATGGATGTGTCAACAAGCGACAATGTGTGATGGTCCGTCTGATGCCCAAAAGGGCCGCAGACACTGGCGTCAGTCGCGGGCTATCCGATTTGGAATTCTATCTGAAGGAAGATGGCTGGGGTGGTAGGAATTCCAGCCCGATGATCCCTTTCTTCGACTTACCCCGCCAGAGAGCCAAAGTGGGGCATTCCTGGGGGCCTTTTGGGAGTCTGGATACCCTTGGGTAGGTGCTCTGGGAGGGGGGACTGTAGGGGCCACAGAGAGGGCCTCCGGGTGGGTCCTGGAGAGGGTTCTCAGTGGTGGGTTTCTGTGGGGAGGTTCTTACTGGGAATAAGCAGAGATCCCCGGTAAGAGGTCCTGAGAGTGACTAACCAGATTAAGAACCCTTGGCATTCCAGACCCTTAGATGTGCACAGGTGGTCAGATCATCCCGAGGTTAGGGAACTGGTGGATAGGATCTGGGAGGGGTTCCTTGGGGAAAAGATCGCTGAAAGAGGACCTGGCCCGAAACCCAGGATGGGGTTTAGGAAGCAACTCAGGGTAGTGATCCTGGACCTGTACGTGGCTTGGTTGGATGATCCGGAGACGACTTGAACTCAAAGCAATCGCCCACGTCAGCTTCGCGCAGGAAGCGGGCTTTGCAAAGTCGCGAGACAAGGGTGTTTTGAACACTTTGCACAAGAATGGGCGTTCAAAGCTCATCGTCCCATGACGCGCATACTCGACCATCGTTGAAATTGGTCACTGTTAGAGATTGTGTTGACAACGGCTGGCCTGAAATTTTGCCAGATATCGCTTTCAACATTTCGGGCTCAATCTTTACGGACGATACGTCGTTCGGCCAGCCCCAGTCGATTTTTGTTTCCAGCTTCGAGGCCTGCATTTCTCCATTCTCATCCCAAGAGGACAACTCAATCGAGGCACCACATCCAGAAACGCATCTCGCTAAGTCATCATCAGGGCTGACTTTGCGGCCCTCAACAACTAGCGGGTTCCTCATTCCAAGGATGATGTGTTTAATGCTCTGAGGAGAAGCCTCTAGTGTGAAAACTTCGGACGGATGAGAGAGTGAAACCTTCGGTGCAACCGGCGTCGAAATCGGCGTTGGAGTATTGCCTGTCAGTCTCACCCATTCACTTGCAGTATGCGCAGCAGAAGAGAGCAACTTCACAATGCGAACTTCTTCTTCATAGTTCCAACAATGTTGTTTCATCAGAAAAATATGCCTAATAGCCGCTGCTATGTCTGGCACTTCAAGCTCGTCCATACCCAATTGAACCCACTGTGCAGCCGCACGGCCGGATTGTTCAACATCAGAAAATTCATACTGAGATTCTGTGAATGTACTCCCTGATTGGGCGTCAATCACGGTGTCTCTTTGATCTGAAAATAACAGATCTCCGTCATCATATCCTATCACAAAGCCAGTATGGTTCTCCCCGTAGTGGCTCCACATTAACGGATTGAGATGATTGCGGGTCATGCAAAGTATGCCAACGCTGTCAAGCAAGGGCTCAAGCCACGTCGGGGATAGCCCGTTTTGGTGTAACCAAAGGCGACCCTCCATTGGATCGTTGAATTTTGTGGGCTTACTAAAACCAAGAGAGTTCTTACTAATTGCTGCAAGGCCAGCACTAAATCCGTAATATTTGTAGAGAAGACCCATATTACCACCTTTGACTAGAATTAATTCGATTCCATGTGAGCCAATGTCATGAAAACTTAACTTACCAAAGTACAAGGAACATTTGTTGATGCATGGGCTTAAGGCAAGGGCCGCTTTGGGCTGCCTCCCGGCTGACAGATTTCACGACTTCGCAAGAATCCGGAGGTAATTGGACTTGTTCAGTTTTCCGCCTAGATTTGCGCGCAATAATAGGCTGACAAAACGTGAAAGGTTAGACGCTTCTCGACTGCATCAACTTATATCTCCAGACCTCAAATGAAGCACGGGGCCGATCATGGCGGCCCCGTGCTTCAAATTTTGCTGACGATGTAAGTCGGGTGTACCTTCAGCGAGATTACTTCATCTCAACACTATGATCATTGTCGCGGTTATCACGCCACTCTCTGGCACGTTCGAAGTCGGCTTGTGACGCTTCGGATGTTTGCTCGTAGTCCTTGAGGGTCTGCGCAAATGAACTTGAGAAATCGAACTGCGGGGCCTGTTCTCGATTCTGCATGGTCTCTCCCTGTCAAGATATTGTGGACAGTGTTGCACACGTACACTAGCGTGTCACGCGGTCATTGAGGTTGAATATATGGAAAAAGTAATAGACGCGGAATTGGTAGTCGGTCTTGTGGGACGTTTGGGCGCAGACATGCCTACGGTCATACAGCGCATTCAAGATACGCTGCACAGTCTTCACTACAAACACCACCACATCAAGTTGACGGACTTTGTGAAGGAACCCAAATTTCACTTCGAACTGGTCGAAGCACCCGTCGAAAAACGATACGAAACATACATCAGCGCATGCAATGAAGTGCGAAGTCGCACCGACCGGGACGACTTTTTCGTGTCGTATGCAGTCGAAAGAATTCGAGCCATCAGGCGCGAGAAAAACACGGAGGGCAATGCTGCGCTACCGTTGAGGCGGACTGCTTATATTATTGACCAGATCAAACGCCCTGAGGAAGTCGCGGCGCTTCGCTCCATTTACGGCCAGCAATTCATTCTAATTTCGTGCCACTCTCCAAGTGATTTTGTTAAGCAGACATTGGCTCAGAAGATTGCGGATGGGCATTCTGACAGCCCAAAGTCGGACAGATGGCAGGCAGCAGCCATGGAGCTCGTAGCTAGAGATGGCGACGAATCTTCAGTGCCCCACGGCCAACGTGTCAGTGATGTATTCCCACTAGCCGATCTAGTGGTCGACACCTCGGACGGTGACCAACTTGAAAAGCTTTTGAAGCGCTTTTTCTTTGTACTGTTTGGAAACTTTGTGATTTCGCCAACGAAAGGCGAGTTTTTCCTAAACTTAGCCTATCAGACTTCGCTGACCTCATGCGATACGGCTCGGCAAGTCGGGGCTGCAATTTCAAGAGATAGTGATATAATTTCAACCGGTTACAACGAAGCTCCGAAATCTCAGGGTGGGACGTATTGGCCTGAAGATGGGGAGGATGGTCGCGATGTCGTATTGGGCAAAGACCCAAATACTATTCGCAAGCGTCAAATGTTGATCGAAGTCGTCCAAAGATTAGCTAGATCCGGCGAGCTGAAGCGAAATTTTGAAGATGAGGTGGCTATCGCCGAAGCTTTCATTGACGCAAAGAACTCGCCGCTCGAGAAAGCCCAAATCTTGGATACTCTCGAATATGGGCGGGCAGTCCATGCAGAGATGGCGGCGATTTCAACCGCTGCGAGATTGGGGCTAAGCTTGGCGGGTTCAAGATTGTATTGTACGACCTTCCCCTGTCACAATTGTTCAAAGCACATTGTAGCGACCGGCGTCAGTGAGGTGTTTTATCTAGAGCCCTACGCGAAAAGCTTTGCCGATGACCTTTATCCTGACTCGATATCGATTGACCAAAAGAAACCTGACAAGGACTTATCCTGACTCGATATCGATTGACCAAAAGAAACCTGACAAGGACAAAGTGGTGTTTAAGCAGTTTGTCGGCATTACCCCACAGCGTTACAAAAGCCTGTTTTCAAAGTCGAAGCTGAAAGACAAGTCGGGGCACGTTAAGGCTTGGAATGCAGACACTGCGCAACCGATTATCGAAAAGCTCGACCAAGGTCATACCTCACGAGAGGCGCTGTTCCAAAAGACCATTGCAGACTCGGTCGCTGACGGCGGAAGGTATCTTTTGAACGGTCGCGAACAAAAGTAGATAGTTTAGGCCGCCAGCTTTAACGAAAAACCTGCGTGTCATGCAAATACCATCTAAGTCATTGAAAGAATTGTGGAGGCTAGTACCGGTCTCGAACCGGAGTTCACGGATTTTGTAAATGCCGCCAACTGCGCTTTGCTGGCCTTGATGCGTAGTGCAGCATCGACGCAATGATCAAAGGGGCGATGAATGGCCGTTGGTAACTCTCTGGCACGGGCCTTTCGCAGTTACGGCGAATGGTTGGCCCCCGCCCGAGGTGCAGGACAGATATGTCCGCTTTGGGCTGGGAGCCGACGTTTCCAGCCCTAGCTCCCTAGCAAGCCTCATTGATGAAGCCCGTTAGACTGGGTTCTCCGCGCAAGGGCTAATGCGTCGGCCAGTCCTCTTCTGGAACTGCAGCAGCCGTTGGACATATCCTTCACAGGCGTTCTGCTCATTTTCGTAGACCGCCCAGCGCAAGTCGTGGACGTGCTTCTTTAGTACTCCCTCATCCACATCCTCGAACTCTTCGCGACCTGGGATGTTGTAGGACATCCGAAGAGGCCTTCCGGTCACTTCTTCTGATGCATCCAGCATGACTTGCCTGAGCTCTCCGACATGCCGACAATCTACGATGTAGCTGTCATGGACAGACAGAACGGGTATGCCTGTTTTGGTGAAGTGGTTGTGGATCAGGGACGTAATTTCGCTGTCCTGTCGCATCAACCGAATACCCTGATCTGAGAAAAGGTAGTCGCCCAAGCATGGGTTTCTTTCGAGTACAGCTTCTAGCAAGATATCCATCTTTTCATCGGTCATTCGCTTGCCGACGTGATTTACTGAGAAACCGGCTCGGAACGCTTTGTAAGCTGCCTTTTTTTCCTTTGCGTTGATAGCAGTAAGCACAAGAGACTTGGCCAGCTTCCTGACCAGCTTCTGTGGAAAGCCTTTGTTTTTATATCCCGGCAGAGTGTAAGGATCGTAAGTCAATTCCAGCCCTTCCTCGGCATAGAGCATCGCCACATGCATGCCCTCGAAGTCAGCTTCGATAACGGGTTCATTGTCGATCGTGATCTTGGACCGCCAGCCACTGTCGATCTGTTGCCACCACCCACCATAGAACCGACCATGCATGTCCCAACTGCCCCGGCTGAATATGCGCCGCGTCCTTTTTTTCGCATTACCCACGCGAATGCGTCAGGATTCGTCTATGTCACCAGTGGCTCCGGGCGGGAGTTCCTTACTGATCTCCAGAGTGGGTTCTTGCAGAGACGGTATGTCGACGAAGGAATTGGCAATCAGGTCATTGTAAGCTTGAAGATCCTCCCGCCACCCGCGAGTTTCTGGCGTATCCTCGTAATCTATCTGCTTGTTGCTATCGCCCTTCAGGACAACGACCTCTTCACCCTCAGCCCTCCCGATATCGTCGCGTTCGAACTTGGCTTTGGCGAACCAGCCTTGGAGTTCCTCTGATGCCCTGATCCGGGTGGTTCGGTTTCCCTTGGCACCGGGGCTGCCATAACTGCCCTTGGATAAATCGATCAGACCCTTCTCATGCAGCTCCTTGATGATCGGAATGATCTTCTTGGAGATGTGCAGGGCATTATATCGGGAGTTTGTGTCCCAGGAGTTCACTGACATAGACACGCCGATACTCAACTCCGGATCATCCAACCAAGCCACGTACAGGTCCAGGATCACTACCCTGAGTTGCTTCCTAAACCCCATCCTGGGTTTCGGGCCAGGTCCTCTCTCAGTAATCGTTTCCCCAAGAAACCCCTCCCAGATCCTATCCACCAGATCCCTAACCTCAGGATGATCTGACCACCTGTGCACATCTATCGGTCTGGAATGCCAAGGGTTCTTAATCTGGTTAACCATGCTCAGGACCTCTTACTGGGGATCTCTGCTTAGGGGGGTCTGGCGGGGTATCCCTACCAGGGTTTCCCTACTCAGGTTCTTCCCTTCTCTCTCTATTTCTTCTTATACATTACTTATACCTACTAAGAGAGAGGGATAACCATGAAGAAGGAGACCTTTGCTAGGAGATCTATAGCTGGGGCATAAACAGGGGCATTTCCAGGGCCATTGATGGACCTGAACACTTGTTTACTTGATGTAAGAGAAGATGGCTGGGGTGGTAGGATTCGAACCTACGATACACGGTACCAAAAACCGCTGCCTTACCACTTGGCTACACCCCAACGGTGAGCGGCTGTCTAATCCGAGTGGTCGGAGGGCGCAAGAGGTCCAAAGCAAAAAAATCGCCTTGGGCCTCAAAAAAATTTCAACCCCTGTCAGGCGCTCGTTGAAAGCAGGATTGCACCGGCGCGGCCGCCTGCTTCGACGGCCACGTGGGCCTCTGCCGCGTCTTCCAAGGCAAAGATCTTTTCTACTGGGCTGCAGAGTGCTCCGTCGGCCAATGCCGCCGTCAAGGCCGCGATGGCGGCGTCGCGTTCGGATTGTGTCAGGAGGTAAACCAGAACGATTTCCAGTGTCACCGCTTTGAACAGCAGTGGAAAAATCGGCAGGGTGGGTGTCATGTCCTTGGCCGAGCCGTAGGCGTTGATGCGTCCGTTTTCCGCGATGACTTCGGCATCGATGTCAAGGTTCTGTCCCAGTTCAACGTCGATAATTTTTTCAATTGGTTGCCCGCCGTTTGCGGTCAGGATTTGCTGCGCGAGATCCGGCGCGCTGTAGTCAATCGCCACGTCAGCACCGGCGGCCTTGGCGCGGTCCAAACCAGCCCCGCGGGCTGTCGTGATCACCCGGGCGCCGCCCCATTTTGCCATCTGCACCGCCAAAAAGCCAACCGTGCCTGCGCCGCCGTGGATCAGCACGGTCTTGCCCTTGATGTCGCCACCACTGAAGACGGCGTGCGCGGCGGTCAGACCGGGAATGCCAAGGGTGGCGCCGACCTCGTCGCTGACCGAGGCCGGTAAGGGCACGGCCTGTCGGGAGGGCAGGTTGATTTGCTCGGCAGCGGTGCCATACGGGCGCTTCCACTGGCCGTTCCAGAGCCAGGCGCGCTCTCCGATGCGGGACGAGGGGACGCCATCACCCACTGCCGAGATCACGCCAGCGCCGTCGCTGTGCGGGATGATCTGATCGAAGGCTGGGCGGTCCAAACCGGGGCGCCCTGCGCGTGATTTCACATCCGATGGGTTCACGCCAGACATTGTGATATTCACTGTCACCTCGCCTGGTCCGGGGGCAGGGCAATCCATGTCCACCAGGGTCAGAACCTCTCGGGCCGAACCAAATGCGTTGTAGGTGATCGCTTTCATCTGCATGTCCTTTGGAAAACTGTCGCGACGTTCACCCTAGCGGGGCCGTGGGCGAATGCTAGGCTCAATCGCAACATAAGGGAGGACTGACCATGAAGGCACTTCGTACGCCGGACGAGCGCTTTGAAGGGCTCAAGGATTACCAATTTGAGCCGAATTATCTGGAGGTCGATGACACCGAGGGCGGGAGCCTGCGGGTGCATTACGTGGACGAGGGGCCATCCGACGCCAACCCGGTGCTGACCATGCACGGGGAACCCAGTTGGTCGTACCTTTATCGGCACATGATCCCTGTTTTCACCGGGGCCGGGCACCGTGTGATTGCACCGGATCTGGTGGGCTTTGGACGATCGGACAAACCCAGCCAGCGGTCGGATTACTCCTACGAACGGCACGTGGGTTGGATGGGATCACTGGTGCGGCAATTGGATCTGGAGAATATTACGCTGGTTTGCCAGGACTGGGGTGGGCTGATCGGTCTGCGTTTGTGGGCGGAAATGCCTGATCGTTTCGCGCGGATCGTGGTCGCAAACACCGCTTTGCCGACCGGCGACCAGCCGATGGGCGAGGCGTTTACAGCCTGGCGTACCTTCAGCCAAGAGGTGCCAGAGTTCCCAGCCGGTCGTATCATCTATGGCGGCACCACCAGCAAGTTGACGGATGAAGAGGTCGCGGCCTATGACGCGCCATACCCGGATGAAACCTACAAGGAAGGCGCACGACAGTTTCCGGTTCTTGTGCCCGACAGTCCCGACAATCCTTCATCCCAGGCCAATCGCGAAGCCTGGGGCGTGATCCGTGGCCTGGATACGCCGGTGCTGACAGCATTCGGTGCTGATGACAAGATCATGGCCGGGGTCGACAAGGTGTTTCAAAAGCTGTGTCCAGGGGCGGCGGGTCAACCTCACACGATTCTGCCGGACGCGGGCCATTTCCTGCAAGAGGACGTAGGGCCAGAGCTTGCACGCCTGACCAATGATTTCATCGTGCGCACGTCGTGATGTGAAGGCGGGGCTGACCCCTCAGTCCCGCAATTCCTCGGGTGCAACACCCCAGAGGTTTTCCTTGCTGGCCCAACCCCGGTATCCACCAGCAGAGATGCGGCACCAATCGGACGAGCAACTGCCCAGGCGGGCCACGACGCCCAGTTCGAAGTGCGCGGTGACCGGTGCGTTGGCATCTGCCCGCGCATGCACCGGCATCATGTCGCGTTCAATCAACACAGTACGCGCGCCTGACAGCAGCGCATAGTGTACCCAGCCGCCGGCGCCGTCGCGATCCTGGACCTTGCGCCAATGCCCGTGTTCAGCGGTGATCTGCAGTGGCATGTCGCGACGTTTGAAAACCCAGTCGACCCGGTGGGTCAGGGATGGTCCGCGACGCACGTTGCCTTCGTTTGCCTTCATAGAGACATAGCGGGGCAGGGGGAGGTTGGTGACCGGGCCACGTTTGTCTTGCGCGTGGGCGACTGTCGCCACAAATGCGATGGAAATACCTGATACTGCCGCCAAAACGCGACGATAGATTGAACTCGAATGTGTCACTGCCTGCCTGCCCGAATACTCGCTTGAATGCTCGACTGCTTTGTTAAAAAGGCTGCGTCATTTGCGCATGGGGTTCTTGTGCCCCGCCTGTTCCTGCGCCACGATGACATGGCGCGGAGCTGTTTGAAAAGCCTGGGAGAGCGGAAGTGTCAAGAGAACGTCTGAGTGTTGTTGTAACGCGACGGTTGCCCGAAGCGGTGGAAACCAGGCTGAGTGAGTTGTTCGATGTGCGCCTGCGCGACGATGACACGCCGATGACCCGATCCGAGCTGGTCGAAGCGGTGCAGGATGTGGATGTTCTTGTGCCCACGGTCACAGATCAGATCGATGCGGGGCTTATTGGGCAGGCCGGAGAACGCCTGCGGCTCATCGCGAACTATGGCGCGGGCGTCGATCACATCGATGTGGCCACGGCACGCAGCCGCGGTGTGCTGGTGTCAAACACGCCCGGCGTTCTGACCGATGATACCGCTGATATGACCATGGGGCTGATTCTGTCCGTCACCCGTCGCCTGCCCGAAGGGATGGCTATCATGCAAAAGGGCGATTGGGACGGCTGGGCGCCGACGGCGTTCCTAGGCGGGCGCCTTGGGGGGCGCCGTTTGGGTATCTTGGGTATGGGGCGTATCGGTCAGGCCGTAGCTCGTCGCGCTGCGGCCTTTGGTATGCAGGTTCATTATCACAACCGTCGTCGTTTGCGCGCCGAGACCGAGCGTGAGTTGGAAGCGACCTATTGGGAGAGCTTGGACCAGATGGTGGCCCGTATGGACATCCTGTCTGTCCATTGTCCGTCGACCCCCAGCACGTTTCATTTGATGAATGCACGCCGCTTGAAACTGATGAAGCCAACCGGTGTGATCGTGAACACTTCGCGCGGTGAGGTGATCGACGAAAACGCACTCACCCGGATGATCCGCAATGGCGAGATCGCAGGTGCGGGGCTGGACGTTTACGAGCACGGCACCGATGTGAATCCCCGTTTGCGGGAATTGCCCAATGTGGTGCTCTTGCCGCACATGGGTTCGGCCACGGTCGAGGGCCGGATCGAGATGGGCGAAAAAGTCATCATCAACATCAAAACTTTTGAGGACGGTCACCGCCCGCCGGATCAGGTTGTTCCGGCAATGCTCTGAGCATCACTTGCAGGGCGCGGGATAGGTTAGGGTGCCTGACCGGTATCGCTTGCCTGGCTGGTAACAGGTGACACGCCCCGGCCCATCCGCCCAATAGCGATGCGGGTTCACGCCGGATCGACCGTCGACCAGAAAGCGGACATGTCCCCAATAACTGCCCTTGGCCCCGGATCGCCATTGCCGCCCTAGCTGAAAGTGCAGATGCCGGATGCCGACGACGCAGTCAAATGAGCCGTGGTTGTCACCCAAAACGGCAACGTGCTGCCCGCGCAAAACACGCTGCCCTCGTTTGACGGCTACGTGTCCTAAATGACCGTAGACGGCTACAAGTGGTTTGCTGTCAAAACCAAGCCCGTGGTCGATCACGATTGTCGGCCCCCAGCAGTCGGCGATCTCGACATCTCGCACGACCCCATCAGCGGCAGCAAGGATCTCCATCCCCACGGGGCCGCTGATGTCGATGCCCTGATGCGGGGTGGGGCGGGGCAATTGGTTGGCGCCTCGCATACTCAGATAGTCCGAGATGATCGGTGGGGCATTTGCAGGTACGTTCAGTTCAGCCGCCTGTAAGCTGCTCCCAAACAGCGCCAGAACCAAGGCAGAGAGGGTGTGATCAATGCGTGTCATTCCACCCCTTTTTCTTGTCGACATAAGAGACATTCAGCCGATGCGCGATGAATGCCAAAGATGGAACTTGGCGAAGATTAAAATAGGCTTAGGATCAGGGTTCAAAACGAATTTTCAGACCGGAGGATTTGAAATGCACAAGACGGTTAAGGCGGGGCTTCTGGCTTCGGTTGTTCTTTCAAGTCATACCTTGCAGGCCCAAGAGGCAGCAGATGCTGTTGCACCTGAGGCGGCGACATCTGGCCACGTTCAAACACTAACCGAGGCCGCGCGCGCTGCTTTGGCGGCCAAGGACGCCGGCCAAGTGGTTGAGGCCGAGAATTGGATGGTGGCCGCAGCGAACCCTTTGGCTGCTGAAGCAGGGGCGCAAGTGTTGCGAAATGGCGGGTCGGCTGCGGATGCGATGGTGGCGGTGCAGACCGTGCTGGGGCTGGTCGAGCCTCAATCCTCGGGTCTGGGTGGCGGGGCTTTCCTGGTCTGGTACGATGCCGCCTCGCAGAGTTTGACCACGTTGGACGGCCGCGAAACTGCACCTGTTGCCGCGACGCCGCGATTGTTTCAGGACGACGCGGGCGAGCCCCTGAAGTTCTTTGATGCGGTTGTTGGGGGACGCTCGGTCGGTACTCCTGGCACGCCGGCCTTGATGGAAGAGGCGCATCGCCGATGGGGCCGCGCGCCCTGGCCGACTTTGTTCGGTGCCGGGATCAAGTTGGCAGAGCAAGGATTTCAGGTCTCACCCCGTCTGGCTGGATTGGTTGAACGCGATGCCGAGCGGTTGGCACGTTTCCCGGTTACGGCGGAATACTTTCTGCCGGGTGGCGCGCCTTTGGTAGAGGGTGACGTGCTGACGAATTCAGCCTATGCGCAAACTTTGCATGTTTTGGCGGCCAAAGGGGCTGACGGGTTTTATTCGGGTTCGATTGCCGCCGACATCGTCTCGACCGTGCAGGAAGCCGAGGGCAATCCGGGCGTCTTGTCGCAAACCGATCTGGCGCTCTATCAAGCAAAGGAGCGCGATGCGGTTTGCGCCGCCTACCGGGCCTATGACGTATGCGGCATGGGGCCGCCATCGTCCGGCGCACTGACCGTTGGGCAGATTCTGGGCATGCTCAATAGTTATGACCTGGCGGCTTTGGGGGCTGAGAACCCCGAAAGTTGGCGGCTCATTGGGGATGCTTCACGCCTGGCCTTTGCTGATCGGGGGCGGTACATGGCCGACAGTGATTTTGTCCCGATGCCAACCGCTGGCTTGGTAAACAAAGAGTATCTGGCTGATCGCGCCAAACTGCTGGCAGGGGATGATGCACTGACCGAGGTTGCTCCGGGGTCACCTGAGTTCGACCATGCGCTCAACTGGGCGGATGACGAAGCGATTGAGTTGCCGTCGACCTCGCACATTTCGATTGTGGATCAATACGGCAATGTCCTGTCGATGACGACCACCATCGAAAATGCCTTTGGATCGCGCCTGATGACAAACGGGTTCCTGCTCAACAATGAGCTCACCGACTTCTCGTTCCGTACCCATCGCGATGGTGTTCCTATTGCCAACCGGCTGGAGCCAGGCAAGCGTCCGCGTTCGTCCATGAGCCCGACGATTGTGATGCAGGATGGCGCGCCGTTGCTGGTCATCGGCTCGCCCGGCGGTAGTCGGATCATCGGTTATGTGGCCACCGCCATCGTTGGATGGGCCGATTGGGACATGGACCTGCAGCAGGCCCTGTCAGCGCCGCATCTGGTGAACCGTTTCGGAACCTATGATATCGAGCAAGGCACCACAGCTGAGGCGCTGCAAACCCCGCTCGAAGAGATGGGGTACAAGGTGAATCTACGCGACTTGACTTCGGGTTTGCACGCTATCGAAATTGGCGAGACGCTCAAAGGCGGCGCCGATCCGCGGCGCGAGGGGATTGCGCTTGGAGAGTGATCGGCCGGGAGGTTAGTTGACTCGACAACAAGTTTGCGTATTGTCACGTCAACACAAGGGGAGAGAAACATGGTTCAAGCCACCGCATTGCCGCGCAACGAGACCGGGATCGAGACGGTTGTTGGTATCCTGAAGCAGCAGTTCGGTGATCGGTTGCAAACCGGGGCTTCAGTGCGTGAGCAGCATGGCCACACCACCACCTGGATCGAAAACCAATCACCCGATGCCGTGGTCTTTCCCCATTCTACCGAAGAAGTGGCGCAGATCGTCAAGACTTGCGCCCTGCACAAGGTGCCAGTCATCCCCTTTGGCACTGGCACCTCGCTTGAGGGGCATGTGAACGCGCCAGCCGGCGGGATCTCGGTTGATGTGAGCCAGATGAACAAGATCCTTGCCGTCAACAGCGGTGATCTGGATTGCGTCGTGCAGCCCGGTGTGACGCGTGAGGATCTGAACACGCATTTGCGCGATCAGGGGTTGTTTTTTCCCATCGACCCCGGCGCCAATGCCTCGCTTGGCGGCATGGCTTCGACCCGCGCATCCGGCACCAATGCGGTTCGCTATGGCACGATGAAAGACAACGTGATCGCGCTTGAGGCCGTGATGCCCGACGGGCAGGTGATCCGCACCGCGCAACGGGCCAAGAAATCATCCGCCGGTTATGACCTGACCCGCCTGTTGGTGGGCTCCGAGGGAACGCTTGGCCTGATCACCGAGATCACCCTGCGCCTGCAAGGCATTCCTGAGGCGATCAGCTCGGCCCGCTGTTCTTTCCCATCGGTCGATGCAGCCTGTCAGGCAGTGATGATGACCATCCAATACGGCATCCCGGTGGCCCGGATCGAGCTGCTGGATGCGCTGTCGGTCAAAGCTGCGAATGACTATTCGAAGCTGACCTTGCCGGAAACGCCTCTGCTTCTGCTGGAATTCCACGGGTCCGAGGCGGGCGTCGTCGAACAGGCCGAGACCTTTGGCCAGATCGCCGAAGAGTTCGGTGGCAGTGATTTTGCCTCGACCACGTCGACCGAAGAGCGCAGCAAGCTGTGGCAGGCCCGGCATGACATGTATTGGGCGTCCCTGCAGCTGCGCCCTGGTGCCAGCGGGATTTCCACGGATGTTTGCGTGCCCATCTCGCGTTTGGCGGAATGCGTGACCGCGGCGCAGGACAAGGCGGCTGACCTGGGGCTGGTGGCGCCGACCGTAGGCCACGTAGGTGACGGCAACTTTCATACGCTGCTGCTGATCGACATGGAAAACGCGGACGAGGTTGCCAAAGCCGAAGAATTTGTGAGCTGGCTGAACGACATGGCCATTTCGATGGACGGCACCTGCACCGGCGAGCATGGAATCGGTCAGGGCAAACGCCCCTATCTGCTCAAGGAACTGGGCGCGGCGACAACCTATATGGCGGCGATCAAACGGGCCTTGGACCCCGACAACATCATGAACCCGGGAAAAATTCTGCCTGACTAGGCAAAAGTCATATTCCCACCCGGTTTTGCCCAATCCCTGCCAGATTTCTCGCACAGGTTGATCTTATCTGATCCCCTTGTGCGAGTATTTTTTGATGAGCATTGCAAACACCGTTGGATTTGTTTTGGTTTGTGGCGCGGTCGCGGTCGGCGTCGACGTGTATACCCAATCGAAAAAGGCCGAAGGCGCATTCGGCGTCTCAGCCTATCTGGAGACATTGAACGACCGCTACGCGGCGGTGTTGGCAGATCGTACTGCGGCCAAGGTCGAAGCTGACCGGCAAGCGCGGTGGGCCGCAGGCGGGCAGGGGTTCATGCCGGCCCCGCCAGAGGGGTGGACGAGTTACAGCTTTGCTCAGTACGAAGAAGCTCCTGTTATCAGGGCGTTGAGTTTTAAGCCCACACCGGTGGCAAATACGCTTTCGACTACGGACATCTACACCGCAGAACGCAGGGGCAACGCCGCAAAGGCGCGTATCTTGGACCGGACCGGGCGCATCTACAGTGGGGCCGGGCCAAACGGGGTGGAAACCCTGTGGCTCGACATCACGTTCAAACCAAAGGCGCACCGCAACACCATGGCAGGCCTGGCAATGGGAAACATGATGGCCTTTTCAAAAGGCATGGAGCAGACCGAAGGCTATGCCGTCTTCGACGGTGTCGGCTTTGTCGAGGTGTCCCGCAGCACGTTGAGCTCAACCGACGAGCCATTGGGCTATCGAAACCTGGTCGGGCGAATTGGCTTTGACGAAGAGGTCGTGATCCGTTTGCGCACGGACGCCAGCGACGCGACAATCCAGCGTTTTCTGAGCAGCCTGGATTATGCTGCGCTGAATGCAGTCTTGAAACATCCCGTGTCGGCGGTTGGTGCGGGGTATGTCGTTGCCCCGGCTGAGCAGACCGCGCGGGCCGAGCAAATCGACGACCTGTACCGCAAGGCGACGACCATGCAGGCCAAGATCTCGATGGAGAAGATCGAGAACATGGATATGGGATCGTTGATGGTGAATACATTTGTCTCAGGATTTAACCGGGACGGAATTGTTGACATCACAGGGGGCGAGGTTTTCGATAACCCGGATCTGTTGCAGATCGGTTATGGTCACGCGGTTTCCAGCCTCTTCCAAGCGGATCGCCGTCAGGCTGAGGCCGCGCCGCAGGACGACGACACCGATACGCGCCAGGCTGCTGTAGAACACGCCGAGGAAAAGCCGGGGATGCTTTCTGGCCTGATGGACAGCCTGACGTCTATGGGGGGGACTGGGGTCGCGGCCGATCAGCCCGTTGAACAGCCGGTCGAGGTGCGCGTGAACAAAGGCGGTTTCAGTGGATCGAATTGTGTCATGCAGGGCGCGGTCAAACGCTGCAAAATCGTACAGAACTGACGACAAAAGAGAGAAACCGACAGCCAGCACCCGCAGGGCGTCGTTTTTTCCTTATCACAGGTCGGATGATTGTCGCGCCGAGGCTTGGCTTTCCTTCATATGGAGGCAGCTGAATTCAAGGGGAGTCGCCCGGATATGAAAACCCAAGTCAAAGCACTGGTCGTCGGCGGTGGTGCCGTCGGTACGTCGATTGCCTATCATCTGGCCAAGGCAGGTTGGGATGACGTCATGTTGATCGAGCGGGACGAACTGACGTCCGGCTCGACCTGGCACGCGGCTGGTCTGCTGCCATTGTTCAACATGAGCTATGCCACCACGCACATCCACAAGTACTCGGTCGATTTCTACAAGCAGTTGGAAGAAGAGACCGGGCTGAACGCGGGTTTCGCCGTTGTCGGCAACCTGCGCATGGCGCAGACGCAAGAGCGCATGGATGAATACATGCTCTATGCCTCCACCGCCGAGACCTGCGACGTGGCCTATGAATGGCTGACCCCGGATCAGATCAAAGAGCGCTGGCCGCTGATCGAGACCAGTGATCTGAAAGGTGCGATCTATCACACCGAAGACGGTTACATTAACCCCGCAGACGTGACCCAGGCGATGGCCAAAGGCGCCCGTCAGCGCGGTGTCGACATCGTCCGCAAGATGCAGGCTGATGCCTTCCACTGGACTGGTACGCATTGGGAAGTCACCTGCACCAAGATGGTCGAAAAGGGCGGCAATCTGGTGGCAAGTGACGAGCAGGTCGTCATCACCGCTGAGCACGTGGTGACCGCGTCCGGCAACCACGCGCAGCGCACCGCCAAGATGCTGGGCATCAAGATGCCTGCTATCCCGGTCGAGCATACCTTTATCGTCATGGACAAAGACCCCGAACTGGTCAAATGGCGCGAAGCTGGCAACCCCGAGCACCCCGTTGTGCGCGATGCCGACAATGAATCCTATGCCCGCGAAGAACGTGGCGGCTGGATCCTGGGTATCTATGAGCATGGCGCACCGGCGCAGTTTGAACATGGCGTGCCGGACAGCTTCCGTGCCGACCTGTTCCCGCTGGATCTGGACCGGATTGCGGATCAGTACATGGCCATGGCCGAGCGTGTTCCGTCCTGTGCGGAAAGCGGCCTGAAGGACGATTTTAACGGTCCGATCTGCTACACCCCTGACGGCAACCCGCTGGTTGGTCCGGCGCCGGGACTGCGCAACATGTGGCTGGCCGAAGGTTTCTCGTTCGGGATCACTGCTGCGGGCGGCACCGGCTATTATCTGGCGCAGATGATGGTTGATGGTGAGGCCGAGATCGACATGGCCTCGCTCGACCCCAAGCGTTACAGCAGCAACTGGATGACCACCGAGTTTGCCGCGCGCAAGAACGAAGAGTGCTATGAGCACGTCTACATCCTGCACCACCCGGATGAAGAACGCGCAGCCTGCCGTCCATTGCGGACTGCACCTGCTTACGACCGTCAGAAGGCCCGTGGCGCACAGTTCGGCTGGGTCAACGGCTGGGAACGTCCCAACTACTTCGGTCCCCTCGACGCACCGCAGACCTACGATCACGACAGCCGTTCCTTCCGCCGTGGCGGCTGGTGGCAGCATGCCGTAGATGAGGCGAAAGCGATCCGCGAAGGCGTTGGCCTGATCGACGCGACCGCGTTCACCAAGCATGTGGTCAAAGGCCCCGGTGCAACCCAGTTCCTGGATTGGTTCACCTGCAACAAGCTGCCCAAAGTGGGCCGCATCAACCTGACCTATGCGCTGACCAGCCACGGCACCACCCGCACCGAATACACCATCGTCCGTAACGGCGAGAACAACTACTACCTCGTCTCTTCCGGCGCCTGGACCGAATACGACGCCGACTTCCTGCGCAAGGCGGCCGAGGACAAGATGGACGAATTCGGCTACATCGAAATCCAGGATGTCACCACTCAGTGGGGCGTCTTTGCCATCGCCGGGCCCAAGTCGCGTGACGTGCTGAAAGAGGTCATCAACGACGCCGATCCGGAAACCGCCCTGTCGAACAAGCGCTTCCCCTGGCTGTCGGCCCGTCAGATCGAACTGGGCATGTGTCCCGTGAATGCGATCCGCGTGGCGTATACCGGCGAGTTGGGCTGGGAACTGCATCACCCGATGGAAATGCAGAACTACCTGTTCGACCTGCTGGAAAAGGCCGGTGAGAAGCACGGTATGAAGCTGGTGGGCGCACGCGCCCAGAACTGGCTGCGTCAGGAGAAATCCTATCGTGCGTTCGGCACCGAACTGGGCCGTGATGCGACCCCGGCCGAGGCCGACCTGCCGCGCTTTATCGACCTGTCGAAGGAGTTCCACGGCAAGGACAAGATGGTTGAAACCGGCGTGCGCTTCAAATGCTGCACCCTGCTGATCGACGGACCGAGCGATGCGGACCCCTGGGGCCGCGAAGTGATCTATGCCGAGGATGGTGTGACCCGTCTGGGCCGTCTGACCTCGGGTGGCTACTCGGTTGCTTTTGAGAAATCGATCGGCATGGGCTATCTGCCGCCTGAACTGGCGGTCGAGGGCACCAAGGTGAAGGTGAAGATGCAGGACAAGCTGTGGGACGGCGTCGTGACCTGCGACAGCCCCTATGACCCCAAGAACGAAACCATCCGCAAGGACGGTTGAGCCTTTCGAAATCGAACCAATGGGCCGTAGCGAAATCGCTGCGGCCCTTTTGGTTGAACCGGTGTATGCCCCAGCCTTGCGTCTTTAGATCACGTGTCTAGGGTATTGGCCTGCAAGCGATTGAGGGCAGGGGCCATGACGACAACGTACGAAGAGTTTTCAGGAGCCAAGATCGCCCTGATCGAAGGCACCCGTGTCGTAACCTACTTGCGGGACAACAAGCCCGAGATTCCATTCCCCGGACTGTGGGACTTGGCTGGGGGTGGTCAAGAAAACAGCGAGACACCCGAGCAATGCGCGTTGCGGGAAACCAAAGAAGAGTTTGGCCTAGACATTGATGCCTCAAGGGTTGTCTGGCGGGAAAGATGTCAGGCGTTCACGGATACGACCAAACATTCGTATTTCCTGGTGGCCCATATCACGCCCACCGAGATCGCGACCATTTGCTTTGGAGATGAGGGGCAATACTGGCAAATGATGGAGATTGAGGCCTTCTTGTCGCATCCCAAGGCGATCCCCCAGTTACAAGAGCGCCTGGCGCGGTTCCTGTCCTCTCAAAATTGTTGATCGGCATGGGATATGTGCCGCCCGAGTCGGCGGTTGAGGGCACCTAAAGAAGAAAACAGGATTGGGCCTCAGTGAAATGCTGGGGCTATTTTCGTATCTACTCGATGGCTCTGTTCACCATGAGTTTGCGAAGCTAGGCTGATGGAATGGAAACACTGCATCAACTCTCTCACTGGATGATGACCGAAGGGCGGTGCTCCAACGATCCGGTCAAAGTTGTTTCGCATTTCTGCAGTTCACTGATCGAGGCGGGCGTGCCTCTGTGGCGGGTCAATATCGGGCAGCGGTTTGCCAATCCCTTGTTGATCGCATGGGGGGTGGTCTGGACGCCCGATAACACCGAAGTTTATGACGTCACGCATGAGCGCATGTTGACGGACGGTTACGTTGGCAGCTCGTTTGAATATATCCTCAAACATAGACGCCCCCTGCACAAAAGCTTACTTGGCCTGGATCCGGGATCGGATCACATCTCGTATCTGGAGTTTGCAGAGCAGGGTGGGACGGACTACTACGCAACCTTGCTCCATTACGGTGACGGCTCGATGCATGGCTGTACCTTCGTGACCCAAGATCCGTTGGGGTTTATGTCTGACCATCTGGAAATGATCGAAGCTGCACTTCCTGCTTTGTCATGCGCGCTAGAGCCGGTCACGATGCGCAAATCGTCGAAGAGTTTGCTGCGCACCTACTTGGGGGATGGGGCGTCCGACGCCGTTTGGAATGGAACGATCAAACGAGGCGAGCGTACGACTGTCGATGCCGTGGTCATGTTCTCGGACCTTCGGGGGTTCACGGCGTTGTCCGAGCAGGCGGATGAGAACGAATTGTTCGATGCTCTGAATGGGTACTTTGATGTTGTTGTTCAGGCGGTTGAGGAAAACGACGGCGATGTTCTGAAATTCATGGGCGATGGCATCTTGTCGATTTTTCCCATCCCGTCCGATGCGGACACTGAAAAGACATGTCGCAAGGCGGCTTTGTCCGCCCGGCGAGTTCTGGATGGCCTCGCAGAACTAAACCATGCGCGAATGGCAAATCAGCAAGCTCCGCTCGACCTGGGGATAGGTACCAACGCAGGAAAAGTCAGCTATGGCAACATCGGCAGCCCAGGCCGATTGGACTTCACGGTACTTGGCGGCGCAGTCAACTTGGCCAGTCGGATCGAGGGCCTGACAAAATCCATTGGAGCTCGTGTTCTGGCAACCTCGAACGTGGCTGAAAACGCTTCTGATCTGTTCGTTTCCCGCGGAACGCACGCGGTGCGGGGCATCAGTGGACCAGTCTCTCTCTATTCTCTGCTCGAGACTTAGACCGGTCGTTTCATGGCCTCGAATGCCTCCATCGTGAAATCGACGGCTTTGCCGGTATCCCAGTCATACAGATCTCGTTTCAGCTTCATCAACGGCCCCAAGTAGACGTGGATCGCTTCGCTGGGACGGTCCCCATGGGCGGTGACGGCGTGGATGGCGTCACGGTCCAGCGCGATGACTTCGCCTGCGGCGGCGGATATCTCACCGACCTGATCCAGTCCGGCCTCTCCGCTTTGATAAAGCAGGCTCAGCTCTTCGCCGCTGTAGCAGGCGATCAGAACAGGCAGCAGGTGTTCGTGGGGCGGTAGCATCACATCGGGTTGAAAACGGCAATGCCAGATCGACAGGTCATCATCCTCGTGAAACAGGGTCTCGGGCTCGCTCAGTTTATCCGAGGCCGCCAGCAGCGGCGCCGGGTTGCGGACAAGTTGTTGCAGGTGGGCCTTGATAGCGGCTTGCGGATCGGGCGTGTTCACATAGCCCTTGAGTTCTGCGACCAACGCTTCAAACGAAAATCCAGTCATGTCACCCTCCCGTGTTTTCGCCCATCAGACTATTGTGCCGCAGCGGGATTGCCTAGGGTCAGGGTCCATTAATCCAGCGACGCAAGAATAATGGGCCCTGACCCTAATGGAAATCGGCACCGTCCACCGAACGGCAACAGAGCATTCACCAATGCTCTGCCGCGACGTGTCACCGCTCAGCCGGTCAGTTCGTCAAAACACTCCAACGCTTTGGCCGCATACATCATCGACGGGCCACCACCCATCTGGATGCACATGCCCAGGACATCGGCAATCTCTTCGCGGGTTGCCCCAGCCTTGGCCAAAGCCTCAACATGGAGCGAAATGCAAGGTTCGCAGCGATCCGCGACCGAGATGCCCAAGGCCACAAATTCCTTGGTTTTGTAGTCCAGCGTGCCGCCTTGTTTTACGGACTTTCCCAAAGCACCAAAGGCTTTGGCCGTGTCGGGAATGGCCCCATTCAGATTGCGCAGACCTGCGCGGGTGGCGGAAAGTTTTTCGGTCCAGGACATGTTGGCTCCTCTTACACATAGAATTATCAGAATGTGTATTGGGGTATGACGGCCTGGACTTTGATTCAGATCATGCGGTGGGCCGTTCTGCGATCAAGGCAAGATTGTTTGCTGGCATATCGACCATGTCGACCAGCGTCAGTCCCGCTCGTTCGACGGCATCCACGACTTCTTGGTCGTTCTTGTAACCGATTTCAGGGTCTTGTGCGGTCAGCGATTGGTGAAAGCGAACATCACCCTCACTTGTCAACTCGCCTTGGCGCATGAATGGACCATAAAGAACCAAACGCCCTCCGGGGCGTAAAGATTGCGCGGATTCGGTGACAACGGTCCTGGCCTCGCCCCAGCTGATGAGGTGCAACAGGTTCACCAGAAGGACGAGGGATTGATTTGGATACGCCGCTGCCCATCCCGGGCACGTTGCATCCAGTATCTGCGCAGGCTGAATATTTCCCAGACCCCGGGCGTAGCTGTCGATGCTGGCAAGGCGCTCGGCGTCGACGTCTGTGGGCTGCCAGATCAGATCGGGGAAGCGGGGCGCAAAGGTGGCTACATGCTGTCCGGTGCCGCTTGCGATCTCCAATACGTTGCCAGAGCGCGGTGCGACCTGTTCCAGGAGCGCGCCGATGGCATCCACGTTGCGGCTGGCGGCTGGGGCGACCAAACGCGCGCCTTCGCCTGCTTCGGCAACACTCGCGGTGGGGGGCAAGGTGCGTTTGCTCATGTGCGGAGCCTTTCGGGGCTGAGGGCGGCAATGGTGCCTTGGTTCAGATCAGAGGTAAGCCCGCAGACCAGATCGGCAACCAATTGCGAGGCTGCAGGCGCGGTCTGGAACCCATAACCGCCCTGCGCCGCGACCCAGACAAAGCTGGGGTCATCGGGATCAGGCCCCAACACCAGGTTCTTGTCCGGCACAAAGCTGCGCAGCCCGGCCCAATTGCTGGTGACGCGCGTCACCGGCTCGGTCACGCGCTCTTCGTAGCGGGCCAGCCCCTCGGCCAGAACCATGTCATCGGCATAGGCGTCATGTGGGGTGGTTGGGTCCACCTCGGACGGGGACACGATCAGCGCGCCGGCGTCCGGCTTGGCATACCAGCTTTCGTCAACACCAAACATCATTGGCCAATTGCGCAGATCTGACCCACCCGGTGCTGGCAGACGCGCCATCGAGCGGCGATAGGGTGTGATCCCTAAGGGCGTGATCCCGGCCAAGGCGGAAATCTCGTCCACCCAGGCCCCCGCTGCGTTGAGCAGTATGCGGGCATCGAAAACCTCGCCTGCGTGAACCTGCCAGCCCGATTTGGTGCGGGTGATCCCATCCACCTTGTGTCGCGGCAAAATCTGCCCGCCGCTGGCGCGAACCTGTTTGGCAAAATTCTGCAGCAGCAGGTCGGTGTCGATGTCCCAAGCCTCACCATGAAAGGCCGTGTAGCCAACGGTGTCAGGGTTCAGGACCGGCACCATGTCTTGGGCCTGTTGAACCGTCAGCGGCGTCATGGACAGGTCGCGACACTCTTGCTCAAAGATCGCGCGCTGGTCGTGCCCGCCCACCAACAACAACCCGCGCGGTGACAGATAACCGGCCTCGCTGTCGTGAAAGAACGCAGCGCTGGCCTGGCTGAGTGTCAGGGTGGAACCCACGCCATAGCTTGGTTCAAACAGGGCCGCCGATCGGCCCGAGCTGTGATAGCCAAGGGCGTCTTCGGCTTCGAGCACACAGACCGACCCATGTGCCGACAATCGGGCGGCCGCGCTCAGACCGGCGATGCCGCCGCCGATGACCAGAAAGTCGATCATGACAGTTCTTCGGTCCGGTCGGTTGCGGGCTGTGGGGTTGGGGCCAAAGCGCTCAGGCGGGCATAGATTTCGGAACTCAAAGGATAGTCGATGGAGTCCAGCGACGGGCGCAGCTGCTCTGCCGAGCGGGCTGAGATGATGGGGCAGAGTGCATTGGGATGCGCTGCAACCCAGGCCACCGCGAGCGTTGCGGGATTGACGTCCAGCTCCTGTGCAATCTGCACCAACCCTGCGACCGCGCCGGGCATCCAATCCAACCCATAGCGCGTGGCATAGCCTGCATCCTCATCCAAACGGCCGCTGCCGCCTTGGGCATATTTACCGGTCAAAAGCCCGCCACCCAAAGGGGAGTATGGGGCAACGGTGATGCCCTGATCGGCGCACATCGGCAGGATTTCAACCTCGGCCTGACGTTTGACTAGATTGTACATCGGTTGCAGTACATCGATGGTCAGGTCAAAGGTCTGGGCCACGGCGACGGTTTTCATCACCTGCCAGGCAGCGGCGTTCGACAGGCCCACATGACGGATCTGCCCGGCCTGCTTGAGCTCGGCCAGACAGGCCATCGCCTCGGCCAGGTCGCTGGAGGGGTCAAAACGGTGCAGATAAAGCAGATCGACAGTGTCCTGCTTCAATCGCTGACGGCACACATCGAACTGGGTGCGGATGTTGTCGGCCCCCATGCCTCCGGCATAGGCAACCTTGGTGGCGAAGAACAGATCCTCGGCATCCTTTGCGATCATCTCGCCCAGCAGGGTCTCGGACGCACCATCAGTGTACAGATAGGCGGTGTCGAAATGGGTGATCCCGGCGGCGCGTGCGGCGTCGAACATGGCGTGGGACTGTGCCGCATCGGCGCGTCCTCCGAACTGCATCGTGCCAAAGGCGAACTGGCTGACGACGTGGCCGCTGCGGGTGCAAAGGGAGCGGGTCATGCTGCAAATCCTGTTGTTTGAAAGGCGCGGACCCAGACACGCAGGCCCTGCATTTGACGTTGCACAGATTCCGGATGCGTGCAATGCACGGGACAGTAGGAGTTGTTTTCAAAGGAATTTAGCGTGGAAAACGGGACGCTTCATCCCATGGCAGCCGGGCATATACCCGATTATGTCGTGGCCGCAGACGGCAGTGATTATCTGTTCACCTTCATGGTGTTCTTTACCCTGGGTCTGATCCTGTTGATCGGGGTTGGGTATTTCACCCTGCATTCGCTGCCCGAGCGTATGGCTCACGAATCCAACCACTCTCAATTTCAAGTTGTGGGCATCCTGGCGTTGATCGCGCTGTTTACCCACAACAATCTGTTCTGGGTTCTTGCGGTCGTTGTGGCCGGGTTCCGGTTCCCGGATTACCTGAGTCCGATGGAATCCATCGCGCAATCTTTGGCCAGACTGGCCGGGTTCAAACCTTCGGAAAGTGATTTTGCGACGGATCCGGTTGAAGAAAGCCCCACCGAGGCAGTGACCGAACCTGCCCCGAAGCAGGAGGTGTAAGGCATGCTTGAAACGCTGATTTGCGCCCTGTTCACCATTCTTCCCGACTATCTGTTTCGCCGCTATGTCCAGGGCAAGCGGATCGGGCATGAGATCACCCTGTTTTCCATGTGGTACGAGCTGCGCATAGGTTTGACCGCCTGTGCCATCGCGGCCATCTCGGTCATCACGGTGCTGTTTTATTATCACCCGGCGACGGGTTCGGTTGCGTCCTACTATCGGACCTTGACGATCCTGCCTCAGTTCGGCGGGCGCGTGTCCGAGATCTATGTAGAGAACAACCAGAAGGTCAAAGCGGGCGATCCGATCTTCCGTCTGGATGCGGTATCGCAAGAGGCCTCGGTGCAAGCCGCCAAGGCCGCAATTGCCGAAGTTGACGCATCTGTTTCGGTTGCTCAGACAGATCTGGCAGCTGCCAAGGCCGGCATCGTGCAAGCCAATGCGGCCCTGACCCAGTCGAACGAGGATCTGGCGCGCAACCAGACCCTGCTCGAACAGGGCTCAAGCGCCGTCAAATTGACCGAGATCGAACGTCTGCAGAACCTCGTCGATGAACGCGCCGCTCTGGTTGATGCTGCCGAAGCGCAGCTGAAGGCAGTCGAAGAGCGCATTGATGTGGTCATCCCCGCGCAGCGTGACAGCGCCGAGGCGCAGCTGGCGCAGGCTCAGGCCGAGTTGGACAAGACGCTGATCGTGGCCGGTGTCGATGGCACCATCGAACAGCTCAGTCTGCAGATCGGTGACTATGTCAGCCCGGTTCTGCGCCCCGCCGGTATCCTTGTGCCCGCCAGCACCGGTCACAAGCGGTTCCAGGCTGGGTTCAATCAGATGGCCGCACAGGTCGCCAAACCGGGCATGGTGGCAGAGATCGGCTGCATGACGCAGCCGTTCACCGTCTACCCGATGGTTGTGGTGGCTGTGCAGGACGTGATCCCGTCGGGTCAGGTCCGCCCCTCTGACAGGATTTTCGATCCTCAGAACAACCCGGTGCCGGGCAGTATCATGGTCTTTCTCGAGCCGCTCTATTCCGACAACGCGCCGGACCTGCCGCCGGGCAGCAACTGTCTGGCGAACCTCTATACCAACAACCACGAGCGCCTGGAGCACGATGAGGATTTGGGCACGGGCGAGCGCATCTTCCTGCACGTGGTGGACACCATTGGCGTGGTTCACGCAGCCGGCCTGCGCCTTCGGATGATCCTGATGCCGGTGCAGACGCTGGTGTTCTCGGGCGGTCACTGAGTCAACCCATACCGATGATCTTTGGAGTGCCCCGATGGGGCACTTCTTTTTTGGGGAGAGATGGATGGATTGGGTCACGGTTGGATTGCTTGTGGCGGGGGCATTGACAGCGGGCTTCATCAACGGGTTTGCCGGGTTCGGTACCGCCCTGGTGGCGTCAGGTTTCTGGTTCCTGGTTCTGCCGGCACATGTGGTACCACCGCTGATCATCCTGGCGGCTTTGGCTGGTCAGGTCGTGGGCCTGTGGAAACTGTCAGGGCGGATGGATTTTCGCCTGTCCATCTACCTGATCTCGGGCGGTGTTCTGGGTGTACCTGTAGGCGCGCTGCTGCTGAGTGTGCTGGACCCCAATGTCGTCAAGACAACCATTGGATGGTTCCTGATCGCCTATGCTCTATTTCAACTCAAAGGGCTGCCAGCGGCCATGGTTTCTGCGCCCGAAGACGGGTTTGCTGACCGCAGTATCGGTTTTGTCGGAGGGGTGCTTGGTGGCTTTGCCGGACTGTCGGGCGTGCTCCCGCTGATCTGGTTGCAGCTCAAACGGCTTTCCCCTGCAGATCAGCGTGCGCGGTACCAGCCGTTCAACCTGTTCATTCTGATGTTGTCGGCCGTTGCCATGGTCGCGCTTGGCAAGGTCGATACTGAACTGATGGCCTATGCAGGCGTAGCCATCCCGTTCAGCCTGCTTGGGGCCGTAGTCGGCGCGAACATGTTCCTGTCAATTTCCGAAAAAGGGTTTCAGCGAGCGGTACTGGTTTTGCTGATGCTCTCTGGCTGTTTCATCGTTTCGCAATCGCTGATGTAGACAACAAAAAAGCCCCGCAAAAGGCGGGGCTTTTCTAGTTCGTTGATCCGGCGCTTACTGCGGAATGTCGCCTTCGATGCCTTCGACATAGAAGTTCATGCCAGCCAGGGTGCCGTCATCTGCGGTCTCACCCTCGGCCAGCCAATCGCTGCCGTCCTGCTTTTTGATCGGGCCGGTAAAGGCGTGGTACGAGCCGTCCGCCAGTGCATCCTTGATCGCCAGCGCTTCGGCTTTCACTTCGGCCGGAACCGCGTCCGAGATCTCGCCGATTCCCACCATGCCGGCACCGATGCCGTCCCAGGTGTCTTTGCTCTCCCAGGTGCCGTCCATCACGGCCTTGGTGCGCGCAATGTAGTAGGGCGCCCAGTCATCGATGATCGAGCTGACGCGCGGGTGCGGTGCATACTCGCTCATGTCGGATGCCTGACCAAAGGTGATCACGTTGCCGGCGGCCTGTGCGGCAGCCTGCGGCGCGGTCGAGTCGGTGTGCTGCAGGATCACGTCCGCACCTTGTTCGATCAGAACCTTGGCGGCGTCGGCTTCCTTGGCCGGGTCAAACCAGGTAAAGGCCCAGACGATCTTGAACTGCACGTCCGGGTTCACCTTGCGGGCGTGGACAAAGGCCGAGTTGATGCCACGGATCACTTCGGGGATCGGGAACGAACCGATGTAGCCCACGACGTTCGACTTGGTCATGTGACCGGCGATGGTGCCCTGAACGGCGCGGCCTTCATAGAAACGGGCCGAATAGGTCGACACGTTGTCGGCGCGCTTGTAGCCGGTCGCGTGCTCGAACTTCACGTTCGGGAACTTCTTGGCCACGTTGATGGTCGGGTCCATGTAACCAAACGAGGTGGTAAAGATCAGATCGGCACCGTCCAGCGCCATCTGTGTCATCACGCGCTCGCTATCGGGGCCCTCGGCCACGTTTTCAACGTAGACAGTTTCGACCTTGTCGCCGAACTCTTCGACCACGGCCTTGCGGCCCTGATCGTGCTCATAGGTCCAGCCGCCGTCGCCCACAGGGCCGACATAGACAAAGCCGACTTTGGTCTTGTCTGCCGCGACCGCTGCGGTGGCCAGGCCAAGGCCAAGCGCCGCAGTGGCAAGAAGTGAAGTGAGTTTCATTAGGTTACTCCCCAGGTTGGTATGTTTTGCCCTTTTATCAGGGCTTTGGTTTGGTTTTGCCACATCAATGCGTGGCGTGGAAGATGCGACCCAGCGATGCAGGCGCGCCGCTTTTGTCCCGTGACAGAAGCACCAGGACAAAGATGGTGATCAGATAGGGCGACATTGCCAGATACTCGACCGGGATGGCAACGCCTGCGGCCTGCAGATTCAGCTGCACAACCGTAACACCGCCAAAAAGATAGGCACCCAAAAGCGCACGCCATGGTTTCCAGCTGGCAAACACCACCAGTGCCAGCGCGATCCAGCCGACACCGGCGGTCATGCCCTCGGTCCACTGCGGCACGCGGATCAGGCTGATGTAGGCGCCACCCAAGCCCGCACAGGCGCCACCGAACATGATCGCCATGATGCGGATGCGCACAACCTTGTAGCCAAGCGCGTGGGCGGCGTCGTGGTTTTCACCCACAGCGCGCAGCACCAGACCGACGCGGGTGTATTTCAGCAGCGCCCAGACAGCGGCGGTCAACGCGATGCCAAGGTACAGGATCGGATCGTGACCAAACAGGATCGGGCCGATGACGGGCAGATCGGTCAGGACGGGGATGTCCAGCTTGCCCATCTGCGGCGGTTTGATCCCCACATAGCTTTGCCCCATGAGTGAGCTGAGGCCCAAGCCGAACAGGGTCAGCGCCAGGCCCGAGGCGACCTGATTGGCCAGTGCCACTTGCGTCAGCACCACAAAGAGCAGGGACAAGAGCGCGCCACCAATGGCCGAGGCCAGGAAACCCAACCAAGGCGAGCCGCTTTCGACCGTGATCGCAAAGCCCGAGATCGCGCCAACGATCATCATGCCTTCGACGCCCAGGTTCAGAACACCGGCTTTTTCCACCACCAGCTCACCAATGGCGGCCAGCAGGATCGGGGTTGCTGCCACCATGAGCGAGGCGATCAGCAGGACGGGATTGATTGCAGAAAGATCCATGGTTCACGCCACCTCTTTGCTGGCAAGTCGAATGCGGTAGTTGGTAAGCAGGTCCAGTGCCAGCAGGAAGAACAGCAGCATCCCCTGGAAGACCTGAATGGCGGCCGATGGCAGACCCAGGTTCGACTGCGCGATGTCGCCGCCAATGTAAGTCAGCGCCATGACGCCGCCCGCCAGTACGATGCCCACCGGATGCAACCGGCCCAGAAAGGCCACGATGATCGCGGTAAAGCCATAGCCGACGTTGAAGTCGATGGTGATCTGACCTGCGGGGCCTGCCACTTCGAAGAGGCCCGCAAGGCCTGCCAGAACACCCGAGGCACCCAGGCAGAACAGGATCAACCGCGCCGGGTTCACACCGGCAAACTTGGCCGCGCGGGGTGCCTCACCGGTCAGGCGGATGTGAAAGCCCAGCATGTGACGGTTGAGCAGGACATAGGCAAAGATCACCGCGATCAGCGCCGTCACGACGCCCCAGTGCATGCCCGAGCCTGCGAACAGCTCGGCGTTATGCGCGCTGTCCCAGGATTGCAGGTTGCGCGAGCCGGGAAAGCCATAGCCTTCGGGGTTCTTGAGCAATCCCAGCGAGACCGAGGCGAGCATTTGTTCGGCCACATAGACCAGCATCAGCGACACAAGGATCTCGTTGGTGCCGAATCTGACCTTGAGGATGGCCGGAATCATTGCCCAGATCCAACCGCCCAAAGCGCCACCAATGACCATCAGCGGAAAGATGTACCACGCCTCAAGCGGGTAGAAGGCCAGGCCCACACCGGCACCCACGATGGCGCCCATGATGTATTGCCCTTCGGCCCCGATGTTCCAGATGCCTGCGCGAAAGCCCAAGGACAGGCCAATCGCGATCAGTACCAACGGCGCGCCTTTGATCAGCAACTGCGGGCGATAGTAGAACGAGAACTCGCCAAAGAGCGGCTCCCAGAAGATGGTCATGATTGCCTCAACCGGGTTCTTGCCAAGCGCGGCAAACAGCACCCCGCCAAAGAACATTGTTGCAAGTACCGCCACGACAGGCGTGGCCATGGACCAGGTCTGTGATGGCTGTGGTCGTTTCTCCAGCACGATCATTTGCTCTGTCCCCCCAAAGTCTTTTCTTCTTGTTCCAAATACGGCCGCCGGAGGCGGATCTGTCGGTCAGACATGCGCCACCTCCATTCCGTGTGCGCCGCCCATCATCAGGCCGATCTCGTCAACTGTCAGGCCGGTGGTTTCCCGCGGGGCGCTCAGGCGGCCCTCGTTCAGGGCGGCAAAGCTGTCCGATATCTCCATCAGTTCATCCAGATCCTGGCTGATGCAGACCACGGCAGTGCCTTTGGCCGCCAAATCCAGAATGGCCTGCCGGATCGAGGCCGCAGCGGCGGCGTCCACGCCCCATGTCGGCTGGTTCACCACCAGCACGTCGGGGTTTTGCAGAACCTCGCGACCAATGACGAACTTTTGCAGGTTCCCGCCCGACAGCGATCGTGCTGCGTTGTCGGGACCTGGGGTGCGCACGTCAAACTCTTTGATAATGCGTTCCGCAAAGCTTTGCGTTTCGCCCCATTTCAGGAAGCCGTTGCTTTCCAACCCTTCGCGCACCGATCCGGTGAGCAGAGCGTTTTCTGTCAGGCTCATGTCCGGTGCCGCCGCGTGGCCCAGGCGTTCTTCGGGCGCGGACAGCAGGCCCAATTTGCGACGGGCGGTTGGGCCCAGTTTGCCAATGGGCTGGCCGTTCATCTTGACCGCATCCGGTGCGGTTGTGATCTCACCCGACAACACGCCCAGCAGTTCGTCCTGACCGTTACCGGCGACACCGCCGACACCCAGAACCTCACCTCGACGCACGGTCAGGTGCAGGTTGCGCAGCGCCGTGCCGAATTCGGAGGGCGATGGCACCGAAAGGCCCGAAATGTCCAAAGCCACCTCGCCAAAATCACGACCAGAGCGCTCGGGAGTTTGCAAGGTCGTGCCAACCATCATCTCGGCCATGTCGCGAGCCGAAGTTTCAGACGGGATGCATTCGCCCACGTTCTTGCCCAATCGCAGGATCGTCGCGTGGTCACAGAGCGTCCGGATCTCTTCCAGTTTGTGCGAGATATACAGGATCGAGGTGCCCTCGGACCGCAGTTTCTGCAACGTTTCAAACAGGATATCGACCTCTTGCGGGGTCAGAACCGATGTCGGTTCGTCCATGATCAGCAGCTTGGGATCTTGCAGCAGGCAGCGAATGATTTCGACCCGCTGGCGCTCACCTGCGGACAGGTCGCCCACCGTTCGAAACGGGTCGAGCGGCAGGCCATATGTCTCTGACACTTCGCGGATGCGCGCGGCCAGGTCGCCCATCTTGGGCGGGTTTTCCATCCCCAAAGCGATGTTCTCAGCCACGTTCAGCGCGTCAAAGAGCGAAAAGTGCTGGAACACCATTGCGATGCCGTCAGCCCGCGCAGCCCGCGGTTCAGCCGGGGCAAAAGGTTGGCCGTTCAGCACCATTGTGCCGCTGTCGGGCTTCACCAGCCCGTAAATCATTTTCACCAGCGTGGATTTTCCCGCGCCGTTTTCCCCAAGCAGCGCATGAACCTCGCCCTGTCCGATATCGAACGAGACGGTGTCGTTGGCCACTACGCCTGGGTATGCCTTGGTCAGCCCTTGAAGGCTCAGAAGTGGAGTTGTCACGCGCTCAGGTCCTTTTTTCGTGTCTCTGCCACGGTTTTGATTTGCGCCGGGCGCAGCATGTCAGCTGCAACGCCCACGGCGATCATTTGCGGGTGCTTGCCCAAGGACGGGTCACCGATTGGGCAGGTGATCCGGCTGATGCGGTCGGGGGGGTGCCCCAATTTGCCCAGCCGGGAACGGAATCGCGCCCACTTGGTAGCCGAGCCGATCAATCCGGCAAAGGCGAAATCGTGATTTAACAAGCGGTTGCACAGTTCCAGATCAAGCGTGTGTGAATATGTCAGCACCAGATGCTCGGCATCTATCGGGGCGTAGCGCACAAGTTCCGCCGGTTTGGCCGCTGGCAAAGTCGTCACGCCTGCCGGGATGGTTTCGGGAAACCGCTCTGGCCCGGTGTCCACCCAGGTGATCGCCAGATCCGGCAGGGGGGACAGCACATCGACCAGCGCGCGGCCCACGTGACCTGCGCCCCAGATCCAAAGCTGACGCGCGGGTTTGTGCACCGGTTCGATCATCCAGCCGTCGATCAACTGCGCCTCAGGCCGGGTGCCTTGTCCGCGCGCCTCATTCAACACGCGCTTGACTGTCAGCGGCATGGTGCGGTCATCGGTGGCGCGGCAGATGATCTCAGCGTCCAGCGTGTTTACGGCTTCAGCGTCATACACCTCACATAGCAACGAAACCGCTCCGCCACAGCACTGCCCCATGTCGGGGCCAAGTGCGTGATGGCTGAGAACACGGTCCGCAGTTTGCCGCCGCGCGGTCTCTGCCGCCTCGAACTCCAATGTTCCGCCACCGATGGTACCGGACTGGCCGCCGGGCCAGACCAGCATGGATGCGCCGACCTCACGCGGGGATGACCCCTTGATCGCGGCGATCACGACGCGGGTGACGCGCCCGTGGGATTTGACTGCCTCCCTCAAAGCCTCCAGGTCAAATCCCATCGCGAACCCTCCGCACCCTGGCCCAGACCTCTTCGGCCGTAGCGGGGGCATCGATGGCCGGATAGGCGTCGCCGCAGGCGGCAACCGCGTTCGACAGCGCCAGCCAGGCAGAGATGCCGAGCATGAAGGGTGGCTCACCCACCGCTTTGGAGCGATAGATCGTATCCTCGCGGTTCTGCTCGTCCCAAAGGGCGACGTTGAAGACATCCGGGCGGTCCGAACAGGCGGGGATCTTGTAGGTCGATGGCGCGTGTGTGCGCAGACGGCCCTGATCATCCCAGACCAGTTCCTCAGTCGTCAGCCAACCCGCGCCCTGCACATAGCCGCCTTCGACCTGACCAATATCCAGCGCCGGGTTCAGCGAGGCGCCAGCATCATGCAGAATGTCGGTGCGCAGGATGCGGTTCTCGCCGGTCAGGGTGTCGATCGCCACCTCGGTGATCGACGCGCCATAGGCAAAGTAGAAGAACGGCCGCCCATGCCCCTTGATCCGGTCCCATTCGATCTTGGGCGTTTTGTAGAACCCTGTGGCCGACAGGCTGATGCGACCCTGATAGGCCATCGATGCTGCCTCTTGGAACGTGTAACGCGCCTCGCCGATCTCGACATTGCCGTCGCTGAAGGTGACGTCGTTGACCTCAGCCTGATGGCGCTCGGCCAGGAACTCGGCCATCCGGTCGCGGATGGTGTCGCAGGCGGCTTTGACCGCCATACCATTCAGGTCAGACCCGGAAGAGGCTGCCGTGGCCGAGGTGTTGGGCACCTTGGCGGTGTCGGTTGCGGTGATCTTGACCAGATCCAGCGGAATTCCAAAACGGCTGGCCGCCACTTGCGCAACCTTCTGGAACAGCCCTTGGCCCATTTCGGTGCCACCGTGGTTCAGGTGGACAGAGCCGTCCTGATAGACGTGCACCAAAGCGCCGGCCTGATTGAGGTGGGTCAGCGTAAAAGAGATTCCGAACTTCACCGGGGCAAAGGCGATACCCTTTTTCACGATGGGGTTTTCGGCGTTCCATTCCTCGATGGCTGCTTTGCGGGCGGCATAGTTGCTGGTTTCCAGCAGTCGCTCGGTCATGCCGTGCAGTTCGAAATCCTCAACCTGCATGCCATAGGGGGTCGAGTTGTCGTCTTGCCCTAAGGCGTCGGCCTTGGCGGCGTAATAGTTCCGCTTGCGCACCTCGACCGGGTCAAGTCCCAGATCATGGGCGATGTGATCCATGACCCGTTCGATCCCGACCATGCCCTGCGGTCCGCCAAAGCCGCGATAGGCGGTGGCGGATTGGGTGTTGGTCTTCAGACGGTGGCTTTCAATCCGAGCATTGGGCAGCAGATAGGCATTATCCGAATGCAGCATGGCACGGTCGGCGACTGGCAGCGACAGATCCTGCGCCCAGCCACAGCGGGTATAATGCTTGAACGAGACGCCCTGCACACGGCCATCATCGTCAAAGCCGACACGGTAAGAGATGCGGAACTCGTGCCGTTTGCCGGTAATCACCATGTCGTCGTCGCGGTCATAGCGCATCTTGCAGGTGCGACCGGTCAGACGTGCAGCCACGGCGCAGGACACGGCCAGCGCGTTGCCTTGGCTCTCCTTGCCGCCAAAGCCACCGCCCATGCGCCGGGTTTCGACCCGAACGGCGTGCATCGGCACACCAAGCGCCTCGGCCACCTTGTGTTGGATCTCGGTGGGGTGCTGGGTCGAGGAATGAACCAGCATGTCACCGCCCTCGTTCGGCACGGCCATGGCGGCCTGACCTTCGAGGTAGAAATGCTCTTGCCCGCCAATTTCAAACGTCGCCTCGATCTGGCGCGGTGCGGCATCAATCGCGGCCTCGGCATCGCCTTTTTCGTAGATGCGCGGGCCTTCTTCGAACCGGCTGTCGGCGGCCAGAGCCTCATCAACAGTCAGCAGGGGCGTTTCCTCGACATAGTCGATCTGGCCCAACCGTGCGGCCTTGCGCGCGGCCAAGTGGCTTTCGGCAATCACCAGAAACACAGGCTGGCCCACGTAGTTCACCGTACCATCCGACAACAGCGGTTCGTCATGGATCGACGGCGAGACGTCATTGGCGAAAGGCAGATCATCCGCCACCATCACGGCCATGACACCGGGGGCGGCCTTTACCGCATCTAGGTTCATCGCGGTGATGCGCCCCTTTGCAATCGGGGACTGACCAAAGGCCAAATGCAGCGTGCCAGCGGGCGAGGGGATGTCATCCACGTAGCGGGCCGATCCCGTCACATGCAGGCGCGCGGCGTCATGGGGGAGGGGTTTGGTCACGCTCATGCCGACACCTCCAGCACATTGGTGGTCTGGCCCTGGCTTTCGGCAAAGTAGCGCTCCAGCAGGGTGCGGGCGGTTTCAAGGCGGTATTCGGCCGAGGCGCGCATGTCCGTGAGTGGTGTGAAGTCTGCGTCGAACTTGGCTTTGGCTGTGGTGATGGTCGTGGCCGTCCAGGGCTGACCGATCAACGCGGCCTCTACCGCCGCAGCGCGTTTCGGGATACCGGCCATGCCGCCGAACGCGATACGAGCGCCCGTTACGGTTCCATCCTCGATCGTGATGTTGAAACAGCCGCAGACGGCTGAGATGTCCTGATCGAACCGTTTGCTCAACTTGTAGCATTTCAGCGTGTCGGGCTGGCGGGGGAAACTCACCGCCTCGACAAACTCACCCGGTTTGCGGTCCTGCTTGCCGTAGTCGATGAAGAAATCCTCGAGCAACACGTCGCGGCGGGTGTCTTCCTTGCGCAGATGCAGGGTCGCACCAAGCGCGATCAGCGCGGGCGGGTTGTCCCCAATGGGAGAGCCATTGGCGATGTTACCGCCGATTGTGGCGGCGTGGCGCACTTGGACCGAGGCGTAGCGGCGAACCATTTCGGCGTAAGACGGGTGCAGGTCGGTCAAGGTCTCGCCCACGGTATTCATGTCGACCATGGCGCCAAAGCGAACGCGCGTGTCTGTGACCTCGACCGTTTTCAGGTCATTGCAGCGGTTCAGGAAAATGATTGATTTCAGATCGCGCAGCTGTTTGGTGACCCAAAGGCCCACGTCCGTGGCACCGGCGATCAGCGTTGCATCGGGGTGTTGGGCGTAGACGGTCGCCAACTCATCTGCAATGGTGGGGGCGAACGGGGGCTCTGCCCCCCGGACTTCGTCCTCCCCCCGGGATATTTTTGGCAAGAGGAAGGAACGGTCCTTGTTTACCCAAGTTGGGACAGGCTTGTCTTCGCAAGCTTCAGCCGCACGGACGATCGGGGCGTATCCGGTGCAGCGGCACAGGTTGCCGGCCAATTGTGTGTCGTGATCGGTGGCGCCGTTGGCATGAGCTGCTGTCATCGACATCACGAAACCGGGTGTGCAGAACCCACATTGCGAGCCGTGATGCTTGATCATGGCGTCCTGTACCGGATGCAGCGTGCCGTCAGCCTCGCCCACACCTTCGACCGTGCGGATCGCCTTGCCGTGCAGTTGCGGCAGAAACAGGATGCAGGAGTTCAGCGCCTTTGCGCCGTCCGCGTCACTGACCATGACTGTGCAAGCGCCGCAGTCGCCCTCGTTGCAGCCTTCTTTGGTGCCGCGAAGATGTCGTTCCTCGCGCAGCCAATCCAGCAGCGTGGCCGTGGGCGACACGCCCTCCAGCTCCACAGTCTCTCCGTTCAGAAGAAACGTGATGTCCATATTCGAAAACCCGTCGCGTTACCCCGTTGTGCCTGTCAGCGCGCCCCTTCGATGCGACGTAAAAAGAGCGCAGGCATATAATTGCGTCCCAGATTAGAAAGGGGGCGCAAGTTCTGGCAAGAAAAAGTCATTCTGCGATGCAACATTTTGCATCAAATTGCGAGGTGTTTGGGGTGGGATTTCGGGCTTAAGATGCTGAAAACGCAATGCCTTGCCTGTTTTGCGGCAGGTGCGAGGGTTGAAACACCTTCAAGAATACCCGAAAAGTACTGCCTATTATTTCGACATTCCGAAGAGCGGTCGCTTGCGCCTTTCCCCTCTTCGCGGGCTGCGCTAGCTTGAGCGGATGAGCAGCGATCCCCGATTCATTCACCTCCGCGTCCACACCGAATACTCTCTTCTCGAGGGGGCCATGCGGCTGAAAAAGCTGCCCGGTCTTTGCGTGCAGATGGACATGCCCGCGGTGGCCGTCACCGACACCAACAACCTGTTTTCTGCGCTTGAGTTTTCGGTCGGTGCGGCAGGTGCAGGGGTACAGCCCATCATTGGCTGTCAGGTCGATCTGGCCTATCTGGCACCACAGCCAGGGGAAAAACCAAAGGACCCGGCAGGCGTGGTTCTGCTGGCGCAGACCGAGCGCGGGTATGAGAACCTGATGAAGCTGAACTCATGCCTGTACGTGGACAAGGGCGGGCAACTGCCGCAGGTCACGATGGATGAGCTTGCGACCTATTCCGAGGGCGTGATCTGCCTGTCGGGCGGTCCCGAGGGACCTGTTGGGCGGCTCTTGCAGGCGGGGCAACGTCCGGCGGCCGAAGAGCTGATGGACCGGCTGGCGGCGATTTACCCGGATCGCTTGTATGTCGAGCTGCAGCGCCACCCGGGTGAAGATGGTCAGCCAGAGTCCGAGCGTCTGACCGAGCGCGGCCACGTGGAAATGGCCTATGCCAAGAACCTGCCACTGGTGGCCACCAACGACGCCTACTTCCCGACCACTAAGATGTACGAGGCGCATGATGCGCTGATCTGCATTTCCGAAGGCGCCTATGTCGACCAGCAAGAGGGGCGGCGGCGTCTGACGGCTCAGCACTATTTCAAATCGCAGCAAGAGATGGTGACGCTTTTTGCCGACCTGCCCGAAGCCATCGAAAACACGGTCGAGATCGCCAAGCGCTGCGCGTTCATGGCGTATCGCCGTGATCCGATCCTGCCCAAGTTTGCCGACGACGAAGTCGCCGAACTGCGCCGTATCGCCAACGACGGGTTGCAAAAACGTCTGGCAGTGATCCCGCATGCGGTTTCGGTCGAGGAGTATCAGGAACGGTTGGATTTTGAGCTTGGCATCATCGAAGGGATGGGGTTTCCCGGCTACTTCCTGATCGTTGCGGACTTTATCCAATGGTCCAAGGATCATGATATTCCGGTGGGGCCGGGGCGGGGATCGGGTGCGGGATCGCTGGTGGCCTATGCGCTGACAATTACCGACCTTGATCCTTTGCGCTACAGCTTGCTCTTCGAACGCTTCCTCAACCCCGAACGGGTTTCGATGCCCGACTTCGACATCGACTTTTGCATGGACCGCCGCGAAGAGGTGATCCGCTACGTGCAAGAGAAATACGGGCGCGACAAAGTCGGCCAGATCATCACCTTTGGTGCGCTTCTGTCCAAGGCCGCCGTGCGCGACGTGGGCCGGGTGTTGCAGATGCCTTATGGCCAGGTCGACCGGCTGTCCAAGATGATCCCGGTCGAGGGGGTCAAACCCGTCAGCATCGAAAAGGCCCTGCAGGATGAGCCGCGCCTGGCCGAAGAGGCCCGCAACGAAGAGGTCGTGAACCGGCTGCTCACCTATGGGCAGCAGGTTGAGGGGCTGCTCAGGAACGCCTCGACCCACGCGGCCGGTGTGGTGATCGGGGACCGTCCGCTGGATGCCCTGGTGCCGCTCTATCAGGACCCGCGTTCGGACATGCCCGCAACCCAGTTCAACATGAAATGGGTGGAACAGGCCGGGCTGGTGAAGTTCGACTTTCTGGGTCTGAAGACTCTGACAGTCATTCAGAACGCCATGGATCTGATCTTCAAATCCGGGCGCGATCTGCATGTCGCCGCCGATGGAACGCAGCTTTATGAACCCGCCGATGGCGCGGCGAATGAGATCAACGCCATCCCGCTCGATGACAAGCCGACCTATGATCTGTATTCGGCGGCCAAGACGGTGGCAGTGTTCCAGGTGGAATCCACCGGTATGATGGATGCGCTCAAGCGCATGAAACCGACCTGTATCGAGGACATCGTCGCCCTTGTGGCGCTTTATCGTCCGGGGCCGATGGAGAACATCCCGACCTATTGCGAGGTCAAGAACGGGATCAAGGAAATTGAATCTGTTCACCCGCTGATCGACCATATTCTGGCCGAGACGCAGGGCATCATCGTTTACCAGGAACAGGTGATGCAGATCGCGCAGGTCATGGCGGGTTATTCGCTTGGCGGCGCTGACCTGCTGCGCCGTGCGATGGGTAAAAAGATCAAAGAGGCGATGGACGCCGAGCGCCCCAAGTTCGAAAAGGGCGCGGGCGAAAACGGGGTCGACAAAAAGAAGGCGTCTGAGGTTTTCGACCTTCTCGAGAAGTTCGCCAACTACGGTTTCAACAAATCCCACGCGGCGGCTTATGCGGTGGTGTCGTATCAAACCGGCTGGCTCAAGGCGAACCACCCGGTGGAGTTCATGGGCGGCGTCATGAACTGCGATATCCATCTGACCGACAAGCTGGCGATCTATTTCGAAGAGGTCCGCAAGGGGCTGAAACTGCCCTATGTGCCGCCTTGCGTAAACCGCTCGCTGGCGACATTCGATGTGGTGAATGGCGAGTTGGTCTATGCGCTGGGCGCGCTCAAAAACGTGGGCGTCGAGGCGATGAATCTTGTCGTGCAGGGGCGGGGCGACAAGCCGTTTGTGAACCTGTTTGATTTCGCCCGCCGGGTGGATTTGAAACGTGTCGGAAAACGTCCGCTTGAGATGATGGCGCGGGCCGGGGCGTTCGATCAGCTTGATCCTAACCGACGCCGTGTTTTTGAGAGCCTTGAGCCGTTGGTGAACTATTCAGCGGCCATTCAGGAGCAGAAGAACTCGAACCAGGTGTCGCTGTTTGGCGAGGCGGGCGATGATCTGCCCGAACCGCGCCTGTCAAACTCACCCGATTGGCTGGCGGCGGAACGCCTGAGCGAAGAGTTCAAGGCGATTGGCTTCTACCTGTCCGGGCACCCGCTGGACGACTACATGCCCGCGCTCAAACGCAAGGGCGTGCTGACGCTGGATGAGGTAATGGAAAAGGCGCGCTCCAGCCCGCTGATTGCCAAGATCGCAGGCGTTGTCGCCGGGCGGCAGGAGCGTAAATCGGCGCGCGGCAACCGGTTTGCCTTTGCCCAGCTGTCGGATCCGACCGGGGCCTATGAGGTCACGCTGTTCTCGGAGGCGTTGGAGAAATGCCGCGAGCATCTGGAAACCGGCGCACATGTGGTGGTGCAGGCCGAGGCGACGATGGAATCCGATCAGCTGAAACTGCTGGGCCGGTCCGTTGGGCCGATTGATGCGGCGATTTCGTCCTCGACCGGAACCAGCGGGCTCAAGGTGTTTTTGGAAGCACCCGAGGCGGTGCCGACAGTGGCCAAGGTGTTGGCCGATGCCGCCGAGGCGGCCAAGGGCGCGTCGCGCGGGCCGATCCAGGTGTGTTTGATTGCCGCCGGATTGCCCGGCGATGTCGAAATGGACCTTGGCCGCGATTTCCCGATCAGCCCGCAGATCAAAGGCGCGCTCAAGTCGCTTGATGGGGTGATGGCGGTCGAAGAGCTCTAAGTGCAAGCGCCGCCCTGATGGACGGCGCTCAAACTGTTCTTATCCTTCAGCAGGTGTGTACCAGATCGGCGAGGAATAGGCGCGTTCCTGGTGGATCAGCTGCGCTTCTTCGGGCAGTTCGATGCCAAAGCGAAGCTTGTCGTATACGACCCAACGCGGCGTCGGGATTTCCAGCACGCGGACATAGTAGAACGCACGCTCGCCTGCGTCGAAATCGGGATCGGTCCAGACCGTAGCCAGTTCCGCCGCACCGATGGTGTTGGTCCAGCTTGCGGTTTCCAGATCGACGGTGTTGCCCACCTCGGGCAGTTTGCCGTCGCCGTCCATTTCACGGTCATCGGACCAGACCACGTTGTGGACCTTTTCGTGCAACTTGCCTTCGGCGTCCATCCAGCCCTTGACCACCTGAATCCGGTCCAGATTGGCACCGATCGGGTCGCGCAGGGCAAAGATCAGGAAGCTCGGGGCACTGTCGCCGTCACGCGGACGCATGTCGCCTCCCATGGGCACGCCCTTGTTATAGCCGATGATGGCAGGCGAGCGTGACCTAAGGTCATCCTCGCTGAACTCCCAACCGCCAAAGAACCGCAGGCCAATGCGTGGGCCAGTGGTGGCGTAGGTCTCGCGGCGTTTGAACGCATCAAAGATGGCGCTGCGGGTGTTTTCCTCGGCCCAGACTGCAGTATAGCCCGAGGCGACCAGTTGGTATCCCTCGATCCGGCCAAGGTCGCTGGCGATGAATGGGTGTTCGATCCGCGTGGGCGAGGGTTCGACGCTGGTGGATTTGCTGAAAAAGTTTTCTTCTTCAGCTGTGGCCAGCGCGGTATGACTGTCCGTTGCCCCGCCAAGACCAAATTTGTAGGGGTTGGTGCCCAGCTTCGCCTCAAGCGCCAGCCCCTGTTTCAGGGCCTCGCGGGCATACTCACCGCCCAGCATCTCGTCGGTTTTCAGCTCGGTCAGATCCAGATTGCCGACGTCCCAGTTTTCGTAATCTGCAAACTCGTCATCGGGGCTGAGGAAGGGATGCGCCTCTCCATCGCCCTTGATCTGGGTGACTTCGTAATGCGGCTCCCATTTGGCGCGGCGCTCGACATAGTCCTCGTCCACGACGCCACCGTGATAGGTATCCGTAGTTGGGAACATCCAGCCGTTCGACAGGTTGCCGTTATGAGAAAACGCAACGGCCCGGCCGCCGGTCTTCTCCTGGTACATCTCCAGCCAGTCATAAAGATAGTTCGGATCGGTATCGCCATAAGGTGCCTGGGTCACCGGAGGCACCACTTGCAGCGCGCGGGTTGGGCCGTCGCGCAGCATCACGTTGCGGTGCAGGTTGAAGCCCTTGGGTACAGAGGTCCATTCGAACCCGATGAATGCGGTGAACTCGCCCGGTTCGTTCGCTCTCTCAGCTGCCAGAACGATCTTTTCCCAGACAAAAGCAAAGGCATCCGCGCCAGGGCTGTAGGATTTCAGAATCGCTTCGGGCAGGGTGCCTTGCGAAAAATTGGTGATCAGATCAAAGGCTGACTTACCCGCGGCCTCGCCACCTTTGGAATAGCCCTCGTACCATTCGCGCCCCTTGGGATCGGACAGAATGCCGGGTTTGCCAGCTTGCAGATCGGGGGCAAAGCCCATCATGTCGGTGTGATCTGTCAGCACCATCCAATCCAACGGACGGCTGAGCTTTACCGGAAGACCGGTGGACGAAACCACCTGCTCGCCCTTGGCAAAGGCCCAAGCGTCATCAGGCCCCAGGATGTTGCCAAATGCGCCTGCGTCCAGCGACAGACCGGTGTGCAGGTGCGTCTCACCCCACAAAGGCTGGATCGGAATGGATCGGTTGGCGTAGGGCGAAAAGGCCTCGGGTGGAAAGGCGCTGGCAGCGGCCTCTTCGGTGGTCTTGATCTGGGCCTGTCCCGCGCCGGGCAACATCAGTGCGGCGGCCATCGCAACAGAGGACAGGAAAGCGGTGGAACGTCTTTGGGTCTTCATACTGATCTCCCTGAACAGATTTTGGGGACCGTACGCTATTGGTAGCGGCAGGCCGTCTCGTTTGGGTATTCAAGTATTCAATTGGCAGTATGAGACGAGTATCTGTTTTGAAACAGATACTTGTCAACAGTCGGCTTAGACGTGATCGGCGTAATCAGTAGTGGGGTGGACGTTCATCGCCCAGAACAATGCCATCCGCGCCTGCTTGTTCGCGCTCGGCCTCACGCTCCATCAGCATCTGCACGCGTCGGGTCAGAAGGGCGATCTCGGTCTCCTGGCGGGCCACAACGTCGCTCATTTCCTCGACCATGCGGGTCAGGTGGGCGATCTGTTCCTCGAGCTTTTGCATGGGGCATGGGTCCTTTGGCGTGCTGCCCTGTCATACAGGCGCAACGTCACGCTTGCCAGCCCGATGTGACAGGTCCGAACCTGTGATCAAAGGGAGAAAGCGCCATGACCATCACCATCGACAAATGCGATGCCATCACGACCATTGCCATCAACCGGCCCGACGCCCGCAACGCGGTCAACCCCGAGACGGCACGGCTGCTGTATCAGGCTTTTCTTGATTTTGAGGCGGATGAGCCGCAGCGTGTCGCGATTCTGACCGGAACAGGTGGATACTTCTGCGCCGGTTTCGATCTCAAGGCGGCAGGCGCAGGGGATGCAACAGGTTGGATGGCCGAAGTTCAGATCCCGGAAGGCTGGGACGACCCAATGGCCCATCCCATCCCTGGTCCGATGGGGCCATCGCGCCTGATGTTGTCAAAGCCCGTGATCGCTGCCATCGAAGGCCCGGCTGTGGCGGGCGGCATGGAACTGGCGGCCTGGTGCGACATGCGCGTCATGGCGCAGGGCGCGGTCACCGGCGTGTTCTGTCGGCGTTGGGGCGTGCCGTTGATTGATGGCGGCACGATCCGCTTGCCACAGATCCTGGGGCAGGGGCGGGCCAATGACCTGATCCTGACGGGGCGCGGGGTTGAGGCGGAAGAAGCGCTGGCGCTTGGGTTTGCCAACCGGACCTGTCCGCAAGGTGAGGCGCTGAAGGTCGCGCGCGCGATTGCCGCTGATCTGATCCGCTTCCCGCAGGCCTGCATGTTGGCCGATCACCTGTCGGCGCGCATGACACCTGCTGATCTGGCCGCCGCACTGCGCCGGGAATGGGCGTCCTTTGCGGCCTTTGCCGCCGAAGGTCAGGCGGGTGCTGCGCGATTTGCTTCAGGCAAAGGCCGGTCTGGGGACTTTGGCGACATCTAGATAGGCTGCAAGTCACGCCATGCGCGTTGCGGTCACCTTGCTCCTTGGCGGGGCATGGGCTAGACCCCGCGCGACAGTGATGCCCCCTGAGGATACTTCGATGGCAAAGACCAAGAAACAGCCCCGCCCCAAGGCCGCAACGCCCAAAGGGTTCCGCGACTATTTCGGCTCCGAGGTCACGCAGCGCACCCAGATGCTGCAGCAGATTGCCCATGTGTATCATCAATACGGGTTTGACGCGCTGGAAAGCAGCGCGGTTGAGACGGTCGAGGCACTTGGCAAGTTCCTGCCCGATGTCGACCGCCCGAACGAGGGCGTGTTCGCCTGGCAAGAGTTCGACGAAGGCGGCAACGGCGACTGGATGGCCCTGCGCTATGACCTGACCGCGCCCTTGGCCCGCGTCTATGCGCAGCACCGCAACGACCTGCCGACACCCTATCGCCGCTATGCGATGGGGCCGGTGTGGCGTAACGAAAAGCCCGGACCGGGGCGCTATCGCCAGTTTTATCAGTGCGATGCGGATACCGTTGGCACCGCGTCGATGGCAGCCGATGCCGAGATTTGCGCCATGCTCAGCGACACGCTGGAGACCGTCGGCATTCCGCGCGGCGACTACCTGGTGCGCGTCAACAACCGCAAGGTCATGAACGGCGTGCTTGAGGTGATGGGCCTGGGCGATGACCAGGCCGCCCGCGACAACGTCCTGCGCACCATCGACAAGTTCGACAAGGTGGGCGAGGTCGGCGTGCGCGAGCTGCTCACCAAGGGCCGACTGGACGCCTCTGGTGCGTTTATCGACGGCGTGGGCCTGAGCGACGATCAGGCCGAACCGGTGATTGCCTTCCTGACCTCAAAGGCGGCGGATGCGGCCGGAACTCTGGCCAACCTGCGCGCCGCTGTTGGCGCGTCCAAGGTGGGCGCGGACGGCATCAACGAGCTGGAACAGATCGGCGAATTGCTGGCCGCTGGCGGCTATGGTTCTGACCGGATCGAGATCGACCCCTCGGTCGTGCGCGGTCTGGGGTATTACACCGGCCCGGTTTATGAGGCCGAGCTGACGTTTGAAATCTTTGACGAGAAAGGCCGCAAGCGGCAGTTCGGCTCGGTCTCGGGCGGGGGGCGCTATGACGATCTGGTCAAGCGGTTCACGGGCCAAGAGGTTCCGGCGACGGGTGTGTCCATCGGCGTGGACCGCCTGCTGGCCGCTTTGCGCGAAAAGGGACGCATTCAGGCGATTGAAACCGGCCCCGTGGTGGTGACCGTGATGGATCGTGACCGCATGGCGGATTATCAGGCGATGGTTGCCGAGCTGCGCAATGCGGGCATCCGGGCCGAGGTGTATCTGGGCAACCCCAAGAACTTTGGCAACCAGTTGAAATATGCGGACAAACGCAATTCTCCGATCGCGGTCATCGAAGGCGGCAGCGAGAAAGAGGCGGGGGTCATCCAGATCAAGGACCTGATCCTGGGCGCCAAGATTGCCGAAAGCGCGACGCTGGAGGAATGGAAGGAACGCCCCAGCCAGTTCGAAGTGCCACGCAGTGAATTGGTCGCCAAGGTGCGTGAAATTCTGGATGGGCAGGGCTGATCCATGGTCACACGTTCCGACATTCAGGCCCGCGCCGCGATGATGCGGGTGCGGTTCGAAGCGGCGGGCGGCCAAGTGGTCGATCCGCCCCTGTTGCAGCCTGCGGGCACCCTGCTGGATCTGTACGGCGAAGACATTCGTGCCCGCGCTTATGTAACCTCAGACGCGTTGCGCGGCGAACAGATGATGCGCCCGGATTTCACGGTGCCAGTGGTGCAGATGCACATGCGCGACGGGGCCGAGCCCGCGCGCTATACCTACTCGGGCGAGGTGTTCCGCCGTCAGGAACACGATCCCGACCGGTCCAATGAATATGTTCAGGTCGGGTACGAGGTTTTTGACCGCGACGACCCGGCAGCTGCGGATGCCGAGGTGTTCTCGCTCTTTGCATTGCAGCTGCGTGGGCTGTCCTTGCGGGCGGCCACGGGCGACATCGGTATCCTGATCGCAGCCGTTCAGGGCCTAAAAACAACCGAGCGCCGCAAGGCCGCGTTGATGCGCCATCTTTGGCGACCGCGACGGTTCCGCGCGCTTCTGGATCGCTTTGCCGGGCGTACACCGGTGCCTGCCAGCCGCGAGGCGCTGCTGGCGGCGGACAACCCCATGGGGTTCGAAGCGCCGATGATCGGCAAGCGCAAGGCCGCCGAAATCGAAGCACGGATCGAAGCGCTGCGCGAGGATGCCGCGACGGGCCCAATCTCGGACACGGAAATGGTCGGCCTCGACAGCTTGCTCGCCGTACGTGAAACGATGCCATTTGCCCTGGAGCAGCTGCGGGATGTGGCAGTGGACCTGCCGCAGATCTCGCCCGCGCTGGACCGGCTCGAGGCGCGGATTGCCGCCTTGGCGGCGCGTGGCGTCAACGTGCACGACCTGGATTTCGAGGCCGCCTATGGCCGCACCTCGATGGAGTACTACGACGGGTTCGTCTTTGGCTTTTATGCGGAACGTCGGCCCGATCTGCCTCCGATCGCCACGGGTGGACGCTATGACGCGCTGACGCGGCAGTTGGGCAATGGTGCGGAAATCCCGGCAGTGGGGGGCGTGTTGCGTCCTGACCTGATGCTCGAAATCGAGGAGGCCGCGCAATGAGCCTGAAACTCGGTGTGCCGTCCAAGGGGCGGCTGATGGAAAAGACCTTTGCCTGGTTCGAAAAGCGTGGCGTCAGCCTGTCGCGGACCGGATCTGACCGCGAATACGCAGGCAAGGTCGAAGGGATCGACAACGTCCAGCTGGTGCTGCTGTCGGCGGGTGAAATCCCGCGTGAGCTGGCCGCGGGGCGCATTCATCTGGGTGTGACCGGTGCAGATCTCGTGCACGAGAAGCTGCCCCGTTGGGAGCAACAGGTCGAAGAGATCGCACCGCTTGGTTTTGGCCAGGCCGACCTGATCATTGCGGTGCCAAGCTGTTGGGTTGACGTGGACACGCTAGATGACCTGGACGCCGCCGCGACCGCATTTCGCGAGGTGCACGGCCACCGGATGCGGATTGCCACCAAGTATCACCGTCTGGTGCGCGAGTTTCTGACCGACAGCGGCGTGGCCGATTTCGCGCTGGTCGATAGTCAGGGCGCGACCGAAGGGACGGTGGCCAATGAAACGGCTGAGGGGATCGCCGATATCACCTCGACCGGGGAAACCTTGCGGGCCAATCACCTCAAGATCCTGTCAGATGGCTTGATTCTGCGGTCTCAGGCGACGCTGTGGCGCAGCCGTGAGGCGCAGTATTCAGCACAAGACAGGGCCACACTGGAAACCCTGCTGGACATGTTCGACAGCGTCCGTTGACCGGTGCGTTGGGTCGCTGTCAAAGCGGTGGCCCAACGAACTCTTGGCAATGCGCCTCGGCGATCCGGGCCATTTCGTCGGGCGTCAGAGCCTCGGCCTGCAATGCGGTATGAAAGGCGCGGAACATTGCCTCGACCTGAAGCGCGGGGGAAAAGATATAGCGCAGCCGTCCGGGCGTATCGCCCACGTTCTTGAATGCATGAACCGTGCCGCGCGGAACAAAGGCCACATCGCCCGGTGACATTCGGTGCAACTGACCATCGATTTCGACGTCGAATTCGCCTTCAAGGAAAAAGAACGTCTCGTCTTGTTGGTGGTGGATATGGCGACCGGGACCTACACCCGGATGAACGATATCCTCGAATACCTCCATCGTGCCGCCAGTTTGATCGCCGGTCAGCAAGATGCGCAGGGTGATGGCACCGGGAAAATCCAGTGTTTCGGCATCGGCAAATGAGGTCTTGGCAGGGGTCATGGCGGTCTCGTCTCGGCTGCTGCGAACGCTGTTAAACCATAGCGAAATGCCACTGTCTGTCAGGATCGAAACCCCTGCGCGGGCGCACACGCGCTGTGCGGTTCACATTCCGATGAGAGGTTTCTGGGAACATGGACCTTCAAAGGCGTGCGATCGGAAACCCAGACTTCGAAACTTGCGCAGTCGCGCAGGTGGTCTCGGGTGAAACCTAGATCAGGTAGCAAATGCGGCGAGGTGCAAGCAAGCCGAAGCAGATCTTGTTCGATCCGAATATTTGTACGTGTACTGCGCCTAGGGTGTATAAAATGAACCCCTCTCAATCGCTGCTCCAATGCGCGTAGAATGTCGGGGATCCAGGGGCGATTTTGTGATTTTATCATTGAAAACATGGAAACCTCCGCATCGTCAAAACAAGGTTATGGCAATGCCAGGGTTGATATCAAACCAAGCTTTCTCCTATTTAGGATCAGGAAAAGTATTCCATTGGAGAGTTCATGCTCCCACCGCTAAATGCTTTGCGCGCTTTTGAGGCTGCCGCGCGTCATGGTGGCTATATCGACGCCGCCGACGAGCTTTGCGTGACACGCGGGGCCGTCAGTCGACATGTGAAACTGCTTGAAGAGCACCTGGGAGTGGCTCTTTTCAGACGCAACCATCGGGGTGTTGAACTGACGCAAGCTGGCCAAGCGTTGTTACCGGAACTGACTGACGCCTTTGCTCAGATCGGGCGGGCAACACAAAAGGTTTCAACGGCGGCCAACGAACTGCGGATCATCTGTCCCCCGGGGCTTTCCATCCGTTGGCTGTTTCCCAGGCTGCAAGGGTTTCGAGAACAGCATCCAGACATCCATGTGCGTCTGACGACCGAATTTTACGGCGACCGTGGGTTTGATCCCGCCGAACATGATGTGGGCATTTCACTGGAACATTGGCCGGGGCGTTCATCGACTATCAAGGCGCTGTTCCTGTTCCCAATGTCGTTGGTTCCGGCCTGTGCTCCTGCGCTTTTGGACCATGGGGCACCGTTATCTGGACCGTCTGATTTGGCGCGTCACCCTTTGTTGCACGAAAGTGCGAAACGCGAGGATTGGGCCACTTGGGTCGAGAGCTTTGGTGTTGATGGCATTGATGTGCAAACTGGCGAGGTTTTCCCCAACCTTGATATGGCGACAAAGGCGGCTGTTCTGGGGGCAGGGGTCGCGATGGTCGACCCGTTGCTGTGCGCAGAAGAGTTGGAAAGTGGTCTGCTGGTGTGCCCGTTTCCGGACATGGTGTGCGGCACCCAGTATGGAGGTTACGCATTGATTGCAGCGCAAGAGGCTTGGGATGTCCCCAAAGTCCGAGCGTTTCGAAACTGGGCCGTTGAACATGCGCCAAAGCCTGCCGTTGGTTAGCTGGCGGTCAGCCTCTATCCGCCGCAATTCGCGAAAGGCGATATTCCTGCGGCGTCTTGCCAGTTTGCGACCGAAAAAAACGCGCAAAATGTGACTGATCCGAATAGCCCACACTTTGCCCAATTTCAGAAATGGACAGGGTGGTGTCTGCCAAATTCTGCTGAGCGATCTCTATCTTCAACCTCTTGAGTTCACGTGCCGCAGTTGTCTGGTGGAGCCGCAACGCGGCTTCTAGGCGCCGCTGATCCAAGCCCAGGGCCTGGGCCAAATCCCGAGCGTTGAGTTTTCCGTCCCACAGCAAGGGGCGCGCTGCGCTGCGCAAGGCGGCCACGATCGACATATCCGGTTCTTTTGCGGTGGGTGGTGGCAAGCCCGCGCTTGCACGCAATTCCAACTGGGCATTCAGCCAATCCGATGGAAATGAAATCGTAAGCGCCGGATCTTCGGTCCGTGCAAGGCGCACCCCCATGAAACCGCGCGGCACAGCTTGGGGATAGGCAGTCTCTACCAGCACATCCTGAGGCATCCAGGCCGACCCCATGGCCATTTGCAAAAGCCGCAAATGCAGCGCGATGCCGAAGCCGTCGACTTGAACGGGGGGATTGTCTGTTTGAACCAATCGGCTGACACCGTATCGGGCCCGGTCCGCCTGAACGGTCAGCGCATGTTTAACCGAGCTCGATTCTTGCGGCACCTGCATCAAATAGTTGATCAAAAACCCACCTACAGCAGTTGATGCCGTTGCCGCCGCCGCGATAGGGGGCCAAGTGCTCAGATCAAATTTCTGGCCGACCTCACTCCCCAGATGGGGTGTTCGGGAAAGGTCTGCCAATGCATTGCACAGGCCGTAAACAATCTCGGCATGCACTGTTGCGGTTGGGTCCAGCAACATTTGCTGGTTCAGACCCAAGGTCGCAAGGGCTGGCCTTGGGTCAACGCCCGAGCGTGCCACGTGCTCAACAAAGGGTTGAACCAATATCAATCGAATGAAGCCGTCGTGAGAGCGAGGCATGGCGGTCGTCCGTTCAAATACGTTTGGTCAGTATTGCACAGTTTTCGCGCAAACTTCGGCCAGTTTCTTTGGTTTTGTTGCTCCGGCGGGTGAAAACTGGCCGATATGTTCAATTCAAAGGTGCTAATATTCAAGTAACTAAATGAATTGGAGGGAAATATGATTCGAAGACTGGCCTTTGCTGCGATGTCCACCGCACTCTCGTTTTCCGCTTATGCCGCGCATGCGCAGGACGATGCCCCCGCCCAAACTCTCTTTACCAATGTTCATGTCTTCGACGGCGTGAACGAGGCCCGGATCGAGAACGCCAGCGTTCTGGTCGAGGGCAATCTGATCAAGTCCGTTTCAACCGAAGCGATTGATGCACCCAACGCCACCATGATTGACGGGGGCGGGCGGACGTTGACGCCTGGATTTATAGAGAACCACGCGCACCTGATGCTGATGGGCCCGTCATTGTCAGCAATGGAGGCCAACACGACCTGGGAAGACTTTGGTATTCATGGCACGCGTATGGCCGAGATGTACCTTATGCAGGGGTTTACAACCGTGAGAGATGCCGGAGGTGCCAATGGTGGCCTTCGCCGTGCAATCGACTCGGGTCAGATCGCAGGGCCTAGATTTTATCCGTCTGGAGCCTTTCTTGGAACGCGTGGCGGTCACGCTGACTTTGCAACCTTCACCTCACCGCCGGGTGGGTCTACGAATTTTGGTCGCTTGAATTTGTCACAGGAAATCACTGGTGTTGATGATGTGTACGTGTATGGGCGCAACAACTTCCGCATGGGGGCCACCCAACTGAAATTCATGATCTCGGGCGGTGTGGTGTCAGCATTTGATCCCTGGCAGCTGTTGGCCGGTGCTCCTGAGGAAATCGCAGCAGCCGTACAAGTTGCCAGCGAATACGAGAGCTATGTGATGGCCCATGCCTATCGCAAAGAAGCGATTATGAATGCGCTCAATGCGGGCGTCATGTCGATTGAGCACGGGTTTTCGTTCGATTGTGACATCGCGGAGGTGATGGTTGAAAAAGGCGCTTATATCACGACCAACTTAACGGCTTTCGATCCCGGTCTTTTGGATGTCCCCGCCGTCAAGAATCAGCCGTCCAGTCTGGCAAAAGCAAAATCAGCTTCTGCCACGTTCGCAAACTACATTCCCAACATGAAGAAGTGTCCTGTACCGCGAGGTTTTCAAACAGACTGTGTCGGTTCGGTTGAGGCCTGCAATATTCAAGTCGCCTATGAAAAGCATCTCAACAACGAGTTTTTTGGCCCGTTTCAGTCGATGATTACTTTGACATCAATCGGCGGTGAAATCGCGCAGCTTAGCGGCAACTTTATGAACCCATACCCTGACGCGAAACTCGGCGTCATCGAAGAGGGGGCTTATGCCGATATTTTGCTGATTGACGGCAATCCGCTTGAGGACTTCACGGTGGTGGGGACAGGTGACAAATGGTTTGGCGCGGATCCGCGCCCCGAAAGCCCCGAAACCATTCGGCTGATCATGAAAGACGGCGTGGTCTACAAGAACACGCTGAACTGATCCCGCTGACCCAATCCCGCTGACCCAATCCCTCGGTGCGGCGTGGGCATTTCGGTGTCTGCGCCGCGCCACTGACAGGACGTGAGATATGCTTAAGTTTCTTTCCCTGAGTGTGCTGCTGCTTGGCGCGACTGTTGCCCATGCTGAACGCGGGATGCTGGATTGGGCGGATCTGATTGATGAGGCCGCCCAAAGCTATGAAGACCCCTATCGGGATCTGAGCGCGGAACAGCTCACGGCACTGGTAGAAGTTGCGACCATGCAGTCGCAGTTGGCGGCAACCTTGGACGATGATCAGCGGAGCGAGCTAACGCAGCGCCTGACTGATGTAAAAGTTGCATTTGCCGAGGATGGAATTGATGCCGATTGGCTTATTGCGCAGCGTTGGGTCGTGGCCGAGCGTCGGCGGAATGCGGCCTGGGCCGGGGATCAGGCTGTGGATGGTCAGACTGTAACCCTGGGGGGCTATGCCATCCCGGCACCTGCGGATCAGGATGGGGTTCCCACTCTGTATCTGGTGCCCGAGCGCGGCATGTGCAGCCACATGCCTCCGCCTCCGCCGAACCAGATGGTGCGCGTGCGCCTGGTCGGCGATTGGCGACCTAAGACCATCTATGAACCCGTACGTCTGACGGGGCAGATGACTGTCGTACCGACCGAGCGTGAGGTCATTGTTGTTGACGGGCCTGTGCGCATGCAAGCTGCGTTCACGATGGAGGCGATCGAGGTTGAGCCGCTGGCATTCACGGGCCAGACATCTGCAGAAGGCAACGCTTGGGCGGAGCAGATGGCACAGCGGTTGCGTGGAGTTAAAGGGCAGGACTTGAATGAAAACTAGGATTTCCGCAGTCGTGGCCCTGTTGGTGTGGTCGGCCGTTCCAGCGATCGCGCAAAGCGGAGGATTGAACGGTCCCTCCTCGGTCGGGGCAGAGCTGGATGGCGACGGGCTGACCGCCCCGCAGTATCGCTCTACCTTTCCAAAGAACGTGGTGCCGGGGTGGTTTGCCTGGAAGGACCGTCTCGCGGAAAAGGGGTTTCGCTTCAGCATCGACTATTTGACCCTTGGCCAGTCGTCGGATTCGAATGTGGGCAATGGTCGTGCAGGCGGCGGTATTGCGCGGTTCTATGGGGCTTGGCAGGCGACGGAACAGGGGTCCCTGACCTTCAAGATAGAGCATCGCCACGCCTATGGCACAGTCGCTCCGCAGTTTCTGGGCCTGAACGGGGGCGCCTTGTCGATCACGGGCACGGCGTTCAATGACAACGGAACCATGCTGACGAACCTGTTCTGGACGCAGCGAGCTGCCAATGGAAATTGGACGCTGCAATTCGGCCAGATCGACGTCACTGATTTTGTGGATGTCTATGGTCTGGTCAGCCCCTACACCGGGTTTCAAAACCTTGCGTTCAACACCAACCCGACGATCAACGCGCCAAACCCTGGGCTGGGAATCGCGGGCGGCGTCAAGCTGGGGTCGAATTTCTATGCGGTGGCCAGCGTGGCCGATGCCAATGCCGACCCCACCAATCCGGATTTTGACGTCTTCAGCCATGGCAATCTCTTCAAGAGCCTCGAGATCGGCTATACCTCGGGCTTTGACCGGATCTATTTCGATAACGTGCATATGACGTTGTGGCATGCGGATGCCGCAGATGATGGCAGCCGGGCCGAGGATTACGGCGCGGCCTTTTCTGCCGCCTGGTTCATCGACAACCAGTGGATGCCGTTTGTGCGGGCCGGCTGGGCCAAAGGCACGGCTGCGCTCTACGAGCGATCATTTTCGACCGGGATCGGATATTATGGGCGCAACACCGACTTGGCGGGGGTGGGGCTTAACTGGGCTGAGGCCCGAGGGGGTCCAGGGACGCAGTTCACGACCGAGCTGTTCTACCGGTTCTCGATCTCTCCGAATTTCCAGATCACGCCGTCGCTGCAATACATCGACAACCCTTTGACCTCAGCTCAGAGCGGGTTTGCCATTTTGGGGCTGCGGGCGCGGGTCGTCTTCTGACGCTATTCGGAGTCAAGTTTTCTTTGGTTTCTGCATGCTCTCACCCTGACACTGCGGTATTAAGAACACGCTGTAGTATTCTGTAATTATGTGACTTCCTTTGAGGCCCCTAAATTGTTAACGGTTCCTCAATAAAAAAATACAAAGGCAGGCATACAGGCAGATGAAAACGGGCTTTCGTGGCACGTTCGTCATTTCCTGGTCGCAAACAGATCTCGACGGCCTTGAGGCTGCTCCGCTGGATTCGCTTTCGGTGGGTGCGGTGTGGTCGTGGCACGGTGAGGCAGTGCGCGTGGATGGACCCACGGGGCTGTTGCGATTGGATCATGCGGACGGTGAAGATGCGCTTCGGAAACGGGCTGCACGCAAAGTGCGGCGCATGGTGGGCGCGGCGGTACAACACAGATCGGACATCGACGAGATCGAGTTCGACGAACCCTTGGCGGATCAAAGCTTTGTCGTCACCAATGGAGCGCAGAGTTATACTGTCACGGTGATTGACCCTGAAAACGGGGCAGCGCCACTGTTGATGTTTTTGGATCAAATTCCCCCGCGCAATACGGACCTGTGGGTCGTGCATCACTCGCTGTCGCCGCCGACACAACCGGTGCATGCGGACACCAGCGGGCGCGGGGTCATCTGTTTCACGCCGGGCACGCGCATCGCGACGCCGACAGGCCCCCGCCTGGTCGAAGAGCTGCGCGAAGGTGACAAAGTGCAGACCCGAGACAGCGGACCGCAGCAGATCCAATGGATTGGTCATCGCCGAATGAGTGGTGCGCGCCTTTTTGTCATGCCCAAACTGCGACCTGTGCGCCTGCGGATGGGGGCCTTGGGCATCGACCGCCCGGATGCCGAACTGTTGGTGTCGCCCGAGCATCGGATGTTGGTGAAGGGCGCTGCGGCACAGGCGTTGTTCAACACCTCTGAGGTGCTGGTGCCTGCCCGAGAGCTGGTGAATGGCTCGACCATTTCAGTGGATCTGACGGTGCGTCAGGTGACCTATATCCACCTGCTGTTGCCCAGCCATCAGATCCTGTGGGCCAATGGTGTGGAAACCGAAAGCTTCCACCCTGCAAATGCGGCTTTGACCTCGCTCACGGATGAGGATAGGGCGCGGCTTCTGGGACAGATGCCGGGTCTTGAAACCGACCCATACAGCTATGGCTCTTTTGCCCGCCGCAATCTGACGGACACGGAATCTGCGCTGTTGCGGCACGAGGCGGCTTGAGCGCCAAGAAAACTTGCCAACTGTTGTTGACTCTGGGGGCCGCGCGGATATAAGCGCGGCTTCATTGGTGTTGGTGGCCCTCGCAAGGGGATCCCTGTCATGTCTGCAAAGGCAAGAGGACAACGCCCTTCATAGCAGCCCACCAGGGCCGCGACCCTAACGAAGGAGATCAGCCGTGACCAAACGCACGTCTGCCAAGTACAAAATCGACCGCCGCATGGGCGAAAACATCTGGGGCCGTCCCAAGTCGCCGGTCAACCGTCGCGAATATGGCCCCGGCCAGCACGGTCAGCGCCGCAAGGGCAAACTGTCCGACTTCGGTATCCAGCTGCGCGCCAAGCAGAAGCTCAAAGGCTACTACGGCGACCTGACCGAAAAACAGTTCCGCCGCATCTATGCCGAAGCTGTTCGTGTGAACGGCGACACCGGTGAAAACCTCATCGGTCTGCTGGAGCGTCGTCTGGACGCGGTTGTTTACCGCGCCAAGTTCGTTGCAACCGTGTTTGCTGCACGTCAGTTCGTGAACCACGGCCACGTCAAAGTGAACGGCAAAAAGGTCAACATCCCCTCCTACCGCGTCAAAGAAGGCGATGTGATCGAGGTGCGTGACAAGTCCAAGCAACTGGCTGTTGTGATCGAGGCAACCGGCCTGGCCGAGCGTGACGTTCCGGACTACATCGAAGCCGACCACTCGAAAATGACCGCCACTTTCGTGCGCACCCCCGGTCTGGGCGATGTGCCGTACCCGGTTCTGATGGAACCGAACCTGGTCGTCGAATTCTACGCGAAGAACTAAGTCGTTTACGCTTCATACAGGAAAGCATCGAAGGGCGCGTTCGACCGAAGGGAGAGGCAGCGCCGTTCGATACGGGCCAAGCGTACAATGACTGTCTTCGCTGACAGACAGATTTCAGAAAGACCGTGCTTTTGGTGCGGTCTTTTTTTGTACTCTTGCTTGAGCGGGGCATGGCGTGACACCCTGTGGGCATGAACCCCGAACACTTCCGTTCCCTGATCCTGGAAAGACTGGCCGCACTGGATGCTGACGACGAGGTTGGCAAGCAGGGTCAAGCCATCGTCAAGCTTGATCAGACCAGTGTTGGACGCCTCAGCCGGATGGATGCCCTGCAACATCAAGCCATGGCGCAGGCCACCGCCCGCAGGCGAGAGGTCGAGCGGATGCGTCTGAACGCGGCACTGGACCGGATCGAAAATGATGAGTTCGGATATTGCACCGATTGCGGTGAAGCCATCCCTGTTCCGCGCCTTGAGGCTGACCCCGGCATCGCCCGTTGTGCAGAGTGCACGCGCGGGGCTTGAAGTCTACAACGGTAGCGGCCGCCCCTCTGCAATCGCCTCCATTGCGAAATAGGATGTCACGCTGTCCAGTTCGACCTTTTCGATCAGCCGCTGATACACCTTGTCGTAGGACGCCATGTCTTCGGTCACGACCTTGAGCTGATAGTCATAGTCGCCCCCGATACGGTGAAAATCGACCACCTCGGGGATGGTCAGGACGTGGCTGCGAAAGGCCTGCAGCCACTCGGCCGAATGGTGCCGCGTGCGCAGCATCACAAAGACCACCAGGTTCAACCCCAGCTGCTGCCGGTCGATCCGCGCGGTGGACCCTTGCAGCAGGCCGCTGTCGTTCAGCGCCTTCAACCGCCGCCAACAGGCGTTTTGCGACAGGCCGACGCGATCGGCCAGCTCTCGTTGGGACAAGCTGCCGTCCTTTTGCAGTTCGCGCAGCAGCTTGATGTCAATATGATCGAGTGATTTTTGCATTTCAGATCATATGACCCAAAAATTTCCAGCTTCAAGCAAAAACTGAGTAAGTTTTCTCAGGACAACAATATCACATTGGTCTCTGTAATAGGAGCCCACGCCATGACCCTGACCCATTTCCGCGACACCATCGAAGCCGCTACTCACGACAACACCCTCGCGGATGGGCTGATCGGAGAGACTGTTCTGATCCCGGGTCTGCATGGGGACGTGCCGCTTGTTTATGCGGATTACGTTGCTTCGGGGCGCGCGTTGCGCCAGGTCGAAGACTATGTGGCCACGCATGTGTTGCCGTTTTATGCCAATAGCCACACCGAAGCCTCTTATTGCGGTTCCTACATGACTCGGTTGCGTCGAGACGCGCGCGCCGAGATTGCTCGCCTTGTTGGTGCCACGGAAAAGGATGCGGTTATTTTTGCCGGTTCTGGCGCCACGGCGGGTCTCAACCGGCTGGTCAGCTTGATGGGAGTTGAGCAGGCTGACCGGCCGGTTGTACTGATCGGGCCGTATGAGCATCATTCGAATATTTTACCCTGGCGCGAAAGCCGCGCGCAGGTGGTCGAAATTCCCCAAGGGGACGGCGGCGGGCCGGATCTGGCTGCGCTTGAGGCCGCGTTGATCGAACACGCAGCGGCTGATCTGATCATCGGCAGCTTCTCGGCCGCGTCGAACGTGACGGGCATCATCACCGATCCCGATCCTGTGACCCGGTTGCTGAAACGCTATGGCGCCTTGTCGGTTTGGGATTATGCCGGTGGTGGGCCGTATCTGCCCATGTCCATGGGGCAGGGTGCCGTACGCAAGGATGCTATCGTTGTTTCTCCACACAAGTTTCCGGGCGGTCCGGGGGCCTCGGGCGTGTTGGTTGTGAGCAAGGGCGCGGTCAAGCGTGATTGCCCAAGCTGGCCAGGTGGCGGGACGGTGTCTTTTGTCTCGCCCTGGCGGCATGACTATTCCGACGACCTGGCGGTGCGCGAAGAGGCGGGAACGCCCAATGTCATCGGCGATATCCGGGCAGCTTTGGCCTTTATTGTCAAAGACGCGGTGGGGGCCGATGCGATCGCTGCACGCGAGGCGAAATACAACCAGATGGCGCTGGACGGCTGGGCCGACAACCCGCATCTGACGCTTTTGGGCACGGGTGCCGCACATCGCTTGCCGATCTTTTCATTCCTGGTGCAGGACACATCCGGCGCGCCGGTGCACCAGCAGCTGTTCACCCGGATGCTGAGCGACATCTACGGCATTCAGGCCCGCGGCGGCTGCGCCTGTGCAGGGCCTTACGCACACCGTCTGCTGGGCATTGACCGCGAGATGTCGGATGCTCTGCATGCGGATCTGGAAGCTGGCCGAGAGTTGCGAAAGCCAGGATGGGTGCGGCTTAATTTCTCTTATCTGATGAGTGAGGAAACAGTTCAGTTCATCATCGACAGCGTCAATGATCTGTCCCGCCGAACCGAGGAGTATGCGCCGTTCTACAACGTCGATCCAGCGACGGCGCGGTTCAAGGCCGCGTGACGGTTTTGCCGCTTTTCTACAAGGGGTGAGACCGGTATGAGAGGGCATCCAAGGGAGCCCCGACATGAACAAACTCACCCCGCAGCCCGGCATAATGGACATCGCCCTGTACCAAGGGGGCGCGGCCCATGTGAAGGGCGTCGAGAATGTCATCAAGCTCAGCTCGAACGAAAACCCGTTTGGGCCTAGCCCCAAGGCGATTGACGCCGTGCGCGACAGTGCGGCGGACCTGCATCGATATCCCAGCACCGACCATGGCCCGTTGCGGGCGGCCATCGGCGCGCAGCATGGGCTGGCCCCCGATCGCATCATCTGCGGTGTCGGCAGTGACGAGGTGCTGCAATTCGTGGTGCAGTGCTACGCCGGTGTGGGGGATGAGGTGATCTATACCGAGCACGGGTTTTCCATGTATCCGATCCTGGCCCGCGCTGCCGGAGCCGTTCCGGTGCAGGTGCCAGAGCGCGACCGGATGGTGGATGTGGACGCCATCCTATCGGCCTGCACCGACCGTACGCGTGTGGTGTTCCTGACCAATCCGGGCAACCCGACGTCGACCATGATCCCAGAGGCCGAGGTGATGCGCCTGGCCGCCGGTTTGCCAGAGCGCGTGATCCTGGTGGTGGATGGGGCCTATACCGAATACGTCGATGGTTTTGACGGCGGCGCGGCTGTCGTGGATGCCCATGAGAATGTGATCATGACCCGCACCTTCTCGAAAATTTACGGTCTGGGTGGCATGCGCGTCGGCTGGGGCTATGCGCCAAAGGCGATCATCGATGTGCTGAACCGGGTCCGCCAGCCGTTCAACCTGTCTGCAACCGCTCTGGCCGCGGCCGAGGCTGCGGTGCACGATCAGGGCTATGTTGAACACTGCCGGTCGGAAAACTCGCGCCTGGGTGCCTGGCTGGCAGAAGAACTCGCCAAGCTTGGCGTACCGTCGGATCCGTCAAACACGAACTTCATCCTTGCCCGCTTTGCCGATCAAGCCGAGGCCGAGGCCTGTGACGCTTATTTGCAGCAGCAGGGGTTGATCGTGCGGCGTGTGGCTGGATACAACCTTCCAAACGCCCTGCGCATTACCGTGGGGGATGAGGTCGCCTGCCACCGTGTGGCGCAGGCCATCACAGAATTTAAGGAGCGCAACAAATGAGCCAGGTGTACGACCGCGTTGCGTTGATCGGCCTGGGTCTGATCGCGTCTTCGATGTTCTGGGCGATGAAACGTGCAGGTTTGGCTGGCGAAGTGACCGGATATGCGCGCTCGGCGGAAACTCGGGAGACCGCGCGCCAGATTGGATTGTGTGATCGTGTTTGCGACAGTGCAGTGGAGGCGGTCGAGGGGGCAGATCTGATCGTGCTCTGTGTGCCGGTTGGGGCCATGGGCGCTGTGGCGCAGGAAATCTCTGCTGCGTTGAAACCCGGTGCGACCGTAACGGATGTGGGCTCGGTCAAGCGCCATGTGATCCAAAGCGTCGCGCCACATATCCCCGAGGGCGTGCATTTCGTGCCAGCCCACCCGCTGGCCGGGACCGAGCATTCGGGGCCGGAAAGCGGTTTTGCCGAGCTTTACGACAATCGCTGGTGCCTGCTGGTGCCCGCCGAAGGGTCAGATCGCGACGCCGTGGAAAACCTGCGCGCGTTGTGGGAAGGCATGGGCGCCAACGTCGAAGAGATGGACGCCGATCATCACGACCTTGTACTGGCCGTAACCAGCCACGCGCCGCATTTGATCGCTTATACGATGGTGGGTGTTGCCGATGATCTAAGCCGTGTGACCGACAGTGAGGTGATCAAATATTCCGCCGCCGGTTTCCGGGACTTCACACGCATCGCGGCGTCGGACCCGACGATGTGGCGGGACGTGTTCCTGACCAACAAAGACGCGACGCTGGAGATTTTGGGCCGTTTCACCGAAGAACTCTTTGCCCTGCAGCGGGCCATTCGGACCGGTGATGGCGAGCAGTTGTTCGACTATTTCACCCGCACCCGCGCGATCCGGCGCGGTATCATCGAGGCGGGGCAGGACACCGACGCACCCGACTTTGGCCGCGGGAAAGCGGCGCAATGATCGTTCGGGCGCTCTTTCCCGCAACTCTGGCGGCGGTTTTATCCGCCCTGCCAGTTGCGGCGACGGCGCCCGAAACTTCGCTTAGGCCACAGGCACGGACCACGCAAACCGTGGCCGTGTCGGCGGCCGTACAAGAGGCCTCTGTCCAGGTGGCGGCTGCCGAAGCTGCCGCCTTTGTCGTCAGCAGTCGCGCCCGACCGGTGTCGCGACCCGTTTCGGATCAGCTGGTGCAGGTGGCCGCCCGTCCTGCTGATCTGCCGTCCTTGGGCCCTGATGTATCGCTGCGCCCCTACATGCGACCCAAAGCGGTCGAGGAAGAGGCATTTTTCAAGCGGCGAAAGAAGCGCAAGGGGTCGGTCTGCGGCAACATCGAGATCCAGGGGCAGGCCGCGGGCGACATTCCGGGCAAGATCCGGGGATGTGGAATCACGGATGCGGTGCGGGTGACCTCGGTGTCTGGTGTAAGGCTCAGTCGTCCCTCATTGATGACCTGTGACACGGCACGCAGCCTGAACAAATGGGTTGATCGGAGCGTTATTCCGACGTTCCGACGCCGTGGTCCGGTGGTCGAACTAAAGATCGCGGCGCATTATTCCTGTCGCACGCGGAACAATCGCCCGGGGGCCAAGATTTCGGAACACGGCAAGGGCAGGGCGATCGACATTTCCGCCTTTCGCATGAAAGACGGCGAAGAAATCACGGTGCTAGAAGGGTGGAAACGTGGTTCGACCCGCAAGATGTTGCGCCGTGTGTGGAAAGCGGCCTGCGGTCCATTTGGAACTGTTCTGGGACCAAATGCTGATCGCTATCACCGCGATCATTTCCATTTGGACACCGCCCGCCACAGGGGCGGAGCATACTGCCGCTAACGCAGGATCAAACGCGGAGCGGGACCGATCGGCAGTGGGCCGAGGGCGACAAAACCATCCCGGAAATTCAACTGCACATCCAAAGCGCTTGGGTTGCCGCCAAGGCTCGCCAACATGTTCAGAACACGTTCGGCAGGATCAACCGCCTGAGGTGGGATGGCCCCGGCAGCTTCGGCCATGGCCAGCATCTCGCGCCAGTTCTCGGCTTTCAGCGCGATTTCACCGGTGGGAATGCCCTGCGCATCAACGTCCAGCTTTCCCGCCGCAAAAAGACGTAGCTCGCCCCAATGCAGCTCCGCCAGTTTCAGGTCAATCGCCACCGGCTGAGGGCGCTTTTCCTCAAGCGCGCTGCGGTCCCACTGTTTGTCAAACTGAACGGCGGTATCCAGTTTCAGCGCATCAAAACTGCGCGGCAATACGGTCGAGCTTGCCAGAATGCGGCGTATTTCCTCGCCCGGTGTGAAATCTGCGGCGTCGACCGTGATCTCATAGGTTTCCACCTGCTCGGTTTGCACCATCGACAGGGTCAGATCATTGGCGTTGGCAATCGGTCCTTTCGGGCCGGAAATCGACCAGTCATCCGCTGTCAGCGCCAGTCGATCCAAGGCCAGAGCGATGCCGGGATGAAGATGAAAATCCGCCTGCATGTCCTGCGCTTCGATCACCAGTGTACGGTCGAAGTAAGACAGGCGCTGCGGTGTCGGGGCAAATCGCATCGTTTGCCGTCCTGGCCAAATTGCGGGGCTGTCCACTTCCAGCCAATCGGCCTGCCATGCGGTGCCAGTGGCGGGATCGGCCAATGCGGGACTGGTTAGCATCGTGCGGTGACGCGTGGGATAGCCCGACGTCTCGATGGTGGCATAATCCGCCTGCCATCCGCGTTCGCCCTGCGTTGCAAACCACCCTTCGATGCCGGACCGCAGGCCAAAGCCTGCGATGTACCAATAGGCCGACCACAGCAAACCCAGAACAATGACAACCCGTATCAGCCGCAACATGTGCAAAGGCCCCTTTTTCCTGCTCGTGTTTTGATGTTTATAGGCCGAAACAGGCAAGGACCAGCACCATGACGATGTGGGTATTCGGATACGGATCGCTTTTGTGGAACCCGGGCTTTCCCGTGGCGCGCAGTGAGCTGGCGACACTGCACGGATATGCGCGGTCATTCTGCATGAGCTCAATCCACCATCGGGGGACCGAGGACAAGCCCGGCCTTGTGCTGGCGCTGGATGAGGTGGCGGATGCGCATTGCCGGGGGCTGGCACTGGCGGTAGAGCCGGGCCACGAGGACAAGACCCTGGCCGAGTTGCGTGAACGCGAGTTGGTGTCGTCGGCCTATCTGGAGCGGATGCTGGATGTAGAGCTGGACGACGGCAGTGTCGTGAATGCCGTCACCTATGTCATCGACCCCGACCACGTGCAGTATTGCGGCGGGATGGAGCTGGAACGGCAAGCTCAGATTATCGCGCACGCCGTAGGGGGCCGCGGGCCAAACACCGAATATCTTTACAACACTGCCCAACATCTGACCGAAATCGGCCTGAGCGACGCAGATCTGGATTGGCTGTCGGACCGCGTGCGTGTGCTTTCGGCATAAATCCTTGGCGCAGCGGTCAATTCTTCGCTAGGTTCAGGCCAGAGCAGACAACCCATGTCAGGAAGACCGCGCATGGCGCACCAAGAACAAGAGACGAGACCACAATTCTCGCAACCGATCCAACAGATCGTCACCATGCTGATCGTTCTGGGCCTGTCAGGTGCAGGCGCGTTTCTGGCGCTTCCGCGAGTTTTGCCGGTGTTTGAGGCGAACCCTTACCTGAACGGGTTCATTGTCTTTGTATTTGTCATCGGGGTACTGGCCTGTTTCTGGCAGGTGCTGCAGCTCATCGGCTCGGTCCGCTGGATCGAGGCCTTTGCCGTGGGCGAGCACAACGCCAATGTGGTGCCGCCGCAATTGCTGGCACCGCTGGCCTCGCTCTTGCGGTCGCGCGGTGCAAGGATGCAGCTGGGGTCATCCTCGACCCGCTCAATCCTGGATTCGGTGGCTCAGCGGATTGATGAGGCGCGGGAGATTACGCGATACATCGTCAATCTTTTGATTTTCCTTGGCCTTTTGGGGACGTTCTATGGTTTGGCCACCACGGTTCCTGCCGTCGTTGACACCATTCGCAGCCTCGCCCCGCAAGAGGGCGAAGAGGGGATCGCCGTTTTCAATCGCCTGATGACCGGGCTCGAGGCGCAGTTGGGCGGCATGGGGGTTGCCTTTGCGTCGTCCCTCTTGGGGCTCGCCGGGTCGCTGATCGTTGGACTTTTGGAACTCTTTGCAGGGCACGGTCAAAACCGGTTCTACCGCGAGTTGGAAGAGTGGTTGTCTTCGATCACCCGCGTGGGCTTCAGCTCGGGCGATGGTGAAGAGGGCGGCGTTGATACTGGTGCCATCACCAACGTGATGGACCACATGGCCGAGCAGATGGAAGGTCTGCGCGCCATGTTCGAAGCCTCGGACAAATCGCAGGCTGAGGTGAACGCACGCCTCGGCCATTTGGTCGATGCGATCAGCGCCATGAGTGACCGGGATGCGCAGACCGAGGGCACCATTGCAGCGCTCGACCGGGTCGCGGCAGGGCAGGACGCTTTGGTCGAGATCATGCGCACCCAGGGCCAGCACGAAGGGTTGGATGCCGAAAGCCGGATGCGCCTGCGCTCGATCGACGTGCAGATGCTACGCATCCTGGAAGAGATTTCAGCGGGTCGTCAGGAAAGTATGACCGAGCTACGCAAGGATATTGAGTTGCTCGTAACAGCCATGTCGGCAGGCCGCGCACCCTCGCCACGCAGCGGGGATTGATTCCATGCCCCTGTCACGTCGTACGGGTCAAAGGTTCCAAGGGTCGATCTGGCCCGGTTTCGTAGACGCGATGACGGGACTATTGCTGGTTCTGATGTTCGTTCTGACCATCTTTATGGTGGTGCAGTTTGTCCTGCGAGAGACGATTTCAGGCCAGGAAACCGAGTTGGACGCGCTGTCGGCCGAGGTGTCGGCCCTGGCTCTGGCACTTGGATTGGAAGAGCGTGAAAGCAACCAACTTGAGGCGCGGTTGGGGGCTCTCAATTCGACCCTCAATCAGGCACAGGATAATCTGGATGCCGCACAGTCAGAACTGGCGGAACGCGCGTCGATCATTGCCTCGCTGACCGCCGAGCGGGATGCGCAGCGGACGGCTCTGACCGAGGCCGAAACCCGGATCACCGGATTTGAGGCCCAAGTTGCGGCCCTGTTGGCGGATAGGGACCGGGTGCTGTCAGATATTGCCACGTTGCAGCAAGAGCGCGATGCGCTGGACCAGGCACGCGCTGATCTGCTGACGGAACAAGAGGCGCTGAACCTGGCGCTTGCGCAGTCGCGCAGCGAGATTGACGCCCAAGTCGAGGCCGCACGATTGGCGGCCGCCCGCCGCGAGGCGCTCGAGGCGCTGGTGGCCGACCTGCAGAAAGAAGGCGAAGAGCGCGCGGGCCGCATCAACACGCTTGAACAGCAACTGACCGATGAAGAGGCGGCCCGCCTGGCCGAGGCCGCCGCAGCCGAAGCCCTGCGCGAACGCCTGCAAAACGCGGATACCGAGCTGACGGCGATGACGCTGGCGTTGGAACAGCAGCGTCAGGAAGCCGAAGATACGCTGACCTTGTTGGCGGCAGCCGATGCTGCACGTGACGCCCTGCAACAAGAGCTGACGCAGGCCTTGGAGCAGATCGATATTGCCAAGGCCCAAGGCCGCGAACGCGACGAATTGGCCGAAAGCCTGACCCGTACTTTGGCCTTGATGGAAGCAACACAGGCAGCGCAAACCACGCAAGTCACCGAATTGGAAGCGCAATTGGCTCTGGCGCAAGCTGATCTTGAGACCGCGCGCGCTCAGACGGCAGGGACCGAAGAAAGCAAAGCCGAAGTCGAGGCGCGCCTGCTACAAGCGTTGGACGCCCTGGAGCGTGCGCAAACGGCGGCCTCGGATCAGGAGCTGTTGCAAGCCCGTCTGTTGGCAGCTCTCAATGCGCAGGATAACGCCAGCCAGGAAGCTGACAGTCAACGCAATCTGGCCGAGGAGCGCGCCATTCTTTTGGCAAAGGCGCGTGAAACTCTTGCGGCCGAGCAAGAGATTTCAGCCGAGGCGCAGCGACAGACAGCGCTGCTCAATCAACAGGTCGCGGCCTTGCGCTCGCAGCTTGGCGGGTTGCAGGCTTTGCTGGATGACTTCAAGGACCGGGACGCGGCGGCACAGGTTCAGTTGCAGACCCTTGGGCAGGATTTGAACGCCGCACTGGCCCGCGCCGCCTCTGAGGAGCGCAAGCGTCGCCTGCTGGAAGAGGCGGAACGCCAGAGGCTCGAAGCCGAGGCCATCAAACTGGCAGAAGAGGCCCGCGCGCTGGAGGCTCAGGCCAAGGATCTAGAGCAGTACCGATCCGAATTTTTTGGCCGTTTGCGGGGTCTTCTGGGCGATCAAGAGGGGGTTCGGATCGAGGGCGACCGTTTTGTGTTCTCGTCCGAGGTTTTGTTCGATCCCGGCAGTGCCGATCTGTCCATCGACGGTCAGTTCGAAATCGCCAAGGTTGCCCGCATCCTGCAATCCATCGCCAGCGATATCCCCACCGAAATCGATTGGGTGATCCGCGTGGATGGCCACACCGATAACGTGCCGCTGTTCGGCTCTGGCAAATACGCTGACAACTGGGAGCTCAGCCAGGGCCGTGCTCTGTCCGTGGTTCGCTACATGGTCGAGTTCCTGGGCATCCCGCCGGATCGTCTGTCGGCAAACGGATTTGGTGAATACCAGCCGTTGAACACCGCAGACACGCCCGAAGCGCGGGCCCAAAACCGGCGCATCGAGCTGAAACTGACGGAAAAATAAAGCTCAGAGCGCGGCGTAGCTGTCTGGCATGAAGGGGATATCGGTGTCCCCCGGGCGCGCGCCTGCGGCTGTCAACATGGCGTGGATCTGGCCCCGGTGGTGGGTTTGGTGATTGAAGAACTGCATCACCAGCAGGGCTTTCGGTTTGGTTACGTCGCGTTCAATCGCCCCGGAATACCAGCTCAGATCGCCGTTGAACCAGGCCTCTGGCACCTCTTTGGCCCAGGCCAGGATCTGCTGGTCCAGATCTTTGCGACGGGTGCAGTACGCTTCCCAGTCTGGCAGATATTGGGCGGAATCCGCTATCGCCAGATCAGGAGGCTGGATGTCCGCAAAACGGCTGAACCAGATTGTATCGCCCCAGGCGAGGTGCGAGAACGTCTGCTGGATCGAACCGAAAAAGGCGCCGTGATCCTTTTGGCGTTCGGCCTTGGACAGCGTGTTGGCTGCGGTGATCAGATTGTCGTTTTGCCATAGATTGTAACGCGCCATGGCTTGGCAATAGGCGGGGTTGGGCATGGGATGCACCTGTCTGGTTGTCGGGGGGGGATCAGTCGATCGTCGCTTGGGTCGCGGCGCGGCTCAGCACCTGGCCATCGCGGATCATGGTCACGATGCCATCATATTCGCCGCTTGGCCAGCGCGTCTTTTTCAATCTCTTGCCATAGGCGCGAAAGAACCGCGCCAAGTTCTTTTCCAGCACCGAGTCGTAACTGGCCATCAACCCTTCGGGCCCGTGGATTTCGATCCGGACAATGTCGCCTTTGCGGCCACCATAGGCGAACCCATAGAGAACCAAGGCACCCGATTCCGGTGACATTTGGGTCTGTTTCGCGGTGCCCGTGTGAACCTCTTCATAGTCGGGCACACGGTCGGCGAACCCGGCCTCGATCAGGGCGCCGGGCAGGTAATCGGGAACAGAGCGCCACAGGTTGCCGCCCTCGACATCGCAGGCGGCAACATCGCCTGTGTTGAACGGATCTACCACATTGCCATTGTGGCGCACCGACATGTGCAAGTGCGGGAATTGGGTTTTGCCGCTCAACCCGATCTCACCCAGCACCGTGCCGCGCTTGACCTTGTAGCCGGTGCGCACCCGGACCGATCCCTTTTTCAGATGGCAGTACTGCGTTTCCCACCCGTCGTCGTGCCGCACGACAACGCCGTTGCCGCATTCCTTGCCCTTGACGTCCTTGGCATTGTCGATGGTGTAGAGCCGATCTTCCATGCCATCACGCACGCCGCGCACCACACCGGGTGCGGCGGCGATGACATTCACGCCGTCCCGCATCGCTTGCAGGGTGGGAAGCGAGAAATCGGTGCCCTTGTGGCCGTCATAGGCCAGGTTGCCGCATTGATAATCGCGATAGCCATCCCCGGCGTCGCGGTCGACATATTGCTGGATGTGGCAGGTTTCACCCAGGACACAATCAACGGGCAGGGTCAAAACAGGTTCGCTCGCCGCAGGGAACGCGGCGAGCGACATAAGTGCGATCAGCGCCGCACGCATTAGTCCGCGGTCAAAAGCGGAGGCTTGTCGCCCGAAATGCGCGGCTTGTCCGGGCCGTCGATTTGCAGATCCAACTCGCCGTCCTTGACACCCACACGAACGACGCCGCCCTTGGCCAGTTTGCCAAACAGCAGCTCTTCGGCCAGCGGCTTCTTGATGTGTTCCTGGATCACGCGACCCAGCGGACGGGCGCCCATCTTGTCGTCATACCCTTTGTCGGCCAGCCAAGCAGCAGCGGGGCGGGTCAGTTCGATCGACACGTTGCGGTCCATCAACTGCGCTTCAAGCTGCAGCACGAACTTTTCGACCACCTGCAAGATGACTTCTTTCGGCAGCGGCGCGAACGAGATCACGGCATCCAGACGGTTGCGGAATTCGGGTGTGAATGTGCGCTCGATGGCGGCGGTGTCCTCACCCTCGCGACGATCACGGGCAAAGCCGATGGCGGCCTTGGCCTGTTCCTGCGCGCCCGCGTTCGAGGTCATGATCAGCACCACGTTGCGGAAGTTCACCGTGCGGCCGTTGTGATCCGTCAGTTCGCCGTGGTCCATGACCTGCAGCAGGATGTTGAACACATCCGGGTGCGCCTTTTCGATCTCGTCGAGCAGCAGGACACAATGCGGGTGCTGGTCGACTCCGTCAGTCAGCATGCCACCCTGATCGAACCCGACATATCCCGGAGGGGCACCGATCAGACGGGACACCGCATGCTTCTCCATGTATTCCGACATGTCAAAGCGCAGTAACTCGACACCGAGCGTGTCCGCCAATTGCTTTGCAACCTCGGTTTTCCCGACGCCGGTGGGGCCGGCAAACAGGTAGTTGCCGATGGGCTTTTCAGGCTCTCGCAGACCCGCACGGGCCAGTTTGATGGCGCTGGACAGGGCCTCGATGGCGTTGTCCTGACCAAAGACCACACGTTTCAGGCTGGCCTCAAGATCCTTGAGCACCTCGGCGTCGTCCTTGGTGACGTTCTTGGGCGGAATGCGGGCGATCTTGGCCACAACGGCCTCGATCTCTTTCACACCAATCGTCTTGCGACGCTTGCTTTCGGCCACCAGATGCTGCGCGGCTCCTGCCTCGTCAATGACGTCAATTGCCTTGTCGGGCAGTTTGCGGTCGTTGATGTAGCGCGCCGACAGTTCAACCGCGGTCTTGATCGCATCCGCAGTGTACTTGATGTCGTGATGCTCTTCGAAGTAGGGCTTCAGACCCTTCAGGATCTTCACGCTGTCCTCAACCGTGGGTTCGTTCACGTCGATCTTCTGGAACCGGCGGCTCAGGGCGCGGTCCTTTTCGAAATGCTGGCGGAATTCCTTGTAGGTGGTCGACCCCATTGTGCGCAGCTTGCCGCCCTGCAACGCAGGTTTCAGCAGGTTCGAGGCATCCATCGCACCGCCCGAGGTGGCACCGGCACCGATGACAGTGTGGATCTCGTCGATGAACAGCACGGCGTCGGGGTGGTCCTCAAGCTCGGTCACAACCGCTTTCAGACGCTCCTCAAAGTCGCCGCGATAGCGGGTGCCAGCCAACAGCGCGCCCATGTCGAGCGAATAGATCGTCGTGTTCGACAGAACCTCGGGCGTGTTGCCGTTGACGATCTTGCGGGCCAGCCCCTCGGCGATCGCGGTTTTACCCACGCCCGGATCACCCACCAACAGCGGGTTGTTCTTGCGGCGGCGGCAGAGCACCTGAATGCAGCGCTCGACCTCGGAGTCGCGCCCGATCAGCGGGTCAATATCGCCTTCACGCGATTTCGCGTTCAGATCGACGCAGTATTTGGCCAAGGCGCTTTCTTTTTGTTCGCCCTCGGTCGTCGCGGTGTGCACCTCTTCTTCGGCGTCAGTCGCTCCAGACACCGGGCGGCTTTCGCCGAATTCGGGGTCCTTGGCGACACCATGGGCGATGAAATTCACTGCGTCATAGCGGGTCATGTCCTGCTCTTGCAGGAAATAGGCGGCGTTGCTTTCGCGTTCGGCAAAGATCGCGACGAGCACGTTGGCGCCGGTGACCTCGGTCCGACCTGACGACTGTACATGGATCGCAGCGCGCTGGATCACACGCTGGAAAGCGGCCGTGGGCACCGCCTCGGATCCGTCTATGTCCGTGACAAGGTTCGACAAATCCTCGTCGATAAATTCAACCAGGGTGCTGCGAAGCTCGCTTAAGTCCACGCTACAGGCCTTCATGACGCGCACTGCATCAGGCTCGTCCAGAAGCGCCAGAAGCAGATGCTCTAGCGTGGCAAATTCGTGACGCCGTTCGTTGGCAGCGGCCAGGGCTGCGTGAATGGCTTGTTCAAGTGTGCTCGAGAATGAAGGCACGCGGGTGCTCCTCTGTCTTGGGTCGGGCGGGGCGTGGGATGGAGGCACCCCCAACAGCCAACCATGTCCTCATAGTATTAGAGTTTGGTTGATGTTTGCCCGGCTTCAAGGGTTTTCTTTCATTTAGCGGTCACATTTGTTGTGACTGTTGTTGAGAACCGGGCCGTTAAGGGATCAGAAACTGTCCTTGCGCGACCGGATTTCGGTGAACACGGCCGCCGGATCGGCGCCTGACATGCCCAGATTGGCTGCAATACCCGGCTCTGCCGCGCGCAGAAAGGGGTTAGTTGCCAATTCCAACGCCAAAGATGAGGGCACGGTGGGTTTTCCAGCAGCACGGGCTTGCGCGATATCGGCCACACGAGCCTGCAAGTCGGGGTTTTCGGGTTCGATGGTGACGGCAAAGGCACCATTGGATTGGGTGTATTCATGGCCCGAACAGACGGTGGTTTCGGGGGGCAGGGCGGCCATTTTGCACAGCGAGGCCCACATTTGGTCCGGCGTGCCCTCGAACAGGCGGCCACAGCCAAGCGCCATCAAGCTGTCGGCGGTGAACAGCACCGAGCTGGCAGGCATGTGAAAGGCGATGTGGCCGACAGTGTGGCCCGAGACGTCCATGACATGCACGGTTTCACCGCCAAATTCGAATGTGTCCCCGTCGTTCACCTGGGCATCCAGGGCGGGCAGGCGGTGCGCGTCTGCGGCGGCCCCAATAACCTTTGCGGGGTGTTTGGTCAGAATGTCGCCCAAACCGTCCACATGGTCCCAATGGTGATGGGTCAGCAACACGTGGCTGAGCGACCATCCGCGCGCCTCAAGCTCGGCCAGAATGGGCCCGGCTTCGGGGGCGTCCACAAGGGCAGTTTCTCCGCTTGCGTCATCATGGGCCAGAAAGGCATAGTTGTCTGAGAGGCAGGGAATGGTGACGATCTCGAGAGGCATGGCCTTTTGACCTTTCGTTGCTAAACTGGCCCGCAGCTTGGCCGATCATACGGGCGTCCGCAATGCATCTTGATGTGCAGGATCTTAGGAATTTCTACTACCGCAGCACGCTGGGGCGCGCGGCGCAGGCGGCTGTGCGTGGTCGTGTTCAGGCAATCTGGCCGCAAGCCACCGGGCAGACCATCGCCGGGTTCGGCTTTGCTGTACCCTTGTTGCGTCCCTACCTGAGCGACGCGCGGCGAGTAATCGGGTTGATGCCGGGGCCGCAAGGCGTCATGGCCTGGCCTGCTGGGCAGCCCAATGTCTCGGTCCTGGTCGAAGAGACGCTCTGGCCCATCGAAACCGGCCACGTCGACCGGTTGATCGTGATGCATGGTCTGGAAACGTCCGAGCGGCCCTCGGACCTGCTGGATGAATGTTGGCGGGTGTTGGGGCCGGGGGGCAGGGCGCTGTTTGTGGTGCCGAACCGGGCCGGACTGTGGTCGCGGTCGGACAAGACGCCGTTCGGTTACGGCCGTCCGTACACGCTCACCCAGTTGGAGGCGCAACTTCGCAAGCACGAGTTCGAGGTCGAGTTCCATTGCTCGGCGCTCTATCATCCGCCATCGTTCAAGCGGTTTTGGCTCAAGTCCGGCCCGCTGCTCGAGCGCACCGGCACCCGGATGCCGACGATCATGGCGGGTGGCGTGTTTCTCGTTGAGGTCTCCAAACGCCTGCATCCGCCACGTGGGGCAGGGATCAAGGACAAGGTTCCCAGCCGTATCCGCATCCTTGAGGGGCTATCGAATCCTCTTCCGAAACCTGCATGATCCGCGACAATCCGCGCTACAACTCTGCTGCCCGGATCTGCTCAAGTATTTGGACGTTTGACGTGATCGTGGGGGCGTCTCGGAAGCGATCCCATTCCTCTGTCGGAGCTTCCTCGTTCACAACGGGGGCATCATAGTCCGGAATATTGCCCTCTTCGCCAAGGAGAACGGTAGCGATCTTCGTATATCCAAGTCTCCTCATCGCGGTCTCGTCTACTCTGGTCTCCGCTTCGATCCCGGCCTTGATCTCTAGCAGGTCAAATTAGTTGTCTTCAGGAACACGATACAGACCCACACTGTGTTGGGTGCCTCTTGAACAGCAAGATGAAGCTGGTTGGTACTGTCCGGCGAAGTAGGTTGGCAATATTGCGGCGCCAAGTTCAGCTGAAATCTCGACGTCAAGATGATCCTCGGCATCCATGATGACGCGGTGGTTGTGACTACAGGATCAGGGTCCACATCTTGACCGACGAGATACGAAAGATAAACTCTGTCGGGGCAACAAACACCTTCGTTGGCAGTGTCAACAAAAGTCGTATTTCAATGCTCTATGTTTTCGCTGAAGCTGGCCGTTCCCACATCGCAGCCACCACCTGAAGCAATACCCAAATTCTGTTCATGCTCAGAGTGATGTCGACGGTTTCATCCGCATTGGTCGTGTCCAAATGGGCCTTGTTTCCATTCTGCTATAAGTCGTCAACAGAGATGTCTTGTGAATTGCCGTCCGCAAATGTGATTTGGATGTCAGGCTGAAGAGGGGCTTCTTGATCGCTCTCGGCATCTCGTGGTTCTTCACTTAGCGCTTGATCCGATGTGTCTGCTCAGGGTCTGCATCATCTGAGTCTGTTTGATCATCAGTTATCTCGGCGGAGGGTGTATCCTCTTCACTGACCTGTGGGATTTGTTCTTTGTCGCTGTTATCCTCTTGGATCATGTCCACAACAGCAACTGATGCTGCGATCCCCATCAACGAAGGCGATCCTGTCAAAAGCATAGTAGCTTCCAGCATTGGTAACTAACTTGATTGCCAGAGATACCAGTTTGCGCCAGCAGCAACTGCAGCCAGGGCGTGAAAGAAAACGGGGAAATCAGACGAGGGGTGAGTGGCTGCGGGTGAGTGGCTGCCCGATCTCGGGAAACTGGACCTATTGATGGGGCCAGTTTCGCGGCAAACTGACGGAAATCTGTCACAGGAATCGCAAAAACCTGCAATTTGGTAACATTTTTCAACCCCGCAACCCGACACAAACGGTCGCAGTTTCGGTAAGGTATTGAAAATAAACAATATGTGGATAAATCCGTTACCGCTATAGGTTATTGCTAGGTCGCAAACGCTCTGCTACATCCCCCAAGAATTTGATGCCCTGCCGCCACGGCGGGGTTTCTTCACGCCCCCGTGTTGCCTGATTGGGTGATTTCGGGGCCAACGTATCGGAAGGGTGGACGTGTCCGAACCAGCTTCGATTTCCGCAGGCATTGCCGAGCGCTATGCCACCGCGATTTTTGAGATCGCGAAAGAGAACAATAACCTCGACGGTCTGGAAACCGGCATCAACGATCTGGTTGCTGCTCTGGCAGACAGCGCTGATCTGCGCGACCTGCTGTCCTCGCCCGTCGTATCGCGCGCCGAGCAAGAGGCCGCCATCGCTGCAGTGGCAGACAAGATGGGTCTGGACCCGGTTCTGAAGAACAGCTTGGGTTTGATGGCGCAGAAGCGCCGCCTGTTCGTCGTGCCGCAGCTGCTGACCGCGCTGCGCGAGGCACTGGCAGAGGCCCGTGGCGAAGTGACCGCAGATGTCGCATCCGCCAAGGCGCTGACCAAGACCCAGATGGAAAAACTGTCCAAGACGCTGTCCGCGAACGTGGGCAAAACCGTGACTATCAATGCGACCGTTGATGAGAGCCTCATCGGCGGTCTTGTCGTTAAAGTGGGCTCGAAGATGATCGACACCTCGATCCGCTCCAAGCTCAACTCCCTCCAGAATGCAATGAAAGAGGTCGGATAAATGGGTATCCAAGCTGCAGAGATTTCTGCAATCCTGAAGGACCAGATCAAGAACTTTGGTCAGGACGCAGAAGTGGCCGAAATCGGTCGCGTGCTGAGCGTCGGCGACGGTATCGCCCGCGTATATGGCCTCGACAATGTTCAGGCCGGTGAAATGGTTGAATTCCCCGGCGGCATCATGGGCATGGCGCTGAACCTGGAAAGCGACAACGTCGGTGTGGTTATCTTCGGGTCCGACCGTGACATCAAAGAAGGCGACACCGTCAAGCGCACCAACTCGATCGTGGACGTGCCAATCGGCACCGGTCTGCTGGGTCGTGTTGTTGACGGCCTGGGCAACCCCCTGGACGGCAAAGGCCCCATCGAATCCACCGAGCGCGGCGTTGCAGACGTCAAAGCGCCGGGCATCATCCCGCGTAAATCGGTTCACGAGCCGATGGCAACCGGCCTGAAGTCGGTCGACGCGATGATCCCGATCGGCCGTGGCCAGCGCGAGCTGATCATTGGTGACCGTCAGACCGGTAAAACCGCAGTTGCCCTCGACACCATCCTGAACCAGAAGTCGGTCAACGACGCGGCTGGCGATGACGAGAGCAAGAAACTGTACTGCGTCTACGTGGCTGTTGGTCAGAAGCGTTCGACCGTTGCTCAGCTGGTGAAGAAACTGGAAGAGTCCGGCGCGATCGACTACTCGATCGTTGTTGCTGCGACCGCGTCCGACCCGGCGCCCATGCAGTTCCTAGCACCCTATGCCGCGACCGCGATGGCCGAATACTTCCGTGACAACGGCAAGCACGCTCTGATCATCTATGATGACCTGTCCAAACAGGCCGTATCCTATCGTCAGATGTCGCTACTGCTGCGTCGTCCGCCCGGTCGTGAAGCCTATCCTGGTGACGTTTTCTACCTCCACTCGCGCCTGCTGGAGCGTTCGGCGAAGCTGAACGAAGACTTCGGTGCCGGTTCGTTGACCGCTCTGCCCGTCATCGAAACCCAAGGCGGCGACGTGTCGGCCTTTATTCCGACCAACGTGATCTCGATCACCGACGGCCAGATCTTCCTGGAAACCGAACTGTTCTACCAGGGCATCCGTCCTGCTGTGAACACCGGTCTGTCGGTTTCGCGTGTGGGCTCCTCGGCCCAAACCAACGCGATGAAATCGGTTGCGGGTCCGGTTAAGCTGGAACTGGCTCAGTATCGCGAAATGGCTGCCTTTGCGCAGTTCGGTTCGGACCTGGATGCCGCCACTCAGCAGCTGCTGAACCGTGGTGCGCGCCTGACCGAGCTGATGAAACAGCCGCAGTACTCGCCGCTGACCAACGCGGAAATCGTCTGCGTCATCTTCGCCGGCACCAACGGCTACCTCGACAAGATCGAAGTGACTGATGTGGGCCGTTACGAAGCTGGCCTGCTGGCGCACCTGCGTGGCAAGCATCAGGACCTGCTGGACTGGATCACCAACGAAGATCCCAAGATCAAGGGTGATGCGTCCGACAAGATCAAGGCTGCGCTGGACGAATACGCCGCAACCTTCGCTTAAGGAGAGGCGGTAATGCCAAATCTCAAGGACCTAAAAAACAGGATCGAGTCGGTCAAATCGACCCGCAAGATCACCAAGGCCATGCAGATGGTCGCGGCTGCAAAACTGCGCCGCGCCCAGGAATCTGCCGAAGCCTCGCGTCCCTATGCCGAGCGGTTCAATGCCGTAATGGCGGGGCTGGCGGCATCGGTCGGGGGCAGCGACAGCGCGCCCAAGCTGCTCCGTGGTACGGGCAGTGAAGATGTGCACCTGCTGGTCGTAATGACAGCCGAACGCGGTCTCTGCGGCGGCTTTAACGGCAACATCGCCAAACTCGCCCGCGCCAAAGCGGACGAGCTGCGCGCGAACGGCAAGACGGTGAAAATCCTGACGGTCGGCAAAAAAGGTCGCGATGCGATCAAGCGCGATTATGGCGATATGTTCGTGGGTCACGTCGACCTGAGCGAAGTCAAGCGCATCGGCTATGCCAACGCGCAGGACATCGCCAAGGACGTATTGGCCCGTTTCGACGCCGGGGACTTTGACGTCGCCACGATCTTCTACTCGAAGTTCGTGAACGTGGTCACACAGGTTCCCACCGCGCAACAGATCATCCCTGCCTCGTTCGAAGAGACCGAAGGCGGAGACGACAGCGGCGCGATCTTCGACTACGAGCCCAGCGAAGAGGCCATCCTGGCCGACCTGCTGCCCAAGGGGGTTGCGACCGCGATCTTCTCGGCTCTGCTCGAAAACGGGGCGTCTGAACAGGGTGCACGGATGTCCGCAATGGACAACGCGACACGCAACGCGGGTGAAATGATCGACAAGCTGACGATCCAGTTCAACCGCTCGCGTCAGGCCGTGATCACCAACGAGCTGATTGAAATTATTTCCGGCGCCGAAGCGCTGTAAGAAAACCGGAGACGAAACATGGCGAATGCAAAAGGCAAAGTCACACAGATCATCGGGGCCGTCGTCGACGTGCAGTTCGATGATGCACTGCCTGAAATTCTGAACGCGCTGGAAACCACCAACAACGGCAAGCGCCTGGTGTTGGAAGTTGCTCAGCACCTGGGTGAAAACACCGTCCGCACCATCGCGATGGACGCGACCGAAGGGCTGGTTCGCGGCGCCGAAGTGACCGACATGGGCGCGCCCATCTCGGTTCCGGTTGGCAACGCCACCCTGGGCCGCATCCTGAACGTTGTTGGCGACCCCATCGACGAAAAAGGCCCGGTCGAAGCAACCGATACACGTGCCATCCACCAGCCCGCGCCGAGCTTTGCGGAACAGTCGACCGAGTCGGAAGTTCTCGTCACCGGTATCAAGGTTGTGGACCTGCTGGCCCCCTACGCAAAGGGTGGTAAGATTGGTCTGTTCGGCGGTGCCGGCGTTGGTAAAACCGTTCTGATCATGGAACTGATCAACAACATCGCAAAAGTGCACTCGGGCTTCTCGGTGTTCGCGGGTGTTGGCGAGCGTACTCGTGAAGGCAACGACCTTTACCACGAGATGATCGAATCGAACGTTATTAAGCCTGACAACCTGTCGGAATCGCAGGTTGCCCTGGTTTACGGCCAGATGAACGAACCTCCGGGAGCACGTGCACGTGTTGCTCTGACCGGTCTGACCCTGGCCGAGCAGTTCCGCGACCAGTCCGGTACCGACGTTCTGTTCTTCGTCGACAACATCTTCCGCTTCACGCAGGCGGGTTCCGAGGTTTCGGCTCTGCTGGGTCGTATTCCTTCGGCGGTGGGCTATCAGCCGACCCTGGCGACCGACATGGGCGCCCTGCAGGAACGCATCACCTCGACCAAGTCGGGCTCGATCACCTCGGTTCAGGCCATCTACGTTCCCGCGGACGACCTTACCGACCCTGCGCCTGCGACCTCGTTTGCGCACCTGGACGCGACCACCGTTCTTAACCGTGCGATCTCGGAAAAGGGTATCTACCCGGCTGTTGACCCGCTCGACTCGACCTCGCGTCTGCTCGACCCGGCCATCGTTGGTGAAGAGCACTACAAGGTTGCAACCGACGTTCAGCAGATCCTCCAGCGTTACAAGTCGCTGCAGGACATCATCGCCATCCTTGGTATGGACGAACTGTCGGAAGAAGACAAAATGACCGTTTCGCGCGCTCGTAAGATCGAGCGTTTCATGTCGCAGCCGTTTGACGTTGCTCAGGTGTTTACCGGTTCGCCGGGTGTTCAGGTTCCCCTGGATGTCACCATCGCGTCGTTCAAAGCAGTTGTGGCCGGTGAATACGACCACCTCCCCGAAGCAGCCTTCCTCATGGTTGGCGGCATCGACGAAGTGATCGCAAAAGCCGAAAAGATGGCCGCAGAAGCTGCCTAAGGAGTATCCCTGATGGCAAACACGATGCAATTCGACCTCGTCAGCCCGGAGCGGAGCCTTGCTTCGCTTCAGGTCAGCGCGGTCCAGATCCCGGGTGCGGACGGGGACATGACGGCAATGCCCGATCATGCTCCGACTATCACCACCTTGCGCCCTGGTGTGCTCAAGGCCGAAGGTCCCGAAGGTACCACCGAGTATCTTGTGACCGGCGGCTTTGCCCAGATCAACGGCGACGGTCTGTCGGTGCTGGCTGAAAAGGCCATCCCGGTGGACGAGGTGACCCGCGCACATCTGGACGAGCTGATCGCTGAGGCCCGCGGTGCCCATGAGGCATCGCAGGAGCACCCCTCGCTTGTCGACGACGCAGCCAAGCTGCTCGCCGACATGGAGGCCCTGGGCGACCACATGAGCCTGTAAGCGCTTGTGAAAAGATCACAAAACCGGCCCTTGAGAGGGGGCCGGTTTTTTTGTGCCTTGTTGTCGCCCATTTTTTTCGGAAAATGGCGACAGGCAATTGATTAGACACACGCATGAAGACTTTCAAAACCCATCCCATCGGCATCGCCCAAGGCGACGAACAGATTTTTGCAGATTTCGAAAACGACGGAGAGATGTGGACAGGCTCGGGCACCCGCGAGCGCCGACACGCTGTCACCTTTGATCAGCCGTTTCGGTCAACGCCCGCCGTGCAGGTGGGAATATCGTTGTGGGATGTGGACACCTCGGCCGCGGTCCGGGCTGAAGTGGTCGCGGAAAGCATCACACCCGAGGGCTTTGACATCGTGTTCCGCACCTGGGCCGACAGCCGCGTCGCCCGCGCCCGCGTCGCCTGGACGGCGATCGGAGATGTAACGACGGATGATGACTGGGATGTGCCATAGAACAGAGCCGTTGTGCGTGACGTCATTCACATCAATTTGAACCAAGGCGGGTCCCCGATGGGTCTGCCAACTCGAAAAATCTGAAATCTGCGCTAAGCTTTTCCTGTGAGTCGCCTGTCCGATCCAGCAGACACCTTGCAGGGAGGTATCGCATGCCATTTCTCCGTTTCTCTCGACGCGCTTTTCTCGCCACAGGCGGCGCTCTCGCCGGGATTGGTGCCATGGGCTTTCAATCGTCTGTTGGTGCAGCCAACGTGAAGCCAACCAAGTCCATGCGGGGCGGGGCGAACAACTACCTTCCGGGTGCTCCGATTGTCGAGCGGATCGGACAAGGTGGTTTCTGGATGAGTGGCACAGTCCGAAGGGCCGGGGACGGCGCTCCGCTTGCGGGGCAGCGCATTCAGATTTGGGCGCACACGACGGAAGGACACGAACGTGATCCGCACAGTCACGGGGCAACACTCACAGACGCAAATGGAGTGTTTCGTCTTGAGATGCCGCAAATTGTTCCGGCGTTTGGACAACCACACGGCCATCTCGCTTACGACAGTGGCGAATATGAAACCGTTTTCTTGCGGCCGGTCATGCCCAGTGCCCGAGACAAACACTTGGAAGCCCATTTTGTACTTACGCCTGCCTGATCATGAAGCGCCCAATGCGGCCTGATCGGCTGCGCGCCCTGCTGATCTGGGCAGGGCTGCTAGCCATGTTTCTGATCGCTCTCGCAGCAGCGGGTTTCAGTCCGCTATTGGCTTGGCGTGAGCCGATCTACATCATCGCGGGATTTGCAGGCATCGTGGCCCTCTGTCTTGTGGTGATGCAGCTGTTGCTGATTGATGGCGGCCTTCCTGGTGCCAGGGGCATGAAGGGCAGGCGCATCCACAAATGGGTTGGGCTTATCTTGGTGGCCGCCGTGATCCTGCATGTGGCCGGTCTGTGGATCACAAGCCCCCCGGATGTCATCGACGCGTTACTGTTTCGCTCACCAACCCCGTTTTCGACCTGGGGCGTGGTGGCCATGTGGTCGGTCTTTGTCGCAGCCTTTTCAGTCGCTTTTCGGCGGCGTCTCTCATCGAACCCCCGGGTTTGGCGCCGAGTTCATGTGAGCCTGGCATCGCTGACCAGCGTCGGAACCGTTGTGCACGCCCTGTTGATCCATGGCACGATGGAGAGCACATCCAAGATCCTTGTCAGCCTTCTGTTGCTGGTGGTGCTGTGCAAGGTTGTGTTGGTTCCCAGGGTCAGAGCCGCCTGGGTACACAAATAGCACTGAACATCCTTGGCCAACTCCATCACGCGCAAGACAGACATCAAGTCAGATTTGGTCTAACGTGCCTATATACGTCACTGCATTTGGAGCCCAGCATGCCGACACCAGAAGAGAGACTGACAGAGTTGGGGTTGCACCTGCCGCAACCGACCAAGCTGCCTGAAGGACTGCATTTGCCGTTTGAATTTGTAAACATCAGGGGGGATCGGCTTCTGTTTTCCGGACACCCCAAAAACGCAATGGATGGCAGCATTGGTGGGCCATTCGGTGTTGTGGGCGGCGATATGACCACCGAGCAGGCTTATGCCGAAGCCCGAGATGTTGGGCTGACCGTACTGGCAAACATCAAGGACGAGATCGGCGAGTTGTCACGGATTACAGGCTGGGTTCGTGTGTTTGGAATGGTGACTTCGGCCGAGGGCTATTCCGAACAGCACTTAGCGGTGAACGGGTTCAGCGATCTGGTCATCGATGTCTTTGGACCAGATGTGGGACGCCACGCGCGCTCTGCCATCGGCGTCTATGGGTTGCCCATGGGATTTGCGATGGAGATCGAGGGCGAGGTTTTGATTTCCCGATGAGGGGCATGATCCGTTAGCCAAGAAAAAGGCGGCCAAGCGGCCGCCTCTCGCGTTCCTCCAACGAGGTCTCGCTCAATCCATGTGATAAAGCGACTCGTAGATCGGGGTCAGGGTCTTGTCTTCGAACAAGGACGAGACCGAAGTGCCGTTCCAGATGTTCAGGATGGCCTGGGTAAAGATGGGTGCGGTCGGGACCACGCGGATGTTGGGGGTGTTCAGGATCGCCTCGGTCGGCTGGATCGAATCTGTGATCACCAGGGATTTCATCACCGAATTGGTCACACGCTCAACTGCGGGGCCGCTCATGACGCCGTGGGTAATGTAGGAATGCACTTCCTTGGCGCCGTTATCCAGCAGAACCTGCGCAGCCTTGCAGAGCGTGCCTGCGGTGTCGCACATGTCGTCCACGATCAGGCAGATCTTGTCAGTGACGTCCCCGATCACGGTCATTTCGGCAACCTCACCGGGCTTCTCGCGGCGTTTGTCCACGATCGACAGCGGTGCGTTGATCCGTTTGGCGAGCTCACGTGCGCGGGCCACGCCACCCACGTCCGGCGAGACGACCATCAGCTCGTCCATGCGGCCTTTGAACTGGTTCTTGACGTCCAGCGCAAAGACCGGGCTAGCGTAAAGGTTGTCCACGGGAATGTCGAAGAAGCCCTGGATCTGGGCCGCGTGCAGGTCCATGGTCAGAACCCGTTCAACTCCGGCCTCGACCATCATGTTGGCGACCAGCTTGGCTGAGATGGGCGTGCGGGCCTTGGTGCGGCGGTCCTGGCGGGCGTAGCCGAAGTAAGGGACCACGGCGGTGATCCGTTGCGCGGACGAGCGACGCAGCGCGTCACAGATGATCAGCAGCTCCATCAGGTTGTCGTTGGCCGGGTTCGAGGTCGGCTGGATGATGAACATGTCCTCGCCACGGACGTTCTCGAACACCTCGACAAAGATCTCGCCGTCGTTGAACCGTTCGACGCGGGCATCAACCAATCCCTGGTCGACCCCCCGATACAGGCTCATTCGGCGCGAAATCGCTTCGGCGAGTGGTAGGTTGGCGTTCCCAGAAATGAGCTTGGGTTCGTTGAGTGTCGGCATTGGAGAGACCCGTGGCAGCGAGGATGTGACAGATTCGTGATGTTGACACCGCTTAGCATGGGCTTACCGTCCCGCAAAGGTAACGCCGCGGAGAAAACGACAGATGGCCCATATCGACTACTATTTTGCGACACTTTCACCCTATGCCTACCTGGCCGGGGACGGACTGGAACAGATTGCCGCCAAACATGGCGCGTCTATCACGTATAAACCCGTGGATATCATGACGCTGTTCAGCCGCACCGGGGGGACACCGCCCAAGGATCGCCACCCCTCGCGCATTGAATACCGGGCACAGGATCTGCTGCGGCGGTCGGCGAACTTGGCAATGGACTTCAACCTCAAGCCCGCCCATTGGCCAACCAATGCGGCGCCGTCGTCTTATGCGATCATTGCGGCCGCCAATGCCGGTGGCGGCGACGTGGGACAGCTGGTGCGCCTGATCCTGCGGGCCTGCTGGGCCGAGGAAAAGGATATTGCCGAGGATACCGTGGTGCGCGACTGCCTGTCGGCGGCCGGGTTTGATCCGGCCTTGGCCGACAGCGGCATGCTTGTTGGTGCAGAAACATATGCCGCCAACCTCGAAGAGGCGATTGAGCGCGGCGTCTTTGGCTCGCCTTTCTATGTGACCGAAGACGGGCAACGGTTCTGGGGCCAGGACCGCCTGGCCGATCTGGACGCACACCTGAGCCGCTGATGCGCGACTTGCAACAACCGATCCACGTGCGCTTGATGGGAGAGGGCGCACGGGACGTTTTGGCCATTCATTGCACCATCGCGCATTCAGGCGCGTGGAAGCGGCTGGCGTCACTTTTGAGTGAAGAGGCAACTTTCCACGCTTTTGATATGCTGTCTCATGGCCAAAGTGCCGATTGGGACGGGCACGGTGATTTTCAGGACCGCAATGTCGAGGCTGCCCTGTCAGTGCTCGAGCGGCCAATGGATGTGGTGGGGCATTCTTTTGGGGCCACGGTTGCATTGCGCGCGGCGGTGGAGCGCCCCGATCTGGTGCGCAGCCTGACCCTGATCGAGCCCGTGTTTTTTGCGGTTGCCCTGCAAGACGCGCCCGCGTTGGTGGCCGAACATGACCGGATCGCGCAGCCGTATCAGGCGGCTATGCAGGCAGGTGACTGGCCCTTGGCAGCGCGGCTGTTCAATCGGATGTGGAGCACGGATGGCGGCCCGCGATGGCCGCAATTGCCCGAAGCGACGCGCGCGGCCATGATCCGGGGAATCCCGGTGGTGCCAGCTTGTGACGCGGCGCTGTTTGATGATCGCGCGGGGGTGTTGGCGCCCGGCGTTCTGGATGGGTTGAGCATGCCGGTGATGCTGCTACGAGGCGGGCAAAGCCAACCGGTGATAGGCAGCATCAACGGTGGTCTAGCACGGCGCATTCCCGGCGCGATTGATCACGTGGTCGATGGTGCTGGGCACATGGTGCCGATCTCGCATCCACAAGACGTGGCGCAGCACCTAAAGGCGTTCTGGCGCTGAAGGACGGGGGTGCTCCCGCCCGTCGGGATGTGCATCAAAGAAGCACACCCTCCCGTTGGGCCGGGCGCCGCGCGCAGCGCGGCGCGGTTGCGCCTATGGCTGACCGTTTTCGACTTTTGCGAAGTCTTTAGAACAGAGCGAGGAAGGCGTCGATCTGCTCGTTCGAAATTGCCCAGTCGCAGACAAGACGGCAGGCCAGCATCTCTTCGTCGTCTTCCCCCTCGAGTGTGGCGCCCCAAAGGTGATAGACTGCGCCTGCCTGATGCAGCGCCTTGTGCACCCCGCGCGGGAAGCTGGCAAAGATCATGTTGGCTTGCGGTTCGTGCAGGAAACTCGCCCCAGCCGCGCGCAGACCTTCGGTCAAGCGTGCGCAATTGGCGTTGGCCTGGCGCGCAGATGTCAGCCACAGATCATCGCTCAGATAGGCCTCCATCTGCGCCGACAGGTAGCGGTGCTTGGAAAACAGATGCGCCCCGCGCTTTCGACGAAGCTCGAACTCCCAGGCTTTGCTCTCGTCAAAGAACACAACTGCCTCGACCCCCATCAAGCCGTTCTTGGTGCCGCCAAAACTGACGGCATCAACGCCCGCTTTCCAAGTCATCTCGGCCGGGGTGCAGTCAAGCGCGACCAGAGCATTGGTGAACCGGGCGCCATCCAGATGAACCGGTAGATTGTAGCCCTTGGCCACGGTGCAAAGCGCGCGCAACTCGTCCAAAGAATAGACCGTGCCGCGTTCAGTGACTTGCGTGATTGACACTGGCCCACGCTGCGGCCCGTGCACGCCGCGGGTCTCTTCGCCCGCGATGGCTTGGCGCAACGCCTGCGGTGTCATCTTTTCGCCGCCCGGAACCAGTGTCAGCTTGGCACCGCTGTAGAACTCGGGCGCGTTGCACTCGTCCTCGTGAATGTGGGCCATGGGCGAGCAGAAGATCGTCTGCCAGGGCTCTGACAATGTCGCCAGCGCCAGCGAGTTGGCGGCGGTGCCGGTCGCAACCAGATAAACGGCGGCACCCGGTGCCTCGAACAGCCCTCGAATCTTGTCGCGCACATCGTTCATCAACGTATCCGCGCCATAGGCCATCTGATAGCCATCGTTCGCCCGCGCCAGGGCGTCTAGCACCTGGGGGTGCACGGGTCCAGAATTGTCAGAGGCAAAATACATCAGATCGGCTCCTCGATAATGTGGTCTTCCCACTCCTCCTCGGGCGTTTCAAACTCGGACACGGTCCATCCCTGAACCGATACGCCCGCCTTGTGCACGCTGTCGGGGTCACCTGATATCAACGGATGCCAATCGTAAAGGGGTTTTCCTTGCCACAGCAGGCGATACGCACAGGTTTGCGGCATCCAATAGGCGTGGGTATCCAGGTTTTCGGGCTTCAGGACGATACATTCGGGTACGAACTGATGGCGGATGGGATATTGCGCACAGCGGCAGGTTTCATCATCCAGCAAGCGGCACGCCACGCGGGTCAGGGCGACTTCGCCGCTGTCTTCGTCTTCCAGCTTGTTGAGGCAGCACTTACCGCAGCCGTCGCAGAGCGCTTCCCACTCTTTGTCGGACAGTTTGTTCAGCGGTTTGCGTTCCCAGAACCGCTTTGCCAGTCCTTTGCGATCAATCGGGTCGCTCATAACGCCCCAAGGATGTTGCGGGCCTGATCGCAATCGGCGTCCATTTGCGTGATAAGCGCATCCAACCCGTCGAACTTGAGCTCGGGACGCAGGTAATCGACCAGCCCTACCGACAGGGTCGCACCATAAAGATCGCCGGAAAAATCGAACAGGAAGGTTTCGATGTTGGGATGCTCGCCATCAAACATGGGGCGCGTGCCGACCGAGGCTGCGCCATGATAGCTGCCGGCATGGGGGCCGTCGAGCACATCGACCAGTACGGCATAGACACCGAATTTGGGTGGGTGCAGCCCATCGATGGACATGTTGGCGGTGGGATAGCCCAACTCACGCCCACGCTGTTCGCCGCCGATCACCTCACCTTCGATGCGATGCCAATGGCCCAGCATATCGGCGGCATCCCGGGGGCGTCCGTCAGACAGAGCCTTGCGAATGGCTGTGGATGACACGATATCCTCCGATCGTTCCAGAAGGGGCGCGATGGTGACACCAAACCCCATCTCCTGGCCGAACCGCTGCAGGTCCTGCGCAGTGCCCTTGCGCCCTTGGCCAAAGCAGAAATCGGCTCCGACGATCACGTGGCTCAGGCCAAGCCCATCGGCGATCACATTGCGGGCGAACTCTTCGGGCGTCAGATTGGAAAGCGAAACGTTGAAGTTCAGCTCGTACAGTTTTTCGACCCCAAGCTTCTCAAGCCGATGGGCGCGGGCAACGGCGCGCATCAGGCGAAAGGGCGGGGCGGCTGGGGCAAAGAACTCGCGCGGATGTGGCTCAAAGGTCAGAACACCCAAAGGGGCGTCCGGAGCCACGTCGCGTGCCAGGTTGATGACCGATTGATGGCCGATGTGTACGCCATCGAAATTGCCGATCGCAGCGCAGGCGCCGCGATCTTCTGGCTCGACAAAATGATAATCCCGGATGATCCGCATGTGGCTGAGTTAGCGTCATGTCCGATCCGGTGCAAGACCACATGATATCGGCGACGTGTGGGAAGCCCACTTCGCCGCGTCACGGATACATTGGCCGCAGGCACGACCGCCGTGCGCCCGCAGGGGGCGCGGCCCGGCCCAACGGGAGGGCGTGCATCTCTTGATGCATATTCCGACGGGCGGGAGCCCCCCGAACCGCGTGAACAACATGTGCTGATAAAGAAAAAGCCGCCCGGATGGGGCGGCTTGTCGTCTCGTATCGGGGGATGGATCAGTCAAACTTCCGCGACGGTGCCAGCACCATCGCCTCACCAACCAGAACTTTCTTGCCATCAACCGAGCAGTGGCAATCCAGTTTCACGCGGCGTTTGGACATCTCGATGTCGACAACCTTGACCTCGGCGTAAACCATGTCACCGGGGCGCACCGGCGCCAGGAACTTGAGCGACTGACCCATATAGACCGTGCCGTGGCCGGGCAGCTGCTCGCCGATCACGGCCGAGATGAGGCCAGCGGTCAGCATTCCGTGCGCGATGCGGCCCTCAAAGATCGTGTCGCGGGCATAATCATCGTCCAGATGCACCGGGTTGCGATCCGTGGACACCTGGGCAAACATCTCGATGTCTTCGTCGGTCACCACTTTGCGCAGGTACCGGGTCATGCCCATTTCGATGTCTTCAATGCAGATCGTTCCGCGAGGCAGATTGTCCAACATGATGTCCTCTTTTCTGATCGACGCAGCAATAAAACGTTACGCTCTATCGTGATATGGCAACTTTATTACTTTGCAGGTGCAGAAAATCAAGTTCTTTTTTCGTCAGCGCAAACGTCCGATGGTGTAGGTCGGGTTGGATTTTTCTTTTTCCAGATAGTCGGTTAGCGCCTCTGCGTCCGGGCTGAAGCCAGTTTTTGTTTCCTGTGCGGCCAGTCCGCCCGAGATGAAAAGAGAATCGATCCCTTCGCCCATGCCGCCAGCAATGTCGGTCAACACGCCGTCGCCGATCGCCAGAATCTCGGAATCAGGAACGTCTTTCCCCAGGCTCGCCAGCCGCCGCCGTGCCAGATCATAGATCGGCGGATGTGGCTTGCCAAAGTACAGGCTCTCACCGCCCATCTCTGTGTACAGCCGCGCCAGAGCGCCCGCGCACCATTCGCGAATTTCGCCGCGATCGACCACGATATCGGGGTTGGCACAGAGCAGTTTCATGCCCTTGGTCTTGGCATAAAGGAAATCCGGGCGGTTCACGTCGGGGTCAGCCATCGGATCAAAGGGGCCGCAGCAGACGATCCCTTCGGCCTCTTGCAGGGGCACACGTTCGATCTCGACCGGATTTTCCAGCAGGTGCAGCGGCTCAAAGAAGCCCGCATCGCGCTCCCATTCGCCCATGAAATAAACCTTGTTCCCCACGGTGCCTCGAAACATGGCCGAGCGTGCGCTGTCGCCGCTGGTGGCGATGATGTCATAGGCATCGTCCGGCACGTTGAACTGGCCCAACTGGCTGGCCACACCCGCACGCGGTTTGGGCGAGTTCGTCACCAACACCACGGTTCCGCCCTTGGCGCGATACTGCTGCAGGGCGGCAACTGCCTCGGGGTAAGCGGTCACACCGTTGTGGACGCAGCCCCAAAGGTCGACAAAAAGCGCCTGGTAACGGTCGGAAACTTCGGAAAGTGCGGTGATGATCTGAGACATGAAAGCACCTGATTTTTGCGTGGGTCCACCGGCTTATGCACGAGTTCGGGTTGATTGACCATGATGGTTCTGCGCGGCCGACTGCGAGATTCCAGGTCAAATGGACAAGGTCAAAGTTCTTGGATTGTATCAGCGTGCAAACACTGGATTCGAACCGTCAGTTCGACCAAGTCAAATGGATATGCCGATACAAGAAATCGGCGACCGAACCATTCACCCTTTCGCAGTTGACCTGCCTTTTTGATCGCCTTAACCGGGTAAAAAGTAAAAGAGAGTGAAAATGAATAAGTCATTGAGAGTTCTGGGGCTGTTGACCGGAATGACGATCCTCACTGCGTGTGGAACGACCTATCAAGTGCCCGAAGTGGCGGACAGCCATACATCCACGGCGTCGCGCATGTTCGCCGAAGCCCAATCTGAGCCTGTGCGCAAACCGATCTCTCAGGCAGCTGCAGAGCAGCGCTTCAACCGCGTGGCGCGGCGGGTGGCCCCTGTGGGGCAAAGTTACTGCAATGCGCTGGCTGAACAGGGGAAAGATGTCGATTGCACGGTAAAGATTGAGATCGACCGCAAGATGGAGCAGCGCAACGCCTATTTCACGCACGAAGAAACGGGCCCCGTGATCCGACTTTCGATGCCGTTGCTGCAAGACAGCAGAAATGATGACGAGGTCGCATTCGTCATGTCGCATGAATATGGGCATCTTCTTGGGCAGCATGTCCAAAAGGCGAAACAGCAGGCTTTGGCGGGGGCAGTCATTGTTGGTGTGATAACAGCTGCAGTTACCGCGCAGGCTGAAATCATCGACAGTTCCCTGATCGGCGCAGGTGTCGGGATCGGCGCGGCTGCGGGCACGTTTGCCTATTCGCAGACCTATGAACTCGAAAGCGATACCTTGGGCACCTATATCGCAGATGCGGCCGGATACGATCCGGTAAAAGGGGCGAAGTATTTTGCTCGGCCCGAAGCGGCCCGAACGCAGGCGGGCAAGTTGTCGTTTTGGGGCACACATCCCCCTGACGAAAAACGTGTTGCCACCGTTCTGGCGACCAAGGATCGCATCGATTCTGGCGTGGCCCTGCAACAGGTTCAGTAACTCGACACGCGCAAGGCATGATCCGGGGTCAATCCCGCGTCATGTCTTGAAATGTTCCAGCGTCTTCCCGGTCCGTTTGAGCATCACGCGCCGCAATGCGGTATCATCGCCATAGCCGACGCGATGTGCGATCTCACTTTGGGGCAGGGTGGTCGCGCGTGCCAGCCGAATGGCTTCGGTCACGCGCAGGGTCTGAACAAAAGTCGTCGGGGTCATCGCGGCCCTTTGCGCCAAACGTCGGGCAAAAGTGCGCGCACCCAGACCCGCAGCCCCTGCCAGTTCGGCCAGATCAACCTGGCGAGAGATGTTGCGACGCAGAAACAGTTCCGCCTGCTGCAACTGCTGATCCCCGGCCACCAGCGTCGCGACCGAGAGATAGGGCAACTGACTGGGGCGACTGTCGGCCATGGTGAAACGTCGGCAATCCTCGGCCAGCGCATAACCGCCGAACCGTTCGATCAAAACCAGCATCAAGTCGATCTGGGCAAAGGCGGCGCCTGCGGTGATCAGATCCCCATCCTGCCGCACGATCTGCTCTTGATCCAGCCGGGCCTTGGGAAACCGGGCTTTCAGCAGCGGAGCCAGCCACCAGGTTGTTGTCACCATCCGCCCATCCAACAGCCCGGCGGCGCCAAGGGCAAAACACCCCGAACAGGCCCCTGCAATGGTAACATCGGGACGCGCCAGCATGCGCAAGCTCTGAGCCAACCGCTCAAAACCCTCGGTGGCCATGGCCTGCTCAAGCTCGGATGGTGTGGCGAGCCCCAAACCGGGCAGGATCACCAAATCGACGTGAGGGCATTCCGCCAGCGCCCGTTCAGGCGTCAGACTCTGGTGTTTGAACACCACCGGCCCACCACCCAACGAAGCCACGCGATTTGCCGTGTCCAGCATCTCTTGTGCAATGGCCAAGCTCGACAACTGGCAGGGGGTCGGGTGCAAGATCAGAGTGCGAAGTGTCATCTTGTCCATAGTGGTATGAAAAATGTCATTTATGACACTGCCAATATCTCTGGCGTGTGTCCATGCTTCATTCGTCGGAACGAGATGGGAGACACTTCAGATGACACAAACAGGGGGCTGTTTTTGCGGCGCACTTCGATATGAGGTGACGGGCAAGCCGATGCTCAAGGCGCAATGCCATTGCCGCGCCTGCCAACATATAACGGGCGGCGCGCCCAACCTTTTCATGGTTCTGCCCAAGGATGCCTTTCACTATACCCAAGGTGTACCCAAAACCTTTCAGCGGTCAGATCATCCGGCGCGGGTGACACGCGAGTTCTGCGGTGACTGCGGCACGCATCTGATCTCGTGCCGTCCTGGCTTGGATGCGGCGATCCTCAAGATCGGCACATTGGATGATCCAAGTACCTACAAGGGGCCAAAGATGTCGATCTACGTGGCCGAGGCGCAGCCGTTCCATCACGTCCCGGCCGAGCTTCCGGCATTCGAAGGATACCCGCCAACCGGCTGATCCCTTCTTTCCTCGCGCTCTCAATATCCCAGAACGTGAGCGAGAGCCTTGCAAGAAAAAAGGCGCCCGACCAGGGGCGCCTTTGAAACAGTCAAAACGGAACAGATCAGACCTTGAGGTTCGGAATGATCTGCTTCTTGCGGCTCATGATGCCGGGCAGAACAACGGCGTCGCCATCGACCGACGCACCAAAGCTCTTTTCCGCGACGCCTTTGACCAGATCGTTGGGGACCAGCAGGGTGGCCTCTTCGTTCAGAATGTCGACCACGAACAGCAGAACCTGATCCACGCCGTCTTCGCCCGCAACCGAGGTCATCGAGTCCATCAGGGACGCTTTGCGGTCCAGCACAACGCCGGGCGCGGTGGTTTCCAGAACGGACACTCGGAACTTGGTGCTGTCGACTTCGTATTCCTTGCTGTCCATGCGGATCAATTCAGCATCCGAGAACGACGAGACGTCCGATTTGGCGGCGAACATGTCAGCGGCATAGGTCGAGACGTCCAGGCCCAGATCGGCTGCCAGCTTCTCGGCCACGGCGCGGTCGTGATCGGTGGTGGTGGGCGAGCGGAATTCCAGCGTGTCGGACAGGATGCAGGTCAGCGCTGCGCCCTTGATGGCCTCGGGCATCTTGGCGGCATCATCACCCATCAGGTCGATCATGATGGTGGCGGTGCAGGCCAGCTGACGGATGGTGATGTTGATCGGGCCTTTGGTTTTCAGGCCACCCACCAGCGCGTGGTGGTCAATGATCTCGTGCACGTCGGCGCCGTTGATGTTTTCCGGCAGCTCGGCAGGGTTGTTGGTGTCGACCACGACACAGGCCTGGCCATCGGCCACATCGGCGATGATTTCAGGCTTTTCGAGGTTCCAGCGCTCCAGCATGAAGGCCGCTTCGGTGTTGGGTTCACCCAGCAGGACCGGCTTGGCGTCGACGCCTTTGATTTCGTTCAGGTACCAGGCCCAGACGATGGGCGAGCCGGTGGAATCCGTGTCGGGGGATTTATGTCCAAATACAAGGGTGGTCATGACTGCGTCCTGCGATTTGCGAATTTTGCGGCCTTATAGGCTGGGTCGGGGGCGATGTCACGCAGGCAGAGACGACCTGCGGCACATGGTCTACGAGCTTTAGAACGAGGCCCGCTTCAGAGTGTATCCGCGCTTATGCAACAGGTTGAGCACCCCGTTGCGCCCCGGCAGATGCGCGGCCCCGACGGCCACCACCAGATTGTTTCCTTTGGTGCGCGCAATGACGGGCATCCAGGCCTTGTTGCGCCGGTCCAGCAGCAGGGTGTCAAACTGTCTGAGCAGCCGCACAACTTCGGACCTCGGGATGTCGATGTCACGGTACATCGTCCATTCCTTGATCAGCAGCGCCTCGGCTAGGGTTTCGCCGAAATAGGCGTTTCTTTGCGTCACGACCTGATCGTCGATATTCAGATCGCTGGCCAGATCCAGTTCGAGCAACTTGGCTTGGTCCCGAATTGGTTGCAGCGCAAGCGAGCGCATGCCGTCCATCGACAATTCCAGTGATCCGATGGGGATGCGGTTGCGGATGGCCAACTCCTCGATCCGGTCATCAAGGCCCGAGTAAGCCGCGAACCCTCGACCGCCACAGCCGCTTTGCGCCAGGGACAATGACAGATACCAGGGCTGGATCTGTGCTGTTTGCTCCGGTTCATACCCCTGCTGCTTCATCCGATGGCTCAGGTCGGCCCAAGCCGTTTCAGACATCATCTGAGGCAGAGTGGGCCCCTTGGTGATCAGCAGCAGAGCGCGATTGTCGAGCAGCGCCTTTTCCATCTTGGCCAGCTCCACTCTTGTCACCTCTAGCAACACGGCGTCGGCTTGCTCGATCACTGGGCGCAGGGTGCGCATGATGGCGCGCATCCGGCTGTCCCCGGTATGTTGGGTGCCAATCACATGGATGCGCTTTTTTCCTTTGCTGGCAATCCAATGGTTGCCATAGGCAAAGGGAACCTTGGCAATCTCGCGTTGCAACCGTTCTTGAGCTTCGGGCGTCAGCCTGTCCCGCAAATCTGTGCCCCGGCATTGAGCTGCTGCGACCGAGGCCGAGGTCAGGCAGAACAGTACAAAGACAAACAAGCGCAGCATAAAGCGCCCCTTTAATCAATTCGGTACCTTTGACTTTAGGCACTTGAAGGGGGGAGGCAAGGCCAAGCGATCAAAGGCGATTGTGAAGGATCGGGGCTGTCCCTAGAATGATACAATGGAGCGCGAACAGGAACTCTATCCACCGATCAAGGCGCTGCTCGAGGGGCAGGGGTATGAGGTCAAAGGCGAGGTCGGCGCGGCCGACGTCATGGCTTGTCGTGGCAGCGAGCCGCCGGTGATTGTCGAGCTGAAACTGCGCTTTTCGCTCAGCTTGTTTCATCAGGCGATCACGCGCTTGTCTGTTACGGATCTGGTTTACGTGGCTGTTACGCGGCCTACCGGGCGTACGGCGCGGCGTGCGCTCAAGGACAATCTGGCAATGTGTCGTCGTCTAGGTCTGGGGTTGATCACGGTCCGCGACGACGGCCGGGCCGAGGTGCATTGCGATCCGGGGCCTTATGCGCCGCGCAAATCCAAGAAGCGGACTCAGCGGCTGCTGCGCGAGTTCAACCGTCTCGAAGGGGACCCCAACGCGGGTGGGGCCACGCGGCATGGGATTGTGACGGCCTATCGCCAGGATGCGTTGCGCTGTGCCGCCTATTTGGCCGAAAACGGTGCGGCCAAGGGATCGGTTGTAGCGCAGGCCACCGGGGTGACCAAGGCCACCACGCTGATGCGCGACAATCACTATGGTTGGTTCGAAAAGGTTGAAAAGGGCGTCTATGCCCTTACTTCGGTCGGGTCCGAGGGGCTGATTCACTGGGCTTACAGCTGGGAAGCGGAATAAATTCAAAAAATCTGCATCCAGACGTTGACTCGGAAAAACCATCTGCCTAGCTATTGCTCGTTAGCACTCAACTAGGGTGAGTGATAACGGTCACGCGCAAGGGAGCGCGGGGACCGTAAGGAAACGAACTTTGAGCTTAAGGAGCTGCAAAGATGGCATTGAAACCGCTTCATGACCGCGTACTGGTTCGCCGTACCGAAAGCGAAGAAAAAACCGCGGGCGGCCTGATCATCCCCGATTCCGCAAAAGAAAAGCCCAGCGAAGGCGTTGTTGTAGCGACCGGTGAAGGCGCGCGCAAAGACAGCGGCGAGCTGATCGCCATGGCTGTTTCGGCTGGCGACAAGATCCTGTTCGGCAAGTGGTCGGGCACCGAGGTCAACGTCGACGGCGAAGAGCTGCTGATGATGAAAGAAAGCGACATCATGGGGATCATCGAGTAAGCCATCCGGCTTCTCTGACCCTGTCAAAAGACTTTTCAAGGAGAAAAGAACATGGCTGCTAAGGACGTCAAATTCGACACCGATGCCCGTAACCGTATGCTGACCGGCGTGAACGTGCTGGCGGACGCTGTCAAAGTGACCCTGGGCCCCAAAGGCCGCAACGTGGTTCTGGACAAGTCGTTCGGCGCACCGCGCATCACCAAAGACGGTGTATCTGTTGCCAAAGAGATCGAACTGGAAGACAAGTTCGAGAACATGGGCGCACAGATGGTGAAAGAAGTTGCTTCGCGCACCAACGACGAAGCAGGCGACGGCACCACCACCGCGACCGTTCTGGCGCAGGCGATCGTGCGTGAAGGCCTCAAGCAGGTTGCTGCTGGTCTGAACCCGATGGACCTCAAGCGCGGCATCGACCTGGCGACCTCGAAAGTGGTTGAAGGCATCGTTGCGTCGGCTCGTGAAGTCAAAGACAGCGACGAAGTTGCGCAGGTTGGCACCATCTCGGCCAACGGCGAAGCGGCAATCGGTCAGCAGATCGCAGACGCGATGCAAAAAGTTGGCAACGAAGGCGTCATCACCGTTGAAGAGAACAAAGGTCTGGAAACCGAGACCGATGTTGTCGAAGGCATGCAGTTCGACCGCGGCTACCTGTCGCCTTATTTCGTGACCAACGCTGACAAGATGATCGCAGATCTGGACGACTGCATGATCCTGCTGCACGAGAAAAAACTCTCGTCGCTGCAGCCGATGGTTCCGCTGCTCGAGCAGGTGATCCAGTCGCAAAAGCCGCTGCTGATCATTGCTGAAGACGTCGAAGGCGAAGCGCTGGCGACCCTCGTGGTCAACAAACTGCGCGGCGGCCTGAAAATTGCTGCTGTCAAAGCACCGGGCTTCGGCGATCGCCGCAAAGCCATGCTGCAGGACCTGGCAATTCTGACCGGCGGTCAGGTGATCTCGGAAGATCTGGGCATGAAGCTCGAGTCCGTGACCATGGACATGCTGGGCACCGCCAAGAAGGTCGAAATCACCAAAGACGAAACCACCATCGTCGACGGTGCTGGCGAAAAAGCCGAGATCGAAGCACGTGTTGCTCAGATCCGCACTCAGATCGAAGAAACGTCGTCGGACTACGACCGTGAGAAGCTGCAAGAGCGCGTTGCCAAACTGGCAGGCGGTGTTGCTGTTATCCGCGTCGGCGGCATGACCGAAGTTGAAGTCAAAGAGCGTAAAGACCGCGTTGACGATGCACTGAACGCGACCCGCGCTGCGGTTCAAGAAGGTGTTATTGTTGGTGGTGGCGTTGCTCTGGTTCAGGCCGGCAAAGCCCTGGCATCGCTGGAAGGTGCAAACGCCGACCAGAACGCCGGTATCACCATCGTGCGGAAAGCCATCGAAGCGCCTCTGCGCCAGATCGCTGAAAACGCAGGCGTTGACGGTGCAGTTGTTGCCGGCAAAGTCCGCGAAAGCGACGACACCTCGTTTGGCTTCAACGCTCAGACCGAAGAATATGGCGACATGTTCTCGTTTGGCGTTATCGACCCGGCCAAAGTGGTTCGCACCGCTCTGGAAGACGCCGCATCGGTTGCTGGTCTGCTGATCACCACCGAAGCCATGGTTGCCGACAAGCCCGCCAAAGAAGGCGCGGCCGGTGGCGGCATGCCCGACATGGGCGGCATGGGCGGCATGGGCGGCATGATGTAATCTGCCGAGCCATTGTGCTAAAAGAAGGGGTCACCAATTGGTGGCCCCTTTTTGTTCACAGTATCAAGGTATTAGTGCGATGCCGCCGCTTACGTCCGCCGCCTTTCCCCAACACGTTGATTCGCTATTGCGTGCCGCCTTTGACGGAGAGGACGAGGCCGCATTGGTGCATGCCTTGCGCGCGGATAGGGATATGGCCGCTGAACTGACAGTTACCGAAGGTGACAAGCTTGTAGGGTATGCCGCTTTGTCCTGGATGAAACGGCCGTCGGGGTGGGTTTGCCTTGCACCTGTCGCGGTTGAACCTTCGCGACAGCGGCGTGGAATTGGTGGAAAGCTGATGAAGTCGGTGCAGCATTGGATATCTGAACGTGACTTGACCGCTGTGGTGTTGGGAGATCCCAATTACTATGGCAAGCGCGGGTTCTCATCGGCGCGAGCTCAGAACCTGATCTCTCCATATCCGATTGAGCATACCCTGCTGGCAGGGCCGGGTAAGGGGGCGCCAAAAGAGACACTGACTTACCCGTCGGCGTTTGATGCATGAGGCGGTGACACAGTTTTGAGTGTCGCCTTGCGCCTGGTCGGGGTATGCCGGACCTATGCGCTTGTTTTTACTCACTGCACTGACCATGGTCGCTTTTGCGGCCAACTCAATCCTTAATCGATTTGCTGTCGACAGCGATGCGGTCGATCCTGGCAGCTTTGCGATCGTTCGGGTGTTGGCCGGTGCTGTGACGCTGGCGGGGCTTGTCTTGTTGCGTCGTGGGCAGATGGAGTTTCTGTCGGCGCGGCGCCTGGCAGGGGGCGGTTCGCTGTCTTTGTACCTGATCGGGTTTTCGCTGGCTTATCTGACGTTGGATGCAGGGGCAGGGGCGCTGATCCTTTTTGGCGTTGTGCAAATGACGATGTTTGCCGTGACCTCTTTGACCGGCGCACCTCCTTCAGGGCGGCAGTTGATCGGGGCTGGCGTGGCCTTTGCGGGGCTGGCCTGGGTGCTCTGGCCCAGTGAGGGGGCACTGGTTGACCCAACTGGGGCGGCGTTGATGACGGCTGCTGGAATCGGCTGGGGCATCTACACGCTGGTCGGACGACTGGAAAAGGACGCCTTGTCAGGAACGGCTGCGAACTTTGTCGTGGCCCTGCCGGTGACAGTGGGCGGTATTCTTGTCATTACCAGCGACCGCTATTTGTCGACAGAAGGTGTGGCGCTGGCCGTCATCTCGGGCGCGGTGACATCGGGTCTTGGGTACGCGCTGTGGTATCGCGTTTTGCCGCATCTTGCGACGGCTGTCGCTGGGACAGTACAACTGAGCGTCCCGATCATCGCGCTGCTGTCTGGCTCCCTTTTGTTGGGCGAGGCTTTGTCGATGGATCTGGCGCTTGGGGCTTTGCTGGTTCTGGGCGGGATCGCATTGGCCAGTTTGAAGCCCAATTCGTGACGTGCTTTTCCCGTCTGGTAAATCAGAGTAAGCAGAACACATGCGTAGATTTCTTTTGTTGCTTTTCATGTGGCCCACAAGTGCGGTTGCCGATTGCGTCGTTCTTTTGCACGGGTTGGCCCGGACCGAGGCATCGCTGAGCGTAATGGAAGAGGTTCTGGACCTCTATGAGTACGACACTGTTCGCCCTGGATATCCCTCGACCGATTTGCCGATACCAGAGCTGGCGGCGCAGACCATTCCCGCCGCAGTTGAAGCTTGCGGGGATCAGAGGGTTCATTTCGTCACCCACTCTATGGGCGGTATTCTGGTTCGGTACTGGTTCCAGGACCACAAGCCCCGGAACTTGGGCCGCGTCGTCATGCTCGGCCCGCCCAATCAGGGCAGTGAGCTGGTGGATGAGCTGGGCGCCTATGAGGTGTTTGGCATGTTGAACGGGCCTGCTGGGTTGGCGCTTGGCACAGGTGACGAGAGCGTCCCGCGCAAATTGGGGCCAGTGGATTTTCCGCTTGGTGTGGTTGCTGGAACGAATTCCCTGAACCCGCTCTTTTCGTCGATCATTCCCGGCCCTGATGACGGCAAGGTGTCCGTTTTCTCGACACATGTGACGGGAATGTCGGATCACATCGAATTGCCGGTAACCCATACATTCATGATGAACAACCCGCTGGTGATCGCGCAGACAATCCATTTCTTGCGGTTCGGGCGGTTTGACCCAGAGCTCACCTGGATCGATTCCGTGCTTGGCCCGATCGAACAGGTATGCGAAGGGCTGGGATGTGAAATTCCTGACTCCCTGAGCACCAAATGACCCCATTAGACCTGACTTTGACCGGCGCCCGTGTCCTGTTGCCTGACACGGGTTTGTGCGATGCGCCACTGAACATTGGGGGGGGTGTCATTCAGGCGGGAGAGCAGGGGCGTCAGGTCGATCTGTCGGGTTATCTGGTGCTTCCTGGAATTGTAGATCTGCACGGTGACGGTTTCGAACGCCACTTGGCGCCGCGCCGCGGGGCGATGAAGCAGATGGACGAAGGGGTGATCTCGGCTGAGGCCGAATTTGCGGCCAACGGGATCACCACGGCGGTGATGGCGCAGTTCTTCAGCTGGGAGGGGGGGCTGCGTGCACCGGAATATGCCGGGCAGGTGTTTGCCGCAATGAAGGCGGCGAAGGACCGTGTTGTGACCGACTTGATTCCGCAACTGCGGTTCGAGACGCATATGCTGGACGACTACGAAGGGTTGGCGGATCGGGTTAGTGATTGGGACGTGCCTTATGTGGTTTTCAACGACCATCTGCCGCATGAGCGGCTGGCTGCTGGAAAGAAGCCTCCACGCCTGACCGGGCAAGCGCTCAAGGCCGGGCGGAACCCCGAGGTTCATTGGCAGATGCTCAAGGACATGCATGCGCGTGCAGGCGAAGTGCCTACGGCGGTGAGCAAACTGGCAGAGGATCTGGGTGAGAGAGGCGTGCGGTTGGGTAGCCATGACGATCACACGGCTCATGATCGTGAGACATGGAAAGCACGTGGCGTGTCGATATGTGAGTTCCCGGAAACGGCTGAGGCAGCCGAGGCAGCCCGGGCGGCGGGTGATCCGGTCATTCTGGGGTCGCCCAACGTGGTGCGGGGCGGGTCGCATAAAGGCAATGCTTCGGCCCTGGATCTGATCACCATGGGGCTTTGTGATGCCTTGGCGTCGGACTACCATTATCCCAGCCCGCGTCGGGCGGCGGTGATGTTGGCGAAATCGGGCGTGTTGGATTTTGCCGGAGCCTGGGAGCTGGTGTCCTCGGGACCAGCGCGGGTATTGGGGTTGTCGGACCGAGGACAACTGAGCCCGGGTCTGCGCGCGGATCTGGTGGTGTTGGAAGCAGGCACCCATCGCGTGGCCGCCACCTGCTCTGGTGGGGTTGTGAGTTACATGAGCGGGGACATTGCCGCGCGGTTTGTGAGCTAGCAGCGCGCTCCCTCAGGCCCCGTTGGGGCCATCAGCTGCGCGCCCGAAAAATCGGGGATTTTCCGGCACCGCGCCGTTTCAGTCGTTGCGCTGGACCCGGTTGACGTGGCCCATTTTGCGGCCCGCCTTGGTTTCGGCCTTGCCGTAGAGGTGGATTGCGGTGTCGCGCTCTTTCGCCAGCTCGGGGACGCGGTCCACGTCGTGGCCGATCAAGTTTTCCATCACCACATCCGAATGGCGCTGACCATCACCCAAGGCCCAACCTGCCACCGCGCGAATGTGCTGTTCGAACTGATCCACCGCGCAGCCGTTCTGCGTCCAGTGGCCGGAGTTGTGCACGCGCGGCGCGATCTCGTTCACGATCAACCCTTGGGGCGTCACGAACAGTTCGACCCCCATCACGCCGACATAATCCAGCGCGTTGAGGATGTTGGCCGCCAGCAGGACGGCGTCCATCCGCTGCGCTGCGCTCAGCCGGGCAGGCACGGTGGTGGTGTGCAGGATGCCATCGCGATGAATGTTTTCGCCGGGATCAAAGCAGGCAACTTCTCCGGTGGTTCCACGGGCGGCGATGACTGAAACCTCGTGGCTGAAATCGACAAAGCCTTCGAGGATTGCGGGCGCGCCTGCCATATCCGCAAGCGCGGTTTCGGCGTCATCCGCCGATTTCAGGCGTGACTGGCCCTTGCCGTCATACCCGAAGCGGCGGGTTTTCAGGATCGCGGGCGCGCCAATCTCGGCGATCGCAGCGTTCAGGCTGCCGAGGTCTGTGATGTCCGCGAAGGGCGCCGTCTTGAGACCAAGCCCTTGAAGAAACGCCTTCTCGGTCAACCGGTCCTGACTTACACGCAGGGCTTCGCGGCCGGGCCGGATGGGTTTGTGCGCCTCGAGCAGGTCCAAAGCTTCGGTCGGGATATTCTCGAACTCATAGGTGATGACATCGACAGCTTGGGCAAAGCGCTGGAGCGCCTGGGCATCGTCGTAGGCTGCGGTGGTCACCTGATCGGCCACGTGGCCTGCGGGCGGGTTGGCGCCGGGCTCGAACACGTGGGTCTTGAACCCCAGGCGAGAGGCCGCGACCGAGAGCATGCGGCCCAGCTGGCCGCCGCCGAGAATGCCGATTGTTGCACCGGTGGTTAGGGCTTCAGTCATCGCTGGGCACCTCGGGGATCGAGGCTGACAGGTCGTCGCGCCATTTATCAAGCCGCGCTGCCAAATCGGGATCGCTGATCGCCAGAATGCCAGCCGCCATCAGACCACCGTTTGCCGCACCTGCAGCGCCAATGGCCATGGTGGCGACCGGGAAGCCCTTGGGCATCTGCACGATGGAATAGAGCGAGTCGATCCCCGACAACGCGCGGGTCTGAACCGGGATGCCAATCACCGGCACGCGGGTTTTTGACGCCATCATGCCAGGCAGATGCGCGGCCCCGCCGGCCCCTGCGATGATCACATGCAGGCCACGGTCCACGGCGGTCTTGCCATAGTCCCACAAACGGTCCGGTGTTCTGTGTGCCGAGACGATCCGGGTTTCATAGGCAACGCCCAATTCGTCCAGAATATCTGCTGCCCCTTTCATCGTGGGCCAGTCCGATTGGCTGCCCATGATGATCCCTACTTTGATCTCGCTCATCCGATCCGCCCCTGCTTGCGAAAGAGCGCGCACTATAGCCAAATCACCTTGTTAAGCAATGTGGCTGAGACCGGTTTGTCAGAGGTGTTTCGTCGCGGCACTGACCAGCTTCAGGCGATGATATCCGGGGTCAGGCGGTCCTCGATCAGAGCGATCATGTCCTTGACCCGAAGCTTCTGCTTTTTCAGGCGTTTGATGGTGAACTGATCGCCGGTTCCGCGATCAACCAGAGCCATGATGGCCTCGTCCAGATCCCGATGTTGCCGCTTGAAGACTTCCAACTCCACCCGCAGGACGTCGTCGGTTTTCATCGATAGATCTGTGGGAGCGTTCATATGCGACTCGGGTCTTTGTGGTCTTGCTGGGACAGGATACGCGTTCACGATGTTTTCGCCTAGACCTTGTTAAGGGGGGAATTTCTTCCCATATTCCACAGGTGCGGTTGCCGAATCCGGGACCGCGCGCACCGTCGCTTTGACAATAAAGGACGACAAGACGTGTCAAAACTTACTCTTGGCTCATACCCGCACATGCTGGGGTTCGAGCAGTTGGAACGCCTTCTGGAACGCTCGGCCAAATCGGGCAATGAAGGGTATCCCCCGTATAACATCGAACAGACCTCGGATTTTTCCTATCGCATCACGCTGGCGGTGGCCGGTTTTGCCGAAGAGGATCTGTCGATCACCATCGAGGACCGCCAACTGGTGATCCGGGGCCGTCAAAGCGACGACAGCGAAGGGCGGGTGTTCCTGCACCGGGGCATTGCCGCGCGCCAGTTTCAGCGCATGTTTGTACTGGCGGACGGAGTCGAAGTCGGCGAGGCGGTGATGGAAAACGGATTGCTCCATGTGGACCTGACGCGCGCGCGTCCGGAAACCGTGGTTCAAAAGATCAACATCAAGAAAGGGTAAGCGATGGATACGCCATTTGATTTCAACGAGAACGCCGGTCGTATCGTCTATGTCAAAACCGTAGACGTGGCCGACCTGCCTGATCAGATCCGGGCCGAGGCCGGGGATCACGAACAGCTTTACGCCGTGCACGACGAAGAGGGGCAGCAACTGGCCCTGGTCGCCGATCGCAAGCTGGCCTTTGTGTTGGCGCGCCAGCACGATTTTGCGCCGGTGGCCGTGCACTAGCTTTGCCCACAGGGTGATGCATGAAAGCAAGGCGCAGCATGTTGTTGCGCCTTTTTTGTTGTCCGTCTGCCGGTGCTTTTTGTGGTGACACTCTGGGTGCGAGGCAGTACCCCTTGGTTCTGATCGCGCCAACAGGAGGTTGATGATGAGCTGGTATGAGTTTGACTGGGTAGATGCCTTCACCGATCAGGCGTTTGGCGGCAATGGCTGCGCAGTGGTGCATAATGGCGCACATCTAAGCGAAGAATGCGCGACGGCTTATGTGCGCGAGACGTCACTGGTGGAATGCACCTTTACCGGCCCATCTGATGTGGCCGACGTCAAGGTGCGCTATTTCCTGGCCAGTCGAGAGATCCCCTTTGCTGGTCATCCGACGATTGCAACCGTGGCTGCCATGCGATCCCGTGGCCTGATTGAGGGAGAGGAACTGGTTCTGGAAACCGGGGCCGGTCTGGTGCCGATCCGCCTGAACGGTGACGAAATCGAAATGACCCAAGTGGCACCGCAGTTTGGGGACACGATACCGGTTGAATTGGTCGCGCGGACCATCTCATTGTCGTCTGACGCGATTGTTGCCCCGCCGCAGATGGTGTCGACCGGTTTGCCATTTTGTATCACAGTCCTGCGAGACCAAGAGGCGTTGCGGCAGGCAAAGCTTGACGTGGATGCGATGCGCGACATGGCGGCCAGCCAGGGATACGCGGGCACCGATATGCTGGAGCCCTTTTTGGTCACGCTGCAAGGCGCGTCCGAGGCGGGGGATACGTTCTCTCGTTTGCTGATGGCACCGCCCAGCCCACCCGAAGACCCGTTCACCGGTTCGGCGACTGGGGCCATGGCAGCCTATCTGTGGCGCCACGGATTGATGGATAAAGCGGTGTTCACGGCCGAACAGGGCCACGGTATGGGGCGGCCGGGGCAGGCCACCGTGACGCGCGTGGGAACGCCGCAGGATATCACTGGGGTCAAGGTCGCGGGTCAGGGATTTGTCCTGATGCGCGGGCAAGTGGATTTGCCGGAATGAGTGACGTTGCCATCGCAATCCTGCCCTATGGCATGGCGCTTGGTCCCAAGTTATCGGGCGTTTCGGTTGACGCATTGCTCTGGCCACTTGGCTGTCCGGATCGTCTGACTGGCAAGAATGTGGGGGATCTGCTGCCCACGGATCACCTGATTGTCTATCCAAAGACCTCAACGCACTTTCGCATGCGCCGCGGGACGCGGGCCCAGATCTCTCTGGTGATGGGTGAGCCTTCGGTTATTCACGCCAAGCACCTGAAATTGCTACGCTTCACCTGGCGGCGCTTTTTTCGGGTCTTAACCTTTCATGACAGCTTGTTGGGGCATATCCCCAACGCTCAATTCTTTGCCTTTGGCACCACATGGGTGCCAAACTGGAAAGACTTGCCGCTGAAAAAGACTGCAATGTGTTCTTTGATTGCGTCGGCGAAACGCGACAGCACCGGGCACAAGCTGCGCCATGGCATCGTCGATTGGGTTCGACAGACGGATCAAGATGTCGAAATCATGGGTAGGGGCTATACGCCCTTCGAAGAAAAGTCTGATGGTCTGGCGCCATATCGCTATTCGGTCGTAATCGAGAATGTGCAGGAGGAGAACTATTTCTCTGAAAAGCTGTTGGATGCGGTGTTTTGCAACACAGTGCCGATCTATTGGGGGTGCCCAAATATCGAGCGGTTTGTGGACCCGACCGGTATCATACGCTGCAACTCCGAGGCAGAGGTGCGCTCCGCAGTTGCTGCCATGTCGATTGAGGATTTTGAAAGCCGTTTGCCTGATCTGAAGCGGTTGCAGGGCGAACTTGAACCATTTGCCGATCTGGAACGGCGTGCTGCGCAGTCAATTCGAGACGCGCTACTGCAGCCATAACCTTGCCTAGGTGTGACCGATGTTATGGTGCGCGCGGGATGCGTCGCCGCCAATTTCTTTCAAAGAAATTGGGTCAGAAACTTTGAAAGTTTCTGGCGCCTGTGGTTAGGTCCCTCCGATATCTGAAACCTCATGCTTTTGGTGCACAGGCACGAAAAAGGCCCGCTCGATGGCGGGCCTTTCGATGTCATGCAAAGGGGTCAGGCCGAGACCAATCCCATGCTTTCCAGTTTCAACAGAACCTGATGGGCGCAGTTGTCGACCTCGACATTCTCGGTCTCGACGCTCAGTTCAGGGTTCTCCGGAACGTCATAGGGGTCGGAAATCCCGGTGAATTCCTTGATTTTTCCTTCACGCGCCAGTTTGTACAGCCCCTTGCGGTCGCGGCGTTCGCATTCTTCGATTGAGGTTGCGACATGTACTTCGACAAAGGCGCCAAAGGCTTCGATGTCTTCACGCACAGCGCGCCGTGTCGTCGCATAAGGCGCGATCGGAGCACAAATGGCGATACCACCGTTCTTGGTGATCTCGGACGCCACATAGCCGATGCGGCGGATGTTGAGGTCACGGTGCTCTTTCGAGAACCCCAGTTCCGAAGACAGGTTCTTACGCACGATATCGCCATCCAGCAGCGTCACAGGACGGCCGCCCATTTCCATCAGCTTGACCATCAAAGCATTGGCGATGGTCGACTTGCCCGAGCCGGAGAAACCAGTGAAGAAAACAGTGAAACCCTGCTTTGAACGCGGCGGGCGGGTCTTGCGCAGTTCGGTGACCACCTCGGGGAACGAGAACCACTCGGGGATCTCCAGGCCCTCTTGCAGGCGGCGCCGCAATTCGGTGCCCGAAATGTTCAGGATGGTGACGTCATCCTTGTCGGCGATTTCGTCGTTGGGTTCGTATTGGGCACGCTCCTGCACATAGACCATGTGCTTGAAGTCGACCATTTCGATGCCGATCTCGTCTTGATGCTCGCGGAACAAGTCCTGCGCATCGTAAGGACCATAGAAATCCTCGCCAGCCGAGTTTTTGCCGGGGCCTGCATGATCGCGCCCCACGATGAAATGGGTGCAGCCGTGGTTGGCGCGGATCAGCCCATGCCAGACCGCCTCGCGCGGGCCAGCCATGCGCATCGCCAGGTTCAGCAGGCTCATGCCAGTGGTGGCGGCCGGGTATTTGTCCAACACCGCTTCATAGCAGCGTACGCGGGTGAAATGGTCCACGTCGCCCGGCTTGGTCATACCCACAACGGGGTGGATCAGCAGGTTGGCTTGCGCTTCTTTTGCAGCGCGGAAGGTCAGTTCCTGGTGCGCGCGGTGCAGCGGGTTGCGGGTCTGGAACGCCACAACGCGGCGCCAGCCGACCTTGCGGAAGAACGCGCGCAGCTCGTTGGGCGTGTCGCGGCGGGCGCGAAAATCATAGTGCACAGGCTGCTGGATGCCGGTGATCGGACCGCCCAGATAGATCGGTCCTGCTGTGTTGTGCAGATAATTGACGGCCGGATGGGCGTCATCATCAGCACCAAACACTTTTTCAGCTTCGCGCGCCTTGTTCGGGGTCCAGCGGTCACTGATCGTCATGGTGCCCAGAATGACACCTTCCTGGTCGCGTAGGGCGATGTCTTCGCCGACCTCAAGTGAAGCCGCAAAATCTTCGGAAACGTCGAGCGTGATCGGCATCGGCCAGAGCGTTCCGTCGGCCAGACGCATGTTTTCGACCACGCCGTTGTAATCCTCTTCGCTGAGGAAACCTTTGAGCGGATTGAACCCGCCGTTCATAAGCAGTTCCAGATCACAGATTTGGCGCGGGGTCAGATCCCAGCTTTTCAGGTCGGCTGCTTCGACCTTGAGTTTCTGTGCGGAATCGTAGGAAACGTAGAGTTCCGGAATGGGTGCCAGGTTGCTGAGCATCGTCATTGAAATTCTCTCTTTGAGTCCTGTTCGTATGTGTGAATGCCTCAAGAACGGGGACTATCCCCGTGAGGCGGGTAAAGTCCATAAGGTCAACACAAACTAAGGACGGTGTGTGATGGAATCGCACATAATGGGAAGTTTTCGGGCTGTAAGCGTTTGAACCCGGATGCCTGTTTGTCAGAACGATGCTTCAACGGGGGGCTGTCGTCTCGCCAGAGACCGAATTCGGCAAATCATCCAGCTCAACGGCGCGTTTGACGGGCAGGGCGTGCAACGGTTCCGAGACCCCCCGCAGCTCGAAACTCTTCAACTCCAGAGATGTCACATCGATGCCGGCTTCGTTCAGGACCGCTTCGGACACCAGCAGTTCGACGCCCAATTCCTTGGTCTGCCCCTCCAATCGGCTTGCTGCATTGACGGTGTCGCCGATGATCGTGCGCGGCGCATGTCCGGCTGAGCCGATTTCCCCAAGAACCAGGTTGCCTAGGTGCACACCGATCCCGATCCGCACGTTTGGGTCGCCTTCGGTGTCCAGCGTCTGGTTGAACTCCTCCAACGCGCGACCGACTTCGGCGGCGGCTTTCAAGGCCGCCCTGGCCGAGCTGGGCGTGTTGGTGGTTTCAAAAACGGCCAGCAATCCGTCGCCCAGGTATTTGTCCACTGTGCCGCCCGCTTGCACGATGGATGGAACAATCGCGTCAAAAAACCGGTTGAGCAGAAACACCACATCATAAGGCAGTTGCCCGGTGGTGCGGGCGGTAAAGCCGCGCATGTCCAGAAACAGGATGGCCAGTTGGCGTTCCTGCCCCTGGCTTTTGTGCGCCCGGTTGCGTTGCCCGTCCGGGCGGAACACCCGGAACACGGTCGCAGGGTTGGTTGGGCGGATCTGACAGGCCAGTCGCGTATTCGGCGCGGCTTTGACGGCGCGCAGGCTGCGTGCTTCGGCCTCGGACGGCGGTTCCAACAGGTCGATGCCTTCTTCAACCACAACCCGGCAGGTGGTGCAGCGCCCCTTGCCACCGCAAAGCGCCGTGTGGGGCACGCCGTTGGCTTGGGACATCTCGAGAAGTGTCATGCCTTTTTCGGATGTGATGCGCGGTCCGTGGACGTATGAGATTCGCACAGACCGGCGGCGCGCCAAAAGCTTGCGACCCAGATAGACCGCCGCAGTCAGGCCAAGCAACGACCAGAACACCATCGTCCCTTGTTCTGTTGCCGCAAAAAGCGCCTGAAATGTTTCGCGCGATGGCCAGTTGAAATATTCCATGTATTCGGGGCGCAGGTCATTATCGATGAAGATGTCATACATCCGGCGCCCCTCGGTCAGCACCCCGGCCAGACCAAAGGCAGGCACCAGAACTGCGGCACCAATCAGATAAGGGCTGAGCTTTCGCCAAAGGGGATGCAGTCGCAGCCAGAAATGCAACCCGATGCAGCCGTGAATCCAAACAACCAGCATCAGCCCGCTTTGCTTCCAGATCGCCGAGGATGGCCACATCAGGATGATGAGATAGCTCATCTCGTCATTCACATCGAAGAGCTCGTGGGCATAGCGCGTCTGCACCAGGTGAGCGATCAGCTGCAGGGGGATGATCAGCCCCAGAACGACCTGCAATGCCTCGCTGATGGGCATCCGCAGAGTTCGGCGCCCGGCCACTTTGGCCAGAGCCAAACCCGCATGCAAGATCAGCGCTGTATAGAGGATACCGCTGCCCACGGGGTTGCGGACGATGCCGCGCATGATCTCCTCCATCCCGTCCATCAGGTCATCCGAGATCAGGCCCATGCCAATGTTGATGAAATGAAAGAAGGCGTAGGTGAACAGGATCAGGCCGGTGACGATCCGGGCCCGCGTCTGCCAATTTCCGCGCCAGAGTGCGCTTGCCAAGGGGGCCCTCCCGAGCTTGCTCCCAACTCGGACCACTGTGACGGCAGGGCCCGAGCGTGGTCAAGGCGCAGGTGAAGTTTGTTTTACGTCCCGACCTTAAGCTTCAAGACCCCAGCCGTCAGGGGAAAACCCATGCTCAAGCGCGGCTTGGGTCGCGACCTCTTCGCCGATCCAGATGCCCGAGGCTGAAACTGCCTGTTCAGGAAGTGTCGCCATCAGATAGGGACCTTCGCCGTCATCGTCTTCGATATACTGGCAGACATAATCCTGGCGGCTGAGCACATCTGCCAGGGGCCGCCAGTCAGCCTCGTCCGAGGTGGGGACAAAAAAGTAATCCACATCCGCCATTTCGGGCAGCCCATGTTTGGACTGAAGGTCAGCATAAACCGCAAAGGTTTCAGCCTGCTGGGCGGCGAAATCGTGGCTGGCAGTGTTCTGGGACATTCGGGCCGGTCCTCATATATATGCGAGAAAGCTGGCCTATAGGGTTTTGTTCTGTTTGCCTAGGTTAATAGTGCGGATCAAAAGCCTGCGACGGGCCATCTCTTCTGATCGTGGGTCCGTCCGCCGTGTTCCAGCGAAACAGTGAAAGATGGGTCAGGTCTGGCCGCGAGCGCGAGGGGGTCAGCAACCCGTCCAGTCCCTTGGCCCGCAACCGGTCGCCAAGGTGCCACGTTGGTGAAACCTCTCCCTTTGCATGAAGCTCTGCCCAGAAAGCATGAATGTCGTCCAAAGAGACGCCCCAAAGTTCGCGAGCCTGATGGGACCGAAGGTCGGCGACGGTTGCGTTTTCAACAGCAAATGGAAAGATCGCGCGTGGCGGGTCCTGGGGGCGAACATAAACCCGTAACGCGACTTGGCAGCCTTCGGGCGTCTGCGACAGATAAAGCGCCTTTTGACCATTGTGATGCCAACGTCCTTGCGGTGCGCGGGCAGGGCTGAGCAGATCATGCTCTTGCCCCAGAAAACCCGCCCGCCAAAAACGCCCTTCAATTCGGGCGATGTGGCGGGCGGTGTGTGTCATTCCTGTTCGGCCAGGAACCGCTCGGCATCAAGCGCCGCCATGCAGCCCATGCCGGCGCTGGTGACGGCCTGGCGATACACGTGGTCGGTCAGGTCGCCGGCGGCAAAGACACCGGGCACCGACGTGCGCGTGGTGCCGGGTTCGGTCACGACATAGCCGCCCATGTGGGTCTCAAGCGAGTCCTTGACCAGCTCGTTGGCCGGGGCGTGGCCGATGGCGATAAAGACGCCTTTGCAAGGGATGTCGGTGATCTCGCCCGTTTGCACGTTCTTGACCTTGACGCCCTCGACGCCCAGGGGCGCGTCGGTGCCGTAAACCTCGTCCAGTTGGTTGAACCACAGGGTTTCGATCTTTTCGTTCTTGAACAAGCGGTCCTGCAGGATCTTTTCGGCGCGCAACTCGTCGCGGCGGTGGATCAGCGTCACTTTGGATGCAAAGTTCGTGAGGAACAGCGCCTCTTCGACGGCGGTGTTGCCGCCGCCTACGACCACGATCTCCTGCCCGCGATAGAAGAACCCGTCGCAGGTGGCACAGGCCGAAACGCCAAAGCCCTTGAATTTCTCTTCGCTTTCCATGCCCAGCCATTTGGCGCGCGCGCCGGTGGCCAGAATGACCGCGTCCGCTGTATAGACCGAGCCGCTGTCGCCCTTGGCGGTGAAGGGGCGTTTCGACAGGTCCAGATCAGTGATGATGTCGCCGATGATCTCGCACCCCATGGCTTGGGCATGTTCCTGCATCTTGATCATCAGGTCAGGGCCCTGCACCTCGGTGAAACCCGGATAGTTCTCGACCTCGGTCGTGGTGGTCAGCTGACCGCCGGGCTCAATACCCTGAACCAGGATCGGTTCCAGCATGGCGCGGCTGGCATAGACACCAGCGGTGTAGCCTGCAGGCCCTGAACCGATGATCAGAACTTTGGTGTGACGTGTTTCGGCCATCATGACCCCCTATGATCTGCTCGAATGCGTGCGATGGCGGCAGCGCCATCCGTCGGGGGATGGATATAGCGACGGCAGGAGGCCTCTTAAACCCCCAAACACGCAGGGTTGCAGAACGGCAACGCAAGCAGAGCAAGGCGCCCGCACATAAATTCCGCAGTCGAAAATTATCGTGGCGATACTGCGGCGAAACATTATTGCGCCCGCTTGGGGCGCTGCTATAAGAAACGCAATGTGAGGGAGCTTTTCATGGTCGCAACACGGCTGGATCCGATTGACCGCAAGATACTGTCAGAGCTGCAAGCTGACGGTCGGATGACCAATGTCGAATTGGCCAAGCGGGTGGGTATTTCTGCCCCGCCTTGCCTGCGCCGCGTGCGCACGCTGGAAGAGGCGGGATTTATCCGCGGGTATCACGCGGATGTGAATGCCCGCGAATTGGGATTCGAGGTTCAGGTGTTCGCCATGGTTGGCCTGGACAGCCAGGCCGAATCGGAATTGGTGGCGTTTGAAGAACGCTGCCGCCAGTGGCCGCTTGTTCGCGAATGCCACATGCTGAATGGCGAAGTGGACTTTATCCTAAAATGTGTGGCCCCCGATCTGAGCAGCTTTCAGAGCTTCCTGACCGGAGAGCTGCTGAGCACACCGAATGTGGCTAGCGTCAAAACCTCGCTTGTCATTCGCGGTGCGAAGGACGACCCTGGCGTGCCTTTTGATATCCTTGAGGAGCGCCTGAACCGGACGGCTTGACCGGTTGAGGTGTCAATTCAGGCGATCGGGCAGGTGGCAGCAGGGTGGCTGCCACGATGCAGCCGACCCACCAAAACAAAATGTCCATGACGTCCCCTTAGGCGGTAAGGCTGTCGATTTCGCCTTCGCCTGCGCGTGGGAAGACTTGAGGGCCGAAATCGGTCAATTTATCGATATGTGCGAATAGGTTGAGGTAGAGGCTACGCATCGCGTGGCTGATGACCCGCACCGCATTGATCCCCGGATGATAGGTTTCGAACTGCAGGCCGTCGACGTTGATCACGGCGTGTTTGCGTAGGCAGATGTGGAACAACTCAACCGGTGTCGGGGGGGCTGTTTCGATCACGTTCATGCCGTCGATGAATTCTTGCACCGGTGTCAGGATTGGTTGACCGTTTGCGATGGCTCGCAAGTGGCCGGGCGTCGACAAGAGCCGGGCCGCGGGGCCAGCAATCACGCCGGACATCGGCTTTTGCATACCAAAGGTATCGGCCATGAAACGGGTCAGATGATGCGTACGGCCGCGCAGGTCGGGTTTGCCGGGGATCAGCGTGGTCGAACCCTTCCAGAGTACCTCTTGTGCCGAGCCGTCTTGCGTGATCACGCGATCGCCGGGCAGCAGGTCCTGGATCGCCATCGGGCCACAATCGGTTTCCACAAGCGAGCCGCGACTGAAGGCACAGAATGCGTTTTCGAACAGGGGGAGGGCTGGGGCGATTTGGCGGGTTTCGACGATATTGCCGTTGTCCAGTAGACTACTGATCTGATAGCGGCGTAGCTGCGGACGGGTCGGAGCACGCAGGGCCGCGGGATCTTGTAGAATCGTGCTGGTTTCAACGGCATTCCGCGCCGCCCGGGTTAACGAGTGGGGGATTGTCATAGCGTATTCGGCCCTTTCCATTCGGGTCGCATCTGCGTCGGCCCCCACCGACAACGTCAGATGGACTGATTACGTTTAGTCCACATCTGAATCGGCTGAGAATATGCCGAGCGTTGATTAAATTTGTCAAAAAACCTTCTGGTTTTGGGGCGCTGTTTGCAGACAGTCAGGCTGACCTTCGATTTTTGTTTCCGGTTTGGCGGGTAATCCGCCGGTTTTGCAACAGTTGCCCCCGAACCCGCCTCGCCTCGGTGGGCGAGGCGGGTGTCAGGCCCGGCCGGTCAGGGGCAGCGTCCGGCGTCGGGCGATGTTGTGGCGAGTTAGGCCGTTTTGACCAGGCGAAGCTTTGCTTCACCGTTGCGGCGCGCAATCATCGCTGCGCGACGGGCACCGCGAGCCCAAGGCATCTGAACATCACACTTATTTGCGGTGTCGACGATCGAATTCAGAAATCGTGCTTTGGGTTTCATGGGTGCGCTCCTGCCTTATGTCCGGGCCATTCGGTCCGTGTTTCGTTTTGCTGAACCTAATATCACGGTGCATTGCGGCAGGGATTTGGCTGTTCCGGGGAAAAATAGGGCAGCGAAAGAATTCATGGTTAACGAAAATTTAGTAAACATTTACCTTAGGTAAGACATTGAAAATGTGAATGAAAAATACGAATGGACGCGATTTGGCGTCATGGGGTGTAGGTGCTAAGATGACAATTGTGACCAAACTGGTGCAGATTTGGTCACAATCGGACTATGGCTTACAACCTTATGGTTGAAATCAGCCGTCCATAATCGGCTTCTTTGGCGTGCGTGGTGCGCCGGAACGAATAAAAGCGGTCAGGATCCGAATAAGTGCAGTGCCTTGTCCACTCTGCCTGCCGCACACCTGCCGAGCGGAGCCTGTGCAGCCCGTAGCCGGGAAGATCGAACAGCATCCGATCTCCTTCACCATTGGCGAAGAAGCGGCCATTGTCGGCATCTGAAACAAGAAATCGGTCGAGAAACTCGGGGCCAACCTCATAGGCGCGCTGGGAGATTGTCGGGCCAATGACAGCAACCGTGTTCGCCCGATTGGCTCCCAACGCCTCCATCGCGTCAAGCGTGGCCTCAAGCACCCCGTCAACGGCCCCCTTCCACCCGGCGTGGGCAGCGCCGATGACGCCGGCGTTTGGATCGGAAAACAGAACGGGCTGACAATCTGCCGTCAGAATCGACAGCACAACGCCCGGAGTTGCCGTGACCACACCGTCTGCTTTCGGGCGCTCGTCTGACACGCTGTGCGCGGTTACGACGTCCGCTGAATGAACTTGATGGATGCCCGCCATCCCATCCGGACCGACTCCCATCGCCTCGGCCACACGGGCCCGGTTGATGGCAACCGCCTCTGTCTGGTCGCTCGAGCCAGTTCCGCAGTTCAACCCGGCAAAGATGCCGGAGGATGCTCCGCCGCGACGGGTAAAAAAGCCGTGGCGCACGGGCGAGAGGAGATCCGAAGTCAGAATTTCCAGCGTCATGGTTCCAATCCTGGTGGAGGCATGCCTTGGGCGGGGAAGAGACCCAGCACTTTGAACAGGTTTCCCATTTCTTCGGGATGCGTCAACCGCCGATGCGCATGGATCAGGTTCTCAAGCCGGGGACCGCTCAACCCCTTGGCCAGGGCCTGTGCGCGGGTCGTGATGCCAAGACGTTCCAAAAACACGCCTTGTGGGGCAAGTCGGCTGTGTTTGCATCCCGCGTGGGCGGCGGCATTGGCCAAAACCTCAAAATCGACATGCGCCGTCAGATCGGCGTGTCCCGGCGTAGCGAGCGGGTCGACCGGGGCGTGATTCTTCAGGGCTTGCAGCGTGTCCCCAAGGGAACGCCAATCGCCATAGTCGATCAGTAGGGCGGCGCCACCATGTCGGGCGATGCGCGCGCTGATGTCCTGTATGATCCGTGGCGCGGCCTCGCAGGATTCGACCAGATCGCCGTCCTTGGTATCGGTTAGCCGGTGGGTCAGCGCAGGTTGCGCCGCTTGTGTCCCAAGGCCGAAGATCAACTCTTGCGTCTCTGACGTGCCAACCAAACGTTCCGACCACCCTGTGGCAGACCGGACGAATTGTCGGATCGGCAAGGCGTCAAAAAACTCGTTGGCGACCAGGAACAGGGGCTGGTCATCCAGTTTCGAAGTGTCGGTGATCCATTTCGGGGCGTAAGCGCCCAGAGTTTGGGACTGCACCCCGCGTAGACGCGAGGAGGCCTCGACCAGAACGATCTGGGCCGCCTCATGAAACCCAGGAACCCCGATCGTGGCCCGCAGAATATCGGCCATCAACGTACCTCGTCCCGGTCCCAGTTCGGCCAAAATAAAGGGGGCAGGGCGATTTTGATCCAACCAACATTGCGCCAGCGACAGACCCACCAACTCGCCAAACATCTGGCTGATTTCGGGGGCGGTTGTGAAATCCCCCTCGGCCCCGAAGGGCTCGTGCGCCACGTAATACCCGTGCTCGGGATGCAGCAGGCAGTCTTGCATGTAGTCTGCAATCGTCATTGGGCCCGAATGGGCAATACGTTCCTGCAGCAGGGGTTTTAGTGTCATAGCGCGGGCACCTGCCGGGCCCGCGATTTTGCCGAAAAGATGAGCCACAGCCCAAGCGCAAGCATCGGCAGGCACAGGATTTGGCCCATCGTCAGACCATAGCCACCCACATGCCAGGCCAGCCCCAAGGGGTTGCCGGGCGAGATGAACTGCGCGTCCGGTTGGCGCACGAACTCGACCAGGAAACGAGCCAGGCCATAGCCGCTCAGGAACATGCCCACGACGAAACCGGGCATTTTGAACGCGCCGCGGCGATAGACCAACCACAGCAGGACGACGCCCAGGATCAGCCCCTCCATCGCGGCCTCATAGAGTTGCGAGGGGTGGCGGGCGCACAGGCCCACCACGTCGGGGCAGTTCTGTGCGGCAGGACCGGGAAAGACAAAAGCCCACGGCACGTCGCTGGGACGGCCCCACAACTCGGCATTGATAAAGTTCGACAGCCGCCCCAACAGCAGCCCCGGCGGCACCGCATGGGCCACCAGATCGGCCAGGCTGAGCTTGGGGATGTTGTGGCGCAGCGCATAGATCCAGCTGGCAATGACCACACCCAGCAAGCCGCCATGAAACGACATGCCGCCCTGCCAGACCATCAGAATCTCGGCCGGGTTCGCCAGGTAATAGGCTGGCTGATAGAACAGGACAAATCCAAGGCGCCCACCCAGAATGACGCCCAGGATGATCCAGGTCAGCAGATCCTCCAGCTGTTGGGCGGTCAGTGGTGGGGTGTCTCCGGGCCACAGACCGGGACGCCTCAGTGCTGCAATCCCAAGCCGCCAGGCAATCAGGATGCCTGCGATATAGGCCAGTGCATACCAGCGCAGGGCGAAATCGAACCCGAAAAGCGAGATCGAAAACAGTTCGGGGGAAAAGTCGGGAAAAGTCAGTACTGCCTGCATGTGCGTCTCAATGCCTGTGCCTTGGGGGGCAAGTCAACCTTGTGGCCGCCCGCGTTGTTGCCCATATAGGGGGCAACTTCGACACGGAGAAGACAGATGCAGACCCGCAACAAGATGCTCGACGACATTTCGCAACTGATGACCAACGCCATGGGCGTGGCGCAAGGGGCGAAAGACGAAGCTGAAACCGCTATGAAATCGCTTTTGGATCGTTGGTTGGCCGATCGCGACCTGGTCACCCGCGAAGAGTTCGACGCGGTTCGGGCCATGGCCCAAAAAGCACGCGAAGAAAACGAGGCCCTGTCGGCCCGCATTGCAGCGCTTGAGGCCAAGCTGGGCAACTGATCCGGCTGCGCCTGTCGATCAGGCGCGCATGTCCCCGAAATTTGCCGAAAAACACCCTGTCGCGAGAGCCGCCATGGCTGTCGCGTTGGGCGGTATCTTGCCACGAATTGTAACATTCGCAAGAAAAAGCTGACAAAACCGTCGATATTTTGGGCGTCGTGTCGAGTTGCCCACAACTTATTGGCTTTATCCCCAAAAATAGGGGTTGTCAGAGTCTCACCTACACCGCACCATATCTAGTAGAGGTACGGGGGATCGCCCCGGCTTCTAGAGCAGACACCTAGCATTGGGGGCGCTGCCAGCCCCAAACAGCTAGAGATGAGTGAGGTGGCACCATGGCACTTTCCGAGCAGTATCTGGAAGAAGACATTCACCCGATCGACATTGTCGAGCATCTGGCCGAGCACCATGATTGGGAATTCGACCGCATCGGCGACGATCAGATCGCAATGGCGGTCGAAGGCCAATGGCGCACATATTCCATCACTCTGGCCTGGTCCGGCTATGATGAAACCCTGCGGATGGTCTGCACGTTCGAGATGGAGCCGCCCGAAGAGGCGCTGCCGCAGCTTTATGAGCTGCTCAATGCGATGAATGACCAATGCTGGGCCGGTGGGTTCACCTATTGGGCGGCGCAGCAGTTGATGGTCTATAAATACGGTTTGGTACTGGCAGGCGGTCAGGTGGCGAGCCCCGAGCAGATCGACACGATGATCAACGCGGCCGTTCTGAGCGCCGAGCGGTACTACCCTGCAATCCAGTTGATGGTTTACGGTGGTCGTTCCCCGTCCGAGGCGATGCAGGTCGCCATTGCAGAGGCCTATGGCCGGGCGTAAAGCTGTGCCCTGAACCGATATCAGGCGAGGGGCACTTTTTATGGATATGTCTTATGTGGCGGACCGGGGGCTTGTGCTTCTGGGCTGCGGCAAAATGGGCTCGGCAATGTTGGCGGGTTGGCTCGACGGGGGCTTGCCCGCGACGTCCGTCTGGGTGATCGACCCCTATCCGTCCGACTGGGTCAAGGCGCAGGGCGTGCATGTGAATGCACAACTGCCTGCTACCCCGGCCATCGTGCTGATCGCCGTCAAACCGCAGATGATGGGCGAGGCACTGCCGTCCATGCAGGCCATGGGCAATGGTGAGACGCTGTTTGTCTCTGTCGCTGCGGGGACGACCATTGGCACATTCGAAGAGGTCCTGGGGGCGCAAACCCCGATCGTTCGGGCGATGCCAAACACGCCTGCAGCCGTGGCGCGTGGGATAACGGCGATAATCGGCAACTCCAATGTGTCGGGGGCTCAGCTGGATCTGGCCGAAGGGCTGCTGGCGGCAGTTGGTCAGACCGTGCGTCTGGACAACGAGGCGCAGATGGACGCTGTCACCGGCGTCAGCGGTTCGGGCCCGGCCTATGTATTCCACTTGATCGAAACGCTTGCAGCGGCGGGTGTGGCGCAGGGCCTGCCCGAGGATATGGCGATGCAACTGGCCAAGGCGACCGTAGCCGGGGCCGGGGCATTGGCCGAGGCGGCTGAAGACAGCCCCAGCCAGCTGCGGGTGAACGTGACCTCGCCCAACGGGACAACGCAGGCGGCGCTAGAAGTTTTGATGAGTGAGAGCGACGGTTTCCCGGCTTTGCTGGACCGCGCCGTGGCGGCTGCAACCAACCGATCGAAGGAGCTGTCGGGTGGCTGAGATCAGTTTTGACGACTTCCTGAAGGTGGATATCCGCGTGGGCGAGGTGATCCGGGCCGAAGATTACCCCGAGGCGCGAAAGCCAGCGATCAAGATGTGGATCGATTTCGGCGGTGAAATCGGCGAGCGCAAGACCTCGGCCCAGGTGACGGCGCATTACGACCCTGCCAGTCTTGTGGGCAAGCAGGTGATGGCGGTGGTGAATTTTCCCCCGCGCCAGATCGGCAAGTTCATGTCCGAGGTGCTGGTGCTGGGACTGCCCGATGAAAAGGGCGAGATCGTGCTGATCGGGCCGGACGGCAAAGTGCCGCTTGGCGGGCGGATGCACTGATGAAGCTCTGGATTACGCGCCCTATGACGGCCGAAGTGGACGCGCGCGCTCGGGCCGAGTTCGATGTGGAGATTCGTGAAAACACCCTGCCTCTGACAGCCCAAGAGATGCAGCGCGCATTGACCGAGTTCGATGTAGTGGTGCCTACCCTTGGCGATCTGTTCTCAGCCGAGATCTTTGCCAACGCGCCCAAGCCCCGCTGCAAGCTGCTGGCCAACTTTGGCGTGGGCTACAATCACATCGACATTACTGCAGCGCAGGGGGCGGGGATTGAGGTCACCAACACGCCCGGCGCGGTGACCGATGCGACAGCGGATGTGGCCATGACCCTTTTGCTGATGACGGCACGGCGTGCGGGCGAAGGCGAAAGATTGGTCCGTTCCGGCGCGTGGCAGGGGTGGCACCCGACGCAGATGCTGGGCCAGCACGCGACCGGCAAGAGGGTCGGCATTGTTGGTATGGGGCGGATAGGCCAGGCCATCGCGCAGCGCTGTCACTTTGGCTTTGGCATGGACGTGGCTTACGTGGCGCGCACCGAAAAGATGCTGGAGTTTCCGGCCACGCGCGCGGAGAGCCTGCAGAGCCTGGCTGCTGAGGTCGACTTTCTAGTGCTTGCCGTCCCTGGAGGCGCCGAGACGCGACACCTTGTGGGGCCCGATGTTCTGCGGGCCATGAAGCCATCCGCGATCTTGATCAACATCGCGCGGGGCGAAGTGGTGGATCAAGCGGCGCTGATTGCCGCTCTGGAAAGCAGTGATATCGCGGGGGCCGGTTTGGACGTCTATGAATTCGAACCCAACGTACCCGAGCAGCTGATCCGGATGGAGAACGTCACCCTCTTGCCACATCTGGGCACGGCGACTGAAGAGGTGCGGTCAAATATGGGCCACATGGCGCTGGACAACGTGGCCGCGTTTTGGGCCGGGCAGGCGCTCCCGAACCCTGTGGCGTGACCAGGGGGCTCCCGCCTGCGGGAAGACGCATCAAAGATGCGCCACCCGCAGTTGGGCCGGGCCTGGGCCTTTCGGCCCAGGCGGTTCCGCTTGGGGCAGGTGTTTGCATCGTAGATCCCTAGGGGCCTAACCCTCGGATGCCTACTGTGTCGTCGGCCTGGCTTCTGCCTGCTTACAGCAAGAGAGTGGGCTGACATCAGCGAAAGTCCCCGACCGCTTCGCGCCAGTGTTTGCGACAGAGGGAGACATAGGTCTCGTTACCGCCGATCTGCACCTGATCACCATCCAGCAGGGCGTTCCCGGCTTCATCCTGTCGAATCACCATTGTGGCTTTGCGCCCGCATTTGCAGATGGTGCGCACTTCGCGCATCTCGTCAGCCAGGGCCAAAAGCGTGGCAGAGCCGGGGAAGAGCTTGCCCTGGAAATCAACCCGCAAGCCGTAGCACAGGATTGGCACCTTGAGATCATCAACCGCGCGTGCCAATTGCCAGACTTGGCTCTCGCTCAGGAATTGGGCCTCGTCGATGAACACGCAAGCCACAGCCCCCTGGGTAAGGCGCCCTTTGATCATGGCAAAGACGTCATCCCTGGGTCCAAAGACATCTGCGTCCTCGCAGATCCCGATACGAGAGGCGATGCGACCGACACCAGAGCGGCCATCAAGCGCAGCCGTCATCAGGTAGGTGTCCATCCCGCGCTCGCGGTAGTTGTGGGAGGCCTGCAGCAAAACGGTCGATTTGCCGGCGTTCATGGTCGAGTAGTTGAAGTAGAGCTTTGCCATGTCCCATCGTCTAAGGGGGCGTCCTTCAAGGGGCAAGATGACAACGGGTCGTTGCGGGTAATTTCTATCACAAGGTGCCACCGCCGGAGGCGGGACGGTCCGCAGGTCTGAGCCTGCTGGGGATGGACGACACGCGTTGTTCCGGTGATGACACCTGTGCATCGCAGAGCGATGGCAACCCAGATGCCGGAAAAGGAATCTTGGCACCCACTCGTTACCGGCTGAAAAATCCGCCGTTCACTCACTCACAAAATCCCAGAAAACCTGAGGGATAGCCAAGATATGACATTTGGACTAGAACTCATGAATGGGAAATATTTCGGGCCTTTCCCCTAAGCACGGGAGGGGAGGCGCGATGGTTTGGGAAAGGGTGCATATGGCCGATATCGGGGCGTACCTCAAGAAGCACACCGAGGCCTTGGTCAAGGACGTGGGAATCGAAGCAGCTTGTGAGTTGACGGGGAAGTCAAAAGCAACTCTGGGCAGATACTATTCAGAAAACGCGGAACACTCGGACCGGTTCATGCCGGTGGATTCCGTGGCGCGGCTTGAGGCGGCGTCGTCTTATCCGCATGTTACCTCGGCTTTGGCAGAGCTGCGCAATATCACCCTGTCTTATGACGACCGCCATCCCAATCACGACCGCGAAGGCGGGGTGAATTCTGATGTTATCGCTCTGAGCCAGCGATTTGCCATGTTGATGAGCGAGTATCAGGTCTCGATCGAGGATGGCATCATCACCGTGAACGAGGCCAAGCGTCTGTTGCGTGAAACCGTGGCGCTGCAACAGGTCTTGATCGACATGAAACTACATCTGGAACAAGAAAGCGCCTGACATCGTGGACTTGAGCGATCTTCCTGAAATCGTGCCCGGCGCGTTGCATCCTGTTGCGCCCGAGGGGTTGGTGGCGGAGGGCGACGACGGCCATCCGCCACGCATTTTGCTGCTCTATGGCTCGTTGCGAGACGTCAGCTATTCTCGCAAGACGGTCGAGGAATCCGCACGTATTCTGCGCGCTTTGGGATGCGAGACGCGGATTTTTGACCCCTCTGGCCTGCCGCTCCCTGATGATGCGGAGGCCGATCACCCCAAGGTGGCGGAATTGCGGGACTTGGCCGTTTGGTCCGAAGGCATGGTCTGGTCCTCGCCGGAACGGCATGGAGCCATGACCGGCATCATGAAATTGCAGATCGACTGGCTGCCCTTGTCTCTCAAGGGGGGGATCCGCACGACACAAGGCAAAACGCTTGCAGTTATGCAGGTCTCAGGCGGGTCGCAGTCGTTCAACGCGGTCAACCAGATGCGAATCCTGGGACGTTGGATGCGGATGGTGACGATCCCGAACCAAAGCTCGATCCCCAAGGCCTGGCTGGAGTTCGCTGAAGGTGACCGATTGCCCGATGGCTCGTTTTATCGGCGCCTTGTGGACGTGATGGAGGAACTGGTGAAGTTCACCTACATGTGCCGCGGTCGCAAGGATTATCTGGTGGATCGCTATTCCGAGCGGGTGGAAAGCGTCGAGCAGGTTCACGCACGGGTGTCGGTGAAAGGCTGAGCCGGACTGGCTGTTATTGAATTGTGCGCGCCTGCGGCGCGCGCATTTTTGTTTTGCATGATCGCAACGGAACTCACCAAAGCAGCAACTGCTTGGTCCCCGTCCTTGCATGATCCTTGCCTGCCAGACTGGGATCCACCCTGCAAGCACAATGGCCGTCTCCACGGCTGCGCCGCGGAGCCTCGGCAATTCTGCTTGCAGCGCGCGCCCCAGCCAGACCGTTCAGGCTCAAGCGAGGACGGCTCTGAAGCAGCAGCAGTTTAGGCGTGGCGGCGCAGGATGACGGAGCCGACAGAGTAGCCTGCGCCAAAGGAGCAGATCAGGCCAACGTCGCCTTCGGCCAAATCGTCAGAGTTTTGTGAGAACGCAATGATCGAGCCGGCCGATGAAGTGTTGGCGTAATCCTGCAGGATGTTGGGTTGCTCGCCCTCTTCGGGGGTGCGGCCAAGGACTTTTTTGCCGATGAAGTCGTTCATCGTTTTATTGGCCTGGTGAAGCCAGATGCGTTTGAGGTCGGTGTTGACCACACCGTTGTCGCCCATGTGCTCGGTGATGTGCTGCGAGACCATAGGCAGCACCTCTTTGAACACTTTGCGGCCGTTTTGCATGAATTGCATGTCGCGGCGGTCTTTCACGCCATCGGGGCGCGAGCGGCGCAGGAAGCCGTTGTTGTTTCGGATGTTGTTGGAAAACTGCGTGGCGCAGCGGGTCGACAGGATTTCAAAGTGGGGCCCTTTGGCATCCTCGATACGTTCGATCAGCGTGGCGGTGGCCACATCGCCAAAGATAAAGTGGCAGTCGCGGTCGCGCCATTCCAGGTGGGCCGAGCAGATCTCGGGGTTGACCACAAGAGCCGATCGGATGGAGCCGGACCGCACCATGTCGGCGGCGGCCTGAATGCCAAAGGTCGCCGAAGAGCAGGCGACGTTCATGTCAAAGGCAAAGCCTTCGATCCCAAGTGCCTGCTGGATTTCTATGGCCACGGCCGGATAAGCGCGTTCCAGGTTCGAGGCTGCGCAGATCACTGCATCGACATCCGCAGCTGTCTTTCCTGCCTGCTCCAGCGCCTTTTTCGCGGCGTCCACGGCCATTTCAGTCATGATGCCCGGCTCATCGTCGGACCGCTGCCGCAGGAGTGGGTGCATCACATCCGGATCCAGCACACCGGTCTTGTCCATCACGAACCGACGCTCGATGCCCGAGGCTTTGACTATGAACTCTTCGGACGAATGGTCCATCGGCTCCATCTCTCCGGCGGCGATGGCGTCGGCGTTCTGGGCGTTCATCTTGTCGGCGTAGGCGTTGAACGCCTCGACCAGTTCGGCGTTGGTGATGACGTGCTCGGGCGTAAAGACGCCGGTCCCGGTGATGGCGGGTGTGTACATTGCAGACTCCTGAAAACTGCCGGATTTGCCCAAAATGCGTGCATAATGTGCCATGATCAAGGGGAGGTGACCCTGCGGCACCCAGTGTTGGGGTTTGAAATTTACCTTCGGCTCTTGAATGTTTCGAAATCCGAAGTATATCGCGCGAAAATCTATGGGACAGAAATGATGGCAGACGACGAACCCTTTGTCCTGGATGGGCTCAGCCCCGAGATCCAGGCGATGATGGGGGTCTATGCGCTTTATTGGAAAGTTGATGAGAGCATTGACGCCATTCGGCCGGATCTGACACGGCAGGAAAGCCACATGCTCATCAAGCTGGATCGGCCCAAGCGGATGGGCGTTCTGGCCTGCGACATGATGATGGCTCCGTCCAGCCTGACCGCATCAGCGGACGCGCTGGAGCAGGCAGGTCACATCACCCGGCAACGCGACCCCGAAGATCGGCGCGCCTGGCTGTTGGTGTTGACCGAGCAGGGCGAAGCCGCCCGCAACGATCTGGTAACCAAGGCAGGAGAGCTGTTTCGCCATGCTTCTGGCTTGAACACTCAAGAGACAGAGGTCTTCGCCGAATTGGCGCGCAAGATCCGTGATAACATCCTGAAAACAGGTATTCCCGAAGGACTGAAGAAATGAAACTCCTCCAGACATTTGCCGTTGGCATGGGCCTTTTCGCCTTGCCACTGGCCGCGCAAGAGACGCCCAAGCCCGTCAAACTGATGCAGGTGTCCGAAACGGCCCCTGGATTTTCCCGTCAGTTTTATGGGCAGGTTGCCGCGCGCCAGACCGTTGATCTGGCATTTCAGGTCGCGGGTCAAATCGTCGACTTCCCGGTGACCGAAGGCAATGTCGTCCCCAAGGGGAGCCTGATCGCGCAGCTGGATCAAGAACCGTTTGAGCTGCAACTCAACCGTGCGCGTCTGCAAAAGGAACAGGCGGATCGGACCGTCGCGCGCCTCAGCCGTTTGAAAGGCACGACCGTCAGTCAGGTGTCGCTGGATGACGCCGGGACAAATGCGGCCCTGGCTGCCATTGCGTTGCGCGATGCGGAATATGCCTTGGAACACGCCACTTTGAACGCGCCGTTCGACGCGCTGGTGTCGCGCCGCAGTGTCGCGGCCTTTACCACTGTTTCGACCGGTACACCCATCGTCCGCATTCACGACATGTCCGAATTGCGGATCGAGGTCGATGTGCCCGAGATCCTGTTCCAGCGTGCGGGTCAGCAGGATGATGTGACCATCACTGCCAAGTTCCCGTTCAGTGACCAGGTATTTCCGCTGGAGATTCGCGAATTTGACGCCGAGACATCCAGCGTTGGCCAGACGTTTCGCATCAATTTTGGTCTGACCCCGCCCGAGGGGCGCCAGATCCTGCCGGGCTCGTCGGTGACGGTTTCGGTTCAGGTCAAGGATGGGCGCACTGGTATCGTGATCCCGCCGACCGCAGTTGTCACAACGCCCGAAGGGGGCATCGGCGTCATGGTGTTCGACCCCGTTGGGGGCGATGAAGGGTCCGTGACCTGGACCCAGGTCGAAATTGAACCCACCGTCAGCGGTGATGTGCGCGTGTCCAACGGTCTGTCGGATGGCGAGGAGATCGTGGTCACAGGCGGCAATTCCCTGACCGATGGGCAATCTGTGCGCCGGTTCACCGGCTTTGCGAACTAAGGATCGGGACAGATGAAAATCGCACGCGCGTCTATCGAAAAGCCGCTTTATACGTGGCTGATCATCCTGATCTCGCTGTTGGGGGGGATCTGGGGGTTCTCGTCATTGGGTCGTCTCGAAGATCCGGCCTTTACCATCAAACAGGCGGTCATCGCCACGCAATACCCCGGCGCCACGGCCGAACAGGTGGCGTTGGAGGTGTCCGAGCCACTGGAATCCGCGATCCAGAAAATGGGTGAAGTGGACAAGATCACATCTGTCAACCAGCCGGGAAGCTCGCTGATCGAGGTCGAGATCAAGTCGACCTATGATGGAACAGAGCTGCCCGAGATCTGGACCAAACTGCGCGCCCGTGTCCGGGATGCGGCGCGGCAATTGCCGCAAGGCGTGAGCCAGCCTTATGTGAACGACGCTTTCGGTGATGTGTTCGGCCTGTTCTATGCGGTGACAGCAGACGGCTATACGGATGCAGAAAAGCACGAATTGGCGACATTCCTGCGGCGCGAGTTGCTGACGGTTGACGGTGTTGCTGACGTCGAGGTCGCGGGCCTGCCTGCCGAGGCGATTTTTGTCGAACCTGACCTGGCGCTGTCGGTGAACCAGAACGTGCCCCTCAACGCGATTGCCAACGCGATTGCCACGTCAGATTCGGTCAAGGATTCCGGTATCGTCCGCTCGGACACAGGCAAGACCCGCATCCTGGCCGCCGAAGGGTCGGACACCGTGTCGGCCATTGCCGGGCTGTCGGTGGGCACCCAAGGCAAGGTCATCAACCTTTTCGACATGGCCAACGTCTATCGGGGGCGCCAGACCGACCCCGAGCTGATCGTGCGGTTTGACGGGTCCGAGGCCTTTACCTTGGGCGTTGCGGGCCTTGCCACTGAAAACATCGTCGAAGTGGGCAAACGCGTGGATGCCAAGATGGCCGAGCTGGACGCCGACATCCCCTATGGGGTCGAGGTCCTGCCGATCTATCAACAGCATGTTGTAGTCGAAGAGGCCTCCAACAACTTTCTGGTGAACCTGGCGATGTCCGTTGCCATCGTGGTTGCGGTGCTTGCCATATTCATGGGTTGGCGCGCGGCCATCGTAGTGGGCTCGACCCTGTTGCTGACGGTTGTCGGCACGCTGCTGTTCATGGCGATCTTCTCGATCGAGATGGAGCGGATTTCGCTGGGGGCGCTGATCATCGCCATGGGGATGCTGGTCGACAACGCCATTGTTGTGGCCGAAGGGATGCAGATCGCCATGCAACGAGGCAAGACCTCGCACGATGCGGCTGATGACGCTGCGGGCAAGACGCAGATCCCGCTGCTTGGGGCCACGGTGATTGGCATCATGGCCTTTGCGGGGATCGGGCTCAGCCCCGATGCGACGGGCGAGTTCTTGTTTTCTCTCTTTGCGGTGATCGGCATTTCACTGCTGCTGAGCTGGGTGCTGGCGCTGACGGTGACGCCGCTTTTGGGGCACTACTTCTTCAAACAGGGCTCTGGGGATGACGTCGACGCTTATGGCGGGCTGATCTTTCGGGCGTATGGGGCAACCTTGCGTGCGGCGCTGAAACTACGCTGGCTGGTCATTCCGGGGCTGGTGGCGATTACGGCGGCCTGTTTCATGGGGTTCGGCCTGATGAAGCAGCAGTTCTTCCCGAACTCGAACACGCCGCTGTTCTTTGTTCACTACAAGCTGCCGCAAGGCACGCCAATTGACCTGACCTCGGACCATCTGGGCGAGGTCGAGGAATGGCTGGCAGAGCGGGACGATGTGGTGTCTGTGGCCACCTTTGTGGGGCAGGGGGCAACGCGCTTCATGCTGACCTATTCGGCGGAAAAACCGAACCCCAGCTATGGCCACATGATCATCCGCACCGAGACGCTGGATGACATTCCGGCGCTGCAAGCCGACCTTGAGGCATTCGGCACGGCCAAATTCCCCGAGGGCGAGTTTCGCACCAAACGCCTGGTCTTTGGCCCCGGCGGCGGCGACCCGATCCAGGCGCGGTTCTCGGGCAGCGACCCGCAAGTGCTGCGGGAACTGGCGGCCGAGGCCAGCACGCGGATGGCGGCGGCCTCGGACAACCTGATCGGCATCCGTACGGATTGGCGTGAACAGGAACTGGCGTTGCGACCGATCTATGCCACGGACCGTGCCCAGACCGCAGGGGTCACCCGCGATGACATCGCCGACATGCTGCTGTTTTCAACCGATGGCTCTCAGGGGGGTGTGTTCCGCGAACGTGAACGTCTGATTCCCATAATCGTCCGCCGCCCCGCGGATGGCGACTACAGCATCGTTGACCAGGTGGTTTACTCCACGCAGGCCGAGAAATTCGTGCCGGTCGAACAGATGGTCGATGGCTTTCGCTACGAGGTCGAGAACACTCTGGTCCATCGCCGCGACAGGGTGCCGACCATCACCGTCGGTGCTGACATCCCACCCGATCTGACAGCGGCCCAGGTCCATGCCGAAGTGCGCGAAACGATTGAGGCGATGGAACTGCCGCCGGGTTACAAGCTGGAATGGGGTGGCGAGTTCGAAAGCTCGCGTGATGCGCAGGAAAGCCTGGCGGGGCAACTGCCGCTCAGCCTGATCATCATGGTGCTGATCTCGGTCCTGCTGTTCAACGCGATCCGTCAACCGGTGATCATCTGGCTGTTGGTGCCAATGTCGGTCAATGGTGTTGTGATCGGACTGCTTGGGACGGGCCTGCCGTTCACCTTCACCGCGCTTTTGGGGCTGCTCAGCCTCTCGGGCATGCTGATCAAGAACGGCATCGTGCTGGTCGAGGAGATCGACCTGGTCCGCGCCGAGGGCAAACCGCTGCGTGAGGCGATTGTCGAGGCGTCGGTCTCGCGTTTGCGCCCTGTGATGCTGGCCGCCGTGACCACCATTCTGGGCATGGCCCCGCTGCTGACGGACGCCTTCTTTGTCTCGATGGCGGTGACGATCATGGGCGGGCTTGCGTTTGCCACCATCCTGACGCTGATCGCAGCACCGGTGTTCTATCTGGTGTTCTTTGCCAAGGATGAGCGGCGCGAAATGGCTGCGTCATGATTAGGAAGGCCCTCCGCTAGCGCGGAGGGCTAACCGTTAGGCACTTGGTCATTTAGGTGTCCATCACGTCTGAAACAGTCTTGAAGCAAAAGATGATGACATCACTGACCTCGACTCAGACAGCAGCCAATTCCGGCCAGAGTTTGGGGTCAAGACCATCAAGGAAAGGTTTCAGCAGATCTTCCTTGCCTGGCCACTTTCCAACTGATCGACTGTGCACGGGTTGGCGCAGTTGGTACGCTGTCAATGTTCTTACCGTGTTTGCGCTTGTTTCGGGATGCGCCATTGCATCCAACCAGGTCACATCACATAAATCTGCCAACCTTTTGCTGACAGATACGGGGTCAGAGACCACGTCTTCGTAGTGCACAACATGGATCTCGTCGGGATACAGGCGCTGCCACATTTGCATCATCTCTGCGTACAAATTGAAGCGATGCGCCATATCTGAAAAATCATAGGTATAGGCCAACGCCCCATCCGCGAAACGAGCGCGCCACATCGACAAAGCGGTGTCGCGTGGGTCTCTTTTGACGTGTATGATACGGCAGTCGGGATACGCGGTCTTTAGAAAGCCGATCATGCGATGGTTCTCGGGCATCTTGTCGGTATAGAACCTGCTGCCTTTGGCCTCTTCTGACAACTCAGCTTGGTCACGTCTGACAAATTCGTCGGTCGCCGTTTTGTCGAAGACAAGATTGCCGTCAATAACTGGATACAATAAATCGCAACTGTCTCTTTCACCCAATGGGGATATGTCGGGATGGTTGCCCAAAATCGTTTCGATCAGCGTCGTGCCTGAACGAGGTAGGCCAAGGATGAAGATCGGGCAGGGGCCCTTGTGGTTCTCACTTTGCTCAGAGGGTTTTACATCGGCATACCGACCCATGATCTTGTCATTGACTGTCTGTTCGGATTTGCGCGAGTAGGGGGTGAGCTTTGCCATTTCACGATTGGCTGCCGAGAGGTAAGACTGTGCTGCTGCGTTGTCGCCCTTTTGCTCGGCAATAGCCGTGAGTGCAAACCCAAGAATGGCCCGATTTCGACCCTTTGCACTTTTGAAAAGGCTCGCCACAGAAGGCTCCAGGCCTGCGTTCTCTTCGGTGGTCTGAAGTTTTGCCAGTTGATCAATCGTTTCCGGTTCACCGGGATTGAGAGTCAGTGCCCGGCGATACCCTTGGATGGCTTCGCTGCGAAACCCGGCTCCCAGCAATAGATTTGCCTGTTGCATGATGGCGCGCGGATAGTCTGGAGCAATGCTCACGGCCTGCTCTGCGGTCTGCAATGCAGCATCGTGTTCGCCACGCTCAGCGTTCAGCATACTCAGCCTGATCCAAAGTTCGGGGTCGTTGGGCACTTTCGCAATTGCGTGCATGACATCTTCAGCAGCTTCTTTCAGGCGATTGCCTGCTTCAAATATGTCAGCGCGAAGCAAATAACCCTGCACATCATCGGGTTGCAGTTGCAAAAAGTGCGTTGCTGCCTCGGACGCCGCGTCAAGTTGGCGTTCGGAAAATTTGGCCAAGGCCGTGAGTTTTGCAATTGCAGGATCATCGGGTAAGGCTGCAGATGCGCGGCGCAACACGCTAACAACCTGTTTTGCTTGACCAAGTTTTATCAGGACGGTGGCATACGCCTTTGCCGCATCATGAAAGTCGGGGTCAAGTTTCAACGCTTTTTGGAAATTTGGTATAGCCTCTCTTTGTTTTCCTGCTGCGCATTGAGCAAGAGCGGAGATATGAAAAAGGGCAGGATGCTGACCATATCGGCGTATGGCCGCCTTTGCTTGAGCAAGCGCCTTTTTGGACTTTCCCTGACTCACCATGCTGAACAAGCGGTTCAGTTCATTCTGCAGGGACATGGCGGCTCCTTTGGCTGACTGCTTTGAACCTGCCTGCGAGCAATGCGCTTGACAAGGTGCGTCTGGGCCATTGGGAGTTCGAAAAAAAAGCCCCGGCAATCTCTTGTCGGGGCTTGTGGTCAGACCGGGGTCAGCCTTGCAAGCTTTTAACCTCGACATCGCCCTCGGCCTGCGCCTTGATCGCCAGGGCGGCGGCGTTGGAGCCAGCAGCCGTGGTGAAATAGGGGATCTTGTCATAGAGGGCGACCGAGCGGATGCCCTTGCTGTCCTCGACCGCCTGCGCGCCTTCGGTGGTGTTCATCAGCAGGTGCACCTGACCGTCTTTGAGCATGTCGACCACGTCCGGGCGACCCTCATAGACCTTGTTGACGGTGTCACAGGGCACGCCCTGTTCCGCCAGCCAGCTTTGGGTGCCGCGGGTTGCGACCAGCGTAAAGCCCTGCGCCACCAGCACCTGCGCCGCCTCAAGCATCAGCGCGCCCTTGTCGGCGTCCTTGATCGAGATGAACGCGCGACCTTCGGATGGTAGCACCATGCCAGCGCCCATCTGCGCCTTGAGGAAAGCGCGCGGGAAATCGCGGTCCCAACCCATGACCTCACCGGTTGAGCGCATTTCCGGGCCCAGGATGGTGTCGACACCGGGGAAGCGGGCAAAAGGCATCACAGCCTCTTTGACCGAGAACCACGGCATGTTGGGGTCGGCCAGCGTCATCTGGTCGGCAATCTTGGTGTCCTGACCTTCCTTGTACGGCGGGCGCTTGGGGAAGTTCGAAAGCTTCTCACCTGCCATCACACGCGCAGCAATGGATGCAATCGCACTGTCGGTGGCTTTGGCCACAAACGGCACGGTGCGCGAGGCGCGGGGGTTGACCTCGATCAGGTAGATCTCATCGTCCTTGATCGCGAACTGCACGTTCATCAGGCCCACAACGTTGAGCGCCTTGGCCAGTTTGAATGCTTGCTCTTCGATTTCTGCGATGATCTCTTTCGACAGAGAGTAGGGCGGCAGCGAGCAGGCGCTATCGCCCGAGTGCACGCCGGCCTCTTCGATGTGCTGCATGATGCCCGCGACATGCACGTCGGTGCCGTCACAGATCGCATCCACATCCAATTCAACCGCGCCCGCCAGATAGCTGTCGAGCAGAACCGGGCTGTCACCTGACACAACAACCGCCTCGGCGATGTAACGTTCCAGCTGACCCATATCGCGCACAATCTCCATCGCGCGGCCACCCAGCACGTAAGACGGGCGGATCACCAGCGGGAAACCGATGTCTTCGGCAATTTCCAGCGCCTGCGCGTCGGTCGAGGCGATGCCGTTCTTGGGCTGCTTCAGGCCCAGTTCGTTGACCAGCGCCTGGAACCGCTCGCGATCTTCGGCCAGGTCGATGGCGTCGGGCGAGGTGCCCAGGATCGGGATGCCCTCGGCCTCCAAAGCGTTGGCGAGCTTCAGCGGAGTCTGACCACCGTACTGAACGACGACACCGTGAAGCGTGCCGTTCTGCTTCTCGGTGGTCAGAATCTCCATCACATGTTCGAACGTCAGCGGTTCAAAATACAGGCGGTCCGAGGTGTCATAGTCGGTCGACACCGTCTCGGGGTTGCAGTTGACCATGATGGTCTCATACCCGGCCTCGGTCAGCGCGAAACAGGCGTGACAGCAGCAGTAATCGAACTCGATGCCTTGACCGATCCGGTTTGGACCGCCGCCCAGGATGACGACCTTTTTGCGGTCCGAGGGCCGCGCTTCGCACTCGACTTCACCCATCATGGGCGCTTCATAGGTCGAATACATGTAGGGCGTTTGCGCTTCGAACTCGGCCGCGCAGGTGTCGATGCGCTTGAACACGGCAGTGACGCCCAGGTTGTGGCGGGCGCGGCGCACGTTGTCCTCGTCCCGGCCGGTCAGCTCACCCAGGCGGGCATCGGTGAAGCCCAGCATTTTCAGCGCGCGGATGCCCTCAGCCGTCACCGGCAGACCGTTCTTGCGCAGGTCACGCTCGGCATCGACGATCTCGCGGATGCGGGCCAGGAACCAGGGGTCGAACATGGTGACGCCGTGGATTTCGTCGTCGCTCAACCCGTGACGCATCGCCTGGGCAATGGTGCGCAGGCGGTCGGGGGTTTGCTGGCTGATCGCCTTGATGACGGACGCCTTATCGTCGGCCTCGTCCCAGACACCGACGGTCAGGCCCGGAATTTCGATTTCGTTGAACCCGGTCAGGCCCGATTCCATCGAGGCCAGCGCCTTTTGCATCGATTCGTGGATGGTCCGGCCAATCGACATCGCCTCACCCACCGATTTCATCGCGGTGGTCAGGTAGGGTTCCGAGCCGGGGAACTTCTCAAAGGCGAATTTCGGGATCTTGGTGACGACATAGTCGATGGTCGGCTCAAACGACGCGGGCGTCACTTTGGTGATGTCATTGTCCAGCTCATCCAGCGTGTAGCCGACGGCCAGTTTCGCCGCGATCTTGGCGATCGGGAAACCGGTCGCCTTGGACGCCAGAGCGGACGAGCGCGACACGCGCGGGTTCATCTCGATCACGACCATGCGGCCGTCGGCGGGGTTCACGGCCCACTGCACGTTTGACCCGCCGGTCTCGACGCCGATCTCACGCAGAACGTTGATCGAGTGGGTGCGCATGATCTGGAACTCTTTGTCCGTCAGGGTCAGCGCAGGGGCCACGGTGATCGAGTCACCGGTGTGCACGCCCATCGGATCCACGTTTTCGATCGAGCAGACGATGATGGCATTGTCGGCAGTGTCGCGCACCACCTCCATCTCGTATTCTTTCCATCCCAGCAGGCTTTCGTCGACCAGGATCTGGTTCACTGGCGAGGCATCCATGCCCGAGCGGCAGAAGTGGATGTAATCGTCGCGGTTATAAGCCACGCCGCCGCCTGTGCCGCCCAGGGTAAAGGCGGGGCGGATGATTGCGGGTAGGCCAATCTCATCGAGCGCCTCCAGCGCGATCCGCACACCTTCGTCCAGATCAGCGGTGCCGTTGTCTTTCTTGGGGGCGGTGACGATTGTGGCTTTGGGGTTTTCGATGCCTAAGCGGTCCATCGCTTCGCGGAACAGCTTGCGGTCTTCGGCCATTTCGATGGCGTCGCGCTTGGCGCCGATCATCTCGACATTGAACTTGTCGAGCACGCCCATCTCTTCGAGTGCCAGCGAGGTGTTCAGGCCGGTCTGACCACCCATCGTCGGCAGCAGCGCGTCGGGGCGCTCTTTCTCGATGATCTTTGCGACAACCTCGGGCGTGATCGGCTCGATGTATGTGGCGTCGGCCAGACCCGGATCGGTCATGATGGTCGCCGGGTTCGAGTTCACCAGGATGACCCGATAGCCTTCTTCGCGCAGCGCCTTACAGGCCTGAGCACCCGAGTAGTCAAATTCACAGGCCTGACCAATAACAATGGGTCCCGCCCCAATGATCATGATCGACTGGATGTCGGTTCTCTTCGGCATGGCCTGGTTCCTTTGATTGTCCGCGAGTCAGGGCACCGCCCAAGCGCCCAAATTGTCCTGCGTTATAGGCACCGCGCGAAAAGGTGCAAGGGCCTTCGCAATATGACCGCTATTCGCCGCATTCCCCCCTTTTCGTCGGCTCTGAATTGAGTATACGGCAAGCCTGCCGAAATGGGGTCGAAATTGCAGATACGCTTTGATCAGGGGCCAGCGGGGCCCGGCACAACCTTCGCTGAACCTGTCTATGTGGTTCGGGCGGACGAGGCGTGCCATGTGCCTGAAGCTTTGCACGAAATCGACGCGGCACAAAAGAACGGCGCGTGGGTGGCGGGCTATGCCAGTTACGAGCTGGGATATGCACTGGAGCCGAAACTGGCAGAACGGATGCCCAAGGGTCGCAAGCTGCCGCTGATCTGTATGGGCGTTTATGGCGCGCCGGTTCAGCGACCTTTGGCCGCTGCTGGAGGAGGGTTCACGGCGTTCCAACCCCGTTGGGACGAGGCGCGATATGGTCGGGCCTTTGCCAAGGTGCATGACGCCATAGGGGCAGGGGACATCTATCAGGCCAACCTGACCTTTCCCATCGACGCCGAGGTCGACGGGACATCCGAGCAGCTTTATGCGGCCTTGTCCGAGCGTCAGATGGTGGGGCATGGCGCGCTTGTTCGGCAAGAGGGGCTGCCCGACATCCTTAGCCGCTCGCCCGAACTGTTCTTTCGCACCGACGCCGCCGGTTCGATCGAAACGCGTCCTATGAAGGGCACGCAGCCACGCAGCGCCGACCCGGTCGAAGATGCGCGGCGCAAGGCGTTCCTGTCCCAGGACGAAAAGAACCGGGCCGAGAACCTGATGATCGTGGATCTGCTGCGCAACGACATCAGCCGCGTGGCACGGCCCGGCTCGGTTGGTGTGCCCGAGCTGTTCAAGGTCGAAACCTATGCCACCGTGCATCAGATGGTCTCGCTGGTGCGGGCCAAACTGAACCCGGACGCCGGGCTTGCCGACATTTTGCGCGCGCTCTTTCCTTGCGGGTCCATCACCGGCGCGCCCAAGATCCGCGCGATGGAGATCCTGTCGGATCTCGAACCCTGGCCGCGCGACATCTATTGCGGCACCATCGGCTGGGCTGCGCCCGATAGCCGGTCCGAATTCAACGTGGCTATCCGCACGTTGATGGTTGAGGGGGCAAAGGCCACACTCAATGTGGGTGGCGGCGTCGTCTGGGACAGCACCGCCCCGTCGGAATATGAGGAGGCCCTATGGAAAGCCCGCTTTGCAAGCCAGTTGAGCCTGACTTCCGCCTGATCGAAACCTTTCGGATCGATCCCGAAACTGGCGCACACGACCTGTCGCGACATCTGCGCCGCATGGAGCGTTCAGCCCAGGCATTCGAAATCGACTTTGATCGGCGCGCGACCGAAGCGGAGATACGCAGGATAAAGGCGCCAGAGGTCTTGCGAGCCCGTCTGACGTTGGACGTTGCGGGAAGCTCTGAAATCACTATGGCCCCCCTCGAGCCTAGGTCTGGACCGTGGATCGTTCAAATCGCAGACCACCGCCTCAACTCCGATGACGTTTGGCTGCAACATAAAACCACCCGCCGTATGCTCTATGATCAAACTCGCGCCAATCTGCCAACAGGCGTGGATGAACTTTTATTCCTGAACGAACGCGACGAGTTGTGCGAAGGCACGATCACCAACCTCTTCGTCAAACTGCAGGCGGGGCCAAAGGTGACACCCCCGTTAAGCAGCGGATGCTTGCCCGGCATTTTGCGTCAAAGGCTTTTGGAAAAGAACCGGGTGATCGAGCAGGTTGTGACACTCAAGGACCTGCGACACGCCCAATGGATTACCGTCGGGAATTCCCTGCGCGGGGAAATTGGGGTCACCTATCAGGGACCGCGCTGGCCCTTGATCTAATCCCCCGTTCTTCCTCTTGCTCCAAATATCCCAGGGGTGAATTGGCCGCAGGCCAAGAGGGGGCAGCGCCCCCAAGCCGGGTTTTTTCAAAAAATCCGCCACCGCGCCCCCGCCAAGGTCACTCTCCCTTGACTTCTGTGTGCTGGCGCGGTGTATCGGCGCGACGCTATTTTACGCCCCCAAGGGATATCCGACATGCATGCCTATCGCTCGCACAGCTGTGCCGACCTGAACAAATCCAACGTTGGTGAGACCGTCCGTCTGTCGGGCTGGGTGCACCGCGTGCGCGATCACGGCGGGCTGCTCTTCATCGACCTTCGCGACCACTACGGCATGACACAGGTCATGGCCGACCCCGACAGCCCCGTCTTTGCGCAGATCGAGAAGGTCCGCTCTGAATGGTGCATCCGCATCGACGGCGAGGTGAAGGCCCGCGACGAGAGCCTGATCAACCCCAAGATCTCGACCGGCGAGATCGAGGTCTTTATTCGCGACATTGAAGTTCTGGGTGCCGCCGACGAGCTGCCGTTGATGGTGTTCGGCGATCAGGAGTACCCCGAAGAAACCCGCCTGCGCTATCGCTACCTCGACCTGCGTCGCGAGAAGATGCAAAACAGCATGACCTTGCGCTCGGACGTGGTCGCATCGATGCGCCGCCGGATGTGGGATCAGAACTTCCGCGAATTCCAGACGCCGATCATCACCGCATCTTCGCCTGAGGGCGCGCGCGACTTCCTGGTGCCGTCGCGCCTGCATCCGGGTAAGTTCTATGCCCTGCCGCAGGCCCCGCAGCAGTTCAAACAGCTGATCATGGTCTCGGGCTTTGACAAGTATTTCCAGATCGCGCCCTGCTTCCGCGACGAAGATCCGCGGGCCGACCGTTCGCCGACCGACTTCTACCAGCTTGACCTGGAGATGTCGTTTGTCACGCAGCAGGACGTGTTCGACACCATCTCACCGGTGCTGGCGGGCGTGTTCGAAGAGTTCGGCGGCGGCAAAAAAGTCGACGCGCCGCAGGACTGGCCGCAGATCCCTTATGCCGAAGCGGCAATGAAATACGGCTCGGACAAGCCCGACCTGCGCAACCCGATTGAAATGCAGGACTGCTCGGAACATTTCCGTGGTTCCGGCTTTGCCATCTTTGCCAAGCTGCTGGAGCAGGACGGCACGCAAATCCGTGCGATCCCGGCGCCCACGGGCGGCAGCCGCAAATTCTGTGACCGCATGAACAAATTTGCCCAGGGCGAAGGCCTGCCGGGCATGGGATATATCTTCTGGCGCGATCAGGGCGAAGGTATGGAGGCTGCGGGTCCGCTGGCCAAGAACATTGGCCCCGAGCGCACTGAGGCGATCCGCCAACAGCTGGGTCTGGATGTGGGCGACGCGGCCTTCTTTCTGGGTGGCAAGCCCAAAGCGTTCGAAAAGGTTGCTGGCAAAGCGCGTGACGTCATCGGTGAGGAACTGGGCCTGACCGACAAGGACCGGTTTGCCTTTGCCTGGATCGTCGATTTCCCGATCTACGAGCAGGACGAGGAAAGCGGTGCCATCGATTTCGAACACAACCCCTTCTCGATGCCCCAAGGCGGGATGGACGCGCTGAACGGCGACCCGCTTGCCGTTAAGGGCTATCAGTACGACCTGGCCTGCAACGGGTACGAGCTGGTGTCCGGCGCGATCCGGAACCACAAGCCCGAGATCATGCTCAAAGCGTTCGAGCTGGCCGGATACGGCGCGGATGAAGTCAAGAGCCGCTTTGGTGCGCTGTTCAACGCGTTCCACTATGGCGCCCCGCCGCACGGTGGCTGTGCTGCTGGTATCGACCGCATCGTCATGCTTCTGGCGGATGAGGCCAACATCCGCGAAGTGATGATGTTCCCGATGAACCAGCGCGCCGAAGACCTGATGATGGACGCGCCGTCCGATCCGACATCGGATCAGCTGATGGAACTGGGCTTACGGGTCATTCCTCAGGATCAATAAGTCTGATCATGTGAAATCAAGGCGACCTGTCCGATGGGCAGGTCGTTTTACTTCGCCTGCCTCGAACTGTCTGCTACCCTGTCCTGCAAAGGACGGAAACATGGGCTTTTCACCGGAATTGGCCGAATTACGATTTGGGTGCGGTTTGTCACCCGGCCTTGCGCCGCCCGACAGCACCGAGCAGATGTTGGGCGCTTTGTCCGGCCCGGACGTTGCTGCGCTTAGGTATCCGATCGAAGATTTCCCAGAATTCCGGGCGCGCCTGGTTCAACAACAGCGCCTGACCCGTGCGATACGCAAGGCCAAGACCCCGGCCCGCAAGGCGGCTTTGCGCGACGAAAACCGCAAACGCAACAAGGCAACGCGGCGCCAAAGCATTGCCTGGTTTGGCCAAGCGCTGTTGCGCTGGACCCATACACCGCAAGGCTTTCGCGAACGTCTGGTGCGGTTCTGGGCCGATCACTTTACCGCCCAGGGTAAACGGGGCGTCATGATCCATGGCGGGCTTCCCTATCAAGAGGAGGTCATCCGTCCCAATATCTTAGGCCGGTTCGAAGATCTGCTGTTTGCCGCTGCGACCCATCCCCTGATGGTGCATTACCTTGATCAACGCCATTCGGTGGGACCCAACAGCCAGATCGGCCAGAAAAAGCGCGGCCTGGGACTGAATGAAAACCTGGCGCGTGAGGTGATCGAGCTTCACACGTTGGGGGTCGATGGGCCTTATGATCAGGCGGACGTGCGCCAATTGGCCGAGCTGTTTACCGGGATCAGCTATGTGCCGGAGAAAGGGTTCGTCTATCGTGCCAAGGCGGCAGAGCCGGGGGCAGAGACTGTTCTGGGCAAAACCTATGGCGGGGACGACGCGCGGTTTCGTGACATTCGGGCGGTGTTGCGGGACCTTGCGCGGCACCCGGCGACCGCTGACCACATCGCGCGAAAGCTTGCGGTGCATTTCTTGTCCGACGCACCTCCGCAGGAGCTGGTTGCACATGTGGCCGCGCGGTACCGCGAAACGGGCGGGGCGTTGGTCGAGGTCTATCATGCGCTGCTCAGCCATCCTCTGGCGTGGGCCCCAAAGTTGGGGAACGTCAAACCGGCGTTTGATTTTGTCGCCTCAGCCTGCCGCGCCTTGGCAGTGCCGGCGACTAAGGTGACCGAGGCCAAGCCAGGTTTGGTGAAACGTGTATTCCTTGGGCCTCTTCGGCTAATGGGTCAGCCTTGGTTGCGACCGGCGGGACCAGATGGCTGGTCCGAAGTCGATGCGGATTGGTTGTCGCCACAAGGGCAGGCGGCGCGCATCGGGTGGGCCATGTCCGGGCCTTCAATTCTGACACCGGACCTTGTCGATCCGCGTGTTTTCCTGAGGCATGCATTGGGCAGCTACGCCTCGCCGCTTTTGCAGCACGAGGTTCATGGCGCCGAAAGCCGGGCCGATGGCATCGGACTGGTGCTCATGTCTCCAAGTTTTCAACGCAGATAAAAAGGGGCGATTAATGGTTGGTGATATGACCCGCAGACATGTTTTGTCCCGGTCCTTGGCACTTGGGTGTACGGCTGCTGCCAGTCCGTTTGTGTCTTCCGTCAGCTTCGCGCAGACATCTGGGGAAAACCGGCTGGTTGTGATCATCTTGCGCGGAGGGATGGATGGCATTGACGTGATCCGCCCCTTTGGAGATCCCAACTATTCGTTGGCGCGCCCAACTCTTGCCTCGGATCCATCGCGCGCTGATCTGGATGGTTTCTTTGGATTGCACCCGGCGTTTGGGGGCTTGATGCCCTTGTGGGACGCTGGTGAGTTGGCCGCTGTTCATGCTGTTGCAACGCCCTATCGCAACAAGCGAAGTCACTTTGATGGGCAGGACCTGCTTGAGGCAGGTTTGACGACCTTGGATTCTGAGCATGGCGGATGGTTGAATCGCGCGCTGCAACTGGTGCCGGGGGCCGAGATGCGAACGGCCATGGGGTTGGGGCAGGGCGTGCAGCGGGTCTTGGACGGAACAGCCCCCGCCGGGCATTGGGCCCCTGATGCGGATCTGTCGCTGTCCTTGGAAACGATGGAACGCGCGCGGCGTGTGATGTCCGAGGAGACGGCGTTTCTGAATGCGTTCACGCAGGCCGAGATGCTTTCATCTCCTGTCGGTGGCTCCGGCCAGATGGCAGCGCTGCATAAAGGCGGGATGCACGTCAACATTGCGCGTTATGCGGCAGATCAGTTGCAACAGGATACAAGGATCGTTGCATTTTCGTTGAACGGTTGGGACACCCACCGTGATCAACGACGAGGCATGGCGAAAGCCGCCGAGCTGTTGATCGAAGCTATTTTGACGTTGAAGCGCGAGTTGAGACCAGACATCTGGGGGCAAACCACCGTCGTCACGATGAGCGAGTTTGGTCGCACTGTGGCCGAGAACGGGTCAAAGGGCACGGATCATGGAACAGGCGGCGTCATGCTTTTGGCAGGTGGGGCGGTGCGCGGGGGCTGCGTCTACGGAGAATGGCCGGGTTTGGACGAGGCCCAGTTGTATGACCGCCGCGATTTGCTGCCAACCGCAGACGTGCGTGAAATGACCGCTTGGGTTTTGCGCGCGTCTTTGGGCATAGACGCGGGCGATTTGGAGCGCACGGTGTTCCCGGGGCTGAAACTTGGGCGTGATCCCGGGCTCATGATGTGAGTGGTCGAAGTCCTTGCCTGTTTACGCTTTCAGAGCAATGCATGCCGAAGCCGGGTCCTGTTTGCTTGAACGGCACGCGAAGCCCTAGCGTTTTTGCGTCACCGGGCGATACGGCAACACCAGATCCTTTTTCAATTGCACGGTCATGGACGAGCGATTGCGGCGAATTTCGCGTGCCGCAATGCGTGCCTGAACGAATAGAACGATGCCGAGGGTGCTGAGGGCGATCAAGAACGTCTCGAGCATGTCAGATGGCCTTTCTGCGATCCAATCGCTCCTGGATCAGCCCGGCAACCCGTGCGGCATCGGTCGCCACCGGGGCGCCTTTAGCGCGTGCCTTGGCCAGGTCGCGGGCGGCGTTGGCCAAGACCGTGTCTGACGCGCTACGGGCAACGCCGCTGACAAATTGTGCAACGTAGTCCAGGGTTTTGCCATCACAGGTATCGGTCAACACATCTGCGACATGTGCCATGTCGTCCTGATAGGCGATGGGATCAGGATCGATGGTTTCATCATGCATGACTCGTGGTCCCGACGGGTGCCGGTCCGCTGGCAGCTTCGACAAAACAGCGGTTTGGAAGACAGCCAGCGAAGTGATGGGTTTGGCCAGAAAACCGTCTGCCCCGGCGGCGATGGCGGTGTCTTCGGCAAACTCGTCGCCTGAGGTGCCCAGAATGACGCCCACGCGTGGCGTGGCATTGGCAAGCTCTTCGATCAGGTCCGCGCCCGATCCGTCGGGCAAGCCAAGGTCGACGATGATGACCGACGGGCGATAGATCTGCAGATGTCTGCGGGCCGATTTCAGGCAATCCGCACGTCGAATGCGCGCACCGCTGCGCAAACACAATAGACGCATGGCCTCGCAGGCATAGCGGCTGTCTTCGACCACCAGGATGGTGAGGCCGAGCAGCGGGCGAGTGGCCGTGGGAATACGGAGAGGTGAGGCGAAGGGGTCCGAATCGTTCATGACAAGCTCCTCTTGGCAGACTGCTGCCACGCTATGAAACCCTGGCTAACAAGGCGTTAACGCCCAAGCCCGGGCAGATGGGCGATATGGCGCACTTGCTCTTGCGGGACGGACCCCCCATAACCCGCTGCAACCAACAGGAGCTTAGGAGATTTGCCATGATCGGCCGTCTGAACCATGTCGCCATTGCCGTGCCCGACCTCGAGGCAGCCTCGGCACAGTATCGCAACGCTTTGGGCGCCAAAGTGGGCGAGCCGCAGGACGAACCCGATCACGGTGTGACCGTGGTGTTCATCGAATTGCCAAATACCAAGATCGAACTGCTCTATCCGCTGGGTGACAACAGCCCGATCAACGGGTTTCTGGAAAAGAACCCCGCAGGCGGCATTCACCACGTGTGCTACGAAGTCGAGGATATCATCGCGGCCCGTGATCACCTGAAGGAAACTGGTGCCCGCGTTCTGGGATCGGGTGAGCCCAAGATCGGCGCGCATGGCAAGCCGGTGCTTTTCCTGCACCCCAAGGATTTCAACGGCTGCCTGGTGGAACTCGAACAGGTCTGACCCATCTAACAAAACGGCCCCCTAAGTGTGGGGGCCGATCCCATGCAGGAGCGCTCGCATGTCCATCACTTCGGCCTTGGTTTTGTACGCCGTCATCTGGTTCATGACCCTGCTCATCGTCCTTCCAATCCGGGTCAAAACCCAAGGGGATATGGGCGAGATTGTACCGGGGACTCATGCCGGGGCGCCCGAAGTTCATCACATGAAACAAAAGATGTGGATCACGACCGGGGTAGCCTTCGTTCTTTGGGTGATCATTGGCGGCATCATCCTGAGCGGCTGGATCTCGATCAGCGATTTTGATTGGACGAAAAACCTCCAGTCCAACCAGTGATCCAAGATCCCCTAGGTCAGTTGTCTTGCAGGATGCTGACCTCTTAATCGCGAAGCACTCCCGCTCGTCGTCAACGCCCCTGGCGGGACGTCTCCTCCCGTTGGGCCAGGCTCATGCGGGCTTTGCCCGCATGAGCCTGGCCCCCTGCCGTCCGCAGGACGCAAGGCCGATAGGCCGCGCAGGTTTCTAGGAGGGTCGCCCGTCAAGGTGATGGTAAATGTGCGTGAACGTTGCTGCTCCGATGATCGGGATCAACAGGTTGACCAAGGGTACCGACAGCGGCACTGCCATCAGGATTCCAGCCATCCAGATCGTGACCGAGTGTTTCGAGCGCAATTTGCGCGCGCCTTCACGTCCAAGGCGGCGCATAGCGGCGAGGGTGAAATACTCTCGTCCCAGAAGGAAACCATTCAGCGCCCAGAAGATGAAAGGGGCCAATGGTGCAAATATGACATAAAGGATCAGCGCCACAAGGTTTGCTGCAAGCAACACGCCGAGGAAACTGAGCGAGTCTCTCAGCCCTTCGCTCAAAGGAACGCCGGGCACTGGTGGCAGCTGAGGATAATGCCGATCCTCGACGGCCTGAGCGACCTCGTCCAGAAACATCGAGGTAAATGCCGATGCCACAGGTACCATCAGAAACACGGACAGAACCATCATCAGCAGCACCGAAGAAACACCAGCAGCATCCCCGAGCCAGGTTATTTCACCAATCCAGGGCAGGGTTACGGCCGGGCCCACCAGAAATTGCACCAGCCAGACAAAGCCGAACGTGGTGGCGACAAGCAACCCCAGTGTCAGACCCACGCCCAAAAACAGGACTTTACGAAAGCGGGGATCTCCCATCTGACCCAAGGCGGCAAAAAACGAATTGAGAATGATCATTGGGACACCCAGTTTGTAATGGCGGCCACGTCGGGGCGGGGACGTTCGGGCGGCGCCGCACCTTCGGTGGCGATATGGACAAAGCCCGCGATGCGCTCGTGTTCAGCCAATCCCAGGGCTTGTTCACGGAACACACGATCATGGCTGACCCAGCCCGAGAGCCAATTTGCGCCCCAACCCGCCGCCAAGGCCGCGTTCAAAAGCGCAAGGCAGACCGCGCCTGCCGAATAGGTTTGTTCGATGGCTGGAATCTTTTCCGAGGGTTTCTGCACCTCGATCACTGCAACGGCCAATTGCCCTAGATCGAATTGGTTTCGGCCCTTTGCGATATCTTCCGAGGATTTTCCCAAAGCCTGTCCTCGCTCTTCGGTCAGAGACGCCAAGCGCGGCATCGCGCCCTGTTCCAGCACGACGAACCGCCAGGGTTCCAGCTTGCCGTGATCGGGGCTGCGGGCGGCAGCTGTCAGGAGCGGCATCAATTGCGCGCGCGTCGGGGCCGGAGCCACCAGCGTCTTGGCCGGGCGTGACCTTCGTGACAGCAGAAATTCCAGGGCGGCAGGGTTCTCAAGGGGCATATGTGAAACCTATTTACATGCGAGTTGCCTTGTATCTCGGTCAGTGCGGCCCAAGTTTCAAGGGTAAATCCTGCGTCATAGCCGAGCGATCCGGGTTGTTTTCGACCCAAGATGCCAGATACCTAGGCTCTCAACAGTACTACGAGGCTTTCATGATCAAATCGTTTTCCCATCTCATTTGCGCTGCATCGTTGTTGGCGGCTTGTCAGCCAACAACTTCAAGCTCGGTCAATGTGGGGTTTTCGTCTCCTGTCTTTGCAGTGGGCAGCGCTCCACCGCCGGGCCGAACCGAGGCAGAGCGCTCTGCTCGGCGCAAATATTATCAAGGCCCGCGCGGGGACGAATGGTGATCAACCGGGTGTAATTGCGCCGGGGTTCAGTTCGTGTGCCATGTCTTCGACCAGTTCCAAAAGGAAACGGTCAAACCGGGCCGAGGGTTGGCGCGCCTCCAGAACTTCGGTCAGCGGATCGGGTGCGCTGATGTCGCTGCCTGACAAAGCTTCCAGTGTGGCGTGGGCGCAAAAGGGTACGTGAACCTCAGAGTACCCACCTTCGTGTACCAGAACCAATTTGCCCGCGCACAGCCGATCGGCTGCAGCCTTTGTCCTGAGCGTCATCTGCCGATAGGTGTCCGAAGTCGCCAGCATCCGCGCCAGAGGATCCACGCCCGAAGCGTCATAGCCACAGGCCACAATGATCATTTCCGGCCGATAGGCATCCAGCGCGGGCAGAACAATTTGATCCATGACCGCCATATACGCCGTGTGGCCCGCGCCAGCAGGCAACGGAACGTTCAAATTGTACCCTTCGCCGGGTCCTTTGCCCCGGTCAGCGAAGTCACCGCTGTCCATCGGATAGTTGCCTTCTTGATGCATCGAGATCGTCAGCACATCGGCGCGGTTGTAAAAAATGCCCTCGGTGCCGTTCCCGTGGTGTACATCCCAATCTATGACCGCGACACGGCCCAATCCGAGGCTGGATTTTGCGGCTTCAATTGCGATGGCAATGTTAGCCAACAGGCAAAAGCCATTGGGAAAATCTGGCAGGCAATGATGACCAGGAGGGCGCGAAAGCGCATAGGCATTGGGCATTTCACCGGTCCAAACGGCCCGAACAGCTTCAACGCTCAGACCGGCAGACAAAGCTGCGATCTCATACCCGCCCGAGCCAAAGGGGGTGCGACGCCCCAACTCTCCACCTGTGCCATCCGAGAGACGTTTGAATTCATCAAGATAGCCGACGGGGTGGACACGCAACAGATCAGTCCGCGTCGCGGGTTCAGCCCCGCGCATGACCAGATCGCGGGGCAGGCCGGTTACATTCATCAAGTTGATCAGTCGGCGTTTGGTTTCGGGGCTTTCAGGAAAACCACCTGCGGCCAGCGGCTGCACCAACCCCCCCACTGGCAGGGTAAAGGCATAGTTGCCGCCACTGTGCCAAAAGCACTTTTCGTCCCAAAAGAACCCGGTTTTCATCTGCTTGCCTCTCCCCTGGACGCGCCGCACAATAGCGGTGGTGCTTGCGGCTCAGTCTTGTCACACTCGGCCTCATGGCAAGAGCAAAAGTCAAAAACCTGCTGGATCTGTCTGAACACGCGCGCCCTGGACAGGAAATCACGGTCAAGGTCACTCCGAACGCTGCACAGACCTCTTTGATGCTCAAGGGAGAGGTCTTGCATGCCTCAGTCACGGCGCCTCCTGAAAACGGCAAAGCAAATGCAGCGGTTGCGCGCCTATTGGCGCAGGCTTTGGGGATAGCCCCCAGTGGATTGAGCCTGATGCGTGGTCAAACCTCGAGGCACAAGACGTTCCGAGTAGTCAGCTTTTGAGCATGACACTCCGCGCATTTTTCTTGTTTGAAGCACGGCGGGGAGGCGCCTGGCACCGAGGGCAGAGCCCCCAAAGCCGCCTCTATTCCGGGGTCAGGCGCAGTTGATAGACCCCTTCGGGCAGATCCAGCGCCGCCGCCAGATCGCGCAATTGCTCGGGCGACAACGTGATCTTTTGCACGCTGTCCGTGCGGGGATCAAATTGTTCCAGCGTTACACATTCCGCAAAGCTGTTGATGGTGACATCTTCCTGAAGCGGTGTTTCGCCTTCGTCCACCAGGGTGATGACGGTGGCGTCAAATTCATGCTCGATTGTAAACATAAACCTAGAGTGCCCAGCCCAAAGCGCCAATGCAACCAAAAGCCGCGCTGTTTCCGGGTGGCAGCTGCATTTCTGGCGCGCTAGGTTCTGAAACAGGTCTCAACAGGGAAAGGCTCCTCTATGCGTCGGATGCTATTGCTGCTGGCAGTCGTCATGTCTGCTTGCGGTCAGATCCCTGAGGCGAGCCTGCCCACGGGTGGCAAATTGCCGGCTGACTTTGATGCAGATGCCGCTGCGTTGAGTTTCCGCCAAGTCAGTGGTGCAGTTGGCCCCGCGGCCGAGCGTATCTGCCGCGATCGGACCAGGGGCATCAATTGCAACTTTCGCATCGCCATCAACCTGGACCCAGAGGCGCCAATCAACGCCTTTCAAACCCTTGATGACAAGGGAAACCCGGTGGTCATATTTACGGTCGCCATGTTGGCCGATGTGCGCAACACGGATGAGTTGGCCTTTGTCATGAGCCACGAGGCCGCGCATCACATTCTGGGGCATTTGGATAAACAGGCCAATAACGCGGCAGCAGGGGCGGAATTCTATGCCGACCGAGAAGCGCGCAAAGGCGGTACCCCCAGTGATATTCGACAGGCGCAAGAGTTGGGGGCCGTGGTCGGATCGCGCATTTTCTCCAAGGAGTTTGAGCTGGAGGCAGACGCTCTGGGTTCGATCATCGCGATGGAGGCCGGATACGATCCGCTTCGAGGCGCGCAGTTTTTCTTTCGCTTGCCGGATCCGGGGGACAAGTTTCTGGGATCCCATCCTCCCAACGCCGAGCGACTGGAGATCGTGCGGTTGGCGGTTCGCAATCCCGGATTGTTGCAATGAGCGATTTGATCCGACTGGGCGTAATCTTGACCGATCGCGGCTCAAAATACGCGGTGACCGGTGCGCGGGTAACCAGCCGGTCCGAAGTGGACGCGGTTCTGACCGAGCTCAAGCAGGACCGTGCCTACGCTAAGGCCACGCACAACACTTGGGCGGCGGTGCTGCCGCAAGGCGCACTCAAGGCAGATGATGGTGAAAGTGGTGCAGGGATCGTGATCCTGCGGATGATGGAACGGGCGGAGATGAGCGATCATGTGATCATCGTCACCCGGTGGTACGGGGGCAAGAAATTGGGTGGTGACCGGTTTCGGCGAGTGCAGGATGCGGTGCGGGCCTATTTTGACGACCGAGGAATCGGGCATTGATCTGAATCAAGGCGACGTGGGGCGCCTGCGATACCCTTTGAGTCGCGACACGCGCGATCAGAGGATGAAACTCATGCAAAACCGTGAACAGCTTAAACGCCACGCCGATCTTGTCGACCGGATGGCAACCGTCCGTGGCATCGACCTCGAGGAGCAGGCGCTGCGCGGCAATGTCTCGATCGACGAAATCACCGATGCGGTGTTCAGCTGCACCAATTGCACGAACCCCGAACACTGCCAGCAATGGCTGAACGGGCGCGACAGTGCACCTGCGACGCCGGAATATTGTCGCAACGCGGATCTGTTCTCGGCCTTGGCCCCGAAATAGAGAGCTTGTAATGACCGCACGCGACACCCTTGGCCCAATCAACCGCCACTTTTGGCTGACTCGGTCGGTGGCGCGTTGCATGGGGGTGTCGTTGACCGAGGCGATGGCAACGGGCCGCCTGACCGAAGGGGAATATGCCCGCATGGTCACAACCTGCCGTCGTGCCGAATGCGCCGAGACCTGTCAGGAGTGGCTGGCGCAACAGTGCAGCGTCGTGGACGAAGCACCGATGCATTGCGCCAACGCAGAACTGCTGAACCGCCTGCGTGGAACCGGATAGGGCATCACAAAGGGCGAGCGGCTCCCGCCCGTCGTCAATTTTTCTGATGAAAAACCTCCTCCCGTTGGGCCCGGCCTCGCTACGCTCGGCGGGTTGCGCGTGTTGCGAAACAGGTGCCCCAAGCGAAACCGCGCCGGGCATCGCCCGGCGCTGGGCCCAAGGCCGCCAGCGGTGCTGACGCAGTCAGGATCGTGCGGGCGCGGGAGCCCCCCTTGTTGACCCTCAGAGCTTGGAGTGGCTGCCGTCGCAGAGGGGGGATTTGTCGCTGGCCTTGCAGCCGCAGAAGAAGACCTTTTTGTCCGCGGGCGCCGTGTATTTGACCGGGTTCAGGCCGGTGTCCTTGTGCGATCCATCGCAAAAAGGTTGTTTCTGAGACTTCCCGCAGGCGCACCAGAAATAGGTTTTCCCCTCGGTCACCTCGACCGGATAGGGGGCTTTCTGGGCGATGATGGGCGCGTCGGACATGTGGCTCTCCTTGGATGGCGTGTGTCTGATCCAGAGGATAGCGGAGTGGGGGAGGATTGGTAGGTTGTTGGCTGTGGCGTTGCGGTCTTTCCGGGCAGTGGTTTTGCGCAGATGCGGCAGATAGACCCAATGTTGCCGTGTCTACTGGAAAACAACACGTTACTTCTTAAGTAAATGTACACGTGTCTGTGTGTATGCAATGCTGAAAGCGACGTACGTACTTTTGATACGTAGTAACGTTTGAAAATCGTTGCCAAAGTGTAAGCATCTGCTAAGACGCGGTACAGTACCAGTGTAGTTTTGAACTGTAACTTTGTAGGAGGGCGTATGTTATGACAGATATCAAGCTGCGAGCTGAGCTTCTTCGCAAGAAGTACGATCTGACCAAACCGCCGTACAATGCGGAAACTATTGCCGAAAATGAAGGGGTTGACGTTCAATTTGTGAACTTTTCTCCAGAGGCAAGCAAGAAGATTCATGGTTTCTACGATCATGACGAAAAGAGAATCTACGTAAACACCGACGATGAACCGCAGGAAAAACTCTTCACTATAGCTCATGAGCTGGGCCATCATTTGTTGCATATTGAACATGCAGCTAGTGCAGAATATGTACCCCGGCTAAAGTTCGAAGTTGACACAGAGATGGAGCGGGAAGCTGACTTTTTTGCTGAATGCTTGTTGGCACCATCCGACGAAGTGAAGAAGTATTACCCGGCACTTACCGAAAAACAGTTGAGTTCAATGTTTTTGGTGTCGCCTGATATCATTTCAAAGGCGCTCACCCGCGTGTGAGCGCTTTTTTCGTATAAGTGACGACTGTGACTGAAAATTTTGAAGACAACTACAAAAAATTCAACCTAGATTTTGCAAAAAGCTCGTTGCTACGAGACAGTGTCCAAGATCGAGACAGCGATCTAGACGATAGCTTGAAGGCGGCGGAGCAAGTAACGCACAAGTATCGTGAAGACATTATTGAGCTTCACTTGGATAGTATCAGGCTGTCGCACGAAGACCAAAAAGATAACCGTCGGATGAGGTGGAACTACTCACAGTGGGTTTTTAGTTATCTTGTGTGCTACTCTATGTTCGTTTTTGTGTTGTTGATCTTTGATGGATTCGAGCAAGTGACTTTTGATTTACCAGCCTCAGTTCTGGAGTTTTTGGTTGGAAGCACGGCAGTAAGCTCGATCGGGTTGGTCGCGGCAGTTGTCGCTGGGTTGTTCAATAAGCGTGAAAAATAAGAGGCACTGCGTGCGCTTCTCCTTTAGTCGGCTGATGGAGCTTGGGCCATGCGCCCCCACAAATCATACTCCCCCGCCTCATCTACTTCGACCGTGACGATCTCGCCAACACTCAACTCTTCGGTCCCTTCATCAATGAACAGGTTCCCGTCGATCTCGGGTGCGTCGGCCTTGGTGCGGCAGGTGGCGACGCCGTCTTCGTCGATGTCGTCCACGATCACGTCCATGACCTGACCCACCTTGGCCTCTAGCTTGGCCTCGGAAATCGCCTGCGCCTTTTCCATGAAGCGGTCCCAGCGGTCCTGTTTGACCTCGGCCGGAACGTGATCGGCCAAATCGTTTGACCGCGCGCCGTCGACGTTTTCGTATTGGAAGCAGCCGACGCGGTCCAATTGCGCCTCGTCCATCCAGTCGAGCAGATATTGGAATTCGGCCTCGGTCTCGCCCGGATAGCCCACGATAAAGGTCGAGCGCAGGGTGATGTCGGAGCAGACCGCGCGCCAGGCGGCGATCTCGTCCAGGGTTTTGGCCGAGGCCGCGGGGCGGGCCATGCGTTTCAGGACATCGGGGTGGGCGTGCTGGAACGGGATGTCGAGATAGGGCAGCACCGCACTCTCTGGGTCCGCCATCAGCGGGATCAGCTCGCGCACGGACGGGTAGGGATAGACATAGTGCAGCCGCACCCAGAGGTCGCGGGCGTTGCCCAGCTTGCCCAGCTCGCGCGTCAGATCGGTGATGTGGCTGCGCACCTCGCCGTCTTTCCACGGGTTCACATCGTATTTGCGGTCGAGGCCATAGGCGGATGTGTCCTGGCTGATCACCAGCAGTTCGCGCACGCCTGCGCCGACCAGCTTTTCGGCCTCGCGCAGCACCGCATGAGCCGGGCGGCTGGCCAGTTTTCCGCGCATGTCGGGGATGATGCAGAACTTGCACTTGTGGTTACAGCCCTCGGAAATCTTGAGGTAACTGTAGTGGCGCGGGGTGAGCTTGACGCCGCTGGCGGGCAGCAGGTCGACAAACGGGTCGGGCGAGGGGGGCACGGCGCCGTGCACCGCATCGAGCACCTGTTCGTATTGGTGCGGGCCGGTGACGGCCAGGATGCGGGGGTGATGCTCGCGGATGTAATCCGGCTCGGCCCCCAGGCAGCCGGTCACGATGACCTTGCCGTTCTCGGTCAACGCCTCGCCAATGGCGTCGAGGCTTTCGGCCTTGGCGCTGTCGAGAAACCCGCAGGTGTTGACGATCACCGCATCGGCACCCGCATAGTCGGGCGAGACGCCGTACCCTTCGGCCCGCAGCCGGGTCAGGATGCGTTCGCTGTCGACAAGCGCCTTGGGGCATCCCAGGGACACCATTCCAATCGTTGGCTGGCCTGCGCGGGGCTGCTCGGTCATCCGGGCGGCGGGGGCAAGGTCGGGGCGGAGATTTGGCGGGTTTGTGCTCATGCTCGCGCGTATAGTGGGGTTTGGTGGCCCTTGCAAACGTTGTGCGGAGGACGGTGCGCTGGCATAGAATTGGGCAAAAGACGGCTAAGGAGCAGTGTCATGGGGTGGTTGGTTCGGATCAGTGTGATCCTGATTGTGGTTGTTGGGCTGGTGGTTGGTGTCCTTTTGCTGCTGCCGGGAGACAAGATTGCCTCTCTCGCTGCGGATCAGATCAAGGCGCAGACCGGGCGCGACGTCGATTTCGGCAAGGATGTCAAAGTCACGCTATGGCCCGTTTTGGGGGTTGAAACCGGGACAGTGACCGTTGGCAACGCGGATTGGGCCAGTGACGCACCGATGCTGACGGCCGATGCCCTTTCGATCGGCGTTGCCGCCGCGCCTTTGTTGTCCGGCGAGGTGCAAATCAAACGTGTGATCGCGCAAAACCCGGTGCTTCGTCTGGAAGAGGCCAAAGGGCGGAAGAATTGGGATTTCTCGACATCGCCTTCTGCGGGCGGTGGGGCGTCCAGCGGCACCGCGGTCGTGTCCGCCCCCGATGCGTTTGGCGTGACGCTGGAACGTCTCGAACTGCGCAATGCGCGCCTGATCCACGTGAAGGACGGGCAGAGGGACTTGGATTTTGCAGGTGTCACGCTGAAAGCGCGCTGGCCAGAGCCAACCGCGCCGCTGGATGTCGAGGCCTCATTGGCGATCGGTGCGGACAGCATCGACGTGGCCATGACACTGCCTGACCTGCCAGGCTTTGCGGCGGGGCGCGTGACGGACATGAACTTTACCCTGACCGCGCCAGAGACCACCATCAGCTACACAGGCAAGGTCAGCAGCGCGGGCGAGATTGCCGGGCAAGCCAAACTGTCGGCCAAGGACACGGCTCGGATGTTGGCCGCCTTTGGCCAGCCGGGTGTTCGCCTGCCCAAGGGGCTGGGGCAAGCGGCAGAAGTTGCGTCGCAAATCACCTATACGCAGGATGGCAAGCTGGCCCTGCGCGGGTTGACGGCTAACTTGGACCAGAACACATTTTCAGGGAACGCGGATCTGTTGGTTGCGGACCCACCGCAGGTGACTGCGCGCCTGTCGACGGGCACTCTGGATTTGACGGAGCTGTCCGGGGGAAGCGGGGCCGGGGCAGGGCGCGAAGCGGTGGCGGGGCCCTCAAGCGGATGGTCCAAGGCGCCGATTGATGCTTCGGGGCTGGCTTTGGCCAACGGCAGCATTCGGTTGACGGCACAGGCCATCAAGACCACGACGTTGAACCTTGGGCCCAGTGATCTGACACTTGAGCTGGATCGGTCGCGCGGAGTGCTGAAGCTGGCGCCGGTGTCGATTTTTGGCGGAACCGTGACAGGGCAGCTTGTGGCCAACAACCGCAATGGGCTGTCGGTGGGGGGCAAGCTGCAGATGGACGGGATCGAGGCCCAAGATGCGATGGTGACTTTCGCCGACATTGACCGTTTGTCAGGCAAGCTGAACGGCAATTTCGAGTTTCTGGGCGTGGGGCAGACAGAGGATGCGATCTTGCGTTCCCTGTCCGGGAAGGGCGCGTTGCAGATGGGGCGTGGTGTGATCTCGGGGATTGATCTGGACGGTCTGATGGGCAGTGGTAGCGGGTCGGGGGGGGCAACTGTGTTCAACAGCCTGACCGCCAGCTACACGATCCAGAATGGCAATTTGGACAACCGCGATCTGTTGTTGCAACTCGACAATTACCGCGCGGATGGCACAGGCCGGGTTGGTCTCGGCGCGCGTGACATCGACTATCTGTTTACGCCTATCGCGTTGCGTGCCAACGCGGGCCAGGGGCTTTCCATACCGGTGCGTATCGTGGGGCCTTGGGCGGATCCGGCGATCAAACCTGACCTGAGTCAGGTGATCGAGGCTGCTGCCGGGGTCGAAATCGACAAGATCGAGCAAGAGGCCAAGGATCGTGCGCTCGAGAAGCTGGGCCAAGAACTGGATACCACCGTGACCGAGGATCAGAACATCGAAGAGCTGATCAAGGACCGGCTCGAGGATGAAGCCAAGAAAGGCGTGCTAAAGCTTTTTGGGCTCGACTGAGTTTGCAGAGAAGGGGGCTCTGCCCCCATTACGGCATGCTGCGATCCCCCCGCCGTATTTGGGCAAAAACAAACAAGGACCGGTCGCCTGGGGACGCCTTGTCGGAATGGCATGAGACCTGAGCGACCGGGGCGAACCGCCGCGCGGAACGCGCGGCCCGGCCCAACCCCGAAAGGGGCTCTCGTCAGAGAGGTCGTTGAGGAGGCGGGAGTGCGCCCCCTCTTGGCTCAGATCGTCTGATCGTAGTCGCCGACGCCCGGTTCCGTGCGGATCACCGCGTCGATGTCGGCAAAGATGGCGCGCATCTCGGCCTCGCTTTCGCTGCTTTCGCAGACCACCACCAAGTTCGGGGTGTTGGACGAGGCCCGCACCAAGCCCCAACTGCCATTGTCCAGGATCACGCGGGCGCCGTTGACGGTGACAACCTCTTTGATCGGACGGCCAGCCAGCGTTTCGCCAGCGTCATGTTTGGCCACCAGCTTGTCCACCAGTCGCGCCAGAATGTCGTATTTTTCGGTGTCGGCAGCATAGGGCGACATGGTCGGTGTTGACCACGTCTTGGGCAGGGCCTTGCGCAGGTCAGACATGCTCTTGTCGGGGTTTCGGTCCATCAGCTTGCAGATCTCGACCGCAACGCGCATGCCGCAGTCGTAGCCACGCCCAACGGGCTCGGCCAGAAAGTAGTGACCGGATTTCTCGAAACCTGCCAACGCGCCAATTTCTTTGACCCGGCGCTTCATGTGGCTGTGGCCGGTTTTCCAATAGTCTGCTGTCACGCCATTGGCCTGCAACTCGGGGTCGCTCGCGAAAAGTCCTGTGGATTTCACATCCGCCACAAAGGTCGCGTTGGGGTAGAGCTTTGACAGGTCGCGGGCCATGATCACGCCAACCTTGTCGGCAAAAATCTCTTCGCCCTCGTCGTCCACCACACCGCAGCGGTCGCCATCACCGTCGAACCCAAGCGCCATATCCGCGCCAGAGGCTTTCACGGACGCCGACATGTCATGCAGCATTTCCATGGCTTCGGGGTTGGGGTTGTAATTGGGGAAAGTATAGTCGAGCCGGTTGTGGCTATCGACCACTTCGACACCGATGCGCTCGAATACCTCGGGCCCAAAGGCGGCTGCGGTGCCATTGCCCGTGGCGCAAACGACCTTGAGTGGGCGGGACATTTTGAAGTCACCGACCAGATCGTCGATATAGGCCTCTTTGACGCCATCAACGAATTCATATGATCCGCCCGACCGCGCCACGCCTTCGCCATTCAAAACGATGTCACGCAGTTCGGCCATCTCGTCCGGGCCATGGGTGAGGGGGCGGTCAAAGCCCATCTTGACCCCGGTCCAGCCGTTGGGGTTGTGGCTGGCCGTGACCATCGCGACGGCTGGTACATCCAAATGGAACTGTGCGAAATAGGCCATGGGCGACACCGCAGGCCCGATGTCCTTGACCTGAATGCCCGCCTGCATCAACCCTAGGATCAGGGCGTTTTTGATGCTGAGCGAATAGTCGCGATAATCGTTGCCGACTGCGATCAACGGCTCGATCCCGCGCTTGTGCATCTGCGTGCCCAGGCCCAGGCCCAAAGCGGTCATGCCAGGCAGGTTGATTTCGTCAGGGTATTTCCAACGCGCATCATATTCGCGAAAGCCTGTGGGCTTGATCATGGCGTCGCGCAGAAAGTTCCAGGTGTTCGGGGTCACCTCGGCAAGGGGTTTGGGCATAACAGAATTCTCGTTAAGGTCAGATGAAAATGGGGTTGGCTTTGGCAAGCCGATCGAAATCCATCAGGCTCTTGATCAGGTCTGGCATCTGATCAAGGTAGATCATGTTCGGTCCGTCACATGGTGCGTTGTCGGGGTCCTGGTGGGTTTCCATGAACACACCGGCCACGCCGATTGCAACGGCAGACCGCGCCATGATCGGAGCAAACTCGCGCTGTCCGCCAGATGATCCACCAAGGCCGCCGGGCTGGGCGACGGTGTGGGTTGCATCCATGATCACGGGATATCCGGTGCGCGCCATTTCAGGTAGCGATTGGGGATCCACCACCAGGCGGTTGTAGCCAAAGCTCACACCGCGTTCGGTCAGCATGATGTTGGTGTTGCCGGTGCTCTCGATCTTGGAGGCGACATTGACCATATCCCAAGGCGCCAGAAATTGGCCCTTTTTGACATTGACCGTGGCACCGGTGGCGCCTGCCGCTTTGAGCAGTGCTGTTTGGCGGCACAGGAAGGCTGGGATCTGCAGGATGTCGCAAACCTCGGCCACTGGCGCGCATTGTTCTTTTTCGTGCACATCTGTGGTCACCGGCACGCCGATGCTCTCCTTGACCGATTGCAGAACCGCCAACCCTTTTTCCAAGCCCAAGGCAGGGGCCGCATTGACCGAGGTTCGGTTGGCCTTGTCGAAAGACCCTTTGAACACGAACTGCGCACCAGCGGTGTCGCAGGCCTCTTTCAAGGTGCCTGCAATCATTTGCGCGTGGTCCGCGCTTTCCAGCTGACAGGGGCCCGCGATGATTGTGAGCGGGAGATCATTGCCGATCGTGCGATCAGCTACTGAGACGTGTTTCATTGGACTACGATGTTACCTGTTCACGAAGGATGGATGCTGTAAGCGAGATCATCAGGTAGATACCGGAAAACACCAGGAATGCCAAAATCGTATTTTCAAAGGCCCTGGGATAGCTGGGTTCCTGACTGGGGACGGGGTAGACGGATGTGGTCAGGTAACGCACCTGACGGTTGGCTTCCATCCGCGTCGTCTCCATTTGCTGCAAAGACGCTTGCAGCATGGCATCGCGTGTCACCAGGTCGGCCTGCGCCATTTGAATGCGAACAGCCAACTGCGCAAGCGAGTTTTCGCCGTTGGATGCATCGGTCATCTGAGCGTTGAGTTCGTCCAGCACATTGCCCAACCGTTCGATGTCGCCGCGTACACCGTCGACTTTGGCGCGGTTCGGACGGGTATTGTCCAGCAGCGCTGCAAGTTCCAGTTCCTTTTCCTGAAGCTGGATTTCGACCGAGTTGATGCGGCTTCGCAGGCTGGCGATCACCCCTTCTGGATCCAGCAGGGCGCCTTTGATCTGCAACTCCACCAGATTTTCCTGTGCCTCGCGCCGTTTGTCTTCGGCGATCTGCAACCCTTCTTGCGCGTCTTTCATTTGATCTGAACGCTTCTTGACGGACAGGTTGTTCACCCGCTCTTCAGCATACGAGATAAGCTTCTCTGAAAACTCGCTTGCGATTCCAGGGTCGGGGGCAATCACCTCCATCCGGATCACACCATCGGCGGGGTCATAGCCTATTTTCACGTTGCGGCTGTAAGTCTTGTAGGCTTCTTCATTGGTGGCATCAGCGGACAGTCTTTGAATTGGATCGATCCACGGTTGAGAAAACTCGTTTCGAAAGCCGACATCGCGATCCAGTCGCAACATGCCGTCCTTGGATTCCAGATAGGACTGCACTGCGATCGAGTCCTGACTGGTGGCAAATTGCGTGCCAGACAAAAGCCCGCCAATGCCGCTGGCGTTGTCGGCCTGAAGGATCAAGAATTCAGACTTGGACGAATACATCGGTGTTGCGATGACGTAAAAATACCATCCCACGATCAAGGTCGGCAGGAACACAAATGCGCTCAAGCGTGTCAGCAGGAGCAAGAGTTTCTTGCGACGACGTTTGGCGATGTCGCGTTGAATTTGGCTGATTTCGCGATCGCGACGCTCAGCTGGGCTGAGCTCGGTCGACGGCAAGTTCTGTTTCTGTGGCGCAACCGTCTGTGGCAGTTGCACCTTGGATGACGGATTGTCTTCTTTTGGCTGAACCTGCTTCTCGCCCTCATTTTTGGGGACGACCAGTTCCAGCATGTTCGACCGTTTCAGCGGGTCTATGCCGCTCAGACGCAACAGCCGTACAGCGTCATAGTCAGACGTGGCTGGCAGGTTGTGTTTTTGGGCGACGCGCCGCGCCATTCGCAGCTGGCGACCGGTCAGCCCTTCTTTCTTGATGGCTTCGATCTCGGTTTCGGCATTGGTTTCGCGTGCCGAAGACACTTGCCCCTTCATTGCGGGACGTGCGGCTTGTTCTGCGCGGGCGCGTGCCGAAGGGTCGGTCGCCGGAGTGGGAGCCTTTGTCTCTTCGGCAGGCGCAGGTGCAGGCGCGGATTTGCGCACCGGCTCGGCGGGGCCCTCAGCCGGGCTGGCCGGATTGCGGCGGATGCGGAATTTCTTAGCCTTGGGTTTCGTAGTCATAGAGCTGCTTTGCCTCTTCCAAGGTATCGAACATGTGCAGGTGACCATCTAGCAGGACGGCGGCCTGACGCGCAAATTTTTCAAGTGTTTCGGCCTGGTGCGAGACGATGATGATCGTTGTTGTACGCAGGCGCTCCTCAAGGATCGAACCAGCCCGTTTGTTGAATTCCACATCCGTGGAGCCGGGCATGCCCTCGTCAATAAGGTAGATGTCGAAATCCAATGCCAGCATCAGCGCAAAAGAAAACCGTGCCCGCATCCCAGACGAGTATGTGCCCAAAGGCTGATCAAAATACTCGCCCAAACCACAAAGCCACCGACAGTACGCTTCGACATAGTCCGGATCAAGCCCATACAGCTTGGCTATGTAGCGCGAATTCTCCATTGCCGAGACGCGCCCGATGACGCCCCCCATGAAGCCCAGTGGGAACGAGATGTTGCAGTTGCGCCGAATCTCACCCTCATCTGGCTTTTCCAGACCCGCGATCATGTTGATCATTGTCGTTTTGCCGGTGCCATTCGGCGCCAGGATTCCCAGCGATTTTCCCAATTCAACGCGAAAGGAAACCCGATCCAAGATCACCTTGTGATGGCTTCCGGTCCAAAAGGACTTGCTGACATTGTCGAACTCGAGCATCGGTTTACTGCTTTGTGCCTTGTCGGATGGCCGGGTGTCGGCCGTTGGTCGCTGGCAGCCCCTCTTTGTCGGGGGCGTTTGGCCGGTCTATAGGGCGATTTTGGCCACATTATGTCGAAATGTGAAACAAATATTCAACGCGTTGTTTTCCGGGCAAACCTTGACCTCTCAACATAGGAAGCATTTTATCGGATCACAAAGCGCTGTCGGTCTGCTGCCTTGATATAAGTTGTTTCCCATTGGTAAACAATTACCCGTGTAGGGCGGTTCTGACTCTGGACCGGCAACTGAATGTCCCTATTCTTGACCCAATTCTCAGAGAGCCTCAAGCGAGGGAAGGGCGCGCTTTGACGCAAGTTGCATCGCTGAAATCCAACATACGCGCGTGCACATTGTGTTCAGATCGCTTTTCCAAGACGGCCTCGGCACATGAGCCACGCCCTGTGGTGTGGTTTCGACCCAACGCACGCATTCTGATCGCTGGCCAGGCACCGGGCGCGCGTGTACATGCCTCGGGGCGGCCCTTTACTGACCCATCAGGAGACCGGCTGCGAGCGTGGCTGGGTGTGGATGGGTCGACATTTTATGACAAGGACCGGGTGGCAATCGTTCCGATGGCCTTTTGCTTTCCAGGCTATGACGCGCGCAAGGCTGATCTGCCGCCTCCGCCCATCTGCGGCAAGACCTGGCACGCGCAAGTGATGTCAGCTTTAGATAAAGTGCAACTCACGATCCTGGTGGGGGGCTATGCACAGAAATACCACATCGGAGCCAAAGGGTCTGTTACGCAGACGGTTGCCGGGTGGCGCGACCATGCGCCCGACCTCTTTGCCTTGCCTCATCCGTCGTGGCGCAATACGGCGTGGCTGAAGAAAAACCCGTGGTTCGAGACTGAGCTTTTGCCGGCGCTCAGAGCCCGCGTGAATGAGGTGCTCAATGACTGATCCAACACCGCTTGATGTTGCTCATGCCGCAATGGAAGCTGAACCGACGGATGACAAGGCGCGGCTGAGCTTCTTTGAGCGGTTGGGAGATTGCGAATTGTTCTTGCTGCTGACTGAAGAGGCCAAGAACGAGAACATCTCGCCCGAACTGTTCGAAGTGGCAGATGGAAAGTTCGTGTTGGCCTTTGATCGCGAAGAACGGTTGGCACAATTTGTGGGACAACCTGCGCCCTATGCCGCGTTGTCAGGACGCATTTTGGCGATGATGCTGGCGGGGCAGGGAATTGGTTTAGGACTCAATCTGGAAGTCGCACCTTCTTCGATCCTTATACCGTCCGAAGCGTTGGCCTGGCTTCAACAGACGTTGGAACACGTTCCGGATGAGGTCGAGGCTCGGGTTGACGCGTTTACACCGCCTGCGGGGCTGCCCGACCATCTGATCACATCCCTTGATACCAAGCTCAGCACGGCGCAGGGTCTGGCGACAACAGCCTATCTGGTTGGGGTGACATATCCCGGTGGTGGTCAAGGGCATCTGCTGGGGTTTGTCGGGGCGATTGAAGACGCGCAGGGGGCCTTGGCCAAGGCCGCGTCCGAGGCGCTGACCTTCTCGGGCGTGGATGCAGGTGCGATGGATGTCGGGTTTTTTGATGCTGGTGACCCGGTCACGGCAAAACTTGAAACAGTCGGGCTAAAGTTCGATTTACCGCAGGTGCAAACGTCTGAAATGGCCAGGCCCGCGCCGGGCCGCGACCCGGATAAACCGCCGCGATTGAAGTGAGGGGGCGCGGGGGTCGGGGGCATGGCCGCAACGCGGCCATGCCCCCGACCCCCGCGCGTCCGCTCTATTCTTCGGCCGGCTCGAGCTTGTCTTGCGTCTTGGTCTCGAAATCTCCGGCGTCGTGGCGTTCGCGCAGCTGTGTGTGCAATTCGCCAAAGGCGCGGTTGACCATGCGGCCGCGGCTGACAGCGGGGCGGGCGTCGATTTCTTTGGCCCACCGTAAAACGTTCTCATAACTGGTTACGTCCAGGAACTCGGCCGCATCATAGAGCCGTCCCAACACCAGTTGCCCATACCAGGCCCAGATCGCCATGTCGGCGATGGTGTACTCTGCGCCTGCGATAAAGGTGGTTTCGGCCAATTGTCGGTCTAGCACATCCAATTGGCGCTTGGTTTCCATCGCAAAGCGATCAATTGGATACTGCCATTTCTCTGGCGCGTAGGCATAGAAGTGGCCAAATCCTCCGCCCAGATACGGCGCGCTGCCCATCTGCCAGAACAGCCAGTTCATCACCTCGGTTCGCGCTGCGCCGTCCTTGGGCAGGAAGGCATCGAACTTCTCGGCCAGATGCACCAGGATCGATCCGGATTCGAACACGCGCACGGGCGTATCACCCGAATGATCCATCATTGCCGGGATCTTGGAGTTGGGGTTGGCCCCCACAAAGCCCGAGCCAAACTGTTCGCCTTCGCCGATGTTGACGAGCCAGGCGTCATATTCCGCACCTTCGTGACCAAGTGCCAGCAGTTCTTCGAGCATCACCGTGACCTTCACCCCATTGGGCGTTGCCAGCGAATAGAGCTGCAGCGGGTGCTTGCCCACCGGCAGGTCCTTGTCATGGGTGGCGCCTGCGATGGGGCGGTTGATGTTGGCAAAGCGTCCACCGCTTTCGGCGTCCCAGGTCCAGACTTTGGGTGGGGTGTAGGTTGTATCGTCGCTCATGTCGCGTGTCATCCGTATCTGATTGAGGCCTGCAGCCCCGGTTCCGAGCTAGTCCAGAGGCGATCAAAGTCCAACCGCGCGGCGGGGGCAAGGGGGACATTGAAACAAAACGGCGCGTCTTGATCACGAATTCTCGTGTCCCCTCACAGCCGCGTTAGCCCCCCTTCGCAGGGAAGATTTTTCACATATTGTTTGGGAACGCCCGGTACAGATGCCGGATAGCCCAGAGATTTGAACCCAGACAGGACCCCGCCATGAAACGTTTTGCCCTGGCCTTTGCCGCCGCCTCGATGTTCGCTTTGCCTGCCCTTGCAGGTCCTCAATATGTTGACGAAACCGGCTTTGCCGTATCTGGCTATGATGTCGTGGCCTATCGCAGCCTGGCTCAGGTTCCGGTCGGCCAATCCCAGCCCGAAGGTGTCAAAGGCCGCGCTGACCTCACCGCTGAATACAACGGGTCGACCTTTGCCTTCTCAACCGAAGCCAACCGGGATGCCTTTGTGGCAAACCCCGCATTCTATGCGCCGCAGTACGACGGCCACTGTGCCTATGGCGTCTCCAAAGGTGGCAAGGTGCCCGGCAACCCGAACCTGTGGCGCATCGTTGACGACAAGCTGTACCTGAACATCACCGACGTTGTGGTTGGCTTCTGGGAAGAAGACATTCCCGCCAACCTGAACCTGGCGCAAGGGAATTGGCCCGGCATCGAGGGCAAGGATGCCTCGACAAACACGATCCCGAAATTCACCTCGCAGGCGCCGATCAAGAACTGATCCGCCCGTCATCGTTGGACATCAAGGCGCCCGAATTTGCTTCGGGCGTCTTTTTTGTCGCCTTGTCCTGTTGTTGTGATCGGACCGACAGAAACAAGCGCAAGGGGCGCTTGGCATGTGGTCACGTATATTGGCGGCAACGGCAGTGATGGCGGGCTGTGCTACGCCGGTGCTTGCAGAGCCCTTGTATCCGAATTCGGTTGTGTCCAACGACTTGGAGTTCATCACGACCAGCGACGAAAACGCCTTTGGCTGTTTGATCTTTCAAGACCGTGTTCGGGCCGAAATGCCGGACAAACGCCGGGATGAGCGTGCCTTTCTGTTTCAATAGCGCTGTACGGACAGGACGCAGGTGGATATCTATGAGCACTCCAACGCAGGTGAGGCGCAGCGGGCCAAGGAGTTGGTAAATGCCATATCGCGCCCAATTGGTGTGTTGCCCACCCTGATGCGCCAGAAGCTGCGGCACGTGGTGGTGCATATCAGGGATGAAACGGCGTTTGCCGAAGGTCTCAGGCGGTCTTTACCGTCCATCCCGAATACATAGCGACAAGAATCGAACACCATGATCTCGGGGAGATCGTCTTTCACGAAACTGTTCACGCCACATTGGAACTGCCTTGGATCGACGGTGCAGAATGGAAGCGGGCGTAAAAGGTTGACGGTTTCGATTCAGCAGCCCATCGGTGCGTATCAGGGATGCAATGGCTGACAGCGCGGACGTGGCTTAAACACAAAAGCCCGCGACGTGGCGCGGGCTTTTGGGAACTCACTGAGCAATCTTAGCGGCGGCGGTCGCGGCGGGCGCTCATGGGTTGGAACGCCACGCCGACATGGGCCTCGCAATAGGGTTTGCCCTGTTGCACGGGTAGGCCGCAGAACCAGAAGTCGTCCGTAGCCGGGTCGCCCACGGGCCATTTGCATGTCCGCTCGGTCAGTTCCATCAAGGTCAGCTTCTTGGCTTTCTTTTCGACCTCATTGACCTTTGCCAGCGCCTCGGGGCTGATTTCATTGGCCGACGGCTGCGGCGGCAGCGGCTGACCGGCCGGGATGATCTGCTTGCGCGCCGGGATCGGCTTGGTCTCGGCCGCGGGGGCCGCGGGCTCGGGTGCCGGTTTGCGAGCGGGCTCTGTCTTAGGTGTGGGTTTGGCGCGTGGTTCCGCCTTGGCCGCGGGTGCGGGCTTTTCCTTAGGCTCGGCCTTGGTCGAGGCGTTGCTGGTCGCGCGGTTCGACAGGCCTAGGCGATGCACCTTGCCGATGACGGCGTTGCGTGTCACGCCGCCCAGTTCCTTGGCGATCTGGCTGGCCGACTGGCCCTCGCCCCACATTTTCTTGAGCAGTTCTACGCGCTCGTCGGTCCAGGACATGGCATGCCTTTCAAAGCGGGAAAGCGGCCCCCATCGCGGCCGCCTTCGGAATTTGTCTCAGCGCCCTATTTTAATCACTGCGCCGCGAGTTACAAGGCGTCTTAGAATCAGTTTCGCAGCAAAGCGTGAGGCAGAGCAGATGTCGGATTTCATGGAACTTGGCGAGCGCCGGTTTGGGCGGGTCAACTGGCTGGGTCTTAGGACACTGGCACATCGTGAAACGGCGCGTTTCATGGTGGTTTGGACGCAAACGCTGTTGGCGCCCTTGGTTACGGCGGGCCTGTTCCTGCTGATCTTTACCATTGCCGTCGGGGCCAAGCGTGGCGACGTCATGGGCGTGCCCTTCCTGACGTTTCTGGCGCCGGGTATCCTGACCATGACGGTGATCCAGAACGCATTTGCCAATACCTCATCCTCGATTGTGATATCCAAGGTGCAGGGCAATATCGTGGATACGCTGATGCCGCCGCTTTCCGCCATTGAGCAATTGCTGGGCTATCTCGCGGGCGGCGTTGCGCGCGGCTTGCTGGTGGCCATTGCTATCAGCATAGCTCTCGCACTAGTGCTTGGGATTGTGCCCCAGCATCCGTTGGTCGCCTTGCTGTTTGTGGTGATGGGCGCAACGTTTCTGGGCGCCTTGGGGATTGTCGCGGGCATCTTCGCCAACAAGTTCGATCAGATGGCGGCGATCACCAACTTCATCGTGACGCCTTTGGCCTTTTTGTCGGGCACGTTCTATTCGGTTGAGGCGTTGCCGCCGGTTCTGAATGTTATCAGTCACATGAACCCGGTGTTTTACTTGATCGACGGTGTGCGGTTCGGTGTCATCGGCGTGTCCGACAGCTCACCGTGGTTGGGGTTGATGGTGTGTTCGGGGTCGACCTTCGCCGTATGTGCGGTGGCGTGGTGGATGTTGAAAACCGGTTACCGGCTGAAATCCTAGGCCGCTTCGGCGTGGGGCTGCACCAGTTCACCTGGTCGCAAGGGCGTCCTTGGTTGCCCCAGGCGAGGGTGTAGCCGGGCTGCGATTCCCCAGGCGACGGCCAACGCAACGCCACCAGCCGCAAAAATGCCCGCGACGGGAAAGAACCAAAGAACGGCCCAGGCCGCTCCGGGGGTCAAGATGCCGCTGACATCACGGTACGAACTGTAGACGGCGCTCATTTCGGTGCGTTCAGATGGCTTTACGGCCATCAAGAATGGCAACCCGGCGCAGATATCCAATACGATCATCCAAAGGGACCCGACCACCATGACCACAACGGCCACCCAGGGCATGGGGGACACGATGGTTGCAGCGACAAAGCAGGCAGCGGCGGCTGCAAATCCAATGCGGACCGATTGTTTGACGGATCGGCGCTGCATCCATTTCAGGATCAGCGGAGAGGCAAAGAGCATCCCGTTGGTGAAAGACAGCAAGATACCTCCCAGTTGCTCACTCAATCCGTTCTGGATCGCAAAGATGGGCAGATACACCACATAAATCCACCATCCGCAGGACCGGATCACGGCAAATAGCCATCCCGCAACAAGGCGGGGCTGAGCAAAGAACCTTGGTAGATAGGCGAGCGGGTTGGCGGCCTGACTGCGCGCGCGAGAGATCAGTTTGCCGTTGCCCAGGCGCATGGCCCAAAACACGGCCAACATCACGAGCGAAGCAAGTGCGCTGATCAGAAACGGCGCCGGAGTCCAATACTCCAGCAACAGCACGCCCGCCATCGGACCCGCAGTCCAGCCGATCGCGCTGTAGAACATTCGGCTGGTTTCACATTTGCCCAACTCGATTCGATCAATGTAATCCAACACATAGGCGTTGAAGCAGACAAAGGTCGTAACAGCCGCAACGGTGTTCAATCCCAAGGCGCCAATCACAGCGACCGGGGTTTCGAGAAGTGCAAGCACAGCAGATGCGGTGAACATCAAAGCGCCTGCCGAATAAGCCCACCTGCGGGGCACATAGCGGACGGCGTAAGGGACCATCAGCCCCGCAACAAGCGAGACGATACCGATCAGAAAGTAGATGAAGGACACAGTGCCGGCATCGCCCAGGGTGCGATACATGATCAGCGGGAACACCGAGATCAGGATGCCGCGCACCACCGCTTCGAGCCCTGCAAGAATACCGAAATCCCGAACCGAGGGAGCAGGGGCGTGGCGGACCCATTCAGGGATGCGGCGTTCATGCATGACACAGTCTCACTTGTTTCGTGACATCAGTGTGTATGCTTCGGGATACCGAGCTTGGGGGTTTGCGACATGGGGGTCGCGCGCAGACCCCATACGGGAAAAAAGGTGATCAGCGCTTGGTTTGGCGACCCTCGCGCCAGGCCAGAACCAAGGCACCGCTTAGGATGATCGCCGCCCCGGTCAGGCTGACAGCGTCCGGGATGACGTCAAAGCCGATCAAGTCGTAAAGAGCGGCAAATATCAACGTGGCATAACTGAACGGGGCCACAAACGATGCGTCTGCCCGCGCCATGCCATTGACAAAACAGGCCTGAGCGCAAGCCATCAGCAAGCCTATGCCTGCAAGGGCGGCCCATTGCTCGGCTGTTGGCATCTGCCACACAGGAAGCACGGCCAGCGTGGCAATGACCAGTCCCATCGTGTTGTTCACAAGAAGGATCTGGAACGGCGATTCCCGAGACGAGAGCTTCTTGATGAAGATCAGCTCCATCCCCATCACCATGGCCGCAGCCAGAGCCAGAAGGGCAGCGGGTTGAAAACTGTCCGGGGTTGGGCGCAAAAGGATCAGTGCGCCCACCAGCGCAACCGTGGCCGCGCCCCACCGCCAGGGGCCAACCCGTTCTCCCAGCAGGGGGATGGCCAGAACCATGGCAAAAACGGGGTTCAGAAAAGAAATAGCCGTTGCGTCGGCCATCGGGATGTAGGCCACGCTGGCAAACATCAGCGTCACACCGGTCCATCCAAAGGTGGTTCGACCAATATGCAGCCCCCAATGTGGCCGCCTTAAAGGCGGGCGAACAGCTGCGACGACGGTGCCTATGACGATGAATGCAAACAGGAAACGACCATGGCTGATCTGCATGGAATGCAGCGCTGGCCCAAGCGCCCCAGTGCCAAGCGCTTTGGCCAGCAAGGTGGTCCCGGCGATGAACGCCGTAGCTGTAAAGATCAGCGTTGCGGCCAGGGCCGGGTTCTGTTTGGTCGGTTCATACATGGTGCCAGCGGTGGACGAGCCGCTTTCGATTGGCAAGCGGGAAAATGTGTGGGGTACAAACGGGGTTCTGTCCCGGCCTGTGCGGGCCTTTTCCTGGATATTTTTAGCAAGAGGATGAGGCTAGTATTACAGGCGAAGCTGTTGCCATGCGTAAAGCCAGATTGCACCCATTCCGCCCGCGCCGAGTAAGTAAGGGAGCCGCAAGGCACTTTCGCGCCCCACAGTCGGTTCGACGAGCGAAACAATTGCTCCGCCGATGAGCGCGCCAAAAGGCATCATGCCCCAGCCAAAGAACCGATAAAGGCTGTTGACGCGGCCCAGCAATTCATCCGGGATCAACCGCTGGCGGTATGAGACGGTGACCACGTTCCACAGGAGCGCCGCGAACATCTCGATAAAAAGCGCTACGGCGACCAGCCAGACCGACGTTGCGATCCAGATCACGGCAAGGGCGGCTCCAAGCAAGGCAAGCGCAATCAAAAGAGAGGCGCGGCGACCCAGGCGCGCGGCGATATTGGGACACAGCAATCCGCCCGCGACACCCCCAGCAGCGCCAGCAGTCAGCAGAAGACCGTGACCTGCGGCGCCCAATCCAAGGATTTCCTGACTGTAGAGGATCAGAACGGTCAAGGTCATCAACGACACCGTGTTCATCAATCCTAGCATAATGGCCAGTTGCAGGATGATCCGATGCCAGCGCAGCCAAGTGATTCCTTCGCGCGCCTCGATCAACCACGACCGGCGCTTGGAGTTTAGACGTGGTGCAATCGCCATACACCAGACCAAACCGGCGGCGAGGGCAAAACTGGCGGCGTCCAGCACAAAGGGCGCAGGCACGGCTGTGGCAATCAGCAGACCAGCCAGAGGTGGGCCGACAAAAGACCCCATGATCTGCTCAATGCTCCAGAGCTGCCCGTTGGCCTGCTCCAATTGGTCCGCTGAGACCACCGCAGGCAAAGCGGTTTGGGCCGCGTTGTCGCGCAGCACTTCGGCCGAACCCAGCAAGAAAGCCAGCACCGAAATCGCCGCAATGTAAAGCTCGGCCCTCGCCACCGGAAACTCGGGCGCGCTCAGAATTACTGCCACCACGCCAAAGGTCAGCAGCATCCTAACCAGATCGGCCTGCACCATCAGGCGGCGACGATCCATCCGATCGGTCCAGACGCCGGCTGGAATGGAAAACAGCAGCCACGGCAGACGCGTGGCAAAGGCGACCATGGCGATCAGCATCGGATCGCGGGTGATCAAGGTGGCGAGCCAGGGAAAGGCCAGGGCGGATACTCCGTCCCCCAGGTTGGAAATGGCAGAAGCGGAAAAGAGCAGGCGATAATTGCGCAAAGACCAAAGTGTTGTCATGCCCGCATTGGCGGTCAAATCACGCAGAACGTCAAGGCGGGTGACAAAATGCAGGCCCGCCCCTTCAAAAGGGGTTTTCAAGCTCCGATTCCTTCGTTATGGAGCCATTCTATGATCAAAGTTGCACATATCACCCTGCTCCGACGCCGACGCTTTACTGCGTAATCGGCCCGTTTGATCCTGCGCGTTCCTTAATCTGCGCAAACCCACCTCAAAATGTTGACGAAACCGCCCTCTGTGTTGCACTGATCGGGCTTCAACTCTTCGAAAAGGATGATCCAGATGATCCCGTCCGTTCTGCCGACCTATAATCGTGCGCCCCTTCAGTTCGTGAAGGGCGAAGGCGCTTGGCTGATCGAGGCAGACGGCCGACGTTTCCTGGATCTGGGCGCAGGCATCGCGGTGAACGCGCTGGGCCATGCGCATCCGGCTCTGGTGCAGGCGCTGACCGATCAGGCGCAGGCCCTGTGGCATGTGTCGAACCTTTACGAGATCCCGCAGCAACAGGCGCTGGCCGACAAGCTGGTCGAACATACCTTTGCCGACACGGTATTTTTCACCAATTCGGGCACCGAGTCCTGCGAATTGGCGGTCAAGATGGCCCGCAAGTATTTCTTTGACAAAGGCCAGCCGGAAAAGGTCGAGATCATCACCTTTGACGGCTCGTTCCACGGTCGGTCGTCGGCAGGCATCGCCGCTGCTGGGTCCGAGAAAATGACCAAGGGCTTTGGTCCGTTGCTGGGTGGCTTTGTCCACCTGACATTTGGTGACCTGGATGGGGTGACCAATGCCATTTCAGAAAACACCGCCGCGATCATGATCGAGCCGGTACAGGGGGAGGGCGGCATTCGCCCTGTGCCAGACGCTGAACTCAAGGCCCTGCGCCAGATCTGCGACGAGCATGGCCTGCTGTTGATCCTCGATGAGGTGCAATGCGGCGTTGGCCGGACCGGCAAGCTGTTTGCCCATGAATGGGCCGGTATCACGCCTGACATCATGATGGTTGCCAAGGGCATCGGCGGCGGTTTCCCTCTGGGTGCTGTACTGGCCACCGAAGAGGCCGCATCGGGTATGGTCGCGGGCACCCATGGCTCCACCTACGGCGGCAACCCGCTGGGATGTGCCGTTGGTTGCGCTGTCATCGACCATGTGGCGAACCCCGATTTTTTGGCCGAGGTGAACCGCAAATCCGGGCTTCTGAGGCAGAAGCTCGAAGGTTTGATCGCCGATCATCCGCAGGTTTTCGAAGAAGTGCGCGGATCCGGCATGATGCTGGGTATAAAGTGCAAGACCACCAACATTGACGTGGTGAACGCAGGCAATGACAACCAGGTCATCACTGTTCCTGCGGCTGACAACGTCATCCGCCTGTTGCCACCGCTGACCCTGACCGAGGATGACATCGCCGAGGCCACCAACCGCCTCGACGCCGCCGCCAAACAGGTCGAAAACCAGCTGGAAATCGCCTGATCTTCTTTTTGTTCCAAATACGGCGGGGGTTCGGGGGCAGCGCCCCCGGCCTCGGCCAGCCAAAAGCGATACCGATATGAACCATTTCCTCGACATCCACAAAACCGATGCCGCCGACCTGCGCAGCATCATCGACCAGGCGGCCAAGACCAAGGCTGCGCGCGTGGGTCAGCCAAAGGCCGCCCTTGACGACGAACAGCCACTCAAGGACCGCATGGTCGCGCTGATCTTTGAAAAACCATCGACCCGGACGCGCGTGTCTTTTGACGTGGGCGTGCGCCAGATGGGCGGACAGACCATGGTGCTCAGCGGCAAGGACATGCAGCTTGGCCACGGCGAAACCATCGCTGACACCGCCCGCGTCCTGTCGCGTTATGTCGACATGATCATGATCCGCACGTTCGACGAAACCGTCCTGACCGAGATGGCGGAATACGCCAGCGTGCCCGTCATCAACGGTCTGACTGACCGCACCCATCCATGCCAGATCATGGCTGACGTGCTCACCTATGAAGAACACCGTGGCCCTATCAAAGGCAAAAAGGTGGTTTGGACTGGCGACGGCAACAACGTCTGCGCGTCTTTCTTGCACGCCGCTGGTCAGTTCGGCTTTGACCTGACCTTTACCGGTCCGTCGCAGTTGGACCCAGAAGAAGAGTTCATGGGCTTTGCACGCCAACAGGGCTCGACCATCCAAGTCGAGCGCGATGCGTTCAAAGCTGTCGAAGGGGCCGATCTGGTGGTCGCCGACACCTGGGTGTCGATGCATGACGCGCAATCGGCCAAGGAACGTCGCCACAACATGCTGCGCCCCTACCAGGTCAACGCCGAGCTGATGTCTCATGCCAAACCCGACGCGCTGTTCATGCATTGCCTGCCCGCACACCGCGAGGAGGAGGCGACATCCGAGGTGATGGACGGCCCGAACTCGGTGATCTTTGACGAGGCCGAAAACCGCCTGCATGCGCAAAAAGCCATCATGCGCTGGTGCCTGGGCAACTAAGCCAAGCTAAGGACAAACAACATGACTGTGCAGCTCGTGCTGAACGCGCTGCCGGGAGCCTATGCGGTGACCCGGCGCGCGCGCAATATGCCTGTGCCGGATTGGGCGCATGGCGAGGGGTTGGTGAGTGTTACTCAAGCCCCCGATGAAACCTCGATCCTGTGCCTTGAGGATCGCGTGCCCGCAGCCGAGCAATGCTCGGGCGGATGGCAGGCGGTGCAGGTGTCGAACCTGGTTGATCTGGATGTGCCTGGCGTGGTGCTCTCGGCGGTGCAGCCGATTTCCCAGGCCGGTTTGGGGATTTTTGTCACCTCGACCTTTGATCGTGACTATCTGCTGGTGCGCGCGGCTGAGAGCATTGCCGCGCGAATGGCCTGGATCACCGCAGGGCATCACTATTGCGACGGCAAAGTGACCTATCGCCTGGCGATGCCTTCGGATGGTGAGGCGCTGGCCCAGGTCCATTTCGAAACCTGGCAGGAGACCTATGCCAAGATCGCCCCGCCCGAGGTGCGTCTGGCTTTGAATTTGGCCCACCGAAAGCGGTATTGGCAGGCCCGACTGGAGACGGCTGCGCAGACGCTGGTGGCCGAAGTCGGTGGACGTATCATAGGTCTGTGTGCCCTGTCAGGATGCGCGGCTGAGGTCGACCACCTTTATGTCCTGAACACCGCCCGTGGCGCTGGAGTAGGTGCGCATCTTCTACGGTTGGCCCGGAACTTCTCAGCCACTGTGGGCAATACGCAAGTGACATTGGCCGTGGTCAAAGAGAACACTCAAGCGGTCGGGTTCTATGCGGCGCAGGGCGGTCGCGTCGTGGCTGAAAAGCAAGACAAGGGGCCGCTATGGAAATCTGACAACCTGATCTTTGGCTGGCCTGTGGCGAAGCAGGTCGCTACCGCGTGATCAGCGCGCGGGCCTCAGGTCCGGCGAACCATTCGTGCAGCTGGTCCTGAAACACCTGCACCAAGCGGCGCGGAGAGCCAGCTGCCCGCCCTGTGACCAGATGCAGGGGCTCTCCATCGATCAACGGCAAAGCCTGGACCAGGTCACCGCCATAACTCTGCTCTGTGCGGGGCCGCATGTTAAGAACGGCCACGCCAGCGCCCGCGCCAACCAGCGAGCGCACCATCTCGACGCTTGTGCAAGTGGCGGCGATCCGTGGCGTGACCCCGGCGGCGCGCAGCAGACGGCGAACATAGGCCCCGGCTACGGGCAGGTCGAGCAGGACCAGGGGCACGTTGTGTAGATCAGACAAACCCAGCTTTGATTTTGTGCTCAGTTCGTGTCCTTCGGGGGCAAGCACATAAGGCGGCAGGTCCATCAGTGGGCGTGTGTCCACTCCGGCCAACAGCTCGTCCCCGGCAAAGATGGCCACGTCCAGCGTGCCATCCAAAAGCCCAGATTGCGCCGTGATATTGTCGCATTCTTGCACATTGAAATTCAAATCATGGCTATCGTCACCCAAATTTTGCAAGATATGCGGCAAAAACGCCGGAGCAATGGGGGCGTAGTAGCCAACGTGCAGCGTGCCGCGCAAACCCTGGTTCAGGGCATAACCCTGCTGCATGACGTCCGAATACGTCTCGATCAATGGCTTGATCCGCGCGGCCAATGCCCGCCCCGCCGGGGTGGCGGTGATGCCACGGGCCCGCGCGCGAACCAGCAATGTTGCCCCAAATTCCGCCTCGACCCGATCAATGGCTGAGGCCACGGCTGAGGGTGCCACATTCAACACCTCAGCCGCACCGGTGATTGAGCCACAGTCGACGGCGACCGTATAGGCGCGCAGCAGTCGCAGAGACAGGCGAAGATCGTCCATCGTGCATAACCTCAGAAAATCAGATGTTATTTATAAATTGGTTCTGTTTTTCAGGTGTAAGTCGATGTGACAGGCTGAGTCAACGCAATTGAGCAAGCAACAAAGGCCCACCATGTCCGATCACCCAAAGTTGCCCGGTTGGGCGCATACACCTGATGTGCCTATTGCGGTCTCGCCGTTCTTCAGCTGGCCACCAGATCCGGCGCGCATGGCGCAGTGGCTCGTGGTGCGGTGGCTGGGGTTGGCGGAAAACGTCCTTGTCCTGCTGATCGCCTTCATCAGCTGGACCTGGTTGACCCCCGCGATGGAGCGGATGGCGGTCCTTTCTTTCGACTGGATCGCCTTGATCTGGCTGCGCAATCTGGCCTTGATGATTCTGGTGGCGGGCGGGCTGCATCTGTTCTTTTTTCGCGCCCGCAAACAGGGTGAACGGCTCAAGTTTGATCCGCGTCCCCTGGCAGGCAAAGGAAAGCAATTCACCTTTGCAAATCAGGTGCACGACAACATGTTCTGGACGTTGGTCAGCGGGGTCGGATGCTGGACCTTCTTCGAAGTGCTGATGTTCCACGGCATGGCGCGGGGGTGGGTTCCCATGCTTGTCCCCTCGGAACACCCCGTTCTGTTTGTGCTCTTCTTCCTGCTCACACCGGTCTGGATCTCGTTCCACTTCTACTGGATTCACCGAGCGCTGCATTGGGGGCCGCTTTATCGTCTGGCACACGCGCTGCACCACCGTAACGTCAATGTCGGCCCGTGGTCGGGGCTGTCCATGCATCCGGTCGAGGCGTTCTTTTTCTTCACTTCGATCCTGATCCACCTGGTGGTGCCCGCCCATCCGCTGCACATCCTGTTCCATCTGCAGCACCAGGGGTTGACGGCGGCAACCTCTCACACAGGGTTCGAAAGCTTGTTGGTCAAGGACCGCAAAACGCTGGCGCTTGGGACATTCCATCATCAGATGCATCACCGGTATTTCGAAGTGAACTATGGCAACCTGGAAATGCCCTGGGACAAGTGGTTCGGCTCGTTTCACGATGGCACGCCCGAGGCGCATGCACGCCTCAAGGAGCGCAGGCAAAGGCGGGCAGGCTGACGGTGTGTCTGGACGGGACCACGCCGAGCCACAGGCGAGGCGCCCGACCGAACCGAGCAAGGGCCCGCCAGGGCATGCAGCGAGGGCGGGAGCGCCCCTTGATTTGTCGTGTGGTCATGGTTGCCTCTCTGCCCGGTCGGTCGCAAGATCATCCGGAGGGGAGAGGCCGCAATGCGTATTGTTATAGCAGGAGCCGGAAGCATCGGCTGTTTCACAGGGGGGCTGTTGGCCGCCGCAGGCCAGCCCGTCACGCTGTTGGGGCGGGCGCGTATTCTTGATCAGATCGGCGAGCACGGCCTGACGGTTTCGGATTTCTCGGGGCTGGAGCAGGTGGTGCAAGCCGATCAATTGGGGCTGAGTGATGACCCAAGTTGTCTTTCCCAAGCGGATCTGGTGGTCGTGACTGTCAAATCCGGCGCGACAGAGGAGATGGCGCGCCTGATTGCCGAATACGCACCCGCCGATGCTCCGGTCCTGTCGTGGCAGAACGGGATCGAAAATGCGGCCACCTTGCGCGCCATCCTGACGGGCCGTGACGTGCGTGCAGGTATGGTGCCCTTCAACGTTGTCCCCTCGGGTATGGGTTTTCACCGGGCCACGTCGGGGGATATCGTGATCGAGCAGGGCCCGGGTGATCTGGGAAAGACCCTTAGCGTGCCGCATCTCTCGGTGACCGAAAGCGACCGGATCGAGGCGGTGCAATGGGGCAAGTTGGTCATCAACCTCAACAATGCGCTGAATGCGCTCAGCGGTCTGACCTTGCAGCAACAACTCCTGGATCGGGATTGGCGCCGCGTGATGGCGGACCAGATGGCCGAGGCATTGAATGTATTGCAACGCTCCGGTCTCGAAGTGGCCTCAACCACGCCTCTGCCTGCCTGGATGACACCGCACATCCTGCGCTTGCCAACGCCGCTGTTCAGCCGGATCGCGGCCAAGATGCTGACGATCGATCCGTCCGCGCGGACGTCGATGGCCTATGACCTGATGGCAGGGCGCCCGACCGAGATTGACAGCCTGCAAGGCGAAATCATGCGTTTGGGGCAACAGGCCGGGGTTGCGACCCCGATCTGCAGCAGGGTGGCCAATCTGATCGAAACAGCAGACCCACCCCTGACCGCAAACGAAGTCAGAGGCTAGCCCAACAGCCTCACAGCATTAGCGAAAGCAGCCAGAAGATGCTGGCCGACATGAGAGCAGCGGCGGGCACCGTGATGACCCAGGCCGCCACGATGGTCATGAAATGCGACCGACGAACCAGCTTGCGACGGCGGCGTTCCTCGCGCGCGATGCGTTTCTCAACGGGGCGATTGGCGCTGGATTTCTGTAGGCGCCGCTCCATGTGCCATTCGCGATAGAACCCCACGCCGAACACGCCGCCAACGGCAATGTGGGTCGAACTGACCGGCAGCCCCAACCAGCTTGCGACGATCACGGTGATGGCGGCAGATAGCGCGACGCAATAGGCCCGCATCGGGTTCAGCTTAGTGATCTGGCTGCCCACCATACGGATCAGCTTGGGGCCAAACAGGAACAGACCAAACGAGATACCAAAGGCACCAATCACCATGACCCAGGTCGGGATTGCAACCTTGGCGGCAAAATCTCCGAATTCGGTGGCGTGAACGATGGCGGCCAGCGGACCAACCGCGTTGGCCACATCATTGGCACCATGCGCAAAGCTGAGCAGGGCGGCAGAAACGACCAGAGGCAACCCAAAAAGCGTTTTGACCGATTTATTGCGGTTCTCCAGCCCCTCGGATTGGCGACGGATCAGCGGCACACAGAGCGCCCAAACCGCCAGGCCCCCGACTACCCCGATCAAAAGGGCAATCTCCAGCTCGATCTTGACGATCCGCTTGAGACCTTTGACCGCGAGATAGGCGGAAAATGCGCCGGCCATCACACCCACAAGGATCGGAACCCAACGGCGCGAGGCGGCAATTTTGTCGTCCTGATACAAGATGCGTGCCTTGATCAAGGCCAGGAAACCGGCTGCGATCGCACCACCCAAAACCGGTGAAATGACCCAACTGGCGGCAATCTTGCCCATCGTGGGCCAATTGACGGCCGTCATGCCGGCCGCTGCGATCCCGGCCCCCATAACTCCGCCCACAACCGAATGTGTGGTCGACACCGGCGCGCCCACCCATGTCGCCAGATTGACCCACAGTGCCGATGAAATGAGCGCGGCCATCATCGCCCAGATGAAAATCTCGCTGTTTTGCATGCCCGAGGGGTCGATGATCCCCTTGGAGATGGTTGAGACGACATCTCCCCCGGCCAGCAGCGCGCCTGCGCTTTCTGCGATGGCGGCAATGGCGATGGCGCCACCCATAGTCAGCGCGTTGGCCCCAACTGCGGGGCCCATATTGTTGGCAACATCATTGGCGCCGATGTTAATCGCCATATAGGCGCCAAACGCCGCTGCGGCGGCGATGATCAAGCTTCCCGATGTCGAACCAAAGGCCAGCATCGCCAATAGGGCAGCGATAACCATAAAGGCCAGAGCAATACCGGGGCCGACCATAGGGCGCGCAACATAGGCTGTTGCGACTTCAACCCGGGAAATCCGGTTCAAGTCGCGATCAAGAGTTGTCCACTTGTTGCTGTTTTCAGCGTCAGCCATGTGTCCGCCATCCCTTCCGTATCTAGCGCGCGCTACTAGTGGCAGATTGGAACAGGCACAAGTCGATCTTCATAAAACTGTCGTGAAACTGTTACAAGCTCAGCAAAATGGCCTTGAGTTGCGGCTCTCGCACCAGGTTTGCGGCTTCGCCCGCCGACATCCACTGTCTTTGTCGCTGGCTTGCTTCGGGATATTCATCCGACAACTCGGAAACGTTGATCTTGTAGACCTGCGTTTCCACCGGTTCGGATGTCCCGTTGGACAGAACCTTGTCGTAGTTGTATCGACCAATTGGGCTCTTTTGCGCATGCGCGTCTTTGACACCCGCCTCTTCCCAGGCCTCTTGCAGGGCGGTCTCGGGGCCATTCAGACCCTCAATCGGCCACCCCTTGGGAACGATCCAGCGCCCGGTTCCACGGCTGGTTATCATCAAGACTTCGTGGCCATCTGTCCCGTCTCGCAGACACAACGCAGCGACCTGAACCCGTTTGGGGCGGAAGAAGAGTGGCCGGACGACTTCCTGCCAAGCGATTTCAAGTACATTTGTCATGGTTCAAGCTCGATCCGGCCGCCTTGTTTCACGGCATTTCGAAAGGAATATAAGGAATGTAGCATTACTTACAATGACCAGACGGTTAATCGCTCCGTCTTTGTCTTGCGCCCGTGTCCGTGATGTCGCAACCTTGCCAGATCGAACAGGTGCGAGGTGAAACATGGCGCAAACACAGGCGCGGGTCGGAGTCTACGGGTTGGGTACGATGGGCAGCGCCTTGGCACTAAACCTGGCGGAGAACGGGATTGAGATTGCTGTAAGCAACCGCGAGCCAGATTGGATACCCTCTTTCTTGGCCGAAGCTGGCACATTGGCAGAGCGGATCAAAGGTGTCGAAGATCTGGCTGGCTTTGTGGCGTCCATCGCCTCGCCGCGTGTGATTGTGCTGATGATCCCATCTGGGGCACCTGTTGATGCCATGATCGAACGGCTGGCCCCTTTGTTGGATGAAAACGATACGGTTGTTGACGCGGGCAACGCAGATTTCAACGAAACCCGTCGGCGTACGACAACCTCCACAGGGTTTCATTTTGTGGGGATGGGTGTTTCCGGCGGCGAAGAAGGTGCCCGAACGGGGCCTTCGATGATGGTTGGCGGCTCGGATCACAGTTGGCAACAACTGGCGCCGATGCTCGAACCCATTGCTGCCCGGTTTCAAAATGACCCATGCGTGGCGCATGTAGGGCCCGATGGGGCTGGGCATTTCGTCAAGACGGTGCACAACGGTATCGAATATGCCGACATGCAGATGATCTCGGAAATCTACGGGCTGCTTCGGGATGGGCAGGGCTGGGAGGCCCCTAGGATCGGCGCTCTGTTTTCGGGCTGGTCAGACGGCAAGCTGGCTTCTTTCCTGGTCGAAACAACAGCACGGGTTTTGCAGACATTTGACCCGACCAGCAATAGACCTTTGGTGGATATGATCCGTGATCAGGCGGGGCAAAAGGGAACCGGACGCTGGACGGTGATCGAGGCCCTGAAGCTGGGGCAATCCGCCAGCACCATCGAGGCAGCCGTCGGAGCGCGGGCCTGGTCGTCTGCAAAGTCCGCACGCCTGGCAGCTGCAACGCAGTTTCCAGGGTTCGGGCAAATTGAAATCGAGACCGAAAAATTCGAAGACGCGTTGTTTGCGGGTCGCGTATTGGCGCATTTGCAAGGGTTTGAAGTCCTGCGTGCGGCTTCTGCCGAGTATGATTGGTCTCTGGATTTGGCAAGGATTGCCGAAATCTGGCGGGCGGGCTGCATCATTCGTTCGCGCTTGCTGGATGATCTGGCCCCTCTTTTGCGGCAAACGCCTGACCGGCCGGTTCTTTTGGCTGAAGGGATGGCCGAGCTTCTGTCGCCTGAAATTCCGGCCTTGCGGCGGGTGGTTGGCGCGGCGGTTTCTGCTGGGTTGCCGGTGCCGGCCCTGTCCGCGGGGTTGGCGTGGTTCGACACCGCGCGTCAGGAAACAGGCACCGCAAACTTGATCCAGGCCCAGCGAGACGCGTTTGGGGTTCATGGGTTCGAGCGCACCGATGCACCAGGGAAACATCATGGCGACTGGAAGTAGGGACGTACGATGAAAACGGCATTGGTTACCGGAGCCGCGCGTGGCATTGGACTTGCAACATCCGGGCAACTGACCGAGCAGGGTTGGCGCGTGATCATGCTCGACCGTGATGTTGAGACATTGACCGAAGCGGTTCACAGCGTCGAGGGCGCGGTGGCCTGTGAGGCTGACGTGTCCAGCCCCGAGGATGCCACCCGGGTGGCCAATTGGCTGGGCTCCGAGTTCGGACGTTTGGACGGGCTGGTGAACAATGCGGGCGTGGCCGACTTTGGCCCGATCCGCGAGACCAGCTTTGAGCGATGGAAAACCGTCATGGCCACCAATCTGGACGGCCCCTTTTTGATGACGCAGGCGCTGACCGCATTGTTGTCGGGTGGTGACGGCGGCGCGGTGGTCAACATCACTTCGATTTCCGGCCTGCGCGCGTCGACCCTGCGTGTGGCTTATGGAACGTCCAAGGCAGGATTGGCGCAATTGACCTTGCAGCAGGCTGCGGAACTGGGCGAGCTGGGCATTCGCGTCAACGCGGTCGCCCCAGGGCCCGTGGACACCAAGCTGGCGCTGGCGGTGCACACACCGGACATCCGCGCGGCCTATCATGATGCCATTCCTTTGAACCGCTACGGTAGCGAGGAGGAGATCGCCGCGGCCATCACGTTCCTGCTGAGCGACAAGGCAAGTTACATCACCGGGCAGATCTTGGCCGCGGATGGCGGGTTCCAGGCCACGGGGATCGGCTTGCCCAGTCTACGCTCGTAGCGCTCCCGCCCGGTTGGCATGCATTGAAAATGCACGCAAACCCGTTGGGCCGGGCAGCGCGCCTGCGGCGCGCTGCGGTTGCGTCAAGCCGCAAGTGTATGGGCTAAAACGGGTCATTTTCTGCGTTTCGCCCGAAGGGTCGGATCCTCTTGGGTGGGATCTTCGGGCCAGGGGTGTTTGGGATATTGCGCCCGCATGTCCTTGCGCACATCCGCATAGGATCCGGTCCAGAACCCAGGTAGATCGCGGGTGATCTGGATCGGCCGTTGCGCGGGCGACAGCAGCGTGATCTTCAGGGGCACCCCGCCGCTGGTGGGATGCCGTGTCACGCCGAACATCTCTTGCAGGCGGACCTGGATTTCGGGGTTGCCGTCGGCGTCATAATCGATGGCGATCTTGCGCCCCAGTGGTGTCACGAACTTCGACGGCACCAGACGATCGAGCGTCTGCGTCTGGTCCCAGCTGAGCGCCGCTTGCAGTGCGGGCAGCGGGTCGAAGCGTTTCCAGTCCTCGGCGCTGCGTACGCCGGTGAGCATCGGCAGCAGCCAGCCCTCAAGCGTGGCCATCAGCCCGTCTTGCGAGAAATCCGGCATCTCGGCCCCATCCGTGCGCGCAAGTTCCACCCGAGCTGCCAGCCGTGCGGCAGCCCCGTCCAACCGCAGCCCAAGATCGCGCACGCCGTCCAACATGGCCAGGGCAACCGCATCGGGTGGCACATCCTTCCAGATGCGGTCATCCAGAGCGATGGCCCCGAAACACTCACGCTTGCGGGCCACCACGCGGCGTTCACGTTTCGACCATTCGCAATGATCGACCCACGCAATCTGATCGGCAAAGAGGGCGCGGACCTCACCCTCGGAGATGCGTGCAGCCAACCTGACGCGCGCCTCGCGGGGGTTGCCGTCGGTGTCGAGCGCCACGACCAGGGGGGCTGCGGCCAGAGTATCGCTGTCCTCCATCACAACGCCCTTACCGCCCGACAGGACATAGCGCGCCGCGTCGCCCTTGCGCCGTTGTCCGATCCGATCAGGGTAGGCAAGCGCGGCCATGGCGGCTGGTGAGAGATCGCTGCCTTTGGTGCGGGTCAAGGCACGAAGGCGCTTGGTGTCGGCCCGGACGCGTTCAAGGACGCCAAAGTTCACCTGATACGACCGCTTGCGCTGAAACGCCTTTGGATCGCGCATGGCCTCTATCCGCAAGGCCAGGTCCGAGGGGGCACCTCGCAGAGGATCGCGTTCCGCAAAAAGGGCAGCCATAGAGGCAGCCGCGTGACCCGCGGTCACCAGCATATGAGCCAGGCGAGGGTGCAGAGGCAGGGCGGTCAGAGCTCGTCCGTGGTCGGTCATCCGGTTCGCGCCGTCCAAAGCGCCCAGCATCTGCAAAAGTGCGCGCGCTTCGGCAAGTGCCCCTGCGGGAGGAGGAGTGAGGAACGCCAGATCCGTGGCGTCTGCCCCCCAAAGCGCAAGTTCCAGCGCCAGCCCGGTCAGGTCGGCGGCTTCGATCTCGGCCGGGGGGTAAGCAAAGAGCGCGCCTTCCTCTCCTCTGGTCCAGAGGCGATAGCAGACCCCGGCGGCCACACGGCCGGCGCGGCCTGCGCGTTGCGTGGCTTCGGCCCGGGTCACCCGTTCGGTGACCAGCCGCGACATGCCCGAGCCGGGGTCGAACCTGGCGCGGCGGGCCTGGCCCATATCCACCACAACCCGGATGTCCTGAATGGTAAGCGATGTTTCCGCGATCGAGGTTGCCAGAACCACCTTGCGGCCTGTTTTGACTGGGGCAATGGCGGCGCGCTGATCGGAAAAGGGCATCGCGCCAAACAGCGGTCGGACGGTACAATCGCCGGGCAGCTGCGCGTTCAAGGCACCCTCAGCGCGGCGGATCTCTCCCTCGCCGGGCAAAAACACCAGAATTCCACCGCCTTCGGCCCGTGTGTCACGCTCGGCCCGCACCACCAGATCAACCAACGCATCCAGCTTGCGTGCCTTGGGGGGCAAAGGCCGGTCAAGCCAGCGGGTTTCAACTGGAAAACTCCGCCCTTCGGATGTTACCAGCGGCGCGCCCATCAGCTCGGCAACGGGACCGGCGTCAAGTGTCGCGGACATCGCGATCAGCATCAGGTCGTCGCGCAGTGCTTCGGCGACCTCAAGACTCAGAGCCAGGCCAAGGTCGGCGTTCAAAGAGCGTTCGTGGAACTCATCAAACAGGATCGCGCCGACGCCGGGCAAGTCAGGTTCGGATTGCAGCATCCGGGTCAGAATACCCTCGGTCACAACTTCAATCCGAGTCACTTTCGTGGTTTTGGAGTCGCCCCGGATTCGGTAGCCAACCGTTTGCCCAACAGGTTCTCCCAAGGTTTGCGCCATACGTTCGGCAGCAGCGCGCGCCGCCAGTCGGCGGGGTTCCAGCATGATGATGCGCCCGGTGCACAGGTCCGCCTCGAGCATCGCAAGGGGGACGCGCGTGGTCTTGCCCGCACCGGGCGGGGCCTGCAACACGGCGCGGCCTGTGCGGCGCAGGGCGTCGATCAGATCAGGGAGGGCGTCTTCGATGGGGAGCTTGCTCATGCTCGCCTTATCGCCAAAGCGCGCGGCGGCGTCTAGCGCCGGGTCAGGACGGCGGTGCCACGAGAGCTGGTGACGCGTGCCTCTTGCACCCGCATCACGGCCCCGGCGGGCACGTAAGTAAGCTCAAAGCTGGAATTGCGCCCCTGTCGCAGTTGTTTGGCCGAATAGCCGCCCAGCCGTCGAAATTGTCCGGTGCAGATCACCTTTTCTCCCTCGGCCTTGCGACCTGTCATATAGGCGATAGTCCGGCGCGCGCCGTCAAAGATCGGCTGGTTGAGTTTGCACAGTTGCGCGCGCGGTTGATCCCGCAGGGCAACAAACATTGCGGTCAGTGGATCGACCGTATCCGTCTGTGCGGTGGCATCCAGAACTTCGGCATCTTCGGTTCCCAGCTTGCCGCCTGTCAGCAGGGGAAAGCCAGAGGAATAGTCCATCTGGGCCGATGATTGTCGCCGCCCTGTCCGAACCTGTTCGGAGTATCGTATTGGGGTAAATTCACGGCCTTGCTTGCGCCCCGTGGCCGACATGGTGAACCAAATTCGGCCAAGCTGTTTGACCACCCCAGTGGTTTCAAATCTGGCCTTAACATCGTAGAAGCCCGCGCGATCCTGCCCGGTGACGCGAAATTCACCGATTTTTACACCCCAAGCCTGAACATCAAAGAGCGCGTCAGTGTCTGCCGCCCGTGCCGGGAGGGCGCTGAACAGGGGCAAGACCATAAGGGCAAGGGCTATGCGGCGAAGATACATATTGAGAAACCCTTTCAAACTCTGGACAAAGCAACCCGCTCGGCGTCAAGTAGCGCAAATTTGAAAAGGGTCGAACCACCATGGACATCGCACAGCTGGGTGACAAGATTTTGACAGGTGATCGCAGGGCTTTGGCGCGTGCGATCACATTGGTCGAAAGCGGGCGCACAGATCATCGCGTGCAGGCCACGGCTTTGCTGGAGCAGTTGAGTTCCGCCCGACGGCAGGCAATGCGGATTGGCTTGTCCGGAACACCAGGTGTAGGGAAGTCCACCTTTATCGAATCTTTTGGAATGCATCTGGTTGGCCAAGGGTTGCGCGTGGCCGTGCTGGCCGTTGACCCCAGCTCATCTCGTTCTGGCGGCTCGATTTTGGGCGACAAGACGCGCATGGAGCGCCTGAGCCGCGAGCGCAACGCATTTATTCGCCCTTCTCCCAGCCAGACGCATCTTGGCGGGGTGGCGCGACGTACGCGAGAAGCCGTCGCCTTGTGCGAGGCGGCAGGATTCGATGTGGTGCTGATCGAAACAGTCGGGGTCGGTCAATCCGAGACGGTTGTGGCCGAGATGTCGGATCTGTTTTTGCTGTTGCTTGCACCGGCTGGTGGTGATGAATTGCAGGGCGTCAAACGCGGCATCATGGAAATGGCGGATCTGATCCTAGTCAACAAGGCGGACGGTGATCTGAAACCGGCGGCCACGCGGACATGTGCCGACTATGCGGGGGCCTTGCGCTTGCTGCGCAAACGTCCGCAGGACCCAAAGGAGTTTCCCAAAGCCATGATGGTTTCGGCTCTGCAAGAGGATGGTTTGACCACGGCGTGGGATGAAATGAAGGCGCTGATCACGTGGCGCAAGGAGAACGGCTTTTGGGAGATGACCCGGGCCAATCAGGCGCGCTATTGGTTCGATCAAGAAGTGCGCCAGGCGCTTTTGGCGCAGCTCGACACGCCCGAAGCACGCGCGCGGATGGATCAACTGGCGCAAGATGTGGCTCGGGGCGCGCTAGGCCCGGCGATGGCGGCCGATCAAATGCTGCAATCTCTGTCACGGATCTGAGGGGCAGGGCCCCAAGTTCCAGAATTCCGTCTTGTTGCGCCGTTGAAGGAAGTTCGAGCATCAAACCTGCCTTATCTGGATCGGGCTGCCGATGCAGGCATCCGAAATCATTGAGTTTTTCCAAAAGAGCTCGCGGCAAAGCCGGTGTGAATCGTCGTCGTGTTACGAGCAGAATTGTCTTTACCAATCGTATTGGGGCAAAGAGGTGCAAGGATCGGGGCTTCGGCGTTCGACTGGTGGCCGGTCTTGTTGCCAAGATTTGAGGAAAAGACTGCCGTGAGTGATTTCATGCATACCTTTCGGCACATCGAAAGACCTCAGTTTTCGGGGCGAACAAAATAGGAAATCGCCAGATAGGTGACGTGAACGCCAAGCTGCATATGATTTAGGGGGGGGGCAATGGATCTCGCTGAAACCGTCAAGATTGGTCTATGAAAGAAGAATGCGTCCAGAATCTAGGGATCGGAAAATTGATGGAAAAAATCGTCATTCTGACAGGTGCGGGCGTTTCTGCCGAAAGCGGGTTGGGCACATTTCGAGACGAAGGCGGGCTATGGTCGCAACACCGGATCGAGGATGTGGCGACGCCCGAAGGGTTCGCCCGAGATCCCGGTTTGGTGCAGGGGTTTTACAACGCCCGCCGGGTACAGGCAGCACAAGCTCTGCCGAACGATGCCCACCGTGCTCTGGCTCGGCTGCAACAAAATTGGCCTGGTGAAGTCGTGATCGTAACACAAAACGTGGATGGTCTTCACGAGGCAGGCGGTGCGTCTCAGGTTCTGCACATGCACGGGACTTTGGCAGGGGCGCTCTGCGCCAGTTGTGATCATCGTTGGAAGGCGCCAGATGAAATGAAGGTTGGCGAACTCTGCCCTTCTTGCGGAGCGCCATCAGGTAGACCCGATGTGGTTTGGTTCGGTGAAATGCCCTATTTTATGGATCAGATTTATGATCACCTGGCCGAGGCCAGCATCTTTGCTGCCATAGGGACCTCTGGTCAGGTCTATCCCGCTGCCGCCTTTGTGCACGAAGCAATCGCAGCAGGGTCGCGAACGGTTGAATTGAACCTAGATCCTTCGGCCGTGGTCTCCAGTTTCGACGAAACCCGTTTCGGTCCGGCCAGCGAAACCGTACCAGCCTGGGTTGATGAACTTTTGGGACAGAGGGGCACTCCCGCCCCCGCGTGATCCTGACTGCGTCAGCACCACTGGCGGGGTTGGGCGTGGCCTCGCTCCGCTCGGCGGTTGCGCTTGAGACCACAGGTGAGGATCAGATCACCACGGTTGATCCTTGGCAGTGAAGCGCCGCGCGCTAGCGCGGCGCCGGGCCCAACGGGAGGAGGTGTTTCGTCAGAAACATTGACGACGGGCGGGAGTAGCCCCCGCTTGCCGTCAAAACTCAGTTCTTGTGACCACCATGTGCGCCCGCTTGAGGTTTGCGCTCCAGGTCGACCGGAACCTCAATTTCGATCTCGCCGGCTCTTTCAAAGACCAAGATCATCGGGATCATCTCTCCCTGCTCAAAGGGCTCTTTCAGCCCCATGAACATCACATGGTCGCCACCCCGGGCCAGACTGTGCATCTCACCTGCTGGAATGGCAAAGCCCTCTTTCACGTGGAGCATCTGCATGACACCCTCGGCATTTTCCTTGTGCGTGTGCAATTCGACCCGAGCAGCGACATCTGATTTAACATCGACCAGGCGATCATCCTCCGCCCCATGGTTCATCACGTTCATGAAGGCAGCCCCGGTTTTGGCGGTTTTGGTGGCCGAACGTGCATAGGCGTCCTTGACCATGATGGCGTCGCCCGCGATGGCAGAAGTTGCAACGGTGATCGCGGCCACGGCTGCGGTGAAGGTTCTGGTGAAGCGCATGACTTCTCTCCTGTATGTTTGGTCTGTCTGTTGGGAAGTTGGGGAATCAGATAGTGACAGGAGGTGCCCGCGCCGAAGGTTGCAGAGATACGCGGGAAATCAGAGCTTTGGTAATGCGATCGGGTTCAGGAAATAGGCCCCGGTCTGAGGTGACACCTGACACTGTATCGGGGAGAACGGCCCCCAGCAGAGACATCGCATAGTCGGGACAATACGCCGGGGCCTTGGTCGGCTGGCCGTTTTCGTCGACCATGACAACCACCGGTCCGGTGCTAGTACAAATCACCATATGTCCCACGGCGGCATCCATACCGCTTGTGGCAGCCATGGCTTGGCCGGTCAGCATGACCTGCAAGCTCATCATCACGGCCAGATATGTGCGAACTAAGGCTCTCATCTCGGGCGCGATATAGGCAGCGCTCACAGCCCGTCGCAAGTCGAAACCCAGCCCTGCAGCGCAGTGACGCAAGCGGCCCAAGTCATGAGAGTGAACAGAAAAACCCCGCACACAAGGTGCGGGGCCTTCTGGAATTTTCTAGTTTCGCGAAGCGATCAGGCCGCGGCTTGTGCCTTGGCGATCTCTTTCTTCACTTTCAGCGCGTTTGCCGACAGCTCTTCGTCCTTGGCTTTGGCCAGGAACGCGTCCAGACCACCACGGTGGTCGACCGAGCGCAGCGCAGCCGCCGAGATGCGCAGCTTGACGCCACGGCCCAAGGTTTCCGACTGCAGGGTGACGTCGTTCAGGTTCGGCAGGAAACGACGACGAGTTCTGTTTTTGGCGTGGCTGACATTGTTGCCAGTCATCGGGCCTTTTCCGGTCAGTTCGCAACGGCGCGACATGGTTTCTTCCTTTGTTTCTGGAGGCTCGGGTTCCCCCGCAGCCAAATCACAAGGGGCGCAATCCGATGACGCGCCCGAAAACTGGTTGGATGCGTTTAGGAGGAATCGCTGGGATGGTCAAGATGGGTGTCACGGATTCTTTGTCTTTGCTGCCTTACCTACCGTAAGTATGCGGGATTGGGCGGTTCTTGATCATAAGGAAAACCCGAACTGCGTTGGGGGGCATCATTATTTAACCCAGATAAGACTCACACCTCGTGTTGTTGAAAACGCGCGTAAGTTCAGTTGCCACAATTTCAGTTCTATCCTCCCAGGTAAACAGGCAAAACTAGAAACTCATCCTGGATCTAAATTTCAGATTATCGGGGGCCACTGTGTGTTGTGAGTTTATGCGGCAAGGCAAGGGGCCAACGCTCTCGCCATCGTGCCCACGCCGAGGTACGCTGAGTTCAAAACCGGAACCCTTTCGGTAGCGGCTGATTTGCGGGTTCTTTAGATTTGTCGACCCTGACTGTGACATCAGTATTGGGTGCGCAGGTTCAGCCTGCTTTTCTGTCAGAGTGTCGCTTCGGGCTTTGGTTTCCTGTTTGCCAGTCTTCGTTATTGGGTCCGACGCATGGCCGAGACCTACCTTAGGAGTGCGAGTTCATGCGCATAGACGTTGGGGCCTTCGCCCCGCTCGTCCAGAAGGCAACTGAGCCAACCGTGGTCGCACTTTCTGAGACGTGGACGAAATTGGTGAAACCATGGGCCTGCCCGAACCTGCGGGAAGGGCGGTTCAAGCGCATCCTGACTTAAGGAAAGCGAAATTCATCGTCTGTTGATCAGGAAACTGACCCGGCGTCTCTTGCGAGGGTGTGTGGGCTTGGGATTTATCCAGGATAACCCATCGAGCCTGTTCATAGGATCCCCGCAATGCCATCGCCCTACGCCGAATGTTTAGCTGTCGATCACGCGCAGCTGGGTGTTGAGCCACGGCAGCTTGGCAACCGCCGGATCGATCATCTGGCTTTGCACCAGGCGGCGCATGGTCTGGGCGACGTCACGCGGCACGCGATCCGCCCAGTCAGCACCGGCAAACAGCGAAATGGTGCGCGAGAACGAGGCAAATGGCAGGGGGAAGGCGTCAATCTGGTCGTGGAAGCGCGCCGCGCGCATATATCCCAGCGGCGTTGTCACCGACCAACCCACGCGGCGGGCCACCATGGCGATCAGCGCCAGATGCGAGCCGATTTCGAACCGCTCTTCAAAGATCAGTTTCTGGCGCGCCAGATGTGCCTCGATCTGGCGACTGATCAGCTGTTCGCGGGCGTAGCGCAAAAGGGGCAATCCTTGCAGGGCAGCCATGATATCTGCGCCCTCGGGAACGTGCCCTTTGGGGGCCACCAGCAGAAACGGATCGCGCACCAGCGGGTATTCGACGACGCCGTCCAGCATCTCGCCGGTGGTGGCGGCAACCGCGATGTGCAGGCGTTGTTGCTGCATCGCCTCGCTGATTTCGTGGCTGGGAGCAGTGATCAGTTTGAACCGGCATTTGGTCAGGCTGTCGGCCAGGATGGTGACCAGACGCGGGGTCAGGTCGTTGTCGAAATCGTCGATCAGACCGATCGAAAGCGTGCTCAGATGGGTCAGGTCCATGACCGTCAGTTCACTTTGTGCCAGCCGCAGCTCGGACAGCACCGCTTCGGTCCGCGCCAGAAACGACCGGCCCGCGGGCGTCACCACCATCGGCCGTTTGCCGTGATCCACCAGATCGGTGCCAAGCGCCTTTTCCAGGTTGCGCAGTTGCTGGCTGACCGCAGGTTGGCTCAGCCCCGTCAGCTCGGACGCCTGCGCCACCGATCCCGTCTTTGCAAGCGCCTCGAACACTTCGAGACCGCGCAATGTCACCCCTTTCATCAGCATTTGGCAGACCCTCACAGTTTTGCCTTTTGTGAAACTATGCGGCCCTTTGGTCAAGCTTTGAACGCACAGGACATCGACAATGGTTGAATATCTGAAATCCGCCCCAGGCCTGCCGCCCCAATCGGCAGGCGATACTGCCGACACGGTCCAGATCATGCTGGCGCGCCTGCGGGAAGGCCGGGAAGAGGCGGTGCGTGAATACGCGGCCAAGCTGGACGGCTGGGAGGGCGAGATTGTCGTCAGCCCCGAACAAATCGAACAGGCCGCTCTTCATGTGTCCGATCCTCTCAAGGCGGAGATCCGGTATGCCCACGACAACATCCGACGCTTTGCCGAGGCACAGCGGGCTTCGGCCATGGATTTTGAGACTGAGTTGCGTCCAGGGTTGTTCGCAGGTCAGCGCCAGATCCCGTTGAATGCAGCCGGCTGCTACGTGCCGGGTGGTCGCTATGCGCATATTGCCTCGGCCCTGATGACGATCACCACAGCGCGGGCCGCGGGCGTGCCCAACATCACGGCCTGCTCACCGCCGCGTGCGGGGCAGGGGGTGCACCCTGCGATCCTTTACGCCATGTCTCTGGCAGGAGCGGACCGTATTCTGGCCGTGGGAGGTGTTCAGGGGGTTGCTGCGATGGCCTTTGGCCTGTTTGGGGCGCCCGAGGCGGATATCCTGGTGGGCCCGGGCAACCAGTTTGTGGCCGAAGCAAAACGGCAGCTTTTCGGCCCGGTTGGGATCGACATGTTTGCCGGGCCTACGGATTCGCTGGTGATTGCGGATAGGTCCGCTGATGCGTTGACCGTGGCCTGGGATTTGGTTGGGCAGGCCGAACACGGCTACAACTCACCCGTCTGGCTGGTGCTGGATGACGCGGACCTTGCCGAGCAGGTGCTGATCAACATCCCGGGCTGCATCAAGGAACTGCCCGAACCCAACCGCTCGAGCGCGCAAGCCGCCTGGGACGCTTTGGGTGAGGTCATCTTGTGCGAGAACCGCGAAGAGATGGCACAGGTGGCCGATCGCTATGCGCCGGAACACTTGCATGTGCAGGCCGCTGAGCTGGACTGGTGGAAGGGGCGGCTCAACGCCTATGGTTCGCTGTTTCTTGGCGCAAACACCACAGTGGCCTTTGGTGACAAGGCCAGCGGTCCCAATCACGTTCTGCCCACATCCGGTGCCGCGCGCTATACTGGTGGCTTGAGCGTGCACAAATACCTCAAGACCGTGACCTGGCAACGGGTCGAGGATCAGGCGCTGCCAGCCTTGGCCCGCGCCACGGCTGCAATCTCGCGCGCCGAAGGGATGGAGGGGCACGCCCGCACCGCCGACATCCGGTTGGACGGGGGGCAGGCGGCACTTCGGGCGGTCGGCAACGGTTAAGCCATGGGGTCGGTTGCGCGCAGGAACTCTTGCGCTGAGACCTCTGCCCACCATCGTGCAAGGGCGGGGTGACGGCTCAGGGCCTGCTTCCCTTCGGGGGCGCGGCCAAAATAGCTTACCATCGGCGCCAGGTGGCAATCTGCAAGCGTCAGGGTTGCGCCCGTCAGGATTAGACCTTCCTCTGCGATCTTTTCGAGCGCGGCCAATACCGGGGCGCTAACTGTCAGGCCCTCTGCGATGGTGGCTTCATCTGGCTCTTCCCCGACCAGCGGACGAAACACCCGATGCGCAAAAACCTGGCGGATCATCGGCCAATAGCCATAGTTGTCGATTATCGCCGCGACTTGTTGCGCGCGAGCGCGCGCCAGTGCGCCAGAGGGTGTCAGGCTTGGGCCGTTCAAACCTGCATCGACGTAGCCGCAAATGGGAACGGTTTCAAACAATGAAACCGCACCATGCTGCAGGACAGGCACCCGGCCAAAGGGATGGGGGTGCGGGCCGGGGTCTTGGGTGAAGGGGTCAAAATCCTGGAAATGAAAAGGCGTGGCCTTAAGGTGCAGGGCCGCACGCACGATCCAGGTATAGACCGAGTAGCGATAGCCGATCAGGGTTAAGGGCGCCGATTTCGACCGGACAACGCCCCTATCGGTCACTTGCAGATGGCCTGCACCAGTTGACCAAATGCCTGATAGCGTTCCCAAAGGGCATCGTCGCTGGCGGTCTGTGACATCTTCAGTTCTTGGGCCTGATGTGGATCCGCAAACCATTTGGCGACTGTTCGGCGGTCTTTGCGGCTGAGAGCGTCATTGGCGACGCGCTGAATGCAACCACACCGTGCGGGGGTGGCAGCCGCGCGATCCGACGCAACGCAGGCGCGTTTGATGACGCCATTGGCTGCAAAGGACGCGGATGGGGCCGCAATGGTCATTGTCCCTGCGCACAGCAGGGCCGTCAAAAAATACTTCATGTCAGTGCCTCGGTCGTTCTTGCAGGGTCTTGCGCCCCGATCTTGATTTTCACGCACTATGGCGCAAGCCTGTGTTTGGATCAATCTTGGCGATTTCACGAAACAGTATGTCGGCTTCATGTCGCTTAAGGCTCGGATACGCCAAGCGGTAAGGCGCGGGGTCAATTGTCACCAATTCAGGGAAGAAATGCAGGGCTTCGTCTGTATCGCTTGATGTCTCGGGGATGTGCAGGCTTTCGGTCTCGACCCCCTCGGCGCGGATGATCTCATGCGTGTCCAAGAGCAGGTGAAAGTACTCAACCCCGCCGCCCGGAACCAGATGGGCGAGGCCTGCATCGATCAAATGTGTGGCAGGCACCCAGACATCAAACGATCCAAACAAGAGCTCGGCCAACGGATGCGAAATCAGGATGCGGTGCTGCTGCGAGAGGCGCAAAGGGCGGGTGGCCCCCAGGGTCCCGGCTGGAATCTCAACCGGCGCAAAGCGACCCGCAGCAATGGCCGCGCGTCCACCGGCCCATTTCACTTGAGCCAGCTGGCCAGCCGCAGTCCAAACGCGGTCTCCCGCATTCAAGCTTTCAATCGGGCGTGGACCCGAAGGGGTATCGATCAACGTCCCACGCACGAAGCAAATCGGCGTGGCATACTCCGTGCTGTCGAAATTCGGCCCTTCCTGCGCGCTCCAGACATAAAGTGGTACGCCCACCGGGGGAAACCCGCCGGGACCGCCGACAAAAGCCAACCCTTCGATCGTGCCAAAGGACGGGTTGGAGTTGTTCACGTTGACGCCGACAACCTGATAGAAATTCACGCCATCAGTGAGCGTCAGCCCATATTCCGCCTCGATCCGGGTGTTGTCCGAGTAGTTAACCCCATCAATGGTCTGGTCTCCATCCAGCCGCTGATTGCCGTCATTGTCGCGAAAATCCGTGTCCGAGCCGCCATCACGGATCTGCACCTCTTGCCAGGCGTCGGAATTGAGCGTGATGGACAGCCCCACCAGATGCGAGCCATCGCCCTGGGTCACCCCATCCAACTGCCCGCCGCCGGAAATCGTCATCTGCGATTCACCTAAGGTGAATATCGAATAATTCGCCATGCTTGCCTCAATCCGCCCGCGGTCAGTGCCGCCAAGTCGTTATATGAGGATGATAGCCTAGCGTTTAGAAGTCTTTAAGGGGTGAATGGTCTGGTTGGCGATTGCGTGCGGGGATGTGACTGTTTGGTCATCCGCCCGTCCAATTACGCCTGTCCTTTTTGCTATCTTTGGCGTGCTGGACCTTTGCAAAGAGGCTTTGCGCGGCTGGTGACGGGTCGACATCCCCAAACAGCTGCTCGCGCTTCTTCAAGAGATTTTCACCTCTTTCCTTAAGTGTCAGGTCATCGCCGGACAAAAGGAACAGGCCACTGACAATGGCCGCATAGAGTTTCCAATCGCCAAGACTTTTGGCGACGTGCTCTTTTAGGGTGCCCTTGAACGACGTGGCCTTGTTCCGCAGGGCCTCTTCCAGCGCAGCCTCAAGCGCGATGACCTTGGCATTGAGCAGCCCCACCTCGGCGCGCAGAGCATCCTCGACGTCCGTGTTTGGGGCGGGGGTGTCTAATTTGGATGAAATGTTGTTGAGAAGGGCGGGCAGTTCGACCAGCGGGAGGAAGGTGTCAGGGATCTGGTTGTAACCAAACTGATGAAACTGCGCTTGCGCGTTTTCGATTTGGAACGACAGGCCTGAGAGGGCTGGGGAGATTGTAGCCGCGTTGGTGATCAGTCTTTTGGTCGAGTTTGGCTCCAACTCAGGGAAGCGTTGAGGCGGGGGCGTGACGGTGCGCTGGTATTCCTCCCTGATCTTTTCGATTTCGGCAGCAACGGCTTCGGGGCCTGCGTTCCAGATGGTGTCATCAATCAACGCGACGCGGCGTTGGAGTTCCCGGTCGAGAGGGGAGCCTTCGACGAATCCTGTGTACCAGTCGGTCCAATAGTCGCTGACCAACGGGTTATTCCGAAGGTTTTCAATCATCGATTGCACGCGACTTAGCACTTCATTGGTGCTGAATTGCTGTTGGTTTGAGGGGAACAGTGGCCTATCCAATGATACTTCTTGAAAATTGTCCAAGTCTTGAAGCAAAAATACTTGTCTCAATTGCGCTTCGCGAAGGCTCCTTTGCTCATCTAGGCGACGCAACAGCTTCCTTAGTTCGACGGATACGTTGACGCCATATCTGACACTTGGAACGATTGAGCTACAAAGCTCCGCAACTGAAACGAATGCCTCCTTGCTCGGGCCGGTAGGATGCTTGTTTCCCGCGTGAGCGGCCTGATTGACTGCTTGATGAAGTTCCGCTGTGCCTAGTTTCACGGCACAAACCAAGCTGTGGGTAAATCTCAGTTGACTAACCTGAGTAAAAAACTCCCAGCCCAAATGATCAAAGTCGAAGGCGTTTGGTAGGAGCGGCAATGCCCTTAAGATGTCGCGAGTGACGACACTTGCGAACGCATCTGCTGCCTGGACGCTAGGCATATCTGGAATATCGGGTAGCTCGACATCTTCCATGCTTGACCAACTCGCGATTCCCAACCATATCCCCAAGCCATGACAGACCTCGCTCATATCCGCAATTTCTCCATCGTCGCGCACATCGACCATGGCAAATCCACCCTTGCTGACCGGCTCATCCAGGAGACCGGCACCGTCAAGGATCGCGACATGAAGGAGCAGTTGCTCGATGCCATGGACATCGAACGCGAGCGAGGCATCACGATCAAGGCCAATACGGTCCGCATCGATTACACCGCCGACAATGGTGAGGCCTATGTCCTGAACCTGATCGACACCCCCGGTCACGTCGACTTTGCCTATGAGGTCTCCCGCTCCATGCGCGCGGTTGAGGGCTCGCTGCTGGTCGTGGACTCGACGCAGGGCGTCGAGGCGCAGACGCTGGCGAATGTCTATCAGGCGATTGATGCCGATCATGAGATCGTGCCGGTTCTCAACAAGATCGACCTGCCTGCGTCCGACTGTGACCGCGTGGCCGAACAGATCGAGGATGTGATCGGCATCGACGCGACCGACGCCATTCAGGTCAGTGCCAAGACCGGCGTGGGCATTCATGAGACGCTCGAAGCCATCGTGACCCAATTGCCCGCACCACAGGGCACGCTTGATGCGCCGCTCAAGGCGATGCTGGTGGACTCTTGGTACGACGCCTATCTCGGCGTGATCGTCCTGGTCCGCATCATGGACGGCACTTTGAAAAAGGGCATGCGGGTCAAGTTCATGTCGAACGGCACCCTGCACCACGTCGACCGCGTCGGCGTCTTCCGCCCGGAAATGCAGATGGTCGACAGCCTCGGCCCCGGCGAGATCGGCTTTCTGACCGCCTCGATCAAACAGGTGCGCGACACCCGCGTGGGCGACACCATCACCAACGACCGCAACGGCACCGAAGACGCGCTTGACGGCTTCAAACCCGCGCAGCCGGTTGTGTTCTGTGGCCTCTTCCCGGTGGACAGTGCCGAGTTCGAGGATCTGCGCGACGCGATCGAGAAACTGGCGCTCAACGACGCCTCTTTCAGCTTTGAGATGGAAACCTCGGCCGCGCTTGGCTTTGGCTTCCGCTGTGGTTTCCTGGGCCTTCTGCACCTTGAGGTCATCCGCGACCGGATCGAGCGTGAATACAACATCGAGCTGATCACCACCGCGCCCTCCGTGGTCTACAACGTCTTCATGAAAGGCAAAGACGGCGAACCCGGCGAGATGATCGAGCTGCACAACCCCGCCGACATGCCCGATCCCTCCAAGGTCGACCACATCCAGGAACCGCGCATCAAGGCTACGATCCTGGTGCCGGATGAATACCTGGGCGACGTGCTGAAACTGTGCCAGGACCGCCGCGGCATCCAAGAGGATCTGACATATGCCGGCTCCCGCGCGATGGTGGTCTATGACCTGCCGCTGAACGAGGTGGTGTTCGACTTCTACGACCGCCTGAAATCGGTGACCAAGGGCTATGCCTCGTTCGACTATCAGATGACCGGGTATCGCGAGGACAATCTGGTCAAGATGTCGGTGCTGGTGAATGACGAGCCGGTCGACGCGCTGTCGATGATGGTCCACCGCGACCGGGCCGAGATGCGGGGCCGGGCGATGTGCGAAAAGCTCAAGGACCTGATCCCCCGCCACATGTTCAAAATCCCGATCCAGGCGGCCATCGGCGGCAAGGTCATCGCGCGCGAAACCCTATCCGCGCTGCGCAAGGACGTGACGGCGAAATGCTACGGCGGCGACGCGACCCGGAAGAAGAAACTGCTGGAGAAGCAGAAGGCGGGTAAAAAGAAGATGCGCCAGTTCGGGAAGGTTGATATTCCTCAGGAGGCGTTTATCTCGGCTTTGAAGATGGATAGCTAATTGCCTCTCCTTTTTGGCGTAATCTACACTTCTTAGGCGGGCGCATTGGACGTTGTCTAAATAGGTGTGCTGCTTCCCCTAGTTCCACAACGGTTGGACTATGCAGAAGGTTCCATATACCGAGGGCTTTACTAACTGTAAATTGCCTATAAGTTGAGCTGTGATTGTTTTCAGTTCCTAAAGGTATAATTTGGATGGAAGATAAGGCAGTTGAACTGGTGGTTTCGCTTACCGGAGATCAAAGCGATGACCATCTTGTTCCGGCGTTTACGGCTCTAGATAGTGCTCATGCGATTTCTCAAGCATTGATGATGGTCCTACACTATGCGCAGAATGGAGAAATTCGACGCAGAAATTTCAAAGATCTAGATCTTGTTTTAAATCTACGAACGACACGACCTGGGTCTTACGAATTTGTTTTTGAGTTTTCTCAGCTTGCGCCATACTTGATGGAAGCATATGGCTCCGGGTTGGCTAATGCTTCCTGGAAATTGATCGAAACAGTGTTCAAGCGAGCAACCGGTTTGGCTGGAGCGGCTGAGATTGAAGAAGCAGAAGATGACGGGAGGATCAATGCTGGCGACTTGGGAGCGCTGATCCAAGCTACTGAGCCCTCCGTACGCAGAGCTCACTCAGTTATCAATCATGGTTCACAAAATGTTAACATATTCGTTTATGGGGACGGAAATCAGATCAACCTAGATTCTGAAAGTAAAGAGTATATGTACGAGAGCGTTTTCAATGATGAAACGCGCTCTCAGCGTTTCTTGGTTACGAGTTTTGATGGTCGAAACCGCACAGGACGTTTGTTTGATCTGGAAAAAGAGCAAGCGTTTACATTCGACTTGTTAGCTGAGGCTGACAGGCAATCTTTGACTGTAATTGTGGAAGCGGCAAGCGCTTACGCTCTTCGTCAAAAGGGAAAATTTGATGAGAATATGGAAGCGGTGTGCGCATTCACTTCGGTGGATGCCCCAGATGGACGTCAAAAGCGACTAAAGGTATTTGCGGCGGCTAAAGATTTTGATGAGCTGGAAGTGGGGCAAATCCCAGATGTTACTAATGCTTCGCGTCAGCTCGAGGATGGCACCGACGATGACAGTGTTTTGGAATAATAGTACGCAGATTTGCTTGGCCTAGGGCTTGTTAAAGTGTGAGCGCAAGTGAAGTTTGCCCGGCGGGACCGCCGGGCCGCGCCGACCCGCCCCATGGGCGGCGCGATTGCGCCCCGCCCCCGGGTCGGCGCGGCCCTCAGTGAGTGACGGCAACGGTGATGCTTGGGGTTTTCAAGGTTTGATGATGTTGTGGCAAAGGGGGAGGGTACAGTACCTCACCGCCGCACCACACTCCCCACCACGGTTGTTACCACAAAGGCCAGTGAGGCGCCGCAGACGATGCTGGGGCCTGCGGGGGTGTCGAACCAATAAGCGCCATAGAGCCCGCCCAGGGCCGACAGCGCGCCGATCACGGCGGCGGTGACGGCCATGGCTTCGGGGGTGCGCACAAGGGGCCGTGCGGCCGCGGCCGGGATCACTAGCATCGCGGCGATCAGCAGCACGCCCACCACCTTGATCGCAACGGCCACCATCAGCGCCAGTGCCAGCGTCAGCCAGACCTCCTCTCGCCGGGGATCAATGCCGGATGCGCGCGCAAGGTCGGGGTTGAGCGTCGACAGGAGCAGCGCCGACCAGCGCCACAGGATCAGACCGGCCACGCCAAGCCCCCCCAGCCAGATGGTCGCCAGGTCCATGCGGTTCACGGCCAGGATGTCGCCAAACAGAAACGCCATCAAATCAAGCCTGACATTGGACAGCATCGCCACGGCCACCAGCCCCACCGCAAGCGCGCTGTGGGCCATCACGCCAAGCAGCGTGTCCATCGCATACCCTCTCCCCCGCAGGGCGGTCACGGCAGAGGACATGGCAAGCGCGGCGACAATCACCGCAGGCAGGATCGGCAGCGAGAAGGACAGCGCCAGGGCCACCCCCAGAACGGCGGCATGGGCCGTGGCCTCGCCGAAATAGGCCATCCGGCGCCACACCACGAAACAGCCCATGGGGGCGGCGGCCAAAGCTACGCCAACGCCAGCAAGCGCGGCGCGGACCATGAAATCGTCAAGCATCAGTGGGAATGCCCATGTTCTGTTGAGTGGTCGTGGGAATGCGTGTGCTGGTGGCGATACAGCGCCAGCGCGCCCTGGGTGCCGGTACCAAAGAGCGCGCGGTATTCCGGCGCTTCGGCCACCACCTCGGGCGTGCCTTCGCAGCAGACGTGGCCATTCATGCACAGCACCCGGTCCGAGGCGGCCATGACCACATGCAGGTCGTGGCTTACCATCACCACGGCGCAGCCGAGCGACTGGCGCACCTCTTCGATCTGGCGATAGAACGCAGCCGATCCGGGCTGGTCCAGCCCCTGCGTGGCCTCATCCAGCAACAGCAGGTCCGGGGTTTCCAGCAGCGCGCGTGCGAGAAGGACACGCTGGAATTGTCCGCCAGACAGCTGCGACATCTGCCGGTTTTCTAGCCCCGGCGCACCCGCGTGTTCCAGGGCGTCGCGGGCTTTGGATACAGAGATACGCTTTGGCAAGCCCAAGAAACGCTGCACGGTCATGGGCAGCGAGGCATCGATGGCGAGTTTCTGCGGCACATAGCCGATGCGCAGCCCGTCCGCGCGCGTTACCCGGCCCGAGGTCGGCACCTGCGCACCAATCAGCGTGCGCAGAAAGGTGGATTTGCCAGACCCGTTGGGGCCAACGATAGTGACAATCTCACCGCGCGCGATCTGCACGCTGACGTCGTGCAGCACCGTTCGCCCACCCAGCCGGACGTTCAGCCCCTTGGTTTCAATCAACGGCGTCGTCATCACGCAGCTCCGGCACAGGCCGGGCAGATGCCCTCGGCCTCGACCACAATCTTTTCGATTGTGAACCCTGTGGTTTTGGCTGCGTCACTCAGGCTGCCTTGAGAGACTTCGGTGTCGGCTTCGGCCACGGCCTTGCATTCGCGGCAGATCAAAAAGGCCGGTACATGGTCGTGGTTGGGATGGGCGCAAGCGGTATAGGCGTTCAGGCGCTCGATCCGGTGAACGAATCCGTTTTGCACCAGGAAATCCAGCGCGCGATACGCCACAGGAGGCTGCGACCCCAGCCCCTCGTCCGCGAGAATGGCCAGAATGTCATAGGCACCCATAGCCTGATGCTTGTTCAACAGGATCTCCAGCACGCGGCGCCGGACGGCGGTAAACTGCAGCTTGTTCCGGGCGCAATGGGATTCAGCCTCGGACAGGGCGGTGTCGATACAGCGATCGTGATCATGCTCTGAGAAGCCAATTGTGCTCATGTTTTTTATCCTGCCGGGGATTTTGTTGCTTGATATGTTATAACGTCCGGACTAACAAGCGCAACAATTGTTACACTATAACGTTGGAGGCTCTCATGCTTCGCACCTTCGCGCTGTCTGCCGTTTCATTGTCTGCACTATCGGTTGCGGCATTTGCCGAACCGCCAAAGGTGGCCACGGATATTGCGCCGATCCACAGCCTTGTCTCGCAAGTCATGAATACAGTGGGCGAACCATCGCTGATTGTTCGCCAAGGGGCATCGCCGCATGGATACTCGATGCGCCCTTCCGAGGCCCGAGCATTGCAGAATGCGGATCTGGTTGTGTGGGTTGGCCCCGAGTTGACCCCATGGTTCGAAAAGCCGCTGTCGTCGCTTTCTGAAGGTGCGGCGAAGCTCGAGCTTCTTGAGGTTCCAGGCACGCTGCAGCTGGAGTATCGTGATCTGGACGAAGATGATCACGACAAGCATGGCGACGCCCATGCCGAAGGCGATGATCACGACGGGCACGATGATGACGATGCAGAGCATGATAATCATGACAAGCACGATGATGACCATGCAGAGCATGATGATCATGACAAGCACGATGACGACCATGCAGAGCATGATAATCATGACAAGCACGATGACGACCATGCAGAACACGATGATCATGAGAAGCACGATGATCATGGCGCAGATGAGGATCATGCTGAATCTGACGACCATGGCCATGACCATCATGAAGGGTTGGATCCGCACGCTTGGTTGGACCCGCAGAACGCGCAGGTCTGGGTTCTTGCCATTGCCGAGCGTTTGGCTGAATTGGATGCCGAAAACGCAGAGGTCTACCTGTTGAATGCCAAGGCCGCGGTCGAAGTGCTCAAGGCGCAAGAAGCGGAACTCGCTGAGCAGATGGCTGGGCTGTCAGATCAGCCCTATGTCGCTTTCCACGATGCCTTTCAATATTTCGAAAGCCGGTTTGATCTAAAGATCGCGGGGACGATTGCCTTGGGTGATGCCAGCGATCCCAGCCCAGCCCGTGTTGCGGCCCTGCGAGACCGGATCGTTGATCTGGGTGTGACCTGCGCCTATGCCGAGCCGCAATATGACCCGCGCCTGCTCGAAGCGGCGACCGAGACCGGTGAAGTGGAAATCCGGGTGATTGATCCGCTTGGCAGCACGTTGAGCATCGGCGCCGGGCTTTATGGTCAACTCATCGCGGCCATGGCGGACGAGTTCGCGGCTTGCGCGAACTGACTTGAGGTTGAACACGGGCGGACCAAAGGATTTTAGAAAGGTCTGCCCGTGATTTACTTGTTGTCACAAAACAGATCGTAGACAACTTCCAAGATGCGGCGCGGCCGTTCGTCCGCCAAGCTGTAGTATATTGCCTTGCCTTCGCGGCGGGGCGTTACCAGGCCTTCAAGGCGCAAACGGGACAGCTGCTGAGACACGGCAGCCTGACGAGCTGAGAGCAGGTTTTCAAGCTCGGTCACCGATTTCTCACCGGTCACCAGATGACACAGGATCATCAATCGACCTTCGTGGCTGATCGCCTTGAGAAAGTTCGACGCTTTGGTTGCGTTCTCGACCATGCTGTCGAGTTCTTCTACGTCCATTTGGCTGGAAAATTGTGGGAGAGCCATTTTTTCAGTCCTTGTTCCCGACAGGGTCGGGGTCTTGTATCGCGATCCATTCCTTGTTTCGCTTCGATAGGTGCGGTCGCATACCGCATTTGTCCAAGCAAATCTACAATCCTGTCGGTTATGATCGTACAAGTTCTCGTGTATACATTACTTTAGCGTGCATTGTTGATCCGCATCCCGAGTGCGGAGAACGCGAAGTTTCATCGTGAAACTGAATGAGCAAGTCTGTGATCTTAGGTAAAAATCTATCTGTTTGAATTTGCGAATTTGATCCGATCACGGGATGTATCACGTCAATTGGCGCAACCGATCCGCGATTCATGTTGTGGGTACTCAGGCAAGGGGGAAAAGTTGACGTTGGGTCACCGTGGCGTGAATGGGTCAACAATCCGGTCGGGATCATTGGGATTGGAAGGGGGCGACAGCCCCTATGACCAAGCCTTGCGGAAGGAGTGGGGCGAGTCGCCGTATTTGGCTCGAAACTGCCGTGACAGATGGCTTGTGTTGGCAAACCCCGTGGCGGCTGCGACTTCGGCCACGGTCATGTTGGTTTCGTTCAGATAGGTGAAAGCGCGGGAAATTCGCAGGTCCAGATAGTAGGCCATCGGTCCTTGGCCCAGGTATTTCTTGAACAACCGCTCCAGTTGTCGACGCGAGATATTCAGGCCGTCACAAAGCTCGGGATTGGACAGCGGTTCTTCCAGCGCCTGTTCCATCAATCCGATGGCACGCAGCAGGGCCGGATTGCGGCTGCCGATGGCAACTGAATGGGCCGAGCGTTGAGGCGATTTGGTGCCGGACCGCATGTGGATGCACATATCCGCCACCATGATGGCCAATTCGGGGCCGTGTCGTCGTTCCATCAGGGCCAGCATCATGTCGATCGAGGTGTTGCCGCCGCCGCAGGTGGTAATCCGCCCGTCTGTCTCAAAGATATTCGGGGATGGGCTGAGCGCAGGAAACGTCTCGACAAAGCCGGGTTGGTTTTCCCAATGGAGCGTAAATTTGCGATCTTTGAGCAAACCCGCGTGTGCCAGCGCAAAAGTGCCGGTGCAAATTCCCCCCAACGAACGGCCAAACCGATATTCGCGCCGCAGCCAATTCAACACAGCTGGCGATGTGGACTTTTCGGGCTCTACGCCTGCGCAGACAAATCCTATGGTGTCGCTTTCCAGCGGCGCCAAAGGGCCGCCTGGTGTGATGGTAAGCCCGTTGGAGCAGGTGATGGGTTCGCCGTCTTCTGTGACTGTGTGCCAAGTGTACAGCTGCGATTTGGTCAGCTGATTGGCGATCCGAAGGGGTTCGATCGCGGCCGCAAGGGCAAGCATTGTCGCCTTGGGAAGCAGGACGAAGCAAAAATTCTGCGGCGTCCCGTCAAAATGCATTGGCAGATTGGCTGAGGCGCCTTTTTGGACAAATGGATCGCGGGACATGTGTCATGGCCGACGACGGTTGGAAAACCCGTGGCGGCAAGCTCCTGTGTTGCGGACGAGAGGGATATATCTTGCGGGCGTAGGGGCGTAGGGTCAACCGTGCGACACACAAGAACAACATTGCGACAAGGGCAGACTGATCCATGAATTCGAGCCGCAGCCCTTGCAGCCCCCAAGCGGCGATACTAAGACTCAGGTAACCTTAGTCGGGTAGCGTCCCGAGCAATCGCAAAAAAGCAGGCAGGTCCCATATGTTCGATCCAGTTGATACCTACATGAACACGCTTGTCCCGATGGTCGTTGAACAGACCAGCCGGGGCGAACGTGCGTACGACATTTTCTCGCGCCTGCTGAAGGAGCGGATCATTTTCATCAATGGCCCGATTCATGACGGCATGAGCCATCTGATCGTGGCGCAGCTGCTGCACCTAGAGGCCGAGAACCCCTCTAAAGAGATTTCGATCTACATCAACAGCCCGGGCGGCGTGGTGACGAGCGGCCTGTCGATCTATGACACCATGCAGTACATCAAGCCGAAATGCTCGACCCTGGTGATCGGTCAGGCGGCGTCGATGGGTTCGGTTCTACTGGCAGGTGGTGAAAAAGGCATGCGTTTCTCGCTGCCCAACAGCCGCATCATGGTGCACCAGCCGAGCGGCGGCTATCAGGGGCAGGCCAGCGACATCATGATCCACGCTGCCGAAACTCAGAAGCTGAAAGACCGCCTCTATGACATCTATGTCAAACACACCGGTCAATCGAAAAAGACCATCGAAAAGGCCCTGGACCGTGACAACTTCATGAGCCCGGAAGAGGCCAAGGATTGGGGCCACATCGATGAGATTGTCGAGAGCCGTCCCAAGGGCGAAGAGGCGTAAATATTACGTTAACAGGCGCCTCCCTGGGTCGTGAGCTCCGGGGATGCGTTTTGCGATTGTAGAGGTCACGGCACTGGCCTAAGCTGACCGAACGAACTACGGCAGCAGAGTCTCTGGTGACAGGGGCAGTACGACAGACGGCTTAGACAGCACGGTTAAGACGAGACCGAAAGGTAGACCATGGCGACAAATTCCGGCGGTGATAGCAAGAACACCCTCTACTGCAGCTTCTGCGGCAAGAGCCAGCATGAGGTGCGCAAGCTGATCGCAGGCCCGACCGTATTCATTTGTGATGAATGCGTCGAGTTGTGCATGGACATCATCCGCGAGGAAACCAAGGCCAGCGGTCTGAAAGCCTCGGACGGTGTACCGACGCCCAAGGACATCTGCGAAGTTCTGGATGACTATGTCATTGGCCAGGCCATGGCCAAACGTGTTCTGTCGGTCGCCGTCCACAACCATTACAAGCGTCTCAATCACGCCCAGAAAGCGGGCGGGGATATCGAGCTGGCGAAATCGAACATCCTGCTGATCGGCCCCACGGGCTGCGGTAAGACATTGCTGGCGCAGACGCTGGCACGCATTCTGGATGTTCCATTCACAATGGCGGATGCCACCACTCTGACCGAAGCCGGTTACGTGGGCGAGGATGTCGAGAACATCATCCTCAAACTGCTGCAGGCCAGCGAATACAACGTCGAGCGAGCACAACGCGGCATCGTCTATATCGACGAGGTCGACAAGATCACCCGCAAGTCGGAAAACCCCTCGATCACGCGCGATGTATCGGGCGAGGGTGTGCAGCAGGCGCTGCTGAAGCTGATGGAAGGCACCGTGGCCTCCGTTCCGCCACAGGGTGGCCGCAAGCATCCGCAGCAGGAATTCCTGCAGGTGGACACCACCAATATCCTGTTCATCTGTGGCGGTGCCTTTGCGGGCCTCGACAAGATCATCGCGCAGCGCGGCAAAGGCTCGGCAATGGGCTTTGGTGCCGATGTGCGGGACAACGACGAACGTGGCGTGGGCGAGATCTTTACCGATCTGGAACCTGAAGACCTGCTGAGATTCGGTCTGATTCCGGAATTCGTCGGCCGCCTGCCTGTTCTGGCAACGCTTGAAGATCTGGACGAGGATGCTCTTGTTACCATCCTGACCCAGCCCAAGAACGCCCTGGTCAAACAGTACCAGCGCCTGTTCGAGCTGGAAGAGACCGAGCTGGACTTTACCGACGATGCGCTGAAATCGATCGCCAAGCGTGCAATCGAACGCAAGACCGGTGCGCGTGGCCTGCGCTCGATCCTCGAAGACATCCTGCTCGACACCATGTTCGAGCTGCCGGGTCTGGACAGCGTGACCAAGGTGGTCGTGAACGAAGAGGCGGTGACCTCGGACGCGCAGCCGCTTATGATCCACGCGGACGCAGAGAAAGAGCCGGCTTCGGCGGGTTGAGGATCGGTAAATTGAAATCGGAACGGCGCGAAACCCATCGCGCCGTTTTTTGTTGGTTGAATGGGGAGGGGGCTCTGCCCCCGTCGCTGCGCGACTCCCCCGGGATATTTGAGGCAAAGGGAAGATGATGGGCATCACGCGTATTTCGACTGGTAGCGAGTTTGAAGCCAAGGTTGGTTATTGCCGTGCGGTAGTGGCCGGTGGATTCGTGCATGTGGCGGGCACCGTGGGGCAGGGCGACGATGTGGTCAGCCAGTGTCGGTCTGCACTCGAGGTCATCGGCAGTGCGTTGGAAAAAGCGGGTGCGTCTTTTGCTGATGTGGTGCGAGTCACATACATGCTGCCCGACCGGCACGAGTTCGAACCCTGCTGGCCGATCCTTCGCGAGACCTTTGGCGACAATCCGCCCGCAGCCACGATGATCGAATGCAACCTGATCGACCCGAAATTTCGCATCGAGATCGAAGTCACCGCCCTGGCGCCCCAAGTGTAAGGGGCGTATCACCGCAGGGGTCTGGACCTTGGGCGGTGAATTCGCCATAACTTCGACCAACGGATCAAGGAGTAGCCGATGGGCATTCTCAACACCTTGCTGAGCGCCGTGACCTGGTGGAACGGATCGACGCTGAACACCCGCATCTATACCTCGCGCAAAGGGGTCAAGGTGGGGGAAGACGATCAGGGCAATGTGTTCTATCGAACGGCCGACGACAGTAAACGCTGGGTCATCTTCAATGGCGAGGCCGAGGCCAGCCGCGTGGATCCGAACTGGCATGGCTGGCTGCACCGCACCTGGGATGAGCCACCGACCGACAAGCCGCTGGTTCACAAGGACTGGGAAAAGCCGCATCAGGAGAACCTGACCGGCAGCGCCTTGGCCTATGCACCCGCAGGGTCGCTGCGCCGGGCAGAACCGGTGGAGCGTCGCGATTACGAGGCCTGGAGCCCAGAGTAACAAGAGGACCGTTATGTCCACACACAGTACCGCCGAAATTTTGGTCGGGGGCGTGGTTCTGGCCGCGGCCATCGGATTTGGCGTTTTCGCCACCCAAGCCACAGGGCTGTCGCAAGGCAGTGCAGGGTATGAACTTGGCGCATCCTTCCGCTCGCTTGAGGGCGTGACGGTTGGTACCGATGTCCGTCTTGCCGGCGTGAAGATCGGCACTGTAACGGGTGTTGAGCTGAACCCCGAAAGCTATCGCGCAGACACCACCTTCAGTGTGGCCAATGGTATCGAGATACCGGACGACAGTGCCGTGGTCATCTCGTCCGAAGGTCTGCTGGGGGGCAATTTCGTTGAGGTCATGCCGGGCGGCTCGCTCTTTTATTTCGAGGCCGGGGACGAGATCGAAGATACCCAAGGTGCGGTGAGCCTGATTTCCCTGCTGGTGAAATTTGTCGCCGGCGACGGGAGCAGCGAGTGATTCGCGCGTTGGTCCTGACTGCCGTTTTGGCGGCGAGCAGCGCGTCGGCGCAGGACCAGGTGGTCTCGGCGCCCGGTGCCATGCTGCGCGGGTTGGACAAGGTAAACGGTCAGACCGTTGATGTTGAGCTGGGCAAGGGCGAGACGGCCCAGGTATTCGGTTTGGACGTCGCGTTGGGGGATTGTCGGTATCCGGTGGATAACCCCACGGGTGATGCCTTTGCTTTTTTGACGATCTGGGAGCAGGGCGCGCAGCAGGCGTTGTTTGACGGCTGGATGATCGCAACAGCACCCGCGCTGAATGCGCTGGACCACAATCGTTATGATGTCTGGGTGATCCGCTGTATCACGCCTTCGGCCGATTGAGGGATGGGCGCTGTGAAATCGGCGCTTTGCTCTACAGCTTGTTCCAGCAATTGATGATACCGGGCGCGCGAAATTTCCACCGCACCCAATGACGACAGATGCGCAGTCAGGAATTGCGTGTCAAAAAGCATGAAGCCAGTTTGCTTGAGCCGATCCACCAGATAGGCCAATGCGATCTTCGAGGCGTCCGTACGGCGCGAGAACATGCTCTCGCCAAAGAACCCGGCTCCAAGGGTCACCCCATAGACGCCACCTATCAATGTATCTCCGTCTCGCACTTCCAATGAATGCGCAAAGCCGCGTTCATGCAAAGTCAGATAGTGATCGCGAATATCAGCGTTGATCCAGGTTTCGGCTCGATCCGCACAACCATCCACGACACCGGCAAAGTCACGATTGATCGAGATGGAATAAGGCATCCGCCGCATCCGCCGGGCCAGAGACCGCGAGATGTGAAACCTGTCTAAGGGGATGATGCCGCGAAGTTTAGGGTCGACCCAGAACACCTCGGGGTCGTCACGATGCTCGGCCATCGGAAAGATCCCGATGGAGTAGGCGTGCAGCAGCAATTCCGGTGACAAAGTCATGCGCAAGCCTCGACTGCCGGGCAGGGGGGACCTGCCCGGCGGCGGGGTTAGTCCCCCATGTTTGCCTCAAGCCAACGCTCGAGCCAGTGGATGTTGTACTCACCGCTTTGAATGTCGGGCTCTTGCAGCAGGGCGTCGAACAGGGGCACCGTGGTGTCGATGCCATCGACGATCAGCTCTCCCAAAGCGCGACTCAGACGAGCCAGGGCCTCATCGCGGTCGCGTCCCTGAACGATCAGCTTGCCAATGAGCGAATCGTAATAAGGCGGGATCGAGTAGCCGTTGTAGAGAGCCGAATCCATCCGCACGCCCAAACCACCGGGCGCATGATAGGCCGAGATCTTGCCCGGGCAGGGGGCAAAGTTCGGCAGACGCTCGGCGTTGATGCGGACTTCGATGGCGTGGCCGTTGATCTCCAGATCGTCCTGACCGAATGACATCGGCAGGCCAGCGGCCACGCGGATCTGTTCGCGCACCAGATCGACACCAAAGATGCCTTCGGTCACCGGGTGTTCCACCTGCAAACGGGTGTTCATTTCGATGAAATAGAACTCGCCGTTTTCATAGAGGAACTCGATGGTGCCCGCGCCGATATAGTTGATGCGCGCAACCGCATCCGCGCAGATCTTGCCGATCTTGGCGCGCTCTTCGGGGGTGATGCAGGGGCCGGGGGCCTCTTCGAACACTTTCTGGTGACGGCGCTGCAGCGAGCAGTCACGTTCGCCAAGGTGCACGGCGTTGCCCTTGCCATCGCCAAAGACCTGGATCTCGATATGGCGCGGCGTGGTGAGGTATTTCTCGATATAGACCTCATCGTTGCCAAAGGCGGCTTTGCCCTCGGCCCGCGCGGTCATAAAGGCGCTTTCCATCTCGTCGGCGTTGTGCGCGACTTTCATGCCGCGACCGCCGCCACCGGCGGTGGCCTTGATGATGACAGGATAGCCGAATTCCTCGCCGATGCGCTTGGCGTCTTCGAGCGTGGGCACACCGCCGTCCGATCCGGGCACACAAGGCACGCCCAGTTCTTTCATCGTGTCCTTGGCGGTGATCTTGTCCCCCATGACGCGGATATGTTCAGCAGTCGGACCGATGAAGGTAATGCCGTGGTCCTCGACGATCTGCACGAAGCCCGCGTTTTCCGACAAGAAGCCGTAACCGGGGTGGATCGCCTGCGCGCCGGTGATCTCGCAGGCCGAGATGATGGCGGGGATCGACAGATAGCTTTGCGGGCTCGGCGGCGGGCCGATGCAAACCGATTCGTCGGCCATGCGTACATGCATCGCGTCGCTGTCTGCGGTGGAGTGCACGGCAACCGTGGCAATCCCCATCTCGCGGGCGGCGCGGATGACGCGCAGGGCGATTTCGCCCCGGTTGGCAATCAGGATTTTGTCAAACATGCCAAACCCGCCTTATTCGACGATGACCAGGGGCGTCCCGAACTCGACCGCTGCGCCGTCATCGACAAGGATGCGTTTCACTGTGCCCGACTTGGGCGCGTGGATGTGGTTCATGGTTTTCATGGCTTCCACGATCAGCAGCGTGTCGCCTTCGCTGACCTGGGCACCCACGCTGATGAACGACGGCGCGCCGGGTTCTGCCTGCATGTAGACAGTGCCCACCATGGGCGAGGTCACGGCGCCGGGGTGGCTGGCCGGATCTTCGCCAGCTGCAGCAGGTGCTTCGACAGCAGGAGCAGCGGCAGGGGCGGCAACGGGGGCCGCTGCGGCGGGCACAGCCACTTGCGTGGGGGCTGCGGCCACGATCGGGGCAGGCGTTGCTCGGCTGACACGGACATTCAGGCTGTCATCGTCGCCGAATTCGCGCATGACCTCCAGCTCGGTCAGATCGTTCTCGCGCAGCAGCTCGGCCAGCGCCTTGATGAATGCCACATCCGCTTCGTGTTTGGTTTCGCTCATGAGTGTCCTCGACGGTTCCCTTGTCGCCCGTCTGATGCGCGGGCTGCGTAAATTACCCGGCGTTATAGGCCATGCGATCAGCCATGAAAAGCGCCGTTACAAAGGGGGTAGATGGGGGGTGGGGACAAAAAATGCGAGAGGTCCGCCCCTAAAGAGGCATGCCTGAGAGTTTCGCCACCAGTTCGGGTAGCTTGCGCGCTCCGAATTTCTCCAACAGCCGCGCGCGGTGCGCCTCGATCGTGCGATAAGACAGGCCCAGTTCCAGACCAACTTCTTTGGCGGACAAACCCCGACACGTCATGATGGCCACATCGCGTTCGCGCGGGGTCAGCTCGATCACGGGGCGGTCCTCGGAGATGTCGGAAAAGCTCCAGATCCCGTGGCGGAAGGGGTCATCGGGCGTCAGAGACTTGCCGCGGGCCCGGCACCAGAACAGATCGCCATTGCGGCGGCGCATAATGCGTTCGTCACTGTAATACCCGGTTTCCTGCATGGCCTGCAGGCCACGCGCGCCGATGCGCTCAAAGTCTTCGTGGCTGGGATAAAGGTGTAAGAGAGGCATATCGCGATAGTCCTCCTCCTTCCCGCCGAACATCATCGAAAACTGCAGATTGCAGCGCCGGATGATCCGGTTCTCAAGTTCGACAAGGCCGATGGGTGCATATTCGAAGGCTGGATCGCTCATGGGTCTAAAGTGCCGGGTATTTCTACGGAATTGAAGGGAAAGCTATCTCTTTCCTAAAGTCATCATAACAGATTGCGGAGAGAGACGTGGTAAACATTGTTGGATGGGGCCATACGAAGTTTGGCAAACTGACCGATATGTCGGTCGAAGACATGATTGTGGCCGCCGGGCGTGAGGCGTTGCAGGACGCGGGCCTAGGGGCGGATGTGATCGACGGGGTTTGGGTCGGGCATTTCAATGCCGGGCTTGTGGGCGATGGGTTTCCTTCGTCTCTGGCCATGTCGATTGATCCGGCGTTGCGCTTCAAGCCCGCGACACGACTGGAAAACGCCTGTGCTTCGGGCTCGGCCGCAGTTTTTGCGGCGCGGCAGGCGATCCTGTCCGGGGAATGCAGGGCAGCGCTGGTGATCGGGGTCGAAAAGATGACCCATTTGCCGACCCCCGAGGTGGCAGCGGCGCTTGGCCACGCGGCCTATCAGAAGGAAGAGGCGGGGCTGTCCTTTCCGGGCGTCTTTGCCATGTTCGCGCAGGCTTATTTCGACAAATACGGGGACCATACGCATGCGCTGGCCAAGATCGCGGCCAAGAACCACGGAAATTCGGTGAACAACCCGCTGGCGCAGTTACAAAAGCCGATGGACGAGGCGTTCTGTGCCGAAGTGTCGGACCGCAACCCGATCATCGCGGCACCTTTGAAAAAGACCGATTGCTCGTTGGTCTCAGACGGGGCGGCGGCGTTGGTGCTGGTGTCGGATGATCTGCTGGGCGACGTGTCCAAGGCGGTGAAAATGCGTGCGGTGGCCCAGGTCAACGACATCATGCCGATGTCACAGCGCGACGTGCTTGCGTTCGAAGGGCCACGACGGGCGATCCATCAGGCCTATGACCGCGCAGGCATCACCGTGAATGACCTGGACGTGGCTGAGGTGCATGATTGCTTCACCATTGCTGAGTTGCTGATTTACGAGGCGATGGGGCTGGCGAGGCATGGCCACGCGGCGGATGTACTTGAGGGCGACATGGTCCATGCAGGCGGCAAGCTGCCGGTGAACCTGTCAGGCGGGCTCAAGGCCAAGGGGCATCCGGTGGGGGCCACGGGGGTGTCAATGCATACGTTGATCGCGCGGCAGGTGCTGGGGCAGGCGGATGCAATGCAGCATCCGGGCGCCGAGTTGGGGCTGGTGTTCAACATGGGTGGGTCGGGCGTGGCGAACTACGCGTCCGTGCTCGAAGGCATCAAGGCATGAACATCGGTGCGTGGCTGTACCGGCAGGCGCAGGTGGGCTCTGATCGGCCTGCGTTGTTTCTGGGGACAGAGCAGGTGGCCACCTATGGCGAGTTTCATCACCGGGCCGCGTGCCTTGCCGGGTGGTTACTGGCGCAAGGCGTCGAGCCGGGGGATCGCGTGGCGCTGTTCATGAAGAACGGCCCGGACTACCTTATCACGCTTTATGCCATTTGGTACGCGGGGGCTGCCGCTGTGCCGATCAACGCCAAACTGCACGGGCGCGAGGCGGCGTATATTGTCGACAACTCAGAGGCGCGGTTTGCCTTTACGTCTGCGGGGCTGACAGAAAGCCTGGAAGCGGCAGGGACAAAGGCGCGGCTGATCGACATCAGCGCTGCGACCTATGCAGACGCGCTGGCATATGAACCGGTGCCAGAGTCCGCGATTTGCGCTCCGGAAGATCTGGCTTGGCTGTTCTATACATCGGGCACGACGGGCAAGCCCAAAGGCGTGATGATCACGCACCGCATGCTGATCGCCGTGTCGCTGGCCTATTTCACCGATGTCGACGCAGCGTCGGGCGAGGACAGCATTCTCTACGCCGCCCCCATGAGCCACGGTGCCGGGCTTTATGCCATGCTGCATGTTCTGGTGGGCGCGCGCCATGTCTGCCCGGCGTCGGGCGGGTTTGACGAGGCAGAAATCTTCGACCTGGCGCGCCAGGTCGACCGAGTGCAGATGTTCGCCGCGCCCACGATGGTCAAACGATTGACGGATGTGGCGCGGGCCGTGAACGAGAGCGGAGAGGGGCTGCGTACCGTAGTTTATGCCGGCGGGCCAATGTATGTGGCCGATATCACGGCCGCGGTCGCGCATTTCGGGCCCATCTTTGTTCAAATCTATGGCCAGGGCGAATGCCCGATGGGGATCACCGCCCTGTCGCGGCATGATGTGGCGGATCGGGATCATCCTCGCTGGCGCGAACGGTTGGCAAGCGTGGGCCGCGCACAAGCCCCGGTCGAGGTGCGCGTTGGCGATGCACAAGGCAAGCCAGTGCCGCGGGGCGAGGTGGGCGAGATCATGGTGCGCGGCGATGTGGTCATGCCCGGCTATTGGCGCAACGAGGCGGCAAATGCCAAGACGTTGTTGGATGGCTGGCTGATGACCGGGGACATGGGGTTCATGGATGAAGACGGCTATGTCACCCTGCAGGATCGCTCCAAGGATCTGATCATCACGGGTGGGTCGAATGTCTACCCACGCGAAGTCGAGGAGGTGTTGCTGGCCCATCCGCTGGTGGAGGAGGTCTCGGTCGTGGGGCGTCCGCATGCAGAGTGGGGCGAAGAGGTTGTGGCCTTTGTTGTGGGGACGGCAGATCCTGAGGAATTGGACCGGCTGTGCATCGACAGCATCGCCCGGTTCAAACGCCCCAAGGATTACCTGCGCTTAAGTGAGCTGCCCAAGAATAACTATGGTAAAGTGCTGAAAACCGAGCTGCGCAAGCGGTTCGAAGGCTGAGCGTTCCGAGGGAGGGGACCGCTCCCGCCCCCGCGGCATGCCCTGACGGGCCCTTGCGGCGTTGGGCCGCGCGCCTCGCCTGACGGCTCGGCGCGTCACCGCAGAATGAGGCTGTATCTGCCAGCAGCAGTGGATCACGCCGTTGCAAACCAATCCGGTAGTGTTGTTTTCACTTCGCCCTTGATGCTGCGCGCGCGGATCAGCCCTTTTTCGGTGTCACGGAGAGGATTTTGGCTGAGCAGGTCATAGGCCGCCGCTTCCGCCTGGCTCCAGTCCTGGTGGGGCAGGCTCTCCATCATGGCAAAGAACTTGCGGTTCTCGGCACCGGGATCCTTCCAGGCGGCTCCGGGAAGGCCACGTTCGCCGGAGTTGGCGATTTTCTGGCGAACGTGATTAGCTGCGGATAGCGCAGATGTGTTGGCAAACTTCAGATGCGCCAGATAGACGCCGCGGGGCATGACAAAGGGGTAATTCGCAGTGAAACGCGGGCGCACCTCGATCCCGTGACGCATCAAGCCGACCCGTTTTCTCACGGCCCAGGCCTTGCTGTAGTGGCCGGAAAAGACGGCGCTGCGGCGCGAGGCCAAAGCGGGGGCGTCCTGGGACAGCACGGGATCGTCGAGCTCTTCGCAGATGTTCAGACCAAGCGAAAACAGCGCGTTTGCGTCTTGGCGGGCAAAGAGATCTTCGAAGCTGCTGTACAGATCCGGCGAAAGGCAGATCAATTCGTCCGCATCAGTTCGGATCACCCAATCATAGACCTCGGCCAGACCCTGCTGGATGCTGTTGAGCATTCGGTTTCTGCTTTTGTCGAAGTGGGCAAATCCGTCGCGGGGGATTGTGATGACGCTGGCCTTGGGGCACAGACGGCCGATCTCGGGATCCGGGCCGTGCGAGACCACATAGAGGTTCTGGGGGCCGAGATGTTTCCCGTAGTGTGCATACCACTGCGCCAGGGCCCAGTAGTCGCGGTAAACCATTGTGATCGCGCAAATCTTCATGGCGGCATTTAACGCGCCCTGTTGGTGTTTTGGAACTGTTTGTTCGACCGCGAGCGGCAAAAAAAGAGGTCGACCCAAGCAGGGCCGACCCAGACAGGTGTCCACACGAAGTGATCCGTGCGACGGGGAGTGTTCCTTAGATCGCCAAATATTCGGCGCGCAGCTCTTCGTTTTCCAGAACCTCGGCGGCCAATCCGTCAAAGACGATGCCGCCTGTATCCAGGATCACGGCGCGGTCGGCCAGTTCCAGCGCGCGCACTGCGTTCTGCTCGACGATGATAGTGGTCATGCCCTGTTCCTTGATGTGGATGAGGGTCTTTTCGATCTCGTCCACAATCACGGGTGCCAGGCCTTCGTAAGGTTCATCCAGCAGCAGCACCTTGATGTCCCGCGCCAAGGCGCGCGCGATGGCCAACATCTGCTGTTCACCGCCCGACAGCGTCACGCCCTCTTGTTTGCGGCGTTCGCCCAAGCGAGGGAAGAGGTCATACAGACGATCCAGTGACCAGCCGATGGGCGGGGCAATCTGGGCCAGTTGCAGGTTTTCCTCGACCGTCAAGCCGGGGATGATGCGGCGGTCTTCGGGCACCAGGCCCAAACCGACAGACGCCGCCTCGTAGCTGGCCATGTTGTGCAAGGGTTGGTGGTCCAACCAAATTTCGCCCTGGCGCACCTCGGGGTCGCCAAGTCGTGCAATCGAGCGCAGGGTTGAGGTTTTGCCAGCCCCGTTGCGCCCCAGCAGGGCCAGGATCTCACCCTCGTGGACATTAAAGGAAATGCCCTGCACGATATAACTTTCGCCATAGTACGAATGCATGTCCCAGACCGAGAGAAACGCCGGAGCGGTCGTGGCCTGATTGGCGTTTTTGGAAAAGTCCGGTTTGACGTTCATTGATCTTCTCCTTTACGCCGATTCACCCAGATACGCTTCGCGCACCTTGGGATGGCCCTTGATGTTTTCCGGCGTGTCTTCGACCAGCGGCGTGCCCTGCGCCAGAACGGTGATGCGCTCGGCCAGAGAGAACACCACATGCATGTCATGCTCGATGATGGCGATGGTGATGTCGCGCTCGTCCTTGATCTGCTTGAGCAGGTCGATGGTGTTGTTGGTGTCCGCGCGTGCCATGCCAGCGGTGGGTTCATCCAGCAGCAGCAGGCGGGGTTCCTGAGACAGGCACATGCCGATCTCAAGCCGCCGTTTGTCCCCGCGCGACAGCGAGGCGGATTGCATGTGCCGCTTGTCGGCCATGTTCATGTCCTCAAGCACGCTTTCGGCCCGTTCGATGATGTCCTTCTGGCTGCCGACCGAGGGCATGGCGTTCAGTTCGAACGCCCCGTCCCGTTTGGCAAAGCAGGGGATCATCATGTTTTCCATCACCGTCAGATCGCCAAAGATCTCAGGCGTCTGGAACACGCGGGAAATGCCCATCTGGTTGATCTCATACGGCGCACGGCCCAGCACGGACTGCCCGTCGAACATGACCGAGCCGGTGTCGGGGATCAGCTTGCCCACCAAGCAGTTGAGCAGGGTGGATTTGCCCGCCCCGTTGGGGCCGATGATCGCGTGGACGGTGTTTTCGGCCACGCTCAGGTTCACGTCTCCCAGGGCCTGCAGGCCACCGAACCGTTTGTTGACGCCTTTGACTTCAAGAATGCCCATGATGCGTCTCCTTATTCCGCAGGTTCGGTTTTGCCGGTGGTTTCGTCATCGCTGCCCTTGCTGCGCTTACGGCGCACCCAGGCTGCGAGACGTTGGCCACCTTCGACCAGACCACCCGGCAGGAAGATCACAACCATCATGAACATCAGGCCCAGTGTCAGGTGCCAGCCTTTGCCCACAAAGGGGTGGATGATGGTGACCACGAAATCTTCAAGCCCATCAGGCAGGAAGGCGAACCAACCGTGCAGGACGTTGTCGTTGATCTTCGAGAAGATGTTCTCGAAATACTTGATGAAACCTGCGCCCAGAACCGGGCCGATCAACGTGCCGGCACCGCCGAGGATGGTCATCAAGACAACCTCGCCCGACGCGGTCCACTGCATGCGCTCGGCCCCTGCCAGCGGGTCCATCGCGGCCATCAGGCCACCGGCCAGACCGGCGTACATGCCCGAAATCACAAAGGCCGCCAGAGTGTAGGGGCGGGTGTTGAGCCCGGTGTAGTTCATCCGCTGCTGGTTCGACTTCACCGCCCGCAGCATCATGCCGAACGGCGAGCGGAAGATGCGGATCGCGATGTAGAATGCAACCATCATGATGATAGCACAGACATAATAGCCCGCGTTGAAGTCGAACGCCCAGGGGCCGATATCCAGCGTATAGGTCGACCTCATCGACAGGCCAAACAGATGCGGCAGGTCAGGTGCGTTTGCACCCTGAAGGATCTGCGGGTCATCGTTGTAAACCTGCAGGCCGGTTTCACCGTTGGTCAGGTTGAACTTGGGGTTCGACAGCACCGAATAGGCCAGCGCAAAGGACATCTGGGCAAAGGCCAGTGTCAGGATCGAAAAGTAGATACCCGAGCGGCGCAGGCTGACGTATCCGATCAGCAGCGAGAAGAGACCCGCGATGATCACCGCCAGAACGATGGCCGGGATGATGTTGTAGCTGAGGAGCTTGAACATCCACACGGCTGAGTAAGACCCGACACCCAGGAAGGCGGCGTGTCCAAAGGACAGATAGCCGGTCAGACCAAACAGGATGTTGAACCCCACGGCGAAGATCCCGAAGATCACGAACCGCTGCATCAGGTCAGGATAGCCCGCGTTGAACTGCGCCATGGCGCTGTTGGTCGGGAAGGGGTTGAGGATGAAGGGCGCCAGCAAGGTCAGGATTGCTACGACGATCAGAAGGGATGTGTCTTTTTTATCTAAACCAAACATGGCCTTACTCCTCCATCACGCCTTTGCGACCCATCAACCCGCGTGGACGGGTGAGTAGGACTACGATGGCGACAAGATAGATAATGATCTGGTTGATGCCGGGGATGGTGGTGGTGGCCCAGGTGGTCGAGGCAAAGCTTTCCAGAATGCCCAGCAGGAAGCCTGCCAGCACGGCCCCGGGCAACGAGCCCATGCCACCGACGACGACCACAACGAAGCTGAGAACCAGGAAGTCCATGCCCATGTGATAATTCGGTGGATTGATCGGCCCGTACATTACACCCGCAAGTCCCGCGACGGCGGCGGCGATGCCGAACATGATGGTAAAGCGGCGGTCGATGTTGATGCCCAACAGTCCAACGGTTTCACGGTCGGCCATGCCTGCCCGAACAACCATCCCAAAGGTGGTAAACTGGAGGAAGGCAAAGATGCCGCCGATGATCAGGGTGGCAAAGCAGAAGTAGACGATGCGCCAAACCGGATAGACGATGTCCATCCCGATGATCGCGCCTAGGTTGGCAACGCCGTTCAGTGCGTCAGGTGGCGGTGTCTGGATCGGGTTGGCGCCGAAGAAATACTTGACGATTTCCTGCATGACGATGGCCAGACCAAAGGTCACGAGGATCTGGTCGGCGTGGGGACGCTTGTAGAAATGCTTGATCAGCCCACGTTCCATTACATAGCCGACGAGCAGCATGATCGGGATGGCAATGACCAACGCCAGCGGAACGGCCCAGTCGATGATCCAAGCCCCGGCCTCGGGCCCGAACCAGGCCTCGACATAAGGCGTTTTGACCTTCAGCGGATTGCCCAGAAAGTCCTTTTGTGTCTCATCGATGGTCTCGAACGACAGGTTCAGCACGCGTTGCAGGGTGACGGCACAGAAAGCGCCGATCATGAACAGCGCCCCGTGGGCAAAGTTCACCACGCCAAGCGTGCCGAAGATGAGTGTCAGCCCGAGCGCAATCAGCGCATAGGCCGAGCCCTTGTCGAGCCCGTTTAGAATTTGAAGCAGGATGGCGTCCATTGTCCCCACCTTTGGGTTGGCCGGTTATGGCTTAGTTATTTTCCCCCGGACCGGGGCTCTCCCCTTCCTCGGTCCGGGGGTGGCGGAACCCTGCTCAGGGGGCAGGGTTCTACCGTCAGGCGCACATGCGAACCTTATGCGCCCGGATTACACTTGCCCAAGTCGCCACCGGCGAACATCGGGTGATCAGGCGCATAGGTGACCTGCTCGACCGGCGTCACTTCGACGATTTCCAGCGTGTCATAGGCGTTGGTCGGGTTCAGGGCCCCGCGCACAACCAGCACATCCTTGAAGCACTGGTGGTCGTCGGCACGATACAGCGTCTTGCCGTTGCCCAGACCATCGAACTCAAAGCCTTCCAGAGCTTCAGCAACACCACAGGGGTTGAAGGTGCCCGCACGCTCACACGCGTCAGCATAGAGCAGAACCTGTGCATAGCAGGTCTGAGCCGAGTTTGACGGCGGCTTGCCGTACTTCTCGCCGAACGACTTGACGAATGCCTTGGTGCCTTCGTCCTGCAGCTGCCAGTTCCAGTTCATCGATCCCAGAACGCCTTTGATGTTTTCACCCGCACCGGCGGCCATCAGTTCCGAATACAGCGGAACAACGATCTTGAAGTCCTTGTTGTTCACGACCTTGTCGAGCAGGCCGAACTGGATCGCGTTGGTCAGCGAGTTGACCATGTTGCCGCCGTAGTGGTTCAGAACCAGCACGTCCGCGCCCGAGTTCAGAACCGGCGCGATGTAGGACGAGAAGTCGGTCGATGCGAGCGGGGTTTTCACCGTGTTCACGGTTTCCCAGCCCATGGCTTCGGTCGAGGCCACAATCGACTCTTCCTGGGTCCAGCCCCAGTTGTAGTCAGCCGTCAGGTGATAGGCGCGACGTTCCTTGCCCATCTCGGCCGCCAGCACCGGCGCCAGCGCGGCACCCGACATATAGGCGTTAAAGAAGTGACGGAAGCCGTTTGCCTTCTTGTCCTTGCCGGTGGTGTCGTTGGCGTGTGTGAGACCCGCCATGAAGATAACGCCTGCTTCTTGGCACAGGCCCTGAACCGCAACAGCCACGCCCGAGGACGAGCCGCCATTAATCATGATCGCGCCGTCTTTTTCGATCATCGACTTGGCCGATGCGCGAGCTGCGTCCGATTTGGTCTGAGTGTCGCCGGTGACGAACTCGACCTTCTTGCCCAGGATGCCGTTGCCCTTGAGCGCCTTCGAGGTGAAGGTGTTCAGGCAGCCGCCGTCGCCTTCGCCGTTCAGATGCTCGACCGCGAGCTGCTGTGCCAGCAGTTCATCGTTTCCTTCATCCGCATAGGGACCGGTTTGCGGCACGTTGAAGCCCAGAGTGACAGAACCGCCTGTGGGTTCGTTTGTGTAAGCAGCCGCAGACGAGGCGGTAAAGATCGTCGGTAGTGCAACACCAGCGCCCGCAACGGCACCGGATTTCAGCACGCCACGACGTGTGACATCAGATTTGGTCATTCATTCCTCCCATTTCGTGATTTGCACCGGGCGGCTCCTCTTCCGCATGGCGCAGGCACTATTCGTGCAAATCAAGTATGGGGTGGGGTTGGAAAATTGCGCAATAAACCCTTTATTTTGCGCAATAATTCTGTAAATTCATACACAGGAATATGGCGTGCTTTGTAAAAAAGATTACGACGCGCCGCAGAAAGCCATTGATAAGGCAACATAATATCTTGGGGGCGCTCATGGCACGTGACACGCTGACCGGCAGCCGAATACGAGAGCGCAGGATGATCGCGGGTTTGCGTCAGGCAGATCTTGCACGACAGGTGGGTATTTCCGCCTCATATCTCAACCTCATTGAACACAACAGGCGCAGAATCGGCGGCAAATTGCTGGTGAATATCGCCACAGAGCTGGGTGTCGAACCCTCGATGCTGACCGAAGGGGCCGAGGCGGCGTTGATTGCCACACTGAAAGAGGCGGCAGCAGATGCCGGTGCCGTCGCCGCCGAGGTGGACCGGGCCGAAGAGTTCGCAGGCCGTTTCCCCGGTTGGGCAGAGGTTCTGGCACAAGAGCATCGCCGCGCCGGGGGGCTGGAGCGGACGGTAGAAACGCTGTCGGACCGGCTGACCCATGACCCACATCTGGCAGCCTCGTTGCACGAAGTCCTGTCAACCGCTGCCGCCATCCGCTCGACCGCGTCGATTCTGGCCGAAACCGGAGAGCTGGAGCCGGAATGGCGCGATCGCTTCCATCGCAACATCAATCAGGATGCCGAGCGTCTGGCCGAAAGCTCCAAGGCGCTGGTGACCTATCTTGATGAAAGCGACAGCAGCGAAGAGCGGCGTGGTGTTCCGCTGGAAGAGGCCGAGGCCTTTATTGCCGCACAAGGCCATCACTTCCCCGCGCTCGAGGCCGGAGGCGCCGTTGGGGATCAGAAGCTGAGCGGGTTGTCGTCCTCGGCCGCACAAACCATCGCACGCGAGATGCTGAGCATCTATCTGGCCGATGCACGCGCCATGCCCTTGGCCGATTTCATGGCGGCAGTGGAACGGCACGGGATCGACCCGCTGACCCTGTCGCGCGAATTTCACGTGGACATGCCCGCCGTGTTCCGCCGTCTTGCCAGCCTGCCGCAAGGCGCGTTGCCTCAGGACGTGGGGCTGGTGGTCTGTGACGCGTCTGGCAGTATTCTGTTTCGCAAATCGATCCCCGGATTTGCCTTGCCGCGCTATGGCGAAAGCTGCCCGTTGTGGCCACTCTTTACGGCGCTCAATCGACCATTGGTGCCGATCCGCAGGCGGGTGTCGCAATTGGGGCGCACGGCAGGCGAGTTCGACTGCCTTGCCGTTTCCTGGCCACAAGAGATGCCGGGCTTTGACCGCGATCCGGTGTACCGTTCGATCATGTTGATCCTGCCGGTGCCGGCGGCTCAAACCGGGGGGGAAGATGCGCAACCTGTTGGCAGCAGCTGCCGCGTGTGTCCCCGTGACGCCTGTGGCGCACGCCGCGAACCCTCTATTCTGTCACAAGGGTTTTGACAGTTCCGTGACGGCGGCGCTAAGTTGAACAAAGCCGCAGCGACGGGGGCAATCCCCCGAGCCTTTTTTGGGGAGGAAGGGCAAGCATGAGCCGACGCGTAATGTTGGTCGAGGATGAACCGAACATCACCGAAGCAATCCGTTTTCTGTTGATCCGCGACGGGTGGGAGGTCGAAACCCACGCCGACGGCACAGACGCGGTCGAGGTGATCAGTTCCGCCAAGCCGGATCTGGTTATTCTGGATGTGATGTTACCGGGCAAAAGCGGGATGGAGATCCTGACGGAACTGCGCGCGCGCGACGATTTGCAGGGGTTGCCGGTGCTGATGCTGACGGCGCGTGGTCAATCCCGCGACCGGGATTTGGCCGAAAAGGCGGGCGTCAGCCGTTTCATGACCAAGCCGTTTTCCAACTCCGAAGTGCTGACGGCGGTGCGGGATCTGCACGCTCAGGCCACGCAGACATGAGTGATGCGCCGGAGAACGACCCCGGCGACCCCGGTCAGGTCTCTCATCCACCGGTGTTTCTGGAACGCCAAGGCTATCGCAGACGCCGACTGATGGATGCGGCCCGACTGCTGCCGCTGATCGGCGCGGGTCTGTTTGCCGTACCGCTTTTGTGGCCGGGCACAGCCGAGACCGAGGCACCCTATAGCCTGTCATCCGCCATCATCTATATCTTTGGTGTCTGGGCCGGGCTGATCGTTCTGGCCGCCTTGTTCGGATACGGCGCGCGCCGTTTGGGCCGCAGCTCGGATGTGCCGGGACCGGAGCCGGACTGATGGCCTCGCTCAATGTACTTGTGTTGGTGTGCCTGGGCTATGTGGCCCTGCTGTTTCTGGTGGCCTTTGCCGCTGACAGACTGGCGGCCACGGGGCGCAGCACCTGGTTGCGTTCCCCGTTGATCTATACTCTGTCGCTGTCGATCTATTGCACGGCTTGGACGTTCTATGGCGCTGTCGGATACGCCGCACGGTCGGGGCTGGAGTTTGTGACCATCTATGTCGGCCCGACCCTGGTTATGATCGGTTGGTGGTGGGGCCTGCGCAAGTTGGTGCGCGTCGGGCGCAGCCAGCGTGTTACCTCGATCGCGGACCTGATTTCGTCGCGCTACGGCAAGTCGAACACACTGGCGATCTGTGTGACCATTCTCGCCGTCATCAGCGTGACGCCCTACATTGCGCTGCAATTGCAGTCGATCACGCTGTCATTTTCGATTTTTGCCGAAGCTGACCCCAACAATTCCTACAACGAAATTGCCAGCGTGTTCTGGGTCGCGGCGGGGCTTGCGGTCTTTGCCATTCTGTTCGGCACCCGAAACCTGGATGCCAACGAACGCCACCATGGCGTTGTCACGGCGGTGGCGATCGAGGCGGTGGTCAAGCTGATTGCCCTGTTGGCCGTGGGGATCTTTGTTGTCTGGGGGGTTGCTGGTGGCGTTGGCGATACGATGGCCCGCATTGACGCATCCGAGATCGGGCAATGGAACATCGACCGTGGCCGATGGGCGACGATCACCTTTCTGGCCGCAGCAGCCTTTGTCTGCCTGCCGCGCATGTTTCAGGTGATGGTGGTCGAAAACGATGACGAGCGGCACCTGCGCACCGCCGCCTGGGCCTTTCCCCTTTATCTGCTTCTTATGAGTCTCTTTGTGATTCCCATCGCTGTCGTGGGGCTTGATCTGATGCCCGAAGGGGCGAACCCGGACCTGTTTGTTTTGACTGTGCCGCTGTCTCAGGGACAGCAGGGTTTGGCGATGCTGTCGTTTCTGGGTGGATTTTCCTCGGCCACGTCGATGGTGATTGTGGCGGCCATGGCCCTGTCGACCATGGTGTCGAACCACATCGTAATGCCGATCTGGCTCAGCTCGCGGGGCTCGGGGGCGTCGGTGTCGGGTGATGTGCGGTCCATCGTTTTGCTGGCGCGCCGGGTGTCCATCGCCGTGATCATGGCGCTTGGCTATTTCTATTACCGCCTGTCGGGTGGTGGTGCGGCTTTGGCGGCCATCGGCCTGATCGCCTTTGCCGGGATCGCTCAGATCCTTCCAGCTCTGGTGGGCGGGTTGTTCTGGCGGGGGGCCACGCGCACCGGTGCCTTGGCCGGGCTGACGGTTGGCTTTGTGCTATGGCTTTATACCCTGCTGTTGCCAGGAATCGGGGGCGAGGTGATGCCTGCGGCGGTGATGGAAAATGGCCTTTTTGGTTTGAGCTGGCTGAAGCCGCAGGCGCTCTTTGGCATCGACGGGTTGGACCCGATGGTGCATTCAGTGATGTGGAGCCTGTCGCTCAACGCTGCTGCTTTTTGTGTCGTGTCACTCTTTGGCTTTCCCAGCCCCATCGAACGGTTGCAGGCGGCGCAATTCGTCAATGTCTTTGAACATTCCGCTGGTCCGCGTGGCTGGGTCGGCTCCGTGGCCCAAAGCGAGGATCTGATGATCATGTCGCAGCGCATCCTGGGCGCGCGCGAGGCGCAGGTGTTCTTTCACGCCGAGGCACAGCGCCAGGGCGGGCGCGGGCATTTGCCCGAACCGACACCGATGTTCTTGCAGCGGCTTGAGCGCGAGTTGGCGGGGTCTGTTGGCGCTGCAACGGCACATGCGATGATCGGGCAGATCGTGGGCGGCTCGTCCGTCTCGGTCGAGGATCTTCTGGCCGTGGCCGATGAATCGGCGCAGTTGCTGGAATATTCCAGCCAGCTTGAGGCGAAGTCGGATGAGCTCAGCCGCACTGCGCATCAGCTGCGCGAAGCCAACGAGAAGCTGACACAGATCTCGCTGCAAAAGGACAATTTCCTGAGCCAAGTGAGCCATGAGTTGCGCACGCCCATGACCTCGATCCGGGCGTTTTCGGAAATTCTGCGCGACACCGAAGGGCTGCAGCCCGAAGAGCAGACGCGCTATGCCACGATCATTCATGACGAGGCGCTGCGGCTGACGCGATTGTTGGATGACCTGCTGGATCTAAGCGTGCTTGAAAACGGGCAGGTGAACCTGAACATGGGCGAGGGAATGCTGGCTGAGGTTCTGGACCGGGCTGTGTCCACGGCCATGACCGGGGCCTCGCGCGACATGCGTATTCTTCGCAATGAAACGAACGAACGCGTTCCGGTGCATTCGGATCTGGACCGGTTGACCCAGGTGTTCATCAACCTGATCGCCAACGCGCGCAAATACTGTGATGCGACCGCTCCGGAACTGTCGATCCGCGTGCACGAGGTTGGCGGCAAGGTGGTTGTCGATATGATCGACAACGGCAGTGGCATCCCACGCGATTCCCGTAAGCTGGTGTTCGAAAAATTTGCTCGCGTCAGCGCCGAACGGGCCGGGGGCGCGGGGCTGGGTCTGGCCATTTGCCGTGAAATCATGCAGCGCCTGGGTGGCGATATCACCTATCTCAATGGGCATCAGGGCGCAGCGTTCCGCGTGAGCTTCCCTTCGGGTTACCAACTTGCTGCGCAATAGGTGCGTGTAAAGAACTTCGTAACCACCTAGCCGTTATTCCTGAACTGGACATTTGGACCGACAAGGCAGGTCAGGGCTCATGCCACCAAACGTGGAGACAGAAACAACAATTCAGCGCAAACTGGCTGTGGCGCGCGACGAGGGGCAGGGCGCACCGCGTTCGATCTTGCGTGCGATGCGGCTGGGGTTGGCTCGGGCGGCGGCGGACACGCTGGATTTGTCGATGACGGTGATTGGGGCCACACAATGTCGGCGCACCCAGGATGGATTGCAGGACACCGTTCCCCAGGATCGCTTGTATGTTCTGATGTCAGGACCAGAGGGGCTGTTGGGGGCCGCTTGTTTCGATCGGGTGTGCGTGACATCGGTCATTCAACAACAGACAATGGGCACCGTCTTTTCCGTTCCAGAGGGCGAGCGTGCCTTTACCGGCACGGATGCGGCAATGATCGCTCCGCTGATCGATGCATTTCTACCCCGTGCGCGGGACCTGAGCGAGGCGGTTCTGGATCGATTGTGTCTGGACGGATATCAATACGCAATTCGGGCCGAAGATCGGCGCAACTTAATCTTGTCGCTGGAATATGAGAGTTTTCGTCTGTTTGATCTGACCGTCGAAATCGGCGGCGGCGTGGCCCAAGGGCAGATCACGTTGATCTTGCCTGATCAACCAGAACCCGCCGACGAGACATTGGATGGGAACTCTGAGATGTCAGGGCTCGAGAAGAGCTTTGGGGTTATGCGGGCCGAACTCACTGCAGTAATCTCACGCGTGCAGCTTCCACTTTCGGCCTTTGCGGGGATGCAGCCCGGGGACTTGCTGCCGTTGATCGGGGACAAGCTGGATAAGACCGAGGTGCTGACGATCGAAGGGAAAAAGATTGCCGTCGGGCGATTGGGACAGTGCCGCGGTATGCGTGCCCTGCGACTGAACGAGCGCTTACCGGAACTTGAGCCACCCAACCCGGATGCCGGGTTCTCCGAGCATGGCACGCCCGAAACGGCGCCTTTGACACTGGTGGATCCGGACATCATCGAACACTCGTCCAGTGTCGAGGTCGCAGCTGATACCCTGGACGGCGGTGACATGGGCAGGGTCGCAGGAACCCGCCCCCTGACCGAAACAGATCAAAACTTTGCCCATCTCAGCCCGGAACAGGCCGTGGCTGAAATTTCGGAACTTGCGGGGCTGCCTGCTGGGTCAGATGAGTTGGATACAGCGGGCTGAGCGGTCAGCCCTTGCGCAGTTGCTCAAGCGTAGGGCGCAAGCCGTCAAGCTGATACCCAGCCGCAGCGGTTTTGGACAAGATTTCGTCCGGTGCCAAATCCTGACATTGGCCCAAGGCCCAAACCACCGAACAGCGCGTGCCAGAAGCGCAGTAGGCGAGAACCTTACCTGATCCACAATCCGCCATCTCGCGTTGGCGGGCCACATTGTTCGGCGTCATGGTCTGATGGGTCAGTTCCAGTACCTCGAACTCCATTCCGGCCGCGCGCACCGCTTGTTCGATGGCATCCGCCTGATGGCTTGGTGGCACCTCGACATTTGGGCGGTTGCAGATGACTTTGGTATAGCCCGCCTCGGCGATGGCAGGGACGTCCTCTACCGAGATTTGCGGCGAGACGGAATAGCGGTCGGTGATCGGTCGAATATCCATGGCGTTTTCTTATGTGGCAGCAGCGAGTCTGTCCAGTTGCGAGCCGAGTTTTGGCGCAAAACTCATGCCCGCCAGCATTGACAGCATGAAAATCAGCCCACCCGCGCCACCAAAAGTCAGCGACGCCATTGCGGGTCCCGGGCAAAGGCCCGCCAGTCCCCAGCCCATACCAAAAAGAACCGAGCCGGTGATCAGGCGGTGATCCAACTCGGGCCGCGGCAGATCGGGGAAAGTGCCTCCGGTCAGTGGGGCGCTGCGGGTGGTCAATTGCCACGCGACAAGCATGGGCAGGATCGCGCCTCCCATGACGAAGGCCAACGTCGGATCCCAAGCACCAAACACATCAAGCCACCCTTGGACTTTGGTTGTGTCGGTCATGCCGGACAGCAAAAGGCCAGCACCGAAGAGAGACCCCGACAAAAGGGAAATCAGCATTCGCATCAGATCACCCCCAGAATGTGGCGGAACAGAACCAGCGTCAGTCCGCCCGCGAGGATGTAAAAGACGGTTGCTACGAAGCCACGCAGCGAAAAGCGCGAGATGCCGCAAACACCATGTCCCGAAGTGCAGCCGTTAGCGATCCGGGTGCCTGCACCAACCAGCAGGCCCGCCGCAATCACTACGACCCAGTTCGAGGTCAAATGCGTGTCGGCCTGCACTCCAAGCATTTGGATCATCAGCAATGGCGTCGCGATGACCCCAATCACAAATGCGGCGCGCTCGGCCGCTGTGCTCCAACCTGACCGATCCACAAGGCCGCCCAGGATGCCACTGGCCCCCATCACCCGGCCGTTGCCCAAGAGCAGAACCGCTCCGCCGGTGCCGATCAGCAGCCCGCCGATCAGCCCCCATATCCAATCCATTGGCATTGTTGTTTCCCTAACGTTCGCGCGTTTCGTGATCGATCAAAGTTTGTTGATCGGCACCTTGAGGAAGACGTCCCCTTGTTCGTCCGGCTCTGGCATGCGACCGCCACGCATGTTCACTTGCAGCGATGGCAGGATCAGTCGCGGCATGGCCAGCGTCGCGTCGCGGGCGTCGCGCATTTCGACAAACTCTTCGATTGGACGACCTTGGCCGATATGAATGTTCAGCGCCTTTTGCTCGCCCACTGTGGTCTCCCAAGCGAATTCATCCCGGCCTGGTGCCTTGTAATCGTGGCCGACAAAGATGCGGGTTTCGTCGGGGAGAGCCAGGATCTTCTGAATCGACTGATAGAGCGTTTCGGATGAACCGCCGGGGAAATCACAGCGCGCGGTGCCGAAATCAGGCATGAACAGCGTGTCCCCGACAAAAGCCGCGTCTTCGATCACATAAGTCAAACAAGCAGGCGTATGGCCGGGTGTTTCCAACACGTCACCGCGCATCTGTCCGATGTGGAAACTGTCTCCCTGGCGAAACAATGCGTCGAACTGGCTGCCGTCGCGTTGAAATTCGGTGCCTTCGTTGAACACCTTTCCGAATGTGTCCTGCACGACTGTGATGTTGCGACCGATGCCGATCTTACCACCCAGTTGTTCCTGCAAGTAAGGTGCGGCGGATAGATGATCGGCGTGCACATGGCTCTCCAGCAGCCATTCCACCTTAAGGTCATTGTCACGCACATAGCGAATGATTTCATCCGCCGAAGACGTGTCCGTCCGCCCTGCGGCCTGATCATAGTCGAGCACGCTGTCGATGATGGCACAGGCCCGCCCCTCGGGCTCTCGCACCAGGTACGACACGGTGAATGTTGCCTCGTCGAAAAAGGCCTTCACGAATGGTGTCATGGATCTCTCCCCGCGATATGTTCCCTTATCATATATTGACAATGGAATATGTTGCAATAGGGTTTGGTGTTGGATTTGCGACTATGCACTTGAGATGGGTCAAGGCGCCGGGTTCGCCAAGGATGTTAGCATCGCCACAAAATCGGGCCAAATCACTTGGGTGTGCTGCGCAATTGGGCAATCGGAGGCGCATGGTCCAAACGGAACCGATTTTACATACCTGTTACCCGAATCTGGTTTATTCAACTTATAGGGGAGGACCGAAATGTCAGATCAAGAACTTCTGCAACAAGCCGAAAAGATCGAGGCTCGGTTGAACGGCGCAAACCCATCATTGCGGCTGGAGCTGCAACCCAAGCTGAGCAAGGTGATCGAGAATCTGCGCGCAAACGGCACGCATGTTCCAGCGCGGCTCAAGCGGCTGGATGCTGCATTGTGTGACGAGGCCATTGAAGCCCGTTTCGACAATATGCCGATCTGAGCGATCAGGCTGATCACATCAGATCACCCGAGCGAAATGCCCATGATCACCATTATGAGGCCCAGCACGGACAAGAACAGCGAGCCCAGATTCCATGGCAGCACGCCTTGGACGGCTGCACGCAGTTCATTGTCGCTGAGCCCGGCTTTGCGCGCCTTGTTCACACGCAGGATGCACCAGATCAGGCCGACAAGCCCAGCCAGCGAAAGCGCGGCACCGCTCCAGACAATCAATTCGAACATGGTGCACCTATCATTGTCAGTTTCGGCGTTGCGGTTAGCGGATTGACGCCTTTTGCGCAACCCGGACCGCGACAGGGGCAATGTGTGCTTGCGGCAGGGGCGGGGGCGATGTATCCCGCGTGACGCCTCAAATTGCACATCGACGGAGAAGTGAACATGGAAGAGTCCCAGGCCGAAGCCAACTACCGCGTGACCGCAGGAGAATTGCGCCAGTTCGTCGAACGGATGGAGCGGTTGGAGGCCGAAAAAAAGGACATCGCCGAGCAGCAGAAAGAGGTGATGGCCGAAGCCAAGGCTCGCGGCTACGACACCAAGGTGATGCGCAAGGTCATCGCCCTGCGCAAGCGTGACAAGGACGACATCGCCGAAGAAGAGGCGGTTCTGGAAATGTACAAAGAAGCTTTGGGCATGTGATTGCCCTTGGTCCGGGGTCAGCGCGTGGCAACATCCACGCGCGCCACGGCCACCGCCTTGATAACGGCATGAACATGCGCACCCGGTTTCAGGGACATTGATTCTGCCGAGCGGCGCGTGATGCGCGCCAAGATGAAGTCATCACCGCATTTGATTTGCACGATCATCCCGGGTCCGCTGCCCTGGCGGAGTGACGTGATCTCTCCCGGCAGGATGTTGAGGGCCGAGATGTCTTTGGGGTAACTTCCGGCGACCATGATGTCATGGGCCAGGATGCGCACACGGGTTGCGCTGCCTTCGGCTTGGTCAATTTTTGGCAGGAACAGCCGCCCGCCGGAAACGCTGAGTTCGGTCAGCCCATCCGGGTGATGAAAGTGAACCGTTGCGGGCAGAATAGAGCCCGCCTCCCGCAGGCCCAACTGCCGCACCGTAGCCGGGTCCGACAGCACTTTTTCGGCGGGGCCCGCCTGCGTGACCCGCCCATTGTCCAGCATGACGACGGACGTGGCCAGACGCGCGACCTCGGCCACCGAATGGCTGACATAAAGCGTGGGAATGTCGGTCTGTTCACGCAATTTTTCCAGAAACGGCAAAATCTCTTCTTTGCGGGCGCTGTCCAGCGCTGCGAGAGGTTCGTCCATCAGCAACATGCGTGGGTGCGAAAGCAGGGCACGACCAATGGCAACCCGTTGCTTTTCACCGCCTGACAGCGGTCCCGGTCTGCGGTCGAGCAAGGGGGCGATGCCCAAAAGTTCGATGACTTCGTCAAAGGTTGGTCCAGCAGCGTCCGGCGGGGCAAAGCGTGCGCCGTACATCAGGTTTTGGCGTACAGACAGGTGCGGAAACAGGCGGCCATCTTGAAAGACATAACCCAGGCGGCGTTTGTGCGGGGGGATGTTGATCTTCATCGCCGTGTCGAAAATCGGCTCACCGTCCAGGATGATACGCCCCTGATCCGGCTTCAAAAGGCCCGATACCGCATTGACGACGCTGGTTTTCCCTGTGCCCGAGGCACCAAAAAGCGCCGTTATGCCGCGTGGCGCCTCAAAGCTGACATCCAAAGCGAAATCGGCCAGTTGGTGCTTTATGGTCAGGCATAAGCTCATGAGCCGGACACCCGATTTCTAGCCCGCCGGGCCAGCAGTTCTGACGCAACGAGCGCTCCCATGGCCACAATCACGGACACGATCACCAACCGCAATGCAGGACCTTCGCCTCCTGGGACTTGCAGGAAAGTGTAGATCGCTGACGGCAAAGTCTGGGTTTGGCCGGGTATGTTCGAGACAAATGTGATGGTTGCCCCAAACTCTCCCATTGCCTTGGCAAATGCCAGCACAACGCCCGTGATTATGCCGGGCAGGATCAAGGGTAATGTGACGGTGGCGAAAACCGACAGGCGCGAGGCGCCAAGGGTCGAGGCCGCTTGCTCTAGTTTGGGATCCACAGCTTCGATGGCCAGGCGAATGGCCCGAACCATCAAGGGAAAGGCCATGATCGCAGCGGCCAGGACCGCCCCAGTCCAGCGGAATGCGAGTATCAGTCCGAATGTCTCTTCCAGCCACGCGCCAACCAGTCCGCGCCGCCCAAACGTCAGTAGCAGCAAATAGCCAGTGACAACTGGGGGTAGGATCAGAGGCAGATGCACCAAACCATTGAGCAGTTGATGGCCGCGAAAGTGCCAGCGGGCAAGAGCATAGGCGGTAAGGACGCCAAACGGCAGGCTCAGCACTACGGCCCAGAATGAAACCTTGAGCGAAAGCGCCACGGCTTGCCATTCTTCTGGACCGAACCATTCCATCATTGACCTTCCTTGGCCAGACCAAAGCCATGGGTCTGAAAGGTGTCGCTGGCTTGGGGTGAGGATAGATGTTCAAGAAAAGCGCGCGCTTCGGGACTATCGCCTTCTCGAGTGAGAGCGACAGGGTATACGATCGGGCTGTGTGATCCATCGGGGAACAATCCCAAAAGTTCGACCTGATCGTTTGCGGTTGCGTCGGTGGCATAAACGATGCCCAAAGGCGCTTCACCCAAGGCAACCAACCTCAGGGCGGCGGTTACGTTATCTGCTTGGGCCAGCTTGTGCTGGAGATCATTCCAAAGGCCAAGGTGTGTCAGCGCTTCTCGGGCGTAAATCCCTGCAGGTACAGCGCGCGTCAGAGCAACGGCCAATCGATGATCACCCAGGGCTTGTGAAAAAGGAGCACCTGGTTCAGGGGACAGCGCCAGATCACTGCCAACTCGCGCAATCAGCGCGAGCTGGTTTCTTAGCAGATCGCGACGGGTGCCGTCGGCCAGCAGGCCATTTGCCTCTAGCGCGTCCATCCATGTGGTATTGGCGGACAGGAAAACCTGAGCAGGGGCACCGTGCTGAATTTGACGGGCAAGTGCCGAGCTTCCTGCGTAGGACAAGTTGATATCGTGACCGCTAACGGCCTCATAGTTTTTGGTTATTTCGTCTAGGGCAGGTTTCAAGCTTGCGGCGGCAAAGACCGTGACGGTTTGCGCCATCGCCATGTGTGAGGTGGTGAACACGGCCACACAGGCCAGAACAAGACGCTGAACGTGCCGCAGAGGGGTGGCCATAGTCTGTCCTGTATCCTTGTCTGGTTTGCCGCGCAAATATGGCAATCCAATTGAACCAGATGCAAGAGCAAGACGGATCAATCAAGCACCCGGCGATCAAGGCGCAATTAGGGTGACGCCCGGAATACGTTGAACGGCCAAGACATCTTCGTCGTAGATTTCAGTCAACTCATCCACCAATTCATCGGTCCAACCATCCAAGTCCAACTCTTCTTCGACTTCGTCTTCGATGGCGTATTTGTCGAGAAAAGCAGCAATGACTCGACGTTTTTGCATCTCGGTCAGTTCCGGATGCTGGTGCAGGTAACCACGAAAGCGGGTCATGCCCTCGTTGCTCATGATTTCGGACAAGAGCGAAAACCCACCGGTTACTTTGGTGCCGTGTTCAAGTCCGGCAAAGTCCCGCATGATTTGTCCCCACAACAGGGGGGTGTCTTCATTGCACCAAACGGTAATGGGAATATCCGGTGCTGCCGCGCGCATGCGTTGGAAAAGCTCTGACCAACGCAGATTCAGTGGATTGGTGTTTTCCATGACATCTTTTATCCGCGCCGGAGAGGCCTTGGCCAGGATCGCTGGTACGAAGGCGGCCGGATTTCGAATGGCCATGAAAATCTCGAGCTGATCGAACTTGAACAACTCACGCAGTTGGCGCAAGCGAACGTCGGCCAGGGGGTAGAGAGTATCGCCATCCAATGCGAACCTTTGAGATCCAAAGAAATGGGCGTTCGAAAGCAACAGCCGGTCGGCAACCTCTTCGTCCAGGATGGCATCGACGAGAATGTCGCGCGCCTCGCCAGATGGCTCGGCGGTTTCCATTGCGGCAAATGCGTCCTTCAGCAGGCTCCGGTACTTTCCGGGGCCCGGCACCGCGATACCGCGTTGTCCAAGCGCTTCTTTGTTGTAGAGCATGCATTTCAACAAACGCTCATCATCCGTTGCATGAGCGCCGGTGTGAAGGATGATCTGCATTGCTGTATGGTCTGCCTGTGAAAACATCTAAGGTTGTTCATGAGTTAACGCGTTGCCGGTGCGCAGTCAAACGCGTTGGAAGCCTGAACGACCTGCTGCGTGCGAACCACGTCGGAATGGCAAGGTAGGGTTTCATGGCTGAGTTAGTACTCAGGTTCGAAAATGAGCCTTGAATTTGTCTCTCACGGCTAGGGGCCTGCTCCTCGGCTCAGCTGTTTGACCAATCATAGGGACTTGATCCAACCGACACACAGGCAGGATTGCGGAAATAGAACAGTTTGAAGTTTTGCCAGATGGGTGAAAATGTCATTTAATAACAATGCGCTGTTGGGATTATCAAAAAAAACTTCAGTTTTGTTTGAACCTTTTCAAAGGCCGGAGCGACACATCACCGTAACGCAACCAAACAAGCCGACAGGCCAAACCTTACGGAGATCAAAATGTTCACTTCGACTTTCAGCAAAACTTTCCTGTCCACCCTGACCGCGGCGATTGTTGTTACCAGCCTTTCTGCCAGCATGTCACACGCCGGTGAAGGCGGCGGCGAAGGTGGCGAGGGACGCTTCAGCTCTGCTTCGACCCAGAACTCGGACGGTTCCACCACCACGGTTCGCGGTCGCAATGGCGGAAACTCGGTGACTGTCACACGCACTAAGAACGGTCGCGTTGTAGGTCAGCGCCAGGTCAACCGTAACCGCAACCCTTTCATCACGATCTTCAATCCTGATGGCACCAGCCGCACTGTGACGACCACCAGTCGCCAACCAGACTCCGCCACGCGCCACTTCCCCGATGGCTCCAGCCGCACCGTGACCGTCCCCGCACGTCCGAACAACCCGTTCATCAGGATTTTCAACCCGGACGGCTCCAGCCGCACAGTTACTACCCCCAGCCGCCGCGCGGACTCGGCGACGCGTCACTACTCGGACGGCTCCAGCCGCACCGTAACCACCCCGTCGCGTCCGACCACCGCGTTCATCACCATCCACAATCCGGATGGCACCAGCCGCACTGTGACGAGCAACGACCGGTAATGCTGGGTTCACACGTTCAGGTTCGGTCTGATGATCCAAAGAATGGAACAAACCGAACCGGAACCTCAAGTGTTAGCCTCTCGGACACAAGATCACGCCGAACTCAGTCACAGGACTGGCGGCGTGATCAACCGAGTGGACGGGGAAACGAATCCACGCCGCCACTGCAGACAGTGAACTTGACCCTGGCACACTCATCCCTCACACCCGTTTTGCCCTATCGGCCTCTCCCGGCTACAGTGATGAAAGGGATACGGGCGAGGAAGAGAATGTCAGCAGATGATGATCAGCGGCAGCTTTCGAAAGTCGCCAATGGCGATCGGCAGGCGATAGGGGTGCTTTATCAGCGGTACCATAAGCGGGTTTTTCATTTTGTCCGACGATATGTGAATGACGCAGCTGCCGCCGAAGACCTGACAAATGACGTCTTCATCGAGGTTTGGCAAAAGGCCTCTTCATACGAGGGGCGTTCCAAGGTTTCCAGTTGGCTTCTGGGGATGGCCAGATACAAGGCCCTGTCAGAAGTTCGCAAAAGAAAGCCGGTTCATTCGAAGTCCGAAGAAATTCTGGATACCCTGGAAGATGATGCAGATGATCCGGAAATGGTCACGCAGAAACGGGACAAAGGGGCCGCAATCAAGCGGTGCATTGCATCCCTTTCGAATGATCACAGGGTCATCCTGGAACTGATATACTACCACGAAAAGTCCATGGAAGAGGTTTCTGATATCCTCGATATCCCAAAGAATACGGCCAAAACCAGGACCTTTCACGCACGCAAACAACTGTCCGCAGAAATGACCAAGCAAGGTCTTGATAGGGGGTGGCCATGAGCACTCTGAGCGAAATCGAAAGACAAGAATTGTCCTTGCTGCTGCCATGGTACGCAAATGGCACGCTCGACAGTGAAGACAGTCGTAAGGTCGAAAAAGCCCTGGCTGAAGATGATGAACTGGCGCGAGAGTTTGACCTTGTGCTGGAAGATCAGGCCGCTGTGATTGATTTGGTGTCCGAAGAAGTGGTCCCCATTTCGATGCCCGAACGGTTCAAGGCCGCCTTGCATGCCGAACAAACCAAGCCCGAGCCAAGTGCACAAATGCGCAAGACAGGTGAGAGCACTCTGACCCGGCTTCTTTCTGTTCTTTTCCCTGCGAAACCTCGCGCCTATGCGTTTGCGGCAGCTATGATGGCATTGTTGGTGCCCGCAGTAGGGGTTGTTTCCTACATGGCAGGAAGTCAGCAAACGAACCAATATCAGACCGCAACCGGAGAACAGCAGGTCATCAGTGACGCAGCGCGCGTCTTGGTCAAGTTCAATTCTGACGCCGCTTGGGCCGACATCGACATGTTTCTAAAGGACAACCAGGGCCAGGTAGCCAAGGGACCAACGGCGGACGGGTTTTATGAGCTGGCATTTCCAAAGAACGACGGGCTGATGGAAAAACTGGGGGCTATGGTCGATGTTATTGAATTCGTGTTGCCTGTGAATTGAGACATGGTGGGAGGGACGAACGTGTTGAAATCTGTTACCCGCAAAGCGAACCGTAACGTTGGTGTTCTTGTGCTGGCTTTTGCGATGGCTCTGCCCGGACTAGTTGTTCTTGCAGAGGATGGTGGCGGCGAGGCCGTTGAATTCAGGCCGTCGACCAAACCTGCCAAGCCTCAACGCGAGGCGAAACCGGCCCGAACCACGACGAGGGCAACGACGCAGAAACCGGCGGCTGCAGCACCGAAACCAGCGAGACGAACGCAAACACGCGCTCCTCGTGTGGTGGAAACAGCGCCAAGTGGGCAACCGCCTGCCGAAGAGACACGGTTCATCGCCAATGAAGTGATCGTCCGGTTCCAGTTGTCTTCAACGTCCGGGGCACGAAATCGCGCGGTGCGCAGCTTGGGCATGACGCATTTGCAAGGGCGGACGTTTTTCTGGCCTGGGGTGACGGTCCATCGCTACCGGCTTTCACCAGGTGTCGATGTGCGCACAGTGATCGAACGATTAGAGGCCAACGCCGCAGTCGTGAACGCTCAGCCGAATTATCTCTATACGCTGCAGCAAAGCGACGGTGTTCGCAAACTTCCTCAATTTGGCAATGACAAGGTCGGTTTGAGCGAAGCCCATGCACGCACGACAGGTAGCAACACTCGGATAGCTGTCGTCGATACTGCCGTCGATGGGACTCATGCCGAGTTTTCAGGGGCACGCATTTCTTCGTTTGATGTCTCGGACGGGGGGGGCAACGTCGATCCGCACGGGACGTCGATCGCGGGGATCCTAGCTGCAAATGCCAAGCTGACTGGAGTAGCACCTGGCGCAGAAGTTGTCAGTATTGCAGCCTTTTCCAAAGACGCGTCAGGCAACACAGTTGGCAACACCTGGACAATTCTAGAAGCAACAAACATTGCCCACAAAGAAAAAGTCGACATTCTGAACATGAGCTTTGCTGGTCCAGCCGACCCTTTGTTGAAGCGCGCCATGGAAGGGGCGAAAAAACGTAATGTTCTTCCGGTTGCTGCAGCGGGCAATGAAGGTCCAGATGCTGCAACGCTTTTCCCTGCCGGCTACGAGCAGGTGATCGCGGTGACCGCAACCGACACTGAAAACGCGGTTTACGCCAATGCCAACACGGGCGATCACGTCGATATTGCGGCGCCGGGCGTGGGGCTTCTGGTGCTGGGGAATTCCTCTGGGTTCCGAACGTCCTCGGGGACCTCATTGGCAACAGCCTACATCAGCGGGATCGCAGCATTGACCTTGTCCGCAAATCCGGGTGCTGACTATGCGACCTTAAGAGCACTTTTGGAGAACAGCGCGACCGATCTGGGCACGCCGGGCAAAGACAGTGTCTTTGGCGCGGGCATTCCAAGCGCAGTGGTGGCCATCTCGGGGCTGACGAACTGAGAAGTTGGGCGGTTCGCCGAATGTCGGCTGGCTAAAGTTGGGGTATCGATCATGTGGTTGGTCCCCCGGAACAGCATGTGCGCATTGACCTGAGTTGTACCGCAGGGGCCTGGTCAGCTGCGGCGAAGGAATTGCTCAGATATTGATAAGTATTGATACAAATTGTCGATCGACTAAACTGATCACATTATTGTGTGCCCTGTGCGAGGATTTTCAAATGCCAATACCAAAATTACTTTCTGCAACAGCTATCATCGCGAGTATGATCTTTGCTGGTGGCTCGATAGCGCAGACTTCGGACAATTCAAATGCTGCCGCAACACCGCCAGCAGGCGAAGGGTCCAAGCCAAAACCACCCGCGCCGCCGCCGCCAAAAGATCCCCCGCCGAACAACAACGCGAACGCGCCTAAGAACCCGCCGCCGCCGGGCCCGCCGCCCCCCAAGGATCAACCGCCTAAGAACAACTCAAACGCACCCAAGAACCCGCCACCTCCGCCACCCAAGACGGCACCGCCACCGGCGCCACCCCCCAAGGGATAGGGATTTTGTGATGCTCCTGTGTTTGCCCGCTTAGGTGGGCAAACCATGTTGCGACGGCGATACAGGATTAGTGGGTCCTGTACCTAGGGTCGACAATCCAGGCCGAGGTCGGTTTGCGCGCTCAAGTGGGGTTCACCGTCGACGCCAAGCGCTCCATCCGCGCCGCAAGCAACAACACGATCTGTCTGAGAGATCATCTCGGGCATTTCCGTGTAAGCGACTAACCCGCTGCCCAGAACGGTATAAAGCCCATCCGGTTGAGGCGGAGAATAATACCCTTCGATTTGAACAAGGCTGACAGGTTGGTCGAACAGGCCTGTTTCCAAACGCAACGCTTGAATGGTGTTGCCGATTGGGATGCCCTCGACACGAACCAAATCACCTGTAGACAGATGTGTGGGCGTGATCGAGGTGATGGGCGTGTTGCCAATGACGGCTCGACCCTGCGCATCGGTCGTCAGGAACGTGCCGCTGATTCTGGCGATTTTAGACGTGTGCGGCAGGCGCGCAAAGGACGATGCCGCAACGTCCTGACCGCGCCACAGGCCACTGACTGCAACCCAATCGCCAGTGTTCAAATCATGTTCTGACGTGCCGATGATGACTTTGGTGCCAAGCACAACCAGGTGATCCAGGGCGACTGAGGTTACAGGTCCCACCAAGGGTAGGATTTGGCGTATGTCGCGAGCCTGCCAGTCATCTCCGTTTGGCGTCGCAACCACGGCTACGGTCAAACCCGGTGTGAGGTCTTTGGCGGTCATTTCCGGAACAGATCCTGCCACCGGCATGTCGCCATCAAAGATGATGCGCTGGCCATTGACGATGATACTTCCAAGCTCGGTGATGGTGCCAACGATGCCGGTGCCGATTATTCCGCCCTCGCGGTCTTCGTCTTCCTGGGCCAGGGCCGGCAGCGACGTAGCAAGAAATAGGCCGATAAGAAGCGTGCGCAGGTTCACGGGCTTACTCCTTTTTGCCCGGACCTGGGGTCCCAAGGATGTAACTGCCCACGACAAATCGACCTTGATGTGTCGCACTGCTGTCAGCTTCTTGTGCAGCGCGCGCCTGAGCGTTGATCGTCTGCAACATCTCCTGCGCCATTGCACTTGCTGATGCCTCAAGGTCCGCAATCGAGGTTTCTGAGAGGTGAGAGTACCGTACCGCGCGGTCGAAGTTGCGCGCCTCACCTGCCTTGGCGATCAGATTTTGCGTGGCCGCCTCAAGATGCGCCGACAGGGTCGCCTGATAGGCTGCGACCTGTTCTTGGGTTCCAGCTGCGGGCAGGAACGCGTGAGTGAGTAGACGATAGTCGCCATCTGCCGTCTCGGCCACGATCCCTTGATCCATCAACGTGCGCAGAACGGTGCCCGGAGCCATGTCGATATGAGCCCGTCGGATCAGCTCATCAAACCCAGGATGATCGCCGTTCGATTTGCGGGGTAAATCTCGGGGCGTTCCGTCGGCAGCCTGATAATCCGGAGACGTGGCCCAATGGCTGATCACCTGGGCAGCGGCGCTGGATCGGCGTCTATGGGGGGTGTCGAGTGAGGATGATCGCAATCGTTTTACGTCTTTTCGGTGCAGTCCAGTCATCAGGCTGATCCGGCTGTCACTCAGCGGAGCCTCTGACTCTCGATCCGCCGCTGTAAGAAGAGCTTGCTTGAGCGCTTCGTTGGCCGTTCCCAAGGTAACCCCATTTGCCAGCATGGCACGGGCCAGGGGCACAAGAAGCGCGGCAAGCGCGGCTTCGAAAGGGTCTGTGGGGGCGGGTGTGGACATCTGGAGACTCTACGAGGTTTGGACCGCCTTATCATTAATACTCTGTTTACTCATTCAACGGTTTCGTGACGGGCTTGTGAGGTTTTGTGTATTCTAATGGGAAATATTCCCATTATCAAATGGACGTGATCCATCAACCAAAGGGAGAGCGTCATGCAAGATGTTGCGATTGATTATCTGAAAGAGTTCCAGCCGCTCAGCCACTCGGACGCAGGGGAGCGCTGCCTGACGGGGCTGTCCAGGCTTAGTCAGCAGGACCAGATCCAGTTTCTGTCGTTTGGGTGGGGGCCAGACATCCCGCCGCGCCACGCGACCATCGCCGATGCCCTGCGTCATCAGATGCAGGCCCAGCCCGAGCGTGTGGCCGTCGAATGCGCGGGCCACGCGCTGAATTATCAGGCGCTGGACGAGGCATCTAACCGACTGGCTGCAGTGCTGACCTTGTATGGGGTTGGACGCGGAGATGCCGTCTGCCTTTATCTGCACCGCTCGATTGAAATGATTGTGGGCATTGTCGCGGCCATGAAACTTGGCGCGGCCTATGTGCCGCAGCACGTGGGGGTGGCTCCGGTTGAGATGCTGCGCCACATCGCGGATGTGACCGACGCCAAAGTCATTCTGAGCCTCAGCAGCTTGGCGGATCAGATCCCGGTTGCACCTCATCAAACCCTGATCACCATCGACACGATCATGTTCGACCCGATGCTGGACGCGCCCGCGCCGGATCTGGTGAAACACGCGGCCCGACCGCAAGACCTGGCGATGATCCTTTTCACTTCGGGTACAACGGGGGTGCCAAATGGGGTTCAGGTGACCCACGGCAATCTGGCCAACATCCTGCTGACGTCTCCGGGGGATCTGGGCATGGTCCCGGGGATGCGGGTGGGGCAGATCCTGTCCATCGCCTTTGACATGGCCGCGTGGGAAACGCTGGGGGCTCTGTCCAACGGTGCAACTCTGGTGATCCGGGGCAAATCCATCCAAGAGACGGCCGAGGTGGTCGATGTGCTGATCGCCACGCCTTCAATCCTGAACTCGCTGGACGCCGACCGGTGTCAGCAGATCAAAGTGGCCGCCGTGGCGGGCGAACCTTGCCCGCGCCCGCTGGCCGACACATGGTCGTCGTTATGCACTTTCTACAATTCCTGCGGACCGACCGAAACGACGATCATCAACACCGCCGAGCCGCACGCGCCCGACAAGCCGGTGCTGTCCATCGGGCGCCCGACGCCAAACAACACCGTCTACATTCTGGACGAACAGCTGCGCCCGCTTCCCATCGGTCACAAGGGAGAGATGTGGGCGGGCGGCGACTGTGTCACGGTCGGTTATCTCGCCAACCCGGAACTGACGGCGGATCGCTATCGCCCCGATCCGTTCCGCCCCGGCCACATGATGTTCCGCACCCGTGATCTGGGCCGTTGGACCGAAACCGGAGAGTTGGAGCATTTCGGTCGCGTCGACGATCTGGTCAAGGTGCGCGGTTTCCGCGTGGAACTGGATAGCGTGTCCGGCGCATTGGAGGCGTCAGAGTGCTGCGAACAGGCGGTGACGTTGAAATTCGACAACCGCAATCTGGTCAGCTTCATCTCTCCGGTCTGGGCCTGTCCCAAACGCGCTGCCGCATCAGTGGCCGAGCGCCTGCCGTACTATTGCAGCCCCACATTTGTCATACCGCTGGACGGTCTGCCCCGCACCGCACGCGGCAAGCTGGACAAGCGTTTGCTGCTGAAAATGGCGGCTCAGCACATCGAAACCACCGGTGTGGAGTTGAACTGATGACGACACAGACAACAAACCTGGAAACGGCGTCGCCAAACTGGCGCCGAGTGACCCGCCATCCCGCGTTGATGGAGTATCGCCGTCTGGTGTTCCTTGTTGCCATCGTGAACCTGACCGTTTTTGGCTTGGGCCTGCAAGACGGGCGGTGGTTCGACGGGAATGGCATTGCTTTGGCGGCCCTCGCCGATATGGCGTTGATCAACCTGAGCCTTGGCATTCTGATCCGGCAGCAGCGGGTGGTGAACGCGCTCTTTTGGCTGGCCACCCGCGTGCCTGTCAGCTGGCCGCTCTGGATCCGCTGGGGCGCTGGCAAGGTGTTTCATTTCGGCGGTCTGCATTCGGGCGGAACCGTCGCAGGCACGATCTGGTTTGCGGCCCTTCTTGGCGGCATGGTCTGGAACCGAGCGCAGGGGGCCGCGTTACCCTCTGACCTGACGCTTGGGTTAAGTGTGGCGATGGTTACGCTGATGACGCTGATGGTGATCTCGGCCATTGGGCCGATCCGGGCAAAGTTTCACAATACCTTTGAAAAGATCCACCGCTTTGTCGGCTGGACGGTTTTGGCGCTGTTCTGGGCGCAAACCGTGTCGATCACCCACGACAGCGGTGCGGTTTTGACCGAGACGCCGGCGTTCTGGATGCTGTGTCTGATCACGCTGTCCATTGTGTCGCCCTGGCTGACGCTGAAACGAGTAGAGGTCGAGATCGTGAAACCGTCGAACCACGCGGTGATTGCCCGGTTCAACTATGGCGATACGCCGTTTCCTGGCAGCTCGAACGCGATCAGTCACACGCCTTTTGGCGAATACCACAGCTTTGCCAATATCCCGGCCCCGAACGAGCCCGGCTACAGGCTCGCGATCAGTCGGGCAGGGGACTGGACCGGGGCCTTTATCGACAATCCGCCGGAAAAGGTCTGGGTCAAGGGCATCACCACCAGCGGCGTCGCCCGGATCGAGGTGCTGTTCAAAAAGGTGGTTTACGTTGGCACTGGCTCGGGCATCGGACCTATCCTGCCGCACCTGCTGGCGGGCGAGGTTCCCAACAAGCTCATCTGGTCCACGCGCAGCCCACGCAAGACCTATGGCGACGCGCTGGTGGACGAGATCGAGGCACACACCGACGACCCTCTGATCTGGGACACGGACGAACGCGGCAAGCCAAACCTCACGGCCCTGGCGCTCAAGGCGGTGCAGGACAGCGGGGCCGAGGCGGTCATCGTGATCTCGAACCAGAAGCTGACGCGCAAGGTGGTGCATGACATGGAAAGCCTGGGCATCCCCGCCTATGGCGCAATCTGGGACAGCTGAGATGTTTGAGACAATCGAAACCGAAACGCAGGGCCGGGTCGCTGTGATCCGGTTCAACCGGCCCGATCACCTCAACGCGCTGAACACCCAAGTGATGGAGGAGGTTCTGCAAGCTGCCACCAACTTTGACGCTGACCCTAGCATCGGCTGCCTGATCCTGACCGGAAAGGGCCGCGCCTTTGCCGCCGGGGCCGACATTGGCGAGCTGGCGGAGCAGGACTACAGCAGCATGCAGGCCAGCGATTTCTTTGCGGGATGGGATCGCTTTGCCGCGCTGCGCCTGCCCAAGGTCGCGGCCATCGGGGGCTATGCCCTTGGGGGTGGGTGCGAGGTGGCGATGATGTGCGACATCCTGATCGCTTCGGACAAGGCCCGGTTCGGTCAGCCCGAGATCAAGATCGGTTGCATCCCCGGCATTGGCGGCACCCAACGCCTGACCCGACTGATCGGGCGGGCGCGGGCGATGGACATGATCCTGACAGGGCGGATGATCGACGCGGGCGAAGCCATGGACATCGGGCTGGTCAGCCGCGTGGTGCCCGGCGATGATCTGATGCAGGTGGCGGCAGAGGTGGCCGAAACCATCGCGGGCTACCCGCGCGATATTGCCCTGATGGCACGGGCCTGTGTCAACATGGCCGAGCAATCGACGTTGGACACAGGCGTGCGCTACGAGCGGCAGATGTACCATGCGCTGTATGGGCTGCCGTCGCAGCGCGAAGGCATGGCCGCGTTCCTGGAAAAACGCGACCCTGTGTTCAACGGCAAATAACAAAGTTCCGCGCCAGCCCTGCAATCGAGGCTGGCGCTTTCGCAGTAGCACTCTATCTGGTTCCAAACGGCCCAAAGCCGGGCAGCAAAAGGGACCACCAGATCATGCAGGCAGGCGACACATCCCCCATTCTTTTGTGGTTCCGCCGGGATTTCCGCCTGTCAGACCATCCCGCCTTGGCCGAGGCTGCCCGGCAGGGACGCCCCGTCATCCCGGTCTGCATTCTGGACGAGGTGGTCGAGGGTTATGGCGCCGCGCCGAAATGGCGTTGGGGCGAGGCGGTGGCGCATTTTTCCAAAACACTTCAAGCGCTTGGCTCCCGACTGATCCTGCGTCGGGGGCGAGCGCTTGGCGTGTTGCAACAACTGGTGCAGGAAACCGGGGCAGGTGATGTCTGGTGGACGCGCGCCTATGACCCCGACGCCATTGCGCGCGACACCGACGTCAAATCGACATTGCAAGGATCCGATATTGTTGCCCGCAGCTTTCCGGGGCTTGTCCTGTTCGAGCCCTGGACCGTCACCACAAAGGCCGGCGGCTTCTTCAAGGTCTACTCGCCCATGTGGCGCGCTGTTCGCGGTACGGACGTGCCGGTTCCCGATCCGGCGCCGCGCAGTCTGATGTCGCCTGCAAACTGGCCTGTCAGCGATCACTTGGACACCTGGGCTCTAGGTGCCGCAATGAACCGAGGTGCCGGGGTTTTGGCCCAATTCGCCTGCGTCGGAGAGGGCCGCGCGCATGACCGGCTGACCACATTCCTGGCGGCGCGCGTGGATGACTACGCCAAGAACCGGGATTTCCCGTCGATGGATGCGACCTCGCGCCTGTCGGAAAACCTGGCCTGGGGAGAGATCGGTCCGCGCACGATCTGGCATGCCGGACAACGCGTCTTGCAAGAAGGGCGACAGGGGGCCGAGAAATTCCTCAAGGAACTGGTCTGGCGCGAGTTCGCCCATCACCTGATTTATCACACACCGCATATCGTCACCGACAATTGGCGGCCTGAGTGGGACAGTTTCCCCTGGTCCGAGGAGGAGGATGTTGACGTCTTGCGCTGGAAACAGGGGCGCACGGGGATACCGCTGGTCGATGCTGCGATGCGAGAGCTTTATGTGACCGGAACCATGCACAACCGCGGGCGCATGATTGTGGGGTCTTATCTGACGAAACACATGATGACGCATTGGCGGATCGGTCAGCGCTGGTTTCAGGACTGCCTAATCGATTGGGATCCAGCCGCAAACGCGATGGGGTGGCAATGGGTGGCAGGCTCTGGCCCGGATGCGGCCCCTTATTTTCGGGTGTTCAACCCGGAAACACAGGCATCAAAATTCGATGGGGATCGTACTTACATCAACACCTTTGTGGCTGAACTGTCACCGCAGCCGTCTCCGCAAGGATTGGCATTCTATCAAGCTTGCCCCCAGGGGTGGGCACTGTGCCCCAGCGATCTCTATCCCAATCCCGTGGTCGAACTGGCAGAGGGGCGCAGAAGGGCGCTGGATGCCTATGCGGCTCGGGAATAGGTGACCTTTGCGCATGCAACGCAGGGCTATTGTCAAAAAACCGTCATCTTCCTGTTGCCATTGGCACGATTTGTCTGGATGACAGAGGCAACTGACTCCTCAAGATTGGCAAAGGTTCCTCGATGAACATGCTTAAGATCGTGGCGGTGCCGATGCACCCCGAAGGCCGCAAGTTTGTGGCTACTTTTGCGGCTATTAGCGTTGCGGCAGGCTTGCTGTTCGCGCCGCTTTTCTGGCTCGGCCTGGGGCTGACGGTTTGGTGCTATTACTTCTTCCGCGATCCTGTGCGCTCGGTCCCTTTGGATGACACCTTACTTGTGTCACCGGCCGATGGGGTGGTGTCCCTGATCACCGAAACCGTGGCCCCGCCCGAGTTGGAAATGGGGGATGAGCCGCGTGTGCGCGTGTCGGTGTTCATGAACGTGTTCAATTGCCACGTGAACCGCGCGCCGTTTTCCGGCACCATCAGCAAGATCGTCTATCACCACGGCAAGTTCGTGAATGCCTCGCTGGACAAGGCCAGTGAGCACAACGAGCGCAACGTGCTGGCCATTCGTCGCGACGATGGCACCGATATTGCCGTGGTCCAGATCGCAGGTCTGGTTGCACGGCGCATTGTCTGCTTCGTGAAAGAGGGCGAACGTGTTACCACGGGCGGACGGTTCGGTCTGATCCGCTTTGGCAGCCGACTCGACATCTACCTGCCGCCCGGAGTACAACCTCTGGTCACCTTGGGGCAGACAACAACCGCCGGCGAGACCATTCTGGCCGAGCTGGCCGGAGAGCAGACGAGACGATCGGGAAATATGGTATGAATTCACGCTCACCCTGGCCGCAAGGCGGTCCGTTCAAGCGCAACATCCCCAATGCATTGACGATCCTGTCGCTGTGTTCGGGGCTGACGTCGCTGCGGATGACGCTGACCGACCGGGTGGAGCCTGCGATCTATTTCATCCTGATCGCGATTGTCCTGGATGGTCTGGATGGCCGCGCAGCACGGCATTTGAACGCCGAAAGCCATTTCGGGGCCGAGTTGGATTCGCTGGCTGATTTCCTGTGCTTTGGTATCGCACCGGGGATGCTGGTCTATACCTTCATGTTTCACGGAACAGATATGAGCGGTTTGGGCTGGGTTGCCTGCATGCTGCTTGTCGTGTGCTGCATGTTACGGCTTGCGCGCTTTAATGTGTCCGGTGCAGAAACGGCAGATTCTGGACAACCGGTATTCACTGGGGTGCCTGCGCCAGCAATTGCCTTTCTTGCTCTCATGCCGATCTACTTGCTGCAATGCGGTTTCATCGCGACCCAGTTTTTCCACTATATCTTTGTGTTCTATCTGGCAGGAGTCAGCTATCTGGCAATCAGCCGGATCCCGACGTTCTCGCCTAAAATGGTCTCGATTCAAACCGCAGGGTCACGCGCGGTCGCGGTTCTGGGATTGGTGGCTTTGCTGCTGATGATGTCGGTGACTTGGTATGCTTTCGTTCTCTTGGCGGCGGTCTACCTGTTGTCGATCCCATTTTTGGCGCGGCACTTTCGATAGGCTGTCATCGATCTAATCCGGTCTGCGTTTTCGATGAAGGGGGCACTCCCGCACCCGAGCGATCCTGGCTGCGCCAGCACCGCTAACGGCTTTGGGCCGGGCCTCGCCTTCGGCTCGGCGGCCGCATCCGGACGCACCCGCCGAGCCGAAGGCGAGGCCCGGCCCAACGGGAGACGTGCATCTTTGATGCACGTCCGACGGGCGGGAGCCCCCCTCATTCAACAAAACTTGGTTAGCGACCTGTAGCGATCCGCTTGGCAACGTCGTTGACAAGCAGCTTCATCGCGTTGCTCTGCGCTGTCGCTACCGCGGCAACGCTGTCGTCTGCCATCGGCACCGAATAGGCGAAGCGATAGGCTTTCTCCAGATGCCCATGGGCGGGTGATGTCAGGAAATACTGCCCGGTAAAACGCAGATCTTGCCCTGGCACCCCGGACAGTTTGCCGACCTTAACCGTCACTTGAACGTCAGGCGGCGTATCGAAGGGCCAAGGCTCTGCCGCGACATTCGACGACAAGGCCAGGTCCAGGCCAGCCGCCAGCAACTCGGTCAAGGCACGGTCCGGTTCATCGGCCCAGAACCCGCTTTTGGTTGGGCGCAGGACACCATCCTCACCCTGCAGTGAAATCTCGGTGTCTTCGGCATAGGCAGGCAGGTCCAGCGTGCTGACCTCGACCGTGCGTACACCGGTGCGATAGGTGTTCACACCGGTGATCTCGGGCAGCAGGTAACGTTCGACCGGGCCGCTGCATCCCGCCAAAACAAGCGTCGCAACAAAAAGGGGGCGGATCAGGCGGTTCATGTTCAACGTCCTACCAATAGAGAGTTCGGTTTGCGGCGGATGGCCTGCACCAGCGAGTTCAGAGAATTGACCGTTTTCCGCAGATCGGCAATGGCGGCCTGCACCTCGCGGTTGACAGGCGAATTGGGGCCATAGGCGCCAATCGTGGCCTCGGCCGTATTTGCCAATTGCTCCAATTGATCGGCCAGCTTGGGCAGGTCCTTGACGGCCGCGGAAATGTTGTCGGCAGCCGTGCTGGCCGACTGCAGGGTCCGGTTCAGATTTTCGGCCGCGCCGCCTTCGCGCAATTCGTTCAGCGTCGCCTGTGCCGCATCCAAGGCCCCGGCCAAGGCCCCGGGCACCTTGTCCATGTCTTCGTTGTTGAGCAGATCATCCGCTGACTGAAGCACCTGGTCAGCCGAGGTCACAAGGCTGTCCAGGGGCAGGTCGTTGGCCTTGTTCACCAGTCCGTCGATATCATCCACCAGCTTGGGCAAGCCGTCACTTGCGGTCGAGACATTGGCGGCGGCGGTTTTGACATCCTCCAGGGCGGACACGACATTGGCCACCGCGTTTGACTCGTCGATGTCCGTCAGGATGCTGTCGACCCGCGTGACCGTTCCCCGCAAGTCTTCCAATGTCAGCTTGGCCTGATCCAGCGCACCGGACAAGGCGCCGGGGATCTTGTCCATGTCTTCGTTGCTGATGAAATGATCCGCAGATTTCAGAACGTCGTCGGCGGATGTGACCAGATCGTTCAGCGGCAATCCATTGGCCTTGTCCACAAACTGATCAATGTCCGTAAGCAATTCAGGCAGCGTCTCGGACGCGGTCGAGATATTGGCAACTGCTGTGCGAAGATCTTTGAGCGCGCCAACCATGTTGTCGACGCCCTGAGCTTCGTCAAAGCGTTGCAGAATATCCCGCACCGAGGCGACAGTGCCGCTCAACTCATCCGGCAGGGATTGGATGCCTTCGGATGCGGCCACGGTGTTCACGTTCTCCAACAAGGTGCGCACGTCCGCTGGGATCGCTTTTGTGTTTTCGTCAGACAGAATTTCATTCACATCGCCCACCAGGTGGATGATGCGGTCCATCAGCTCTTCGATGGGCAGTTGCGCTACCCGGTCCAGCACACCCTCGGCTGCAACCGATAGTGTGTCGGCTGGGGTGGGGATCGACGGGAGGATCGGGTTGGGGGTGGCGTCGATATCCAGTGTCGCAGGTGTCGCGTCGGGGACTTCGAACAATTCGATATGCAGCCCCCCGGAGAGGAAGGAGTTCGGCATCAACCGCGCCCGCAGGCCCGAGGCGTCGACCATCGCGGCGATGAGGCTGAGCGTTTCTTCGGAATCCTCGATGTCATTCAACCCCAACCGGTTGGGCTGCACCGTGTATGAGGCGAGAATGCGGATTTCCGGCGCGCCTTCGTCGTTGATCTCCGTTATGGCTGACAGGTTTGTGACAAGGCCAACCTTGAGTCCGCGAAATAGAACTTCGGATCCTTCGGACAACCCTTTGAGCGACCCCTCGAACGAGGATGAAAGGGTTACGGTAGAGCGCAGGTTATCGTCCAATCGGCTGTCTTCGGCCAACGCCTTGGTCGCATAAAGGTCAAATACCGCCTTTTGCTTGATGGGTTGGCCCCCTGATCGGGTGGTGTCGAACTCCACCCCGCCTTGCAGAACGGACGACAGGCTGCCGACATTCAGTTGCAAGCCCTTGTCGTTCAACTCGACATTGATGCCCGAGGCGTTCCAGAAACGTGTGCCGGTGTTGATAAGCCGATCATGGGGCGCATTGATGAAGGCGGTTATGCGCACACTGTCCGAGGGCTCGTCGTAATCAACCGCCTCGACGGTTCCCATAGTGACGCCCTTGTGCAGAACAGGCGCTCCGACCGAGACCGAGCCGGTTTTGGGGCTGCTCAGAATAACTTCGGTCCCTTTGGCGCCAGGTTGGATCACCGGAGCCTCTTTCAACGCCACGAATTTGCGCGCCTCGGTCCCTTGGGTCGCATCCCAGTCCACATTGATGTAGGCCCCCGACAGCAGCGTGTTCAACCCCGTGACACCTGATGCCGTGACCCGCGCTGTAACCAGCCAGAACCGTGTATCCGCATCCAGATAGCGTTCCATGTCGCGGTGAATGTCGGCCTCGACAATGACGTTCTGCAGGTCGTCCGAAAACCGCATGTCCGCCACCGTACCGACCACGAGGTTGCGAAACTTGATCTGGGTTTTGCCGGGTTCGATCCCTTCAGCCTCGGCGAATTGAATTTCAACTTCGACATCGCGTTCATTGTAAGCGTTCCAAGCCAGTCCCAAGGCGCCAATCATTGCGGCAATCGGAACTGTCCATACCAGAGATATCCCCCCGAACAGGCGAGACTTGCGCTGATGCATTTCGGGCTGGCGGATTTGATCTTGGGTCATTCAGTCGGGTCCTCGGGCGGCGCGTCCCAGATCATCTTGGAATCGATGCGCAGCGCGGCAATCATGGTGAAAATCACGGAAAGAGCAAAGCAGATCGCGCCCGCACCCGGCAAGATCGAGATGACGGCGCCCAGTTTGACCAGCCCGGCCAAGAGGGCCACGACGAAGACGTCGATCATCGACCAGCGGCCAATGAACTCGACGAACTCGTAGAGGAGCAGGCGCGTCTTGTTGTTCAGGTTCCAGCGGAACTGGATGCTGAGGGCCAGGATCGCAATCACAAAAATTTTGCTGAACGGGATCAGCAGACTGGCAACCAGAATCACGACGGCAACGAAATAATCGCCAGTCTGAAAGAAGATGGCGATGCCTTCGGCGATGGTGTGGCCCTCGTTGTGGCCCAGCACCAGGTTTGACAACAGGGGCAGCATGTTCGCGGGGATCAGGAACAGTGCCCCGGTGAGCAACCAGGCCCAAGTCTGTTGCAAGGAATAAGGCAACCGACTGTGCAGCGTAGCCGAGCAGGTGCGGCAGTGGGTCTGATCACCCTCATGCACGGTGCCGCAGGTGTGGCACCCGATCCATCCCATGTCGATGGCGCGGGTCAAGAGGGCGACTTTCGGATCAGGGACCAGACGGTCCAGCGGCAGACGGCCGCGTTCTTGAGTGCGACGACAACGACCAACCCGCAAAACAGCCAAAAGGCTGTGCCAAAGCCGATGGTCGCCAGCCCCATCATCTTGATCAGGGCGACAACGGTGCCGACAATGAAGATCTCGGTCATGGCCCAGGGGTTGAGCTTTTCGGCAAAGAGAAAGATCTGCTGCGCGGCAGGCGGTGGCGGGCGTCCCTGATGCAGGGGCCACATCACATAGATCAACGCGATCATGCGCACGATAGGCAAAGCCAGAACAAAGGCCGCAACCATGACGGCCAGGATGTTGTACCAGCCGTGCGACAGGTCAAAGACGATCTCGAGCATCGACACCTCGCCAGTCAGACCTGCCTGTGAAATCGTGAGGAACGGGAAACAGAGCATGGTGATCATCAGGATTGAGGCGGTGATCGACAGGGCAATGGTCCGTGTTAGCGTATCGGGCTTGGGATCCATCAGCTTGAAATGGCACTGCGTGCAGCGCGCGATGTGTCCGGCCTGAACGGGAACCGCCGTGTGCAGGGTATCGCAGGCCGGGCAGGCAATCAGGCCGTCGGGGTTTTGCCGGAACAGTTCCTTGTAGGTGTCGTTGCTTTGATCTGTCATGCCGCGTCGGAAGAAACCCTTGAAAAACACCTATGCCGAACAAAGCCGATCCCAATGAGAGATAAACGGTTAGGACCGCAGAGTCATCCATTTTGGAGGGGTGCCCAAGCTGCGCGGCCTATCGGCCTTGCGTCCTGCGGACGGCAGGGGGCCAGGCTCAGAAGGGCAAAGCCCGTCTGAGCCTGGCCCAACGGGAGGAGACGTCCCGCCAGGGGCGTTGACGACGGGCGGGAGTGCTTCGAGGTGGGGTGGTTCAGATGGGATCAGGCGCCGATGCCCGCCAACCGGAAGGCGCCCGCCGCGTGGCGGGTGTCGCCGGCAACACCTCGGCGCAGGCATTCCAGAAGGTAGATCTCGTCGTGTTCCACGTTGGCCAGATTCACCTCAGTGCCCAGGGTCGCTACCAATTGGGATGCGGTTTTGTGTTTGATGGCCTTCGTAATGCCGGGAAGCACATCCACAGGCAGCTCAAAGATCAACGCCTCGGGCGGGAAGCTCTCGGCCAGGCGGCGGATCAGCCCGTCTCGCGCGTGGTCCCCGTCAAACAATTCGTTGGCCTCGAGATAAACCGAGGAGACGCCGGCATTCAGATAGATCTCGACGTCTTCCATGATCTCGTCATCGGTCATCTCGCCTTCCTTGCGACCGACTTCTCCCAACACGTCCAGGCCATAGCTTTGCTTTGCGTGGCGCACTGCGTTGGTCTTGTCCATCGCGCTCAGCGGTTGCAGGTTTTCGGACACCTCTACGGAAGCAAACCCAACGTCGGCCATTTCGCGTAACAGCGCGTCAAAGGTACCCTGTGCCAGCGCCAATTCGGTGAACAAGCCGCCATTGGCGGTCGAGATGTTGGCCGCATTGTACGCCGCAAGTTTCTCGAGCAACAACTCGCGCGGCATGAACCGGGGAATTCCGCCAGCGACCTTGGCCTTGTCGACCAGATGGCCCTGACTGGCGATGATGTCAGCCTGCTGCGCCAGGGGAATGCCCCAATCAATCATCATCGTTAAACCCGTGCGCCGCGGCTTGGCCGCGCGGTCAGGAACTGGGATTTGGTCAAAGGCAAGATGCGTCATGTGATGTGTCTCTTTTTGCGTGCGGAGAAAAGAACTATCCCGACCGAAGCCGCGATGAAGAGGATGGAAACGGGAGAGCTGAACAGGAACCAGGCGTCCCCACCCGTGGCGGCAAAAGCCTGGCGTGCGCTCTCTTCCAATTTGCCGCCCAGGATAAAGGCAATCACGAAGGGCAGGGGCGATATCGCCAGCAGGCGCATCACATAGCCCAGTGCGCCAAAGCCAAGCGCAAACCAGATCGCCTCGATCCGGGTTTCCTGCACGTAGATCGCGGTCAGGGTCAGCAGCAGGACGGTGGGCAGCAGGATGTGTTTTGGAATGCGCACCATGATGCCCATCGAGCGCATGAAGAGGCCTCCGATGGTCCAGTTCAGCGCATTGGCAATGAACATCGCGGTGAACAGGCCAAAGGCGATGACCAATTCGGGGTTCACCACATCCTGGGTAAAGCGGAACACTGACGGACCAGGGTTGAAGCCGCCAATGCTTTCTGCGGCAAGGATCAGGAACACTGCCGCCGCGTTGCCGGGAATGCCCAGGCTCAGCACCGGGATCAGGTTGGCACCCGAGACAGAGGAGTTCGCAGCCTCGGTCGCAGCAATCCCCTCGGGCGCGCCTTCACCAAAGTCCGGGGCGTCGGCGGTCTTGGTGCGGGCGTGGCGCGCACGGCCCACCGTATAGCCCAAGGTCGCCGCAAGGGTTGATCCGATGCCGGGTAGGGCACCAATTGCGGTTCCGATCAAGGCCGAACGCCCTACAAAGGGCAGCAGTCGAGCAAATTCTGCGCGGGTCAGCCGCTGATTGCCCTCGTCAGTGAATTGTGGTGGCGTGCCGCTCTTGCGTTGCTGGTGCCACAGGTCGGTCATTTCCTTGAACACCGCACCGATGATCAGAACGCCCAGGACAGAGGTGGCAATTGGAAAGCCCTGGCTCAGGTGATCGCTGCCCATCGACATGCGTGGATAAAAATCTTCTCCGGTGCCGATGTAGACCGCCAACAGGCCAAGCCCGGTGGACAGCACCCCCTTGGCAGGCGAGCCGCCGATGACGGCGCCGATGAAGCTGAGCGAGAGGATCAGCAGAGCGGTCTTTTCCGGGAAATCCAGATAGGCCTCGACCAGCAGGGCCAGAAACGGCGCGCAGATGATCAGCACGATATCCGAGAACGTATCGCCCGACGCTGATGAGAAATGCGCCACGCGCAACGCCTTGCGGGCCTGGCCCTTTTGCGTCATCGGATAGCCGTCGAGCGTGGTCATGTAGGCATCTGGCGTGCCGGGGGTGTTGAACAGGATCGCTGGCACCGCCCCGCCAATGGTGGCCCCTTTCATCACGCCGATCAGGAAACCCATCACGGGCAGCAGGGCGTCGGGCGTGTAGCCGAAGATCGAGATCAAGATGGGCAGTGCGATGGCCATGGCAATCGGCCCCGCCAGCCCGGGTGTGGCACCAACTGCGATCCCAATCAGAAAGCCAAAGAGGATCATCACCAGCGTGACAGAGACTGGCAGGCCAAAGATGGAAAACAGCTCGGGTCCTTGAAAGACGGCCAGAATACCCAACCAGATGTAGTCAAGCGTACCCATTTACACGTCTCCGTTCGGGGGAAGCAAAAGATCGTCGAACGGCAAGTCGTAAATCGCGGCCATGACGCTGACCGAGATGAATGCGATCAGCAGGGTCTTGGTGCGCACGCGCCCTTCGACCAGTGAGACGAGCATTGTGATCATCATCGTGCCCCCCAACAGGAAGCCGATGTATTTCCAGGGGGCGGTGTCCCTCAGCAGGCGATACTCGGCTTCACCCCCGCTCAACAGGTTCCAAATGCCAAGCACTGCCGGGCCCGCATAGCGCATCACCAGAACCGACACGATGACGGAGGCGACCAGCGCCAAGCCGAAAAGCACATCCTGGGATGAAACCTTGGGTTGGTCGTCGGCCTTTCGCTCGAACAGCACCAGCATGAGCCCACCAATGGCCAGGAAACTGGCAGCGATGGTCGGAGCAAGCGCGTCACCGATGGTGACCTGTCTGCGCACTTTTTCGATCAGGCCGGTTTGGGTGTCGAGCGGGATCCAGACGAAGATGACCAATAAGGCAAATGCAAGGGTCACCCCGCCCAGGATCAGGTTGCCGTTAGAGTGGCGCATGGCTGTCCCCTGACGTCAGAAAAAAGGCGGGACTGCCACAGGGCAAGTCCCGCGAGTATTGGGGAGTGTTATTCCGAGGCCGCCTCCAGAAGCGCGCCCGCGTTGGCATAGTCGCTTGCCATCAGTTGGGTCAGGTCGTCGCCCATGATGGTTGATGCGCCGCCAAATGCCTTCTTGATCAGACCGCCCGCTTTCGAGCTTTCGTCGTTGGCCACGGCTGCGATGGCTTCGGACAGGGCTTTGCGCGCGTCTTCGGGCATGCCCGCCGGCCCAACGAAGACGAAATACCCATCCGAGTTGAAGTCGACACCCAGGTCAGCCATCGTCGGTGCATCTGGCGTCTGTACTAGCGGCTGCGACAGGCCCGACGCCAGGTTGACCAGATCACCGGCGGCAACCCCCTTGGCCTGGATACCTGCCATGAAGCCAACATCCAGATCACCAGCGGTCACGCCGTTCATCACGGCCTTGCCGCCCTTGACTTGTACGATGTTGAACTCGACGCCCTGCGCCTTGCCCAACAAGTAGGCAAGATCGGCAAGCTTGGGGCTCATGACGCCAAAGCGGATGTCCTCACCGCCCTTGGCGGCTGCGATCATGTCATCAAAGCTGGCCCAGCCTTTGCCCGACGGGGCTACGATGCCCATCTGGAACCCTGCGGTCGTGCTTAGCCCGGTGAAATCCTCGGGTGACATTCCTGCATTGGCGGCGGCCATGTTGTAGCCAAAGGTTTCGGTCACGGCCATGCCGATGGCGGTGCCATCGTTGGGCTGACCCTTCAGCGTGTTGGCCATGTTCAACCCGCCCTTGCCGGTGACCTGCTCGGGGATGAACTTCCACCCCATCTTCTCTTCCAGCGCTTCGGCGATCAGGCGGGCCTGAGTGTCAGCGCCGCCGCCCGCGCGGAAGGCGATCATCAGTTTGATGGGGCCGGGCGGGGTCCAGTCGGCTGCCATGCCTGCGGTTGCGGTGACAGTCAGACTGATGGCGGCGATTGCGGCTTTCAGTGTGCGTTTCATGTGTTCCTCCCTGAACGCGCGGTTTTCACAAGCCTGCGCCGAGAATGGTTGACGGGTCAACAAAAAAGTTGACGGATCAACCAAAGGATGCCACGGTGAAGATGAGAAAAAGGAGACTTCGCATGTCAGCGGATCAGGTCACGGACACCGAATTCGACATTCCATTGCAGCAGATGGTGACATTTCGCCTGAGCCGGATACACGCAAAGCTCAACGCTCAAGCTGCTAGAATCCTTAAGGAATCATCGGGAATATCGCTGTCGCAGTGGCGGATTTTCGTGATGATCGAGAACCACGGCAAGATCACACCGGCGCAGATCGTCAAGCGCACGGACTTTGATAAGGGACAGGTAAGCCGCACCGTCAAAGGCATGTTGAAAGACGGGTTGATCGCGGTCGAAGGCAGCGAATCAGACCAGCGCAGCCACACGTTGGATTTCACCGACAAGGGATTTGCCTTGTTCCAGAAAGCGCGCCCCGCCATGCGCTCGCGTCAGAATGTGCTCTTAGGCAGCCTGACCGCAACCGAACGGCAGGCGATGTTCACAGCAATGGACAAGCTGGAGATGGCGATTGGGCAGGTCGAAGGCGAAAGCACGTCATGACAGGCAATCTGTTGGTCATCATGTCGGACGAGCATCAGGCGCGCGCCATGGGCTGTGCAGGGCATCCGATTGCACAAACGCCACATCTGGACGCTCTGGCGGCGCGTGGGACGCGGTTCACCAATGCCTATACGCCGTCGCCGATCTGCGTGCCTGCGCGCGCCAGCTTTGCCACGGGGCGCTATGCGCATGAGACGCGACTGTGGGACAATGCCATGCCGTACGACGGTTCGATCCCAGGCTGGGGGCATGCGTTGCAGGACAAGGGCGTTCCGGTCGACAGCATCGGCAAGCTGCATTATCGCGCCGAAGAGGACCCGGCCGGTTTCGACACTGAGCATATCCCGATGATGGTGGCCGGGGGCGTTGGCATGGTTTGGGCCTCGATCCGCAAGGAAGACGAACGGATCATGGGCAAAGGCCGGATGCTGGGCGATTACATCGGACCGGGCAACAGCAAATACACAGACTACGATGCAGCCGTAACAACGCGTACAGTGGAATGGTTGAAGGACCGCGCCGCGAGCGACGACACGCGGCCATGGTGCCTTTATGTCGGGCTGGTTGCGCCGCATTTCCCATTGGTGGTGCCGCAGGAATTCTATGACCTTTACCCGCACGACCAACTGCCCGAGCCAAAGCTTAACCCGCGCGACGGATACACGCGTCATCCTTGGGTCGAAAAGCAGAACGCCTTTATGGACAGCGAGGCCAAGTTCAAGAACGAAGAGGAGCGGACGGCCGCAATCGCGTCTTACTATGGGCTGTGCAGTTGGCTGGACCACAACGTTGGTCAGATCATGGTGGGTCTTGAGCAGGCGGGCTTTGGTGCCGACACCACGGTTATCTATACCTCGGATCACGGCGACAACGTTGGTGCGCGCGGGCTTTGGGGGAAATCCAACCTGTACCAGGAAAGCGCCGCTGTCCCGATGATCGTGACCGGTCCGGGTGTGGGGCAGGGGACCTGCGAAACGCCTGTCAGTTTGCTGGATGTCTCGGCCACCATCGCGGATCACTTTGACGCGCCGCTCAAGGCTTCGGACGGGGTGCGTTCGCTCTATGAAATCGCCTCGGACGAGCCGGAGCCGGAGCGCCCAGTGTTCTCGGAATACCATGCGGCCGGTGCGGTGTCGGGGGCCTTCATGCTGCGGATCGGGCAGTGGAAATATCACCACTACGTCGGTTTCGCGCCCGAGCTGTTCGATCTGAACACCGACCCGGAAGAGACCCGCAACCTGGCCAATGACCCCGCTCACGCCGACACGCTGGCCCGGATGGAGGCAGCGTTGCGCGAGATCTGCGACCCGGATGCGGTCGATCAACAAGCTTTCGACGATCAGGCGGCCTTGATCGCCAAATACGGCGGCCGCGAGGCGGCCCTGAAACTTGGTGCGCCTGGTGCGACACCGCCCCCTGCGATGGAAAACACAAAATGAAACTGACCATTCTCGGCTCGGGCTCTCCCGAAGCTTATGCCCGCCGTGCCTCCACCGGTTATCTGCTGGAAATCGGCGACGACAAGATCCTGTTTGATTGCGGTGGCGGCGTGTTCGACAACCTTGTGCGGTCTGGCCGCGTGCCAAGTGACATCACGCATCTGTTTTTCACCCATCTGCACACCGACCACATGATGGATTACGCCCGCCTTGTGCATGCCGCCTGGGACGAAGGCGCGCCGCCGCTCAAGGTCTGGGGGCCCAGCCCGATTGCGCGCATGACCGAAGGCTACTTTGGCCGTGATGGTGTGTTGTCGCCCGATCTGTACGCCCGAACAGAACTGGCCCCCAGTCAGCAGGTCTGGGTCGCACGCGGCGGCACCCTGCCACGCGCCTGGCCCGCTCCGGACGTGACCGAGATCAAGCCTGGCTTTGCGTATCAAGGCAACGGGTGGGAGCTGAAAAGCTGTGAAGTGCCACATGCCCAACCGGCGTTTGATTGCATGGCCTTTTCGGTTGAGGCCGGCGGCAAGAAGTTCGTCTATTCCGGTGATGCAGGCATTTGTGATGCTTTGACCGAACTGACGGCGGATGCCGACCTGTTGATCCACTGGTGCTATCGCCTGTCCACCGATGACATCCACCCCGCAATTGCCGAGTTTTCGCCCACGCCAGAACATATCGCCAAGATGGCCCAGTCTGCAGGCGTCAAGGAACTGCTGATCACCCATTTCCGCATCCACATGGACAGCGAAGAGGGGCACATCAGCGCCAAGGCAGAGTTGAAAGAGCACTTTGCAGGCCCGGCAACGATTGTCGAAGATCTGGACGTTTACGAGATCTGATCGACTTGGGATCGCCTGCGCGCCTCTCTCTCCCCTCGGCGCGCGGTCGGTCCCTGTTTCTTGTGCCTTGGGCATGTGATTGACCTCGGGGCTTTAGCAGTGATTATGCCGTCATGCCAAAGAAGGGATGAGGGGAGCACAATCATGAAACTGTTGCGGTTTGGAGAGGTCGGCGCCGAAAAGCCGGGGCTGCTGGCCTCAGATGGTACCTTGCGCGATCTGTCGGGCTATGTGGCCGATATCTCGGGCGCGGCCTTGTCGGATGCGGGGCTGGAGCAGCTGCGCGCCATTGACCCGGACAGCCTGCCTGTCGTCGAGGGCAATCCGCGCCTTGGCCCCTGTGTCGGCTCTGTCGGCAAATACTTGTGCATCGGTCTGAACTATTCGGATCACGCGGCCGAAGCCGGATTGCCCATCCCTGAACACCCAATCCTGTTCATGAAGGCCAATTCGGCCATTTCCGGCCCGAATGATGATGTGGTGATGCCGCGCGGATCGACCAAGACCGATTGGGAGATCGAATTGGGCGTCGTGATCGGGACCAGGGCCAAATACGTCAGCGAAGCGGACGCGCTGAGCCATGTGGCGGGGTACTGTATCGCCAATGATGTCTCGGAGCGCGATTTTCAGATGCATCTGACGGGGCAGTGGACCAAGGGCAAATCCTGCGACACCTTTGGCCCGACAGGCCCCTGGCTGGTCACGCGCGACGAGGTGCCGGAACCGCAGGCCCTGTCGATGTATCTGGACGTCAACGGCCAGCGGATGCAGACCGGAAACACCAGCACCATGATCTTTTCCGTGGCGCAGATCATCTCTCACCTGAGCCAGCTTTTCACATTGCATCCTGGTGACGTCATTTCGACGGGCACGCCGCCGGGCGTGGGGATGGGCATCAAGCCTCAACCGATCTATCTGAAAGCGGGTGACGTGATGGAATTGGGCATCGACGGTTTGGGCCAGCAATGCCAAGTGGTGCGCGCCGATGACTAGGGTCATTGTGCTGCTCTGAATTTTTTCGAGCGACATCAATTCCCTGTTCGAGTTTTTGCGTGGCAATAGCAGGTTCTGTTCGGATCGCTATTGACGTCCCAGACCGGCTGTTTTACCAAGCAAAAATTCTTGGCGGGTATGGTGAAATGGTATCATAAGAGCCTTCCAAGCTTAAGGTGCGGGTTCGATTCCCGCTACCCGCTCCAAGAATACCCCAGCTCAGCATTGTTGCCCGTAACCCGATGAAATTCGGGCATGAACGGCCTATGGTCGTATTTACCTCGGGACGCGGCAAAGGGTCCCGTGGGCGATCTGGCAAGTGTTGACTGCTTGACCCTTCCGTCTCTGCCCGCCATGAAACGGAACGACGCTTGGCCCAGGGGGCCAGGTCAGGGTATCACTCAGAACCAAAGGCCCACCATGGCAAGACGACCAGCGCAACAGACCACAACCGCCGCCCCCGGAGGCAGCGAGGAGCGCGAACGTTCCAAGAAGATCGGCGTTCTGCGCGCGTTGTGGCCATTCATGTTGCCGTACAAAGCACTGATGCTCGGGGCCACGATTGCTCTGGTTCTGACGGCGGCCATGTCGCTGACCCTGCCGCTGGCAGTGCGCCGTGTGGTCGACAACTTCCGGATCGGGGATTCAGATGTTCTGAACCTTTATTTCATGGCCGCCATGGGCATTGCCGCCGTTCTGGCGGTGGGGACCGGTGTGCGCTATGCGCTGGTAACCCGGTTGGGTGAACGTGTGGTGGCCGACATCCGGATCGCCGTCTTTGACCGCGTGATCGGGATGAGCCCCGAGTTCTATGAAAAGATCATGACCGGCGAGGTGCTCAGCCGGATCACCACCGACACGACGCTGATCCAATCGGTTCTGGGCTCGTCTGTTTCGATTGCGCTGCGCAACATGCTGCTCTTTGCGGGTGGTATGGTGCTGATGCTGCTGACCTCGGCCAAGCTGACGGGCATGGTGCTGTTGATCGTGCCTGCCGTGGTGGTGCCGATCCTGGTGCTGGGGCGCAGGTTGCGGGTGATCAGCCGCGAGAACCAGGACTGGATCGCGGCCTCGTCCGGCAACGCGGGCGAGGCGCTTGGCGCGGTGCAGACGGTCCAGTCTTTTACCAACGAAAACGCCAGCCGCGAGCGGTTCGCGGATATGACCGAGACGTCTTATATCGTCTCGAAAAAGCGAATCCAGACACGTGCGGTTCTGACCGTGATCGTGATTTTCCTGGTTTTCACCGGCATCGTGGGCGTCTTGTGGATGGGCGCCAATGACGTCCGCCAGGGAGAGATGACCGAAGGTACTCTGATCCAGTTCGTGATCTATTCCATCATCATGGCAGGCTCTGTCGCCGCCCTGTCCGAGATCTGGAGCGAGTTGCAGCGTGCCGCTGGTGCCACGGAACGGCTGGTCGAATTGCTCAACGCCCAAGACACGGTTCTGGATCCCGAAGGCCCCGTTGCTGTGCCGGACCCTGTGACGGGTGAGATTCAGTTCAACGACGTCACCTTCCGCTATCCCGCACGGCCCGAAACGCTGGCGTTGGACAGCATGTCCTTGACGGTGAAGCCAGGAGAAACCGTGGCCTTTGTTGGCCCATCTGGGGCGGGCAAGACCACCGTGATCCAGATGATCCAGCGGTTCTATGACCCTGATCAGGGGCAGATCACCCTGGACGGCGTCGCCTTGACCGACATGCGTCGCGACAGCTTTCGTCGCGCCATCGCCATGGTGCCCCAGGACCCGGTGATCTTTGCCGCCTCGGCCCGCGAGAACATCCGCTTTGGTCGCCCCGGCGCCACCGATGCCGAGGTCGAGCAGGCCGCGCGCGCGGCGGCAGCGCATGACTTCATCTCGGCGCTGCCGGATGGCTATGACAGCTTTGTCGGCGAACGCGGAGTGATGCTTTCGGGCGGTCAGAAACAGCGCATCGCCATCGCCCGCGCCATCCTGCGGGACGCGCCGGTACTGCTTCTGGACGAGGCGACCTCGGCGCTGGATGCGGAAAGCGAACGCGCCGTTCAACAGGCGGTGGACGAGCTGAGCGAGGGGCGCACGACGCTGATCGTGGCGCACCGCCTGGCGACGGTGAAAAAGGCGGACCGCATCGTGGTGATGGAAAACGGTCAGATCGTCGATCAGGGCACCCATGATGAGTTGGTGGCCAGCGATGGCCTGTATTCCCGTTTGGCCCGTCTGCAATTCACTGATGGTTTGGCGGCCGAATAATTCCCCCTGCTTGAGTTTGGATAGGCTGCTACCCCTGCTGCAAACCTGACACGTAGCAACGGAGTAGTGACATGGGCCTGTGGAATTTCATCAAGGACAGCGGCAAATCCATCTTTGGCGGCGATGACGCCGAACCGACAAAAGAAGCGCTGGAGCAAGAGATCGCCGACCTGGGTCTGGACGCATCTGGCGTCGACATCGCGGTTGAGGGTGACACCGTCAAGCTGACGGGTGCCGCTGCCAGCGACGAGCTCAAGGAAAAGCTGATCCTGGCCGTCGGCAACGTCGAAGGCGTGGCAGCGGTTGAGGAAGACGTTGCATCGCAAGGCGCCGAGCCGGTGTTCCACACCGTCGAAAAGGGCGACACCCTGTGGGCGGTTGCCGAGAAGACCCTGGGCCACGGCGCCAAGTATCAAGAGATATTTGAGGCCAACAAACCAATGCTTAGCCACCCCGACAAGATCTATCCGGGTCAGATGCTGCGCATCCCGCAGGCGTAACACCACCCGAAAACCCTGCACAAACCGCCCGGCTCCCGTCGCGGCGGTTTGTTTATTGCGCGCGGGGCTTACGGTCAGGACACCGATCCCCCCATCGCCAGGGCGCGCAGATAGGCCTCTCCCAATTCCAGCGCGCTTGCGGTGACGGGCACGGTCTCATTGCCTGTGACGTCCGACTTGCGGCTCCAGAAATACCGCCCCTTGCGGCGCGAGCAGGCGTGAATGCGGATTTCGCCCCAATCGGTGTGGCGGGTCACATCCACGCCCTTTGAGCCGAGGTAAAGGCTCTTCTTGGTCTTTACTCCGGCCAAGCGCATCAACTCGGCATCATAGGCATCGACCAGTTCGGCGGCGTTGCGTTTGGTGAACAGCTTGTCGAAATCGGGGTGTTCCGGCGGGATGAACCGGCAGTGCGTCAGTGCGTCCAGAATTGCGATGCCCAGCTCTTCGGCTGTGGCGTCCGGGGACAGGACATGGCGCACGTCGCTCGGCCAAGCGCCGCTCATAAGATAGGCCACGCCCGGCAGCCCGCGAAGGACATTTGCCTCCTGACTGATGGTTTTCAGCTACGAAGTTGCTCTATAGGAGGTTTTCCGCGCCATTCGCCGTAGCGTCAAAACCCGGGTGGCGCGACGTCACTCATGCCGATTTTTCGATCTGGGGCTATGCGCTTGCTTGCACAAGAGCGGGAGAGGTCGCATCTTGGGCTTAAAGAAATCGCCTTGCCCGGGGAACGGGCAGACGTTGGGAGGATACCGGATGACTTTTGCAACCGTCGCTGATCGCGCGCGCATCGAAAATGAAATGAGCTGGGAAGAGCGGGACGTCCCCGTCACCCTGCATCAACTGCTGTCGCGCACGGCTGGCAAGTTTCCGTCCCGAAACGCCATGAGCTATCAATTGCTCTCGGGCCCCACCGACAAGGCCGAGACGCTGACCTGGCAGCAATTGCTGGACAAGACCAACCAGGCTGCGAACCTGTTCCGCTCGCTCGGCGTGGGTGAAAACGATGTGGTTGCCTATATCCTGCCCAACTGTAACGAGACACTGCTGACCTTCCTGGGCGGTGCCATCGCGGGGATCGTGAACCCGATCAACCCGCTTTTGGAGCCCGAGCAGATCGCCTCGATCCTGCGCGAGACAAACGCCAAGGTAGTTGTCACGCTCAAGCCGTTTCCCAAGACGGATGTGGCGCAAAAGGTGGCCGAGGCGGTGCGCCACGCTCCAGGTGTGAACACTGTGCTCGAGGTGGACCTGAACCGTTATCTGACGCCGCCAAAGTCTTGGATTGTTCCGCTTATCCGGCCCAAGATTGAGAACAAGGAAAAGGTCGCACATGCGGATTACAAGAACTTCAACAAAGAGCTGAACAAACAGCCCAAGAAGTTGGCCTTTGCCGATAGCACCGAGGACCGCGTCGCCTGCTATTTCCACACCGGTGGCACCACCGGCATGCCCAAGGTCGCGCAGCACAAGTATTCCGGTTTGATCTACAACTCGTGGCTGACGTCCGAACTGCTATACACCGAGCAGGACGTGATCATGTGTCCGCTGCCCCTATTCCACGTCTTTGCCTGCCATGTGATCGTGATGGCGGCCGTGGCGTCCGGTGCGCATGTGGTCTTCCCCACGCCGCAGGGCTATCGCGGCGATGGCGTGTTCGACAACTTCTGGAAGCTGATCGAACGTTGGAAGGTGACGTTCATCATCACCGTTCCCACCGCCATCTCGGCCAAGATGCAGCGCCCGGTGGATGCCGATATTTCGACCGTGAAGACCGCTTTCTCTGGGTCGGCTCCGCTGCCGGTAGAATTGTTCCGCCGCTTTGAAGAAGCCACCAACATCAAGATCATCGAAGGGTATGGTTTGACCGAGGCAACCTGCCTGGTGTCGTGCAACCCCATCGACGGCGAAAAGAAAATCGGTTCGATCGGGATCACTTTCCCTTACACGGACGTCAAGATCCTGAACAACACGCCCGATGGCCCCATCGAGGCTGGCGTAGACGAGATTGGCGAAATTTGCATCTCGAACCCCGGTATCTATGCGGGCAACACCTATACCGAGGCGGAAAAGAACGCAGATCTCTATCATTTCGACAAATACCTGCGCACCGGTGATCTGGGCCGCGTGGATGGCGACGGCTATCTGTGGATCACGGGACGCGCCAAGGACCTGATCATCCGCGGCGGTCACAACATTGACCCGGCCGAGATCGAAGAGGCCCTGTTGGGACACGAAGCGGTGGCCTTCGCCGGTGCTATCGGTCAGCCGGACGAGCACGCAGGCGAAGTGCCTTGTGCCTTTGTCGAACTGGTCGAAGGAGCCTCGGTCACGCCCGAGGAACTGATGGAGTACTGCAAGGTGCACGTGCACGAACGCGCCGCGCAGCCCAAGCACATGACCATCCTGGACGAACTGCCCAAAACCGCAGTGGGCAAGGTGTTCAAACCCGATCTGCGCAAGAACGCCATCACCCGCGTGTATAACGGGGCATTGGAAGAGGCTGGTCTGGCGGCCCGTGTGGTCTCGGTCATCGATGACAAGAAACGCGGCCTTGTCGCGCAGCTTGACGCAAACGGCAGCTCGGACGACGATGTCGCCAAGGTACTGGGTGGTCACACCCGGCCATGGGAGTGGGCGGCCTGAGCGGAGGGCAAATGGACTACAACAGTCTGATCGACGAAGAGACCTGGGCGTTCATCGCCCAGACCATCGAAAGCTACCCCGAGGACGCGGTCGAGCTGTCCATCGAAGGACAGCGACAGGTTTATGACGACATGTGCCGTGTCTTTCATCAGGGATATCCTGATGGGGTCGAGGCGACGGATGTTCAGGCCAATGGCATCCCTGTGCGCGTGTATACGGCAGGCCAACCCACCCGCACCGTGGTTTACTACCACGGCGGTGGGTTTGTTGTTGGGGGCCTTGAAAGCCACGATGATGTCTGTGCCGAGATTTGCGCCCAGACCGGCTATCGTGTTGTTGCGGTGGATTATCGCCTGTGTCCCGAGTTCCGGCACCCTGTGCAGTTTGACGACAGCTGGGCTGCGACCCAATGGGCGGCGTCAGAGTTTGGTGATCCGCTGATCCTGGCCGGTGACAGCGCCGGGGGCAACCTGGCGGCTTGCGTGGCGCATCATTCGCGCGGTCGCCTGGACAACGTTCTGGGGCAGGTGCTGATCTATCCGGGTCTGGGCGGTGATATGACCAAGGGCTCGTACCTTGAGCACGACAAGGCGCCGTTGCTGACATTGGACGAGATCAAGTTCTATCAGACGGTGCGCTTTCACGGCGATGAACCGGTGGGCGATCCGACCTACGCGCCTCTGCACGACACTGATTTCTCGGGCCTGCCGCCCACCGTGGTCTTTACCGCTGACTGTGACCCCCTGCGCGACGATGGTCGCGATTACCGCGACCGCCTGCAAGAGGCAGGTGTCAAAGCCCATTGGATCAACGAAGACGGCCTGATCCACGGCTACCTGCGCGCCCGCACCACTGTAGGCCACGCACGAGACAGCTTTGAGCGTATCTCGATCGCGATCGAGGCCTTGGGGCAAGGGATCTGGGCCTACGACTGACCCGATCCAGTTGGGCAAGTTGGGTCCCTCAGGTCTAAACATCGTGCGGATCTGCGGCACGGATTTATACATGATTCGGCCACCACCGGGTTTTCGTGGTCGCCGTTTTTTTGATTGAAAGCGATGTTCATTTTACGTGTGAGGTAACATGTCTACATGCAGCAAAAGACATTTTCTGAAAATGGCCTTCTCGGGATCAACGGCGATGGCCCTTGCGGGGCAGTCCCTGGCGCAAGCGACCTCCCTTTCAGAGGTCGGCGGCGCAATGTTGGCTCGACCGGTGGTTACCATCTACACCGCAGCCGAGATCGTCACGATGGCCGACGATCAGCCAACCGCGCAAGCCGTCGCTGTTGCGGGTGATCGGATTCTGGCAACTGGAACGCTCGCCGAAGTTCAGGCCGCCGTCGGGGATCAGCCGCATGATCTGGACGACCGGTTCCAAGACCACGTCATCGTCCCGGGTTTCATCGCACAGCATGATCACCCGATTTTGGCAGGTCTGACGATGTCGTCGCAGATCTTGTCCATCGAAGACTGGGATCTGCCACACGGCAAGGCGCGGGCCGTGAAGGACAAGGACGACTTCATGACCCGCCTTGCTGCGGCCGAAGCCGCAATGGATGATGCTCAAGAACCTCTGCTCACCTGGGGGTATCATGCGGCGTTTTATGGCCCTTTGACCCGCGCTGATCTGGACAAGATCAGCACCAAGCGCCCGATCTTTGCCTGGGCCCGGTCGTGTCACGAATTTGTCCTGAACTCTGCCGCAATGACCAAGGCGGGCATCACCCAAGAGCTGATAGAGGGATGGTCTGCATCAGAGATGGCGCAATCCAGCTTCGAGGACGGACATTTCTGGGAACAAGGGCTGTTCGCGATCCTGCCAAATATCGCCCCGATGGTTGCCGATCCGGACAAGTTCCGCACCGGGCTACTAACCATGCGCGACTACATGCATGCCAAGGGCGTGACTTTCGGCAATGAACCCGGTGGCATTCTGGCAAAGCCGGTGCAGGATGCGGTTAACGCGGTGATGTCGGCCCCGTCGATGCCCTTCCGCTGGACTTTCATGCCCGATGGCAAGAGCCTGATTGCGGCGCATGAAGATGATGCTGCGGTGATCATTGAAACCAAGGCTTTGGTGGACTGGTACGGCGGCATGACCAGCATGTCCAAAGGCAGCGTAAAGCTGTTTTCCGACGGCGCGATTTATTCTCTGGCGATCCAGCTCCGTGATCCGGCGATCGGCGATTATCACGGTGAATGGATGATGGACAAGTCCGCTTTCGGACGCGCGTTCCGGGTCTATTGGGATGCAGGCTATCAGCTGCATGTCCACGCCAACGGGGATGCGGGTCTTGACCGGGTGTTGGATGCGCTTGAAGAGAACCTGAACCGAAGCCCGCGCGAGGATCATCGCACTGTTATCGTGCATTTTGCGGTTAGCGGAGCGGATCAGGTGGCCCGGATTCGGGAACTGGGCGCAATTGTCAGTGCCAACCCCTATTACGTCTCGGCCCTGGCGGACCGTTACAGTGAAACGGGGTTGGGACCCGAGCGCGCCGATCAGATGGTGCGGCTTGGCGATTTGGATGCAAATGGTGTGTCTTGGTCCTTGCATTCGGATATGCCCATGGCACCGGGCGATCCGCTGTTCCTGATGTGGTGCGCGGTCAACCGAGTGACCAGTTCAGGGCGCGTTGCGGGGGCAAACCAAAAGGTTTCGGCCCAAGAGGCCCTGCGTGGCGTGACGCTGAACGCGGCCTATTCCCATCGCCTGGAGCATGAACGAGGGAGCATCGAGCCCGGAAAGCTGGCGAATTTCACCATACTCAAGGCCAACCCCCTGACCGTAGACCCGATGGCAATCAAGGACATCGCTGTCTGGGGCACCGTTATGGAGGGCCGGGTTCAGCAGATCGGGGATCCGAGCTTTGACGAGACCAAGTTGGACACAGGTGCACAGGACGTCGATTTTGCCCAAAGAGCGCTGAACCACGCCTTAGCTGCAGTTCATGCGCATATTTGATCAGCCAAACCCGGCGCTGTCGAAGCGACGACTATCAGGCCATTACTGAGAGGCCAGCCATTCTCGAACGGCGGCTGAATAGGCTTCGGGCTTCTGGAACATCGAGAAGTGGCTGGTACCTTCCAGCACCAGCAATTTGGCACCGGGGATGTTTTCGGCGATGGCGGCCGAGTGTTCGTGCAGGATCGCCTCATCATGTTCGCTTTGGACAACCAGGGTGGGCACCGTGATCGCCTTGATCGTTTCCAAACCGTCCGATTTGTCGGCGAACCACATCTGCGACACGCCCGCCACGAAACCTTCGAACCCGTCGGGGGTGGGTGACAGCTTGGCATAGTCACCCGCCATCATACCGACATAAGAGCCAAAGACTGCGTTGGTTTCAACCGACGGATCCACGCCTGCCAGTGTAACATTGCCTGCATGGGCAAAGTGGCTGGCCAAACGGTTCGGCGCGGTCTTGGAGATCTCATATCCGATGTTGGCCCCGTCCGACCAGCCGACCAGATGCACCTTGTCGACGTCCAGCTCATCCAGCAGCGCCAGATAGTCTTGCGCCAGCAGGCTGATGGAATAGGCGCTGCCATCATTGGTCGACCGCCCGTGACCCCGGGTGTCTGCAACAATGACGCGATAGTCCTGCGATAAATCAGCCACTTGAGCAGCCCAGATATTTGCATGGGCCAATCCGCCGTGGATCATCAGGATCGGTGTACCCCCGGCGTCCCCATAGACCGCATGATACATCTCAATCCCGTTTACGGATGCGGTGCCGCTGTTGCTGGGCTCAGGCATCGCCGCAGCTGCGGGAATGGATTTCCATGCCTCTTCGGCGGTTGCGATCTGGACTGTGCCGAGGGCCGCCGTCATGGCGGCAAAGGCGAGGGTCTTGAGCATGGTTTGTCCTCCCGAAACGCTCTGGTGTTGATTTTGGCACCGGGTCTGGTGCTACATTCATCCATGATAAGCCCGCTGACGCCTTGCGCGTTATCCGGGCAGCGCAGGATTTGGCGAATAGGTGAGGAACGAAAATGGTCGCGTTAACAAATACCTGCATGCCGGGGTACCTGCTCAGCGCGAACCCAGGTTTGATTTGGGATGCGCACTATAGCGATTTTGACGAGCAGGCGCTGCGGTTGGTGGGGCATGACCAGTCCTATGTGCAGCTGACGCCCGGCGCCTTTGAGGGGCGATTTTTGTCCTGCAACTTGGGGCGCGACGTGGCCATTCACATCGAACATTGCAATCAGGCTTTGGAGCAGAAGGTGTCGGGACACTCGACAGCTCTGTCAATTGGCGTGGCAATCCAAGGCGGACAGAGCTTTCTGGCCAACGGCGAAGGACTGTCACCGGACGATATCCTGTTCATCCCGCCCGGCAGCGATCTGCATTTGCTCAGCCCGGTGAATGGCGCGATCCTGGCGATCACAGTACAGGACAGTGCTCTGCGCGCCTTCACCTCTTGGTCTCGGTTGTTGGCGGCACTGCTGCACGAAGGGCCCCGTGTGCAGATCTTGCGCAATTCACAACTTGCCCGCCGCATACGCGAGGATGTCGTGCAAGCCATCGAAGGCTGCAATCGGGCAGAGTGTTCCGAGGCGGAGGCCGCCAGCCTTGGCCACGCCCTGCTGGCAGGGCTGTTGGCCAAACTGTCCATTGACCTGAGTGCAGCATCTGATTTGGGAGAGGGGACTGCTCGCCAGTCCTATGATCGCTACATGGCGTGCCGCGATGCCATTCTGATGGATTGGGAGCGGCTACATGATCTTGACGCGCTGACAGATCAAACCGGCATCAAGCGCCGTTCGTTGCAGCAGGCGTTCACGTCCCATGTCTCGGCTGGACCGTTAACCTATCACCGGATCATACGGCTGCATCTGGTGCGGCGGGCTTTGTTGGAACCAGACGCGCAAGGCGAAAGCATTGGGGATATCGCCGCGCGCTATGGGTTCTGGAACTGGAGCCAGTTCACCCAGCACTATCGCAGTCATTTCGGAGAGGTGCCGTCGCAGACGCGAACGTAGATTTGAAAGGGGGGGCATTGAGCCCCCCGTCCTGACTTACTTGAGGAAGGGGTCTGCCTTCATCGTGTCCGCCACAGGCGCGCCCATCAGCGACAGGATGGTGGGGGCGAGTTGCAGTTGGTCGATCACATAGTCTTCGGTCGGGCCTTCGGCGTCGCCAAAGTAATAAAGCGCGGTTTCCTGTTGCAGCGGCCCACGTCCGCCGTGATGGCCACGCTCGTCTTGACCGTGGTCAGCGGTGACGATCACGTCATAGCCCAGCTGACGCCAACGCGGGATGAAAGGGGCCAGCATCTCGTCCATGACGAAACAGGCGTGGTCCATCTGCTGGCAGTCGTGAAAGAACCGGTGCCCCATGCTGTCGAGCGTGCAGGTGTGCAGGATGCCATAATCCAGTCCGAACCGCAGGGCCAGATTGGTGAGCGTACCGAACAGATCCACATCCGACGGGGTCATCTGGTTGTCGTGACCATAGCCTGTCATCGAATGAAACCGGCCATGGTTGATCGTCTTGCTCTCGGGCTCGTCATATTCGATGTCGCGGACATAATCGAACGGGTGGCGGTTGAAGAACTGCGACCAAAAGCTGTGGGTCACTGCACCAGTCACACCGCCGCCTTCGCGCACCTGGCTGAATATGTCCTTGTGGGTCAGCCGGAACACGTTGCCGTTGCCGGTGCAGCCATGTTCTGCCGGGGCAACGCCCGTGTGGATCGAGGCATAGCAGCTGGCCGAGATCGACGGCAGCACTGCGCGCAGTTTCCACACACGGGCGTCGCCGCTGTCGACCCACCCTTCGAGGTTGCCAAACAAGCGGCGAAAGTTGCGCCAGGGCACACCGTCTAGAATGATCAAAAGAACTTTCCGGTCCATCGCGATCTCCTTTTCGCGTCACGGGTTTTATCGACCATAAGGGGCAGGGCGGGCCGTGCAGGTCAATTCACGCCCCCAATAGTAAAATCCCGACGCCTGCCAAGATGCAAAACGCCGGGATTTCAAATCTTCATCGAAGTGTCGTGAAACCGTTAGTTTCCGGCACTCTCCATCTTGCGGTTGGCGACCACCTCTTCCAGCCAACCCAGACGCATCTCGGGGACCGAGCTGAGCAGGAGGTCGGTGTAGTCGTCGAACGGCGGGCTGAGCACTTCGGACTTCGACCCATAGCGCGCCACGCGGCCCTGATACATCACCGCGATTCTGTCGCTGATCGCGCGGACCGTCGCCAGATCGTGGGTGATGAACAGATAGGCCACATTCTCGATCTTCTGCAGATCCAGCAGCAGCTTGAGAATGCCGTCCGCCACCAGCGGATCGAGCGCCGATGTCACCTCGTCACAGATGATCATCTTGGGCTTGGCCGCCAGCGAACGCGCGATACAGACACGCTGTTTCTGACCACCAGACAGTTCCGCCGGATAGCGATCCATGAATTTTTCGCCCAGTTCGATCTCGTCCAGCAGTTCGATGAGCCGCTTGCGCTTTTCATCGCCCCGCAGGCCGAAATAGAACTCCAGCGGACGTCCGATGATGGTGCCGACAGTTTGACGCGGGTTCATCGCCGTGTCCGCCATTTGATAGATCATCTGCAATTCGCGCAGATCTTCCAGCGAGCGCCCTGCCAGATCATTGCTAAGCGTGCGCCCGGCAAAGTCGATCTGACCATCGCGCGGTGGCAACAGGCCGGTGATGACGCGGGCAAGTGTCGATTTGCCTGACCCGGATTCACCCACCACAGCCAAGGTCTGACCGGGGTGCAGTTCGACGTTGACGTTGTGCAAAACGTCAAAGTTGGTGCCCTTGTAGCGCGCGGTGATGTTACGCACGCTCAGCACCGGTTCCGGGGTCGGCGGCTTCTCCTCGTGCTCGATAGAGCGGACCGACACCAGCGCCTGCGTATACTCATCCTGCGGGCGATTGATGATCTGATCGGTGTCCCCGTATTCGATGGTGTTGCCCATCCGCAGAACCATGATGTCGTCACTCACCTGCGCCACAACCGCCAGGTCGTGAGTGATGTAGAGCGCGGCAACACCGGTGTCTGCGATGGCCTCTTTGATCGCCATCAGAACGTCGATCTGCGTGGTCACGTCCAGAGCCGTTGTCGGCTCGTCAAACACCACCAGATCGGGTTCGGGGCAAAGCGCCAGAGCGGTCATGCAACGTTGCAACTGACCACCTGATACCTGGTGCGGATACCGCTCGCCGATGTTGTCGGGATCGGGCAGACCCAGTTTGGCAAACAGGGTCCGGGCGCGGGCTTCGGCGTCCTTGCGAGAGAACTTTTTCTGTTCAACCGCCGCCTCGACCACCTGATCCATGATCTTTTTCGCCGGGTTGAACGAGGCCGCCGCCGATTGCGACACATAGGTCACCTCGGCGCCGCGCAGGTTGCGGATGTCCCGGATGCCGGATTTCAGGATGTCCCGGCCATTGACCCAGACCTCGCCTCCGGTGATCTTCACACCGCCCCGGCCATAAGCCATCGAGGCCAGGCCGATGGTGGATTTACCAGCCCCGGATTCCCCGATCAGACCCAGCACCTTGCCGCGCTCGAGGTCGAAATCGACCCCGTGCACGATGTCGATGTCATGAGGCTTTTCGCCCGGCGGATAGACCGTCGCACCGATCTTGAGACCGCGTACTTTCAGCAGAGTGTCGCTCATCCGCGGCCTCCTTTCAGGGATGTGGTCCGGTTCAGAACCCAGTCAGCAATCAGGTTGACCGAGATCGCCAGTGTGGCGATTGCCACGGCGGGATAGAGCGCCGCACCGATGCCAAAGTTGATGCCTTCCTTGTTCTCTTTCACGATGCCACCCCAGTCTGCGAGCGGCGGCTGAACGCCAACACCCAGGAACGACAGGGTCGAGATGAACAGAACCATGAAGATGAACCGCAGACCCAGTTCCGCCACCAGCGGCGACAGGGCGTTCGGCAGGATTTCCCGAAAGATGATCCACTTGAGCTTTTCACCCCGCAGACGCGCGGCTTCGACATAGTCCATGACCGAGATGTCTACGGCGACCGCGCGGGCCAGACGATAGACACGGGTTGAGTCGAGCAGGCCCATGAGCACGATCAGGGTCACAACAGTGGCCTCGATCGACGACAGGATAACCAGCGCCAGGATCAGCGACGGGATCGACATGAACAGGTCAACCAGACGCGACAGCGCCATGTCGACCCAACCGCCCATCACGGCCGCAAAGAAGCCCAAGGACGAGCCGGTCACAAAGCTCAGGATCGTGGCCAGGGTCGCGATCCAGATTGTCGTGCGCCCGCCATAGATCATGCGGCTCAGCAGGTCGCGACCAATCTGGTCGGTGCCCAGCAGGTGCTCCGCTGACGAGGGTTCCCAAACGTCGCCCACAACCTCGGCCATGCCATAGGGGGCAATGACAGGGGCCAGGGCGGCGGCGATGAAATAGGTTGCCGTGATCACCAATCCGATCAGGGCTGAGAGAGGGATATTCTTCATCATTTTGGATGCCTCAGCCTTGGGTTGGTGAGAATGGAGACGACGTCGGCAAAAATGTTGAGCAGGATATAGACCGCGGCAAAGATTACACCGCAGGCCAGCACAACCGGCACATCCCGTTTCACCACTGCGTCCACCAGATACTGTCCCATGCCGGGATAGGCGAACACCACCTCGACCACGACGACGCCCACAACCAGATAGGCCATGTTGATCATCACAACGTTGACGATCGGCGCGATGGCGTTCGGGAAGGCGTGACGCGCGATAACCTGGAAGCCGGTCAAACCCTTGAGTTCCGCCGTTTCGATATAGGCCGACTGCATCACGTTTAGGATCGCGGCACGGGTCATGCGCATCATATGCGCCAGAACCACCAGCACCAGAACAGCCACGGGCAGGGCAATCGCGTGCAATTGCTCCAGCAGGCTCATCGACGACGAGATATTCGCAAACGACGGGGCCCAGAACAGTTTCACGGCGAAGAAGAAGATCAGGATATAGGCAATCATGAACTCAGGCAGCGAGATCGAGGCCAGCGTGACACCCGAAATCATCTTGTCCGGCCAGCGGTTCTGATAGCGTACGGCGATCAGGCCCAGCAGAATGGCCAGCGGTACCGAAATCAACGCAGCCCAGAAGGCCAGGAACAGCGTGTTCGCCATACGAGACGCCACACTGGTTGCGATATCCAGTTTGTTGGTCAGGGCGACACCCATGTCGCCGGTCAGAATTCCACCCAGCCATTCGAAATAGCGGGTCAGTGCGGGTCGGTTCAGACCCATCTCCTCGCGCAGGTTGGCAAGGGATTCAGCGGTTGCGGCTTGTCCCAGGATGGCTTGCGCTGCATCTCCGGGAAGGGCTTCGGTCAATCCAAAGATCAAGGCCGAAGCGGCGAGGAGAAGGAGGGCGCCCAACGCTAAGCGTTGAGCGACCAGTTTCACAATCGGATGCATCCGTTCTGGACCTTAGGCTTTCCAGGTCTTCTTGGACGCGTACCAGTTCATGACCGGGCCGTTCGGGTCGGGCTCATAGCCTTGGACCGAATTCGAAACGGCGTCGATGAAGTCATTGAACATGGGCAGGATCAGGCCCCCTTCGTTGCGCAGCATCTGACCCATTTGCGAGTAGGTTTCTTTGCGCTTGGCTTCATCCAGCTCGGCACGTGCCGACAGGAGCATCTCGTCAAAGGCCGGGACCTTCCAACGGGTGTCGTTCCAGTCTGCGCTCGACAGGTAAGCTGTCGAATACATCTGGTCCTGCACCGGACGACCACCCCAGTACGAGCAGCAGAACGGCTGCTTGTTCCAGACTTCCGACCAGTAACCATCGTTGGGCTCACGCTTGATTTCCAGCGGGATGCCTGCCGCTTGGGCCGACTGCTGGAACAGAGCGGCCGCGTCCACAGCACCCGGGAAGGCGCCGTCTGCGGTACGCAGGATGATGGGCGAACCGTCGTGGCCCGACTTCTCATAGTGCTCTTTGGCTTTTGCCAGGTCGTGCGCACGCTGCGGGATGGTGTCATCAAACAGCGGGTAGGCCGCGTTGATCGGCATGTCGTTGCCAACACCGCCATAGCCGCGCAGGATCTTTTCGACCATCTCTTCGCGGTTCACGGCGTATTTCAGCGCCAGACGCAGCTCATTCACGTCGAACGGCGCGGTGTCCACGTGCATGATGAACACATAGTGGCCACGACCCGACACGTTTCGAACTGCCAGGTTCGGTGCGCGATCGAGCAGCTGAGCGATCTTGGGCTCAACGCGGTTGATGATGTCGACCTGACCCGACTGCAGCGCGGCGGTCCGCGCGGTTGCGTCGTTCAGGGTGATGACTTCAACACCGTCATAGTGCGCGACAGCGTCTCCGCCCCAGTAGTTGGGGTTGCGCTTGAAGGTCATGCGCACGCCGGGCTCATCGCTTTCCAGCGTGTAAGGGCCGGTAGAAACCGCTTCGGTCGGGTTGTCGAAACCGCCGCCCGGCTGGATTGCCAGGTGATAGTCGCCGATCAGGTAAGGCATGTCGGCATTGCCAACGCCCAGGGTCAGTTCGAAGACGTCGCCGTCTGCACGCATCGACTCGATGCCTTTGACGATGCCCAGGGCACCCGACTGCGAATCTTCGTTGGTGTGACGTTCCATAGTGCGCATCACGTCTTCGGCGGTTACCGACTTACCGTTCGAGAACTCGATGCCCTTGCGGATCTTGAAGCGCCAGGTTTTTGCGTCTGCCGAGCCTTCCCAGCTTTCTGCGACCAGACCTTCGAGGCTGCCGTCGGGGCCAACCTCGACCAGGGTTTCGGCCCAGTTGCGGCCGCCCGCGATCGGAACGTCCGATGCCCACAAAGCGGGGTCTTGCGAGTTGGTGGATTCGCCGCCCTGAACGCCCATTTTCAGGACACCGCCCTTAACCGGGCTAGCCGCCTTGGCGGCGTCGGCAAACATCGAGCTGGCAACAGCAGCAGAAACGCCCAGTGCAGCAGCTTTGCCCATGAACTCGCGGCGGGTCATTTTCCCGGCCGTCACGTTCTGAGCCATAAAGTCGAGTTGATCTTTCATTAGTTACTCCCGTTGAGTGGTCGCGCGATTTGCGCTGTTTTTGTTGATTGGTGAGTCAAGGTTTGCGTATTTCCCCCATTCGGGCAAGCCTCAATGCAGGGCATTGCCCGGACCGAAGTTACATTTCGGTTCTTGGAATTTTATCACTCAGGTCGCGTTTGTACACAAGGGTGTCGTTTTCATAGGCAAACAGTCTGGCATTGAGGTGGAAATCCGCGTGATCGGCCCACATTTCACAATGTGTTTCGGTTCGAATATTCCAGTCGCCTCGACCCATTTCATCCGTCCAATGACAGGTTCCGCGTGCAGAAAGCGGGTCATCGGGGTGAATCACCCATGTCTCGCGCGCGACACTGGCGGTCATCAAGCCGTGATCGTCATCTACGGTACGGCCGTTGTCGTCTTCGATGATCAAGCGCACGTCGCCAGTGGCCTGATCGATTTCGGTGCGGCGCGTGTTCGAGCCGTCTTTCACAACCGTGATCTTCCACGGCTCATCTGCGTCAGCCGGGGGAAAGGTCCATTCATCCTGTGATCCGGCGGGGCGCATCGGCAGATCAATCTGTCCTTGGGCAAGCGTCAGCGTGGGCCGCTCAGGCGAAGGCCAGATCATCGGCCAGTAGCTGGTCGAGACCGCAACCCGCAAACGGTGACCCTTAGGCACGCGGTAAGCGATGTGATCAAGGTCGAGTGTGATGTCATAGCTTTCGCCCGGTTTCAGCGGCGCGGGATCGCTGTGGCTGTCGCGGTGAGTCAGGTTCAGAACGCCATAGGTGATCCGCGACGACGTGCCATCGGGCAGCACGTGGTTCAGCCGCACCGCGATCTGGGCCTGCGGCTTGTCCGAGGTCAGCGAAAGCCGGATGTGCGGCGCGCCAACGATATCCAGGTCTGTATCCAGCGGGTCGCTGTCAAAGCAGCACGACAAGGCGTCATCCATGCGCTGGTCGCCGGGCAGCTCTGGTCCGGCCCAGAAACTCCCGTATTCACCGCATTCCATTCCGCAATGCAGCGGGGTGTTGATTTGCCTGTCCAGCGGCCCGTCCGGCCCCAGACCGGTGTTGCTCAGATACCAGGTTTCGGTGGGCAGATGCGACGTCGCCCCTTCGGCCTCGACAATCCAGCGCCCGTCGCGGTGCTCGGACCGGCGCTCGGGTGCCACGCCATCCATCACATAGGCGCGGTAATCGGGGTCATCCTCGGCCCCGTTTTCGATGCCTTTCAACCAACGATCCCACCACCTGAGCGCCTCTTGCAAGAAGCCGATGCGCGGACCGGGGATGGCGAAATGAGGGTATTTGTGGATCCAGGGACCATTGATGCCCTTGGTCGGCACCGACAGGTTTTCCACCAGCAGCGGCACCGTGTTCATGTAACTGTCGCCCCAGCCGCTGAAGGTCAGCACGGGCGTGCGGATGGCCGAAAAATCCTCGCAGATCGAGCCATGCTGCCAATAGGCGTCGCGCGTCTGATGACGCAGCCAGACCGAGGGCAGGAAAGGCTCGTTTTCCAGCCGCTCCATCCACATACCGCGCCAGGCGTCACCCACCAGCGCCGAGTCAGGTGCCCGAGAGGAGAACGACCACATAGTCGCGCCCCAGCCCAGGTTCTCGTTCAGCAGGCAACCGCCCTTGTAATGGATGTCGTCGGCGTAGCGATCCGCGGTGGAACACAGCGACACCACCGCCTTGAGCGGTTCGGGTTGCATCGCCGCCACCTGCAGCGCGTTGAACCCGCCCCAGCTGATCCCCATCATCCCGACGGCACCGCTGCACCAATCTTGCGCAGCGAGCCAATGGATCACCTCGACCGCATCGTCCAGCTCTTGCTGGGTGTATTCATCCTCCATCAGCCCCTGGCTGTCGCCATTGCCGCGAATGTCGACCCGGACGCAGGCATAACCGCGTTTGGCCATGTAGGGGTGGGTCAGCGCATCGCGGGCACAGGTGCCGTCGCGTTTGCGATAGGGCAGGTATTCAAGGATGGCAGGAACCGGAGCGGTGTCGGCATCCTTGGGACGCCAGATGCGCGCCGACAGGCGGCACCCATCCGACAGGGTAATTCCGATATCCGCAAACTCCTGGATATCGAGCAAGGCGTTGGTGTTCGTCATGCTGTCGACTGTTCCGGGGGACATGCGACACGTCAAGCGCGGGAAGCGACCGCGAAAATGCGATTTCCGACAGGGTTGGCCGCTAGGCTGTCGCCCGGATGGCAATCAGCAGATCCATCACGTTGGTTCCGGTCGGGCCAGTGGTCAGTAGGGCGTCATGCCGGGCCAGATACGGGCCGCTGTCTGCAGCCTTCAGGTGCGCCTCGGCCGCATCAGACCACGTTGTCCCATCCACGATGCCGCCTGCCGCATCTGTTGGTCCATCGGTGCCATCGGTTCCGCCAACCAGAATGATGAGATCACCCTCGCCAGCGATCTCTTTTGCCAGGGCCAGGGCCAAAGCCTGATTGCGCCCGCCTTGGCCGGGGTTTTCGGGCAGGACAACCGTGGGTTCGCCACCCAGAACCGCCACACCTGGCGGCATATCGCGGAGCTGCGCTCCCACCTGCGCTGCTAATGTCGGCAAGTCCAGATGAAGCGCTTCTGAATTGGCAACAACCTCCAGCCCCAGCTCCGAGGCCTTGTTTGCCGCAGCGGTACGCGCATGCGCATTGCTGGCAATGATCCGCGCGTTTGCTTTGAAATCGTGGCGATCTGGCAAGGCCCCGATGCCCGAGCCGATGACCATCAGGTCATCGCCCGGCACATCCGAGATCGCCAAAACATCGACTTGGGCGCCTTTGAACCCGGCCAGCAGATTGCCACCCTTCACGTGCGAGATTTTGCGCCGTTCCGCGTTCATGGTCGTGATGTCCAACCCTTCGGCCAACAAACGTGTGTTGAGCGCGGTCAAGTCGTCCAGATCATGACCTTCGACCAGATCTTCGGCCAGGGACGAAGCGCCGCCAGAGACCAGCAGCAAAAGCGCGCTGTCCACCGTCATCGCCCGAACCGCCAGCCGCAACGCCCGTCCTCCAGCAAGGCTGCGGGCGTCGGGGACAGGGTGGGCGGCTTCGATCAGCTCGACCTCATCGGGCAGGCCGGAGCCATGACCATCTTTGGTCACGACCAGGCACGGTGTGCCGGGAAACCTATCCAACGCGGCCTGCGCCATGGTGGCAGCGGCCTTGCCTACGGCCAGAATACGATCCGGGCGTCGGACGTTGGCCAGGGCCTGATCGGTCGCAGAATATCCGCCGACGGCATCCACGCCGGCCTGCCAGATCGCGCGGGCTTGATCCTTGGGCGTCATTCCGTGTCCATCCAGATCGTGACAGGGCCATCGTTGAGCAGTTCGACCGCCATATCGGCACCGAATGTGCCAGTTGCCACCGGGATACCCAGCCCGGCGACGCGCGCGGCGAAATCCAGATACAGGCGCTCTCCCTCGTCGGGGCGGGCCGCCGTTGAAAATCCGGGCCGATTGCCGCGGCGCGTGTCTGCGGCCAGCGTGAACTGGCTGACGATAAGGGCCGAACCGCCGATGTCCAGCAAGGAGCGGTTCATCTTGCCGGCCTCATCTTTGAAAATCCGCAGTTTCGAGATCTTGCCCGCCAGTTGCTCGGACTGCGCCTCGGTATCGCCTTGCATCGCGCAGATCAGGATCAGCAGCCCTTGCCCGATCTCTCCGATGATTTCTCCCTCGACTGTGACCGAGGCGCGAGAGACGCGTTGTATCAAAGCTCTCATTCGATGTCTTTCCATGTGGGGGCCTGCGCCCCGTGATGTTGCACGCTGAAACTGGCGGCACGCACACCGTTCGCGATGGCTTGCGTCAGGGTGGGCCTGTCGATCTCTGCCAAAGGCGCTAGCATGTTTGCCCGCACCAGAGAGGCAAGAACACCGGCATTGAATGTGTCACCTGCGCCAACCGTGTCGCAAACCGTGACTGTTGGCGCAGGGTGGCTGTACTGCCACGTGCCAAGGGACGCAATGATGCCATCTGCGCCACGGGTATGCAGCAAAAGCTGATCGGGGCGCAGATCGGGCAAGGGGCCGAACCATTCCAGGTCTTCGTCAGACACCTTGAGCACAGACGCATGTGGGATCATTCGGCGCAAGCGCTCCTGATGGGCCTTGGTATCTTGGATGACCGACGGGCGGATGTTGAGGTCCAGCCAAACCAATCCGGGCGCGGCCTGCATCATGAGCTGCTCAAAGGCATCGGCAGCAGGCGCGTGAACCAGGCTGATGCCGCCAAACACCAGAACCTTGATCGATGGTGGTAATTTGGGCAAGTGGTCGGGCCGCAGCGCACGGCCCGCGCTGCTTTCGTCGTATAGGTCAAAGTGGGTCCCGTCCGGCAGCACCTGCGCGATCGCCAGTGTTGACGGATGTGGACTGCGGTGGACAAGCGATATGTCGACGCCCTCGGTCTGCAAATGAGCAGCCAGGCGCACGCCCATGGCATCCGTGGACAGGGCGCCGAAAAATCCCACGGGAACGTCCAGGCGCGACAAGGCAACCGCGCTGTTGACTGCAGCCCCACCGGCAACAGGCAACAGTCCGCCAGAACCGTCCGCCAGCGGTACTAGGTCCATCACGGCCTCGCCACAACACAGGATGCGTGGCACGCCTATCCCCGCCATGTCACGGTTTCGCCAATTCCGGCGCGTTCGGTGCGGAACCCGTTGGCCGGATGATCGGGGGCGGAATAGCCAAATGAGATCGCACAAAGGATCAGCCGATCCTGGGGGATGTCAAAATAGCGGTGCAGGAAAGGCCCATAAGAGGCCACCGCTGCCTGTGGGATTGTCGCAACGCCAAGGGCCTGGGCGGCCAGAGTAAAAGCCGTGACATATCCACCAGTGTCCATTGCGCCATAGGGGCCAAGGTCCGCGGGGCTGTGCAGGATCGCGCAGTGTGGCGCGCCAAACAGGGCAAAGTTCTGCATCATCTGCCGGGCAGATCCCGCCCGGTCGCCTTTTTCGACGCCAACCGCCTCATACAGTGCCCAGCCACAGGTGCGGCGACGGTCCTGATAAACGCCGGTGTAGGCCGATGGAAACGGCAGGTCGGGTTTGGGTGCCCCTGTTGCGACCTCATGCTGGAGCGCCTCACGAAAGCTGTCTGTTTCCGAGCCACTGGTGATGATCACTTCCCACGGTTGCGCGTTGCACCAGCTCGGCACGCGCTGCGCGGCTGACAGGATCTGTTCGATCTGTTCCCGTGGCACCGGATCGGGGCGAAAGGCGCGGCAGGAATGGCGGGCGCTCAGCAGCGCATTCAGGGCGTCATAGGACATGGGACTCTCTCCTCTTGCGCGCACCTTGGCGGGCAGGCGCGGGCTGTGCAAGTCCTGACGTTTACGAGTGGGGCTGGGTTTCAAAAGGCGACGCAGACGCGCATCGCGTCCAGGACCGCGGCGTGCATGTTGCGTCCTGTGACCGCATCCCCAACACGGGCGAGGTGGTAGCGTCCCGTCTCATTGGTTCTTGGAAAGGGGAACGTGCCAGTGATCAAGGCATCATGATCCAACTGTCCCTGATTTATCGAGCGCGTTTTGAGTTCAAAGAAAAGGTCATCCATCGGGCATAGCCCGTGTTCGACAACCACGTGATCAACCCGCCTTTCGGTCAGATTGCCGGTCAGGACGTGTTGTAGACGCGCGATGATCTGGTTTCCCTCGCGGGACAGATCAGCGAGGTCGTGCAAGCAGGTAAAAGTGGCCCCATTGGCGCTGAGGTTGCGCAAGGCAACAGCGCTTGTTGTTGGCCCCAAATCATGGAGCAACGCCCGATCAGGTGTCACAAGTTCAACTGCGTGGCCTGCGCTGGACAGGACATCCATCGTCACGGCGGCAGGGTGATCGCCCACTTCGTCGAACAGCAGAATGCTGCCTGAAATGCGCGCCTGCCCGGACAGGATATCCCAGCTGGAGATAGCCAGATCACCACCCGGAAGATCCAGCGGTGCAGGCCAGCCACCGGTTGCAATGACCACCAGATCCGGGTTTTCGCCTTCAACATCATCGGCGTCGGCAAAGGTGTTCAAGCGTATGTCTATGCCCAAGGTCTGGACCTCGGAGATCAGCCAATCCGCAACGCCCCAGATCTGACGGCGCGTCTTGCCCTTTGATGCCAGAACCAGTTGCCCGCCCAGCCGATCGGAGGCTTCGAAAAGTGTAACCTCATGCCCGCGCAGAGCGCTGACGCGCGCGGCCTCCAACCCGCCGGGACCGCCGCCCACGACAACCACTTTCTTTGGCGTGCTGCCGGCGAGGACGATGTGGGGCAGGGTCTGCTCTCGTCCCGTTGCGGCGTTGTGGCCGCAGATGGCGGGTTTGCCCTGGTTGACGCGGTCAACGCAGTAACCCAGACCGACACAGGGTCGAATGCGCGCCTCCTCTCGGCGGGCCAGTTTTGCCACCAGATAGGGGTCCGCCATTTGCGCACGGGTCATGCCCACCAGATCGACGTGCCCGCCCGCCACCGCGTGTTGAGCCGTCGCGATGTCGGCGATGCCGCCTGCATGCAGAATGGGCAGGTCGATTGCGTCGCGGATGCGTCCGGCCACCGGGATATGTGGCGCCGAGGGAAGGCCCATGGGACGCACCCATTCGGCCAGCCCCAAATCGTCATAGGGTGCGCCCGCCAGGATGTTGAGCAGGTCCACATGGCCTGACGCCTCAAGCATTTTGGCCGCTGCAACGCAGTCATCCGCGCTCAAGCCGCCCTTGGTCAACTCATCCCCCGTGATACGCATCGACACGATGAAGTCCGCCCCGACCTCGGCGCGCACGGCATCCAGCACCTGCAACGTCAGGCGCATCCGGTTTTTCAGCGACCCGCCATATTCATCGTCGCGCAGGTTTGTGATCGGCGACAGAAACTGCCCCAACAGATGGGAGTGAGACAGAAATTCGATCCCGTCAAAACCGCCTTGCTGACAGCGTAGTGCCGCTCTCGCAAAATCGCGGATCACGCGGTCGATGTCCTGCTGTTCCATCACCTTGGGAAAGGCCCGGTGCGCCCGTTCGCGCACGCCAGATGGGGCAAGCACAGGCAGCCAATGACCGTCGTCCCACGCTGTTCTGCGCCCCATGTGGGTGATTTGGCACATCACCGCCGCGCCATGTTCGTGCACACCATCCGTGAGCTTTTGAAACCACGGAATGATGCTGTCATCCCCGGCATACAGCTGACCAAAGACCGAGGGGCTGTCAGGCGCAATATTGGTTGACCCGCCGATCATCGTCAGCGCGACACCGCCCTTGGCCTTTTCCTCGTGGTAGAGGCGATATCTGTCGCGGGGATGGCCATCTTCGACATAATTCGGCGCGTGCGACGTGCTGACGATACGGTTGCGCAAGGTCAGGTGCTTCAGGGTGAACGGATCCAGAAGGCTGGTCATGATCGCGCTGCTCCGGTTACGGGGGATGGGGGAAATGCCCCACGCCCGCGACTGCATCACGATCGCAGGCTAGCTGGCAAGGCGAAAGGCCAATTCACATTGCCCGACGTCTACGATCAATCTACCGACATTGTGCTCTTGGTTATTGGTTCGTCGCGACCAGATATCCCAATCCGGCAGCCGCCAAGAGGCCGATCGTCACAGCGATGGTGATCTTGATCGCAGACCAGGGCCGCTCGCCCTGCACCCGACCAGTGCGGCCATTGACGACAAAACGATAGGTCTTGCCGCGATATTTGTAAGCTGCAAGCCAGACCGGCAGCAGGATATGCTTGAACGTCACATCCGAGATCGCGGTGTCGATGTCATGGATGCGTTGCTGGTCCCCGCCAATGTCAAAACGTACATCGCGTTCGATCACCCGCGACATGTGATGACGGGCTTCGGTATAGCCATCATTCAGCTCGACAGTATAAGCCTCGGCCCGAAATCCTGCGAGGTACTGGGGTTGATAGGGCTCCAGCGCGGGCAAATCCCACGGTTCCAGCGCGTCAGTGTAGGATTTTGGCAAGCTGGTCGAGGCCAGAACCAGCACATCGTCAAAGAACCGCGCCACCCGGCCCGATTTGGGAGACCAGCGGATCTTGGGCACCTGTTCGGTGACCTGTTTGCCGTCACGCATGACGGTGCGGGTCTCGTAATATATCGTCCCGCGCTCACCGCGATAGCTCGACTTGGTGTCGGCATCAAAGGTCCAGTAGGGGACATAAATGCCCTGCATCTTACGCCCTTTGCGGGCATATTCCTTTAGCCCATTGGGTGCAAACCACAGCGCGCCCAGCCAATCACTCATCGCGCCATGGGCCGAGCGTTCATCCAGTGCAAAGGGCAGCACGCCGCGCGGTTTGATGTGACGGTTCACGCCCGTGCCGGTGACCACAGGCGTGGCGCAGAACGGGCATTCGGCCGCGTGGGTGTCAGGGTCGAACTCGACCTGAGCGGCGCAGTTGGGGCAGCTCAGGACGCGGGTCTCTTCGATCTCGGTCTCGGGCAGGTCCTGGGCCATGGCGGCGTCGAAATCCAACTCGCGCAGGGTCGCCCCCTTCCATGGGCCCGTGCTGATCGCCTGGCTGTGACCGCAGTGGTCGCAGGTCAGCGACCCATCCTTGGGGTTGAACCGATAGTCCGCGCCACAGTTGTCGCAGGGAAAGCGATGCTCGCCGCTGGGGGATGGTGGGGTCTGGGTTGGCAGGGGCGGTGGCACAGAGGTCATCTTGGGCTCAATCCTGGCGTGGGAAATGAAGGTATTCGGACCGCTTTTCCGCGGGCAGAACGTGCTTTACCATGGACGGTTCATAGGCGCCGATGCGCTGAAAGCTGCGCCGTGCGTCCGACAGGGCCAATCCGTGGTTGGCGGCTGATGGTTCTTCCATATCGGTGTCATGGTAAACGTCTTCGTCCTCCCAAAAGCAGATGGGACAGATCAGACATCTCCCGCGCTCTGCCAAGGTGACGTAATCACAGCAGGGGCAGATGTAGCGCGGCGGCGGGTCGTTGGCCGCGCGCCGCTCGGCGCGGGTCATGTGTTTGCGTCGGGTCGGCGTTTTGCGGCCGGTGGTTGCCCGGCCAGTTGCGCCGTCCAGTCCGCGCTCGTCCGCAGAAGAGGGCATCCAATCGCTCCGTCAAAGGTATTTGTGCAGAATACGCGGCACCATGATACGCAGCGCATTGTCCTTTAGCCAGAGGTGCCGCCACAGATGAAACCCGATGTGGCCCACAACCACGATGATCAGCGCGTCAAAGGCAATCTCGTGAACCTCTTGCGCAAGATCATGCAGGGTCTTGCTGCCAATGCCGGGGTTTATCTGCAGCCAACCAAAGGCGCGAACGGCAAAGGGGGCGGCGAGGCCGGCCATGGCGCCAGTGGCGACAATGATGGGCATGCCCCATTGCAGGGCCTTGTGAGACAGCGGATGCAGGCGCTTGGCAACGCCCGGCAGTTTGGGGCCAGGACGGCCAGCCAACCCTTTTCGCAGATAGATCAGGGTCCAAATACCAACGACGATGGCCAGCAAAAGCCCCATGCCCGCATGGGTGCTAAGGCCAGCGCCGGGATCTGCGGGTACCTCATCCGGTTCGACCAGAAAGAAATACCCGATCAACCCGGCCGACAGCCAGTGCATCCATTTCAAAACAGAGCGTCGGTTCATCGATTACGCCCCAGGCGGCGGTGGTGGCAGAATGGTGAACAGCTGCGCCAGTTCCTGTACGTCCTCGGCGCGCTTCCAACCGTCCTGACCCGCGGTCCAGACAAAAGTTTCGCGCGTGATCTCGCCTGAGGTGGCCATGCGGCCCAGTTTGGCTTTTGAGAACGGGCCGGATGTGACCCCATCCACCGCGATGTGCCAAACATGTTCGACCGGCGGCGGGGGCGGTGGTGCAACGGGCGCTGCCGCCTGCGGTGCAGCGGGGGCGGGGCGGGTGCCCCAAGGACCTGCGGGCTGACCCGCTGCCATGTTCCCCATCTGCTGAGCCCCCATCTGCTGAGCCATGGCCATGCCCATTCCCATGCCAAGACCGGCGCCCATTCCGCTGTTCGGGGTGCTGGCAGCGGCGGTCATCGCCTCGGCCGCCGAATATTGCGTGAACTTGCCCAGATCACCTGCCAATCCCATCGACGTCCGCTTGTCCAATGCGGCCTCGACCGCTGGCGGCAGCGAGATGTTCTCGATGTAGAACTCGGGCATCTCCAGCCCGTAGCCTTCCAGCACGGGCGAGACCTCGGCCGCGATCAACTTGCCCAGATCGGCCGTATTGGCGGCCATGTCCAGCACCGGGATGCCTGATCCTGAGATGACGCGCGAAAACTCCTGCACGATGATATTGCGCACCTGAAATGAGATCTCGTCCATGGTGAATTCGCCGTCGGTCCCCACGATCTCGATCAGGAACCGGGCCGCGTCTTTGACCCGCACGGTGTAGGTGCCAAAGGCGCGGATGCGCGTGGGACCAAACTCGGGGTCGCGCAGCATGATCGGGTTCTTGGTGCCCCATTTCAGATCATTGAACCGTGTCGTATTGACGAAATAGATCTCGGATTTGAACGGCGATTTGAAGCCGTGATCCCAATGCTGCAGCGTTGTCATGATCGGCATGTTGTTGGTCTCGAGCATATAGAGCCCGGGCGTGAACACATCCGCCAGCTGCCCCTCATGCACAAACACGGCCGCTTGCCCCTCACGCACGGTCAGCTTGGCGCCGTATTTGATCTCGTGCCCTTCACGCTCGAACCGCCAGACCATTGTGTCCCGCGTGTCATCGACCCAATGAATGACGTCGATGAACTGCCCCGAGAGAAAATCGAAAATACCCATGATCTGCGGCTCCCATGTCGCTTGTTGGAACTATACTCGTTCCAGTTCTCAAATCTATGCAAGAGTGGCGTTGTTCAAAAGTGAGAATGCATGTGAAATCATCCCCGTAATTCGAGAGTGCGGCCCAGTCGATGCAGTTGGAATCTGCTTCGGGGGGCTCCCGCCCCCGCATCATGCCCTGACGGGCCCTTGCGGGGTTGGGCCGAGCGCCTCGCCTGTCGGCGAGGCGCGGCACCGCAGAACGAAAGGCTCGTTCAGAGCGACTGCCCCATCGCCTCGCGCGCCAGGATGTTCACCACAGGGCGGGCCTCTTCGGCGGTGATGCCTTGTTTCAGCCGGGGATCGTAGAGCATCATCAATAGCTTTTCGTCATGGCTGGTCAGTAGGGCAAACTCGTCATCGTCGTTGAAGATCGAGGGCCGCGCGCGGGGGCTGTCGTTGGGCAGGCCCAGGCCTTGGGCGATTTCCTCGTGCACGCAGGACAGGCGCACCAGGTCCGGGTGCTCGGCCCGGATCAACGCCACGGCGCGGGTGTAATTGTAGGGCGTGCCATTGCCCGACACCGCCACCACCAGGCAATAGAAAGAGCGGGGAAGATCGCGGAAGATCGCCAATTCGGCTTCGCTGATGGTCGGGATCAGCTGTTGCAGCCGCGCTTGCAGGAAATCGCTGTCATCTTGACCGGCGACAAAGACATGAAAGTTCGCATTTCGGGACGCGGTGCTGATCGAGTGGCCGGTTATCCGCGCCAGTCGTGACACATATGCGTCGATATTGGCCCTGTCGGTGGTGCGTTGTTCCAGCGGGACAGACGCACCGAATTCAGTGCTTATTCGCACTGGCCCACTCCAGCGGCTTAACTGTCCGCTGGAGCCGCGTGCTGAAGAGCCAATGCCAGCCGCGCTGTATTCTTCGAAAAACGCAATGGTTTCAAAATTGCGCGCCAGATCATTGGCGTCAAAGGGTGTATCGGGTCCGCCTCCGTCGGTGCGCAGCAAGCCGCGCGTCAGCAGATCATTCTGCACCTTCTCATAATACCGTGCTAGATCCTGACTTGCGGCGGATTGGGGGATCACCTCGTCTCCGACTGGGGCCAAGCCAGCTGGTCGGGTCTGGGGGAAGGGGGTCGTGCGCGGTGTCGGGTCACAGGCCGACAGCGCCATAAGGGCGGCCAAGACCACCCCCATGCGCAACCCTATACAACCCTGAACCTGCACCGATCAGTTCGGCACGGCGGTGCCGGAATTATCGCCAATGCCATCCTTGCGGGCCTTGGCAGCTGCCAGGGTGTCCCGCAGTTCGGCTTCCATTTTCTTGAGGTCTTCTTCGGCTGCGGCCCGCTTTGCCTTCCCTTCGTCCGCGATCTGGAGGCTTTCCTGAATGGTGCCGATCAGGTCGGCATTGGCCTGTTTCACCGCTTCGATGTCAAAGACGCCACGCTCCATTTCCTGGCGGATCATCTTGTTGCTTTCGCGCAGGTTCGCCGCGTTCGACGTCAGCAACTCGTTGGTCAAGTCGTTGGCATCACGCACAGCAGCTGCGGCCTCGGCCGAGCGTTGGATGGTGACGGCCTGCGCCAGCTGCGTCTCCCACAGCGGTACGGTGTTGACGAGCGTCGAGTTGATCTTGGTCACCAGCGACTTGTCGTTTTCCTGCACCAACCGGATCGACGGCAGGGATTGCATGGTCACCTGGCGGGTCAGCTTCAGGTCATGTACCCGGCGTTCCAGATCGTCGCGCGCCGCCCGCAGGTCGCGCAGCTCCTGCGCTTTCATCACCTGGTGCTCTTCGGGGGCGGCCTGAACCTCGGCCTCTTTCGCAGGGATCTCAGAGCTGTCGAGCTCGGCCAGTTTTTCTTCGCCCGCCGCGATATAGAGCGCCAGTTCGTCGTAGAAATTCAGTGTCTTATCATAAAGCAAGTCGAGCGATTTGATGTCCTTGAGCAGCGTGTGTTCATGCCCCAGCAGATCATCAGTGATCCGGTCAATCTGACCTTGGACCTCTTCATATTGCGCTGTGAACTTGGCAAAGGGGGCTGCCTTGCCCAGCAGTTTCTCCCACCAGCTGCGATCGCGGCGCACGTCCAGCTCGCTGACCGAAAAGCCGCGAATGGTGGTGACGATGTTGCGCAGGGAGTCACCAGCAGGGCCCACATCCTTGTTGCGTACATCGGCCAGCATCGCCTGGCTGATCTCTTGCAGTTCGGCCTGCGCACCCGAGCCAAAGGCAACGATCGAGTTGGTGTTGCCCATGTCGATCTCGTCCATGCGCTTGCGGATTTCGGCGCTCACCGGCTCGTCCGCGTCCTGCATCGACACCACCTCGGCCTGTGGCTCGGGCAAGACAACGGCGGTCACTTCTTCAACGGCGGTGGTGGCTTCGGCTGCCTTTTGGCGGACTGTGTCGGACATTTTCGGGTTCCTCGTTACGTTTGGGGCCACTAGAGCGGGCGGTCAATCCAACCGGACACCTTCGCGCTGCAAGCGTTCGCGCAGCACGTCGATTTCCACGGTCAAGTCGCTGCGGTCATCCAGCAGCATCTTTTGGGTTCGGGCGGCAAAGTTCTGTTCCAGGTCGTCCAGCAGGGCGACATAGTCGGCCAGCGCCTTTTCATCGCGGCTGCGGCTGTAGAAGTCGGCAAATTTCACCGTCGCGTCGCGTGCGCCGCGCAGGTAAACGGTCAGGTACTTGCGGGCACCGCTCAGATCGCGGGGATCCTCCTCGACCGTACGAAAGAGGTCGCGGGCAGTGGCTTGAAATCGCTCGACACGGGCCTCGATCTGGCGGTTCTTGGCGCGTTTGACGGCTTCGGTCATGGCGTCCAGATAGGCTTCGGCCTCGTCCACCACGCGGGCGACACGGTCCTGTTGAAAGGTGTCTACGCCTTCCATTCCCTTGTCTGACAGGGGGTCGATGCCAAAGGCAAGCGCGTGCAGGGCTGTTCCGGCGGCGCCGAACAGTACAGGTGCGATCAGGCTGACCTGACCTGCCACCTCGGCGTCCAGATAGTCATTACGAAACGCTGCAACACCCACACCGATGCCGGTCAGCAGGCTGGCCGCCATTTTGCGTGGAAAGGCCGGGCGGCGGGCCACTTTGCGGGCGTTGAACGCCGCCTCGGCCCGCAAACCCTCGCGCAGCAGCAGGGCTGCACCCGTCAGAAAACCGGCCGCACCCAACCCCAGAGACATGCCAATGGCGCCATCATTGATGGACATGAACACCAAGGGGATCGCCGGGATAAACATGACATTGGCCCGTGCGCCAGCAGGTTCTACCCGCGCACCGTCGAATGTGCCGCGGGGTTTGGGAGCATCTTCAGAGCTGCCATCGGGGCTGTATTTTCCGCCGTATCGTTGCGCCATGGGTTCAGAGGCCCCCCAACCAGCCGGTGCAGACACCGAACAGCAGGACAATCAGGGCCGCATAGGCCAGTTTCTGAACTCCGGTCTGAGACATGCCGCCCCCCTCGATGAGCCGTTGCCCATGAAACTAGGCGATGGCGCGGCGCCTTGCTAGGGGGAAGTCTGCGCTAAATCGCTCAGTCCCGGCGCTTTTTCGCCGGGGGCTTGCCTTTGGGGCCTGCTGCGCGTGGGCCGGGTTTTCCGGCAGGTTTCGCACCGGGTTTGCCCACAGGTTTGTTGGGGCGGCGCAGACTTTTGCTTGGATCGCCCACACCGGGTTTTCCCGAGGGGCCACGGCGGCGCTGCGGACGGGCTGGTTTGTCCGTCTCTTCCACTGGCTTGGCTTCGGCATCCAGGCCCAGTTGATCGCGCAGCACGCGGCGGCGGATTTCCTCGACCTCTCCCGGCTTCAGCTGACCCAGCTGAAACGGGCCATAAGATACCCGCAGCAGGCGGTTCACGGACAGGCCAATCTCTTCCATCGCGCGGCGGATCTCGCGGTTCTTGCCTTCGCGGATCGCCACGGTCAGCCAGGCGTTTGCCCCCTGTTGCCGGTCCAGCGAGACGGTCATCGGCTGGAACCGTTCACCGTCGATCACCATTCCCTTGCGCAAAGGCGCAAACTGATCCTCGGTCGGGCGTCCGTTCACCCGCACCCGGTATTTGCGCACCCACCCGGTGGAAGGCAGCTCGAGCTTGCGTTTGACGCCGCCATCGTTGGTCAACAGCAAGAGCCCCTCGGAGTTCAGGTCGAGCCGCCCGACACTCATGACGCGGGGCATGTCCTCGGGCAGCTCGTCATAGATCGTGGTGCGCCCCTTTTCGTCACGATCCGTGGTCACCAGGCCGGTGGGCTTGTGATAAAGCCACAGACGCGCCGGTTCAGGGGCCTTGATCGGCTTGCCTTCGACCGTGATCTTGTCCTTGTCGGTGACGTTCAAGGCGGGCGAGGTGATGGTCTTGCCATTGACGGTGACCAGCCCGGCCTGGATCAGCCTTTCGGCATCCCGGCGCGAGGCGACGCCTGCGCGGGCCAGAACCTTGGCGATACGATCGCCTTTTGGCGTCTCTGAAGATGGGGTTTTGCTCATGGGTTGGGGCTTTAGCCCATTCCGGCTGCTTGCGAAAGCACCCATTCTTGGGCAGTTTAGGGCATGACCTTCAAATCCCATATGAATCAGGCACTTGCCGAGGCCCGCGCCGCCGCAGACCGCGGCGAGGTGCCGGTGGGCGCCGTCATCGTGTCCCCTGATGGAGAAGTGGTGGCCGCCGCAGGCAACCGCACCCGTGAGTGGAACGATCCGACCGCTCATGCCGAGATCGTGGCCTTGCGCGCGGCCTGTGCGGCGGCGGGGTCCGAACGGTTGGTGGGCTATGATTTGTACGTGACGCTAGAGCCTTGTGCGATGTGTGCCGCCGCCCTGGCAGCTGCCCGGATCGGGCGGATCTACTATGGCGCGTCCGATCCGAAATCAGGTGGCGTAGCCCACGGTGCGCGGGTGTTTTCCCACCCCCAGGCGCATCACAGGCCCGAGGTTTACGACGGCATCGCGGCGCAGGAATGTGAGCATGTGTTAAAGGACTTCTTCGCGCTGCGACGCGGCGCAACAGGGGGCGACAGGGGCTAGGGGGCGGGCTGTGACATGCGTGCACAGGGCGTGCACCACCCGTGCACTGCTGCGTGCTGCTGCACTGCAGCACGTGCGTTTAGGGTTTGGTAAGAAGGGTATTGGATTTGGTTAATGGTGCGGCACTTGGCAACTTTTGCGGCATCAGAGAGGCGCAGTAGATCGGGCCGCTTACAGCGCAGAGCGGTCATTCGTTTGTGCCGCAGAAATGGACTGTTCACAGCCCGAAGCGAAGACCCAACATGTTCGGCGTCAATGCAGGACCTTGCAAGGCCTTGGTGGCTGATTTGGGTGGGGTTGTATTGCGAAAGGCGCCGGTTATGCTCGTCCTTTTCCAAGTTTCATCAAGATTGGTATTTTTCTGTTGGCTGTCTTGGCAAATTACAGATGCGGATCATACAATCATTTGGATTGAATTTATTGGACACGTCAGCACCGAGCTAGTTTAGCCGATTGGACACATTCATGGCCCAAGCCCTCTTCTCGCATTACGCATCCAGGATTTTCCTCGTGAGTAGGGTGTGGGTTTTGTGCGGATTTTTTGGTGCGGCACCAATAGCTGCTCTTGGCGATGAACTCGACAAGAAGCAGGGGATCGATCTTTACGGTCAAATCAATCGCGGTATCTTGTTTTTTGATGATGGTGCCGACAGCGATGTCTATCCGTTTGTTGACAGCTCGAAATCTGTATCTCGCCTTGGCCTGACCTATGACGCGCCATTGAGCAATGGGTGGCAGTTCCAGGCTCGGGGTGAGGTTGGGCTTGTTTGGGGAGAAACGAACGCAATCAATCAAGTTGACGGATTTTCAGGAAGCTTCGGGAATGCGTCCGAGCCACTGAGAAAATTGGAGATCTCGTTCAGCCACCCAGAACGCGGCACATTTTTCCTGGGTCAGGGCGCCATGGCCAGTGATGGCGTGACAGGACAGGATCTATCTTTGACCAATGTCGTCGCGGGGGCTGCGGTCAAGGATGTAGCGGGTGGATTTTTCTTTCGGCGGACGGATGGGACCCTTACCAATTTCCGCATCAAGGACCGGTTTCGCACTCTTGGCAGCAGCCGCAGGTTGCGGGTGCGGTATGACACGCCGGTCAACAACAACCTATCCTTTTCCCTGGCCGCTGGCCGCGAAGTTCTGGAGGACAGAGATGGCCGGTATTATGCCGATGCCGCAGTTCGATACGATGGGGGGCAAGGGGATTGGCGGTATCGCGGGGCTGCGGCCATTCGCTGGGCCGGGGGGTACGACAACACTCAGTTTCGACCCAAGCAGCTCAGCTTTATTGCGTCGGGCTCGATCCTGCACAAACCGTCCCGTTACAATCTGACGCTCGCCTATGGGATCGAGCAAAACTCTGGCTATTACGCCTATGCCAAGATTGGTCGTCGTTGGTACAATTTCCTTCCCTACGGTTGGACCGCAGCCTCTTTGGACTACTATTATTACGAAGATCCCAGGCACAACAACCAAGTCGGAAACTCCATCGGTCTTGCGGTTGTTCAGCAATTCAAGAAGCAGAAGTTCGAAATCTATGCAACTATCCGAAACTATGACTATGATGATGATACGGCAGACTATTTTGACAGTTACGCTGTTTTGACTGGGATTCGTTGGCGATTTTGACGGCCTGTATTGGGAGAGCTACGCCAAGTGCCGTGCGGGGTGACCGCAGGGGTGGGGGAGACGGAATTGAGACTAATCGGAATTGCGGTTCTGGCGTTGATCCTGTTCGCCTTTGTCGCCATCGCGGTCAATCGCAGCGAAGACCTGTTTGAAACCGGTGGGCTAAAGGACATCCGCGACGGACGCGAGGTTCACGAGCTGGAAACCGGAGAAGCCCGACTGCCCGACAAGATCGAGGGTGCTGCGGGGTTCGTTGACCTGGAGGTGTTGCAATCCGACGAGTGGACTGCGCTTACCGGGTTCTCGGGGCATCGCCGCTTCAGCTTGCCACTGCCACGGGATACGGCCTTTTCGGCGGCTGTGCTGGAGATTTTTGTCAAGACCGAGATGGAGTTCGAAACCGCAGGTCGCTTGCAATTCGAGGTTAACGGTCATCGCCGGGGCGAAATCGTTCTGGAGCCGGGAGAGACCAACATGCGGGTCAGAATCCCGCTGGAGCCGATTGACCTGGAACGCCCATGGATCGACGTGAATATCACCGTGGATGGCAACAACCCCAAGGCCGAATGCGCGGAGGATTGGACCGGCGGTGTCGTGGTATCGATCCAACCTGAGACCCATGTGCGGGTGGCACTGGACGAGCCGATCACCTCGACGGCCGACGCGTTGATCGCATCGGGGTTTCCGGTACGGATTGTCTGGCCCTCGCAGACACCTGAAGTGATCACCGCAGCAGATCCCGTGATTTCGTGGCGGTGGCTGCCCTTTGCGGCGAAGGCCAGTTTTGTCGACAAAGGGGTAGCGCGCGAAACAGACGTCGAGGTTCCCATCGAAGACGTGGTTGAGTTGCATCACTGGGTCGTCCAGCAGGAAAATATCAGGCGCGAACTTGAAGGGGAAAACAACTTGAGCTGGCCGTTGCCAATCATTGGACAAGATGGCGCGGCCGCCAGTCGCGAGTTTCGCAATCGGACAAGTTGGGTGTACCGGTACTCGCGCACCTCGATGCCGGATTTGCAGTTGCCCGACATGCTGGATCTGAAGATGCAGATGGTGTCAACGGACAGTTCGGCGTCCTGGTTGCTGATCGTTTTCTTGAATGGGGACATCGTCTATTCACAGACATTGCCGACCACCCAGACCTCATTCGAACACAGTATCCCATTGCCCAAGAATGTTCAGTCCATCGACAATGAACTTCGTGTCAGCCTGATCAGTGATGAAGAAAAGACAGGCAGATGTGTGCAAGGTCGCCCTGCAGCTGCCAAGATCAATGTTGGTACCGGGCTTGATAACCGAGGGTCGGATGCGACCGAACTTTATGCCGGTGTCCTGAATGCCATGTCCCCGGTGATCAACCTGATGATCGAAGGGCCTGTCACCGCGCACGATCTGAATTTTGGGTTCCTCGCTTTGTCCAAGATTTTCCTGCACAACTCTTTTGATTATCGCGAAGGGGGATTGGGCAATCTTGACCACTCGCAACCAAGTGTGACCATTGTCGCGTTGGAGAACCTGACTGCGGCCTTGGACCAGATGAAAGGACAGGATCGCCCGTATTGGGTGGCCTATTCGGTTGTTACCTCAGCACCGGACCCCGAGACCATGGCGTTTGCCGGCGACGATCCGGCATTGGCGTCGGCGATTGATCTTCATCGTCCTGAAAGCGCGTTGATCGTCGTTCCGGCGAAACAAGACGAATAGAGCGATGTCAGCGCCGGATCAGCCAAATTCGAATTCGACCGGCCGCTCGCAGAACGAGTTTGTGTCGATTGACTCGGCGCCCGTGGGGTTTTCGACCAACGTGGCGATGTGGCGTGCGCCGGTGCTGCTGGTTCTGTTTGTCCTCGTGTCTTTTGCTGGGCTCTATGCACTGGAACATGTTGCGCTGTTCCAGACTGTCTTTCGGGGCGGTGATCTGGTGACAGCGCCTTTTGCAGGGGGGCATTCGATGCCGCTGCGCCTGTTTGTTCTGAGTTACATGATCGCCTTTGGGCTACTGTCGAATGGTCCGCTGCTCTGGCGGTTGGGATTTACGGCGGACATGGCGATCACCTATCTTGCGTTTTGTGCGCTGATTGATGTCACGGCTTTGTTGTTCGACTTGCTGGCAGATACGCCGATGCCCTTGAATGTCATTGAAATCCTGTCCGGGTTTCTGGGGTATGCGATCTATTCCTTCAAGCTGTTAGAGCGGGGCAACATGCCGTCGCGGATCGAAATCGAGCACCGGCCGTCTCGCAACAAACGCATGATGTTCCGTCTGATCGTGATCCTTCTGGTTGCGGGCCTTCTAACCATCTCTGCCGAAAACATCGTGCCCAACACGATCGCCAAAGCCCGAGAGTATGCCTTGTTGGGAGGAATTGGGCCGGGCGTTTTCCTGTTCCTGCCGTTGGTCTTCTTGATGCTGTACGTTCTGGCACGAATTGATACCTCGCGCGTGGACATGACGCCCTTTACCCCGGCGTTGACGATCATCATTCCAGCCCATAACGAGGAATACATCATAACGCGCACCATTGCGGCGATCGACGAGGCGGCAAGGACATACGGTGGGCCAGTGTCCGTTCTGGTGATGGACAACAACTCGACCGACCGCACCAGCGAGGTGGCAACCGATGCCTTGAACGCCTGCAAGTCTGCCTATGGTCGGGTTATCCTGGAGCGCACGCCGGGCAAGGCCCACGCGCTGAACGCGGCGTTGCACGCAACCCAGACCGAATATGTCATCCGCATCGACGCCGACACGCAGATCGGAGAGAACGCGCTGGTCTATGCCATGCTCAGGATGCGGAACCCGGACGTGGGCGTGGTGGGTGGATTGCCTGTACCGCCCGGCGGCGGCCCGTTTGATCGGCCACGCCTGCTGGAGCTGGTGGTGAAACACGGGTTCTATTCTGTCGGCTTGAGCGCGGTGAATTCGGTTGTCGGCGTGCCGGGGATGTTTGCCGCCTACCGGGCCGAGTTGCCGCGCAAGCTGGGCGGGTTTGTTCAGGGCATGAATGGTGAAGACACCGACATGTCCCTGCGGATCGGAGAGCTGGGGTATCAGTTGATTGTCGATCCAAGGATCCAGTTCGTCAGCGAGGTGCCTGCCTCATACAAACATATGCGCGAGCAGCGCTTGCGTTGGTTCCGCAGCGTTTTTCATGTCTCGGCCCGGTGTCGCGATCTGATCTACTCGGGGCGCATGACTGTACGCGGCAAGGTGCTGTTGCCCTTCATGCTGTTGAATTCGGCGATGCGTGCGATGATGGTGCCGATGATCCTGTTCGGCACTCTGGTTGCCATCGGCCCCGGAGCCGAGGCGCGAGACATTCCCTGGCAGGCGATCGTCGCGGTGGGTATTGGCGCCCCTGCCTTGATGTCGGTCCTGTGCGCGTTGCTGAACCGCTCGTTCAAAGGGTTGCTGTTTATCCCCGAATATCTGGTGTTCCGCTTGCTGCGGGCCTATTTCACTTTGGAAAGCAACCTGACGATCACGGTCAAGGACCACGGCCAGCATTTGTATTCAAGCGGCGCCCTCGTGCGCCCCAAAGGCAAAACCATCCGAGAGGCTTAGGGGCAGGGCCCATTAACCCTGACCCTAAAGTTTCGTCTGGTTCCAGAGCGACACGCAGGGGATTTTGGTGCGGTCGCAGCGATCGGCGTATTTCTCGGCGATCTCGCGCGCCTCTTCCAGAATCGCATCAGCAAGGTAGGTGGGGTTCAACCCAAGGTTCAGCAGACGATCATTGGCCACGTGCAGTTCGTTTTCATCCGCCTCGTTGCGCGGGTTGTCGATGAACGAAATCTCGGCCCCGGTCTGATCGGCGACAAGCTGTGCCAGGTCCCGAACACGATGTGTTTCCGTCATCTGGTTCAGGATGTTGACCCGTTCCCCTTTCTGTGGCGGGTTCAGGATGGCCAATTCGATGCATTTCACGGTGTCGCGGATATGGATAAAGGCGCGGGTCTGTCCGCCGGTTCCATGTACCGTCAGCGGATAATCGACCGCCGCCTGCATCAAGAAACGGTTCAGAACTGTGCCATAGTCCCCGTCGTAGTCGAACCGATTGATCAGCCGTTCATCGAGCTTGGTTTCGGGTGTCTGAGTGCCCCAGACGATCCCCTGATGCAGGTCCGTGACCCGCACTTGGTCGTTCTTGTTGTAGAAATAGAAGAACAGCTGATCCTGCGTCTTCGTCATGTGATACACGGATCCGGGGTTCGCCGGATACAGAATTTCAGCATCGATTTGCGCGCCGTCGTCGGTGTCGATGTGAACCTTTAGATAGCCTTCTGGAATCTTCATTCCCGCCGTACCGTATCCGTAGACACCCATGGTTCCCAGATGAACCAGATGACTGTCCACGCCACTTTCGACGATCGCGGCCAGCACATCGTTTGTGGCGTTCAGGTTGTTGTTGACTGTATAGCGCTTGTGATACGAGGATTTCATCGAATAGGGCGCGGCGCGCTGTTCGGCAAAATGCACGACTGCATCGGGTTTTTCGGACTTCAGCAGAGCAAGCAGCCGATGATAGTGTTTTCCGACCGAAAAATTCTCGTAAGCTATCGTCTTTCCGGTCAGTTCCGCCCATGCTTGCAATCTTTCCCCTAGCGGTCTGATGGGGGTGAGGGACTCCACCTCCAATTCGATATCGATTTTTCGCCGAGACAGGTTGTCAACAATAATGACTTGGTGGCCTTGTTGGGACAGATGCAATGCGGTGGGCCATCCACAAAACCCATCCCCGCCTAGAACTAAGATTTTCATTGTGTTTTTTCCAAAATGTAAGGAGCAAATTCATGCGTAAAATCTTAGGGGCATGTTTAATACAGTCAAGGTTTTGAATTTGAATGCGCTTTTGTTGGTGGGGTTCTGTTAAGTGATTGATATTATGTCATTCTGATCACGGGCCGCACCTGACCGCGGCCCGAAACTGCCGTCTCTGGCCTGTCCGGCCACTGTGGCGGCGGCCATCGTCGCCATCCGCAAGCCTCAGCTCAATCTGACGCAGCGGTTCCAGAATGGTTTCGACCGATGATCGCTTCCGAGCCCTATTCTGCCTCTCTTTCTCGGCCCGAATACAGGCCCGGTTTCAGGGGGCAAAGACAAGGCCGGAGCTGCCCGGCTGGTCTGCAAAGAAGCCCCTGATCTTGACGCGCTGGATTTGCAGGAGCGTATCGGCGACCTCCTCGACCTGATCCGCACGGCCAACGGATTGGACCCTGCATCCACAGAGCAATAGCGCGCCAACCGCCGAGCGAAGCGAGGCGCACGATCTATTTCTGGCCAACCGCAGGCGGGCATCTGAGATGCTCGACCGACGGGCGGGAGCTCCCCTTTACCCTTTTACCACCAGGGCGCGGGGAATGTCGGCCAGCGGTTGGCCACCGTCTGGCGTGACCACAAAGCTTTCGGTGATGGCGACGCCCCAGTCCGGGGTCCAGAGGCCGGGCATCAGGTGGAAGGTCATGTTTTCCTGCAACGGCGTCGTGTCGCCGGGGCGCAGGCTCATGGTGCGTTCGCCCCAGTCGGGCGGGTAGCTGAGGCCGATCGGGTACCCCGTCCGGTTGGCCTTGACGTAGCCGGCACTGGCAAAGCTGTCATAGACACAGGCGGCGATCTCCTCGCAGGCGACGCCGGGACGGGCGGCGGCGAAGGTGTCTTCGATGGCTTGCAGCACCGCCTCTTCGGCGCGGCGGATGTCGGCGGGCACCTCGCCCAGAAACAGGGTTCTGCTGGCGGGGCAGTGGTAGCGGTGGTAGCAGCCCGAGACTTCGAAATAGGTGGCCTCGCCGCGCACCAAGGCCCGGTCGTTCCAGGTGATGTGCGAGGCTGACGCCTCGAGACCAGAGGGTGCGATGGGGGCGATGGCGGGGTAGTCGCCTGCAAGGCCCGGCAGGCCCGCGACGCCGGCCGCCTGCACCTCGGCCACCAGTTCATGCTTGGGTCGCCCTTCGCGAAAGCCATCGCGCAGGGTGGCGTGCATATGGGCGGTCAGCTGGCCTGCCTTGCGCATCATCGCCAGTTCCGCCTCGCTTTTGACGGCGCGCTGCCAATTCACCAATCCGGTGCCGTCGGCAATCGCGTCGCGTCCAAAAGCGGTTTCCAGGATGCGGTGAGACGCAGCGGAGTAGTAATAGTTGTCCATCTCGACCCCAAGCGCGCGGGTCCAGCCGCGCTCTTGCAGCAGCGAAACAAGCGAGGTGTAGGGGTGGTGGTCGGGGTGCTGGACGTGCTCTTCGGGCCAGTCAAAGAGGTTCTCGGCCCCGATCCAGGTGGTCTGTGCCGCGCCTGCCTTATCCTGTGTGCGCCCCCACCAGAGCGGCGTGCCCGTGCGCGGGACGATAACCACTTGCGGGACGTAAAAGCTCCAGCCGTCATAGCCCGTCAGCCAGGCCATGTTCGAGGGGTCAGCGACGATCAGCGTCTCAATCCCCTGCGCGGCCATGGCGGCGCGGGTTCTGGTCAGGCGCTGGTCAAATTCAGCTTGCGAAAAATCACTTGCGGGCACGGCGGTCCTTTCCTCTCAGTCCGGCGCAGGTGTGCGCCAGTTCAAAAGATGCGTTGTATGGCTCCCATCCAAACCGCGCAGGGGGCCGCGTGTCTGGTCTGAAAACGAAAAATTGGCGTCGGTGCCGATCATCAGGCGGGTGGCGTCCGAGATTCGGATCTCCTCGGGGCCGGCCAGGTTTGCGATGCGGGCGGCCTTGTTGACGACGGTGCCAAAGAAGTCTGCGCCGGTGTCGATGACCTCGCCTGTGTGCAGGCCGATGCGGATCTGGATGCGGGGTTCGGCGGCTGTGTTCTGCATGCCAAGCTGGATCTCTTGCGCGCAGGTCATTGCGGCGCGGGCCGAGGTGAAGGTGCACATGGTGCCGTCGCCCAGGGATTTGATCATCCGCCCGCCGTTGACCTCGACGCAGGCCCTGACCATTTCGATGTGCTCGCCCACACATCGGCTCCATGTGATGTCCCCTACGGTTTCGGCGATCACCGAAGAGCCCACGATGTCGGTGAACATGACCGTGGCGACGCCGCTTTGGCCCTGCATCACGTTATCGGCGCGGGCGGCTTCGATCAGATCGTCCAGCGCGTGATGGTCGGCGCCCATCTTGTCCATGTTGGGCAGCGGGTTCGAGACATGCAGTTGAACCATGCGCCAATTGCCTTCCTCCAGATGCAGGACAAAGGTGAAGCGATGCAGGAATTGGCTGGCGGTGTTGGGAAACGTCAAGGTTGCCAGACAATGCGCCCAGGCCACGTCGCCGCATTCGAACGCCTCAAGCGCGTGCTCCTCCCAATCATAGTCGGGAATTTCCCGCACATGCTCGCCAAAACCCTGCCGAAACAGCTGCCCTGACCAGCTTTCGCCTTCGGCCGAACCCTGATAGCGAAGGTGTTCGGATCGCGAGAGCATGTTGGTCAACGTGTCCCCATCTTTGCGATGAACGGCTTTGTTCCACCTGCGGACAACGGCGAGCACTTCGTGAGAGGGGCGGATCATGTCTGCCACTCCAACTTGTGGATCAGGTGTTCGCCATCCAGCCCTTTGAGGGGAACTGAAAGGGGCTCGGTAAAGGTGAATTTGGCAGTTCCCACCATGGTGCGGGTGGCGTGAGAGACACGGATTTCATCGGGGCCGCTGATCGCGGCCACTCTGGCAGTTTTGTTGACAACGGTGCCAAAGAAATCCTTGCCGGAATGAACAACATCACCTGTATGCGCGCCGATGCGGACGCTCAGTCGAGGTTCTTGATGACCCCGGGCAAGTGTTTGCTGGATCGACATTGCTGCCTGCAAAGCCACGGTCGCTGATGGGAAGACCGACATCGTACCGTCGCCCAGAGATTTGACAAGCTGGCCGCTGTGCTTGGTGACGCAACCCTCGATCATGGTCAAATGGCGTTGAACAATCTCTGTCCAGCGGCGGTCGCCCAGTGTCGCGGCAAGGGTGGTTGAATCGGTGATGTCGGTGAACACGACCGTGACGATATCGGTGTGGGTTTCCGGCAGGTCCGAGATCGAAGCCAAGGCGGCTAATTCATCCAGCGCCCGGTGTTCAACGCCATGCGTGTCGGCGTTAGGTTTGCCGACCGAGGCATGGCGGTGGAGGATTTTCCAGGCGCCGTCTTCCATCGTGAAGATCAGGGTGAAGCGAAAATCGACGGGGATGGGATTGCCTTGCAACTCGATGCTGCGTTCGAATATGGCCCAGCCGATGTCGCCCGCCTCGAAGGCTTCACCGTGGGTTTCCTCGTCCACCAGAAAGGCAGGGGCTTCGTTGAAATGTGCCTCAAGCCCGTCGCGCAGGGAATTGCCACTCCACCGCTCGTTCGGGGCTGTGCCGATGAACCGCAATTTGGCCGAGCGCGACAACAGGTTGCGCATCGCCTTGCCATCGCGTTGGCGGACCGCACGAAAGAAGCGCCGGGCCACGGCTTCGAGTTCGGGCGAGGGGGTGAAGGGGTCGCTCATGCGCGCCACTCCAGCCTGTGGATCAGATGCTCGCCTTCGAGCCCCTTCAAAGAAACCGATACGGGGTCGCCAAAGGCAAAGTCCGCGTTGCCGCCGACCATGGCGCGTGTGGGGTCTGATACGCGGATTTCTTCGGGCGCGGCAGCGGCGGCCACGCGGGCGGCGGTGTTGACCACCATGCCGATGTAATCGCCGTCGCGTTCCACGACGTCGCCGGTGTGGATGCCGACCCGGACCCTCAGGTGCGGTTCCTGGGTTTGGTCTTGCATCTTTTGTTGAATGCGGGTGGCGGCACTCAGCGCGGCAGAGGCCGAGGCGAAGGACGACAGGGTGCCATCGCCCAGCGATTTGACCAGGGTGCCGCCATGTGCTGCGACCGCCGCGTCAGTCTCGGCCATGTGGGTCTGGACGATGCTGTTCCAGGTGGCATCGCCGGTGGCGGCGGCCAGGGCGGTGCTGTCGACGATGTCGGTGAACATGACCGAGGCGATGCCGGTGTGCCCAAGGTCCAACGTCTCGGACTGTAGCGAGGCGGTCAGCTCTTCGATGCTGCGCGAGGTGTATCCCATTGCCTCAATATTGGGTTTGGGGTTGGAGTTGTGGACATGCACGATGCGCCAGACGGCGTTTTCGAGGGCAAATATGAACGTGTTGCGGAACGCGACGCTCTTGTCGGCGTCGGGGGCGATGATGGTCATCGTCGCGAGCGCCCAGCCAAAGGTTCCGGCCTCGTAAGCGGTGACTTCGAGGTTTTCGGGAACCAGAACCGCCTGATCGTCGCAGAAGGCGGCAAAAGTCTTGTGAAAGTCGGGTTCGGTCAGCAGTTCGCCCTCGTCCGAGCCGACATAGGTGATTGCGGCGGACTGCGAGAAGAGGTTGATCACCGGCTGTGTCTGGCGTGCCGCATAGGCGTTGAGCCAGCGTTTGGCGATTGCGGCCAGTTCGGGCGAGGGGGTGAAGGGATCGGTCATGTCTGCCACACCAGCAAGTGGGTCGTATGCCGACCCTCTAACCCTTTGAGGTCAAAATCCTTTGAGCCGGAAAAGACGAATCCTTTGGTGTTTCCGGCGATCAGCCGTGTCGTGTCGGAGACCCGGATTTCCTGCGCCTGTGCGGTGGCAGTGATGCGGGCGGCCTTGTTGACCACAGTGCCGAAAAAGTCGTCTTGGGCCTGCATCACCTCGCCTGTGTGGATGCCGATGCGCACGGACAGGTGGGGCTCCTGGGTGTCGCTTTCCAGTGCGGATTGTATCTGTGTGGCTGCGCTCAGACAGGCGCGGGCGGACGGGAACGACGACATGGTGCCATCGCCCAGGGATTTGACGAATTGGCCGTCATGTTCGGTGACGATGGCCCGGATCATGTCGAAATGGGCTGCAATGATGGGCGACCAGGCGCGGTCGCCAAGGGCCGAGGCCAGCGCCGATGATCCGACGATATCGGTAAACATGATCGAGGCGAGGCCTTCGGTTTGGTCCAAAGCAAACCCGTCTTTTACGGCGGCGACGAGGTCTGCGATGGCGGGTTGCTCGACGCCGGTGAAATCCTCGTTCGGCGTGGGCACGGACCCGTGGCGGTGGACGATCTTCCACGCGCCGTCTTCGAGTGTGAGGATCAGCGTGGTGCGGACCAGAAAGGAACGGTCCGGATGGGTTTCGAACGCAATCTCATGGGTAAGGCAAGCCCAGCCGGTGTTGCCGTTTTCATAGGCCTCGGCGAAATGCTCGACATGCTTGGTTACAGAGGGGATTGCCCCAAAGAACGCGCCGACACCCTCTTGTACGGCATGACCTGACCAGATTTCGTCTTCGGCGGTTCCGAAGAAAAGCAGATGATCCTCTTTGGTCATCAGGTTGCGCAGGTCATTGGGGCGTCGGTTCGGGACCGCTTCGATCCAGCGCCGGGCGATGGCCAGAACCTCGGGCGAGGGGCGGACGTTGCTCATCCCTGCCACTCTAGCCGATAGGTGGTGTGCTGACCCTCGAGCCCCTTGAGGCGGACCAGGGCGGGGTCGGAAAAGCGGAACTGAGGCGCGCCGCCGACCATGATGTGGGTGGCGTCGGACAGGCAGATGTCGCCGGGTGCGGCGATTGACGCGACGCGGGCGGCCTTGTTCACTACGGTGCCGAACATGTCGCCGTCCTGTTCCACCAGATCGCCGGTGTGCAATCCGATGCGAATTTGCAGGCGCGGCTCGGTCGTGCTGTTTGAGATGATGTGCTGCAGTTCGGAGGCCGCAGTGAGGGCTGCCGTGGCCGAAGGGAACGCCGACATGGTGCCATCGCCAAGCGTTTTGACCAGCGTCCCGCCGTGTCGGGTGAGCACATCGCCCACTTGTTTCATGTGGGCCTGCACCGCAGTCGACCAGCGGGCGTCACCTAGCGTTTCTGCCAGCGCCGAACTGCCGGCGATGTCGGTGAACATGATCGTTGCCATGCCGGTTTGTGCCAGATCAACCGGCGATGTCAGGGCGGCCTCCAACAACTCCTCAAACCCGCGGGACTGATACCCCAAAGCGTCCATGTTCGAGACCGGGTTTGAGTTGTGCACATGAACGATCCGCCAGACGCCCTTTTCCAGATGCAGCACAAAGGTAGAGCGAAAGGTGATTTCCTTGCCGTTTTCCAGCGATACACGCCCGCCGAACCATTCGACCCAACCAAGATTGCCGCATTCAAAGCCGCGGAAATCGTCCTTATCCCAAGAAAAGTTTGGAATATCTTCCATGTAACCGCCCATGCCCCGGCGCAGGGTATCATCGCGCCAGATCTCGTCATGGGAGGAACCGATGTACCCCAAAGCGCTGTCTTCTGAGAAAAGGTTGAGCACCGCCTCTTTGTCGCCTGCCGCATAGGAACGGAGCCAGCGGCGAACGATGGCTCCAAGTTCAGGCGAGGGGATGATGTCGCTCATGACCTCATAGCGTGATGGCCTGCATGACCTGCGGTTCGATCACGTCGACACCTGGTAGACCTGCACGCAACTCGTCGGCGTTCTGTTCCAGGATCGGGAAGGTGCCATAGTGGCAGGGGATCACGGTCTTGAAGTTGAAGTAGCGCTTGGCGGCATAGGCCGCGCCCTTCATGTCCATGGTGAAATGGCCGCCCGCCGACAGGATGCCGATGTCGGGTTTGTAGTAATCCCCCATCCAGTCCATGTCGGCCATGATGTCGGTGTCGCCCGAGACGTAGAGCATCTTGCCCTCAGACGCGATCATGAAGCCCACCTCGGTGCCGCCGGTGCGGATGCCGTCGGGCGTGTTGAAGGTCGAGGAATGCGAGGCCGGGACCATCGATACCTTGATCCCGTTCAGATCCACGGTGCCACCCTTGTTGAAGCCAACGGTTTCGATGCCCTCGGTCTCTCCCCAATGCCCCATCAGGTCGTATTGGCCCACAACCGGCACGCCCAGCTTCTTGGCCAGCGGCAGGACATCGACAACGTGGTCGAAATGCACATGGGTCAGCAGGATGTGGGTGGCGCCTGCGACGGCGGCGTCGTGTTGATCCTCGGGCAGGGATGGATTGCCGGTCAGCCACGGGTCGATCAACAGGACCTGTCCTGCGGTTTCAATGCGAAAGCTGCCGTGTCCCAGCCAGATAACATCCATCAATGAATCTCCTATTTCCTGTTGGCACGAGCCTAACACCGGTTACATAGAAATCCATGGATTGGTTGCAGATTACCTTTTGGGGGATGCGAGCCTTACGTTAACGCTTTGATGATGTCGCTGCCCAATGTGCGCGTGTTCTTGGGATTTCCAGCACCATTGAGGGTATCGACCCCGACCTCTTTGGCAATCTTTCGGAGTGTCGGTTTCGCGGTGTCTTCAAGTTTTCCATCTGTTTCAACCAAAATTGAGCCGTTTTCGTACAACATAACCTTATGCGAGCCGTGATTGGCTTGCGCGATTACCTTTAGGTCTCGGACATTCGCGTGCTTGTCGATAGAACGCGGCGCATTGTGGTTTTGGCGGTCTAGGCCTGACGTTAAATTCCCCAGATACACCACATAATTTCCGTCGCCACCTGGCCCGCGCGCGCGGATGTCATCGGCTGGGCAATCTAGGATTTCCTCGATGGAAACGACATCATCATCAACCACAATGCGAAGAATCATAACACGTTGAACCACGTCGAATGTGCTTGCTCTGAATGTTACATGTGTTGAGGTTGTTACGGTTTTGACGGAAATACGTTCCCCATTGAGCGAGACGACGTCATATCCGCGTTGGTTTGTTTCGAGTGCCATTTGGCCGCGGGTCACCATCGCTGCATACAACTCGCCAATTCGTCCAGTTAGGTGATTGAGCTCACCTGACGAAACGCCCCAACTCATTTCCTTTTCGTACCATTCCAAAGCTTGCGCCAAAGATCTGATAATTTGAGATTGTGAAAGGACTTGGGGCATGAAACGTGCAACCTATGTGTATTAGATGATTTGCAGGCTTTCACGAATGATACCGTTCATCAACGACGATGCTTGGGTCAGCTTCTTGATTGAGAGGGCATCTTGGATTGGTTGCGCGAAATTGATGGCTACTGTGAGCGATTGGGGCCTGAATACTGGGCCGAGCCGATCAATGCGGTGACAAATGCGGCCTTTATCGTGGCTGCCTTGATCATGTGGCAGCGGACGCAGGGAAACGCGATTGCCCGTGTGCTGGCGGTGATCTTGGGCCTTATTGGCGTGGGCAGCTATCTTTTTCACACCCATGCCCAAGTCTGGGCCGCGATTGCAGATGTGACACCGATCCTGGGGTATATCCTGGTTTATATCTATGCCGTGAACCGTCATGTCTGGGGGCTGGGGGTGCTGCCTGCGCTGGGCGTGACGGGGTTGTTCTTTCCCTATGCCGCGGCGACTTTGCCGTTGTTCCAGATGGTGCCGGGGTTGGGGGATTCCGCCGGGTACGCGCCGGTGCCCTTGCTGATTTACATCTACGCGGTCCTGCTGCGTCACCGTGCACCGGACACGGCGCGGGGGCTTGCCATCGGGGCCACGATTCTGGTTGCCTCGATCATGTTCCGGGCGTTGGATGAACCCGTTTGCGGGGCTGTGCCGATGGGCACGCATTTCATGTGGCATATCCTGAACGGGATCGTGCTGGGCTGGATGATCGAGGTTTTGAGGCTCCACATGCTGGGGCTGACTAAGGTATCGCAAACCCTTGAATGAGCTTTCGAAAGTCATCCGTCAGCGCGCCTTGCACCTCGTCAAAGGATGTCTTGCCGTACATGCCGGACAACGTGGGCGCAGAGATTGCGAAATACTGTATTGCGCCGATTAGCTGATAAAGACCGGCCAGCGCCTCTTCGCGGCTTGCGCTCTGCCAGCGCGGTGTTTGCAATGCCAGGTCCGTGAGCGTGTCGAGATAGGGTTTCAATGGCCAGCTGCGCGCCTGCGCGTCGCTGTCCAGAAGCGCGCGAACCACAAGGCGGGCGTCTTCGGGGTTTGCGACGGCGCCGGTGGCATAAGCGCTGAAATAGGCGATCAGGCGCTGGGCGGGCGTTGGGGCTGCGGTGGCGTCAATCTCGGCCAGCAGCCGCACGGCGAGGCGGTTGAGCACCTCGGCATAGAGCCGTTCCTTGGAGCGGAAGTAATGCAGAACTGCCTGTTTCGTGACACCTGCATCCTTGGCCACAAGTGCAAGCGACACCCCATGAAACCCAAGCTCGGAAAAGCGCGTGGTCGCAAGGTCCAGGTATCGTTCGGCGGGGTCGGGTTTGGTGGACATGGGGGCTCCTTCATCGGGACCCTACACCAAACACTTGACGGCTTACCAGTTGGTAAGTTACTTACCGTTTGGTAAGTGATCCGTGCAAGCCGAGGGAGGGAGCCACCATGGAGCGCAGCGAAGAGATTGGTTTGATCCGCGAAATCATCGGTCTGGCGGAACAAAAGTCTGCCTATCTGGACGACACGATCAGCCATTCTCCGATTTCGCGCTACTCCAGCCCCGAACGGTTCGCGCGCGAAGAGGCGGCGCTGTTTCGGCGCAAGCCGGTGGTGGCGGCGCATTCGGGCGAGTTGGACGGCCCGTCGAGCTTTCTGACGCGCTCGGTCATGGGGCTGCCGGTGCTGTTGGTACGAGATGCGGAAGGCCAGGCACGGGCCTTTTTGAACGTCTGCCGCCATCGCGGGGCCACTTTGGAACGCGAAGGGGCGGGGTGCAAACGGGTCTTTACCTGTCCTTATCATGGCTGGAGCTGGACAAATCAGGGCGATTTGCGCGCGGTGCCGCAGGAAAAGCAGGGCTTTCCGGACCTGCCGCGTGCCGAGCGGGGCCTGCGGCGGTTGCCGGTGGCCGAGGCGCACGGGTTCATCTGGATCATCGCCAACCCCGAGATGAACGAGCCGCTGAACATCGACGACTGGCTGGGCCCGATTGCCGATGATTTCCGCTGGCTGGATCTGGCAAACCACAAGATCGCCATCGAAAACACGATAGAGGTCAAGGCCAATTGGAAGGTACTGGTCGAGGGTGGGATCGAGGCCTATCACTTCCGCGTCGCGCACGCCAACACCATCGCGCCGCATTTCCCCGACAACCTGTCGACGTATCGCTGTTTCGGCCCGCATATGCGCTCGGTTCTGCCGCGCACCAGCATGACAACACTGACCGACACGCCCGAAGAGAAGTGGTCGATCCGGGCAGATGCCAATGTGCTTTATACCCTGATGCCCACCACGCAGCTGTTGGTGCAGCAGGATCACGTGGCCTGGATCAATGCACAGCCCCGATCCGAAGGGCACACCACATTGCGCATTGTCACGCTAGTACCCGCCGACAAGATCGAAGGCGACGAGATGCAGGCGCATTGGAAGCTGAACCAGAAAATCACGATGGCGACCCTGGCCGAGGATTTTGAATTGGGAGAAGAGATTCAATCTGGCTTTGCCTCGCGCGGGAACCCCAGCCACCTGTTCGGACGGTTCGAGGGGGCGCTCAACCGGTTCAATCTGGCGGTCGAAGAGCTGATTGCGGGCTAGGGTCAGGACCCTAACGCCACGAAAATCAGGGAATATTGCCCAAATTCAACCACAAAGCCGCATTACTTTTTGTCAGTAACTCAAGCTGACGAAGGGAAAGCGCCCATGTCCTACTCTTACGACTTCGATATGTTCTCGGTCATGCCTGACGAGGTGCAGCAGAAATTTCAGGGTTTTTTGAATGACATCGGCATGGCCCATACGGCCACGCAGCAGGTCGCCTTGTTTCGGGATCCCGGGCTGGTCGAGGCTCTGCGCGGGGCGGATGAGGAGATCAAGCAGATGTTCCTGGATTCGGGTTTCGGCCTGAATGTTTACCACAGCGGCGCGCCCAATGGCCGGTTCCCGGCGCGCGATGAGAACGCCCGTAACGTCTGTGTCAGCCGTCTGGCCAAGAACATGGGCAAGATTGAAAACCTCAAGGACCGCGATTGGGGCGGGTTCGATGTGGTGGCTTTTCTGGACTATTTTCAATCCGCCGAGGCGATGGATGAGGTTGAAATCGCAGCCTTTCAACAAGATCTGGCGCGTCAGTCCCGCAAATACAGGATGCGCCGCCGCATGGCGCAACTGGGCTTGTCGGTTGGCTGTATCATGGTGGTTGGGGCTGCTGCGGCCATGGTCCTTTAAGGTGTTCATGCAGCGCTGCCGCGGCTCTGCCGTGTGCTGCGGCGCGTGATCAAGGAAAGCGGTCGAGTTTTGCGAATTCAACCGCCCGGCTTTGCCGGGCGGTTTTTTTGCTGCGACGGGCAGCGGCGGAAGGGCATGCCCCAACCGAGCTGTTACCTGTCTTGTGTCGGTGTGGTGAACAGATCCTTGCGCAGCGTCATCAGCGCGGCGGGATCGATTTTGGCCTGGATCACGGTTGTCTCGCCGCTGGCGATGGCTCGGGTCAGGGCCGGGCCCATGCCGCCTGGGCCATCGACCCAGATCCCTTTGCCACCGCAGAGCTCGGCAAAGGAGTCAAAGCGCGGCGATTGAATTTCCGCCCCCAACAGGCGGCCGCCAAAGAATTCTTGCTGATAGGCCTTTTCAGCGCCCCAGGCCTGATTGTCGAGGACAACGATCACGATAGGCAGGTCATGCGCGATGGCCGTTTGTATTTCGATCATCGTATAGCCGATGGCCCCATCGCCCATGATGGCCACCACCGGGCGGTCTGGCGCTGCGGCCTTGGCACCGATCGCTGCGGCCAGGCCAAAGCCGACCAGACCAAAGTCCAGCGGGGTGATCAGTGAGAGCGGATCATAATGCGCGAGCCGGTCGGCAGCCTGAAGGCAGGTATTGCCCGTATCCAGAGTGACGATTGCGTTCTGAGGCAGTGCGGAGCGGAGCTCGGCCAGGGCGCGGCGTGGGTGCATCGGCAGGGTGGCGATCCGGGCTTCGGCGTCTCGTTCGTCGGCAAGGCTGGCCAGGTCTGCGGTGAATGCGGCGCGCCAGTCATCGGCGTTTGGTTTGGTCGCTGATTGCGTGAGCGCTTCGGCTGTCAGGCGGGCATCGGCCTGCACCGCGATCTCTGCCGGAAAGTATCGCCCCACCGAGGCCCCGTCGATGTCCACATGGGCGATGCGCGTCTGTGCTCCGACGTAGTCATTGCTGTGAAAGGTCGAATTGAAGCCGAGCCGTGCGCCCAGGACCACCATCACATCGGCTTCGCGGGTCAACCGGCTGGCCACGCGATTGCCGCGCGGACCGGCTTGGCCTGCAAACCAGGGGTGTCCGTGCGGCATCACGTCGGCGTGGCCGGTCGAGGCGACGACCGGAACTTCGAGCTTTTCGGCCAAAGCCGTCAGCGCGTCGCGGCCCTTGCCCCATTTGAAACCGCCGCCAGCAAACAGAACTGGGCGTTCTGCGGTGGACAGCAGCTGGGCAATGGCGTTGATGTCTTCGGGCGCGGCCGGACCCGGACGCGCAATCTTGATAGGAGCGGGGTCGATGTCGGGCACTTGGGCGGCAAACAGATCACGCGGCACATGCAACACCACGGGGCCGCGACGCCCCGAGTTGGCCAGCCGTATCGCATCCTCAAGCATCGCAGGCAGGCGGGCAGCGTCGCTGACCATGACCGACCGTTTGCTGATCGGAGCAAAAAGCGCAACCTGGTCGACCTCTTGAAAGGTGTCTTTGGCATGATCGCAGCGGCTGATCGCACCGGCAATGACCACCAGCGGCGAATAGGCCAGCTGCGCCTCGGCCACTGCTGTCACAAGATTGACCACCCCCGGACCGGCCTGCGCGCCCAAAACCACGCCGGGTTTGCCCGTCATCCGCGCCCAGGCGTCCGCCATGTGACCGGCGGCACGCTCATCGCGGGCACCGACATAGGCGACGCCGCCGTGCTGATACATCGCGTCATAGAGTTCGAGCATCGAACCGCCGAGCAGGCCGAACACGGTGTCGATCCCATTTGCCTTCAATACGCGATAGGCCGCTTCGCCGCCGGTGATCTGTGTCATCTGTGGTCTCCTGATACGGTGCGTTCGATCCATCTGGCGAAACGCAAAAGTCTGGCATCGGACCCGCGTGGCCCGGTGATGTGCAACCCCACCGGCATGCCGTCGCGAGAGGTGCCGAAGGGAAGGGAAATGGACGGAAGCTCGAGGACGGGCGTCAGGGTCACAGTCCGCCAATCTTCGGGCAGCTCGTGGTCCCTTAGGTCGGCCGAGAAGGCGAGGCCCGTGGTCGTGGGCCAAAGGGCGAAATCATAGGTGTCGAAAAAGCGCGTCGTTGCCTCCCAGACTTGGGTGCGAACCCGACGGTAGTCGACAAGGTCTTGCAGACTCAGCCCTTCGCCCGACGCGCACGCTGAGATAAAGCTGGCACCAGCCAGCGCCATGTCAGGCTGCATCGCGTCACGATATCCCAAAGCAGACAGCCCCCGGATCAACCCGCCAAATTGCATGAGTGGCTCCAGATCGGGCGCGCCTTCTTCGATCTGCCACCCCAGCGAGCGGCAGATGTCTGCGACCGGCGCCAATACGCTCTGGATCGAGGGGTCGACAGAGGCCCCAAAAGGCGCCAGCGACATCGCCAATTTGCGGGGCGGCACCGGTGCATTGAGCTTCGACAGGCTTGGCGGCTCAAACCAATAGCCCAAGGGCTGCGTCGAGGTGTTGCCCTGCATCACCTCAAGCATCAGCACCAGATCGCTGACGTTGCGGGCCATGGGGCCGGGGATCGACAACCCGTCAAAGGGTGTCGGATTGGGGTCGTAAGGGATCAGGCCTGAGGTCGGACGATAGCCCACCACGCCGCACCAGGCGGCGGGTGTCCGGGTCGAGCCAGCCAGGTCGGATCCATCTGCCAGTGGTGCCATCCGCGCGGCCAAGGCCGCCGCCGCGCCGCCGGAACTGCCCGCAACTGTCTTGCGTGTATCCAACGGGTTGCGGGTGGTGCCCGAGACCAGGTTCGCAGTCTGACCCGAGAAGGCAAATTCGGGCGTGTTGGTCTTGCCAAAGATCACCGCGCCTGCGTCGCGCAACCGTTTGACGTGCAGCGCATCGCGTGTTGGCACATGGTCCGCGAAACTCTGCGAGCCGTAGGTGGTGCGCAGTCCTTTGGTTTCGAACACATCCTTGATGGCAACCGGTACACCGTGCAGCGCCCCGGTGAACTGTCCCTGTGTGGCCATCCGGTCCAGCGCGTCCGCACGTAGCCCGGCACGGTCCCAATCCAGGGTGACAAAGGCGTTGACCGTATCATTCACCGCCTCAACCCGAGCACGATGCGCGTCCAGTACCTGACGGGCAGTTAACACGCCATTGCGGATCTGCTGCGCCATGTCGGCTGCGTTCAGGGCGGTGATATCGGTCATCCATCGGGCCTTTCGGTGCTTTTCGCCCCTGTTGTGCCAGAGGACGTTTCACCGGAACGATAAAAAATCGCGCCCGTATTCTCACCCACAAACCGACCGCAGTGAGGTCGGTCCGCGACCTCGTGCAGCCCGCCAGAGGGGCGCAATGCGATCACGAGGGCCGTGGATTGGATCACGGGCGCTTCCATCCGTTTACCCATCCTGTCGGGGTCTCAGATTGTCAGGATCAAACGCCGGTTCATCCAGCACCGTCATCGCGTACTCTTGATTGAGCAGCATCACGCTCAGCCCCTGATGGGGCGTGCCTTTACGTACAAAGACAAAGGCCAGGCTTTTGTCGACCGTGTAGCCATGACCGCCCGAGGTGGTCAGCCCAACGGGCGCGCCATTCAGCAAAACCGCCTCGCCGCCATGCACGTCGATCCTGTCAGAGTGAACCTCGCAATAGAGCAGTTCCCAGCCGACATGATCCTTGGTCGCAAGCGCGGCCTCTTTCCCGATGAAATCGCGCCCCTCTGGACGAAAGAACCGATCAAGGCCCACGTCGAACATGCCGATGTCTGTGGTCAGCTCACCTGATGCGCGATAGGCTTTTTCCATCCGCAACCCGTTGAAGGCATAGCCGCCCAGATCGACCAAACCATGCGCTGCACCAATATCATGCAGCTTGTCATAAACCTCGGCAATGCGGTCCAGCGGCAGGTGCAACTCCCACCCGAGTTCTCCGGTAAAGGCCACGCGAAGGGCATAACATGGCACGCCGAAGACCTTGATTTCTTGTCCCGACAACCAGCGGAATGCGGCGTTTGACAGGTTCGCATCGGTGGCTTGGGACAGGATCGCGCGCGAGGCCGGACCAGACAGTGCCAGCATCCCCCAGTCGTTGGTGCGGTTGGTCAGAGCGACATCCTCATCCGGCAGGACATGGGACTGCATCCAGGCGAAATCCGGGTTGGCGCGGGCAATCGGCGAGCCGGTGAAATAGCGCCCCTCGCTGATCCGCCAGATGGTGATTTCCGTCTCGAACCGCCCTTTGTCGGTCAACAGGTGACACAGTCCGATTGACCCGTCCTTGGCCGGGATCTTGTTGGCCGACAGCCGGTCCAGCAGCTTGCCCGCGTCGCGCCCGGTGATTTCGAACTGGGCAAAGGCGCAGAGGTCGATGACACCAGCGGCGGCTCGGGTTGCCTTCGCCTCGGTCATTGCGTTTGCGCGCCAGTTCTGGTGACCCCAGCCGATCTGCTCGACCTCGCCCACCTTGCCAAAATAGCGCGGTCGTTCCCAGCCCGCGACCTCGCCAAAGACTGCGCCCTTGGCGGCCAGACGGTCGTAGAGCGGGTGTTTGTTCAGCGGTCGCAAGGAGTGGAACTGTTTGCCGGGGCAGGGGGTGTCATGGCGGCGCATGAACTCGTCCTTGGTGCGCTCGACAATGAAGTTGTCGGTGCTGAAATCGCCATAGCGGCGTGGGTCCATCGACCGCGTGTTGATCTCGGCCTCGCCATGTGCCATCCAATCGGCCAGCACCTTGCCCGCGCCGCCGCCCCAGGCCAGACCAATGGAGGACCCGCAGGACAGCCAGACATTGGGCGCGCCCGAGGGACCGACCAGCATGCCGCCGTCCGGCGTGTGGGTGATGGCCCCGCGCACAACGCGTTTGATCCCAAGCTCGGCAAGGATCGGCATCTTGTCGAAGGCAACCATGAGGAAATCACCAATCGAGTCGTAATCAGCCTCGAAGAGCTCATTCTCGGCCGCCCATGGCGCACCCTGCGGCATTTCCCAGACCGTTGGGCAGACGTGCCCCTCGTAGATCCCGATCAGGCCGGATTTCTGCTCCTGTCTAATGTATCCGCCAAAAGCGTTGTCGCGCATCACCGGCAGTTCGGGGCGGTCAAGGAATTCGGGCACCGTGTCGGTCACCAGATAGTGGTGCAGGCACGAAACCGACGGGATCTTAAGTCCGAACCATTCGCCGACTTGGTTGGCATAAGAGCCTGCCGCGATGACAACATGTTCTGCCAACACATCGCCCTTTTCGGTCGCGAGCCGCCACATGTCGCCTTGACGGCTGGCCCCGACCACCCGGTTGTGGCGCTCGATCGTGGCCCCGCGTGCACGGGTCGCGGCAGCCAGCGCCATGGTCACGCCCGAGGGGTCGATATGGCCATCCTCAAACGTCTGAACAGCCGCCTTTACGTCATCGACCTTGTAGAACGGGTTGCCCTTCGCGACCTCCTCCGGTCCGACAAGTTCCATCGGCAGATCCAGCAGTTTGCCGACCCCCATGATGGATTTCATCCAGTCGACTTCGTCGTCCGTGGTGGCGATGCGAAAGCCGCCAACCTCATGCCATCCGATGCTTTGGCCGGTCTCTTTTTCAACCCGCTTGTAGGTCTCGATCGAGGTCTTGTTGATCCAGCCCGCGACGCGGCTGCCAACCGCATGGGCGATCTGGCCGGCGGCGTGCCATGTGGACCCGCTGGTGAGTTCCGCTTTTTCAAACAGGATCGTGTCTGTCCAGCCGTTTTCGGCCAGCTGGAACTGCGCGGCGACGCCCATGATGCCGCCGCCGATGATGGCGACCTGGGTGGTGCGGATGGTATCGGTCATTGGAACGCCTCTTTAGCGGGTTTGCGTGAGATGCGCGCGCTGTACCGGGTGCAGGCGATTTCGACCTCGAAGCCCGGGATGACATCGCCATCCTGCAGCCCCTGGGGGAGGGACGTGAGCATGGCCAGTGCAACCGAGCGACCAAAGCGATAGCTCCACGCGGCCGAGGTGATCTGCCCCACAACCTTGCCGTCGAAATAGATCGGCTCATCATGGATCGGGATCGCGTCGGGATCATCAAAGAGCAGCGAGACGATTTGGCGCTCGGGGTCGTGATCCTTCAACGCTGCCTCGCCCACAAAACCCGTGCCAAAGGCGCAGAAGGCCCCCAGCCCTGCCTCTGGCGGGGTGGTGCCCGGGGTCAGTTCGTGGCCAAAGGCGCGGAATCCGCTTTCGATGCGCAGACTGCCCGAGGCATATAGCCCCGCGTGACTGGCGCCCGCTTCGACCAATGCCTCATAGGCCGTCATGGCCATGTCCGAGGGGATGTAAAGCTCGTACCCCTCCTCGCCGGTGAAACTCAGCCGCCCGACCCATCCTCGCGCCAGCCCGATTTCGACTGGTGCAAAGTGAAAGCGTTTCAGCTCTGGCACCGGTGTGTTGCTGGTGGCTTGCAGCACCTCGCGCGCCTTTGCCCCCGCCAGCCCGATAATGGCATAGCCGCTGGTCACATCCGTGAACTCAACCCGGAAATCACCCCGCGTCTCACGCATGCGTTTGAGGTCGCGCACAACCTCGCCCGCGCCGACGATGAGCAGATAGGTATCCGGCCCGTGGCGCTGCACGGTCAGGTCGCTTTCAACACCGCCGCGTGCGTTCAGAATCTGGGTGTAGGCGATCCGCCCCTCGGCAATGTCCATCTGTGCGGCACAGAGGTGGTTGAGGAAATCCTTTGCATCCGGGCCTTGTACCATGATCTTGCCAAAGGCGCTCTGGTCCAGGATCGCGGCGCCGGTGCGACAAGTCTCGACCTCTTGCGCCACCTGCTCGCGCCAGGCCGGAACACCAAAGCTGAGCGGCAGATGCGCCGCCTCGCCGCCAAAATGCACCGCGCGCTCCCAGCCGCCCCTGCTTTCAAACTGCGCGCCAGCCGCAACAAGCCCCACATGGATGGGTGAGCGGCGTTGGCCCCGGGCGGTGTCCATCGACCGACCGGGAAAGGGGTTGTCATAGTGACGGCCCAGAACCTCGGGAATACGCGCCTCCAAGGCACCCAACACGTTCATCTCGGGGCTGAAGCGGCGGATGTCGGCCTCGTTCAGCTCCATCGTGGGCTCACCCGCGATGATCCATTCTGCCATCGCCTTGCCCGCGCCCCCGGCCAGCGCGATGCCGGTGGAGTTCATGCCGCCCATCAGGAACAGGCCCGGCACCTCGGGGCTTTCACCCAGCATGAACTGGCTGTCGAGGGTAAAACTTTCGGGCCCGTTCAGCAGCATCCGCACCTCGGCCCGCTCCAGCGCTGGTATCCGGCGCAGGGCGTTTTCCATCATCGGCATGAAGTGATCCCAATCCTCGTCCAGCAGATCAAAGCTGAAATCGGCGGGCAGACGCTCCAGCGGCAGTCCTTTGGCGTGTGGTTCAAAGCAGCCCACCAGCAGCCCCTCGACATCGTCGCGGGCGTAAAGGAAGGCGTCCTGATCGTTCAGCGTCGGCAGATGCGCACCCTTGCCAAGCGCCTGCACCTCGGGCAGCGGTTTGGTCAGGATGTAGAAATGTTCGCAGGCGTACAGCGGCATATGCGCGCCCGCCATGGCGGCCACTTCACGGGACCAGAGGCCACAGGCAATCACCACCTCATCGGCCTCGATCACATGCTCGCCTACCTCAACGCCCGAGATACGCCCGGCCTTTTTTTGCAGGCCGGTGACGGTGGTATCCTCAAAGATCTGAACGCCGCGTGCGCGGGCCCCCTTAGACAGCGCAAGCGCCACATCCGAGGGATTCACCCGCCCGTCCGCAGGGGACCAGACCGCGCCGATCACATCGTCTGTTTCGATCAGCGGCCAAAGCTCCTTGGCGCGGGGGGCATCGACCACGTCTGCCTCAAGCCCAAAGGCGCGGCCAAGCGAGACCTGACGCTTGATGTTGGTCAGGCGGTCCTGGTTCGTGGCCAACGTCAGCGACCCGGTTTGGGTCCAGCCGGTGGCCTGCCCGGTCTCGCGCTCCAGCTCGCCGTAAAGATCGATCGAGTAGTTGATCAGCTTGGTCAGCGTCGCCGAGGGGCGCAACCTGCGCACCAACCCGGCGGCGTGCCATGTTGTTCCGCTCGTCAGTTTCGAGCGTTCCAGCACCACGATGTCTGTGCGTCCCTCGCGGGCCAGATGATAGGCGATAGAACAGCCGATGACGCCGCCGCCTATGATAACGGTCTTTGCATGACGGGGCAGGGTCATGTCAGCACCCCGTCACGGATCATTCGGGCCAATGTGCGGCGGAAGGCGTCCAGAGCTTCGTCGACCAACTCAGGGGTATGGGCTGCCGACGTCAGGCCTGAGGTATAGGCCATCATGTCGATCCCCTCGGCCAACATGCCGTCGCGGTAGGCGGTGACCTGGGCTGAGGGCAGGCCGCGGATCTGGGCAGGGGTCAACCCATTCAGCGTGGAATGTCCGAAAGAGACATGAAAGATCGAGCTGTCCCCATAAGCCAGGCCCGGCACGCCGGCCTGAGCAAAAGCGGTGTTCATGCCATCGCGCATGCGCTGGGCCATACTGTCGGCCTGCGCCTGCGCCTCGCCGCTGGCCAGGAGAGGCATCGCAGCGCAGGCGGCCGCGGCAATCAGCGGAGACCCGTTGAACGTGCCCTTGTGGCTGACCGCAGGGGCGAGGCCATCCCGTTGGGTGGCGTTGTTCATCAGATCCATGATGTCGGCGCGTCCACAGACGGCCCCACCCGGAAGACCTCCGGTTACGACTTTGGCAAGGGTCGTCAGATCGGGGGTCAGGTCATCTCGGGTCTGGCGTCCCCCCGGTGACCAGCGAAAGCCGGTGATGATCTCGTCAAAGACGAGGACAACACCGGCGGCTCGGGCAACATCATGCAAGGCCCGCAATCTGTCCGTTTCCAGAGGCACGCAGCCATAATTCGCGCCCGAGGCCTCGATGATCACCGTACCGATACGATCGTCTTGCAGGGCGCGTGCCATGGCCTGTGGCTCGGCGGCACATATGTCGATCAGATCGTTCACGCAGCCGGGGATTCCCAGGCTGGGGGCCGCATCGCTGCCGGGTTTGGACCCCTTAAGCGCGTGATCGTGCCAGCCGTGAAAATGGCCGTCGATCCGCAAAACGCGCTCTTTGCCGGACCATGCACGTGCCAGGCGAAGGGCCAGCATCGTGGCTTCGGTTCCCGAGGCGGTAAAACGGGTGCGTTCGGCGCATGGAAAAAGCCGGTTCACCCATTCTGCCCATTCGAGCTCTGCCTCGTGGCAATCGGCGCTGAATATCCCGCGCTCTGCCTGTCGCTGAACCGCTTCGACGATTGCCGGATGGCTGTGGCCCAGCATCTGGCTGGCGCTTCCCATCTTGAAATCTACATAGCGGCGGCCCTCGACGTCCCATTTTTCGGCACCGCTGGCGCGGGTGATGTAAATCGGGTGCGGCGCGCGATAGCGCAGCTCATGGCTGACCCCGCCCGGCAGGGCTGTGCGGGCGCGTTGTGACAGGGCAATGTTGGTCATGGTGCTCTTCCGATGCGGGGGCGGCCAAGCCGAATGTCGAACCGGGCGCGCAAGGCGCGATCGGTGTCATCCGGGATGTGGCTGGGAAAGTGGGTGGCCAGCAGCTCGCGGGCCTTGTCTCTGGCCACTTCGGCCACGGTGCGCGCACCGTCCTGTTGCCATTCGTCAGGGGTGCGCCGGTCACCGACATGCGGATAGAAGTAGTCGGATTTCATGCGGTCAAAGGTGTGAATTTCACCAAGGTAGTGACCCGCTCCCCGACACACGTTCGCAATCACATCGGCGGCGATGTTCTGGGGCGTTGCTTCGACGCCGCGAAGGGTACGCAAGATGTTGCCCAACAGATCGTTGTCGGTCACGTAACCTTCGAGCGATACGCCCAGAAGGCTGGCATGAATGCCGGCCGCTTGTGTCACGATATTGGATCCGGCATGTGCTGCCAGGGCGACGGCCAGGCTCTTTTCCGCGCCATATTGAGCGTCGAGTGTCTTGGAATCGGTAATCCCGGCGATCGAAGAGGTGGGCAAGTCGAAATGCCGCCCCATCTGCGCGGCTGCCGCCATCAGGATCGCCTGCTCGCCACCGCCGCCGGACATCGACCCGGTACGAAGATCCGCGACCAGCGGTTTGGGGGCAAATATCGCCATCGCGTCGGGATCGACCAGTTGTGCAAAGACCAACCCGGCGAGTGTTTCCGCCACCGCCTGCGTCAGCGATCCTGCGATGGTGGCCGGGCTGGTGGCTCCGGCTTGACCGGCGCTGATCAATTGAACTGGAAACCCTGCCCGGATCGCGGATTCGAGAACCTCGCAAGCCTCTTCGGCAAAGCGCATGGGGGGGACCACATGGCACACCATGACCGTCAGGAAGGGGCGCGCGCGAAAGGCGGCTTCGCCTCCTGCGATTTCATAGCAAAGCGCGGCGATCTGAGGGACATGATCAGGTTCGGTGATTGATATCGACACATGTTTGGATGTGCCCACAAGGCAGGCGTAGGCGGTGTTCAGGTCCATCGCCGCCGTGTCGTCGACATCGCGCGCCACAAGGGGACGGCTGAAATGATGGATGTTTTCCATGCCATCCACCAACCGGGCGGCATCATAAAGGTCGGCCAGGGTCGAAGGGCGATACTGGCCCGTATCCATGTCAAACACACCCGGAGCTGCGCCACCTGTGGACATGTGAACGCGGGCCTTGTCGATCATCAGATCGTGCTCCGGGTTTTGCCCGCACAGCGTGAAGGTCCGTCTGGCTTGTTGCAGTGTCGATGTGACTAGGGCGCGGGGAAACAGCAACCGCCCCTCGTCGGTGAGACGCCCACCCGCCGCCACGACCTTGTTCACCATCGACTCTGTCGCCTGACTCAGGCCCAGTGTGTCCAGCAGTGTCAGGGCGCTGTCCTCGATCAACTGCACTTCATCCGGTAACAAGGGCTTTAGCCGACCACCGTCAATCCCGGGCCAAACCGGGCGTTGGGCGTCCTGATCCGTCGTATCGTTCAAGCGGTCTTGTCGTCCGCGCCTTCGAGTATTTTTTGCCATTGATACATGAGCTCAATTTTCTATTGCGTCAGCATGCTCAAACAGTTTTAACTTCGCAAAGGCGCTTTTCTCAGCGATAGATGAGTCAAACTTTCTTATGGAGGTGGCATGACACCCTCTCTTCCCGCGTTGCGCGCCTTTGACGCTGCAGCGCGCTGTGGCAGTTTTCGGGCCGCAGCCGAAGCTTTGTCGGTCACTCCGACGGCTGTCAGCCACCATATTCGCGGTCTCGAGGACCAGCTTGGTGTCAAACTCTTCGAACGCGCCGGGCGTGATGTTGCCTTGACCGAAGATGGCCGACGGCTGGCCGAAGCAACGTCACAGGCGTTTGGTCTTTTGGATGAGGCCGTCCGGTCCATGCGGCGCAGCTCTCGCAAGGTTGTGCGCTTGGCTGCGGGGCCGATTTTCACGGCCAGGTGGCTGATGCCAAGGATCAGCCACTTCTGGGAGGTGCATCCCAGCATCGAGTTGGAGGTTTTGCCGTCTTATCGACCCGGCGCGCTGGACCGAAACAACGCGGATATCGTGGTTCGTTGGGGGCGCACGTCGGAAATGTCCGATCAGGCATTCAAACTGCTGGAGTTGTGTCCTGTCGCCATTGCATCTGGTGATTTTGTTGCCCGGTTCGGCCCCATCGAAGCACCCGAGGATCTGTTGCGCCTGCCGCTGTTGCATCAGAGAGATCATTGGGGGTGGTTGGATTGGTTCGCTGCGATGAATGTTCCCGTTACAGAGCCCTTGCGCGGCCCCATTTTCGAGGATGCCAATGTGCTGTTGCGTGGGGCCGCCGAAGGGCAGGGGGTCGTCGTTGGTTGGCTCCCTCTGATCGACCAGGATTTGGTCGAGGGGCGGGTGGTCCGGTTGTTCGACGAAAACATCGCGGCGACCCACGGATACTTTGTCGAAAACTGGAACAGTCGTCACAAAGGCAAAGAAACCCGTGCAACCATGACTTGGCTGCTGGAGCATCAATAGGCCTGGAACGTCCGAGAATTGAAATCGGCGATGCTCAATGGCTTGGCGGTTGCTGAATTTCTCTGCTTTCTGGTTCAAGGGCACGCGCTGCTGCGGGGCCATCTGAAGAAGCCACCTTGCGGCGCTTGGTCGAGGGCGGTAAATGCCTGTCTGACGCGATATTGAGGGTTCCCATGTCGATTGACCAAAGCACCGCCGCCAAGGTGGCCAAACTGGCCCGGATCAAGGTCGAGGATGACGCGCTGCCGGCGCTGGCCTCGGAATTCAACACGATCCTTGGATTCATCGAGCAGCTGAACGAGGTGGATGTCGAAGGGGTCGAACCGATGACCTCGGTGACACCGCAGCGCCTGAAGCGCCGTGAAGACGTGGTGAATGATGGCAGCCAGCAGGACAAGGTGCTGGCCAACGCCCCCGACGCCCGCGAGGGCTTTTTCGCTGTGCCGAAAGTGGTGGAGTAAGACATGTCTGATCTGAATAAACTGGGCCTGGCCGAGGCCCGCGACCTGCTGCGCAAGGGTGAGACCACCAGCGTGGAGCTGACCGAAAGCTGCCTGTCCGCGATTGATGCCGCTGACGCGCTGAACGCCTTTGTTCACAAAACGCCCGAGATCGCGCTGGACCGTGCCAAGGCCGCCGATGCTCGCATCGCGACGGGCGACGCGCCTGCGATGTGCGGTCTGCCGATCGGCATGAAGGATCTGTTCTGCACCAAAGGTGTCGACAGCCAGGCGGCCAGCCGCATTCTGGAAGGGTTCAAGCCTGAATATGAATCCACTGTAAGCCAGAACCTGATCGACGCAGGCGCAGTGATGCTGGGCAAGCTCAACATGGACGAGTTTGCCATGGGCTCGTCGAACGAAACCTCTGTCTATGGCAACGTCGTCAGCCCCTGGCGTCGTGAAGGCGACACCGCTGAGCTGACACCGGGCGGCTCGTCGGGTGGTTCTGCTTCGGCTGTGGCTGCTGACCTGTGTCTGGCCGCGACCGGTACTGACACCGGCGGTTCGATCCGCCAGCCTGCAGCCTTTACCGGCATCACCGGTATCAAACCCACCTATGGCCGCTGCTCGCGGTGGGGGGTGGTGGCCTTTGCCAGCTCGCTGGATCAGGCTGGACCGATGACCAAGAACGTGCGCGACGCCGCCATCATGCTGGAAGCGATGTGCAGCCACGACCCCAAAGACAGCACCAGCGCCGATCTGGCGGTGCCGAACTTCGAGGCGATGCTGACCGGCGACATCAAGGGCAAGAAGATCGGTATCCCAAAAGAATACCGTATGGACGGCATGCCCGCCGAGATCGAAAAGCTGTGGTCCGAGGGTGCAGAGATGCTCAAGGCTGCTGGGGCTGAGATTGTTGATATCTCGCTGCCGCACACGAAATATGCATTGCCCGCGTACTATGTGATTGCACCTGCCGAAGCTTCGTCGAACCTGGCACGCTATGACGGTGTTCGTTACGGCCACCGAGCGACGCTGGCGCAGGGTGATGGCATCACCGAAATGTACGAAAAGACCCGCGCCGAAGGGTTCGGACCAGAAGTGCAGCGCCGCGTGATGGTCGGGACCTATGTGCTCTCGGCTGGCTTCTATGACGCCTATTACAACCGCGCGCGCCGGGTGCGGACGCTGATCAAGAAGGACTTTGAGGATGTCTTTGCCGCAGGCATCGACGCGATCCTGACACCGGCGACGCCATCATCGGCCTTTGGGCTGGGTGAAATGACCGATGCCGATCCGGTGCAGATGTACCTCAACGATGTCTTTACCGTCACCGTAAACCTGGCGGGTCTGCCCGGAATTTCGGTTCCGGCCGGTCTGGATGCCAAGGGTCTGCCCCTGGGTTTGCAGCTCATCGGGCGTCCGTGGGAAGAGGGCGATCTGCTCAATACCGCTTATGCTCTGGAAGGTGCGGCAGGCTTTGTAGCCAAACCGAGCAAATGGTGGTAAAGCTGCCGCTCAAGTAAGAGCAAAAACCGGCAGGATAGCAGCCATGCGCCCATATTTCCTGATCCCCGTTTTCGGGGTTCTCGCAGCTTGTGACCCCAAGATCCCCGATTCCGCCGCTGGTGTCGGGTTCAACACCTCACCCGAACAGGCCGCCCGCGAGGCGGCCCTTGAGGGGCAGACGGTGAATGGCGATCCGCTGATCCCGCCCTCGACAGTGTCATCCGAGACGCTTCCGGCGGGCAACTCGCAGGTGGGCATCCCGGCGCAGGAGCAGGGGCTGTTTGCCAATGCAACAACGACAGCCTCGACTGGGGCCCCGTTGAGCGCAACCACCGTTCCGGCGACAACGGCTGCGGCCACAAGTGCGGCGCTGACGGCCGAAGATATCGCCAACGAAACGCAGGCCGCGCTGACGGCGGCGGCCCAGAACTCGGGCGAGGCACCGCTGCAGGCCAGCCCGTCGAACCCGTCGCCGCAGGCGCTGAGCAATCCGTCGATCTCGGATGAGCAGGATTTTGCCGCGGTATCCAGCCGCCAGTCGATCGAAAGTGACGCCGAGCGGATTGCGCGCAACCGCGAACAGTATCAGTTGGTGTCCCCCACGGCGATCCCAGAACGGGACGGAGATGCACAGCCCAATATCGTCAGCTATGCGCTGCGTACGACCAACCCCAAGGGCGTGCAGATCTACAGCCGTTCGGGGTTCAATCTGCAGGCCAAATCGCAGCGCAATTGCGCGGGCTTTGCTTCGTCCGACCAGGCGCAGATCGAGTTTCTGGCCAATGGCGGGCCTGAGCGTGACCGCAAGAGCCTGGATCCCGATGGAGACGGTTATGCCTGCGCCTGGGATCCAGCACCGTTCCGCCGTGCCGTCCAGAACTGATGCATCGGTCGATGCTGAGGGGGCCATCTGGCACCCCTCGCCGAATTGCGGTCCGCGGCGCGATGGTCTGACGCCGTCTCTGGTGGTGGTTCACTACACCGCGATGCAAAGCGCCGAGGCGGCGCTGGAGCGGCTATGCGATCCGGCGGCCGAAGTGTCGGCGCATTACCTGATCGGGCAGGACGGTACCCTGTGGCAGATGGTGCGCGAGGCGGATCGTGCCTGGCATGCCGGGGCAGGGGAATGGCACGGGCGGTGTGACATCAACTCGCGCTCGGTCGGGATCGAGTTGGACAACCGTGGCGATCACCCCTTTGCCGAGCCACAGATGGCAACGCTGGAGCGTTTGCTGCCGCAGATCCTGTCTCGGTGGGGGATTGCATCTGCGGGGGTGATCGGCCATTCCGACATGGCACCGGGGCGCAAATTTGATCCCGGCCCACGGTTCGATTGGCAGCGGTTGGAGCAACAAGGGCTGGCAGGTGGGCGAGGCCATGACTGTGGCCCGCAAAATGCGCCCTGGGATGTTTTTCGTGCTTTGGCCCAAAGGGCGGGGTTCACCGCAGATGTTGACGATGCGACGCTGCTGTCTGCGGTGCGGTTGCGGTATCGCCCTTGGGGGCGCGGCACATTGGCACCGGAGGATTTTTCTCCGCTCGGGCAGACGGCGCTTTGGACATGATATCCTTGAGATCGTGCTACTCTGGTAGCACTCCCGCCCGTCGGCAATTTTTCTGACGAAAAACCGCCTCCCGTTGGGCCGGGCCGCCGCGCGGCGCGCGGCGGCGGGCGCTGCGCCGTATCTGGTACGAAAGGGACGCAACCGAAGTCACAGACGGGACTGCGCCGAGCGACAAGCGAGGCGCCCGGCCCAAAGCCGCTAGCGGGGCTGGCGTAGCCAGGATCGCTCGGGTGCGGGAGCGCCCCCGTCAACCTGTGCCCGCCATCGCCTCTTGACGCCCTGCCTGTCACCGCATACCCCACCGCTTGCGCGGAGGGCCGGATGGCCGCGGGTGGGGGCTTGCCCCCACGCGAGGAAAGTCCGGACTCCATGAAGCAACGGTGCCGGGTAACGCCCGGGCGGGGAAACCCGACGGAGAGCGCCACAGAAATGAAACCGCCGCGCCTGTCGCGGTAAGGATGAAACGGTGGGGTAAGAGCCCACCGCGCCCCTGGCAACAGGGGTGGCACGGCAAGCCCCACCTGGAGCAATGCCAAATAGGACCCCCGCGCGGGCCCGTGTCGGCCTTGGTCGATACCGCCGCTAGGCGCGCTTCAGCCGAGAGGGGTCGGGTTGGCAGCTCGAGCCGCGCAGCAATGCGTGGCCTAGATGAATGGTCATCAAGGGGGGAAACCCCTGAACAGAATCCGGCTTACAGGCCTTCCGCGCGTTCCCTTGGCCAGGCCTTATCCACCCGGCGGGGTGTAGCCCGACGCAAGTGACGCGGCCTTGCGTGCGATGTCGCCAAATTCGGCACTGGTCCAGGCGCGCACCGTTTCGACGTCCTGGACGGCGCCAGATGCGGCGACTGCCATTCCCAGGGCAACCGTATCGGTGCCATCGGCCGCTTCGCTGACCATGACAACATCATTGGTTCCGGTGGTGAAATACAAGGCCACAACCCGGGCCCCGACCTTGTCCATCAGAGCTTGAATGGCCGCACCGCGATCTTCGGGTTTGGCAAGCAATCCCTGAAGGCCGGATGTGGAATAGGATGCATAGGTAATGAATAAAGGCATTTTGTCCTCCATGACTTTTTATGGGAGAGGCTCTTTTGGGCTGCGCACGCAACACATGCACCCGCGCCCCGCCAATGCGGCAAGGTCGCAGCCCCGGAACACGGGGCCCGCGCAGGTGCTGGCGTCACAGGTCGCTGTCTCGTCTTATGAGATCGCCCAAGTTGTCATTGTAGTCCCCCCGTTCATATCGCGGTCAGATCGCCGCTGCTGCTCGTCTGGTGCTTGCTTGAAGCCGAGCCTCGGCCCGTTTTTTGGCCTGAGGTTGTGGGGCGGGTATTGGATCGTGGCGCCATGTGTATCACAATTCGGCCTCTCTGCCTAATCCACGCCAAGGCGCCGAGGGGCCTGACCAAATGAATCGCTTATTGAGGTGCGCTGGGGGCGATTCTGCTGTTGACTCACCGCTCAAGACAGGTAAAAGCGCACGCTCATAGGAATTCAACCGAAAGGCCCGCGCCTTTTGGGCTCAGGAGAGAACTCATGGCGAAGCCGACGACCATCAAGATCCGTCTGAACTCGACCGCAGGCACCGGCCACTTCTACGTGACCAAGAAAAACGCCCGCACCATGACCGAAAAAATGGTTGTGCGTAAGTACGACCCGGTCGCGCGCAAGCACGTCGAGTACAAAGAAGGCAAGATCAAGTAAGTCTTGCCGATCTGATACGATCTTGAAAAAGGGTCCCGCGTGTCGCGAGGCCCTTTTTCTTTGCCAGTTGTCCGCCAAACAAGGCACATGTTGGGTCATCCAGCTGAAAGCCAATTGGAAAAGCACGCTGACCTATTGAGTTGGGCCAATTATTCTGCGCCACTTAGGAAATCGCGCAATAGGCCAATCTTGCTTGCCCCAAGACGTATCAGTGGCAAGCATGATCACAGAGCTGAATTAGGGTCGAGACATTTGGACGAAGATGCACAGCGAACGCCATGCTCGCAATTTCCGTGAACAGATGATCTGGCCGTCAGCTCACCATAGTCCACATTGTGGCAGCCTCAACTCAACACCTGTCCGCGGCAACGCTGTGCGCCCTGGTCTCTACCAAAACGCCTCGCTTGAACGCCGCCTTTGATTCACTGTGACCACAAAGACTTCGATCCCTGCTGTCGAGCAGATGCGGGGATTGCTCTGCTGTACCATCGTTCAGCAGGTTCGCGGAACAACGGTGTGGGGGCTGCGCTGGCCATGAATGGGCCGCCAAGGCAGGGTATGTAGGCGCGCCTTGACGAAGTTTTTGTCGAGCCACTTGTCGAGCGCAGTGAAATGTGAAGCTGGTTTCTTGGTGGTTTTTCGTTTCGCACTCATGTTCATTCTGCCATTAGGATTGGCTGCTGTACTCCACTATGGGTCCTACATACCGAGAACTGATGCTCACACCGAGGTATGGGAGTGCACAAAACCCGCACTTTTGTCGGGCGGAGGGGCTAGGAAGGGAGCGTTCAAAGGCCTGACCGACGATCGGCCATCGAAAATTCGCTCAGGCTCAAGTTCTGCTTTGTGTGGCGGATATGTGGGTTTTCTTTTGTTCACTGTCAGGAAAAGAGGGTGCAGATGCATGTCAGAGCTACAACCCGTGACGATCTGACGGCTGTCGATGCTCTTTTGGCGCGGTCTTATCCCAAGTTGCTCAAGTCGGATTATCCACCCTCGGTTCTGGTCACCGCATTGCCGCTGATTTCGCGGGCGCAGCCTGCGTTGCTGACCAGCGGCACCTACTACCTTGTCGAAACCGATGGGCGGCGCCTGCTGGGTGCAGGGGGATGGAGCCGGGATCGGCAGATGCACCAGCGGGGGCATATTCGACACGTTGTGACGGATTTCACCGCAACACGGCGCGGGGTGGGGCGGCGGTTGCTGCGCCATGTGCTGGCAGAAGCGCAGGCGGCTGGTATCCGTGACATGGAGTGCTGGTCCACCTTCACCGCTGAGCCGTTTTATCGTGCCATGGGCTTTGAAACGCTGGGGCCGATTGATGTGCCTTTGCAACCCGGGATCACCTTCCCTGCAATCCGAATGAAACAGCGCTTGCTATGAGGGGGCGGCAAACGCTAGCCTATGGGCGTCTGCCTTAAATCTCTGCTGCAAAGTTCTGACGCCCATGAAAAAAATCCTGTTGCCTGCTTGCCTGTCCGTTCTGTCGTTGTCCGCCTGCGCGGATTTCTTTGTACGCGAAGGGGTTGGGTTCACCGGGATTGATGGCGAGCCCAAGACCTTTAGCGAGGCCAAGGGGTCAGCCGACTATGTGGCGCGCCAGGCTTCTGTGCCTGCGCGTTTGGCCGCGATCCCGCCGGTGCGGTTGCGCACGGACAGTTCCGAGATAGGCACCCTGGCTGCTGCCGCGCTGGACGCAGGTGGTCGCACACCGGCCAATGCCGCAGAAGTCGGCGGGCAGGACCGCACCCTGTATCTGAGCACGGTCGAGGTGAACGGCGTTCTTTTCGCGGTTTTGCGCACGGGCGAAGGCGACGGCACCCGTATGTCGCGGGGGGCCAGCGACACGTTCCTGGCGTCCGTGCCGCGCATGACCGGGTGCCTGGCCAATGGCCCGGCGTACCAGCGGGGCAAGGGCGGACGGCGCACGACCGCCTATGCCGTACCGCTCAACTGTAGCTGATCCTACCCCCGCCATTCCGCATAAACCGTTTTGGGTGCCAGCCCCGCGTCGGCCATCAGCCGGGCTGAGGCCGTGTTGAAGCTGGCGTATGTGGTGGCGATGATCCCGATCTTTTCTTGAGCCAATCGTGCGCGCATCGCGTTTATCAGCGCCCGACCGATCCCTTGCCGCCGATGGGCGGCGTCGACCGAAATTTGATGCAGCATTCCCCGTGTTTCCGCGTGGCGGACGGGCATGGCAGGCCGGTGCTCGATCTCATAGATCGCGTAGCCGCAGAGCCTCTCGTCGTCCTCGGCAACAAGGCAATGCATGTTCTGGCCGCGCAACCAGCCTGCCAACCAGTCGAGCGTTTCGACGTCGTCTTTCAGCGGCGGGTAGCGTTCGGGCTGATGTTCTACATGCAGGGAGTGGACCTGGTGAAGCAGGGGCAAAAGGCGGTGTGCCTCATCCGGGACGAGGGGGCGAACAATCATCGGACTTATCCATCGGGGCAAAGAAAAAGGGCGGGATCAATCTGATCCCGCCCCTGGAAATTGTGGTGCGCTGGTTTGCGCTTATTCGCGGTTTCCAAACAGCTGGAGCAGGAACATGAACATGTTGATGAAGTCCAGATAGAGGCTCAGTGCGCCCATGATGGCGGCTTTGCCCAGCCACTCCTGGTCGCCCGCGTGGGCCATCTGCAGGTATGTGTTCTTGATCTGCTGGGTGTCATAGGCGGTCAGACCGGCAAAGATCAGAACTCCGATGGCCGAGATTGCGAAAGCAACCGCCGGCGAACCCAGGAAGATGTTGACGATGGATGCCACGATCAGACCGATCACACCCATGATCAGGAAGGTGCCCATGGCCGACAGGTCTTTCTTGGTGGTGTAGCCCACCAGCGACAGGCCGGCGAAGGCGATCGCGGTGATCAAGAAGACCTGGATGATCGACTGACCGGTAAAGACCAGGAAGATCGAGCTGATCGACAGGCCCATGACGGCGGCAAACACGTAGAACACCAGCTGAGCGGCAGAGGCCGACAGGCGGTTGATGCCCGCGCTGAAACCAAAGATGAACAGCAGTGGGGCGAACATGATCACGTATTTCAGGGGCGACCCATAGATCGAATAGCCGAACGATGTCAGGTATTTGTCCGCGCTCAGCTGAGCAACGGCTGCCGACGGGTCGGCAGTCACGGCCAGGCCGGAAATGGCCCAGGCAGCAGCAAAGGTGATGAGCATGCCCACGGACATGGTGCCGTAGACTTTGTTCATGTGGGCGCGCAGGCCCTCGTCAATCTCGGCCGTGCGCGCGCCTGCGGCCGTCCGGATCGTGTCGAATTGTGCCATAAAGGGTCTCCATTCCATAATCTTATTGCCGCGCGGCAGAAACCGGCAGCTTTCCTAAGAGAATATCGGAGAGGTTGGCTGAAAATTCAAGTATTTCCGGTGTCGGTTTTGTACTGAAATCAGGTCAAATCGGCGGCGTTTGATGTGTGCGCCGCCGATCTATCGTGCATTGTTCATGGGTTAGCAACGCCATGTTTCCGGAGCGTCCCAGATCGGGCGGCTTGCTTCGCGCGCGGCTTGGGCACGCGACACGCCAATATCGTCCAAGGCAGCATCGTCCATGCGGGCAAGGGCCTTGCGCTGACGGTGCAGGGCAACCAGATGCGCGAGGGTCTTCAGGATCGAGGCGCGAGGGCGGCGGTGGGTCATCGAGGTGTTGATCAGGGTCATGGCCTTTTCCTTTCGTAAATAGTGATGGTTGGTCGTGTTTTGATCAATTTCCTTGATGTATATGGCGTATTGTGTTTGATTATGAAAACGAATGTTTTTGATTGAATGCATCAAGGATTGTGATAATGCGAAATCTCGACATCACCACGCTCAGATCATTTGTGGCTGTGGCCGACAGCGGCGGCGTGACCAAGGCGGCCGGGTTTTTGAACCTGACGCAATCGGCAGTCTCGATGCAGCTCAAGCGGCTCGAAGAGCTGTTGGGGCTGGACTTGCTGGATCGGACGGGGCGGGGCATTGCTCTGACGGCTTCCGGAGAGCAACTGCTGGCTTACGCGCGTCGCATGGTGGCCCTGAATGACGAGGTGATCGGACGCCTGACGGATCAGGCATTCGAGGGCGAGGTGGTGCTGGGGGTGCCACACGACATCGTTTACCCGGCGATCCCGCGCGTGCTGAAACAGTTCAGCGTGGTTTTCCCGCGGATGAAGGTGCAATTGCTGTCGTCGCATTCGATGTTGCTGAAAGAGAAGTTTGCGCGCGGGGAATGTGATGTAATCCTGACGACCGAGGTGAGTGCGGGCCCGGAATGTGAGACAATCGCTGAGCTGCCCCTGCGGTGGGTTGGTGCGCCTGACGGGTCCGCGTGGCGGCAACGTCCGCTGCGTGTGGCCATGGGGCGGCGCTGTCTGTTCCGCCCCAAGGTGTTGGCGGCGTTGGACAAGGCCGGGGTGCCTTGGGATTTGGCGGTAGAAACAGACAACGACCGGACGATTGAGGCCACGGTCAGTGCCGATCTGGCGGTGCACGCGATGCTGGACGGAACCGAGCCGCGGCATCTGGTGCAGATCGAAAGTGCAGGGGCGTTGCCGGAATTGCCGGTTCACAAGATCAATCTTTATGGCGCGGCGGGCAATAAGGGGCCTGTTGTCGAAGAGCTGCTGTCGCTTGTGCGTCAGAGCTTTGTGAACCTGGGCGGCACGCATCTGAAGGCAGTGGGATGAAGGGGGGGAACCCAGAGCCCGCAACAGGCATGAGGCGACACACGCAAAAGCTTAGGTCATGAAACGAACTGGTTACAGCGCTTCGACGCCCCTATGCGGTCCTGGGTTCCCAAGATGAGCCTTAGCCAAGCTGGCCTACCACGAGATCCGTATCACCGATACAACCACTCACTCTGCATTTGTGAATACAGGATCTTCACCAACTTGACGCGGCCAGATACCGGGTAGCCGAACGCTTGGTTTTGGGGCAACTTTTTTTGGTCGCTCTGGACGTTGCGCACGGTTTTCCGGACAAATCGCAAAGTTTTTTCTACAGTCACATAGAAATCTGTCGCCTGTTGGAAACCGCATAGGTTATTGTTTTCGACAATTTATGTGCGCAGCTCAATTTGGGTTCACAGTTAGGGAGGTGACAGATGTTGGAGGGTGAAGAGGCAGATGATGAAACCTCTTCCACGCCACTGGCGCACAGCCACTTTTCGGTCAGGGATCTGCCCAGACGACACCGGTTCGAGGAATGGCGGGAAAGCATTTCCTGCGTTTTTGAGGTCGAGGCGGCGTCTGATGTTCGCCAGGAGAATTTCAAAGCCAGTGTAGATGGTCACCTGTTGGATACAGTGATGCTGGCCGAGACCAGCTCGCGACAGCAAACCTGGCACCGGTCCCCGCAACGGATCGCGGCGGATGGCATGGACCATTACATGATCCAACTGTTTTCGGACGGGAATATGGCCACCGATCAAGGGGATAACGCAGGCGTGTCCCCCAAGGGCGGTCTGGTGGTCTTTGATCTGTCGCGTGAAGCGAAATCTGCGACCAATGACTTCACCAATGTCTCGCTCATCCTGCCGCGCGAGATGGTGGCGCCGTTTTTGCAAGCCCCGGACGACCAGCACCTGCGGTACCTGTCGCCCAAGGAGCCCTTGGTACGTTTGTTGCACAATCAAATCGCCACCTTGCGCTCGGTCGCGCCGGACATGACCACGGCGCAGGCTGTCGAGGTGGTGCCGCATGTTGCAGGCTTGGTGTCGGCCTGTCTCAATGGCACGGTTCACGGGGCACACTCCACAAAGGCAGGGATCCCGCTGGCGACGATCACTTTGGTCAAGAAAATCATCGAAGCCCGCCTGGGCGACAATCGGTTGTCTCCGGCCGAAATTGCCCGTCATGCGGGGGTATCCCGAAGTCGACTTTATGAGATCTTCGAGTCCTACGGAGGCGTTGCCAAATACATCCGAACCCGCCGCCTGCGTGCGGTTGCGCGCCAGCTTGCAGATCCGGCGCTGGCGCATCGCCCGATTTACGATGTCGCTCTGGCCTGTGGCTTTGAGAATGCCCCGGCCTTTGCACGCGCGTTCCGAACCCGGTTCGACCAGTCCCCGCGGGAATACCGCGAAAACGCCAAGGCGCTGCGCCGTGTCGATCTGAGCCGCCGGGATACAGTGGAAAACTACGAGGCCTGGCTGCACCAGCTCTAGGGCGTGATGACCACTTTGCCGGTGGATTTCCGCTCTTTCAGCAACGTCATGCCTTCGGCCACGCGGTCCAGTGGCAGGGTGTGGCTGATGTGCGGCTTGATGCGCCCTTGGGCGTGCCAGTCAAACAGGGTGGCAAAGCTGTCGTGAACCACCTGCGGGCGGAACTTCAGGTAACCACCGATGTAAAACCCGATGACAGTCAGGTTTTTGACCAGCAGGTGATTGGCCGGGATTTGCGGCACGTCGCCCCCGGCAAATCCGATGGGTAGCAGCCGGCCTTCGGGGTTGGTGGCACGAAACGCGGCCTTGAACACATCCCCTCCAATGGCGTCATAGACCACATCGGCGCCGCCCAGTTCCTTGACGCGGGTACGCAGATCCTCGGCGTCGTCGATCAGGATGTCAGCTCCGGCCTCGCGCGCAACCTCGAGCTTGTCGGCCCCACGCGCATGAGCAATGACCCGTGCGCCCATCAGCTTGCCGATTTCCACTGCTGTCAGGCCAACGCCACCTGCGGCACCTGTTACAAGCAGCGTCTCGCCAGGTTGCAGGTGCGCCCGGTGATCCAGCGCCATGTGGCTGGTGCCATAAGCGATCTGAATGGCGGCGGCGTCCTCAAAACTCATGTGGTCGGGCAGTTTGACCGCCCGCTCAGCGTCAAATACGCCGTATTCGGCAAGGCCGCCGTGACCGGAATAGACCGCAACTCTGTCCCCTTGGCTCAACCCGCGGACCCCTTCACCAACAGAATCGACCACCCCGGCAACTTCGAGCCCAAGGGTAAACGGGGCAGGGGGAATGTCCTGATAGGTCCCCTTTTGCATCAACAGATCGGCAAAATTCAGCCCGCAGGCCCGAATGCGCAGTCGGATCTGTCCGGGGGCCGGGGTGGGGATAGGAACATCGGCAAAGGCAGCGCGTTCGCCCGTGGACTGAATCTGATAAGCAAGCATCCCGTTTCCCTTGTTTTCCTACCCCAAAATAGGGGGGTTCCACGTAACTTTCCGTTCTGTTTCTTGGGGGGAAACCGACTGCTGTGCAACCCTATGGTGTTGTGGGTGCGACGGTTTGCTTGCGCCAGGATCACCTAATCTTGAGCGCCATCCTTAAACTTGTGTTCGCTTTAGTGGAATCAACCGGGTTGAATTCAACCCAAAACTTCGCCATATTTTTAAGTGTGGTGCGGTTCGGGTCGCATTGGTGAAATTAGGGATATGTTAAACGGCACGCCTCAATGTGGGATGAGCGCCGCGCCCTGTTGTCGAAACCCGGACGGTTGTCAGTGAAACAGAGGAGATACCCTAATGACCCATCCCGTTGATGTCCATGTGGGCAAACGTGTAAGGCACCGTCGCTGGCTGATCGGCATGACGCAGCAGCAATTGGCGGAGCAGGTTGGAATCAAGTTTCAGCAGATCCAGAAGTATGAGACCGGCGCAAACCGGATCAGCGCATCGCGCCTTTGGGACATCGCAGACGCGCTGGATGTTCCGGTCAGCTTCTTCTTCGAAGGTCTGGATGACGCGCACAAGAGCACCCCGGAAAAGCCCAATGTTCCTGCGGACCTGATGGGCGACAAGGAAGCTCTGGATCTGGTGCGCTCTTACTATGCAATCCCCGAGAACCAGCGCCGCCGTCTGTTTGAGCTGGCCCGCGTTCTGAGCGACGTTGCCTAAGCCCACCAGCCTGATGCTGACAACTGAGGCTTGCATTTAATAGGCGCCAATGTCAGTCGTGACGCATGACTTCTGACGCGCTAACTGATCTGCAAGTGGCACATGAAATGGCAGACGCTGCACGTGCAGCGATTCTGCCATTTTTTCGTCGTGCCGACCTGTCCACTGAAAACAAACTGACCGAGGGGTTCGACCCGGTCACGGTTGCAGACCGTGCCGCCGAGCAGGCCATGCGAGCGGTTCTGGCCACGCACCGGCCCGCAGACGGGATCTGGGGCGAGGAGTATGGCCAGAGCGCGGGGGTATCAGGGCGGCAGTGGGTATTGGACCCGATCGACGGGACGCGCGGATTTATCTCGGGCACGCCAACCTGGGGCGTCCTGATTGCCCTGTCGACCGAGGCGGGACCGATCCTTGGCGTTGTTGATCAACCTTACATTGGCGAACGCTTCGTGGGCTCGGCCGAAGGGGCGGAAATGACCGGCCCGCATGGGTCAGTGACATTGAAAACGCGGGACACCCAAAAGCTGGAAGAGGCCGTGTTGTTCACCACCTTCCCCGAGGTCGGAACCCCAGAAGACCGCGCCGGGTTCGAAGCGGTGGCAAGCCAGGTGCGCCTGACCCGCTATGGAATGGATTGCTACGCTTATGCCTTGCTGTCCGCGGGGCAGGTCGATCTGATCATCGAGGCGGGATTGAACGCCTATGACATTCAAGGTCCCATCGGCGTGATCCAGGCGGCCGGCGGCATCGTCACTGACTGGCAGGGCAGACCGGCACACAACGGCGGCCGGGTTCTGGCGGCGGCCAATGCCGACATTCACGCTGCGGCTCTCGATATCCTCAAATCGAAATAGTCTCTGCTTGAGAGCCTGCCGGTTTGGCGCTAGGCTCTCAGGCGCACCGGTTCTTCAGCCCACTTTCCATCGGTGCAATACACACTTCGACCTGAGGTGGGCAGACAGGTGGAGTGTGCGATATGCATGAATTTCTGATCAAGGACGCTGATGTCATCCTTACGATGGATGATCAGCGCCAAGAGCTGTCCGGGGCTGACATTCTGGTGCGGGATGGGGTGATTGCCCAGATCGGCCAAGGTCTGGAAACCAGCGGAGAGACGGTTCTGGCCAAGGGCTGTGTGGTGACGCCTGGCCTGGTGAACACCCATCACCATCTCTATCAAAGCCTGACGCGCGCGGTGCCCGGCGGGCAGGACGCATTGCTGTTTGGATGGTTGCAGACGCTTTACCCAATCTGGTCGCGGTTTGGGCCGGAAGAGATGTTCACCTCGGCGCAAGTGGGGCTTGCGGAATTGGCACTTTCAGGCTGTACGCTCAGCTCGGATCACCTGTATCTCTATCCCAATGGGGCGCGTTTGGATGACACCATCGCCGCCGCCGCCGAGATCGGCATTCGGTTTCACCCCACCCGCGGTGCCATGAGCATTGGCGAAAGCGACGGTGGCCTGCCGCCGGACAGTCTGGTCGAAAAAGAAGCCGCCATTCTAAAGGATTCGATCCGCGTGATCGACGCCTTCCACGATGCACGCGAGGGGTCCATGTGTCGCGTAGGGCTCGCTCCCTGTTCCCCGTTCTCGGTCAGCCGCGATTTGATGCGGGATGCCGCCATCCTGGCGCGCGACAAGGGCGTGATGCTGCACACCCATCTGGCCGAGAACGACGAGGACATTGCCTATAGCCTCGACAATTTTGGCTGCCGACCGGGGCAATATGCCGAGGATCTGGGCTGGACCGGGGATGATGTCTGGCACGCCCACTGCGTGAAGCTGGACGGGCAAGAGATTGATTTGTTTGCACGGTCCAAAACCGGCGTGGCCCATTGCCCTTGTTCCAATTGCCGTTTGGGTAGTGGCATTGCATCAGTGCGCGCCATGCGTGATGCGGGCGTGAACGTGGGCTTGGGCGTCGACGGTTCGGCCAGCAACGACAGCGGCAACCTGATCGCCGAGGCGCGCCAGTCGATGCTGTTGCAACGGGTCGCCAATGGCGCGGACGCCATGTCGGCGCGCGAGGCGCTCGAGATCGCAACGCGCGGCGGCGCGGACGTGCTGAACCGCCCCGACTGCGGACGCCTCGCGCCCGGCAAACGTGCCGACATCGCGATCTGGGATGTTACGGGCGTGGAAAGCGCAGGCAGCTGGGACCCGGCCGCCTTGCTGTTGGCGGGGCCTACGAAGGTGAAACACCTCTTTGTCGAAGGACGCCAGGTTGTCCGTGATAGCCATGTCACAAGCATCGACCTGCCACGGGTGATCGAACGCCAGAACCAATTGGCTCGGGCGCTTCAGGCGTAACGCCTGAACTTCACCCTTTCTAAAATACTCCCGCCGGAGGCTCGTGCCCCGCAAGGGGCACGATCAGCGGCGCTGACCGTTGATCCAAACCTCGGCGATGGCCCGGTCATCACCCATCATGATGGTTGGGAAGACAGCCTCCCACAGATCATCCGCTACGGCAGAGCGTTGCGAAATCGCAGGCGTCGAAGCCAGATCAAGGACAATCAGGTCCGCCTCCATCCCCGGAGCCAGGTTGCCGATCTTGTCGTCCATCCGCAGGCTGCGGGCTGACCCAACGGTCGCCAGCCACAACAGTTGCGCCGCATGCAGCGGGACGCCGCGCAGCTGGCCCACCTCATAAGCCGCCGCCATCGTGCGCAGCATCGAAAAGCTTGATCCGCCTCCGGTGTCGGTGGCCAATCCAATCCGCTGCCCTTCGGCCATCAGCCCGGCCATGTCAAAAAGGCCCGATCCGATGAAGGTGTTCGAGGTCGGGCAATGCACCAGCGCCGCGCCGTGTTCACGCAGTTGATCGCGCTCTCGCAGTTCCAGATGGATCGCATGGCCATAGAGGCCCCGCCCGCCGAGCAGGCCAAAGGCCTCGTAGGTGTCCAGATAATCGCGCGCGTCAGGAAAGAGGCCGCGCACCCATTCGATCTCGTCCGTCTGCTCGCTCAGATGCGTCTGCATCAGGCAATCGGGGTGCTCCGCCCACAATGCCCCCATGGCCTCAAGCTGGTCGGGCGTCGAAGTTGGCGAAAACCGCGGCGTGATCGCATATTCCAGCCGGTCCACGCCGTGCCAGCGTTGCAGCAAGGCCTTGGACTGGTCATAGGCGGACTGCGCCGTGTCGCGCAGCCCCTCGGGCGCGTTGCGATCCATGCAGGTCTTGCCGGTGACCACGCGCTGACCACGGGCCTGAGCTGCTGAAAAGAACGCATCGACGCTTTCAGGGTGGATGGTAGCAAAGCTGCACATGGTCGTGGTGCCGTGCGCGGCGGTCAGGTCCAGATAGCGGCCCGCGATGTCATCAGCATATGCGCGATCGGCGAACTTCATTTCTTCGGGAAAGGTATAAGTGTTCAGCCAATCGATCAGCCGCTTGCCCCAGCTCGCGATCATCGCGGTTTGGGGATAGTGCACATGGGCATCAACAAAGCCGGCGATGATCACCTTGTTGCCGTGATGAACGACATCGGCTTCGGGGTAGGCGGCCTGCAATTGCTCCAGATCACCCAAGGCCGCAATATGCTGCCCCGACACGACAACGGCCTCATGCACCTGCACGGCATCGCCGGGCTCTCCCTCGAACGGGGTGCCGGTAAAGGACAGAACACTTCCCTGCAGGATGGTTTGGCTGGCCATTTTGGTGTGCTCCTCGTGCCGTCAAAACGTCGTCAATTTCCGGCACACAGGATAGAGGCCCCATTGATTTCGGTAAATTGCGCTATTGTCATTGTTTTCTGGTAGCAGCTTCTTCTATTTTGCGGCCAATCCAGAAGGGAGCGGAACATGACAACAGGCAACACTCCCATCGATCTAGAAACCACATCTGATGATGACGTCTATGAGTTGGACCGCAAGCAGGTCGCAGCGATCCTCTATGCGGTGGATGTCGAAGACCGCGAAAAACTGACCGAGCTGATGGAGCCGCTTCATGCGGCCGACATCGCCGACTTGTTGGAGCAGGTCAATCCGTTCGACCGGGCGCGTCTGATCCGCCTGTATGACCGCGAGTTTGATGGCGAGATTCTGTCTGAACTCGACGAATCGGTGCGTGAAGAGGTCATCTCGGTGCTGAAGCCCGACGTGCTGGCCGAGGCTGTACGTGAGCTTGAAAGCGACGATGTGGTCGATCTGGTCGAGGACCTGGAAGAGCCGCAGCAAGAGGCCATTCTGGACGCGCTGGAAGACGCCGACCGGATCGCGGTGGAACAGGCGCTGGCTTACCCAGAGAATTCCGCTGGCCGTCTGATGCAGCGCGAGGTTGTCATGGCGCCCGAGCACTGGACAGTGGGCCAGGCCATCGACTTCATGCGCGACAGCGACGATCTGCCAGAGCAGTTCTATCACGTGATACTGGTCGACCCACGCCTGCATCCGGTGGGTAATGTAATGCTGGGCAAGATCATGGCGGCCAAGCGCGAGATACCGCTGCGCGAGATTGCCGAAGATGACTTTCAGACCATCCCCGTCGATCAGGACGAAGAGGATGTCGCCTATGCCTTCAACCAGTACCACCTCATTTCGGCGCCGGTCACCGACGATGACGGACGGCTGGTGGGTGTGATCACGATCGACGACGCCATGGCCGTGCTGGACGAAGAGCATGAAGAGGACATTCTGCGCCTGGCCGGTGTAGCCGAGGAAAGCTCGCTGTCCGACAGCGTGGCCGACACCAGCAAACGGCGGTTGCCGTGGCTGGGCGTGAACCTGTTCACCGCAATCTGCGCCTCGCTGGTGATCTCGCAATTCGAAGACTCGATTTCGCAGCTGGTGTCGCTGGCGATCCTGATGCCCATCGTGGCCTCGATGGGCGGCAACGCGGGCACGCAGTCCCTGACGGTGGCCGTGCGGGCGCTGGCCACGCGCGACCTGACCTCGTCGAACATGTGGCGGGTCATCCGGCGTGAGGTGATGGTCGGCGTGCTCAATGGCCTGTGTTTCGCGCTGGTGCTTGGGACCATCGGGCTGATGTGGTTCGGCTCTCCGATGCTGGGGGTCGTGATCGGGTCCGCTTTGGTCGTGAACATGATCATCGCGGGCTTTGCAGGTACGGTAGTACCCATCGTGCTGGACAAGCTGGGCGTGGACCCGGCGCTGGCATCGGGCACCTTTGTGACGACCACCACGGACGTCATGGGATTCTTCATCTTTTTGGGACTGGCGACGGTGGTGTTGTTATGAACGATCTGGCTGTGATCAAGGCAGAGGCGCGAAAAGCGGGCTTTGCCCGGCGCAAGGCGGCGTTCGACGCGCGGCTGCCCGGCGCGGCAGGGCGGCTGTCCGAGGTTCTGGCAGGCCACCGCGGCGTGTCGCTGTCAGGCTATATGCCCATCCGGACCGAGATTGACCCGCTGGCAGCCATGGCCGAGGCGTCAGCCTATGGCCCCGTCGGTGTGCCGGTGATCCAGGGCGAAGGGCAGGCGCTCAAGTTCTCGCGTTGGACGCCCGAGGGTGCGTTGCGCGATGGCCCGTTTGGGGCCAAGGTGCCCGAGGTTGACGACTTTTTCGAACCCGAGATCCTGATCGTACCGCTGGTGGCCTTTGACGCGCGCGGCGGGCGGCTGGGATACGGCGGCGGGTTTTATGACCGCACTCTGGAAGGGTTGCGTGCCAAACGCCCGACGCTGGCCATAGGCTTTGCTTTTGATGCGCAAGAAGCCAATGAGATCCCGCTGGAACCCACGGACCAGCCTCTCAACATGCTGATCACCGAAAGCCGCGTTCTGACTTTTTGATTTTTGCGAGGCTCCGCCTCGCGCTCCGGGATATTTGAGGCAAGAGGAAATGATGATCTTCTCTCTTCCTCTTGCCAGAAACATCCTGGGGGAGGCGCAGCTTGCTGCGACGGGGGCAAAGCCCCCCAAAAAACGCTCAGTTCAGTCCTTGAAATGCGCTCGGATGTAATCCCAGGCATCAACCTCTGTTCCATCGGCCAGAATGCAGATGCCAACGGCATTGCCGTTTTCATCCTTGCTCAGTTGATATGTGCCGCCGTTTTCGATGCAGAAGGTGGCGGCCGGATTGGCAAGCGTGGTTTTGGTGTCGCTGGCCGAGGCCGCAGAAGTTGCAGCAAGAACAATCACAGTCGTCAGTACGGATTTCATGTGGTCCTCTCTCGTTTCGTGTTTAACGGGAAAGGTTGCATTGCGCGCCTCAGTTTTCAACCTGCGCTTATGCGGGGAAAATTCGCGCCAAGACAGCACAGACGTGTGTTTGATCTTGTCCGAACGGGCAGGGCGGCCTAGGACACAAAGCATGAGATGCTTGTTTCTTGGTGATGTGATGGGCCGTGCCGGGCGCGCGGCGGTTCGGGACAACCTGCCACGTCTGCGTGACGAATGGCGGTTGGATTTTGTCGTGGTCAATGGCGAGAACGCCTCGAACGGAATGGGTTTGAGCGGGGATCATGCCAAGATCCTGCTTGATGCGGGGGCTGATTGCGTCACTCTGGGGGATCATGCGTTCGACCAGAAGGACATGTTGCAGTTCATCCAGAAAGAGCCACGCATCATCCGTCCGCTGAACTTTGCCAAGGGTGCGCCGGGTATGGGCTATCGCCTGTTCGACGCGCCGGGCGGCCGCAAGGTGCTGGTGCTGCAGGTGCTGGGGCAGGTGTTCATGAAACGCGCCTTTGACGATCCGTTTTCTGCCGTGGAAAGGGTGCTGAAATCGCATCCGCGCGGTGGGATTGCGGACGCCATCATTGTGGATGTGCATTGCGAGGCGACGTCCGAAAAGATGGCCATGGGGCATTTCTGCGATGGTAAGGCCAGCCTGGTGGTCGGCACGCACACCCATGTACCGACAGCAGATGCCATGGTTCTGCCGAATGGCACCGGCTATTTGAGCGATGCGGGCATGTGCGGCGACTACAATTCGGTCATCGGTATGGAAAAGATGGAACCTTTGCGCCGCTTCATCACGGGTATGCCCAAGGCACGGTTCACGCCTGCCACCGAAGAGGCGACCCTGTCGGGGGTCTTTGTCGAGACCGACGACCGGACCGGCGCGGCCAAGTCCATCAGCATGGTGCGTGTTGGCGGACGGTTGCAGCAGGCGGGCCCTAGTCTCTGATTACCGTAAATTTTCCGCGTTTTGCCCGGAATTGGTACATACGTTCTGAAATTGTGCGCGAATTGCGGGTGCGCGCAAACGCAGACTTGCCCGAACCCTAGCAATCGGGGACAGTGGCCTTCGGTCTTTTCACTGCTCAGGCGCCAAGGGATACATGCAGCTACTTCAGCTTTCCGAAACCGGCTCGGCCATTGTTGCGCTGATCATCGTGGGCGTCATGTTCGTACTGTTCCTGCGCGAGGTCTTTCCGACCGAGGTAGTGGCCCTTGCGGGCGTGTCGCTGATGCTGGTTACGGGGGTGCTGCCCTATGACGTGGCGTTGCCGGTGCTTGCCAACCCGGCGCCTTGGACCATTGCGGCGATGTTCATCATCATGGGCGCGCTGGTGCGGACCGGGGCGCTGGATGCCTTCACATCTGTGGCACGCAAACAGACCGAGGTGAATCCCAAGTTCGCCATCGCTTTGCTCATGGCTTTTGTTGTGATCGCGTCGGCGTTTGTGTCGAACACGCCGGTTGTGGTCGTGATGATCCCGGTCTTTGTGCAGATCGCGCGTACGCTGAATATGCCCGCCTCGAAACTGCTGATCCCGCTCAGCTATGCAGCGATCATGGGCGGTACGCTGACCCTGATCGGGACCTCGACCAACCTGTTGGTGGACGGTGTGGCGCGGGCCCAAGGGATGGCGGCATTTTCGATCTTCGAGGTCACGCCTCTTGGTCTGGCGGTGGTGGTCTATGGCATGGTCTATCTGCGCTTCATCGCGCCGAAACTGCTGCCCGAGCGCGACAGTATGGCGACCCTTTTGGGCGATGGATCACGCAAGAAGTTCTTTTCCGAGGTGATCATTCCCACCGACAGCAAGTTGATCGGGGAAAAGGCTGTGGATGTTGGCCTGTTCAAACGGTCAGGTGTGCGACTGGTGGATGTGGTGCGCGGTGACGCCTCGCTGCGGCGAGACCTTAAATCGGTGGAACTGCAGGCCGGGGATCGGATCGTGTTGCGCACCAAGATGACCGAATTGCTGGGGCTTCAGGCGAGCAAGGAATTGCAGACTGTCGATCAGGTGTCCGAAGTCGAGACGGCCACGGTCGAAGTACTGATCTCGCCCGGATGCAAGATGGTTGGGCGGTCGTTGGGGAACATGCGGCTGCGCAGGCGCTATGGGGTTTATGTGCTGGCTGTACACCGGCGCAATCAGAACATCGGGCGGCAGTTGGACGATCTGGTGGTTCAGGTGGGTGATACACTGCTTTTGGAAGGGGCGGCGGCGGACATTCAGCGGCTTGCGGTGGATATGGATCTGGTGGATGTGTCGCAACCCTCGGCGCGGGCCTACCGACGGAGCCATGCGCCAATTGCGGTTGCTTCGCTGGTGGGGATCGTGGCGTTGGCAGCTTTGGGCGTGGCTCCGATTCTGATGCTGGCGATCCTGGCGGTGGCACTGGTTCTGGTAACCCGCTGCATCGACGCGGACGAGGCGTTTTCATTCATCGACGGGCGGTTGCTGGCGCTGATTTTCTCGATGCTGGCGATTGGGGCAGCACTGCAAAGTTCCGGCGCCGTCAGCTTGATCGTCGAGGCGATCGCGCCCTACCTGGGAGAGGTGCCGCCGTTTCTGATTGTCTGGGCGATCTATCTGCTGACGTCCGTTCTGACAGAGCTGGTGTCGAACAATGCGGTCGCGGTGGTTGTGACCCCGATTGCCATCGGTCTGGCGCAAACGATGGGCATTGATCCGCGCCCGCTGGTGATCGCGGTCATGGTTGCGGCCTCGGCCTCTTTTGCGACGCCCATCGGGTATCAAACCAACATGCTGGTCTACGGTCCGGGCGGCTATCGCTTCACCGACTTCATGCGGGTGGGCATCCCCCTGAACCTGACCGTGGGGCTTTTGGCTTCGGCCCTGATCCCGCTGATCTGGCCGCTGTGACGGGTAAAAACGGTGTGTTTCCGCGCATCATAAATGGCTTGACTTGAAACGCCTCTCTGCGTTCCGATCTGAGTATTCATGAACGAATTCGGATGGAATGTGATGACGTTAGGTAAGATTTTTGCAAGCGCAGCGTTGAGTGTCGCGATGGGAACGACGGCCATGGCGGGAACGATCACAGGTTCGGCCAGCTACCGAGAACGGATCGCGCTGCCGCCCGAGGCGGTGTTGGATGTGCGTTTGGTCGACATCTCACGTCAGGATGTTGCGGCGACGGTTCTGTCCAGCAAACGCTATGCGATGACGGGGGTGCCGACCGAGTTTTCACTGGAATACGACGACGCCCTGATCGACGAGCGGTTTAGCTATGCGGTGCAGGCTTCGGTCTATGTGGGCGATAGATTGCTGTTCACCAGCGACACGGTCCACCCTGTCTTGACGCGTGGCCAAGGCGACACAGCCGAGGTTGTGATGGTCAAAGCGGGGCGCGAGATGGGAACCGGATTGGAGAACACTCATTGGAAGGTAACTCAGCTGTCCGGTAAGGCGATTATCAGCGAACGGGTGCCCGAAATCCAGTTTGCCGAAGGCGGTGCTTTTGGCGCCAAGGGCGGCTGCAACAGCTTTCGGGGAGAGGCTAGGGTAACGAACAGCAAGATCGCGTTTCCTGACAATATGGCCGGCACCTTGATGGCCTGCCCGCCGCCGCTGGACAAGCTCGAGAAGGATTTCCTGACCGCGCTGACCCAGGTGTCGGGCTATGTCCGCAATGGCGAAGTTCTGGCCCTGACCAATGATGCAGGCGTTGCCGTCATGCGCCTGATGTTGATGCCTTAACGGCTTTGATCTGTTGGGAAAACGCGGCTAGGCTCGCCCCAAGGGAATGGGAGGGCACATGACCAGCCGTGATTTTCGTGTGGCACTGATGATCGTCGCAGCCGTCGTTTTTGTCGGCTGGGCGATTGGCTATGGCATCGGGGTGATGACAAAACCCGCCACAGTGGTCGCACCCGCGCCGCCCACCCAGCCGCTGAAAGCCGAGCACCGCAAGCGCCCGACCAAGATCACCACTGCAACGGGTGCGCAATTGCCAGGCTACAGCGATGTCTATGTGAACGACTATGTTGACTTGCTGACGGACGAAGCCGAGGAGCGGATTCGGGCCAAGTTCATCGAGCTCTATGATCGCACAGGGGTCGAAATGACCCTGCTGACCATTCAGGACATGGGGTTCTATGGGCATTCCGGCGACATCCGATCCTTTGCCACCGCCACGTTCAACGAATGGGGCGTGGGCAATGCGACGCGCAACGATGGCGTGCTGATCTTGATCTCGCGCTATGACCGCGAGATGTGGATCGCGCTTGGCGATGGGTATGACAGCAGCTGGGACGCGCGGATGCAGCGCGTCGTCGACAACGGGTTCCTGCCGTGGTTCCGGGCCGATCAGTATGAGGCGGGGCTGGAAAAGGGCACGGATGAGACTGTGCGAGAAGTTTCCGGCGTCTATCCCGGGCAGTGGGACGCGGGATCGTTTCAGCGGGGTGTAAGTTGGCTGTGGCGCAAGATCCAAGCGATTGGACACGGGCTGTTGGGGCTGGTGCTTGTCCCGATTGGTGGCTTTGTCTGGTGGCTGCGGAAGTACATGCGCAACCGTCCGCGTCCTTGTACGCACTGCGGCGCGATGATGGAGCGTGCAGGCGAAGAGGCCGAGGATGCCCATCTGGACGGGGGGCAGCAGCTTGAGGAATACCTGAAATCCGTTGACTACGACGTCTGGCATTGCCGGTCCTGCGGGCACATGGACATCAACCGCTATCGCAGCTGGTTCTCGGGTTATGGCGCCTGTCCGCAATGCAACTATCGCACGCTGTCGACCACCAGCACGGTGCTGAGTGCTGCCACCAAATCCAGCACGGGCCGCAAGCGGGTAGATTACGACTGCAAGCACTGTGGCCATCACGACAGCGAGGTGCGCACGATCCCGAAGCTGTCCGACAGCTCCAGCTCGGGCGGGTCCAGCCGGTCGAGTTTCGGTGGTGGTTCGTCCTCTGGCGGTGGGGCCGGAGGGAGCTGGTAGGCGAGGCCTGTTAGCGGAATTCGTCTTGCGGGATCAATCTGGGGGAGACTACGGTGAGCGCATAACAGTCTGTGAGTTGGTCATGTGTTTCCGAGTTTTGGTGGTGTCGCTGGTCTTTTGGTTCGGCGCTTTGGTCGCGGCGGTTTCTGGTACCCTTTCGGGGTCCGTGTCTAACGTGGACCCAATTGACCTGCTTAAACCGTCAGAGATGACAGTGAAATTGGTGGTCAATGCAGACGACGGTGACAGCGCGCGCATTGTCGCCAGCACGCGAATTCCGGTCGCGATGCTTCCGGCGGTGTTTGATCTGACCTTTGACGACGACATGATCGACAAAAACGATCATGCGACGGTCGAGGTTGAAATCGCGTCGGATGGCGGACTGTTGTTTGCTAATTTTGCCGCCGTCCCGGTTGATATTGATGTGGCGGAGGAGCCCGTCGAAATCACAGTGTTCCTTTTGCTCAATGACCTGCTCAGTGGCCGCTGGCAAGTGACCGAGCTTAGCGGAACGCCGCTGAACATGTCTTGGAGACCACATATCGCTTTCACCGGAGCAGGGACGTTCGAGGTGACGGCAGGGTGCAACACACTCTCCGGGGTTGCCCAGACGAAGCAAAATCTACTGCGCCCTAACGAGGTGCTGTTCCCGGTTGAAACCGCCGGAACGCTGCTGGCCTGTCAGGCGCATCTGGCGACCTTGGAGCGCGCGTTTCTGAATGACTTGCAGGATGTCCGGCATTATCAGCAAGAGGGTCTCGACCTTACCCTTTTTGATAAGGCCGAGACTGCGATCATGCGGTTGCGTTTCATACGCTCCTGAGTTCAAGCGATGGCGCGCGAGCGGCCTGCGTTGCGACCTGAGAAGATGCAGCCGCCCAGGAAGGTGCCCTCCAAAGCGTTGTAGCCGTGGTAGCCGCCACCGCCGAAACCTGCGACCTCGCCCGCGGCAAAGAGGCCCGGAACGACTTGGCCGTCTGCGCCCAGCATCTGACTGTCGAGGTTGGTCTGCAATCCCCCAAGCGTCTTGCGCGTCAGGATGTGCAGCTTCACCGCAATGAGGGGGCCGTTGGATGGATCCAGGAACTTATGCGGCTTGGCCGTCCGGATCAGCCGGTCGCCGCGATAGTTGCGCGCCGCATGGATGGCCATGATCTGCGCGTCCTTGGTGAACGGGTTGTCCATTTGCGCATCGCGCGCTTCGATCTGGGCGCGCAGGTGATCCTCGTCAATCAGGTTGCCACCCAACTGGTTCATCCCGCGCACCAGATCGCCCAGGGTGTTGGCGACAACAAAATCCTCGCCCTTTTCCTTGAACGCCTCAACCGGGGCGGTGGCGTTTTTGCCGGACAGGATACGCTGGCGGATAACTTCCGACCATTTGGCAGAGGTGAAGTCAGGGTTTTGTTCGCTGCCTGACAGCGCAAATTCCTTCTTGATCACCTTCTGGGTCAAAACGAACCAGCTGTATTCATAGCCCGTTTTCAGGATCTCTTTGAGCGTGGTCAGCGTGTCAAAGCCCGGCAAGCAGGGTGGCTCCAGCCGGTTGCCGGTGGCATCAAACCACATCGAGCTTGGGCCGGGTAGAATGCGGATGCCGTGGCTGGGCCAGATCGGATCCCAGTTTTTGACGCCCTCGGTGTAATGCCACATGCGGTCGCCGTTGATCACATGGCCGCCGGCCTTTTCGCTGATTGCGATCATGCGGCCGTCGACGTGAAAGGGGACACCTGCGACCATCTCTTGCGGTGGCTCGCCCAGACGATCACGCGGCCAGGATTTGCGCACAAGTTCGAAATTGCCGCCGATGCCGCCCGAGGTGACGATGACGGATGGGGCATAGACTTCGAACTCGCCGACCTCGTCACGGTTGGTTTTCTGGCCACGGTCTGCTCCGTCGTCAGACAGCACCTCACCCGAGACGCCACTGGCTGCACCGTTTTGCATAATGATGTGGCTGGCCTGATGGCGGAACCGCAGGTCGATCAGCCCGTTGCTGGCGTGTTCGCGCACACGGCGCACGAAATGCTCGATGACGCCTGGGCCAGTGCCCCAGGTGATGTGGAACCGTGGGACAGAGTTGCCGTGACCATTGGCATATGATCCGCCACGCTCGGCCCAGCCCACAACCGGAAACCAGCGCAGGCCCATGTCGTGCAGCCAAGGGCGCATCTCGCCAGCAGCAAATTCTACATAGGCTTCGGCCCATTTGCGGGGCCATGCGTCTTCGGGCCGGTCGAACTGAGCGCTGCCCATCCAGTCGCGCAAGGCCAGATCGGCATTGTCCTTGATCCCCATGCGGCGCTGTTCGGGGGTGTCGACCATAAACAGGCCACCCAGGGACCAAAAGGCCTGCCCGCCCAGGAATTGCTCGGGCTCTTGGTCTAGCACGATGACCTTTTTGCCCCGGTCACCCAGTTCAGCAGCAGCGGCCAGCCCGGCCAGCCCCCCGCCCACGATGATTGCATCTGCGGTGTTGGTGGTCATGGATCAGGCTCCTTCAGCGGCTGCGAAACCAGAAGATGAATGGGAGGGAGACGAAATACATCGTGATCCCATAGACGGCGGCGGGCAGGGCCAAGGGGCTTAGGCCCGTGGTTGTGGCGGTGATCAGCGCGGCCAGCGTGATGCCAAGGGCCGAGTTCTGGATGCCGGTTTCGATCGCGATCGTCTTGGTCTCGGTCCAGCCAAGTCCCGCTATGCGTGCCAAACCCAGGCCCATCAGCAACAGAATCACGTTGAGTGAAATCAGACCGGCCCCCATGACGCCCAGATTGTCGATGAACAGTTGCCAGTTGCCCGCCAGGGCGGCGATGACGATCAGGACAAAGAGCACGGTCGCCAGTTTGGACAGCGGCCCGTCAATGGCCATGGCTGCGCCCTTGAAGTAGTGCCGCACCGTGACACCGATGGCGACGGGCAGGGTGGTGATCAGGAACATGGCAATTGCCAGACCACTGATCGACACCTCGGGCGCGGCCTCACCCATGAAATGGGTCACCGACCAGGCGGCCAGCACCGGCACCGTCAGGATCGACAACAGGCTGATGACGGCGGTCAGTGTCACCGAAAGCGCCACGTCGCCCTTGGCCAGCTTGGCCAGAATGTTGCTGGTTACTCCACCGGGGCAAAAACTGAGCAGCATGAAGCCCACGGCAATCTCGGGTGGAAAGGCAAAGGCGGTGACCAGGGCAAAGGTCACGATGGGCAGTAGGATCACCTGGCTGATGGCGCCGATGGCAAAGGGAAACCTGCGGGTCAGGACGCGCCTGAAGTCCGCCGCTTCCAGCCCGATGCCCAGTGACAGCATGATGATGGCCAACGACAGCGGCAGCCCCACATTGATCAGAAAGTCCAAAACCACCCCTCCCAAAGTCGTTTTGGCCAGCCTAAGCGGGGGAGGATGGTTTCGGCAATGGGGGATGCCGTTAGGTTATCTGTCTAACTGTAACGTTCAACAAACCGTTTCAGGATCTTGCCGGGCTCGGTCACATCGGCGCCGTGGCAGGCGGCGATCAGCGTCTCGGCGTCTTCGGGTGGGAAATAGCCATGGTTGCGGTAGATGTTGATGCGCTGTTCAAAGTCCGCCGCATCGGCCTCGGGGTGGAACTGCGTGGCATAGACGTTCTGCCCCCAGCGAACCATTTGGATCGGGCAGGGGGCCGAGGCCACCAGATGCACGCATCCCTCGGGTAGGCGCTGCACTGCTTCCTTGTGACCGACATAGGCGTCGAACACCGGCTTGAGCCCTGCGGTCAGGGGATCGGCCTCACCCTCGGGTGTCAGGGAACAGAGTGACGGGCCGACCGGCTCGCCATATTGCGCCTTGGACACGTCGCCGTTCAGATGGGTTGCCAGGATGCCTAAACCGTAGCAGCAGCCCATGAACGGGTGATCCAGCGCGGTGATTTGCGGCATCAGCGACAGCGCCGCCGCCTCGACCCGCGCGTCGAGTTCCGATTTGGTGGCTGGGTCGTCGCTGACGCAGCCGGGACCGCCGCCCACGATGACACCGGCATAGTCGGTCACGGTCAGGTCCGCTGGCAGGTCTTCGCAATCCAGCCGCACACGGACCGCGCGGTCAGGTGACAGGCCGGTCTGCTTGAGGATCGAGGCGAACTCGGCATCCGAGGCATCGGTTTCAGGGCGAAGCTGCAGGATCAAGAACGGTTTCATGGGGTCGGATTACCGATGCTGGAAGGCAGGGGCAAGCGGCCCCATTGCCGCGTCAGGGGTTCTTGATGGCCGAGTGATCGACATAGTCCCATTCCAACCCCTCATTACGGTAGATGCGCTTGCCCTTGTTGGGGTAATCGCCGACGTCGTGCGCCAACCGCTGCCCGATCACCAGCACCCGCAGCAGGTCCGGGCCATCGTTGCGCAGCCCGTGCGCATGGCCGCCCTTGCGGTAGCCAATGAAGTCGCCGGGGCTCACGGTCTGCTCTTCACCGTCGATGATCGAGACCGCCTGACCGGACAGGACATAGACGCATTCATCCTCGAAATGATGCACGTGGTATTCGGTGGTATCGCGGTCCGGCTCGACCTCGATGATGTGCACGCCAATGCCGGTCAGGCCGGTGACATCGCCCAGGGATTTGTTAATCCGCTGCGCGTTGGGGTTCAGGAAATGGGTCTTTGCTGTTCCTGCCATCGCGGCGATGGCTTGGGCGGTCAGCAGATAGCCGTCGTGGCTCATGGGGTTCCTTTCCGGGGGTTACATTGGCCAGAAGACCAGAATGGACGGGATGGACACGGCGACGACCAGCACCTCAAGCGGCAGGCCCATGCGCCAATAATCGCCAAAGCGATAACCGCCGGGGCCAAGGATCAGCGTGTTGTTCTTGTGCCCGATGGGGGTCAGGAAAGCCGCCGATGCCGCCACCGCCACCGCCATCAGGAACGGATCGGGGGAAACGCCCAACGTGTTGGCCATCTGGATGCCCACCGGCGCAGCCACGATGGTGGTGGCAGTGTTGTTGAGCACATCCGACAGGGTCATGGTCACAACCATCAGAACGGTCAGGATTGCCCAGGCAGGCAGGCCATTTGTCAGAGAGATCAGGCTGCCTGCAATGAGTTCAGTTCCGCCCGAACTTTCCAAGGCTGCCCCTAAAGGGATCATTGACCCAAGCAGCACCACAACAGGCCATTCGATGTGATCGTAAATCTCGGCAATCGGCAAGATTTTAGTCAGGACATAGCCCACGACCACCAACCCCAGGGCAATCGGCAGGTAGAGCAAACCAACTGAGGCCGCAATCACGGCCGCCGCAAAAAGGCCGATGGCGAGCCAGACTTTTTCGTTGGCCGTCACACTCAGCCCGCGTTCAGCCAGTGGGAGGCAGCCCAGCCATTCGGTCACATCCGGTCCCCGGTCGCGAGGCACCATCAGCAGCAGGATGTCACCTGCTTCGACCTGGGTCTTTCGGACCTGTTTGGTGATCCGTTTGCCCTGGCGCGAGATGCCCATCAGCACGGTGCTCTGCCGCCAGGCCAGCCCGATGGATTGCGAGGTCTTGCCGGTGATCCGGCTGTGCTCGGTTGCGACCACCTCGATCACTTCCAGGCCGTCACCTGCGGCTTTCAACACCTCTTGTCGGCGGCTGTCCGAGAAGTCGAGGTTCAGGGCGGTGCGGAACTCATCCAGCGCCTCGGGCACAGCCTCCAACACCAGCGCATCGCCTGCCCGCAGGATGGCGTTTGCCGCGCGGCCATAGCGGCGTTTGCCGTCGCGGATCAGGCCCAGAATGGCCACGTCGGTTTTTTCGGCAGTCTCGTCCAGCTCGGCCAAGCGCTTGCCGATGTGGGGACTGTCTTCGGGTACGGTCAGCTCGGCGATGTACTGCGCCAAGGCCTCGGCGTGTTCCTGATCATCGCCGCGTGTCGGGATCAGACGCCAACCGATCAGGGCGACAAAAATCAAGCCCGCGATGGCCGCAATCCCACCCACCGGGGCAAAGTCGAACATGGCAAAGGGTTCCCCCACTGCCTCGGCCCGGATCGAGGCGATGATGATGTTGGGCGGCGTACCAATGAGCGTGGCCATGCCGCCCAGGATGGTGGCAAAGCTCAGCGGCATCAGGCTCAGCCCCGGCACGCGCCCCGCCTTGCGCGCGGTCTGAATGTCGACGGGCATCAACAGGGCGAGGGCGGCGACGTTGTTCATGAAAGCCGACAGAACCGCCCCGATCCCGCCCATCAGTGCAATGTGCGCGCCAAGGCCCCGTGAGGCATCGACCAGCGTGCGGGTGATCAGAAAGACCGCGCCGGATCGCACCAGACCGGCCGAGACGACCAGCACCAGTGCAACTACGATGGTCGCGGGGTGGCCAAAACCGGAAAACGCGTCTGCAACGGGAACCACGCCCAGAACGACGCCCAGCATCAGCGCCGAAAAGGCCACCAGATCGTACCTGAACCGACCCCATAGAAGGAACGCAAACACCAAGCCAAAGAGCGAAAACAAAATGATCTGATCTGTCGTCATGGGCGCACCCTAGCCGGTTCAACCCAAAGGTGCGACGGGGAATTCGCGTCTTACAGGGTCAGGAATTTGTGACGCAGGGTCGAAAGAGATCAATATTGTCAAAGTGACAAGAATCGCCTTATCGGATAAATTGTCTAACGGACAAGAAACGATAAAGGCGAGACAAATGGCACGCCCCAAAATGGAAACCGAACGCAAGGCGCAGATCCTGGATGCGTTGGAGCGCATCGTTCTGCGCGATGGTTTGGCCAAGCTGACACTGGCCAAAGTGGCCGAAGAGGCGGGCTTGCCGCGTTCGCTGTTGCGGTACTTTGCCGGCAATAAGATCGACCTGGTGCTGCTGCTCTTTGACCGGATGATTGAACGGGGTGAGGCCAAGCTGGAACAGCTGGAGCAGGTCAGACAGGAAGGCCTGAGCGCCCCAAAGCTGGTTGATCTCGTACTGGATGAATTGCTGGGCGACGAAGATCTGAGCCTGATGGTGGATGAGCTTTGGCCCTATGCCGCGCTGGATGATCGCATTCAAGAGCGGTTGCGAGGGCTCTATCAGCGCCTGTGCCTCGAACTGTCCACCCATATGGCAGCAGATGGCATTGGCAACAGCGACCAGGACCGCGAGCGGCGCGCCTACGGTATCGTGTCCATGGGATTTGGCGCCGCCTTTTTTGTGGACATTGGATTTATGCCGCCCAACCCGGATGCGCTGCGCAAGGTTGCGCATCAACTGTTGTTGTCGGACGGACCGGACTGAGAAAGCAAAGGAGACCCTCATGAAATGGATCGAACGCGGGGCAGTTGCCATAGTGGCACTGGCCCTGATCGGCGGAGCTGTGTTTTGGGACAAGATACAGGACGTGCGCGCCCTGATGGCCTATTCAGCTGTTTTTGAACCCGAAAACATCGATCAGAACTTTCGCACGCTCTATGAAACCTACCCCTCGATCACCATCAAACGGAGCGGTCCCGTAGCCGATTTCGAGGTGCAGGAGCAGGCCAATATCCTGCCCGCAACGTTCACCTACGAGGGGCAGGAACTGCCCACCCAAAAGCTGTTCGATGCCTTCCATTGGACCGGTCTGGCGGTACTGAAGGATGGAAAGCTGATCCACGAGGCTTATGCCCGTGGCAACAGCGCCGAGACCCACCATATCGAAATGTCGGTGACCAAATCGCTGACCTCGATCCTTGTGGGCGTTGCCCATGATGCCGGCGACCTGGATGTGGATGCGCAGGTGACCAGCTACGTTCCCGAGTTGAATAACAGCGGATACGACGGCGTCACCGTTCAGCAAGTGCTCGATATGACTTCGGGCATTCGGTATGTCGAGGACTACGACGATCTGAACTCGGACATCGTGCAGACGGTGGTCGCGATGCTGCGCGGCTCGCTTGATGAGTTTTCGACCACCATCGTGCGCGAGCGCGAGCCGGGGACGTTCAATCAATACGCCAGTATTGAGACGCAAGTGCTGGCCTGGGTGCTGCGTCGGGCGACCGGGCAGGACTATGCCCAGTACTTCCATGACAAGCTTTGGGCCAAGATCGGAGCTGAAGGGGATGCGCTGATGCTGGTGGACCAGACGGGCGAGCCGGTGGCCTTTGGCGGGGCCAACCTGCGCCTGCGTGATCTGGCGCGCGTTGGTCAGATGGTGTTGAACGGGGGCGTCTCGATGACAGGTGAGCGGGTGGTCTCGGCGGTTTGGTTGCAGCAATCCGTCACCACGGATACCCCACAATCAATGCCGGGGGATCACGCGGCCTCGGACTTTCTGCTGGGGTACAAGAACCAGTGGTGGATTCCCGTTGACCGTGATGGCGGCGATTTCATGGCGATCGGGATTTATGGTCAGTTCCTCTACATCAACCCAGGCAGGGGCGTGGTGATAGCGATGAATGCAGCCTATCCTGAGTACAACGAAAAGCCCGAAACCGAGATGCAGATGGTGTCGGCCTTGCAAGCGATTGCCAAACATGTGAGCCCGGACAGCTGATCTGGACGTCAAACGGGGTGCCGGATGCTTGAACCTGGCCCCCTGCTTGTTTTATAGAGGCCCGCGAAACCGAATTCTTGCAGGAGCACCACATGGCCGGCCACTCAAAATGGGCAAACATTCAGCACCGCAAGGGCCGTCAGGATGCTTTGCGGTCCAAGCTGTTTTCCAAACTGTCCAAAGAGATCACCGTGGCCGCCAAAATGGGCGATCCGGACCCCGAGAAAAACCCGCGTCTGCGCCTGGCCGTGAAAGAGGCCAAATCGCAGTCCGTGCCCAAGGACGTGATTGATCGCGCGATCAAGAAATCGCAGGCGGGCGAAGGCGACGACTACGAAGAAATCCGGTACGAGGGCTACGGTCCCAATGGCGTGGCTGTCATCGTCGAGGCGATGACCGACAACCGCAACCGCACCGCATCGACCGTGCGCTCGACGTTTTCCAAAAACGGCGGCAACCTGGGCGAAACCGGCTCGGTCGGCTTCATGTTCGACCGCAAGGGCGAGGTTGTCTACAACGCCGATGCAGGCGATGCCGACACCGTGTTCGAGGCCGCGATTGAGGCAGGCGCCGAGGATTGCGAAAGCTCGGACGATGGCCACATCATCTATTGCGCGGATAGCGACCTGAACGACGTGTCGAACGCGCTGGAAGAGGCACTGGGCGAGTCTGAATCGACCAAGCTGGTGTGGAAACCCACCACCACCACCGAGTTGGACCTGGAAGGCATGCAAAAGCTGATGAAGCTGATTGATGCGCTCGAAGACGACGACGACATTCAGCGCGTCACCGCCAACTTCGAGGCCTCGGACGAGGTGATGGAGCAGCTTTAAGCCGCCCCCTCGGATGAAATTTGGCGCCCATCACAACAAGGTTGTGGTGGGCGTTTTCTTTTGTTGATGTAGCGATGCCATTTGGGCAGCTATGATGCCTGGGTGGTCAACAGCCAGTCACGCAGCAGGATCGCGCGTTCATTGGCCGAGGCATGGGTCTTGATGTAGAAATCCAAGGGTGCGGCGATGTCCTGCGGTAGCAGCGGTACCAGCGCGCCCGACTGCACCAGCGGTGCGGTCAGCGCGTTCCAGCCAAGGACTACGCCCATGTCATCCTGAGCCGCCTGCAAGGCGATGGTGTAGTTGTTGACCCGCAGCCCTTCGCCGATTGGGCCATCATAGTCCAGTGCCGTGCACCAGGTGCGCCAGTCCGTCCAACGCTCGTCCGGCGCATTCAGGTGGATCAAGGGGAGATGGGCTAGGTCCGCTAATGCGTCTATGGCGTTCTCTGCGGCGAACGCGGGGCTGGCGAGCGCGGCGATCCGGTCGCGGAACAACGGACGGCAATCGCCGCTGTCGCGGGTCATGTCGCCGTAATGGATGCTCAGGTTGCACCCCGTCTGTGCATGATCGGTGTCCGAGACGTTCTGGGTAACAGCAATGTTGCCGTGCCGTTTCCAGAACCGGGCCAACCGGGGTGTCAGCCACAAGGAAGAGACAGCCGTTGTTGCGCCGATGGTCACCGCGCGTGTCTGGCTGTCTTGCCGCAATTGTGTGACCATCGTTGAAATCTGCTCAAAGCCGCGTTGCAAGGTCAGTTGAAGCATCTGCCCGGTTTCAGACAGTTCCACCCCGCGTTGGTGGCGGTGGAACAGCTGTTGGCCCAATTCGACCTCAAGCGCCTTGACCTGATGGCTGATGGCAGCCGGGGTCACGTTCAGTTCTTGGGCGGCGGATTTGAAGCTTTCGTGCCGGGCGGCGGCCTCGAAGCTTGAGAGCGAACTGAGCGGGGGCAGATCATAGGGGCGTTTTGGCATCGCCGTGCTTTCCCAATGTAGTGAAGGTGCGGGGCATTGTTGTGGGTGGCTTATTTCAGCTAACTCAAGTTGAGATTTTTCGCAATTGTCAGGTTGGTCCTTCTTCGTGTTTCTGGCGGCATATGAATGGAGGAACCCCCATGTCTGACGCCGCCTTGGCCCAACTTTACGACAGCCTGCGCGCCGCGCGCCAGTCCTTTGATCGTATCCCGGTGATCGATGTTGCATCCCTGGTGGATGGCAGCGACCCGGCGGGGGTCGCAAAAGAGATCCGGTGGGCGTTGTCCAATGTGGGCTTTATGTACGTCAAGAACCACGGCGTTGCGGCCGAGACGGTTGAGGCAGCTTTTGCCCAAACCCGCGCGTTCTTTGACCTTCCGCTGGAAGACAAGATGAAGCTGCACATCGGCAACTCGGGCGTCGCGATGCGGGGGTATATCGAGGTGTTTGGCGAAAACACCGACCCGACCAAGACCAAGGATCTGAAGGAGTGCTTTGACCTGGGCCCGGAAACACCCGGCGTAGATGTGCCGTTTTTTGGCGCCAATCAGTGGCCCGAAGCGCTGCCCGAGTTCCGCGCAGCGGTTTACGGGTATCATGAAGAGATGAAACGGTTGGCGGCGATCCTGTTGCGTGGGATTGCGCAAAGCCTGGATCTGGCGCCTGATTTTTTTGAGGCCAAGATGCGCGATCCCATCAGCATCCAACGCTTGCTGCATTACCCACCCCAAACGGGCAAGATCGACGAGAGCGTGATGGGGATTGGGGCGCATACCGATTACGGCAACCTGACCATTCTGGCGCAGGATGATGTGGGCGGGTTGCAGGTGATGAACCGCGATGGCGCTTGGGTCGAAGGGCCGCCAATCCCTGGGACATTCGTGATCAACATCGGCGATCTGGTGCAGCGCCTGACCAATGATGTTTATCTGGCCAACTTGCACCGCGTGGTGAACACCAGCGGGCGCGAGCGCTATTCGATCCCGTTTTTCATCGATGCCGATTACGAGGCCGAGTTTGCCCCCTTGCCGGGGTGTGTCAGCGCGGCCAATCCGGCGCGATATGAGGCTGTGACATGTGGACGGCACAAGTTCGGGCGCTTTGTCGACAGCTTTCCGCATCTGGCGGCGCAACACGGCTAGGGGGGCGCTCCCGCCCTCGCTGTGTGCCCTGACGGGCCCTTGCTCGGTTGGGCCGGGCGCCTCGCCTGCGGCGAGGCGCGGCACCGCAGAACGCTAGCCAATGATCTTGTGACGTGGTCAGGGGGTGACGAGGCCCGCGTCGCGCGCCTCGTCCTCGGTCAGGTACCAAAGGTCGGTTTTGGGGGTGTTGAACATGGCATTCAGAAAGGACGGCTGCACGCCTTGGGCCTCGAACAAGGCGCGGTCCTTGTCCTGTTCCTGTTGCAGATCGATCTGCGGCAGGGCGGTGTCAAAGTTCAGCGCATATTGGTGAAACCCAAGGCGCGCGCCGGGGGCCAAAGAGCGGTTTTGACCTGCCACAAAGGGCAGAGTGCAGGCCGAGGTGCAATCGCCGTTGGCGTGGGTGCTCAGCCCGCGATCCCGGATCAGTTTGGCAAAGCCGCGCGCCTCGTAGATGTGGCCGCCGGGACTGTGGAGGGTCACTTGTGCCAACTGCGGTGCTGCATCGGCGAGGGCCGTCGCGCGGCGGGTCAGGCCAAAGGTGATCGCCCCTTGGAACATCAGCGTGGTGCCGTCCTGCGACAGCTCCAACTGGTAGGTGGCGGCGTGTTCGCGGTCCATCCGGTCGGTGAACAGCTCTTCTTCCGGTGGGGCATGGGTGTCGAGAGCCAGCCCCCACCACAGGGCAACGCCCAAACCGGCGGCCACCAGCAGTGCCAGTTGGCCACCCCAGACCGCGGCCAGCCCGCCGTGACCAACCACATGGGCGTCGGCGCTGCGTTGAAAGCGGACAACTTGCCAGCCGAAGACCACGATATCCGTCGCCAACAGGGGATAGAGGACTAAGGCAGGCATCGTCACAGACGACCCCAGCACGGCCAGTGTCCCCAGGATCAGCGCGCGCGGCAGCGCGATCCACAGCCAGAAGACGTGGGGCAAGGAAGCAGAGGCCGGATCGATGCGCATGGGGCCAACCATGCGCATGACCTGGGCCTTGGATCAATCGCAGATGGTCAGAATCTCGTCCAAGGGTTTCTTCATCTTGGCCACTTCGGGCACGGTCGCATCCTTGGCCGGGTGACCCACAGCGATGATCATCGTAGGCTTTTCCGAGGCTGGACGGTCGAGCGCCTCGTTCAGAAACCGCATCGGGTTGGGGGTGTGGGTCAGCGTGCAGAGGCCTGCGTGATGCAGGGCGGCCAGCAGAAAGCCGGTGGCGATGTTGACGCTTTCGGGAACGTAGTAGTTCTTGAACCGGGTGCCATCGTCGAACTGGCCCCAGCGTTGGGCAAAGACCACGATCAGCCAGGGCGCCACGGTCAGATGCTCCTTGATTGCATCCGTCCCGATGGGTTCCAGCGCCTTGATCCATTCGTCCCCTGCGCCGCCGGCATAGAACCGGCGTTCTTCTTCCTCGGCCTCTTCGCGAATGCGCTGTTTCAGCGCGGGGTTCTTGATCGCGACAAAGTGCCAGGGCTGGTGATTGGCGCCTGAGGGCGCGGTGCCTGCGGTGCGAATGCAATCCTCGATCACCTGGTGCGGCACGGGCCGGTCCGAATAGTCGCGCACGGTGTGGCGCTTGCGCATGACCTCGTGGAACGCTTGTGCTGCGGCGCGCATCTCATCATCGCTCAGATCGGCGCGGTCGGGCAGGGGCAGGGTGGTATAGGTCAGGTCTTCGCGGGCAAACATTTGGAATCCTTCATGTGTTGCCCCTTTATTGGCCGCACTCAGTCGGGGATCAACCCTTTGGTCGCGGCCTGTTTGACCGCTTTGGTGACCGGCTCCAGGGCCGGGGCCATGATGCGGCTGACCTGCCAGGTCAACGGCACATCCAGCGGTGTCTTTGGGATCAGGGGGGTCAAGCGGCCATTGCGGATCGGGCCACGCACCAGCTGCACCGGGTTCATGCCCCAGCCCATGCCATGGCGGGCGGCATCCACAAAAGCCTGGGTCGACGGCAGAAAATGCGTGGGCGGAGAGATGCGGGTGTCAAAGTTGTCCTGCAACCACGCCCGTTGCAGACCGTCCTTGGCATTGAAGGTCAGGCAGGGGGCAACGGTCAGGGCCTTGGCGGTGACGCCTTCAGGGAACCATTGATCCATGAAGGACGGGCTGGCAGTCGCGATATAGCGCAGCGCGCCAATTGGGTGCATGTCGCACCCCGTCACCGGTTTGGTCGACGCGGTGATGGCGGCGCTGACCTCTCCCCGCCGCAGCCAGTCGGCGGAATGATCCTGATCGTCGATCACCAGATCGAACAACACATCCGGCACGGCCGCCATGGCGTTGACAAACCAGGTCGCCAGGCTGTCTGCGTTGACGGCGATGCGCAATCGGGCGGGACCCGGTGCTGCGTCCAGTGACAACTCGCGGCTGACCTGAGCCTCAAGGATGCCGACATCTTCGGCATGCTTGGCCAGACGAATGCCCGCAGGCGTGCCTGTGCAGGGCGTGCCGCGGTTGATCAGCGACGTGCCCAGGCGATCCTCCAGCGCTTTGATCCGTTGCGAAATGGCCGATGGTGTCACCGACAGGTCGGCGGCGGCGGCCTCAAAGCTCCCCCGGCTGAGGATGGCTGACAGGGCGGCAAGGTGTTGCGGATCGAACTGCATTAGCTGTGCTTATCTAGCTTCATTATCTTTAACTAGACTACGCAATCCGCAGGTTCTAGTCAAACCGGGCAGTCACCTCTAGGAGCTTTCATGCTGACGTCTTTTGTCCCCGGTTTTGCCCTTGGTTTCAGCCTGATCCTGGCGATTGGGGCGCAGAATGCCTTTGTTCTGCGTCAGGGGGTGCGACGCGAGCATGTCTTTGCGGTGTGCTTGACCTGTGCTGTGTCGGATGCGGTGCTGATTGCGGCTGGGGTCTACGGCATGGGTTCCTTGGCGCAGGCGGTGCCATGGTTCGAACCCGCGATGCGCTATGGTGGGGCGCTGTTCTTGCTGTGTTACGGCGCGATGAGCTTTCGCTCGGCCTGGCGGGGAGGGGCCAGCATGGACATGAGCGGCGAGCGGGTCAGTGGGTTGGTCGCGACTTTGGCGACGGTGCTGGCATTCACCTGGCTCAACCCGCATGTCTATCTGGACACGGTTGTGCTCGTGGGCTCGATCTCGGCCCAATATGATGACCGGGTGAGCTTTGCCTTGGGGGCGATGCTGGCGAGTTTTGTGTTCTTCTTTTCACTGGGATACGGCGCGCGGGCCCTTGGGCCGCTGTTTGCCCGGCCGCGGGCCTGGCAGGTGCTGGACGCGGGTATCGGCGTCATAATGTGGGGAATTGCCCTAAAACTTGTTGCGATGTGAAGGGTTGCCCCTACCTGTGAATGGGTGTTCAAGGGGCGTATGAGCCAAGCCAACGCGACCGCCACCCAACGCCCGATTGCCGGTATCCTTTGGATGCTGGCGGCAGGGCTTTCCTTTGTGGTCATGACTGCGTTGGTGAAATCCATGGGCTCGACCATGCATCCCACCCAGTCGGCCTTTTTGCGGTATCTTTTGGGGTTGGTGTTCTTTGTGCCTGCACTTGGCACGCTGCTCCGAACACGATTGACGGGGCGCCAATGGGGGCTGTTCACACTGCGGGGGGCGATCCACAGCGCGGCGGTCATGCTGTGGTTCTTTGCCATGACGCAGATCCCCTTGGCTGAGGTGACGGCGATGAACTACCTCACGCCGGTCTATGTCACCATTGGTGCGGCACTGTTTCTGGGCGAGACGATGGCGGCGCGCCGGATCACGGCGATCATCGTGGCGCTGATCGGGGCGATGATCATCCTGCGTCCGGGCTTTCGCGAGATCAGCCCCGGACACCTGGCGATGCTGGGCACGACGCTGTGCATGGGCATTTCCTATCTGATGGTCAAAATGCTGGTCGAAGAGATCAGCCCTGTCGTCGTCGTCGCCATGATGTCGATCTTTGTCACCATCGGCATTGCGCCCTTTGCCATCGCCGTCTGGGTGACGCCTACCTTGCCGCAACTTGGCATCCTGTTTGCCATCGCGTCTTTTGCGACGGGGGGGCATTACTTCATGACCCTGGCGATGCAGGCGGCACCAGTGGCCGTGACGCAGCCTGTGACCTTTCTGCAGCTGATCTGGGCCACGCTGCTTGGTGCGCTGGTCTTTGACGAAGGTGTCGATTTCTGGGTTGTCCTGGGGGGCACACTGATCCTGGCGGCCATCAGCTTTATCACCTGGCGCGAGGCGGTGTTGAAACGCCGTGAAATCACACCCAACCCGAACCATCCCAAACTCTGACGCTTGCCAGCGGGCAGTTCGTGCTCCTAGGGTGGCAACATGAGATTGCGCGCTTTCGCCATAGGTATTGGAGTGATCGCGGCAGGCCCTTCAGTTGCGGGGCTTGCGGTGTGCAATGACACCACGGTCCTACATTCCGTGGCCATCGGATATAAATCGGATGGCGATTGGTTCTCGCAAGGGTGGTGGAACATCGAGCCCGATCAGTGTGCAACGGTATTGGCCGGGGATTTGGCGAACCGCTACTACTATTTGTTGGCCAAAGCTGACGCATGGGAATTCGATCATGGAGGGGTTGGGTTCTGCATCCTGAACGATGTCTTTGACATCACCGGTGATCAGGATTGCGAGGGGCGCGGCTACGCCCGGGGACAGTTTCTGGAGCTGGACACAGGTAAGTCGGCCAAGGATCACGTGACCTATATTGCGGCCGTCTCGCGCCCCGAAAAACAAAGCGAGCCTGCATTTGTTCCACCAGGGGTGTATGGCGAGCCCTATAGCGCGGCCGGCAACTTTCAATCTTGCAGTGTCGAATCCGGACAACGGGTGTGCAGCCTGTTTGCAGAGGGGTTTCAGATATTTTTTCGCGAAGATGGACGCGAAGGCGAGGGGGCCTTTGACTTTGTTGACCGGTTCCGCCCCGGCAGCCCGGTGATTGTGCACGGTGATCTGGAATCTGTTTATGACCGCTCGGCCGACCTCGTCCCCTACAAGCTTTTTGCCCGCGGATGGGAGGAAGAGGACGAGGTGTTGCGGGACATGCAGGGCAAATGGCAGTCTCGTGATGATGCGGCTGCCGGTTTGACACTTGAGGGTTCGCTGCTGGATCACACGTATGACGGCCAGGTTGTCGACAGCGTTTCGATCCGTGTCAGTTCAACATGCAATGATTATACCGAGGGTGGGCCGTACCTGATCATGCAAGCGGGAGGAGATCCTGAGGCGACCTGTTATGGAGATCTTCAGGTCGATGGGCCCTTCCTTGATATGGTCTATTTGCCGCGCGGAAACATCCTGCGATACCAGCGCGCAGACTGATGTCTCGGTTCTTGATTGACGAGTCAATAAAAAGAGCCTAGCGTTTTCTCTAGCTTTTGTTGGAGACGCGTGAATGCCCAAAGTTGGAATGGAACCCATCCGCCGTGACGCCATCGTGCGTGCCACGATTGCCGAGCTTGGCGTCTCCAAATCCCTGGATGTCACCGTCAGCCAGATCGCCAAACGTGCAGGCATGTCCAGCGCGCTTGCGCACCACTATTTTGGCGGCAAGGATCAGATCTTTCTGGCCGCCATGCGACGCATCCTGACGGATTTCGGCGCCGAGGCACGCAGCGAGTTGAAAGCAGCGCCGCGCCACGATCGGGCGCAGGCCATCATTCGCGCCTGTTTTGCACCGTCGTGTTTCACGCCGGATGTGATCGCGGCCTGGATGACATTCTATGTGCTGGCCCAAACGAACGATGATGCGCTGCGCCTGTGGCAGATCTATCAGGCGCGTATTCGCTCGAACCTGGTTGATGCCCTGCGCCCCTTGCTGGCCGACCCGGTCGAGGGCGCCGAAAACATGATCGCACTGATTGACGGTCTCTACATCCGTGCCGCGCTCAGCGCCCCGGAAGAGCCGCAACTGGCTGTCAACCACGCCCTGCGCGTTCTGAATACCCTGATCGAGAGCGGAAAATGACAAACCCCAACATTCTGATCCTGATGGTGGATCAGCTCAACGGTACCCTCTTTCCCGATGGTCCCGCAGACTGGCTGCATGCGCCGAACCTGAAAAAACTGGCGGAACGCTCGACCCGCTTTGCCAATGCCTATACCGCCTCGCCGCTCTGTGCGCCGGGCCGGGCGTCGTTCATGTCGGGTCAGCTGCCTTCGCGCACCGGGGTCTATGACAACGCGGCCGAGTTCCGCAGCGACATCCCCACCTACGCGCATCATTTGCGCCGCGCGGGCTATTACACCTGCCTGTCCGGCAAAATGCACTTTGTGGGCCCCGACCAGCTGCACGGTTTTGAGGATCGCCTGACCACCGACATCTACCCGGCCGATTTCGGATGGACGCCGGATTACCGCAAGCCGGGCGAACGCATCGACTGGTGGTATCACAACATGGGCTCTGTCACCGGGGCAGGGGTCGCCGAGATCTCGAACCAGATGGAGTATGATGACGAGGTCGCCTACAACGCGACCGCCAAGCTCTATGATCTGGCGCGCGGCAATGATGAGCGCCCCTGGTGCGTGACCGTCAGCTTTACCCATCCGCATGATCCCTATGTGGCGCGCAAGAAGTACTGGGACCTCTACGAGGATTGCGAGCATCTGCTGCCTGAGGTCCCCGCGATGGAGTACGAGGATCACGATCCTCATGCCAAGCGCATCTTTGACGCCAACGACTGGCGCAGCTTTGACATCACCGAAGACAACATCAAACGCTCACGCCGGGCCTATTTCGCCAACATCTCGTACCTGGATGACAAGATCGGCGAGATCCTGAACGTGCTGGAAACCACCCGGCAAGAAGCGATTATCATGTTCGTCTCGGACCACGGTGACATGCTGGGCGAGCGGGGTCTGTGGTTCAAGATGAGCTTCTACGAAGGCTCCTCACGTGTGCCGCTGATGATTTCAGCGCCCGACATGCCCGCAGGCAAGATCGAAACGCCTGTGTCGACCATCGACGTGACACCAACCTTGGGTGCACTGGCTGGTGTCGACATGGCCGAGATCGAACCCTGGACCGATGGCATCAGTCTTGTGCCGATGGCACAAGGCACCGAGCGAACCGAACCTGTGGCGATCGAATACGCGGCCGAGGCGTCGTATGCGCCACTGGTGTCGCTGCGCTATGGCCCTTGGAAATACAACCGCTGCGCGCTGGACCCTGATCAGCTGTTCAACCTCGACACCGACCCGCACGAGTTAACCAATCTGGCAGACGACCCGGCCCATGCCGGCACGCTGGCCACGATCAAGGCCAAGTCCGAGGCTCGTTGGGATCTGGACCGTTTTGATGCAGATGTACGCGCCAGCCAGGCCCGCCGTTGGGTGGTTTACGAGGCGCTGCGGCAGGGCGGGTATTACCCCTGGGATTACCAGCCACTGCAAAAGGCCTCGGAACGCTACATGCGCAACCACATGAACCTGGACAATCTGGAGGACAGCCAACGCTTCCCGCGTGGCGAATAACCCCTTCATCTATTTGAAAATACTCCCGCCGGAGGCATGAAATCTTGAACGCCCGTGCTGTGGGCGACCCCGGCGGGTTTGGCAGGAGCCTGAGAAATGGAAGCAGATTTTGTCATCGTAGGCGCGGGATCCGCCGGCTGCGCCATGGCCTATCGCCTGAGCGAGGCGGGGGCTTCGGTGCTGGTGATCGAACATGGCGGCACCGATGCGGGGCCCTTCATCCAGATGCCCGCCGCACTCAGCTATCCGATGAACATGTCGCGCTATGACTGGGGCTATCAGTCCGAGCCCGAGCCTTACTTGGATGGTCGTCGCCTCGCCTGTCCACGCGGCAAGGTGATCGGCGGCTCATCCTCGATCAACGGCATGGTCTATGTGCGCGGCCACGCGATGGATTTCGACCATTGGTCCGACATGGGCGCTGATGGCTGGGCCTATGCGGATGTGCTGCCCTATTACAAACGGATGGAAACCTGGCACGATGGCGGCCACGGTGGCGATCCGACCTGGCGCGGCACGGATGGCCCGCTGCATGTGACACGTGGACCTCGTTCAAACCCGTTGTTCAAAGCTTTCGTAGATGCGGGTCAGCAGGCCGGGTACGAGGTCACCGGCGACTACAACGGCGAGAAGCAAGAGGGCTTTGGTCCGATGGAGCAGACGGTCTACAAGGGCCGTCGCTGGTCTGCGGCCAATGCTTATCTGCGACCCGCTTTGAAGCGCCCGAACTGTGATCTGGTCAATGGGCTGGCGGCGCGCGTTGTGATGGAAGAGGGGCGCGCCACTGGGGTCGAGATCATCAAGGGCGGCAAGAAACAAATCATTCGCGCCCGGCGCGAGGTGGTTCTGGCAGCCTCGTCGATCAACTCGCCCAAACTGCTCATGCTGTCAGGTATCGGTGCGGGGGCGCATCTGGCCGAGCATGGCATTGACGTGGTTGCGGACCGCCCCGGCGTGGGCGCGAACCTGCAGGACCACCTGGAGCTTTACATCCAGCAGGCCGCGACGCAGCCGATCACCCTTTACAAGCATTGGAACCTGATCTCCAAAGGCGCAATCGGGGCGCAATGGCTGTTCACCAAGACCGGTTTGGGAGCCTCGAACCAGTTCGAAAGCGCGGCCTTCATCCGTTCGCAGGCGGGCGTGCAATATCCGGACATCCAGTACCATTTCCTGCCGATGGCGGTGCGCTATGACGGGCAGGCGGCGGCCGAGGGGCACGGGTTCCAGGCGCATGTCGGCCCGATGCGGTCCAAGTCGCGCGGGGCTGTCACCCTGCGGTCGAACCGGGTCGAGGATGCGCCCAAGATCCTGTTCAACTACATGAGCCACGAAGACGATTGGCGTGACTTCCGCACCTGCATCCGCCTGACCCGCGAGATATTTGGGCAAGAGGCGTTCAAGTCTTTTGCCGGCCATGAAATCCAGCCCGGCGATGCGCTGCAAAGCGATGATGAGCTGAACGGGTTCATCAAGGAACACGTTGAAAGCGCCTATCATCCCTGCGGCACCTGCCGGATGGGGCGTGCCGATGATGCAAACGCTGTGGTCGACCCTGAGGGGCGGGTGATCGGCGTCGATGGCCTGCGCGTCGCGGACAGCTCGATCTTTCCCCGCATCACCAACGGCAATCTGAATGCGCCGTCGATCATGGTGGGCGAGAAGATGTCCGATCACCTGCTGGGGCGTGATGCGCTGGCGCGGGCCAATGACGTGCCCTGGATCAACCCGAAATGGGAAACCGCGCAGCGTTAACCTTTCTTAACGGCCCATGTTGAATGCGCGTCTTCGGGCGCGCATATCTGGTTCATGTTAAGAATTTGTTGCGCCTTTGTTCTGGCCGCCTTTCCGGTGGTCGCATCCGCTGACCTGTCCGGATCGGTGCGGGTGATTGACGCCGACACTTGGGATGTTGGTGGCACCCGCGTGCGGCTGCACGGCATCGATGCACCCGAATTGGATCAGACCTGCACTCGCGCCTCGGGGCAAGGCTGGGACTGCGGGGCCTGGGCGACGCAGCAAGTGCGCAGCCTCTATGACGGTCATGCGGCGCAGTGCACCCGAGTGACCCAGGATCGCTATGGCCGCATGGTTGCGCGTTGCAGGGTTCAGGGCGATGATGTCGGGCAGGCATTGGTGTCGCAAGGGCTGGCCTTTGCCTTTCGCAAGTATTCGACGGACTATGTCGGGGCAGAAAATCACGCTAGATCGGCAGCGATGGGGCTGCACGGGGCACGCGTTGTGCTGCCCTGGGATCATCGCGCCGCCAACCGAACGACAGACCACCCGGCGAATTGCCGGATCAAGGGCAACATCTCGGCCAAAGGAGAGCGGATTTTTCACCACCCTGGTCAGCCGCATTACAGCCGCACGCGGATCAGCACCGCGAAAGGCGAACGGTGGTTTTGCACCGCAGATGAGGCGCGGCGCGCAGGGTGGCGGGCCGCCAAAAATTAGTGATCAAAAGATGGGTTTTCCTCGCGTATTTGATCCGGGTCAAGGTGGGGTCGGAGTGCGGTGACGTAGGCTTTGTTCGAACCGGAAAAAAGGAGCGAACAGATGTCTCACACCCCGCATGAACTGGCCGAGGAATTCCCCGACAAGATCGACGCCATGAGCGCGCTGAAACAGTCGGACGCGCATTTCGCCCGGCTTGCGGATGAGTATCACGAGATCAACCGCGCCGTGCACCGTGCCGAGACCAACATCGAGCCGCTGGAAGAGCTGGCCGAGGTGGATCTGCGCAAGAAACGCGCGGCCCTCAAGGATGAGATATGGGGCATTCTGTCCAAGGCGTGAAGTTGGGCCTGGAATTACAAAGGGGCGCTCTCGGGCGCCCCTTTTTCGTGTCAGTCGGTCAGTGCCCGGACCTGCGCGAATGACAGCAGGCGGCGCGAGTTTTCGTCCCACAGATGCAGACGCGCGCTTTTCAGGCTCTCGCGAATGGTCATGCGGTTGGCCTGGGCCAGAACGTTGTGGTCGCGCAGCACTTCGGGCAAGCGGTAGAAGGGGATGCGGCTATATAGGTGATGCACGTGGTGGATGCCGATATTGGCGCTCAGCCACTGCAGCACGGGCGGCAGGATATAGTGCGAGCTGCCGTGAAGGGCGGCGTCATGCAGTTGCCAGTTCTCATCCGTATCCCAATGGGCGGTCTCGAACTGATGCTGAACATAGAACAGCCACATGCCCGCCGTCGCCGCCAGCAGGGTGCTGGGCACGAAGATCAGCAGGATGGGCGCCCAGCCACCAAAGTACCAGATCACCACCAGAGCCGCGACAATGGCCACATTGGTGCACATGGCGCTGACCCAGTATTTGGCCTGATGCGTGAACCCCAGGGGCAGGCGGTTCTGAAAAAAGAACAGATAGCCGGGACCAAAGCCAAAGAGCACGATGGGGTTGCGATAGAGCCGGTACATCAATTGGCTCATCGGACTCATCTCGCGGTATTCTGCCACGGTGGCGGTGTGGATGTCGCCAATTCCGCGCCGCGCCAGGTTGCCGGCACCGCTGTGATGGATTGAATGCGAGCGCTTCCAGACGTCATAGGGGGTCAGCGTCAGCACACCCAGAACACGCCCCAACCAATCATTGAGCGTGCGGTTTTCGAAAAACGCGCCATGGCCGCAATCGTGCTGGATGGTGAACAGCCGCAGCAAAAAGGCTGCGTTCACCAGCGAGATCAGAACCGCCAGCACAGAGCTGACCGAAAGCGCCCACCAAGCCAAAGCCCAAAGCAGCACGAAAGGAACCGCAGTCACCGCCAGCTCGAACCAGCTGCGGCCTGCGTTGGGGGTGCGATACTGCGAGAGGACCTTGATCCAGTCTCTTGCGGCTCGGATTTCGGGCTGCGGCCGCGAAGAGGATGAGTCGAACATTCGCCTGCTTATTCTGAGTCGTTTGCTCGCTCTTATAGAATTGTGCGGGTTTCGCAAAGGTAACTTGACGTGAAGTTAGCAAATGACCGGATTCCGCGTCAATTTGTGCGCTTTTGGGTGCCTCTCAAGGGGTCAGTTCACCTCATAGGGCAGCGTGCCACGTTCGTTGGCATTGATCGTGAGGCGACGTTCCAAGGGCGGAACTGAACGCTGGTGGCACTGTTGCCGTTCGCAGATGCGACACGAAATGCCGATGGGCTCGTAGGCACTGGCGTTGGTCACATCCATGTTGTCTGCATAGACCAGCGCATCGGCATGGCGCACCTCACAGCCGAGCGCGATGGCATAACGGCGGACCGGCGCGCCAAAAGACCCCCCCGGTTTCGACACGTCGCGCGCCAACGAGATATAACGCACCCCATCCGGCGTTTCGGCCAGTTGTCGCAGAAAGTGGCCGGGAGTTTCAAAGGCGCGGTGCACGTTCCACAGCGGGCAAGCACCGCCGAAGCGGGCAAATTGCAACCGTGTGGCCGAGTGGCGTTTGGTGATCGTACCAGCCTGATCTACGCGGACAAAGAAGAACGGGATGCCCTTGGCGCCCGGGCGTTGCATCGTCGACAGACGATGCGCGACCTGTTCGATGGAGGCGCCGAAACGGGCACTCAGCAGTTCCAGGTCATGGCGGCAATCGCGGGCGGCGGCCAGAAAGGTCCCATAGGGCATCAGTGCGGCCCCGGCAAAGTAGTTGGCCAGCCCGATCTTGGCGATAGACCGCGCCTCTTCGCTGTGAAAGCGGGCGAAATCCAGTGTCGCCTCAAGCAGTTTGTCCTGGCTCACCAGTGCCACCTGCAAGAGCATCTGAAAGACCTGGGTTTGGGGCGATGAGCGCGACGATAAGTGCAGCACCCGCGCCTTGGCGTCAAAGCTGCGTAGGGCTTCGATATCTGTCAACTTCACCTGAATGCCGCGCGCGGACAAGCTGCCCAGGGCAACGGTTCGTACGTCACCGGCGTCGTTGGCTTGCGCAGAGAAACGTTCGGCCGCGTGATCCACCGCGTCTATGTAATTGTCGCAATAATGAAAGAAATCCCGCACTTCTTCCCAGGGGCTGGCCTGAATGCGGGCGTCTTCGCGCCCCAACGCCTCATCCAGAGAGGCCAGCCGCTCATGTGTCTGACGATAGCTTTTGTGCAGCTCGATGAATGCGCGCGCCAGGGCAGGTGCGTTCGATGCGGTCAACCGCAAGTCGGCGAGCGGCGGCATGGTGTCGGCAAAGATCGGGTCGGCCAGCGCCTCGCGCATGTCGCTGACCAACCGCTCGCTGTCGCCTGTGCTCAGCTCGGTCACATCCAGTCCGAATTCCTGAGCCAGCGCCAGAACAACCGTGGTCGACACAGGCCGGTTGTTGTTTTCCATCTGGTTGAGATAGGGCAGAGACACCCCCAGCTTGGCGGCAAAATCCTTTTGCGTCAGGGTCAGACGAGTGCGGATTTCGCGCAGTTTGGCGCCGGCATAAAGTTTTTGGGTGGCCATGGATGGATGCCTGAATCTTTGCAAGTTTACTTGATGGTCAAGCTACATTTGCAAAACCGGGCGGGCAACCCTAGACACGCTGGCCGTCCCGGAACACTTGCCGCCATTCCAGAACCCTCACGCTTTTGCGCAGGCCGGTGGGCCAGAACGGATCCTGCTCGACCAGCGCTTGGACTTCTGCGGCGCTGTCTGCCTCGACCAGCCACATGCCGCCCTGTCCATCTTGGCCCTCGAACAAGGGTCCGGCTCCGATCATCTTCGGGCCAATCGTGGCAAGGAATGCCAGATGATCAGCCATGTGTTCTTGCCGCAGGTGTTCTTTCCCTGAATTGTCCTGGAAGGTGACGCAATAGAGCATGTTCGTATCCTTTTTGATTGGGTGAGCTCAGGATGACTTGCTGCGGAATTGCTGCACAGGGTGGAAATTTGCATCTTTTTGATGCAAAAATGCAACCATGAACTGGGATGACATGCGGTTTCTATTGGCCATTGCGCAGGCGGGCAGCCTCAAGGGCGCGGCCCGGCAGTTGGGTGTGGACAAAACCACCGTATCGCGGCGTTTACGTGCGATGGAGCAGGGTCTTGGACAGGCTGTGATCGAGGTTGGCGGGGCAGGACTGACACTGACCGAATTCGGGCGTTCGCTGCATCGGCACGCCGAGGTTATGCGTGACGAAATGCAGGCGGTGAATGCCCTGGCGCAGGTCGGGCCCGAGACGCAGTTGGGCACCGTACGGCTGACGGCGGTGCCCCTGGTCATCAATCATATGTTGTTGCCCTACTTGCCTGAGGTGCAGGCGAAGTCCCCGGGCCTGCGGCTGGAGCTCATCTCAGAGGCCCGTGACCTGAGCCTGTTGCGCGGCGAGGCGGATATCGCGCTGCGTCTGGCCCGCCCCACCGAAGGGGGACAAGCCGTTCTGGCCCGCAGGTTGGGAGAGCTGGAATATGCGGCATTCGCGGCACCAGGTGCCGCCAGCAGCCCTTGGATCTCATATGAGCCACGAATGCTTTACCTGTCCCATGCCGAAGCGATTGCCAAAGCGGCTGCAGCAGACGGCACGGGCCCGGTGTCGGTCAACGATGCCGAGACGTTGTTTCAAATGGTCTGCGCCGGGCATGGCAGAACCCTGTTGCCCCGGATCGTCGGCTCACATGACGCGCGGCTGGTCGAGGTGCCATTTGCGCATGGCAGCCTGCCAAAGCGCGAGGTGTGGTTGATGGTCCGAAAAGAGCTGCGCGACCTGGAACGCATCCGTCTGGTCGTGGCCTGGCTGGACCGCGTGTTCGCTGATCTCAGGTCATAGCCCCAACTGACGCTCGCGCCAGATCACGACTTGGATCGCCAAGACGCCCAGAACGCTTGTGATCAACATCAACCACAACAAGGGCAGGGCGCCGGTTTCGGGCGTCAGCAAAAAGCCGGCCAGCGCACTCAGCGCGGCGCCTCCACCCAGCATGATTGCGCCATTCAGGCCCGAGGCCGTGCCCGCCAGGTGAACCCGTACCGACAGCGCGCCTGCGGTGGCATTGGGGATGGCCATGCCGTTGCCCAGACCAACAAAGGTCATGAATCCAAAGAAGGTCAACGCCGAGCCCAGCCCGAGGATCATCACGACCAGGGACAGCGCGACACCAATGGCGTTCAACCAGCAGCCCCACATAACCATCCGGTTCACGCCATAGCGCATGGAGTAGCGGCCGCTGATGAAGTTGCCAAAGAAATACCCGATCGCGGGCGCGCCAAAGTAAAAACCCATCTCGGCCGGGTTCATCCCGAACACCTCGGTGCCCACAAAGGGCGCGCCACCCAGATAGGCAAAGAACGCGCCAGAGCAGAAGCCGGAGGCCAGCGAATAACCCCAGAACCGGGGCGAGGTCAGCAATTCGGGGTATTCACGGAACTGCGCCACAAGGGTCTTGCCGCTTTTCAGGGCCGTCTCGCCAAAGTCTGCGTAAACCAGAACAATCGCCAACGCGCCCAGCAAGAAGAGCAGCCAGAAGTTTGCTTGCCAGCCAAAGCTTTCATCCAGCAGGCCACCGATGGCCGGGCCGATCATCGGGACCACTGCCATGCCCATGGTGACATACCCCAGCATCGAGGCCGCTTGATCCTGCTCGTACATATCACGAACGGCGGCGCGGCTCAGGACGATGCCGACAGCGATCACGGCCTGACACATGCGGAAGAACAGAAAGATTTCGGCCGTGGGGGCAAAGATCGTTCCAAGCGTTGCCAGAAGGAACAGCGCAAGCCCCCACAAGATCACAGGACGCCGCCCGGCCTTGTCAGCAATGGGGCCGATCACAACCTGCAACGCCGCATTCACCGCCAGATACAGGGCCACCGACAGTTGCATCAGACGATAGTCTGTCTGAAAATGCTCGGTCATGTTCGGCAAGCTGGGCAAGAAGATGTTCATGCCAAGTGCCGAAAGCCCTGACAGCAGGATCAGCGTGGTGATGGTGGGCGGTGTGCGCCCCGAACTCGATTGAGTCTTGGTTTGAGACTTGGGTTGCATACTTCGCATCTATGCTTGTCCGACACAAAGGTCCACGGGGGACGTGGCGTTGACATGACAATTAACAATTTTGCATTTCGCACATGTTTACCTTCGCCGAGTTTGCAAATTTGCGGAATATCCCTTTGGCTCAAGCCGCGTACTCTATATGGTCCGGCAAAATTGCACATACGACCATCGCGAGGAAGACCGCCATGAAAGATATCCTGACCGAACTCGAAGATCGCCGCAACGATGCGCGTCTGGGTGGCGGGCAACGCCGCATCGATGCGCAGCACGCGCGTGGCAAGCTGACGGCGCGCGAGCGGATCGAACTGCTGCTGGACGAAGACAGCTTTGAAGAGTTTGACATGTTCGTCGCGCACCGCTGTGTCGAGTTTGGTATGGAAAATCAAAAGCATGCGGGCGACGGTGTTATTACCGGCTGGGGCACCATCAACGGTCGTATGGTTTATGTGTTCAGCCAGGACTTCACCGTCTTTGGCGGCTCGCTGTCGGAAACCCATGCGCAGAAGATCTGCAAGATCCAGGATATGGCGATCCAGAATGGCGCGCCGATCATCGGCCTGAACGACTCGGGCGGGGCGCGTATTCAGGAAGGTGTGGATTCGCTTGCAGGCTACGCCGAAGTGTTCCAGCGCAACATCATGGCCAGCGGCGTGGTGCCGCAGATCAGTGTGATCATGGGCCCCTGCGCCGGTGGCGCGGTTTATTCGCCCGCGATGACCGACTTCATCTTCATGGTCAAAGACACCTCTTACATGTTTGTCACCGGCCCCGATGTTGTGAAAACCGTGACAAACGAGGTCGTGACAGCCGAGGAACTGGGGGGCGCATCGACCCACACCAAGAAATCGTCGGTCGCGGACGGCGCGTTCGAGAACGATGTCGAGGCCCTGGCCGAAGTGCGCCGCCTGGTGGACTTCCTGCCGCTCAACAACCGCGAAAAGCCCCCCGTGCGACCCTTCTTTGACGAGCCGGGCCGGATCGAGAACTCGCTGGACACCATCGTTCCCGAGAACCCGAACACGCCCTACGACATGAAAGAGCTCATCACCAAAGTGGCGGATGAGGGCGATTTCTATGAGATCCAGGAAGATTACGCCAAGAACATCATCACCGGTTTCATCCGCCTTGAGGGACAGACCGTGGGTGTCGTTGCGAACCAGCCGATGGTTCTGGCAGGCTGCCTGGATATCGACAGCTCGCGCAAGGCCGCGCGGTTCGTGCGCTTCTGTGACTGTTTCGAGATCCCGATCATGACGCTGGTCGACGTTCCGGGCTTCTTGCCGGGCACGTCCCAGGAATATGGCGGCGTCATCAAGCACGGTGCCAAGCTGCTGTTTGCCTATGGCGAAGCAACGGTTCCAAAAGTGACCGTGATCACCCGCAAGGCCTATGGCGGCGCTTACGACGTTATGGCGTCCAAGCACCTGCGCGGCGACTTCAACTATGCCTGGCCCACTGCCGAGATCGCCGTGATGGGTGCAAAAGGCGCGACCGAGATCATCCACCGCGCCGACCTAGGCGATGCGGACAAGATCGCGGCGCACACAGCGGACTACGAAGACCGTTTTGCCAACCCGTTTGTGGCGGCTGAACGTGGCTTCATCGACGAGGTGATCATGCCCCATTCCACCCGCCGCCGCGTGTCCCGCGCGTTCGCCAGCCTGCGCAACAAGCAGCTGAAGAACCCGTGGAAGAAGCACGACAACATTCCGTTGTAAGTGATGGCGGCGCGCTGGCACATTCTGCGATCTGGTGACGTGTTGACCCTGAGCCGGGGTTTGCCGCCAAGGTTTGATGTCTGTGCCAGCACGCTTTTGCCCGACGGGGACCCCCTGCGCATCGCGCATCAAGTGCGGCAGGACATGTGGCGTTGTCTTCGGTCTCTTCGCGGGTTCTCTCCGGTGGTCCGTGTGAGCCGAACCGACAACGCGCTGAGAATAGAAGCCGGAGGGCGGCTGCTTCGAAATCCGCCCTCTGACACGAAGGACAAGATCGAGCAACTTTTAGAAGACCCGAACCATCGAACCCGGTGGATCGCTCATGCCAGACGAAGCAAAAGGTGGGCCTCATGACCCGACTTTGGAAAAATCAGGCCTTCACCATTTCCCACGCCGATGATGGCAAGTTTGTGGGGCAGGGGCTGCGTGCGTTTTTCGAATACCGTGATCTGGGCATCGATGCGGCGACGCAAGGCAAGTTTGGCGCCCATGTGATCCGGGCCGTGCCGGGCATGGAAAGCCCCGGCGCGTGGCACAGTCATGAGCTGGACTTTCAAATGGTCTATGTCACCAAGGGTTGGGTCGTCTTTGAATACGAGGGGCAGGGCGAACATGTCCTGCGCGAGGGATCGAGTGTCCTGCAACCCCCCGGCATCAAGCACCGCGAGGTCCGTCATTCCGATGACATGGAACTAATTGAGATCACGTCACCATCTCAATTTGACACCAAGGACGAATCTGCTCCATGATCCGCGCACGCAGAGATAGAACCGCGCACGCGGATTGCTGTGCGCACGCAGCCCCGGCAGGAGGAGCTCGCCCTGTGCGAGGCTGGGGCTGCGCATTTGCGGTTCTGTCTCTGGTGTCCACCCATGTCGTCGCCGAAGCTTCGCTGCCGGTTCCCTCGGGCCAGCCCATTTATCTGGACAATGTGCTGTTGGATGAAAACCCAGGCGAGCTGTGGCTGCGGTTCCGCTTTGTTGCGCCCAACATCGGCCAGACCGTGGGCCGCGTCGGTTATGACGTCTCGGCCGTCGACATGGATCATCTGTGCAAAACATTGGCGGTGCCATACGTCGCTCAGCGCGAGTTGATGCCCGCCCGCGTGGTGATTTCGCTGTCCGACACAGCGGTGGCATTTGGCGAGAGTGCACCGGGCGTAACCCAGTTTTTCGAAGCATATCGACTGGAAAATGCCGACTGTATCTGGGAGGAGTTCTGATGACACCACAATATGTTGCGGGTCGAACTTCATCAAACAAAGGATTTGAGGCTTTGGAGTCACAGCACACAGACTTGACGCGCTTCGGATATATTTCCGACATGATTTCCAGTATGGTCAGGCCCGGTTCCCGTGTGGGGGCCGAAACCTCGGAACTGAGGCAGGTGGAGGTAACACCCTCTACAGGTTTCGATAACCTAACCAGGAGAAATGGATGTCCAAGAGCATCAAATTCCTTGCAATGGTCGCCTTCGTCGGCGCTGTTGCGGCATGCGACAACTCGCAAGAAGAAGAGTTCGTTGTGGTCGAGCCCATCTCGACCGAGCCGGTCTACACCGGTAAACTCAAGTAAACTGGTCACGGGGTCGGCCTTCGGGCCGGTCCCACCCCAGCTGACCGCCCTGAACCGGGGGGCCGTGTCATGCTGAAACACCGCGGTTTTCCTGGCCGCCTTCCGGGCACCGACTTCCAATTCACCATTCGTCGCCCCAATCCCAAGGGCGTTACCGCGATCACCCAACGCGAGCGGTTTCGGGACCGCCGACCGCCGGACCGCCGTGCGGATGCGGGATTCATGAAGGCGCTGTGGGAAGCGTTTGGGGATCAGCCGTTCGAACGCGGAAACTTGGATGCGGGCAGACTGAGCTGGCTGTTCGGCCGCGAAGTGATCGCCGCCGAAGATCCGTTTGACCCCGAAAGCTATGAGGCACTGTTGGTGATCGACGTGGACGTCGCCCGCGTGTCCTTTCCGGATGTGTTCGATCGCCGCTGATGGATTTGGGGCGCCGACATAAGCTTTGGCCACAGGCCGCAGCCCCGCTCAGGAAAGAGCGGGGCTTTGGTGATACGTCAGAAGTTCAGCTGGACGGCCAGCTGGACGCGGTCCCCTTCGAAGGTGGCGCCGCTGGTGGCGTCGTTGCGCTCGCCGATGATGTATTCCCCGCTGAAGGTCAGGTTGTCGGTGGCGTTGTAGAACGCGTTGACGTGGATCGTTTCCAGCTCGGTGAACGACAGCGCCCCGGTCGAGGTCGGAAGGTCATAATCCTCGCGGCCATAAGCGATCCCAAAGTTCCACTTTTCCCCAACCGACTGGCGCAGTTCCAGCGTGTAGCCTTCGACGTCGTTGGCCTGACCGCCAGAGATGGCGCTGCCAACGCCAACCAGAAGCGGGCCAAGCGCCTCACCCTGAACGTAGGTGGCCTGGAGCAGACCTCCGGCCCAGGGGCGGACCGAGCCCGACAGTGTCACACCGGTCTGATCAACCTCGACGTTGCCTGCCTGCACCGAACCGTAGAGGCCCGCAATGCGGGCGCTGAACAGGTCGGTGTCATGCGACAGGGCCGCCGTGACGACCGGGTCGTTCGAGGTCGCCGTGTTTTCCTCGACCGAGGCGCTGAAGGTGGTTTGACCAAAGGACTTGGAATATCGCAGCTGGGGAACGCGGGCAAACGCGATGCCGACCGGGCCATTGAATTCCACTGTTGTGGGGTATTGGGCCAGCGGCATGAAGTTGGTCCAGTATTGGCCGATCAGCCAGTTGTCGCCAATCCGGACGTTGGCATGGCGCACGCGCAATTCGGCCGTGCCGCTGGATCCGAACAGGTCGAACTCCAATTGGCCGCCGATGGCGCCAAAATCGGATTGCGTGGTGGTGCGCACACCCAGACGGGATTGGCGCACCGTGGCGCCAAAATTGCCGTCGGTGGCGTTGGTGGGTTCGCCAATGTTATTCACAAAGGCGGTGTCGCCCTGGTTGAAGTCGAAGTCATAGTAGGCGTCGGCTTTGACATAGCCGTAAAGGTCAACGGTGGTGCCACCCAGACGGAAATCGCCGCCCTCGGGCTGGGCCTTGGCGCTTTCAAGCGCCTGAACGCGCGCATTCAGGGCGTCGATCTGGGCCTTGGTGCCGGCCTCGTCCGCCTGGGCAAGCCCGGCTGTGACCAAGCTGGCCAGGGCCGCCAAACTCAGCCGATGCATGTGGGAATGTTGCATTGGGTCTCTCCTCCATTGCGAGTGGTGCGGACCACCCCTTTCACGCAGGTCGGGCCTGGTGAAATGACAACGATGAGAGCGGAAGGCGTTATTTTTTCAGCGAAAATTGATGCTGATAACGGTTCTGATCACGACAAGTTTTGGGCGCCCGCCATGTCGTTGAATTCGCGCCATACATTTGCGTGTATGGTGTACCGATCGGTAAATGACGCGTTACCGGGGCCCGGAACGTCAGCGTATGTGTGTCACGCCGTTGTGACAAAAGCGGGCCATTTGCACCTGATTGTGCGCCCCACTTCCTCGCGCGCGCACGCTCTGGCGGATCAGCGCGGGATCGGCATGATTCTGCAGGCCCCGGCCCAATTTCGGCAGAAAGCGGCCCATCCGACCCTGTGTCAGGCATCGGGCTTGGCGCGCATCTGCCGTTGGGGCAGCGTGGCGCTTGTGGGTGGCACTTCAATGCCTGCGCCATCCGCACACCATCTATTCCGTACCCCTTCTCAAGGGCGGGCCAGTTGCGAGCATTCGCATCTGCCCGCCCCTTTTTCTGCCTATCTCAAACCCCTTGTTCGGCAGGGTTTTGCGCATGTTCCGACTGACCGGTTTGCGGTCTTGCGGGCAGGGGGCAATCCCCCTCATCTGGGCGCGCAAACTCCAGAACAAAAAGAAGGATGGGCAGGATGCGAGCAAAAGGGATTTGTATGGCCGTGGCACTGTGCACCGGTTTGGCGGCCTGCGGGGACAACCCGACGGAACAGGCGCTTTATGGCGGCGGGGCAGGGTTCCTGGGCGCCCTCGCGCTCGACGGTAACCCGGTCATCGGGGCTGCGGCTGGGGCTGCGGGCAACGTCATTTATTGCAAGACACAGAACACCTGCAACTGACGCGTCAGTTGCACGTCACATCCAGGCCGCCTGCGGTCTGATCCAACATGCGCAGAACGCCGCCTTGGGCCATTTGGTCCGGGGCGGCGTTTTGCGTTCTCAAACACCCAAGACAAAGGACATCGCATGTTCAACAAGATCCTGATCGCCAACCGGGGCGAGATCGCCTGCCGGGTTATCAAGACCGCGCGCAAGATGGGCATTTCCACCGTCGCCATCTATTCGGATGCGGACAAACAGGCGCTGCACGTGCAAATGGCGGACGAGGCCATCCACATCGGCCCGCCGCCCGCGAACCAGTCCTACATCGTCATCGACAAGGTGATGGACGCGATCAAGCAAAGCGGCGCTCAGGCGGTGCACCCCGGCTATGGCTTCCTTTCGGAAAACGCGAGCTTTGCCGAGGCTCTGGCCGACGCCGGTGTTGCCTTTGTCGGCCCCCCCAAGGGTGCGATTGAAAAGATGGGTGACAAGATCACCTCGAAGAAGATCGCCCAAGAGGCAGGCGTTTCCACTGTTCCCGGCTACATGGGCCTGATCGAGGATGCTGACGAGGCGGTCAAGATCTCGAACGAGATCGGCTATCCGGTGATGATCAAAGCATCCGCTGGCGGTGGCGGCAAGGGCATGCGGATTGCCTGGAATGATGACGAGGCGCGCGAGGGTTTCCAGTCGTCCAAGAACGAGGCCGCGAATTCGTTTGGCGACGACCGGATCTTTATCGAAAAGTTCGTGACGCAGCCGCGTCATATCGAAATTCAGGTTCTGTGTGATAGCCACGGCAATGGCATCTATCTGGGCGAGCGTGAATGTTCGATCCAGCGTCGGAACCAGAAGGTCGTCGAAGAGGCACCTTCGCCGTTCCTGGACGAGGCCACCCGCAAAGCCATGGGCGAACAGTCGGTCGCACTGGCCAAGGCTGTTGGGTATGCCTCTGCCGGTACGGTGGAATTCATCGTTGATGGCGACAAGAACTTCTACTTCCTGGAAATGAACACCCGCCTGCAGGTGGAACACCCTGTGACCGAGCTGATCACCGGTGTCGACCTGGTCGAACAGATGATCCGCGTCGCCAATGGCGAGGAACTGAGCATCAATCAGGACGATGTCACCTTGACCGGTTGGGCCATCGAAAACCGTCTCTATGCCGAAGACCCCTATCGCGGCTTCCTGCCGTCGATTGGCCGTCTGACCCGCTATCGTCCCCCGGCAGAGGTCGCCGCTGGCCCGATGGTGGCCAATGGCACCTGGCATGGTGATGCGCCTGAAGGCGCGACAGCTGTTCGCAACGACACCGGCGTCTACGACGGCGGCGAAATCAGCATGTATTATGACCCGATGATCGCCAAGCTCTGCACCTGGGGCCCGGATCGCGCCTCGGCGATTGAGGCGATGCGCGTTGCTCTGGACAGCTTTGAGGTTGAGGGCATCGGTCACAACCTGCCGTTTGTTTCGGCTGTGATGGATCATCCGATCTTTATCGACGGCACCATGACGACGGCCTTCATCGAAGAACAGTACCCCGAAGGGTTCCAGGGCGTTGAACTGCCCGAGGATGACCTGCGCCGTATCGCGGCTTCGGCGGCGGCCATGCACCGGGTTGCCGAGATCCGCCGCACCCGCGTGTCGGGCCGGATGGACAATCACGAACGAAAGGTGGGCACCGACTGGGTCGTCTCGATGCAGGGCGAAAGCTTTGAGGTGAGCATTGCCGCCGATCAGCAGGGCTCGACCGTAACTTTTGCGGACGGCAGCACGCATCGCGTCGCCTCGGACTGGACGCCGGGCGATCAGCTGGCAACGCTGGACGTGGACGGCAGCCCGCTGGTGCTGAAGGTCGGCAAGGTCTCGGGCGGCTTCCGCCTGCGCTCGCGCGGTGCGGATCTGACCGTGCACGTGCGCACCCCGCGTCAGGCGGAATTGGCGGCGCTGATGCCGGAAAAGGTGGCACCGGATACATCCAAACTGCTGCTCTGCCCGATGCCCGGCCTGATCGTGAAGGTCGACGTCGAGGTGGGCGACGAAGTGCAAGAGGGTCAGGCCCTGTGCACCGTCGAAGCGATGAAGATGGAAAACATCCTGCGCGCCGAGAAGAAGGGTGTCGTCTCCAAGATCAACGCAAGCGCAGGCGACAGCCTTGCGGTTGACGATGTGATCATGGAGTTCGAATAAGCCTTATGTCGCTGCGGATACGTGATAATCGCGTATACGCATTTGGTGTCCCGGCAGGTCTTGCCGGGGCAACCCGTCCCCCTGTGGGATCATCAAACCGGGTTCAGTTCAGCCCGCGCCGTTCTCGGATCTCGCGCTCGCGCAGCGGGAACTTGTCGATGGATCGGCTCAGTTCACGGATGCTCCACGGGAAGGGCTTGCGCAGTTTGACGCCGCCGTCCTTGCCGATGAGCACCAGTTGGAAGCCCCGCGGGCGTAACTTGGTGCGCAGCGCCGAACGTGCGCTTGGGTCTGTGTCGGTCAGGACAACAACGTCACGCTCCAGCATCTCGGCCTCGCCCTTCATCAGGATGTCGATCTGCTGCTGGAACCGTGGGTCCGCATCGGTGTCGGCAAAGACGACGACGGGCCGGTTTGTCCATAAAAATTCACTTAAATCGCTGTCACCGGCGGGCTGCACAAAGGCGGGCTCGCCCGATTGCGTGGCGTCTGCGGCCAGCGATGTGACCGGAAATAACACCGATAAAACAAGGGCTAATGTGCGTGTCATTGGGTCTCCTGTTGGGTTGAATATAAACCCTTGTGGGACGATTGCGACCACTGATCTGCACGTCATCACCAAAAAGTTTAACGTTAATCGCTTCGTCAGGGGTTGGGCATGACTGTCATTGAATACCCCCGGAACCGGTCGCCGCGCGCGGCTTTGGACAAAGGCGAGCTTATGGACGTTATTCTGCACATCGGCGCACATCGGTGCGCGACCACCACCTTTCAGGACTACATGCGCGGCAACGCCGAACGCCTGCGACAGGGCGGCACGGTGTTTTGGGGGCCGTATCGGACACGCAACGGGCTGTTCAATGGGATCGTGCCTGACAGAATGCCGAACCTGCGCAAGAACCGGCAAAAACGCGGGGTTGGTCGGGTGCAGATCAACCTGGACAGCTGTGCGGCCCGTGGGGCCAAGCGCTTGGTGGTGAGTGAGGAAAACATGCTGGGCTCGGTCCGGCAGAACCTGCGCGACAAGGCGCTGTATTTGGGCGCGGGTGAACGGATGGCGCGATATGCCGAGGCCTTTGACGGGCGGGTCACGGATATCATGCTGAACATTCGTGGGCTTGATCTGTATTGGGCGTCGGCGCTTGGCTACGGGTTGACCCGCGGGCGCGGGGTGCCCGATGCCGAGGCGCTGGACCGGATGGCCTATGGTCTGCGCACCTGGCGTGATGTGATCACCGATGTCAGCTGCGCCGTACCTGACGCGCGCCTGTGGGTGCTGCCGTTTGAATCCTTTCAGGGGCGACCGGACGCGCAGCTGCGCTCGGTCCTGGGCTGCACAGTTCCACCTGCACGCAGCGACGTGCGGTTGAACGCAACGCCACGTTTGCCCCAATTGCGGCGCGATCTGCCGCGCAACATCTCGCGCAAGCTGCCCAAGGGCAGCGGACGCTGGTTGCCGTTCACCGAACGCCAGACCGCTGCCCTGCGCGAGGCTTATGCAGACGATTTGATGTGGTTGACCTCTGGCGCCGATGGAACGGCCTGGCTGGTTTACGACCCGGACAAAAAACCGGTGGGGCAAACCCCGCCAATGACGAACAGAACAAGAGGAAGACGTAATGACCAAGACCGACGAATGGCGGGCGCTGGCTGAAAAAGAGCTGCGCGGCCGCCCGGTTGACGATTTGACCTGGACGACGCTGGAAGGCATCGACGTCAAGCCGCTCTATACCGAAGAAGACACCGCAGACCTGCCACATATGGGCACCTTGCCCGGCGTGGGTCCGTTCACACGGGGCGTCAAGGCGACCATGTACGCAGGCCGCCCCTGGACCATCCGACAGTATGCCGGTTTCTCGACGGCTGAGGAATCCAACGCCTTCTACCGCCGCAACCTGGCCGCCGGTCAGCAGGGCGTCTCGGTCGCTTTCGATCTGGCCACCCACCGGGGCTATGACAGCGATCACCCCCGTGTGGTTGGCGACGTCGGCAAGGCGGGCGTAGCAATTGACTCAGTTGAGGACATGAAGGTGCTGTTTGACGGCATCCCGCTCGACAAGGTCTCGGTCTCGATGACCATGAACGGGGCGGTGATCCCGATCCTTGCGAGCTTTATCGTGGCAGGCGAAGAGCAGGGTCATGACAAGAGCTTGCTGGCCGGCACCATTCAGAACGACATTCTGAAAGAGTTCATGGTCCGCAACACCTATATCTATCCGCCCGAACCCTCGATGCGGATCATCTCTGACATCATCGAATACACCTCGAACGAGATGCCGAAATTCAACTCGATCTCGATCTCGGGCTACCACATGCAAGAGGCCGGGGCGAACCTGGTGCAGGAACTGGCCTATACCATCGCTGATGGCCGCGAATATGTACGCGCGGCGATCAACGCAGGCATGGACGTGGACAAGTTCGCGGGCCGCCTGTCGTTCTTCTTTGCCATCGGCATGAATTTCTTCATGGAGATAGCGAAACTGCGCGCTGCGCGGACCTTGTGGCACCGTGTCATGACTGAATTCGGCGCCAAATCCGAACGCTCGAAAATGCTGCGCACCCATTGCCAGACCTCGGGCGTGTCGTTGCAGGAACAAGACCCCTACAACAACGTCATCCGCACGGCCTATGAGGCGATGAGCGCGGTTCTGGGCGGCACGCAAAGCTTGCACACCAACGCACTGGACGAGGCGATCGCGCTGCCCACCGATTTCTCGGCCCGGATTGCGCGCAACACCCAGCTGGTGCTGCAGGAAGAAACCGGTGTGACCAATGTGGTCGATCCGCTGGCGGGCTCTTACTACATCGAAAGTCTGACGGCCGAGTTGGTCGACAAGGCCTGGGCGCTGATGGAAGAGGTCGAGGAAATGGGCGGCATGACCAAGGCCGTCGAATCCGGCATGCCCAAACTGCGGATCGAGGAATCGGCGGCGCGCCGTCAGGCGATGATCGACCGCGGCGAAGAGGTCGTCGTCGGCGTCAACAAGTATCGCAAGGACAAAGAAGACCCGATCGACATTCTGGATGTCGACAACATGGCCGTGCGCGAAAGCCAGATCGCACGTTTGCAGAAGATGCGCGCCGAACGGGACGAGGCCGCCTGTCAGGGCGCGTTGGATGAACTGACCCGCCGCGCCAAAGAGGGCGGCAACGTCCTGGAAGCCGCGGTCGAAGCCGCCCGCCACCGGGCCTCTGTGGGAGAGATCAGCATGGCAATGGAAAAGGAATTCGGCCGTCACCGTGCCGAGGTCAAAACGCTGGCTGGCGTCTACGGCGCCGCTTATGAGGGCGACGAGGGCTTTGCCGCGATCCAAAAAAGCATCGACGAGTTTGCCGAGGCCGAAGGCCGCCGTCCGCGTCTGTTGGTGGTCAAGATGGGCCAGGATGGGCACGACCGGGGCGCCAAGGTGATCGCGACGGCCTTTGCCGACATCGGCTTTGATGTCGACGTAGGCCCGCTGTTCCAGACGCCCGCCGAGGCGGCGCAGGATGCGGTCGACAACGACGTGCATGTCATCGGAATCTCGTCTCAGGCGGCTGGTCACAAGACGCTGGCCCCGCAGCTGGTCGAAGAGCTGAAAAAGGCAGGCGCCGAGGACATCATCGTGATCTGCGGCGGTGTGATCCCGCAGCAGGATTATCAGTTCCTCTATGACAATGGCGTCAAGGCGATCTTTGGTCCGGGCACCAACATCCCCGAAGCAGCGCAGGACATTCTGAAGCTGATCGGCGAAGCGCGCAGCTAATCGTTGGGGAGGGGGCTGTCTGCCCCCTCTGCTCAAGCTTTCAGCATGAGCATTCACCCCCGACCGTATTTTGAAACAAGAAGAAGCAGCGGGCCTTGGCGCGCTGCTTTTTTCATGGCTAAGTCCGGGTAGGAGGACCCGAGAATGAAGTTGGATCATCTTGCTGTTGCGGGCGCAACGTTGGACGAGGCTGTGGCTCATGTCGAAAAGGCGCTTGGCGTGTCGATGGGGCCTGGTGGGCAGCATCCGCGATATGGAACCCACAACCGGCTGATCGGGCTGGAGGGTGGTCTGTATCTTGAGGCGATTGCTGTTGATCCGTCGGTCGACCCTCAGGACCAACCACGATGGTTCGATCTTGACCGGTTTGAGGGACCTGCACGCCTGATCAACTGGATTTTGCGCGCCGATGACCTGATGGCCGAGCAGGCGCAACTGCCGGACCACGCGCAACGGGTGGTCGAGATGCAGCGCGGCGATCTGCAATGGCTCATGACGGTGCCGAGCGACGGAATTCTGCCCTTCGACAATCTGTGCCCGGCTGTGCTGCAGTGGCTGGGGACGCCGCCAGCAGGATCCATGACGCCTTCGGGGTGCTCTCTGGATCGCTTGATCTTGTCTCATCCTGAGGTCACTGAGCTTGGCAAGCGTGTCGAGGTCTTGACCCGCGATGCGCGGATTGTGGTCGAGGCCGGAGCCCCCGGTTTGAGGGCCGAGTTCACCACACCGTCTGGCCCAAGGGTGCTGACATGATCATCCGGCAGGCGCAGGCCGGGGAAGCAGAGGCCATCGCCGAGATCACCAACGCCATCATCCGCGACAGCACGATCACCTTCACGACCACCGAAAAAGATGTGGCCGAAATTGCAGACACCATTGCGGTCCGCGGTCCTTGCTACTTGGTCGCAGAGATGGACGGGCGGTTGGCGGGTTTTGCGACCTACGGCGCATTCCGAGGCGGTCCGGGATATGCAGGGACCAAAGAGCATTCTATCCAGTTGGCTCCGTGGGCCAGGGGGGCAGGCGTGGGGCGCGCCTTGATGGCCGCGCTGGAGCAGGTGGCACGGGACCAGGGTGTTCATGTGCTTGTCGCAGGGGTGAGCAACAGCAACCCCAATGGTGTGGCCTTTCACGCGGCCCTTGGGTTTCACGAGGTCGGGCGCATGCCACAGGTTGGGTGTAAGTGGGATACGTACCTTGATCTGATCTTGATGCAGAAAATTCTGACCTAGGGTCTTGACCCAGGTGCCACTAAGACGCACCTGACAAAGGGTTTTCTCCACGATAGGGTAACTCCATGTCTTTATGGTCCCGCATCACCGACGCACTCAGCGCACTGGCCCAGGGCGAAAGCCTTAGCCAAGTTTTTGAAAAGCTGCGCACGCCGCCCGAGCGCTCGGTGGCCTTTGCCATCGCCGTGATTGCGCTTGGCGCCAAGATGGCCAAGGCCGATGGGCATGTTACCCGCGACGAGGTCACGGCCTTTCGCGAGGTGTTCCAGATCGCGCGTGACGATGAAGCTGGCGCGGCGCGCGTGTTCAACATGGCGCGGACGGACGTCGCGGGCTATCGTGACTATGCCCAGCAGATCAAGACGATGTTCGCCGAGGATCGCCAGACCCTGAACGACCTGATGGAGGGGTTGTTTCACATCGCAATGGCGGATGGGTTCTATCACCCCAATGAGAATGAGTTTCTGGGCGATGTCGCTGGAATTTTTGGCCTGAGCGAGGCGCAATTTCTGGGTCTCAGGGCCCGTTTTGTGCCGGATGCGCCCAATGATCCTTACGTGGTTCTGGGGGTTGAACCGGATATGCCTCTGCCCGAAATCCGCAAGGTCTGGCGCAAGCTGGTGCGCGAAACCCACCCCGATGCGATGATCGCACGTGGGGTGCCGGAAGAGGCGATCAAGCTGGCCGAAAAGCGCATGATCGACATCAACCGCGCCTGGGACGAGATCAACGGCGCGAAGGTCTGAGCCATGCGCGTGGCCACTTATAACGTAGAGTGGTTCGCCAATCTCTTCGATAAAGAGGATCAACTGATTGCCGACGACAGCTGGTCCGGGCGTCATGGCGTCACACGCGCGCGGCAGATTGAAGCTTTGGCCAAGGTGTTCACTGCCATTGATGCGGACATCATAATGATCGTCGAGGCGCCCAACACCGGCAAACGGCAAAGCACGGTGCGGGCGCTGGATCATTTTGTGCAGGCGTTTGGGCTGCGCACCAGCAAGGCCCTGATGGGGTTTGCCAATGACACCCATCAAGAGATCGCGGTTCTCTATGACCCGGACCGTTTGACCGTGCACCATGATCCGAAAGGGGATGAAACTGGCAAGAAAGGCAGCGCCGAGGCGCCGCGGTTCGACGGAACCTTCCGCATCGATCTGGACGTCGACGCGACCGAGGATCTGGTGCGGTTCTCCAAGCCGCCGCTTGAGTTGGCGGTTGAGACGGCGGCCGGGTCGCAGTTTCGTATGATCGGGGTGCATCTGAAGTCAAAGGCGCCACATGGCGCGCGCACGCGGGATGAAGTGATCCGCCGGTCGATCGCCAACCGGCGCAAACAGTTGGCGCAGGCGATCTGGCTGCGGCAACGGGTCGAGGCGCATCAGGCGCGGGGCGAAGAGGTCATCCTGTTGGGTGATCTGAACGATGGTCCGGGGCTCGATGAGTTCGAAAACCTCTTTGGCAGGTCCTCGGTCGAGATCCTGCTGGACGCGGGCCTGTATGATCCGCACCCCTATGCGACGGAACAGGGGCAAAAGCAGGTAACGGCCCGGTTCGAGAACCCGGAAACGGGATCAACACTCGAGGCGTTGCTGGATTACATCCTTGTCACCTCAACCATTCAGAACCGCCATCCGGAATGGAAAATCTGGCATCCCGATCGATGTCCGGACTGTCAGGCGGCGCCGGAATTGCAGGCGGCTTTGCGTCTGGCATCGGATCATTTCCCGGTGACACTGGACGTTGATCTTTGAATGGGCGCACGCAGGTCTTATATGGAGGCCATGAAACACATCATGATGCTATCCGCGGTCGGGCTGCTGCTGGCCGCTCCGCTTCAGGCGCAGGACTTGGGCAGTGAGCCGGACGAAAAATCCCTGATGGAGCAGGGGGCCGAGTTGTTTTTCAAGGGGCTGCGTCAGGAAATGGAACCCGCGCTAGAGAGCATGCTGGAAATGGCCGAACAGTTTGGCCCATCGATGCTGAGCTTTCTCGAAGAAATGGGACCAGCGCTTGCCGATCTTGTAGACGAGGTGCAGGATTGGAGCGCTTACCACGCGCCGGAAATGCTGCCCAACGGTGACATCATCATTCGTAAGAAACAGCCCGAAGACGCGACTCCCGACCCGGCTGAACCGGACGGTGCACCCGAGCACACTGACATCTGATTGGCGAGAGGGGGCACTCCCGCACCCGAGCGCTCCTGACTTCGTCAGCACCGCTAACGGCCTTGGGCCGGGCGCCTCGCCTTCGGCTCGGCGCTGTCTTGCCAGGTCGAGAGCCTGCGCTTTTGGCACCAACCGCCGAGCGAAGCGAGGCTCGGCCCAACGGGAGGCGATGTCCCGTAAGGGGCATCAACGACGGGCGGGAGTGCCCCCGATACTCAGCAATGTCTGAAAGTAACCTTTAGGAACGGCGTTTGACGACCAGCTCAGCCTCCAGCGATTGCGCCAGTGATTTCAGGCGCGCCTCGCCCACTTCGCCATAAAGCGCGCGCGAGGATTTTGGCAGAAGCAGTTCCAGTTGCTTTTTCTTTGGATACCACTTGAGCTTGCCCAACTCAGCGTCCTTCTGCATCCACAACATCGCGCCGAACCGCATGGCCTTACCCAGGATCTCTGCTTGTTTCTGTTCTTTCTCGTCGAGCAGTTCATAGAGCGGTTCGAAACGGTTGCCTTCGCGCTTGTTACGATAGCGGTGTTGCAGGGCCAGACCCAGGAACACCCGTTCCGAGTGTTTTAGCCCGCCCAGGTTGGCGCGCGTGGCGTTGTCGAAACACACCTCGGCACGGTAGTCGGGGTGCGCGCGCCAACTGACGTCATGCAACAGGCAAGCGGCCTTGACCAAACGGATGCGCGACTTGGGGGCGGATTTGAACAGGGGCATGACAAAGTCAAAAAGCTGCTTGCCAAAGCCCGGCAGGCGCGCGTCCTTGGACTCGGCAAAATAGGCGCTTTCGATCAGCGGGTCGCGTTTGCGCAGGCGCAGCGGCATCTGCTCATAGAGCAATCCTTCCCGAATACCATAGCTGGAGATGGCAATGTCCTTGGGCTTGAAGGTCGTGAGGAGTCGCAGCAGCACGTCCGATGCAAAAGGCACCAGCGCCATGCGAGATGACGAAACCCCGGCGGCGCTGCGGATCTTGTTTGAATCGCCATTCTCAATAAACTTCGCCGTTTCGCGGACGTCACTGGCAGACATTCGATACTCGTGCAGCACCTTGAGCGGATAGCCCCGACGCAGCATGTCGATGCGCGCGATCGCACGCCAGCTTCCCCCCACCAGAAACAGGCGATCCTGTTGCGGGCCCAATTGATCACGCAGCCCTTCCATCACGTCTTTGATGTGGACCTGGCGTCCCTTGCGTCCGCCCTTGACGTCACGCAGCTTGAGCGGCCCAAGCGATGACGTCACCCGTCGACCGACGCTGTTGTTTGAGATTTCGGCAAGCTCCATCGACGAACCGCCGATGTCGCAGATCAGGCCATAGGCCCCCGGCCAGCCCAGCAACACGCCTTGCGCGGACAGTCGGGCCTCTTCTTCGCCGTCGATGACCTGAATGTGCAGGCCCGTCTGCTCCAGAACCTCAGCGCAAAACGCGGCACCGTCTTCGGCATCGCGCACGGCAGCTGTGGCAACCACATGCAGCGGGGGCAGGTCCAGACCCTTGGCGATGTGCTGAAATCGTTCCAGAGCCGCCAGGGCCCGTTCGCGTCCATTTGGGTTCAAGCGCCCGGTTTCAGACAGGCCCGCGCCAAGAGCACACATGATCTTTTCGTTGTAGAAATAGGCAGGCGAGCGTGCCGCACCGTCAAAGACCACCATCCGGACCGAGTTCGAGCCGACGTCAACCACGCCGATCCGGGACAGATGCCGGACGCTAGGATCATCAAACAGCGGGCGGCCAAATACGCCCCATTCGGGCGCGCTTTCATCGGTGTGCAGATCCATGTCGTCCCCAGATAGATCGCGGTCAGAGTGCGAGATTGCAGTGTCTGCGTCAATTGTCATGGTGATCTGCGTCCAAAGGGTCAGAGGGTGTCGTCATTCAGCAACCGGATCGCAAGCGCCCGTGTGATGGTGCGTTTTTCCGCCAGCGCCACGCGATCAAGCCGTTCCACCACCTGCGCGGCGGTATCAAAGCGGCGGTCCATGTGGTTGACGAGATAGGAAATCACCTCGGGTTTGGGGCTGAGCTGGCGGTCGACAAAAAGCTTTGCCAGCACCGCGCACAGCAGCGCATCATCGGGCGGATCCAGCGCCACGTGGTGCGCGCCCTGGATGCGGCTTTGGAGGTCGGGAAGCGGCATTTCCCAGAACCGAGGAGCCAGACGTCCGGTCATCAGCAGGGTGTGCCCCTCGGCCAGGGTCAGGTTGTGCAGGTGAAACAGCGCTTTTTGCTTTTCAAGATTGTCGGCGACAAAGGGCACGTCCTCGACCGCGATGGGGCCGGTGGCCAGATCGGGCACTGCGTCATAGCGAAGGTCGTGGGCATTGATGATGCGCCCGCCGGTCTCTCCCGCCCAGACATGGGCGAGGTGCGTTTTGCCTGATCCTGCGGGACCTGTCAGTACCAGTTTGTTGCCCGGCCAGCTGGAAGCCGAGATCATCGCAACCGCCAATGCGTTGGCAGGCGAAACAAAGAAATCCTCCCGCCCCAGAGCCGTCTTGGCGGGCAGATCAAAGCTCAGCTGTTCAGCCATTTATTCGGCGTCCCGTCCCGACACGCCCCGATAGAGGCGGCTGTCCATATATTGCGCTGTGGCGAAGCGGGCGATTACGCCAAGGGCTGCAGCGACAGGGACCGCCACCAGCATGCCGACAAAGCCAAAAAGCGCTCCAAATACGGACAGGGCCAAGAGCAGCCAGACTGGGTGCAGCCCGACCGAGCTACCCACCAGCTTGGGGGTCAGAACGTTACCCTCAATCACTTGGCCAAGGGCAAAGATGGCGCCAACAATACCAATGGACACCCAGTCACCCCAGAACTGGAACATGGCCAAACCAATGGCGAGCGCTCCGCCGATCAGGGCACCCAGATAGGGGATGAACGTCACGAGGCCGGCAATAAAGCCAACGATCAGGCCGAACTGCAGACCCACGATCATCAAGGCTACGGCATAGTATGTGCCCAGGATCAGACAGACAGTGCCCATGCCACGTACGAAAGAGGCCAGAACTTTGTCTATGTCGGCCGCCAATATCCGGATAACGGGCTGGTGATCGCGGGGAAGCAATTCATCGATGCGCGCGATCATGTTGTCCCAGTCGAGCAGCAGGTAGACGGCGACAACCGGAACAATGACCAAAAGAACCACGACATTCACGGCAGATCCGACCGAACCCAAAACGCCCTGCAGGAAGTCGCCGCTGCGCGACTTGAGCGTCTCGCCAATGGTGGCCAGCATTTGATGCGCGCTGGATTCGCGGTCCATCAGAGAGGGGAAACGTTCATCCACAAAGGAGCGCAGATCGCGGAACAGCTGGGGCAGAACCTCGATCAGGTCAATCAACTGACCGATTAAGGCGGGCACGACCATCAGGATCATGATCACGAACAACAAGACAGATGCGATGGTGATTACACCCGTCGCAGCCATGCGTGACAGTCCCATCGCCTCGAGCCGGTCGGCAATCGGGTCGATGAAATAGGCGATTGCGCCGCCAATCACGAACGGCAACAGCACGTCGCCCAGGAACCACAGGACAAGGACGAAGACCGCCGCTACAATGCCCCAATACCGCACTTGTTCTTTAACTGTCAGGGACATGCCTGCTCCAAACCCGTGAACTTTGATGTGTACATCGCTCAAGGTGGAGCAGGTTGCAAGTGTCGTGACCTAGAACACCACGTTCAGCATGGTCAGGGAAACCACCAGAAACAGGATGGTCATGATCCCACCCGAGCGGACAAAATCCATCACCTTATAGCCCGCAGGCCCCATGATCAGGGCATTCACCTGGTGGGTTGGAATGATGAAACTGTTCGAGGTCGAGATCGCCACTGTCAGCGCAAAGACCGCCGGGTTGCCCCCAGCAGCGACCGCGATGGAGACCGCCAGCGGCACCAACAGGACGGTGGCCCCAACGTTTGACATCACGAGCGAGAAGACGGTGGCCAGAATGGCAACTCCGGCTTGCAGCGACCACAGCGGCCAACCGTCCAGTATGAACATGATCTGCTGAGCGATCCAGGCCGCAGTGCCGGTGTTCTGCACAGCTTGCCCCAATGGTATGAGACTGGCCAACAAGAACACAGTATTCCAGCCAACAGCGCGATAGGCCTCGTCGATGCTGAGAACCCGGCTGAGCAGCATTCCGACAGCGCCAACAAGCAGACACAGCGACAGGCGGATGTCGGTGAACAGGATCAGCGACACGGCGATGAGAAAGAACAGCAGCGCCCAGCCGACCTTTTGCGGTCGCAGCTCCTCTTGCGGGAAATCCGAGGTCACGACGATAAAGTCTGTATTCTGCTTGATCCGGGTCAGGTTGTCCCAGCGGGTGTGCGAAACCAGCATGTCGCCCGGCTTGAACTCGACCAGACCAATGGCTGTTGGTTCATGGTCTTCGGTTTCCACATGGCTGAGCGTTTCCTCGCCACGGTGGATTGCAAGCAGGCTGAGACCGTAGGTCTTGCGCAGCTGCAGTTCGCGCGGGCATTTGCCGACCAACTGGCTGTCTGGCGGAATGACCAGTTCGGCGATGCCGGCGTTGGTTGTTGCAAACTCCTCGGAAAAGACATCGAGTTCAGGGCGCACATGCAGGCCATACTTGCGAGCGAAGCTGTGGACCACCTTGGACTTGCCGATGATCGCCAGGCGACAGGGCGCCGCGATTTCGGCGGTCAGGATCTGCACCATCGACACCTTGCCGCGATAAAAGGTCGAGATGATGTAGAGGTTGTTCTCAAGATTAATGTCAGCAAGGATCTGACCCACCAGCGGGCTGTCGGCGGGCACATCGACTTCGAACACTTCGGCTTTCAGGCCATATACCCGCTTGAGGTAGGATTGCGTGCCTTGTGCCGTGGTGCCATCCACGCGGGCCGGAACCGCAGGCAGCACCCAACGACCCAGCACCAGGAAATAGACGATCCCGGTCAAGATCAGAACTGCGCCAATTGGAAAGACGGAAAACAGCCCAAAAGGCTCCATCTTGCTCCCCTCGGGCAGGCCTTCGTTTGCGGTTTGAATCAAGTCATTAAGCAGGATAAGCGGCGACGATCCGACCATTGTCATGGTGCCGCCCAAGATCGCGCAAAAGCCCATCGGCATCAGCAGCCGAGACAGGGGAATGCCGGACCGCGACGAGATGCGGCTGACCACCGGCAGGAACAGGGCAGCGGCCCCCACGTTCTGCATGAACGACGAGATCACGCCAACGGTGCCGGAAATGATGGGCAGAATGCGACCTTCTGTCCGTCCGCCGTACTTCAGGATGACAGCAGCGACCTTGTTCATGATGCCGGTCTTGTCCAAGCCGGCACCGACGATCATCACCGCGATGATCGAGATCACGGCATTTGATGCAAACCCATCAAACAGGTTGTTGACGTTCGCCAAGCTCTCGAGCCCCGGAAGGTAGCTGAGCATACCGATCATCACGAGCACCAATATGGCGCTAAGGTCTATTCGTATCAGCTCGGAAACAAAGAGAAAAACCGTGAATGCCAAGAGCGCGGCGACCACGCCCATTTCGTAGGTAAAGGCAAGTTGTTCCACTCCGCCCCCGTTTAGTTTGTCGTTGGAATTGAAATTATCCTAATCAATGACTGGATATATTGTCATGATGTTTCTTTGAGTCCAGTTGGAGGGAAACAAATTTCTGACATGCATAGTGGGATTGTCGTTCGATTGTGTTGTCGCTTCCATAGTGTTCTGACCCTGGTCAGAACCATGCAAAACCACACCAGTAATCGCAGCTTTCCATGAAAAGATTCCAGAAAGATTTGTGTTTTTTGTCTAACTATCTAAACTGTTTGAACAATTTTGATGGAACGCGGGGCCTCGGCCGAACCGGGGCGGGCATGGGATCGCTTGGGGGAGCTTGATCCTTTGTCGCGATCTCTCTTGGGGAGGGGGACGATGGACGTGAATCAAGGTCAAAGCGCAGACAATCAGGGGAGCAGTCGGCAGTGGCTGTTGGGCGTGGTGGGATTTTCCTGCCTTTGGATTGTGGGCGCAGTGATTGCCTATACCTCATTTCAGGATGAACTGATCCGATTTATGGAGACATATCTTGCGCCCGATGGCGTGGTTTCCAGCCCCAGATACACCTTTGCCAAGTTTACTTTGGCCCCGGTTATGCTGGCCTTGTGGGTGGTGCTGACTGCTGTCACCTACCGGGCGTGGACGTTTCCCAAGCCCTACATTTTCTGGTATCTGATTTTCTTTGTCGCGCATTTCCTGTTCTACACCTACTACTTGCGGGTCGTACTTCAAGGGGCGGACCCAGAGGACACGCTGTTGGAATGGGGCACCTTCGTGCTGGCGTTCATTGGAGGAGTGATCTTTCTGATCTGCGCCTACAAGGGCTCTCGGTTTTCGATTTTCCTGGGCCTGGCTTGGCTGTTGTTCGCGTTCGAGGAGATCAGTTGGGGGCAGCGTGTTCTGGGGATCGAAACGCCCGAAGTCATGTTGGAATACAACTATCAAGAAGAGCTGAATTTCCACAATTTGATCAACCCGCTACAGAAGTATCTGTATGTCCCGTTCAACGCGGCCATGCTGTGTTTCTTCACCTGGTTTCGTCGGGTGGAACTGCTGGCATGGGTTTACCGGATGAACGGGGTGGCTCGAATCCTGAAAGTCAGCGACCAATACGGGCTGTGGATGATGCCAATGTTCTGGATTTTTGCGTCCTTCCACCCAGGTGCCGAGTATGTCGAGGAACAATGGGGGCTCTTCGGCCTGATGCTGGCCGCCTTGCTTTACCGGGACATGCGCCGTAACCCGGCAGAGCAGGCCTGATCCTAGCTGTGGAGAGTGCCCAGTTCCGGTGTATCCTCGTTTGCCACTTCATCAGGCCAGTTGGTGCGCCAAGTTTCGGCTGACCAATGACCGCAGTGAACGGACGGTCTGTCAAATCCGGGCAAGGGCGTAAGTAGCGGGGTCACCACCACATCGTGCCGTGGAACAGCGAAGTATGGGAAGGAATAGCGTTCTTTTCCTGAGTGGTTCACCACCCGATGCGGGGTTGAGACCAGCCGCCCGCCAGACCACAATTCCAGCATGTCTCCAATGTTGACGACAAAGCCGCCGGGTGGACAATCAGGTGTAATCCAGCCGCCATCACGTGTCTGTACCTCTAGCCCGCCGACCGGATCGGGGGCGATGATGGTCAGTGCGTCCGTATCCTTGTGAGGATGGATGCCGAACCCCGGCTCATCGGGCGCCTGGGGCGGATAATGCAGCAGGGTCATGTTGGTCATGGGCGTGGCAAAGGCGTCCTGGAACGTCCTGGGGGGCAGGTCCAATGCCTCGGCCAGGGCGCCCAGCAACAACAGCGCGACTTCATCCAGTTGCGACCAATATGCGAGCACCCGGTCTCGGGCCTCTGGAACTTCGGCCGGCCAGCGGTTGGGTCCATATAATGCGCAATCAGTCACCACCGGGTCCGTCGCGGCGACCTCTTGGTGCAGCTTGTAGCCTTCGTATTTGTCGGCTGTACCCGATCCGTCATTGGGCGAGAAGAAGCCAAACGGGATGAACCCGCGGTAGTTTCCGCGCGTGATGGCCTGGTCCCATTTGCGGGCTTCGGGCACGGCAAAGATCGCCCGGACACAGGCGCGCATGTCGTCCACCGTTTCCTGCGACACACCTGTACCCACGATCGACAGAAACCCGATGTCGGTGCAGGCCTCGTGGATTTGCTTTACCACGTTGGCTCTGTCCGGGTGCTCCGCATCGCGCAGGGGCGAAATGTCGATGGTGGGAATGCTCTGCATGTCTTGCTCCGGTGCTGTCCGTTGGTCGAGCGTCGTTGCAGGGCGCATGCAGATCAACCCGAATTCCGACACGATGGGGTCGCGAAAACCACAAAGGCCGATTGCCCCAGACGCGGCGATGCCGTAGATCAGCGAAAACGCCAATGATCAGAGAGACCGCAATGCGCTTGTCCCGCTATTTTCTGCCTGTGCTCAAGGAAACCCCGAGCGAGGCCCAGATCGTCAGCCACCGCATGATGCTGCGGGCCGGCATGATCAAGCAATCTGCTGCAGGCATCTATTCCTGGCTGCCCTTGGGCTTCAAGGTGCTGCGCAAGCTGGAAAACATCGTCCACGAAGAGCAGATGCGCGCGGGTCATATCCCGATGCTGATGCCGACCATGCAATCGGCGGACCTGTGGCGCGAAAGTGGGCGCTATGACGCCTATGGCGAGGAAATGCTGCGCATCAAGGACCGGCACGACCGGGACATGCTGTTCACGCCGACCGCCGAAGAGCTGATCACCGACATCTTCCGCGCCAACGTCAGCAGCTACAAGGACCTGCCGCTGACCATGTATCAGATCCAGTGGAAGTTCCGCGACGAGATCCGCCCACGCTTTGGCGTGATGCGGGGCCGTGAATTCTACATGAAGGACGGCTATAACTTTGACCTGACCAAAGAGGACGCGCTGCACGCATACAACCGTCACCTGGTCAGCTATCTGCGCACCTATGAACGTATGGGCCTGCAGGCGATCCCGATGCGCGCCGATGGCGGACCGATTGGTGGTGACTACACCCATGAATTCCTGGTGCTGGCTGAAACCGGCGAGTCCGAGGTGTTCTATGACAGCGCTGTCACCGACCTGACCTTTGGCGACCGCGAGATCGACTATGACAGCGTCGAGCAGTGCCAGTCGGTGCTCGAAGAGTTCACGTCGCGCTATGCGCGCACCGATGAAACCCACGACGAAGAGCTGTTCAACCAGATCCCCGAAGAGCGTCGCCGTGTTGCGCGTGGGATCGAAGTGGGGCAGATCTTCTACTTTGGCACCAAATACTCGGAACCGCTGAACGCTGTTGTACAGGGCCCCGATGGCAAACAGACGCCGGTTCACATGGGCAGCCACGGCATTGGCGTCTCGCGCTTGTTGGGCGCGATCATCGAGGCCAGCCATGACGAGAACGGCATCATCTGGCCCGAAGGCGTGACGCCGTTCCACTGCGGTATCGTGAACCTTAAACAAGGCGACGAGGCGGCGGACGCGGCCTGTGAGCAGCTTGAGGCTGCATTGACTGCTGTGGGTCTGGAGCCGCTCTATGATGACCGCAAGGAACGTGCGGGCGGAAAATTTGCCACCATGGACCTGATCGGTCTGCCTTGGCGCATCACCGTCGGTCCACGCGGGCTGAAAAATGGTGTCGTGGAACTGACCAGCCGCAAGACCGGCGAAAGCGTCGAGATGACGCCGGAAGAAGCAGTCAAGAAAGTGGCCGAGATTTACGCTCCGCATCGCGTGGGCGGCCTGTTCTGAAGCCCGGGATTGGTTGGTCAAAAACCGTAATACAAGGAAAATGCCCCGCCGCGCGCAGGGCATTTTTCGATTGGGGTTATTGCGGCCTTTGGCTCAATGCAGGATCTCTCCATCCGCCATTTGACCCGAGCAAGGCAGGACGCTGGGGCGTCCAAGGCGTGCCACCAGATCATGCATGTCCAGACCCAGAAAGCGCAGGCCACAGATACGGGAGCCGTCGGAGTGTTTGATCAGGCACAGCTCTCCACCGCGAAACATCGGATGATAGCCTTTGCCCCCAAGCCGGTCGATTAGGTCGGTCCAAGATTTGGACACATCAAAGATGGGCAGTAAAACAGCGCGCAGCAGGCATGCGGTTTCGCAATCGTATTGGGCGGGCCCATACATCATGCGGCGCACTTGAGAGGTGTGCAGTTTGTAAACGTTGTGGGTAACGTCGCTTCGGTTCGGTTCCATGACCATCTCCTTTTCGATCCTGCCCTTTAGTCTTCTGGCATACCCTTGTGTGTCTTCAGGCTGGCAGAAGGTTCAAACTTGACCAAAATTTGCCGCGCTTTTTTGTTAACATTGGTTAATTGATTGGGCGATTTGATGACAATACGGGCACTATCCGGCACAGTGTTGCCAAAATGGAAACTGTATTTGCTTGTGAAAACCCGCTTGTACCGCGCGAATAACGGGGCATTGACTTGACCCCACGGGCCGCAGACTTCACTCTCCGCCGCAACGACAAGAGCAGGAGCCGAAATGGCCACCACCCCAGCCCCGTTTGCCCCGTTCGAATGGAAAATCGCGTGGCGGTACCTGCGCGCGCGCCGCGCCGAGGGCGGCGTGAGCGTGATGACATGGATCAGCCTGATCGGGATCACCCTGGCGGTGTTTGCTCTGGTGTCGACGTTGGCCGTGCGTGAGGGGCTGCGGTCGGACATCGTGCAGACCATGTTGGGGGCCAACGCGCATATGGACGTACACTATCGGCGCGACCTGCAGGCCGAAATCCCCAAGGACCACCTTATCCGTGATTATGACGATCTGTCGGCGCGACTGGCTGACATGGCGGGGGTCGAGGATGTAGCGCCGCTGGTGCGGGCTCAGGTCATGGGCAGCTATCAGGGCCGCAACATGCCGGTTGATGTCTATGGCATCACTCTGGATGATCTGCGTGATTATCCGATGATTGCCGAGGCCGAAGACAGCTGGGGCGATCTGGCCCGGTTTGGCGAAGGGGTCGCCATTGGCGGCGCATTGGCGCGGCAATTGGGGATCGGCGTGGGAGACCGGCTCAAGCTGGTGTCCCCGGATGGCGCCCGCACGCCCATGGGCCGCTCGGTCCGGGTGTCGGCCTATGAGGTTGTCTATGTCTTCACGTCGGGCCAGGGGTTTGTCGATCAAAGCCGCCTGTATATGCCGCTGAGCGAGGCGCAGAGCTTTTTCAACCGCGAAGGGGCAGTTGATCAGGTCGACTTGCGGCTCAGCGATCCACTCAGGGCCGAGGCGCTGATCCTGCCGGTGCTCGAAACTGCAGGCGACAGGGCGTATCTATACACGTGGCGAGATCGCGCAGGCGGCATGATCCGGGCGCTCAAGATGCAGGACAATGCGATTTTCATCGTGCTGGCGATCCTGGTGTTGATTGCGGCGCTCAACATCGTCTCGGGCCTGATCATGCTGGTCAAGAACAAGGGCCGCGACATCGGCATCCTGCGCACCATCGGCCTGACCCAGGGTGCGGTTTTGCGGGTGTTCTTCATCTGTGGTGCCTCGGTCGGTACGGCTGGCACGGTGTTCGGGGTAATCCTGGGCGTGATCTTTGCGCTCAACATCGACAGCGTCTACGCTTTTGTGGATTGGGCCTCGGGCAGCGGGGTCCGGGACCTCGAGGCCAACGGATTCATCTTCCCCTCGGCCATCATCACCGCGTCGGATGTCCTGTCTTCGGTCGCGCTCAGCATGGGGTTGAGCTGGCTCATTACCTATTTCCCGGCCCGCCGCGCGGCGCGGCTGAACCCGGTCGAGGCGCTGCGCTATGAATGATGTAAGTTTGCGCCTGTCCGGGCTGTCGAAAACCTATCTGGCGGGCACCCCGGGCGAGGTTCAGGTGCTGCGCGGCGCGGATCTGGAGCTGCGCGCAGGCGAAACCGTGGCGCTGGTGGCACCCTCGGGGGCGGGCAAGTCAACTCTGTTGCATATCGCGGGCCTCTTGGACACGCCGGACACCGGCACGGTCGAAATCGGCGGTCAAGACATGACCGGCAAAGGCGACCGCCGTCGCACCGCCACGCGGCGCAGCGATGTAGGCTTTGTCTATCAGTTCCACCACCTGCTGCCCGAGTTCACGGCACTGGAAAACATCACCTTGCCGCAACTGGCCAATGGCGTGACCGAGCGTGAGGCCCGCGCCCGCGCGCAAGACTTGCTTGGTCGCGTCGGCGTGGCAAACCGCGCCGATCACCGACCGGCGGCCATGTCGGGGGGCGAGCAGCAGCGGGTGGCATTCTGCCGGGCTTTGGCCAATAAGCCGCGCGTTCTGTTGGCGGATGAACCCACCGGAAACCTGGACCCTGCGACATCGGATCAGGTGTTTGCAGCGCTGGTCGACCTGGTTTCAGGCACCGGCCTGTCGGCGCTGATCGCCACGCACAACATGGAACTTGCGGCCCGCATGGACCGGATGCTGCGGTTGGACGGTGGGATGTTGATCGAAGACTGAGATCAAGGGCTTGACTGGTGGACCGGCGGGCGTAGTTTGTCAGCTCACTTCATCGAAGAGGTGCGACGTACTCTTCATCTGACAACGCGGTAATACCCGCGGTAATTTATGGCTCTAGAACCTATTTCCTGGGAACAGTTGTTGGCTAAGTACTGGCTGGTCAATGATGAGTTACCAGCTTTTGATGGTAGCACAAACAAGAGACTCAAACACCTCGCTGAAACCTATGGGCTCGACGTGTCCAGCGAGGTTTTGCTCGAAGCGGCCCGACAATTGCTCTCAGATCTGAATGACGGGGATGTAGAGGGTTGGGCCGCTGAGTTCGGTGTTTGCGGTCATCCACATGCCATCTGGAACTTTGTGCTTGCGGCGTTTGATGCGGCAGAGACGGATGAGCAACTGGAGAAGATTGCGATCGGGCCCATTGAGGATATTTTGTCCAGTTACGGGTCGATGATGCCTCATTTTGAAGCGAAAGCTCAGCGCGATCCTGAATTTCGGCGCATGTTAACAGCGGCGTGGCGGTGCGGAATGAGTGATAACGTATGGGCGCGGCTACGGTTGATCCAAGCGGCCGAACCAAATCCGTTGCCGGGCATGATCCCTCTGAAACATGGCGTCGAGTACATGCAGGATCGCCTGAGCGAGGTGGACCGAGTTAACGATGACAAGTCGGCGCTCTGGTCGCGCGACGAAACGGGGGAGTGGCGCAGCACTTTGTCAATGTAGTGCCCTTAAGCACTTTGGCTGTTGCAAGAATAGTAAGTTATCTTGCGACAGCCTTTGATGATACCTCACGCCAGTTGCGTGATCCCGACGCCCAAGACCATCACTGCAATCCCGCCTGCGCGCACCCATGTGAGCGGTGAGATCTGCGCACCAAAAAGACCAAAGTGATCAATGGCGGCGGCGCTGATCAACTGGCCCAAAAGGACAAAGAAGACCGCGTTTCCGACCCCGAAATGCGGTGCAACATGGGTGATTGTCAGGACATAGAAGGCGATCAGAAGACCCGCGACAAACAGGTGTTTGGGCGTTCCGCCCAGATGCATCAGTGCAGCCGGACCGGGAAAAAGCAGCATCACCACGGCCGAGCCCACAAAGGCCACTGCAAACAGCACCACTCCGGCAGCTGTGGGAGAGGCGATTTGCTGCCCCAACGCGGCATTCAATGCGGCCAGAACCGGAATGCCGATGCCAGCGGCCAACATCAGGGCGGCATAATGGGTCATGAGGGGGCCTCTAGTCGGACGGGTTTGGCAATGATCTGGATCATTGCGACAGTCGCGGGGATGCGCAAGTCTGGAAATGGGAGCGCGGGTCACAAAGCTGTGGCAGTCTGCGTGAAGGGGCGAAACGGCACAAACAATAGGAGAATTTGATGAGAGTGGTGTTGTCTTTGCTTCTGGGACTGGCGGCCGCTGCTGCCTGGTCCGAGGACGTCGAACAGGGCGAAGAGCTGTATCTGAAACACTGCGCGACCTGTCACGGGATCGAGGCGACAGGGCAGGGGCCGATGGCAGGTGTTCTGGTGATCAAACCGGTGGATCTGACCAAGTTGGAGCAAGGCGGGATATTTCCAGTTGAACGCGTTGCCAAGCGGATTGACGGGCGCGACGCGTTGGTCAGTCATGGCAGCCCGATGCCGGTTTACGGGCATTTCTTTGAGGGCAAAGACGTGTCGATCAAGACGCACTCTGGACAGCCATTGATGACAAGCCAACCAATTGTGGATTTGATGGCGTATTTGCGTACGCTGCAAGCACAGTAGATGAGGGGAGCAGGTATGACCCGGATGCAAATATTGGGTGCAGGAGCGGCGGCGGCTCTGCTGGCCGGGTGCCAAGCCCAAAATGCGATGCCGACAGCTAAGGAGGGTGAGCAGATCTTTGTGGAGAACTGCGCCGCCTGCCACAACTATGATGCGGCGGGGGGAGAGCTGAGCAGTCGCGCGGTTGCCCCCGACCTGACGCAGCTGTCCGCCGCCAACGGAGGCGCATTCCCACGGGCTCAGGTTCTGTCTAAAATCGACGGCTATGGCCAAAAGGGACACGCCAACCCAGGTGCCATGCCCGAATTCGGGGCAATCCTTTCTGGCGAGCAGGTGCCGGTGGACATCGATGGCACGCTGACGCCCACACCGCGCAGTCTGGCCGCGTTGCTGGCCTTCCTCGAAAGCATTCAGACTGACGGCTGATCAGTCGCAGATGCCGTTCAATTCCGCCTTGTTCCACGGCAGATAGACGTCGTGCTCTCGTGACCGGGGCAGGTCCGAGACCGGAAAGGCGTCTTTCAGCATTTCGTGCAGGCGCTGCGTGCGGGCAGCATCAGGGGCCAAAGCGCGGCAGCAGACGTATTCTTCGACAATGGCGCCTTGCTGTTCATAGCCATAGTTTAGGAAATCCGGAGCCCCATTCAGGTCGAACAGATAGGGGTCGTCCGAACGTGTATGCTCGGCAGCGGCCAAAAGCGGGTGATATCCGGTGCGCTCGCGGTTCTGCCATTGCCAGACATGGGTCATTTCATGAGCCAGCAGCATCGCTTCGATTAGGTAAAGCCGGTCGGGGTAGGTCGGCAAATAGTCGTCGATGTACCAGTTCTTGGTGAAAAAGACCTTGTTGAACAACGCCACCGCTGCGGGGGACGTGGTCACGATCTCTTCCTTGGCGGGCGGCAGAATGCGCTCGCGGCAGGCGACACGCGGACGGGGCTTGCGTTTGAAGGTGACGCTGCCAACCGGTGCGCCCTTGACCAGACGCACCCGGTTCAAGTTCAGGTCTTCGCCATGGATCGAAGAGATGAACGACATTTCGGTCGGTGTCAGCGGGCGCCCGCAGGACGCAAGAAACAGCAAGAGCAAGAACGCACGCAGGATCATGCGGCAAACCTAGCCCGGCCGCCGTGGCCCGGATAGGGGGGTGATGAAAATATGTTGTGAGGTGACAAAATACCTCGTGTGCGGTTCACAGACTCATGGCCAGAACGCGGCTGATTTCGGTCAGCGAGCGGCCGGATTGATCCATCCAGGTGTTGAACGCCCCTTGCGTGGCCGTCAGCGCCTTTTTCGAGGTCGGCGTTTTGTCGACAACCCCTTCGGCAATCAGCCGAGCCACCACGTCCCGGGACAGGATGAAACTGTCACGCCCGGCAAAGCGCATAGCATATTGCGCGGTGGTCCCACCCATGCGCGAGGCGCGGGTTTTGAGCATGGCAAGCAACCCGATGTAATCGGTCGAGGGCCAGCCACCCAGGGTCTGACCTACGCCCCCCTCTTGTCGCAGCTCTAGCAGAAAGGCGGCGTTGTCGCGCACGGTGGCGATTTTGGTGCCGTTGCGTACGATGCGGGTGTCCGTCAGCAGGGCGTCGAATTTCTCGTCATCCATAAAGGCGCAACGGCCCAGATCAAAACCATCGAATGCCTCTTCGAACCCGTCCCATTTCGCCTCGATGACCTTCCAGTTGAAGCCAGCCTGAAAAATGCATTTGGTAATCACTGACAGCCAGCGGTCGTCAGGCATGTGGGCCAGTTCTTGCGGAGATTTGGGTGGGCTCAGCTTTGCCTCAAGCGCTTGGTCGCCGCCGTGACGGGCCGCGGCCAAGCCAAAGATTTCGTCGAAATGATGCATTGGGCACACTCCCTAATTCGGTTCATGTCGCCACTTTGTTCCAATCCCTGCAAGGGCATGTTCAAGCCCTAAGGGGCATAGAACGTGGCCGTAGCGGTCGCAACCTTCTTGCCGCTGTCCTCTTCTGTCATGTCGCAGCGGGCAAAGACCAGCGCGCGGCCTGCGCGCACCACCTCGGCACGGCACAGAATGGCGGTGCCGACACCGGGGCGCAGGAATTGCGTGTGCAGATCGGTGGTTGCAAAGGGCTTGAACTCTCCACTGTGTGCCACAGCAGAGAGAACCATGGTTGTGTCCGCAAGCGCAGCCAAAGCCTGCCCCGAAACGATCCCGCCAACCCGCGCCAGATGGTCCGCAAGTGGCATCCGGATCAGAGCGTGATCCGTATCGATCGACTGAACGGACAGGTCCAGCGCCCTGACCCAGTCAGCAAAGTTTTCGTCCAAGATGATTTGGGCGGATTGGGGCGTCATGGGTGGCCTCGGGCAGGAGCTGGTTGGATCAGTCGGCGAAAGGGTCAGACGAGCTTTGCGCAAACGGATCAGACGAAGATTGCGCGCGCATGTAAGAGCGCTGACAAGCAATGACCTCGTTGAACGCTGCACGTGATCCGCGCAGGGTGTAGCGTCCCAACACAGTTGATTTGAAGCTCCACTTCATCGAGTTTTCACGCTGGAATTCGTCGATGAACAGCTTGGCCTGATCGGACCCTGCATCGATCATGATGCCCAATCCGGGGAAGTCATCGGTCTTCAACCCGTCCATATCCATGCTCCAGGGACTTTCGTCGCCAAACTTGACCTCGACCTTGTATTCCTTGCCAGCTTCGATCGACCGCCATTTCTGATCCAGCAGCGTCACATCCAACGACAATTCGTTTTCAGTGTTGTCAAAGCCAATAAAGAATGCGGTGTCTTCTTCGAACAATGCAAAGGCTTGGCAGCCCTCGCTTGCTGGATAAAATGAAATATCCCAACCCCTTACGGTTTTCCAGTCAATCGGCTCTGCCAGCGCGGCCGTTCCCAGGAAACAGCCTATCACAGCACCTAAACAATGGCTGAGTTTCGGCATCCGGTTCATTTTGGGTCTCCCCCCCTTCGTTAGTATTTGCCCAACTTTAGGCGGCTTGACCTGTCCTGCCAAGCATTGGTGTGGTGCGCGTGAAATTATCCCGCGTCGCGTAAGGGGTCGACAAATGAGCAAGAATCGTTACTGATTGACTCATCAATCAATAAAAAACTGTCAGATAGTCAGGTGACACCTTTCGGGAATTGCCGGATACTGACGGGCGACAACACAAAAAACAGGGAGACTCCTCAATGAAAACTGTAGGTCTTGGGATCGCACTGACCGCTTTGGCGGGCACCGTACATGCGGCAGAACTTGGCGCGGTGGACGAGCCGATCAAGCTGGCGGTCAACGAATGGACGGGGCAGCACGTCACCACCCATGTGGCGGGCGAAATGCTCAAAGCGGCCGGGTACAACGTTGAATACGTAACCGCCGGCTACATGAACATGTATCAGGCGATGACCGATGGTGAGCTGCACGCGGCGCTGGAAATCTGGTCGTCCAACGTGTCCGAAGAATACGCCAAGCACGTTGATGCGGGCGGCGTGACCGAACTGGGCGATCTTGGCCTGGATGCGAAAGAGGGCATTGCCTACCCCTCGCATGTTGCCGAAATGTGCCCCGGCCTGCCTGCGTGGGAAGCCCTGAAAGAATGCGCGCAGAACTTTGCCACCGCCGAAACCCTGCCAGCGGGTCGCCTGGTTGACTACCCTGCTGACTGGGGCACACCGGGTGCTGACCGCATGACCGGTCTTGAGTTGCCGTTCAAAGCAGTTCCCGCAGGCTCCGAAGGGGCCTTGATCGCCGAACTGCGCGCCTCGACCGAGCGTAAATCGCCGCTGCTGATCACCTTCTGGCAACCGCATTGGGCGATGTCGGCCTATGATGTGCAGTTCGTTGAACTGCCCGCAGGCGAAGAGGCATGCTTTACCGACGCGTCCTGGGGTCCGAACCCCAACGCGGTCAACGATTGTGACTTTGCCCCGACCCGCATCTTCAAAGCGTCCTGGTCCGGTATGGAAGACAAATGGCCGGCCGCGTTCGAGATCCTGTCGAACTACACCCTCGACGTTGCGGACCAGCAGCCCATGATGGGCGCGATCGACGTTGATGGCGGCTCGGTCGAAGAGGTTGTCGCTGCATGGATGGCGGATAACGAAGGCACCTGGCGTCCGGTTGTCGACGCCGCAACCAAGTGAGCCACACCACGTGACCAACGCAAACACGCCGGCCATCGCCTGCCAGGATCTCTGGCAGGTGTTTGGCCCCGGCGCTGAAAAGGCCCTGACCGACGCTTTGGCTCGGTCAGGGAATGACGCAGACGCCGCCGCCAAGATCTTGCGCGATGCCGGGTATGTTCCCGCCGTGCAGGACGCCAATTTCGACGTCAA